>JBAUUQ010000023.1:0-3350 GCA_049582765.1 Terriglobales bacterium
ATCATTTTGCGTAAACGGGTCACAGGAATCTCCTTTCCCTATGACCCACACTATGTCAGCAGCTCCTGAACTCTCTCGGTCCACCCACGCGGTAGCGTCCGCCGCGCCAGCGGCTTAGTCCTAGTCGGCTATCCGGAAGTTGGCCAGAAACGAGCTTAGGGGAAGTGATGACCGGCTTGTGGACCGGTCGTCGATTAATCCGACGCTGAGTCACACGTTGTTGCCGACTGAAGAAGGTGGCAGCAGCGCCCGTCGTACGTACGACACCGCCAGCGCCTGTCGTGAAGATCGAGCAGCTGAAGCCCGCGCCTACTGCCATGGCACCGACTGTGAAGTCAATGCCGCAAACCGTTCCGAGTCAGCCAGTGATCCGTGAGCCGCGTGAAGGGCATTCGGGCTATTTCTTCAAAGAGAACTTCTGGAATCTTCCCGGCGATGAACAACGAGCAAAGATGATGCGCGTTAACGCCGACGCTGCCCTCAAGTGCGAGTGGAATACCATCGTCGAGGGCATGCGCGCGCCCCGTGAAATCCCACCACTCATGACCGAGGCACAGAAAGCCGAGATGTTTGCACCTCCGGCCTTCCGCGAGCGCAGTGAAGTGTTCGCCATGGGACAACCACAGACAATCGAAGAACAGCGCAAAATATTCGCACCGACTATGCAGGAAGCCATCGGGCCGATTGCACCAGACTTGGACAAGCTGCCAATTAGTCATCATGGAAAGGTGCTACCAAGTTGACACCGTCTCGCTGAGCACGCTACCATGTCGTGCATTAAGGGGGGCAGTTTCCATGCCGATAAAAGTGATGAGCGTTGAGCAAGCGAACGAGCGCTTTAAGCAAGCCCGGAAGTCGAGCATCACCGGGATGGCCGAGTGGGAGGAACTTCGCATCAAGGTGGGCGCAGGATTAAAGCGTGGTGAGGCTGTTGTTGTTGAACTCACGCCCGACCCAAAGAACAAGAACCTGCGAGCCAGCTTCAAGCGCAACGTGCGCAAGCTGGTAAAGCGACTGAAGATGGATTACACCGTCCGAGCAATGCGCTCCGGCGATGTTGACGTGGTCATAGTGGCAAACGAAGAGCATCCCGTGAGTACACGCAAACGATAATCGAGTATCAACCGGAGCCGATGGTCGACAACGACTTAGGCTTCTTTCTTATTGCCCGTAAAGCGAGCATGGTGTATACTGAGCACTAGTAACACCAACGGACAATCCGTTGTCAACATGAATCTACCGTGAACGCGCCACACGATTTGACGCGAGAATTGTGCAGACAGAAATGAGTGAAAGCAACTAGACTCCAGCGCCTGCAAGCGAAGGCGCGTAAACGTAACGCAGTTGAACAAATACCAGCACCAGAACCTACCTCAGAGAAGCCCATCTCGCAGGATCGCCACTTCACAGCCAACGAAGTCGCAGAACTTTGGCGAATGCACCCCTCTACCATCCGCAGAATCTTCAGCAGCATGATTGGCGTCATCAAGTACGGAGTTGGGAAGTATCGAACGCTGTACATCCCAGCTCGATTGTTGGAAGAGGTGCTTCAGGGGCTTGCGGCGTAGGGGAGGGGAGTGGGGGATTTTGAGTGTAATGGCGATGTATCAACAGTTGTGAACCTCCTCTCAGGCCGAACGGAATCTCTTGACGCAGCCGTGCGACGAAGCCTCTTTTGAGCCACTGGCGGGAATGGTCTCCGAAAGGCCTAGAATGGCGCATAGGCATTCTGCTTTTAGGCCCGATGACTTTCCCGGTTCTAATTTTCTCCGCGTGAGAGGATTTCAAAAATGCCGACTGTGCGCTCTGCGCTGCGCGCGCTCGCCGCATGTTTAGGGAGCCTGTGTCTTTTACCCGCGACAGTCGGGTCTCCGGCGCAGCTTGCTGGGCGTTGGGAAGGCACGATGGTTCGTGACGGCGCTTCGTTGCAAGTAAGCTTTGACTTCGACAAGTCGGGATCGCAACCGAGGGGCACCTTCACCTCCCGGACTCAACAAGCTATGGACTATCCACTCAATGTGGTCACGATCAGCGCCGATGGAGTGCATTTTGCACTAGGCGACTCGATTGTTTTTGACGGCAAATTCATCTCAGACCACATTGTCGGTACGTTTACCGACGATGGTTCTGGCGGCAAGTTCACTCTGCGTCGCAGCGTGCCAGAAGCTCTACCGTACGATCCAATGGATGTCATTTTTCGCAACGGCTCGGTCGCTCTGTCAGGTACGCTGTGCATGCCTCGTTCGCCGGGGCGACACGCCGCTGTCGTAATTCTTCAGGGAAGTGGGGGCGAAAGTCGCTGGGGCACCAACCGCTTTATTGCTGACCAGTTCGCCCGTTCGGGTATCGCGGCGCTCGTCTACGACAAACGGGGATCGGGGGTTTCCACGGGCGACTGGAAAACATCCTCCTATGATGATCTCGCCAACGATGTTCTGGCGGGAATCGACCTTCTGGCTTCTCGACCCGATATTGATCCCAGTCGCATCGGACTACACGGACATAGCGAAGGTGGAATTATCGCGGCGATTGTTGCGGTTCATGCTCCCTCTAAGGTCGCTTTTGTAGTTGCTGAAGACACCGTCGCTGGTCTCGTGCGGGATCAGGATGTCTACCGGGTGAGTCACCAAATTCAAGAGGCGGGGTTTACTGATAGTCAGATAAAACGTGCGCTGAATTTGTATAAACTAATGCTCGATGTCGCTTGCGGCACCAAACCTTACCACGAGCTTGAGACAGCAAGTCAACCGTTCCGAGATCAAGAGTGGTACAAATGGCTCGCTATACCACCGCAGGACTCGTATTTGTGGACGTGGTATCCAAAGATCGGTGATCTCGATACCCTCGTGTTCTGGCGGCAAGTGCGTGCCCCTGTATTGTTGGCGTATGGCGAGCGTGATCAACTTGAACCCGTGGATGAGAGTTTGGCGAAAATCGAAGCTTCTCTTGACATTGTCCACACGTCCTATACCGCCATCATTGTGCCCAACGCGCAGCACAACCTAACCGTGCAGCCGGAGCCCAACGAGCCTTTCTTCTGGTGGAAGTCGGCACCCGGTTTCATTGAGCTCGTCGTTGCGTGGGTACAGCACCAGACGGCAAAGTTCGATACTACTTCAAGGTCCGTCGGTTCTTAAGAGGCAGCAGTAAGTGCCAAAGACCCATCGCCGATAGTAGCGAAGACCGTATGCATCCTGTCCAGTCCTTCACCGTTTACGAAACCAGGCGTGGGTGTTGAAAAAGTCACTGCGATTAGCAGGTGAGATTTAGCAAAAGCGTGGTAGAAGGAGAAGTTCCTTCTCATGCTGCGCTGGATTTCAAATCTCGGAGGCCTGCTGATCATGATGGGG
>JBAUUQ010000024.1:0-79953 GCA_049582765.1 Terriglobales bacterium
AGACGAAAGCCAGTACGATCGTCGAGTTTATCCGGGGAGTACGTGGCAGTCTGGCGGTGACCTTTGAGGAAGGAACCTGCGCCGCCTGGTTGCACGACCTTCTCCAACCTCATGTCAGCCGAGTGGTGGTCTGCGACCCACGCAAGAATGCTCTGTTGCAGGATGGCAGCAAGAGCGACCGCGTCGATGCCCGCAAAACTCCTTCAAGGTTCGTACCCCGTGGTCTCCGTGATACACCGGGCTCAGTGCGTTGGAAGCGGGCAAGCGCGTGCGGGTCGCGGGCAACGTCTTCGGGCAGGAACTTGAGGGCAACGAAACCGTGCAGGCGTGTGTCCTCGGCTTTGTAAACCACGCCCATTCCCCCCGCCGACTTTCTCGACTATGCGGTAGTGCGAGATGGTCGTACTGATCACTGGCGCGAATCTTACGTCCGCGAAGCGGGCAAGTCAATGAAAGCGACGGAGTTGGCGATCCCGCGATCGATAGCTGGCGAAGCATCCCCCTTACACTCATCTTCCCTCAGAAGTTTCGATTGCTGCGCTATTCGTTCGTTTCGGTCTTGCCTACTCTACTGTCATTCTTTGCTGGTTACCCGTAATCAGTAACTGGATACTGGTTTAAACACTTACCCCGTGCCGTGACAGTCTCGAAACCTTCGGGTGTAGACTGAGCTCGTCCGGCGATTCGCGAGTCAACAGTGCGAAACAATGTATGACTGGATGGATCGAAGCGTCAAAGCAAGACATCCGCTACGCGGTTCGTGGATTGCGCAAGAGCCCGGGATTCACCCTGGTCGCTGTTCTTACGCTTGCCATCGGGATTGGCGCCACCACAGCGGTTTTTAGCGTTATCAATGGAATTCTTCTGCGGCCTCTTCCTTATCCCGATCAGGACCGGCTCGTCGCTCTGTCGAATCTCAACCCTAAGTATCCGCAGGAGTCCGGGTCAGTTTCAAGCACGGACGTGGCTCACTGGAGAGCCGACAACCAGGTGTTCGAGCAATTGGAGTTTGTCTCGCACCCCGACTCGGTAGCCATGTCGAGCGCCGGATCGGGCGAACGCGTTGGCGTGCAACACATGAGCGCACGGTTGTTACCCCTGCTCGGGATCAAATCGTTCCTGGGGACTATTCCCACGGATGACCTCAGCGAAAAGCGAGGCTCCACGGGTGTTCTGATCAGTTACGAGTTCTGGAAGCGCCATTTCGGGGGCGATCCCAAGGTGTTGGGCCAAAAGATGTTCGTCGACACCTGGTCAGCCACGATTGTGGGCGTTGTGGAACCGGGGTTTGATCTGTTGGGGACGGGAACGCCAGAGGTTTATCAAATCGGCGGAATGGGAAATCCGGCGAGTTCCGGCGTCGATGATGTGCGATGGTTCATCGCAATCGGGAAGCTGAAACGAGGAATTTCTATTCAACAGGCCCAGGCGGCGATGGATGTCACGGCAGGACATTTGGCACAGGCTTTTCCGGAAGCATACAAAGACCTGAGTGTGAGGGTCGAGCCTTTACAAAAACGACTGTTCGGCTGGTGGGCAAACGTCTACTACATGCTCTTTGGAGCCGTGGGACTAGTATTGCTGATTGCGTGCGCCAACGTCGCCAATCTGTCGCTGGTTCGAGGAGATGTACGGCGAAAAGAAATGGCTGTACGAGTCGCGTTGGGGGCGAACCGAAGGAGCTTGATCCGACAAGTACTCACCGAGAGCGTTTTACTCTCGCTGACCGGTGGAATGGCCGGATTGGTTCTCTCATTTCTAGGCGTCAGAGTTTTCAATGTATGGGCTCCAGTTTGGTTTCCAAAAGCGACGGGCGTTCTTGTGGACCCCCGGGTCTTACTCTTCACCTTCGGCACCTGCGTTCTGACTGGTATTACGTTCGGGCTGATTCCCGCGTATCGCGCCGTGAAAAGCGACGTCAACGAATGTTTAAGAGAAGGCGGACGCAGCACGGCGACGATTTCCCGGCACCGCACGAGAAACGCTCTGGTGGTCACCGAGATTGCGCTGGCGCTCGTGTTGCTGATCTGCGCGGGGCTGATGATCAACACGGTGACACGCATCCTGCGGACGACGCCGGGCTTCAATCCGGAGCATCTCCTGACTGCGGAAGCTCGGCTGACGGGAGACAGATACGTGGACGCATCGCAAGAGGATGCTACCGGCGTGAGTTCGATCCTTCCACCCGTAGGAAACTTCTGTCGTCAACTGCTGGAGCGCACTCGAAACATACCGGGCGTTGAGGATGTGGCATTGCTGGACTGGCTCCCGCTCCTGGAGACGGCACAATATGCGTCGCCCGGATTCACGACGGTTGGGCAGAGCGTGGCGACCGCTGCGGAAAAACCCAGTGTCCTACGGCAGGCCGTTAGTTCCAGCTACTTTCGGTTAATGGACATTCCGGTGCTGCGGGGCCGAGGCATCGCCGAGCAGGACACGGAGAGTAATGCCTGGGTAGTCGTGATCAATCAGGCTATGGCGCGACGGTTCTGGCAAGGCGAGGACCCAGTCGGTCAAACGATCAAGTTCGACGATTCGCCAGAGGAAAAGCCGCGACAGATCGTTGGCATTGTCGGAAACGTGAAGCAATTTGTGCTGACCGTGGACCCACAACCCGAAGCTTATATCGATTACCGACAGGTGCCAGTTCGCATCCACTCCGGCTGGACAGAAGCCCGGGTGCACAAGAGCCTGATTATCCGTACGCACTCCGCATCGAAGACCTTGATGCAAAATGTGCGCCGAACGATTTCGGAACTTGCCCCCGAGTCGGCCGTCTTTGGAATTACGACGGTGGAACAGACGGTGTCGAAATCGGCGACTCCTTGGCGCTTTCTTGCCCAGGTATTGGAGCTCTTTGCGGCAAGCGCGTTGATCCTTGCCGTGATCGGAATCTATGGAGTGATTTCGTACTCCGTCGGCGAGCGCACTCATGAACTCGGCCTGCGGATGGCGTTAGGAGCGCAACCCGGGCAGGTGCTGGGATTAGTCTTGTCGCAGGCGATGGTGATCTCGCTGATCGGAGTAGCGATTGGCCTGACAGCTTCGTTCGCCGTCACGCCGCTGCTGGCCGAGTTTCTCTACGGCGTGAAAGCTCACGATATGCTGACTCTGGTTCTGGTGTCGTCGCTCCTGATGGCCGTTACATTCGTCGCCAGCTATGTTCCCGCCCGCCACGCAATCAAGATCGATCCCATGCGGACCCTTCGCCACGAATAGCCTGGCGATTCGACCTAATGTCTGTAGACCTGGAGTGAATGATCGGCCGTCCGCGAAGACTGTTGTCAGTTGACGATAAATTTCTGGTTCTCGTCAGTTGAGCGAGAGCATAATGCCAGTTGAGGCCGCCGAGACATGACTGGACAGCTCGTTCTATACATCCTCACGTGTGGGCCTTTGGTACTTATGCTTGCTGCATGGACGAAGCTTTATTGCGGGCGGCAACGGCAATGGCCTGACGCGTTCGCGTTACTAGCACTTAGCATCGTTAGCGCAAATGCGGTTTTCGCCGCTGGGACATTTCTCTACTATCAGTTCAGGCCCTCTCCCACTTTCCTTCCACCTTGGAAAGACCCGCAAATCCTCACGCTTGGCTTGTTGTTCCTGCTTGCCCCTATTGGCATGACTCTCGGCATTGTGGCGGGTGTACACGGGGCTCCGAAATGGCTGATATGCATTATGGAGATAGCGTCGGTTCCGCTGCTCGTGGTGGGAATTATGGCTGGGTCCGCAGTTTGAACCGAGGTAACTATCGAAACATCGCGGTTACACTCATTGACCAACCGTCAAAGCGTGAAATCACCTGTTTAGAACACGGTTCCGATTCCGAATCTCATCTCGGAAGAAGCATTTTTCGTTGCGGATACCCTACCTGACCCTGACTGGGTCCGCCGTTCCATCCGACCACCAGCCCGCGGGAACCATGAATACATCGATTGGTTCCGGAGCGCCGTTGAACTGTGGATTCAGCATGACGGGAGAGTTGGGCAGATCTGCGCCCCAAACGGCGCCGTTCATGAGTGGAGTATAAAACATCAGGTGAGCCATCCAGTTGTGGTGGTCGTCATCGGTAAGGTACTGTTCTTTCGACATCATGTAGGACATGGCTCCAGGCTCCAGGGGCGGCAGCTCTTGCTTTATGAATGTCTTGATGCCGTCGCTGATCTGAGCTTTGGATTGACCGGCCAATACCATCTCCGTTCTTTTATACGTCATCGGCAGGATGGAGCGGGCAGCCGGCGGATTGAAGCAGACCGGGCCTCGAAGTTTAGGGTTCCAAAAATTAGCAGACGATTCACCATCGAATGGGCCCATCCACCCTCGCTCCACGACACACACGAAACCGTTCTTGCCTTTGACTGCGGTTTCGTAGCCATGCCGTCCAAGGACGAGGACATCAGCATCGCGCGAGATTGTCTCCGGCGCCGCACTCCGCGCCATGGCAATCTCGGCATTTCGATCCGTCATCAGGTACTGGTCAAGCGGGGCCATGCTCGGATACGAAGCTTTGGCGTCCTGTGCTTGCGCTTGCCACGCCGTGCTCAGCACGACCGCCAGCGCGAAGCTTCCTAGTGCGATAGTCCTGACTATCTTTCGGTCCATTGATTTTCCCTCTCAGTGTCTGAAGTGGCGATGGGTTCGGCACTCAAAGCAACGATAAGCGAACCCGAAGCCACGATTATTGGCGATAAATCGCCTTTACACCAGCAATGCTGGTTCGGAGGTCCTCGCCAGCCCCATCGCCGGGATTCCCATCGCTCACATCGCGGTGCTCTGCCACCGGTCATCGGTTACGCGCCGCCACCGGCTTGGCCGGGAGCTTGACATTATGTTCCTTGCCGCAATTCGGGCATACCACCTTGAGATTCTTGGCCGCCAAATCTCGCAGGAAGGCAGAAAAAGTTGCGTTACAGTGCGGGCACACAAGATCAGTTTTCTCGTCGCTCATAAGCTCATTCTAAGCTGGCCCCCGGCCGCCGGAATTGGTCTAACATGTTGTTGTCACTCAGTAATCCCTGGGGATGTTGGGATCGGCATGTTTCGCGGAGTCAACACGATCAGGGCTACACCGATGATGAAGAGCGCGGCCACGCCCCACAGTTCTCCGCGTCGGATCAGATTGAGGAATGCCTGCACCGCCATCACCGCGCCGTGGACAAAGCTCGACCAGGCGGTGAAGGCTATGAGGCTCCGATTTGCCGATGGGTCACGGACTGCCAGCAACAAGAAAATGCCAAGCGTGACATAAATGCTGAGCATCATCGCCAAGGCAGGCTCTTGCCGCGCAAACATCGCCATGGGATAGACTAAGCCGGAAAATATCAGGCCCACCAGGACCAACACGACTTTCAGCGTCCGTTCTCGACGCATAGTCTCCTCCCACGATAGTCGCGACACGGCAATGCCGGAGTAACTGTCGTAGCATCCCGATTTCACCCACAGCGGGCCCACCCAACCCTTAACCGGCTTCGTTCGCCTTCAGCAAGCCCTGCGGCACCATGGGCAGGGATCGCAAGCGGATTCCGGTGGCAGCAAAAATTGCATTACTGACCGCCGGAGCCAAGGCCATGATAGGAGTTTCTCCGGCGCCGGCAGGCGCCAGGTCTTTGCGATCGAGCAGCACGACGTCGATCTGCGGCATGTCACTGAAGCGCGGTACCCGATATTCGGCGAGATGGGGATTCAGAATTCTTCCGTTATCAAAGTGAATGGCTTCAAACAGAGCTCCCCCCAATCCCATCATGATCGCGCCTGAGATCTGGTTGCGCAGGCCGTTGGGATTGACCACGGCGCCGCACTCGAAAGCTTCGGCTACGCGCTTCACCTGTACCGTGCCTCCATCAATCTCCAACTCGACGCAGGTGGCAACGTAGCTGCCCTTTTCTGTGCCCACCGCAATGCCGAATCCGCGCGCGGCGGAGTTTTTGTCCCGGCCCCAGCCGAATTTCTGGGCGGCTGCCTGCAGCACGGCGCGGGCGCGAGGGTCCGCAAGATTCTTCAGGCGGAATTCCAGCGGCTCCATGCCCATGAGGTGGGCCAATTCGTCCATGTGAACTTCGCGGGCGAAATGGTTGGCGGGAGCGGCCAGTCCCCGGTAAGAACCCTGCCGCAGCGGAGCATCGCTGGGATGAAACTCGATGTGTTGATTGGCGAAATTGTACGGAGCGCGCAGGCCCGAAGGACCGGAGTTGTAATTGTCGAATTGCCAGGCGACCACGGTCCCGTCGCTTCGCACTCCACTTTTCACGTCGATCGCGCCGGCGGGGCGGAAGTAGGCCCAGGTAAATTCTTCCTCACGCGTCCAGACCAGTTTTACTGGCTTTCCGGCGGCTTTGGCCAGGCGCGCCGCCTCCAGCGCCGCATCGCCGGTGTGCTTTCCGCCATAGGCAGAACCGGTGTCAGGAACCAGGACACGAACCTTCTGGGAGGGAATATGGAAAGCCTGCGCCAGTTCGTCGCGCACCGCGAACGGACGCTGCGTTCCCGTCCATACTGTGAGCTTCACGTCCTGCCATTCGGCAACCGCAGCCCGTGGCTCCAAGGGAGTGTGCGCGATGTAGGCGACGGTGTAGGTTTGCTGCAGAGTCTTGTCTGCTGCCGCAAATCCCCGTTCGATCGACCCCGCAGCATGTCTTGGCGGGCCGCCAGGCGCGTCTACCTCCCCTGTGGCCGGTTTCCGAATATCCTGGAAAAGTGTCGCCCCCGAGGTTTGCGGCGGAATGTCCCATTCCGCATGGATCAGCTTGATGGCGCGTTCGGCGGTGAACGAGTCTGGTGCAGTCACGCCGACGAAGTTTCCATCGCGAACGACGGTCACCCCGGGCATCTTCTCCGCTTGGTGGGAATCGCAAGATTTGAGGCTCGCCCGGAATGCAGGAGCGCGCAACACCTTGCCATACAGCATGCCCGGACGAGTCATGTCGGAGGTGTACTGGTGCTTCCCGGTGATGAAAGCGCGTCCATCTACCTTGGGCGTGGCAGTACCGGCGATTCGCCACTCGCTGGGTGGTTCCAGCTTCGGGTCGTCGCCGACCACCGTTACCAGTTCTTGTCCTTTGGTCAGTTCGCCGTAGGAAATCGACTGGCTGGATTTTGGATCGCGGATTTTGCCGTCCTCTGCAATGAGGGAAGAGCGATTTGCCTTCCAGCGCTGGGCGGCCAGATCGATCAAGTTTTCTCGCGCCGCGGCGGACACCTTGCGCAGTTGCGGGCCCATGGTTGGTGTGGTCAGGCTGCCGAAGGTCCCGCGGTCGAAAGGAGTGAGCGAGGTGTCGCCCATGATCAGGCTGATGGCGCCGATGGGGACACGTAGCTCCTCGGCCACCTGCTGGGTGAGCGAAGTGCGAATGTTCTGCCCCATCTCGACCTTGCCGGTGTAGACGGTGACGTTGCCGTCCCCGGCGATGTGCAGCCAGGCGGAAATCGCCTGCGGCAATTCATCTTCATCGCGGGGGCGAGCCCCGGATTCCTGCGCCAGCGTTGTACCAGCGCAGAGCACGACCATTCCGCCGCCCAGCAGTTTGAAAAAAGTCCGGCGCTGCAGTTCGAAGCCATATTTCACGCGCGGGGTGGCGTCATGTTGCTGTTCTTCGAGGAGCAAATCGAGATTTGTCTGCTGGGTCATGGTTAGCCCCTACTCGCCGATGCCGCCAGGCGGATAGCTTCGAGGATTCGAGGATAGGTGCCGCAGCGGCAAACGTTTCCATCCATAAAGTCGATGATCTGCCGATCGGTCGGGTGGGGAGTTCTTTCCAGCAGTCCGGCCGCCGACACGATCATGCCCGAAGTGCAGTATGCGCACTGAAATGCTTCGACTTTGAGAAACGCTTCCTGTACCGGATGTAACTTCCCGTCTTGCTCCAGCCCCTCGATGGTCGTGATCTTCTTGCCGGCAACCGCACCGACGGAGGCGAGGCAGGAGCGCACCGGCTTGCCCTCCAGCAGCACGGTACAGGCGCCGCATTGCCCTTCTCCGCAGCCGTACTTGGCGCCGGTCAACCCGAGGTTTTCACGCAGCACATAGAGGAGTTTCTGATCGGAGGGAACATCGACGGTGTGTTCGACTCCATTGACGAGCAGAGTCTGGGACATGGGCACCTCGAAAGCCAAACAATTGCGGTGTTGGCGATTATAACGCTCTGCGCCAGTTGCAACTTTGCGGCGAAAACCAGGAGCGGCTATTTTGAGTCCTTCAGTCAGCGCCGGGCATTTGGAATCTGGAGGAATTGGTGGGATTATCTGGGCACAAGCCCCCAGCGAAAGGTCGCATGACAGGTTTATTGATTATTGGCGGAATATTGGGTGTGGGAGTTGTGCTGATAGTCCACGGTACTATTTTCCAGACGCGATGGGGCATCAACACGGAGAGCCCGATTGAATGCCCTGCATGTCATACACTGCACGGGCAAATTCGCACCCCACGCAACTTACGACAGGCGCTGTGGGGTGGCTTCACTTGTGAACAGTGTGGCCTTGAAGTCGATAAGTGGAACCGTCCAATGTCAAACTAACCCGTTCCCTTTCAAGGCAGCACTATACTCAGAAGCCGAAGCCTCGATTGGCGAGGACGCCGTTTCGCGACGCTCGGAACCCAAGTGGCATGCTCCGTTTCGGGAACTTTCCGCAGATTGTTCATGCAATTCGCCTTTTCTTCGCTTAGGGATCAGTATATAATCCGCCCTGAGTCATTCCCCGCTTGCAAAACGAAGGAGCCCTCTCAAATGGCCGACGAACGCGGTAAAGCAATTGATCTGGCCTTCGCGCAGATCGAAAAGCAGTTTGGCAAAGGCTCGATTATGCGGTTGGGATCGAAGGAAGCCATCGTTCCCATCGCCGTGATCCCCACGGGCGCCATCTCGTTCGACGCCGCACTAGGTGTAGGAGGGTTCCCACGCGGGCGCGTGGTGGAGATCTTCGGTCCGGAATCTTCCGGGAAGACGACCATTGCTCTGCAAGTGATCGCGGAAGCGCAGAAGACCGGCGGCATGGCGGCCTTTGTCGATGCGGAGCATGCGCTCGATCCTGGCTACGCGAAGAAGCTGGGCGTCGATGTCGACAACCTTTTGGTCTCACAACCTGACTACGGCGAGCAGGCGCTGGAGATTGCCGAAACTCTGGTACGTTCCAACGCCATCGATGTGCTGGTCGTGGACTCCGTCGCGGCGCTGGTCCCGAAGGCCGAACTCGATGGCGAGATGGGCGACAGTCACATGGGACTGCAGGCGCGGCTCATGTCGCAGGCTCTGCGCAAACTGACTGGAATCGTTTCCAAATCGCGTACCTGTCTGATTTTCATCAACCAGATTCGGGAAAAGATTGGTGTGATGTTTGGCAATCCTGAAACCACCACCGGCGGCCGCGCCTTGAAATTTTATTCCTCGGTGCGCATCGATATTCGCCGCATCGCCGCCATCAAGGAAGGCGATCTGGTCACGGGCTCCCGCACCAGGGTCAAAGTGGTGAAGAACAAAGTTGCAGCTCCTTTCCGGGAAGCAGAGTTCGACATCATGTACGGCGAGGGCATTTCGCGGGAAGGCGACCTGATCGATCTTGCGGTCTTGCACAACATCCTGGAGAAATCCGGCTCCTGGTTCAGCTACAAGGGAGAGCGCATCGGCCAGGGCCGCGAGAACGCCCGCCAGTTCCTCAAGGACAACAAAGACACGATGGCCAAACTCGAAGGTGAAGTCCGCAAGCAACTGGGACTGACGCCGTCCGCCGGTCCGACAGCGACCGCATCATCCACGCCCGCAGCGGCTCCGACTGGACGCGTGACCACTATGCCCTCGGCAGCTCCGGAGCCGGTCAAGGTACCGGCAGCGAGGCGCTAGGAATTCGAACGGCACGCGGGCGTCAGGCCCGGGCTGCTATGCCCATGCCCATCTCTTCGTCATCCCCACAAGAAAAACCCCACCGCTTTTAACGGTGGGGCGGTTTTGTCGTGCGCTCTTCTCTTACTTTACTGCGGCCGCAGTTCCAAAGAAATCGGCGAAGGCTTGCCCGTTAGGGGTTCCGACGCCGGTTACGTTATCCCAACCCACTTTGGTTTTGAGGGCGTCGGAATCGGTGCAAAGCGTCCCGTAGAAATCGCTGGGAGGTTCAGCGGAGCAATCGGTCCCGAACGAGATCACGAGCGAAGTGTACTGCTCATACGGATAGTCCCACAGGGCGCTGACGTAGTGTCCTGGCCCTGCGCCACCCAGCACGTCTTTTGCGCTGTAATGGTTCGTGAGGGTTGTCGACTCTTGAATGTTGGCCCTGACATTAGTTGCGGAGTTAACGGGAACGATATCGAAAATGGTCCCCGCCGGCATGGAGTAGAGGTAGGGAGCGGCTTGGCCAAGAGGCCCACCGCCGGCTGCTTCCGCTTCCTGATTGGCAATGGCCCAGAGTGCGGAGAACATCGGGCAAGCAACACTCGTTCCTCCGTATACCTGCCAGACCTGCGCCGGAACCTGGCCGGGAAGAGAAATCAGAATTGCGACCCCGGTGAACGGGTCCGCCAGCCAGGAAACATCGGGAAGTTGACGATATTTTCCTGCTATTCCATGCCCTCTCTGGTAGGACGGCTTGGGGAAGCCAGCCAGGCAATCGCCGTAAATGTCCTGCACGGCGCAGTTGCTGCCGCCCCCGCCCGCTCCCGCATAGAACCCAAAGGACAAAGGAGGATCGAAGATGTACCCGGCCTCCGACAGCAGAATTTCATTGTTGCCCCACCCAGCTTGCCAGGCGATCGACTTATCGTGATTCAGAGCCAAAGTGACGCCGCCGATTGCGGTGGAGTAAGGAGAGTCTGCCGGATAACTGACGGTTTGTTGAGGAGGATAGAAGTCGAGGGAAAAGTCTCCGGCGTCGCCAGTGGAGAAGTTGGCGGAAATGCCGAGGACGGCCGCAATTTCCGACAGCAGGCTGCCGTTTTGCAGTTCACTGGCGTAGACGAAGGCCTCGGGAGCGCCGTAGCTGCCCGAGATTACGTTGCCCAGACCGGAGTCGATGGTAATGTATTCGGCTTCGTCAATGTCCTGGAAGTAGCTGCTGGGAGGAACGATCAGGTTGATGCTGGCGCCGGGAGCGACCGCATGGGCCCACTCGACGTCAATGTTGATTTCGGCATCGTCGATGCTTTCGCAAAGACTGGGTCCGGGGATGTTGATGATGCCAAAATTCGCCGGAGTCAGCGCCGGGAGGCCGAACTTCTTCGCAAATGCATTGGCATCAGATTCAATGGTAGACGATCCGCACCAGTCGATGATGGCCACGGTCTGACCGGTGCCGTCGAACCCTTCGGCGTACAGGCCGGTCAAGTTGTATGCCGTCTGGATGGCCGGCGGAGTATAGGCGCAGCCTGCGCTGCTCAGAGTTTGCAGATTCAGGTGGTTCCCCTTGAATGTCCCGATGGGAAACGAGCCGTCATTGTTATTGGAAAACGATTCCTTTTCCACGCCGTCAAAGCAATTCGAGGAGAAGAAATTCGAGTCAGGCTGGACGGGGTTGGTATTCACGGCAGGTGTCTGGCCGCCGAGAAGAGCGGTCTGACGGGAAATCAACGGATGCTCGTACTTGCCGGAATCCAGTCCGGCAACGGATCTCACCAGGGGCGAGGCATCGCCATCGACGTAAGGATCGCGGTCGTTGGCACGGATGGTCTTGCCGTTCACCTGATAGTTATTGAGCTGCACATGGAACGCGTTTTCGACGTCCCCGGCGGTTCCGCGCGCCCTCACGAAGAAATTGTTCGGCCCGACTTTGACGACCGTCATGTTATGAGCTTCAAAGAATTTCTGGACTGTTTTTGCCTCTGCGGCCGTGGGTGCGAACCGGGTGGCAAATTGAGAACGGGTCAGCCAGTGGCGATAGTTGGGAGAGTTACGGTCGTAAAGCTGACTGGCCAGAGCATCGAGCTGGCTCCGATTGTGTGGGTTGAGCCAGATGCTGACCTCGATGGTCTGGTTCGCATCGACTGTTCCCAGATTTTTTGCGTGGGCAACGTAACCAGGCGTATTGTTCGCAACGAACCTGCCGGTTGCTGCGCCGGCTGGCAAGGCCATGCAAGCGACCAAGGCCGCGAGCATGAGATACAACCCGGCCGTCCGCACGCGGCCGAGCGTCACTGCTGAGTTCACTGCTGTTTTCATATGAGTCTGCTTCCTCCTGGAAGTTGGTTAGAGAAGCACTTACACATGTGGTTAGCTAGACTGCACACTGGGTCACACCGTCGAGGATGGTCTGCTGTGAGTCGCCCCGTTGCTGAGAATCCCTGGAGTGGCGCGACAGGTCAGGTGTCCCATCAGCGAACGGCCGCCATGCTAGCGGAGTTTGCCGGTGAATAGCAATAACTTACAGGACAATATTTCCAGATGCTCAGGATTGTATATTGGTAGTGTGCACTATTTTGCAGTAGTAGGGTTAAGCGTTCCGTAACCATCCGATGGATGGTTAGGTAAACCTGACGGTACTCCGAAGATCAACGCACCAGCCACTCAGTGACTGCGTGCATGGCGGTGAGTGCGGAGCCATAGGTGCCGACTACGAGGAGAAAAGCCGCCAAAGCGGGAGGCAACACGTAGTAAAGGTTGAGGGACGCGGGGGTAGAACGGTTCTGTTCCCAGGAGAAAAGACGCTGCACGCGCAAGCTTAACGCGGTCGAGCTGTGCAGTAACGCGCTGGTGAACTCGATTTGCAGCGAGCGCAGCCGGGAAACTTTGATCAGAGCTGCAGCCAGGTCCAGCGCCTCGCGAGGACTGGACACGGCTGCGTCGTCAGCGGCCAACTCCGCCTGCTCTGACCACACACCTTCCAGACCTTTCATGCCCGGAAACACTGCCAGCCGGAACAGGAGCCTCTTCAAGTTGTCGTAGGAGCGTACGTGAGCCACCTCGTGCTCCAACGCGGAGCGCAGCTCGTGCGGCGTCAGCACCGAAAGCGCTGCCTCTGAAACCAAAACCCTGGGCGCTCGCACTCCCGCCAAGATAAGGGCCGGCGCGTCTGTGCTGATGCGAAAAACCGGTACTGACTTGCCCGCTTCTACTACAGTGGAATCAGCCAGCCATTTGGTGAGCGCACGAGAAGTTCTGAGCTGCGCCAGCACGGTCTGGAAGACTCCTCCGGCAAGCAGCATCAGGCAGCAAAGACCCAGCAGTAAGGGAGCGGTACCGACGGGCTCATTGATAGAACGGGGCTCGAGCAAGAGAAACGAAGGCAGGGTGAACAACAACGTAAAAAGCGCAGCCAGGACGAGCGGTGCCAGCCGCATGGCGAACAACAGGTTCGCCGATCTCCGCGCGGATTGTGGCCGAACACCACGCCACAGCGGCTTCCAGACGAGACAAATCGTTATTGACGCCGTCGCATAGAGCAGTACAAACACGGCCAGCGAAATTCCGATGCAGCGGGCGGCAAACATCAGGGCTCCTCTCTCCTTGGCTCCCGCTCACGTAGCTCGCGGCGCTTCTCGTCCACCAATTGCTGCAGATCATCCAGGAGACGGACATCATGGTCGCTCACTGCTTCCACCAGATAAGAAAGAGGCAACGCGGAGGAAGGACTTGACTCCAGCAGCTGCCGGATGGTCTCCCCGGCGGCAGCCTTCTCCAGTTCCTGCCGGGTGTAACGGGGTGAGTATCGGAATGCTTTGCCCTCAGACACCCGATCCAGCAGCCTCTTCTTGTAAAGCCGGTCGAGAGTGGTCATTACGGTTGTGTAAGCCAGATTCAGCTTTGTCCCATCGATCAGCTCACGGACGGTAGCGTTCTTACACCGCCACAATTCTTTCAGCAGTTGCTGCTCAAGCGGCCCAAGCCGGGTCCTCGCTGGAGGCCAGAGTAAACGGTAGATAGTGTTCATGGAGAGCGCCGCCCAAGGCTGTTTGGCAACTCGACGATTGCCGTGCCAGAATCCGAAACCTAAGGACAGCAAGATATCCCACAATCACCCCGCTGGCAAGCCGAGAGTGTTGTCCGTTGGCCCCTCTGGGGATGCGATTGACAGGGCGGTGCAGGGCAACATAGGCTGCCGCTATGACAACCGGACCGGAAGGTTCGAGATTCAAGGCAAGCCGAAGCCTCGCGCCAAGACATTTGCTGCTGGCAGTCTTGTCGATCAGTTTGGCCGCGGCATCCTCCCTGTTTGCGGCTACGGGCACGGCCGACCCACAGCGTTATCTGAACGACATCAAGAACCTGAGCGCTCCCACCATGGAAGGACGCGGTGCCGGAACCAAGGGGATTGCCCGGGCGGCCCACCTCCTCGCTGCACGCTACAAAAGTCTTGGATTGAAGCCTGCCGGGACGAATTCCTACTTTCAGCCATTCACCGTGATTACGGGTGCCCGGATCAAAGGCAACAACCATCTGATGGTGGAAACCGGGAGCGAAAAGAGAGCCTTCAAGATCCATCAGGACTACGTTCCTTTCAGTTTCTCCGCCTCCGGGTCGGTCACTGGCCCGCTGGTATTCGCTGGGTACGGGGCTTCCGCCGATGAGTTCAAATACGATGACTACGGCGACGTTGACGTGAAGGACAAAATCGTCGTTTTACTTCGCTATGAACCGGAAGGCTTCGCCGCCAAGAGCGGACATGCGGGTCTGACGCAGCACGCGCAGTTGGTCACTAAGGCAATCAATGCCCGGAATCGCGGCGCAAAAGCGGTGGTTCTCCTCAACGGCAAACTGGCTGGCGACGAGGAAGATTTGCTGACGCGGTTTGGCAGCGTGAGCGGGCCCGAAGACGTCGGCATCGTTTTCATTCAGGTGCGGAATGCAGTCGCGGAAGGTTGGTTTCAGGCGGCGGGGAAGTCGCTCACTGACGTCCAAAAGCAGATTAATGCCACCACCACACCTGGTTCTTTCGTTTTCCCCCCAAATCTGCGGATTTCGATAAACGTCGGTATCCAGAGCACTCAAGCCAAGGTGAACAACGTGCTGGCGTATCTGCCCGGGAAAACGGATGAGTATGTCATTATCGGCGCGCACTACGATCACCTCGGACGGGGCAACATTGACTCGCTGGCGCCGTCGCAGATTGGACAGATTCACCCCGGCGCCGACGACAATGCCTCCGGCACCGCCGGCGTGCTGGAACTCGCCCGCCTCTTCGCTCCCCTGCGAGGACAAATGCAGCGCGGCGTTCTATTCGCTTCGTTCGCGGGAGAGGAACTCGGCCTGCTCGGCTCCGCCCACTGGGTGAAGGAACCCACTCTTCCACTCGACAAGTGTCTCGCCATGCTGAACATGGACATGATCGGGAGAATCAAGGACAAGAAAGTGTTTATCGGAGGCGTGGGCACGGGCTCCACCTTCAAACCACTGCTCGAGCAGGCGAGCGGCAAGGCGGACTTGAAGCTGGAATATTCGGCCAGCGGCTTCGCAGCCAGCGATCACACTTCGTTTGTGACCAAGAAGATCCCGGTCCTGTTTTTCTTCTCGGGTTTGCACTCCGACTACCACAAACCGTCCGATACCTGGGACAAAATCAATCCGAATGACGCTGTCGATTTGCTCGATCTCGTTTCGAACGTGGCGACGCAGCTGGCGGACGCCGCGGAACGGCCCGCATTCCTCACAGTGGTGGAAGACCGGCCTGGACCGGCGAGCGGCGGGGGCGGAGGCTACGGACCCTATTTCGGATCGATTCCGGATTTCGGGCAAGTGGAGAATGGAGTGCGGTTTTCCGATGTTCGCCCCGGTTCCCCGTCCGCAAAAGCCGGGTTCAAGGGTGGCGATGTGCTGGTCCAATTCGGAGACAAGCCGATCAAGAACCTCTACGACTTCACCGATGCCCTGCGCCGCAGCAAGGTGGGCGACGAGGTGGAAGTCAAGGTGTTGCGGGATGGTCAACCGATCACGGCGAAAGTCAAACTGGAACAGCGCAAGTAGATTACGGGCTTCAATCAACAAGGAACCGAGATGCGGCACGCGATTCTGGGAGCGGGCGGGGTGGGCGGACTGATCGGGGCTTGCCTGGCGAAGTCGGGCGACTCGGTCACGCTGGTAGTCAGAAGCGAGGTTCTGGGCTCATACCCGAAGCAGGTTTACTTGGAGAGTCCGTTCGGGAATATTACTGTGTCCGTGGAACTCAGTTCGACAGTCCCCGCCGCGGATGTGGTTTGGATCACGGTCAAGGCAACGCAGCTCAGTTCCGCTTTGATGTCGTTCTCCGAAAACGCTTCCGTTCGCGCCATTGTTCCCCTGCTCAACGGCATCGACCACGTCCCGTTATTGCGCGAGAAGTATGGCGTGAATCGAGTCATCCCCGCCACCATCGGGGTGGAATCGGAGCGGGTCTCGCCGGGCCACTTCGTTCACCGCTCTCCGTTTGCGCGGCTAAACATTTCGTCGCAGGGCCGGGAGGTGCTAAAGGACTCGGTTGCGCGTCTCGAGCAGTTGGGTTTTACCTGCCAGTTCGTGGATAACGAACCGACCTTGCTCTGGAGGAAGCTGGTGTTTCTTGCTCCGCTGGCTCTGGTCTCCACCGCCACCGGCAAATCCACCGGCGAGATGGTGGCCGACCCAACATCTTGGCAGCAGATCCAGGACTGCGTGCGGGAGGCCTGCACGGCGGCGCGAGCAGAAAAGGCAGAGGTTGATGCTGAAGCCGTGATCGCGATGATCCGAACCATCCCGGGACACATGCGCAGTTCGATGCAGAAGGATGTGAAGCAACATAAGCAGCCGGAACTCGATGCCATCGCCGGTCCCATTCTCAGGGGCGCAGCTCGCCACGGCTTCGATGTTCCGGTCACGCGCAAGTTGGTGGCCGAGATTGAGGAAAAGGTGGCGCAGTATAAGTAACGAATGCGGAGATGCGAACGGCGCTTCTTCAATCCCGCCTAGCCTGCAAGTTCTATTTCCGTGCCGTTATCACGGTGTAAGTCAGATCGCCCGCCTCGAACGCGCCCCTTATGACCGGTAACGCATCCACAAAAGATCGAGCTTCCGGGAGAAAGAAAGAGAGAAGAATCCGGAACCTGTGCGCCCGCTGCTGACAAATGTCCCAGGTTTTTACCACGCTTGTCGTCAGGTCGGATTTTGTCTCGAGGTGGAGCCCTGTGCTGATGAGTAAATCTCCATAGTTCTCTGCCGTCAACAATGATGGGCAAAGAAAGCGCTCGGCCACGGTCCGAATGGCTGGCTTTGTCATCGACCCTGTCCATGCAGCGAGCAATAACTGACCGGCGGGCCGGAGTGTACGCTGGATACTGGCGAAGAAGGCCGGTTTGTCGAAGAGATGTTCAGTGGATTCCATGGCCCACACCAGATCGTAAGCCTCAGCCGGAAAGCTGGCCTGCTCCGCATCCCGCACGGAGACCGAGACTTTGTTGCCGCACCTCGTCACCCGAGTCTTGAAACGAATGATGACAGCCTGCCTCGAACTGACAGTAATGCCATCGACGCTATAACCCAACCTGGACGCAAGATAGAACATCGTGCCACCATGCCCACAACCCACATCGAGCACTCGACGCGAACCGGGCTGCAGGCCAAGCTGGGCCGAACAGAAGTCCAGCATGCGCCTCTGGGCAGCCCGCGGATTCGAGGCTCCTGGAGAGAAGATACCGTGGTGAAGATGGGAACCCCAGAATAGTTGGTAGACCAGCGCCATGGAGTCGTAATGCTGCGCTATGGCACCGGGCCGGATTATCGCTGGCGAACCTTCTCCGTGCAGGCTGGATGCCATCTCCAAAATATACGGAAGACGAGAACGAAGAAAAAGATGCCTTGAAGGGTTATATGCCTATTGCTGCCCCGCAGCCCTCTAATCTCCGGACTTTTCTTGACGGTTGCTGTAAATTTGCAGGATGAAACGATTCAGTAACGATTCCTGCGAAGGCCGGATCATTTTGACCGAAGCACTCAAACGAACAAGGCGAGGTAGAAACCGGAAACCGCGGCACAGAACCTGCAATGGGTATCCGGCGCTCCTACGGGTCTGTCTCGTGGCTGCCGGGCTTGCCTCCACCGGTATGGCGCTCGGACAGAGCAGCATCAGCACACTCGACGCCAGCAAGATCACCACCGTACGCGTAGATTCTGCGCACTTGATTAAGAAGTTCGATCCCGATCTCGCTCTCGGAACTTCCATCGACATTCTGCGGCCGGGAGATGTTGACCGGGTTTACTCGGAGCCGGTCCTGAAAGAGTCCTTGTCGGCAGGATGGGGCCCGATCACTTACCGCCAGAACACCGAACTGCAAGTGAGCGCCTGGCACTGGAATCCGGACGGGACATGGAGCGATCCGGCTCACCAAAGCGGATACTTCACCGGCAGTTCCAGCTTGGGGGAGTTGATTCGTCATTCCTATGGCTACCCGTTGCCTCATCGTGGCAACACTCGCGGGGATGGCCACTCTCGCGGTCATTATTCCCGTATGACCGATGGTGATCCGCAGACTTATTGGAAAAGCAATCCCTACCTGACCAGCAAGTTCACGGGTGAAGACGACGCGCTGCATCCGCAATGGGTAGTCATCGATCTCGGCGCACCGGAGCGGATCGACACGCTTCGCATCGACTGGGCCAATCCCTACGCCGTCCGCTACGAAGTCCAGTATTGGAGCAGCGAAAGAGATCCGATGGGCGGTCCTACCGCGGGCGTGTGGATCGCCTTCCCGCAAGGGATCGTGACGCAGGGCCGAGGCGGGACCGAAACTTTGAAGCTCTCGTCAGAATTGACCGCCGCACGCTACCTCCGTATCTGGATGACGAAGTCGTCCAACACCGCCGACGTGCCCGAATCCAAGGACCCGCGCATCTCCGCCGGATATGCGCTTCGCGAGCTCTACGTTGGGACCTCCAGCAACGACGGGGCATTCGTGGATTTGGTCGAGCATGTTCCCAACCAGGACCAAACTGCGATCCAGGCATCCTCGGTCGATCCCTGGCACTCCGCCTCGGACTTCGCGGCGGACGCGGGCGACCAGACTGGACTGGATCTCTTCTACACCAGCGGGATCACCAACCGCCTTCCAGCCATGATCCCCATCGCGATGGTCTATGGGACGCCGGAGGATGCGGCAGCGGAAATCGCTTACGTGAAGAAGCGTGGCTATCCAATTTCCTACGTGGAAATGGGCGAAGAACCCGACGGCCAGAAAATGCTTCCCGAAGATTACGGGGCTCTTTACCTGCAATTCGCCCGCGCCCTTCACTTGGTGGACCCGAATCTCAAACTGGGAGGGCCAGTTTTCGAAGGAGTGAGTGAAGACATTCAGGTTTGGCCGGATGCACACGGCAGGGTCTCGTGGCTGAGGCGCTTTGTGGACTACCTGAAAGAGCATAATCGATTGTCCGATCTGTCGTTCGTTTCCTTTGAGCATTACCCATTCGCGCCGTGCGAAATCATCTGGGCAGATTTGTACCGTGAACCGGAACTCACCAGAAACATTCTCGAAATCTGGAGGGCGGACGGCGTACCTGCCGATGTCCCACTGATGAATACGGAAAGCAATGTCTCGTGGGGACTGACTCAGCCCATGACCGACAATTTTGCCGGACTCTGGCTGGCTGACAGCGTGGGTTCGTTCCTGAGCTTTGGCGGCGACGTCTACTACCATTCGCCGATTCAGCCCGAAGCCCTCCGGTCCGGGTGCCGGGGCTGGAGTACGTTTGGAAACTTTGTGGCCGACGAGCACCTGCAAATTCGGGCACACACTTCGCAGTACTACGCCAGCCGCATGATCAATCTGGAGTGGGTCAAACACGGCGCCGGGAATCATGGGCTGTTTGCAGCTTCGGTGAATCTGCGTGACGAGGCCCATCACGCCCTCGTTACCGTTTATCCTGTGCAGCGTCCCGACGGAAGCTGGTCGTTGATGTTGATCAATAAGGACCAGACCAATCCCCACACGGTGCGAGTGGTTTTTGATAGTGGCGCCGGTAGTGTTCAGTTCTTTTCCGGGCCGGTGACGATGACTAGCTTCGGCAGCGAGCAGTATGTGTGGCAGTCGGACGGCATCAATAGCCGTCCCGACCCGGAAAATCCGCCCCCGACAAGCACGGTGAAAGCCGATGCTGACAGCACATTCACGCTTCCCAAGGCTTCTATAACGGTGTTGCGGGGCGAGCTCGGCACGGGAAGCAAATAGCTCATTTGTTCCGCAGGATGATGCGCAAGATGCGGATGTCGTGTAATTCGCTGATCGGCGGCAAGGGCTTTTCCGGAACCCACTTGTGGAGTTGGGTGTTGGCGATGAACAACAGCGAATCCCCGTCGAGGCAACCGGTGGTGGGATTCTCGAACAATGGGTTGTAGGTCTCGAGAATCTCGCTGCCGACAATTCTCGTCAGCCCTGGGTCAAGGAAAAAGCGCATCACTCTCCCCGGATGAATTGCGTTCTGAATTCCGACCAGAGACTGCCGGTAGAAGTAGAGGCCATCGATGCTGGCATCAATCACGTCAGCCGGCTTCGTCAGCGGCGCGGAGGACCTGCTCTGCACATCGACGCGAGTGATGCCAAAATCCCCGGCGACGAACAGAGTCCTCTCGTCATCGCTAAGAGCGATTCCATTGGCACCAGGAATCGTTCCTGCCGGCAAGAAAGTTTGCAGTTCGTGAGATCCACGCCGGGCGAGATACACGGTACCGTTATCGGTGTCAGTCGTGTAGGCATCGCCGCTGGAAGGAGCGACCGTCACGTCGTTGAGATATCCGCCGGCTTTGTCGGGTGGAATGAAGGTGGCGATACGCTTGCCGGTGACGAGGTCGTAGACAAATAAACCGTGCACCATACCGGGCGTCTGGGGCGCGTCCCCGAAGCGCGAACTCACCGCCCACAACTGCTTCCGTTTTTCGTCGACGTGCAACCCGGCAACGTATCCCAGACCGTCTTCGCCCGGTCTCACCAGGTCGTGCACCGCGCCACTCTTGTTCGTCCACACGATCTTGCGCTGTACGCTACCAGCGTAAACGCGGCCGTTGAATCGAGCGTAGGCCATACCCTCGGGAAAGAGATCCGGCTCCTTGATAACGAAGGCGGTGTGGCTCTGAATGCGCGGCGGATTCTGCGCCCGAATCTGAGCCACGATCGCTTTGAATTCCTCAGAGTCGCGGATGAAAGCAAATCCCCGGTACTGGGAAGGATCGAGGCCGCCATCGCTTTTCGCGACTCGATGCAGGAACGCCAGAGTATTTGCAGCATCACATTTGGCGCCGTAGTCGGCAGCGAGGTTGTAGAACAGGACCGGGTCGTTCGGTCGGGCGTTCAGCTGGTTCTGCAGGCCCGCGATCTCCTGATCCAGTGCGGGCGAGGCCGCCGGCGTGCACTGGGCTGACGCCGTCGTCGTGAGAACAGCCGCGACCAGTAACGAAGACAATAAGATCCGGACAGCCGAATCACAGCGCAAGGGCACGCTCCACATTTGGCGACAAGGATAATCTGACCATCGCTGAAAAGGAAAGTTAGTAGGCGAGCCCGGCGGCTTCGAGGAGCAGTCTGCAACTTTGTTGTCATCCCGAGAACGCGAGGGATCTGCAGTTGTCAACCATTCGCGATTACTCGGAATTGACTATGAAGTTCGGATTGGCTCTGCACGGGCGAAGACGCCCGCGCCTGCATTGCTACGCGCCTCCACTCGTATCGTGGCACAGTCATCGGATTGGCGCGAGTGGCTCGCCCGCCCGCAGGTCCATCCCTCGATACTACATTCTCGCCCTCGCCTGGGGTTCAACAATCCCAAAACCTGTTGCACACTGTATTTTATAGCTATTCTCGTGTGGGCTATCTGGGAGAAGAGGGGACACAAAGCGTTTACAATGGCTTCCGTGGATGGGCGCGCAGTGATGGGGAAATGACCATGAAGCAGACGTCTCTTTTGATCGCGTTTTGTTGGGCATTGACTTGCTTCAGCACCGCCCAAAGACTGCCAAGAATTGCAGTCCCGACGAACTACAATCTGACACTCACGCCGAACTTCACCCAGGACAACTTTGGCGGCGAGGAGACCATCCAGATTCAGGTGCTTCGGACAACCTCCGAGATCGTCCTCAACGCCGCCGATCTCGACTTTCATGACACCACCATTTCCTGCGGCGGGGTTAGCCAGAAGGCCACGGTCACCCTCAACGCGAAAACTGAGATGGCCACACTCGGGTTCGAGCACGCGATTCAACCCGGTCCCGCCACTATTACGATTCGGTACACCGGAATTCTTAATAATCAACTGCGAGGGTTTTATCTGGGGAGGGAAGAAGACGGCAGGAAGTATGCCGGTACACAGCTTGAGGCCACGGATGCGCGCCGGGCATTCCCTTCGTTCGATGAGCCTGAGTACAAAGCGACGTTCGACATTACAGTCGTGGCCACCCAGCGTGACACCGTCATTTCCAACAGTAAGGTGCTGTCGGACTCTCCGGGCCCCGGCAACGGCAAACACACCGTCAGGTTTGCAACCACGCCCAAAATGTCTTCCTACCTCGTGGCCGTGGTGGTTGGGGATTTCGAATACATTGAAGGATCAGCGGATGGAATTCCTATTCGCGTCTACACCACGCCGGGGAAAAAACAGCTGGCAAGTTTTGCTCTGGATACGGCAGAACACTCGATCCAATACTTCGACCAGTATTTCGGGATCAAATACCCTTTCGGCAAGCTCGACCTGATCGGGCTGCCGGACTTCGCGGCGGGCGCCATGGAGAACACCGGGGCCATCACTTCCCGGGAGGTCGCTCTACTCCTGGATAACCAAACTGCCACACTGAATCAGAAAAGACTGGTGGCGGAGGATGTTGCCCACGAAGTGGCGCATCAATGGTTCGGGGACCTGGTGACCATGAAGTGGTGGGACGATTCCTGGCTCAACGAAGGGTTTGCCATGTGGATGCAAACCAAGTCCGTGGCCACATGGAAGCCGGAGTTGAACGTGCTGGTGGATGATGTGCTGAACCCGGACGCCTTCCTTGGGCCCGATGCCACCCTGACCGAGGATTCGCTGCTCCACACCCACGCGGTTCGTCAGTCAGCGGAAACGCCAGGGCAAATCACAGAGCTGTTTGACGCAATTTCGTATGGCAAGGGCGCAAGCGTGCTATGGATGATCGAAGAGTACCTCGGTCGAGAGACCTTTCGCAAAGGTGTCGCCACCTACATCCGGCAACACGCCTACGGCAGCGCTACCTCGGAGGATTTCTGGAACGTGCTGGCGGCGGTCTCGGGCAAACCGGTAGACCACATCATGGCGGCCTTCATCAACCAACCGGGTGTGCCGCTGGTCAGCGTCAAAACGCAATGTGCGGGGAATACCACGAAAGTCAGCCTCGCGCAGCAACGCTATTTTGACGACCGGTTGCTCATGAACTCGGGCAACGATGAAGTCTGGCCGATTCCCGTTTGCATGAAGGCCGGAATCGCCGGCGGGCGTACCCGGGACCAATGCGTCTTGCTGAGCAAGAAAGAAGAAAGCTTCACCCTGCCGGTATGCGCGACCTGGGTTTTGGGCAATGCCGGCGCGAATGGATATTACCGCACGGCGTACGATTCGGTGGCCGTGCAGGCGATGTCGCGCAGTCTGGAGGCAGATTTCACGCCGTCTGAGAAGATCCGGTTGCTGAGCGATGAATGGGCGGCGGTACGTATCGGCCGGCAAACCATCGCGGACTATATGGCGCTGGCGGATGGTTTGCGCGGAGAGAACGATACCGCCGTTGTCGACATGCTGACGGTGCAGATGGAGCACATTGGCCGGTATCTGGTGAATAACGGTGACCGCAGCGCCTACCAGCAGTGGGTGAGAGGCCTGCTGACGCCATTGGCGGACAAACTCGGCTGGCAGCCTTCCCCAGGTGAGGACGGCGACCGCAAAGCGCTGCGGGCGCAGGTTCTGTTGACCCTGGGTCGTACGGGTCACGATCCCGCAGTATTGGAAAAAGCCAGCAAGCTGGCATCGGACGTCCTGGATAAACCTAGGTCGATGGACGCAGCGATGGTGGGAACTGTACTACGGCTCGCCGCCGCGAACGGCGATGCGGCATTTTATGACCAAGTTCTCGACCGTATGAAAAAGGCATCCAGTCCCGGAGAACTGAGCCAGCTGCGGCAAGTCATGGTGGGCTTCGACGATCCCAAGCTGCTGGATCGCACCTTGCGGCTGACCATGACCCCGGACATTCGCAGTCAGGACGCAAACGCGTTAATCGCTGCGGTCATGGCGAATCCAGCTGGCGCACATCTGGCTTGGGATTTCGTTCGCGAACACTGGGCCGAGATAGAGAAAAAGCTGGGCGGCTACAACAGTAGCGGAGGCCTGGTGGCTGCCACCGGCACGTTTTGCGACGCTGAGCTCAGCGATCAAGTGAAGGATTTCTTTTCGGCACATCCGATCCCGGATGCAGAACGAACTCTGCAACAGTCCTTGGAAACCATCCATTACTGCGTCGACTTAAAGTCCCAGCAAGCGGCACCGCTGGCGGCGTGGCTCGAGCAACACGGTAGCTCGACCGGCGAATAAGCGCGACCAGGGCGCGGACGCCAAAGAAACGCAAGAAACCACCACGCAGCTCATTTTACAGCGTCTTGCGAGTCGGCGAGTGTGAGTCTCATCCCCCGGCTTGTGCGGGGGCGACCGCCGCCATCTGTCGAGATCGTGTCTTTCCCTTCATGTTCACCAGTGCCACGCCTGCCAGGGCGATCGTGCCGCCTACGAGTGAAAGCAATCGAGGGACCTCGCCCAGCCAGATCCACGCGATCCCGATGGCGAGCACAGGAATCAGATTCAGCAGCGTGCTGGTGCGTCCGGCCGGCCCGTGGGACATGACATAAGCCCAGGCCACGTACGCCAGAGCGCCAGGGAAAATGCCCAAATACACAACCGCCATCGTCACACCCACCGGCGCGCTGCCGATCGTGTGGAGTAAGCCCCTCCCAAACGGCAGCATGACCACCGTCCCGGACCAGATAGAATACGCCGTGAACTCCAGCGCGCTATATCTTCCCAAGAAATGTTTCTGCTGCACCATATAGACGGCGGAGGTGACGGCTGCCGCCAGAATGATGAGAGCCTGGGGAGAAAGATGGATGCCAGTGCCTTCTCCGCTGGCAATCAGAGCGACCCCGGCGAAACTCACCAACACGCCCAGCCAGCGGCGAGGCGCCAGCCGTTCATGCAAAGTGAAGCTGGCGACTACCACCGTCCAGATGGGCACGGAGGCGATCAGCAGGCTGGCGGCGCCGGCGCTGACCTGGGTTTCGCCGTAGTTCAGCGCCAGATTGTAAAAAGTAATTCCGATGATGCCACTGAGAATGAGGCCGGGAATGTCACGAATCTCAGGACGGCGGAAGTGGGCCACAGCGGCGTAAACCGCGAGTGTGAGCGAGGCCACCAGAAAGCGCAGAACCGCAAGCTGCCCTGGCGAGTAGGCCTGCAGGCCGGCACGAATACCGGCGAATGCCGATGCCCACAGCGCCAGGGCTGCGGTGAGGGCGAGAAGGGTTCGAACTGTCAGCAAAGCTTTCACAATGTTGTTCTTTCGTTCGCGGGATCACCACGTATCGCTCCCGCGCCGCAGCGGCCACGCTCCAAACGCGCGTCGCAGCAACGCAATCTGGCCCAGGTGATAGCTGTTATGCAGGGCACTCTGCCACAACACCGTTTCCACCGTCGAAGACTCGGACTCCTGCGACGGATGCGTTCCAGCCACGTTCCGCTGCAGCACATCGGGGCTGGATTCCGAAAGCACAACCAGCCTTTCGAGTAACGTCTTAAACTCCGCGACCGCGCCTTGCCATTCCTTCTCGTTCGCCGGGCCTGCGGCGGAGGGCCAGCTTTCAATGGCGTGCTCCGGATAAACCGGCGATTCTCCGGCAATTCTTTTCAACTCGTACGCCATCCAGAAGTTCACGTGACCCGTGATCTGCCAGATCGAGTGCGGATAACCGTCTACCTTCCTGCTGGCCAGTGGCGCCGGGATGTCCTTCAGGCACGCCACCGGATCGGCATGCGCTCTTTCGCCGTGCAGAAGCTCCCGCAGCGTCCGGTTACCCATTCTTGTTCTCTCCATCTCTGGCGTGAGGGCAGGACATGGCCTGAGCGATCCGCTGCGCATCCTGGTCGTCACTCTTGCGCAACTCGATGATGACGTTATCGTGATCTTCCTGTGTGCGGTTCTGACTCAGCTTGAAGCTGGCCTGTACCTCATCCACAGAAATCTCGAAGCCCACGATTCCCCGCATTTGCGATTCCAGGTAATCCGGCGGAAGCCCTTCGACCGTGTAGCGTCGCTCAGCTTCCACATGGCCTTCATAGCGGTTCACCAGACCCGTCATCAACTCGCGCAGCTCGGGAGGATCGCTCACCAGCCGCGGTTTGCCGTAGACGTGCACCGCAACGTAATTCCACGTAGGAACGTTCAGTTGCCTGTACCAGCGCGGAGATACATAGGAGTGCGGTCCGGCGAAAATCACCAGAGCTTTTTGTTCGTTCACCAGGACGCGCCAATGCGGGTTGGCCCGGGCAAAGTGTCCCTGCAGGGCAAACTTTCCCGGAGTCGGCTCGACCAGCCGCAAAGGCGCATGGGTTGCCACCGGCACTCCGGCACTGCAGCTGACAACAGTCGCGAAGCTATTCTGGTCGATTACCTTCCGGATCTCATTCCAGCTGTCCTCGCGAAAATGTTTGGGGACATACATACTGCTCTCCCGGTCCTCCCGGCCGGGACGGGCGCGGAGGCCCGTCCTCCATCTACCCCTTGCTCACGAGGGCGATCGATTCTTCGAGGGCGTCCATAGCGACGTCGGCCTCGTCTTTGGTCACAACGAGTGCCGGCGCGATGCGGATGGTGCTGGGGCCACAGCCCAGAAACAGAATTCCCCGTTCGAAGGCGAGCTGGATAATGCGGTCGCGTTCGGCGGCGCCGTATTCCTTCGTTTTCTGGTCCTTGACGATCTCCACTCCGAGCATCAGGCCACGGCCGCGGACGTCTCCCACCAGCTTGTACTTGCCCGGCCAGTCCGACATCCGTTTCAACATATGAGCGCCAACTTCGGCGGAGTTCCGCAACAGGCCTTCGCGCTCGATCACATCGAGCGTGGCCAACGCTGCTGCCACGCAGACAGGGTTTCCACCAAAAGTAGAGGCGTGCGAGCCCGGGACCCAGTCCATGACTTCGGCTTTACTGATGGTGACTCCCAGTGGCATTCCGGAAGCGATGCCCTTGGCAGAGCAAACAATGTCAGGATGCACCCCGGTGTGCTCAACCGCCCACCACTTGCCGGTACGCCCGACACCGCTCTGGACTTCGTCTACGACCAGCAGGATGCCGTGGCGATCGCAAATGCGGCGCAACTCCTGCATGAAAACCGTGGGAGCGATCACATAGCCGCCTTCGCCCTGGATGGGCTCGACGAAAATGGCTGCGACCTCCTCCGGTGGAAGCGTGGTCTTGAAAAGTTTGTCCTCGATGAAACGGGCGCAGCCCAGGGCGAAAGCTTCGCCATCCTGCATTCCGCCTTCGCAGCCGCGATAGACGTCGGGATAGCGAATGTGCGTAACCCCTGGTACCAGCGGAGCGAAACGCCGCTTCTGCTGCGGCTTGGAAGCCGTCAGCGACAGGGCGCCCATGGTGCGGCCGTGGAAAGCGCCGAAGAACGCAATGATGTTTTGGCGTCTGGTGTGATAACGAGCCAGCTTAAGCGCGCACTCAACGGCTTCCGTGCCCGAGTTGCCGTAGTAAATCTTGTGCGGCCCAGGCATGGGCGCAATCTTCGACAGCCGTTCGGCCAGAGTCACCATGTTCTCGTAGTAGAAGTCGGTGCCCGACATGTGGATCAACTCGGCCGCCTGTTTCTGAATGGCGGCGACCACATGAGGATGGCAATGGCCGGTGGAGGTCACGGCGATGCCGGCGGAGAAATCGAAGAATTCGTTTCCGTCAACATCGGTAACAACAATCCCCTGGCCGCGCTTCGCCACCATGGGGTAAGAGCGCGTATAGGACGGGGAAATGTATTTTTCGTCGCGCTCCAGGACGCGCTTTGCGTTCGGGCCAGGTAGCGCGGTCTTGATCTTGGGCGTATTTAGAGTCGTGGTCGACATGGGCTCCTCCAGGAAAATCAGTTGTCAGCGGTCGGTTCTGGGTTCTCAGACTCAGCCGTGGATGACGACTGGTCGGAGAGTATGCGATCGGAGGATTGAAGAGTTAGTCGGAACCGAAGAGATTAGGACGACGACGCGACGGCAGCACAGCCCGATAGCGGCGCGGGCACACCAGGAAGTGAAGCCAGCACACGGGCAGGTGCGAATTGGAGATTTCGTAGCGCATCGGTACACATACCTGAATCATTATAGCTTGCCATGGCTTACCGCGTAACCCCCAATCAGCGGGAAGTCCGGTTATTTTGGTTTTTTAACCCCCTACTTTCGTGGTACGCCTATGGCACGTTAGGGGTTTGACCGGGTTTGACCGGCTTGTTACCTTCGGTACCGATGAATTCCCCCCATCGTAACCGCAATGGAAATTCTCGAAAAAATCCCGACATTCGTTACGGTAGGCGTTCTGGTTGTTATCTTCGCCTGCCTCAAGCGCCATGAGCGTTGCGCTCGACTTCAACTCTGGGCAGTAGGCTGGTTTCTGGTTTTCATCCATTTTCTGGCCCAACTTCTTGAACCTGCCGGCGGCAGGGTCAGCCCGTTCCTGCTGGCACTCGATCTGGGTGCTCTGCAAGGGTCCGCGATCGCGTTCCTGGTTTCGGTTTCATCGGTAGCTGAGCATTATGCGAAGCGGACCGTGTTGCTGCTTGTCCTGGGAGTGCCATCAATCGCCTATGCGGTGCTGGATTGCTACGACGTGCGCGCCCGATGGCCATATATCGCGTGTTTGGCTGTGTGCTTCGGCGGCGGCATAATCTTTTTCTCCTGGGTTCAGCGGCGAAGGTCGTCTTATCAGGCAATCGCAGTGCTGCTGTGCGCATCGGCGGCGGCGTGGGGGATGTGGGCCGCATTTCACAGCTCTTTTGATGAAGGCAGCACGGCGCTGCTGGGGATCGGCTTCGGATTGCCTGGTGTCTTTATTTGCCGGAACTACTGGAGGCCTTCGCCAGCGACCCTCACCACCGCGGGCGGGTTCCTGTCCTGGGGTGCGGTGTTCCCGGTGGGAATGCTCATGGATCGGGTGGCTCCGCGTTTCATTGTTCCCGCGGAGCTGTGGAATGTTCCCAAGCTCTTTGTGGCTTTCGGGATGATTCTCGCCATTGTGGAAGAGAAGTCGGTGTCGATCGCCGGTATGCAGGACCGGGCGCAGGCGCTTAATCGTCAGCTGGAACGGTTCTCTGCAATTACTTCGCGCTTATTGAGCGGCGCAAAAGTGGAGGCTATGTGCCCGGAAGCCGCCGCCGCCATCACAGAGGTCAGCAATTTTGCGGTGGCCGCGATTTACCTGCAGGACGCCGAGCAGCGGCTGCGTCTTGCCGGGTCGAGTGGCCTGTCAGAAGAGCGTTTGCAAACTCTGCAGAACAGGGCCTGCGAATGGAGTAATGACGATTTCAAGAATTTCTGTTCGCAAGCCCGCCGCATCGGGCAGAATTCTTTTCTGCTCTCGGATCCAACCGCCGAGGGCGCAGATCCAAATCAGCCCTGGCGCGATAGTGACGAGCTGTTGATTCCGCTGCGCGCTGCGCGCGGCGGATACCTCGGTTGCCTTACCCTGGCGGCTCCGCGTGACGCCGGCTTGATCAATGCCCGCGGACTTTCGCGGATCGAGTTGCTGGCTGGCGACCTGTCTGTGGCGATGGAACTAAAATCCTTACATCTCCAACTGGTGCGTTCCGAGAAGCTGGCCGCGCTGGGCCAGTTGGTCGCAGGCGTGGCACATGAGCTCAACAATCCGTTGACGGCGGTCATGGGGTATGGCGAGTTGATCGGCGATGTGGTTAAGTCCGAACGAACTCTCGATCACGTGACCAAGCTGGGTGCGGAAGCCCGCCGCATGAAGAAGATCATCGACAATCTTCTCCGTTTTTCGCGGCAGGGCCCGCAGGGCAGAAACCGGGCCGACGTCGCTCCCGTGGTCCAGCAGGTGCTGGCGCTGCGCGAATATCACATGCGCACCCGCAATGTCCGGGTCGATGTAGAGCTGGAGGCGGATCTTGCAGCAGTGGTAATTGATGAAGACGAAATCAAGCAGATCCTGCTTAACCTGGTAAACAATTCGACGGACGCGCTGGAGAGCCGGACAGACGAGAAGCGTATCGGGATCCGGGCCTACCAGACCGGCAAACGGGTCATTCTTGAAGTGGAGGACAGCGGTCCGGGATTCAGCGATTTGAACCGCGCACTCGATCCCTTCTACACCACCAAGCCAGTGGGCAAAGGCACCGGGCTGGGGTTGAGTATCTGTTACGGAATCGTCCAGGAGCACGGCGGCGAAGTTCGCCTGGAGAATCTGCGTCCTCACGGCGCCCGAGTGACTATCGAATTGCCGGTTGCACAAGCTGAACCGCAGGCACTCGCCGTCGCAGTTGCCCACGCCTAGCCACAGCACTATCCTTCGCGCCTCTGAAGTACCGTCCTTACACGGGCGAGGACGCCCCCACCAACATGCCCACGTCATCGGTTCGCCGACGTTGCGCCCCTTTTCGTGCCGGGTGTAGCATTCCGGCATCTCCAAGAACTGAATCTGGAGGGAGCGAAAAGCATCGAAAGCACACAGGGATAGGGTATGCTGGAGCCGGCTTTTCCGCCGCTCGCGACCACCCCAGAAGGAATAAAACTGACTATGAATATTGCCAAGGACATCACTGAGCTGATTGGTCACACGCCGCTGGTGCGGCTGAACAAGGTCACCGAAGGTTGCTTCGCGGAAGTAGCGGCCAAGATGGAGAGCCGAAACCCCTGCGCCAGCGTAAAGGATCGCATTGGCGTTAGCATGATTACCGAGGCTCAGCGGGCGGGCAAGATTCAACCCGGCAAGACAGTGTTGATTGAGCCCACCAGCGGCAATACCGGGATCGGTCTGGCTTTCGTGGCGGCGGTGAAGGGATACAGGCTCATCCTGACCATGCCGGAAACCATGAGCCTGGAGCGGCGCGTGCTGCTGCTGGCGTTTGGTGCTGAGATTGTTCTTACTCCGGGTCCCAAGGGAATGAAGGGCGCCATCGCCAAGGCGGAGGAATTGCTGGCCAGCACCCCCAACGGCTACATGCTTCAGCAATTCGACAACCCCGCCAACCCCAAAATTCACTTTGAAACCACCGGTCCCGAAATTTGGAATGACACCGACGGACGGGTGGACATTCTGATCTCGGGCGTAGGCACTGGTGGGACGATTACCGGGGTTTGCCAATACATCAAGCCGAAGAAACCGTCGTTCAAAGCCATCGCCGTTGAACCGGCGGACAGCCCGGTGCTTTCCGGCGGCAAGCCTTCGTCTCATAAGATTCAGGGCATCGGCGCTGGATTTGTGCCCAACATTCTGCGCCGGGACTACATCGATGAGGTGATCACCGTGACCAACGATGAGGCCATCACCATGGCGCGGCGCCTTGCCAAAGAAGAGGGCATCCTGGTGGGCATCTCGTCGGGAGCTGCCGTGGCGGCGGCTTTGAAGGCCGCAAGCCGGAAAGAAAACGCGGGCAAACTGATCGTAGTAGTCCTGCCGGATTTCGGCGAGCGCTACCTGACCAGTATTCTATTTGACGGGTTACGGAACGACGCGCTGCAGATTCCTACCGCGGTGCTGGCCGCCTGATTCATGCCCCATCTCCTCAGTTTAATTCGGGAAGACGTGGCCAGCGTCTTGGAACGCGATCCCGCTGCCAAGTCGCGTCTGGAAGTATTCCTGTGTTATGCCGGGCTGCACGCGGTGTGGTTCTACCGCATGAACCACTGGCTCTGGAATCATGGATTGTTCCTGCTGGCACGATGGCTGTCGCAGGTGGCCCGCTTCTTGACGGGAATCGAAATCCACCCAGGCGCAAAAATCGGGAGACGCTTGTTCATTGACCATGGGAATGGGGTGGTTATCGGTGAAACGGCTGTCGTTGGCGACGACGTCACCTTGTACCAGGGTGTGACTCTGGGCGGCACCGGCAAAGAACACGGCAAGCGCCATCCCACGATCGAAGACAACGTAGTGATCGGCGGCGGGGCGAAGGTTCTTGGCAACATCACGGTTGGGCGGAATTGCCGCATCGGCGCCGGTTCTGTGGTGCTACGAAATGTACCGGAAGATTCCACCGTGGTGGGGGTTCCCGGCCATATTATCTTCCGCGAGGGGAAGCGGGTCGTGATCACTGACCCCAAGCAGATCAATGATCCGCTCTCGGAGGCACTGGCCGCGGTAGCCGGCGAGGTAGCCAAGTTGCGCGAGCGAGTGCAGAAACTCGAAGGCTCCGACAGCGTGAAGGAACCGCTGTCCTCGTCCCTGCGGGGGATCATGGAAGAAATCGACTTCCAGATCTAGAGGAGTGTGAGCGGTTCTTGCTGAGACCATGTGGGGCGGACACTCCTGTCCGCCGCTGTTGGTGTTGGTCTTGGCTCTTTCTTGCGAAGCGGAGTCCCCAAAGCCGAGCACACTTTCGTGCATAGGCAGGATCGCGGCAAAACCGTAATATAGGGAGATGCCGACGCACTCGATTCTTGCTCCCAAGCCATACGTACTCGCAATATTCATTGCCAGCAGCGTTCTTTGTTGCGCTGCTCAAACCCAAAGCGCTGCCCCGAGCAGCAGCCCAAAGCCGAAGACTCCGGCCACCGCGACTCACGCCAAGACAGCAGCTCCGGCAGCCCCCGTGCTCCAGACCCCGAAAGATAAACTCAGCTACGCAATCGGCGCAGACATGGCCGGCAGACTGAAGAGCCAATCGATCGACGTAGATCCGATATGGCTGTCCCGTGGGCTGAAGGATGTTTTTGCCGGCACCAAACCGCTAATGACTCAAGACGAAGTGCATGCCGCGATCTTGGATTTGCAGAATCAGCTGCGGCAGAAGCAAATGGCGCTGATGAAAGAATTAGGTGACAAAAATAAGAAAGAAGGCGACGCATTCCTGGCTGAGAACAAAGGCAAAGAAGGTGTCGTCACCTTACCCAGCGGTCTGCAATACAAGATTCTGAAAGCCGGCGATGGAGAAAAGCCCAAAGCGACCGATACGGTGGTATGCAACTATCGCGGGACGCTCATCAGCGGTGAAGAGTTCGACAGTTCTTACAAACGCGGTCAACCGGTCACCTTTCCGGTCACTGGTGTCATCAAGGGCTGGACCGAGGCTCTGCAGTTGATGCCCATCGGGTCCAAGTGGCAGCTTTTCATTCCTCCTGACTTGGCGTACGGCGAGCGTGGGCACGGAAACGAGATAGCGCCCGAGTCTACGCTGGTTTTCGAGGTGGAGTTGATCTCCATTCAACCGAAGCAGTAGCAATCGAAGCAGGTCTAAGTTCTCATGCGCCGGTCGTCAAAATCACCGCCAGCCTACTGCGGCGTCCATTGCGCATGGGGCGTGAACAGACCATTCACAACGCAGATCTGGTAGGCGACGAAAATCCCGAATCCGAGACTAAGCAGACCCGACGCCAGGGCCAGCCGGTGGGAGAACTTCTGGCGACCTTTGCCCACCATGGTGAACGCGGAGGCGATGCTCATGGTGATCAGCATCATCCCCGCTATAGTGCCCACTCCAAAGATCAGCAAGTAAGCGATCGCCCAGTGGACGTTGCGGATGGTAGTCAAGACCAGCAAAGCCACAGCCGCTGAACCGGCCAATCCGTGGACGACACCCACCACGAACGGACGAAGATATTGATACACGCCAACTCTTCCAAATACCCGGTCCAGCCAGGCCAGCGGCGTATGGCCGGGCGCGTGAGGATGGCCCTCGGGTTGGTGAGTGTGGGGATGGTTGTGGATGTAATCTCCGTGGCTGTGGGAATGCGAGTGGACGACTCCCTCTTCGTGATTGTGGGTTGACCCGGCAGGCATCGAGCGCAGAAACCCAGCCACATTTATCAGTCCCAGGACAATCAGCATTACGGCGACGCACAACTCCATGCTGAGCCCGACCCGCGTAGGGATGACGAGATTAAAGAGAATAATTCCAGCGCCTACCACAAAGATAGTGAGGGTGTGGCCAACCCCCCAGAATGCCCCGATCAGCGCGGCTCGCGTGCTTTTGCGCTGATTACTAACGATGGTGGTGACCGCGATGACGTGGTCGGGGTCGGTGGCGTGGCGCATCCCGAGAAAAAAACCTACCGCGAGGATGGAGAGAAAACTGATCATGAAAGTGTAGGGCGGATAAGAGTGTCTGCCCCACAATTCTAACTTACCCTCCTGCAATGGCCCCGATAACAATAAGCGGCTCTGCCCCCGACGCCACCGCATCGGGCAACAGCGCGTCCGGAGGTTCGTGGGACAGATCCTGCTCGCAGGCAAAGAACCGCAGAAACGGCCGGCGCTGTTGCGTGACGTGGTCGCGGATGGTCCCGCACAGCATTGGATAGCGGGCCTCGATCGCGTCGAGTACGGAGCGCTGTGTAACTGGACCCTCGACCTCAATCTCAACGTCACCGCTGAGACGCGCCAGCGTCCGCAGATGGGGCGGGAGTATGACTCGAATCACGGCAGCGTCTGCACCTCCACCGACAGCACCGCCGGCAGATCGCGGACAATCGGAGCCCAACTGTCCCCGGCATCCGCCGACGCGTACACCTGCCCGCCGGTGGTACCGAAATAGACCCCGCACTCGTCGAGCGAGTCGACCGCCATGGCGTCGCGCAATACATTGACGTAACAGTTGCTTTGCGGCAGGCCCTTGGTCAGCGCCTCCCAGTCGTTCCCCCCGGTGCGGCTGCGGTATACGCGCAATTTGGCGTCGTGGACAAAATGCTCCGAGTCGCTCTTGATGGGGACGACGTAAATCGTCTCCGGCTCGTGCGCGTGAACGTCGATCACGAACCCGAAGTCGGTGGGCAGGTTCCCGCTGACTTCATGCCACGAGTCGCCGCCATTGTCGCTGCGCATGACGTCCCAGTGCTTTTGCATGAACAGCACACCCGGACGCGAGGGACTCATGGCAATGTGGTGAACACAGTGACCGACCTCGGCGTTTGGATCGGGAATATATTGCGAACGCAGGCCGCTGTTGATCGGCCGCCAGGTTTTACCGCCGTCATCGGTGCGGAAGGCTCCCGCCGCGGAGATGGCAATGAACATACGCTGCGGATTCTTGGGATCGAGAATGATGGTGTGCAGGCACATCCCTCCCGCGCCGGGTTGCCACTTGGGACCGGTCCCGTGGCCGCGCAACCCGGAGAGTTCCTGCCAGTTTTCGCCGCCGTCGGTAGAGCGAAACAGTCCAGCGTCCTCCACGCCTGCGTAAACTGTGTCCGGATCGGTGAGCGAGGGTTCGAAGTGCCAGACTCGCTTGAACTCCCAGGGATGCTGGGTGCCGTCGTACCACTGATGCGTGGTGAGCGGTTTACCGGTTTCAGGAGACGCGTCGTAAACGAACTTGTTGCTTGCGGACTTGGGTGGACCCGGGGCGGGCGGTTCTCCGGGGGGCGTTCCCGGCTGATGCCAGGTCTCGCCGCCATCGTCGGAGCGTTGAATGATCTGTCCGAACCACCCACTCGTCTGCGACACATAAATGCGATTGGGATCTGCAAGTGATCCCTTCATGTGGTAAATCTCCCATCCAGAAAAATGCGGTCCGCTGATATCCCACTTTTCGCGCTTACCGTCGGAGGTCAATACGAATGCTCCCTTGCGCGTACCAACCAGAACCCGTACCTTGCTCATGCCTCACTCCTTTCGTGTGACAGGTACCTGCTGATTAGACGTACGAAATGCTCCGTGGACAGCCACAGAGGTATTCCATGGTCCCAGAAACTTAAGAATACAGCTTCACATGATTTGGAAAAGATTGGTACCCACCAGGCCACGATAGCCGAACCCAGGCATTTCCCCTACCATAGGGTCGAGACCACAGAGACGAGAAGAAATGCGGCTGCCCAATCCCAATTGGGCATCTCCACTTCCCCCTAACGTCCGACGCCTAGTTTACGCAGAAATGTCATCATCGGACACCAGTCGGTGATTCCGGACTGAAATAGATTGAGGCCTACAAAAGCCGTGAAAAGGTACCAGTACGGGCTAACGTAGTGCCCGAGTGCCAGGGACAACAGAATCAAGGTGCCAGCGATCAAACGGAGCGCACGTTCCACGGTCATAGCAGTTCTCCTTCAAAACAAACTGTCCTACCCAATTTCGCATTGCGGTGTTTGGCATTCAGCAACATTCTCCGGTGAATGCGGATGAATGGGTAGAAACGAGTTTTCTCTTTGAGAAAGGTAGTAAAGAATCGGCACCGCCATCCGCGACAGTACGGTAGACGCGACTTCCCCTGCCATCAATGACAATGCCAAGCCCTGAAAAATCGGATCGAACAGAATCACGCTCGCTCCCACCACCACGGCGGCTGCGGTTAACAGCATTGGCCGGAAGCGTACGGCACCCGCATCTACTACGGCATCCTCCAGCGACATTCCCTGAGAGCGGCGCAGTTCAATGAAGTCGACGAGAATGATCGAATTCCGAACAATGATACCGGCTCCGGCGATGAAGCCAATCATAGAGGTAGCTGTGAAAAATGCTCCCATCAGAGCGTGTGCGGGCAGAATGCCAACCAAGGTGAGAGGAATCGGTGCCATGATGACCAGCGGCGTGATGAACGAACGAAACCAGCCCACTACCAGCACGTAGATCAAGACCAGGACAGCCGCAAACGCGAGCCCGAGGTCACGGAAGACTTCCACCGTGATATGCCACTCACCGTCCCACTTCATGGAGAAGCGGTCGGTGCGCTCCGGCATGGTGGTGCCCTTGTATTGCTTCACGCCGTAGCCATCGGGCAACTTGATTTTGTCGATGGCCTCGCTCATCTTTATGATGGCGTATACAGGACTCTCTTCTCCGCCGGCCACATCTCCCGTAACGTAGACGACTGGCTGCAGATTCTTGCGATATACGCTGGTATCAATCGTCGTTTGTTGAAGGGTCGTTACTTCCTGCAGAGCGATTTGCCCACCGGCAGGCGTCGGCAGCATCAAGTTGCCAAGATCCTCGATCCCAGAGCGATCCGGGCGCGCCAGCCGTACTTCGATAGGAATGTCCTCGCGGGAATGAGGATCGTGGAGTAAACCTGCTTTGGCGCCACCGAGCCCCACCTGCAGAGTGCGCGTCACATCGGCGGGGGAGATGCCGTGCAGAGCTGCCTTGTCCAAATCCACTTTCATGTCGTACTTGGTTTGCGGGTCTTCGACGTACCAATCCACATCCACGACACCTGGCGTTTGCTGAAAGACCTTCTTGACTTGAGCGGCCAGTTCAATTTGCCCCTTATAGTCAGGCCCGTAAACTTCGGCGACCAGTGTTTGCAACACGGGCGGACCAGGCGGGACTTCGGCTACCTTGATACGCGCACCGAAGGGTGCGGCAATCTTGTCCAACTCTGGCCGCAATCGTCGTGCGATCTCGTGGCTCTGGGCCTTGCGCTCGTGGCGCGAGAGCAGATTCACCTGGATATCAGCCTGATTGGGCTGACTGCGCAAGAAGTAATGGCGAACGAGGCCGTTGAAGTTGTAAGGTCCGGAGGTTCCGGCATAGATCTGATAATTGATAACCTCGGACTGCTGGCCGAGATACTGTCCCAAGGCTTGCGCCACGCGAGTCGTCTGTTCCAGTGGCGTGCCATCGGGCATGTCAATGATGACCTGGAACTCACTCTTGTTGTCGAAGGGGAGCATCTTGACGCGTACCCACTTCAACGGAACGAATGCGACCGCCGCGAGCAGCAGGATTACGACGCCACCGAGAAATATCCAGCGGCGGCGTACGTCGCGGATGAGCGGGTTCATCATCCGGCGGTACAAACGAGTGGTCCAGCCTTCAGTCTCATGCCCGGACTGATCGCTACCGCCCGCATATTTCCTCAGCAGCCTCAATGCCGCCCACGGCGAAACTACGAAAGCAACAAGCAGCGAAAACAACATAGCCGCCGACGCACCCACCGGAATCGGGCGCATGTAGGGACCCATCAAGCCGCGCACGAAGGCCATGGGCAGAATTGCGCCGATTACTGCGAAAGTCGCAAGAATCGTAGGGTTGCCGACCTCATCAACCGCCTCGACCGCGACTTCCGATAAGGATCGCCCACGGCTTTCCGGCAACCGAAAATGACGAACGATGTTTTCCACCACAACGATGGCGTCGTCGACCAGGATGCCGATGGAGAAGATCAGAGCAAACAATGTGACCCGGTTCAGCGTGTAGCCATACAGGTAGAAGACCGCGAGCGTGAGGGCCAGCGTGACCGGCACTGCCAGCAAAACCACTCCTGATTCCCGCCATCCGAGGGCCAGCGCGATGAGCAAAGTGACCGACAAGGTTGCGATCAGCAGGTGTTTGAGTAGTTCGTCGGACTTGTCCTTCGCGGTCTCGCCGTAGTTGCGCGTGATCGTGATGTTCAGATCATTTGGAAGCACATAACCGCGCAGAGCGTTGACTTTGTCCAGCACACGTTCGGAAATGTCGGTGGCGTTCGTAGCTTTACGCTTGGAAAGAGTGATGGTTACCGCGGGATATTCCGCGCCCGCTGTCTGTCCTGCGCCACCGCGAGCATTGGCAAACAGCACGTAGTTGGTTGCTTCGGCGGGGCCGTCCTCAAGCTTCTCGGCTACGTCACGCAAGTAGACGGGGCGCCCGGCGTGGACCCCGACCACGACCTGACGCAAATCATCGAGGCTCGTAAAGAAGGTGCCGGCTTCGACCTGAAACTCGCGATTGTCACGCGCAAAACTGCCGGCTTGACCGCGGTTGTTCGCGTTCTGGAGTTGTGCCACGATCGTGCCCGGCGTAAGCCCGTAAGCCGAGAGTCGTTGGGTGTCGAGCACTACTCGTATTTGCCTCGGCTGCCCCCCGATGATCTTGGTCTCAGAAACGTCGTTGAGCGGCTTCAGCGAGTTTTCCAGCTCACCCGCGATTCGCCGCAGACGATAAGAGTCATAGTCTTTTCCCCACAACGTCAGGGCCATGATCGGCACGTCGTCGATCGAGCGGACCTTGATGATCGGTTGCGAGACCCCGGGCGGGATGCGATCAAAGTTGGAGTAGAGCTTGTTGTAGGTCTGTACGATCGCATCTTCTTCTTTGGCGCCAACGTAGAAACGCACAACCAGCAGGCTCATGCCGGGATGACTGATCGAGTAGATGTACTCGACACCCGGCACTTCGCGCAACAGCTTCTCCATGGGAAGGCTGACGCGCTGTGCCACCTCGTCCGCCGACGCACCCGGCATCTGCACAAAAACGTCGAGCATGGGTACGATGATCTGCGGCTCTTCTTCCCGTGGGGTCTTGAGGATGCTGAAGGCGCCAAGAAGTAGCGCAGCGACGATTACCAGCGGTGTCAGCTTCGAATCGATGAAACTGTGGGCAATGAGACCGGCGAGGCGCAAGCCTTTCGGTGGCTGTATCACCGAGTTGGATTTGCTATCAATCATTACTGGACCTCAATGCGTTTGCCATGCAGGTCGACTACGCCCGGTTTGGCCACGAGGCGCTCGCCGTCCTCGAGGCCTGCCAGCACTTCGATTTCGCCCCCGGAAGGCTTCCCCAAAGTGATGTAGCGCAAGCTCGCAACCTGGTTTTGGCCCAGCACATAAATGCCTTGCAATTGGCCGCGTTCGACGACCGCCGAGCGCGGAATCAAAAGTGCCCGCCGCTCGCCGCGAGAAAACTGGGCCCGTCCGAACAGTCCCGAGCGCAGCCGCGAGTCTGTGGGGAGCTCGATCTTTACCAGGAACGTGCGACTCGCAGGGTCCGCAGCCGGGACGATCTCTACGACCTTGCCTTGCAGCCCGGCTTTGAGGGCATCGATCGCAACCGGAGCCTGTTCTCCAGTTCGCACATACTTAAGATCATTCTCGTTGACGGTAACCTCCAGTCGATAACGGTGCACGTCCTCTACGGTGAAGATCGGCATGCCAGGTGAAGCTAACGAGCCGGAATCCGCCTTCTTCCCGGTCACGACGCCCTCGAACGGCGATCGAATCTGCGTGTACTCCAGAGACGAGCGTGCCTGGCTCAACGCTGCCTGCGCCTGGGCCTGACCTGCGTTCGCTATATCGCGACGCGCGAGTGCCGCTTGTTGACGGGCTTTTACTTCATCGAACTCCTGCGGACTCACCGATTTTTTTTCGAAGAGAGTTTGGTAGCGCTTCAAAGTCGATTCCGCCAGGGCCAGGTCGGAGTTCGCTCCGGCCAGTTGCTGTTGGGCGGCGAGGTCGGCTGCGGCCGCTTGGTTTAAAGCAGCTCGCGGCTGGGAGTCGTCGATTACGGCGAGCACCTGACCGCGCTGAACGTGATCTCCTTCGTGAGCTCGTATCTCGACGATGTTCCCCATCATCTGGCTGGCCACGTCGCTGGTCTGTGCGGCACGTACCGTACCGACCGCTTCCAACAAATCGGGCACGTTCGCCTGCTGTACCGCGAGCACGTCAATGTTCCGCACGGTTTCCGGCGACGGAGTGGTGCGGGTTTGCTCTCTAGAGCAGCCGGCGAAGCTCGTGACCGCGAGAAGCACCAGAAACGAAAGTCTGCGTTTGGTATTGATACGATTCATGGCATCACCACGGGAGATTGCGGATTCAAGCTTCCGCTTGCCAACTGCAGATTGGCGTAGCTGGTCTGGAAGTGATAGACGGCCTCCCAGTAGTCGGTCTGGCTGCGGCGCGCCGCATCTTCAGCGCCCAGCAAATCGGTAATGGTGGTCAGCCCGCTGTCGTAGCGGTCCTGGTTGATGCGAAGACTCTCCTGTGCCTGCGCGATCGCCGCTCGGGCCACCTCGATCTGCTGCCGGTTGGCGTCTGTTTCATAGTAGGCTCGCCTCACTTCGAGGCGAACTGCATCGCCAGCTGCCTGCTTCATTGCCACAACCTTTTCTTCGAGCGCTCGCTGCCGGGAGAGTTCCGCACGCTTGGCGCCGCCTTGAAAGATGTCGAATTGCACTTCGATCCCGCCCAGCCAGTTGTTGCCCCCGCCCCCGGCGACAAACGTAGGGTTATCCATTTCCCAGGTCGCAAAGGCGTTCACCCGCGGGCCGAATGACGACTTGGCAATCGAGACGCTCTGCCGCTGCGCTTCTTCCTCGGAGGCAATCCGCTTCAGGTCGGGCCGAGTTACCAGTGCCTGTTTTTCCACCTCTCCGAGCTCAGGGGCCGGAAGCGTGCGCTCAGCCAAAACTTCGGAAATCTGGAACGGAGACTCAAGCGACACACCCATCGCCGTGTTCAGCTGAGCCCGTGCCACGTCCAGAGTGTTCCTGGCGCGGATTAGTTCCTGCTGTCGCGCTGCCATGCGAACCTTCGCTGTCAGCAGATCTGACTCTACAGTCAGCCCGCTGTCGAATCTCGCCTGGCTGCGGTCCATGATCGAATTGGCAGTTTTGGCCGACTGCTCGGCAACTTCCAGTTCCTTGGCCGCCAGTAGGACGTCGTAGTACGAGCTGACAACCCGGAAGACAATCTCCTGATCCGTGCGGTCCAACTGATGTCCCACAGCCTCATTCATCTGTTTTGCATGATTTACCCCATGCCAAGTGGCGAACGAATCAAACAGGGTCCAATTTCCCCCAAACCGCGTGCTGAAGTTCCCGAAGGGCAGCGGCATGTTCAGTTTGTTCAGCGCGAAGTCTACAGAGGTGAAACGCTGCTGCCGTAGTTTGCTGCCAAACACGTACACCGGGTCATCACCGCGAGTCGCCGTTTCAGAAAAACCCAGATGGGGCATGAGGAACGAGCGTGCCACACGAACTCCGGCAGAGGCGGCTTTCGTGTCTGCGATCGCTGCCTTGCGCAGAGGATTCTTCTCCAGCGCGATTGTTACTGCCTGCTGCACAGTAAGAGATGAAGACTGGGTCTCTCGCTGAGCCAAAGCCGACACACAAGACAGCAATGTAGCTGCGCTCAGAACCACTTTGAAGAACGTTTTCAACCTTGCACTCCCGCGGCCTGAGCCGGCTTCACCCACTCTGTCTTGTCGTCAACGATTTCGTAGGTTGTGTGAAAACTCGCGGTCTTTTGCACCATGGCCCCCACCGAGCAATACTTTTCCTCGGAGAGACGGATTGCCTCCTCCAGCGCTGCCACATCAAGTTCAAAGCCGGTTACCACATGGTGGATTCGCACTGCCGTGAACACCTGGGGCGGACGCTCCGCTTGATCGGCTTCGACCCGCACTTCGTAACCGGTGACTTTCTGGTGATACTTCTGGCGGAGGATGGTGATCACGTCGAACGCCGTACACCCGGCCAATCCTGCGGCAAGCAGTTCAATCGGCTTGGGGCCGGTACCTCCGGCTGCATCGTCCAACAGGAGGTTGTGGCCGCTTCCAGTCTGAGCCACAAATTGGCGCTGCTGCTTAAGTGGTTGAGTCAGTTCGACTTTGGACGTCACCATGGCTGCCTCCTGCTGTTTCTATCGGCCGACCACAGGAATAAATGCAGGAAGTTGGATTTTGTTACAGGAAAAAATTCGGCGTTGCGGTGGAGGCAAGCGTGTGTCCTGCTTGCGGATGGGATGATGGGGAATTGATAATGCAGTGAGGACTCAAGTGAATTTCTCAATCAGATTCGGCCGGGTATTCCTCATCTTGGGGCCGGCCACAATCGCGCTCGCATCCCTGGCGCTCGCGTACCAGGCTAGCCTCATTCCGGCCTCGCGCCTAATCAACCCCGACGAACTGGTGAACAATCTTCAGTCTGCCAAGAGCGATAAACCGCTAATGATCCAAGTGGGTTTCCACGTTCTTTACACGCAGGCGCATATCCCCGGCTCGGAATACATTGGCCCAGCCTCCAGCGAAAGCGGTTTGCAGGCGTTGCGTAAGCGTGTGGAGTCCCTGCCGCGAAACAAGTTTATCGTTCTTTATTGCGGGTGTTGCCCGTGGAGCCACTGTCCGAACGTCAAGTCTGCCGACGACGCACTGCATGCCATGGGCTTCACCAAGGTGAAGGTTCTCTACATTGCAAATAACTTTGGGGAGGACTGGGTCGACAAGGGCTATCCGGTCGCCAAGGGAGACTAGGGAACGGCACGAGGCCTGTCTGAGGTAGTCACATTGAAGAAAGAAATACTCAGCGGGCTCGTGTTGATCTCAGTCGTAGCGGGACTCTACTTCGCCGCTCATCATCGTGGCGTATCCACAGGAATACGAGGTATAGACGGTAGCGGACATCTGATCGCGCCCAACTTCTCGCTTCCCGATCTCACCGGACAAGAACTCGATCTCTCATCCTATCGGGGTAAGGTCGTCCTTCTGGACTTCTGGGCAACCTGGTGCGATCCGTGCCGGGACGAAATTCCTCATTTCGTCGAACTGCAAAACCAGTACGGCGGCCAGGGCCTGCAGATCATCGGCGTTGCCATGGATGATGGACCGGAACCTGTACGCGATTTCTACCAGCGCTTCAAAATGAATTACCCGGTTGTGATGGGCAATGCAAAGACGGGTGAACTCTATGGAGGAGTGCTCGGACTGCCGATCACATTCCTGATCGGGAGGGATGGCGGGATCAGAGCCAAGCATATTGGTGCAACTGACATTTCAATCTTTGAAAAAGAGATCGTGAATCTACTGGGAAGCGGCTCTGGTTCCAGTTCACTAGCAGGCTTCGGAAAAACTCCCGAATCGTCGTATAGAGCCTTGAAAGGGTGCGGCTTCAGCCGCGCCGTCACCCATCTCCAAAAGGACTTAGGGCACGGCTCGAGGCCGTGCCCTTCCCGAATCCAACGCCACAGGGGGTTTTCCCCTGCCCCTTAGGCTCGTAGCCGTCGCCTACTTGCGAATGTTCTCAGCGACCATGCGTTCGTAATCAGCCAGCACCTTCATGCGCAGTTCGACTGCCTTCTCGTGGTCAGGGTTTTCTGCAGGCAATTTGCGACACTGCTCGATTGTTGCTTCGAGACTGGAAAGGAACGCCTGGCAAGGTCCGCAGCTTTTAAGGTGTCGCTCCAGTTCTTCGCAAAGCGAATCATCCAACTGCTCGTCGAGATAGTTCGAGAGTTCAGCGAACAAGGCCTTGCAGCGGGCGGGTCTGGGCTGTTCGTTGCCTGGATGTTGTTGGTAAGACGCCCGGGAAGCGACGGCTGCTCTCCCGGGGCGTGGTTTCAACCCTTCCACCAGTTCCTTCCGGACAAACAACCTCGCACGGTGTAGACGAACCCGCACTGTTCCAGAACGTAGCCCTGTGATCTCGGCCACCTCTTCGTCGGTTAGCCCTTCCATATCGCGCAGCACCAAAACAATGCGGTATTGTGGCGGCAACCGCTGAATGGCGTCTCGCAACCGTCCGGCTTCCTCGCTGCGAATGGCAAATGCTTCGGGGTTGATGCTGCCATCGGTGCCCAGTTGCTCAAGTTCCTTTCGATCCGGCATGAGTTCTTCCAGAGAGAGGTCTGGATTGGGAGCAAACTTGCTCCGGCGTCGACTCATCAGGCAGCGGTTCTTTGCCACCTTATAGAGCCACACGACGAGGGCTTTGGGGCTGTCGAATTTGGGCAGGTGCGGAACCGATTTCAGCAGTACTTCTTGCATGGTGTCTTCGGCGTCCTCGCGCTGGCCGCAGACGCGCATGCTAAAGGAGAACACGGTATTTTGAAGCAGGGACAAAGCTCGCTCCAAAGCTTCGTCGTCGCCCCGCTGCAGCAGTTGCACTGCTTGTTCTATCTCAGAACGCATCGCGTTGAATGTAGCACTCTGTCACTTGGCTTCGCCAACACCTTTGTTCCGGTCGATTGGTCGATTATGACCTCGGCCAAAATCAGAGCAGCCGCCCTCGGGCGGCGCAGAAGCACGACGGCCAGTTTCCGAATTGTTGGCAGGCAGGAAACTAATGCTGGTAGTCGCAGGAAATTGCACGAGAGGTATACCTCCGTACGAATCCAAGATTACTCCGGGTGCTTCCGTGATCCAGGCAATCGTTGATAAACCTTTCGACAAGCCGACTTGTCGTTTTAATCCTTTCGGTATACGCTCTGGTACTCAACTGCGACTGGAACTGGGCGACTTCGCCTGAGTAGCATATGAAGGAAATGACCGGCAATGACGACCTGGAACGGTTCGGGACCGGCGCAGCGAAGTACGCTGCCTACCTCGAGACGCCCGAGGGCCAATTGCGCCTCGACCTCGCCTTTGCCAATGTGCAGGACTTTCTCCCGCAACCCACGCAGTCTTCGCTCGCTCTCGATATTGGCGGCGGTACCGGCGCCATGGCGGTGCGCCTGGCGCGGCTTGGTCTTCACGTCACGTTGCTGGATGCCTCTGTAGCAATGCTGGATCTCGCGAAGCGTGCCGCGCGGGAAGCAGGAGTTGTGGAGAGGATTGCGCTGAAACACGGCGATGCCGCCGAATTGGCGAACTTATTTCCCGCCGAGTCGTTTGATGTAATTCTTTGCCACAATCTCCTGGAATATTGTGACGACCCGTGTGCTTTGTTGCGCAGTGCGGCTCGCGCCTTGCGAGATCCGTCCAGCATAATCTCGGTATTGGTGCGGAACCAGGCAGGTGAGGTGTTAAAGGCCGCAATAAAAGACGGCGACTTGGCCGCGGCCGAGCGTAATCTCACCGCTGAGTGGGGACATGAGTCCCTGTACGGAGGAGGAGTGCGGCTATTTACGGCGGAGAGCCTGCAAGCCATGCTGCTCGAATCGTCACTCGCGGTAACTGCCCAGCGTGGCGTGCGGGTCCTATCGGATTACTTGCCGCTGAAGGTTTCCCGCAGTGCAGAGTACAAGCGGATTTTTGAGCTGGAGCGCAAGCTGGGCGTGCGACCGGAGTTTGCTTCAGTCGCTCGCTATACGCATTGGCTGGCACATCGCGCAGGTCCAGTCGCGAAAGACAGTGAATGAACAACGTCACAGCCCAGTCTTCGCCGTCCGGATCTCGCATGACACCTGATGCCGGTATTGCGCTCGGGCTCGGGCTCACCAACGAGTGTAATCTTGCCTGCGCCTTCTGCTACCGCGATCCAACTCGCACGGATCGTCTCACCCTGGATCAAGTGAAGGCGGTCATGGAACGCTTGCCCGTTCGGTCGGTGAATCTCGGCACCGGTGAGAACGGCATGCATCCCGACTTCAAGGCAATACTGGCCTACCTGCGAACGAAAGCGGTCAAGCTGACCATCACTTCCAATGGTCATAGTGTGGCTGTGTTGGAAGACGACGAGCTGCGCGCCTTCCATGACATCGAGTTCTCTCTCGACTACGCCACGCAAGCGGAACAGGATGCGCAGCGCGGCGATGGCAATTGGGCACTCATCCACCAGCAGGCAGAACGGTGTCGCAGGCTGCGAATGCCTGTAACCATCGTCGCGGTCATGATGAAGTCGAATTACTCGCGCTTAGCGGATGTGGCGCGAGTAGCCAAACACTGTGACGCCCCTTTGCGGGTGAATGTCTACCAAGCCGTGCGATCGGACGTTTATGCCCTGAGCTACGAAGAGTACTGGGAAGGGTTCCGGCGGCTCTTTGAGGAGACCGATGTAATCGCGATTGGCGAGCCGTTGGTTCGCGCAATGGTGGGGCTCCCACCGCTTCCGGGCGGTTGTGGCGTCAGCACCGTGCGCGTGACACCAAGAGGCACGACACAACCCTGCGTTTATTGGCCAGGATCAGGGGAGCCGCTGTCGGATTTGATCTCGATGGGGCTCGATATTCTAGACTCTGCACCCTTCGAGCAGGCCCGCACGCTTCCCGAGGCGTGCCAACCCTGCGAGTTCCGCGAGTCGTGCCATGGCGGATGTTCCGGGCGGCGGCGCCTGCAAGGCGCACTAATAGAGCCTGATTCTTATTGTCCGATCATTCGCGGCGAGAGCCCAAAGCTCGAGATCCGCATGGCCGCTAACCGCGATCTGCCCAAGCTGAGCAGTTCCTGCACGACCGTCGTGATGGCTAGGTAGCCTGATTTAGGAATTTGCGGGCCGGTGGCCCACTCAAGCCCGTTTTTGGCTTGAGCGGGACACCGTCGCGTGAACTATTGGGCGGGCATCCACTTGTCCGAGCCCGTCAGCTTGACCGCCACATCTGAAATGAAGATGTGCAGGGGCTTGCCGTCAGCCGTCCCGCGATGCTCGGTTGAGAACAGAATTGGACCGGCCTTTTTGTAGCCTGCCCAGGAGGCGTTGACGAGGCTGGGCTTCGCGGTCCCGCCGTGGCGGAAAACAAGGTACTCGACGCGGTTGTCTTTGCCAACGTAGAGGTCCCAGGTGTCGCCGGGCGTGTAACCGCCGGCTTCCGGGGGATACTTTACCGAGACAAGTTCGGCCGAACCGGCGCCCATCGGCAGTTTCTTCATACCTTCATCGGTAACCATCGCGCTCTTGTCCCAGTAAGCGTGGAAAACGAACAGGAGCCAATAATTATCGTTGACGAAAGGCCGTTCGACTTCATTCTTCACTTGGTCGGATTGACTGCTGAGGTGAGAACTGTCGTAGGTGACCTTGACCGGCTTGCCGGCTTTATCCGTCCCTTCGTAGCTGACTTTGCCGGTCTTGGGCTCCCATTCCCACTTGTGGGCAGCTTTGAAGAGTCCGGTAATTTCTCCGTTCCAGGTGTAGCGGATGGCCTCAACTTTGTCCCACGAATCGATTCCGTAGGTCTTGGCGATTTGATCGAGAATTGGTGCGCGTTGCTGTGCCCAGGAGTTCGCAGCAAGAACCAGCATTCCGCAAATCAGAACACCCATCATGGTTAAACGGCGGGCATTTTTCATAAAGTTCGCTCCTCGGTGAATTGAACAGATGAAGTCTTGGATGATCGGCTACGGCTTCCGGATACACGCGTTGACCGTGCGCATCGCTGCCGAAAGCACGCTAATGACGGAATCAGTAGCTCACGCCCTCAAGCGCCGCGCATATCAGCAATCACCCTGAAGGTTCGAACATCGAGCTTCCCGTCCAGAAGTGTCGCGGCGTCCGCAACGAAACGGCGAAGGACCGGATTCTCCCGATGTCTGTTGAAATGTTCCTGCGATTCGTAGCGCTCATAAAGGAACCGCGCGGCGGAGTCTGATGGGGAGCGGTGTAGATCATAAATCATCACTCCGGGGTCCGAACGGGATGCTAGAACGAGTTCTCCCAGCCGACCCGCAAGCTCTTCTTCTTCCCTTCCAGCTCTGCTCCGCAGGAATACAGCGTTAGCAATGGATTCTGTCATGCTCGTCCTCCTCAACGGTCAGTTTTCGATACGGATACCCGGCTTATGCCGCGTCTTCCTTTCTCGCCCCACCGTTCCGGGCTTCGATGGCCTTGACCGAATTTATAAACGCCTTTTCTAAAACGCTCTTGCCGATGGTCCCTACGACCAAGCCGAGCAGCCATCCCTTGAGGTTCTTGCCCTCGCGTACGACCACCACATCAATATCGGTCGTGCCGTTGGGATTACGCGTGAAGGTGTAGGTGTGGCCGGACGCGCCTCCCCAAGTGTTGGAGTCGGTGGTCGTGAGTACGACGTGGTTGGGATCGGACCAGTCGTAGTGCAGGCGTTCCCAGATGCCGCCCGAGCCTTCGGTGACGTCGGCCTCCGTCGGGCCGCTGCTATGCACTTTGAGGTAGTCGTCGGCGCTGTTGCCAAAGAGCTTTGAGCGGCCAGGCCCGAAGTCGGTGAGCCCGGCGACGTACTGCTCGGGCGTCAAGGTGGTTGTCTGGTGGAGGTGGATCGTGGACATGTGTGCTCCTTTCGCTAGGCGGCGACGAATTGCTGCCCGCCGTCGATGTCGTAGGTTGCGCCCGTGAGGGCGGTGTTGGTCATGATGTGCACGGCGAGCGCGGCGACGTCGGCCGGTCCCACGACGCGCCGGATGGGCAGCGTGGCACGGAGCTGATTGCGGCGGTTTTCGAGTTTATCGCCGAGCAGCGATGCCGACAACGGCGTGTCGACGAAGCCGGCGGCGATGAGGTTGACGCGGACGGGCGCCAGCTCGAGCGCCAGGCTGGCGGTGAGGGCGGGGAGTGCGGCGGTGACCGTCGGCACGATCCCCAATCCGATGCTGGGGCGGCGGCCGCCGGTACCTCCCATGAACACCAGCGCGCCTCCCGGTCTTACCTTGTGGACCGCGTTGCGAGCAACCTGGAGCATCAGCAAGAGGTGCTCGTCGAGGGCGCGACGCGCCTGCTCGAAGTCCATGTCAAGAAGCCGCCCGTAGTGGGGCTGGCCGGCTGTCACCATCACGTGGTCGATCGTGGAGGGCAGGTTACGGAAGAACTGTTCGAGGGAAGCGGGGTCCGCGGCGTCGAAGGCCGCGGTGCTCAGCGCTGCGAGCTCGTTTGCGGCGCGCTGGAGGGGTTCGGGACTTCGCCCCGTCAGAATTACCTTCGCTCCCTGCGCACGCGCAAGGCGCGCGGTTTCGAGCCCAATGCCGGCGCTACCGCCGATCACGACTACGGTTTGTCCTGAAAGTTCAGGTCCCATTTTCCTTTCCTTCTCACATGGTGAGGACCACGCGGAACTGAGCCTTCCCGCTTATCATGCGGTCATAAGCTTCGGCGGCTTTCTCCAGGGGATAAGTTTCGATCATGGGGCGCACGCCTTTTAGTTCGGAGAATTTCAACGTGTCTTCCGAAGCAGCAGGCGGTTCTGCCGCCCAACCTTGAATGGTTTTGCTTCCGAAGATAAGCTGCGCTGGAATGACTTCGATCGGCTCGGGTGCTGCGCCGATCACCATGAGTTTGCCGTTTGGACCGAGGCCGTTGATCAATTCCGACATGGATTTCGAGCTCGGCGCGGTTGCCAAAATGACATCGGCTCCGCCCAACTTTTGCAACTCCTCGGCTGCGTTGGTGGCCGTGCTATCGATATAGACAGTGGCTCCAAGTTTGGTAGCCAGCGCAGCATTTTCCGGACCGCGTCCGATGGCCGCGACTTTGTAGCCGAATTTGCTCGCGAATTGAACTCCCAGGTGGCCTAGCCCACCGATGCCCTCTACCGCGACGAGGTCGCCGGGCAATGCTCCGCTATTCCGAATCGCACCAAAAGTGGTCACTCCGGCGCAGAGCAGAGGCGCTGCGTCAAGGTCACTCAGATTGGCAGGGATCGCTGCCAGCGCTTCGACCGGCGCCACCATATATTGCTGATATCCGCCGTCGTAGCTGACGCCGGTAATTTTCTGGTTCCGGCAGTTGCGGAAATCGCCCCGGCGGCATTCACGACATGTCCCGTCGTGCCCGCCGTGCCAGCCTACGCCGACACGCTGCCCCGCCTTCCACGCGGAAACGCCCGTACCTAATTTGTCGATCACGCCGGCCACCTCGTGTCCGGGAATGCGGGGGTATTGAATTCCAGGCAACAAGCCTTCCTTCGTGAGCACGTCGCTATGACACACCCCGCAGGCCTGTACTCTAATCAGCACCTGACCGGGACCTGGTTCAGGAATATCCCGCTCCACAATCTCGAAATCTCCATGCTGTTTCGAGATTTGTGCCGCCATCATGGTCGCTGCTGCTCTCATTGGGATTACTTCTCTTGCCGCCATAAACTCCTCCTGTAATTTTCGCGGGTCACCGAAATGCTGCGTGGAAGTTGCAGCAGGAAAGCCTCACCCGAAAACTTTCCCGCTGTTTTCGAGACGATTCAGTCAGGTTAACAACATCCCATCATGCTGCCGACTTCAACGCACCTGACCGCAGCGACCGGAAGCCGGCGCGAACCTCCTCTGAAAAGAGTTGCGGCTGTTCCCAAGCCGCGAAGTGTCCGCCTTTCGCAACCTTGTTGTAATGGATGAGTTTGGGATACGCCCGCTCTGCCCAACTCCGCGGGGCTGGATAGAGTTCGTCAGGAAAGACGCTCACGGCAACCGGGATGGTGATGCCTTTGGCATTGAAATACCCGAGTTTGCCCCAATTCTCCCAATAGAGCCGGGCGCCAGAAAGCGCCGTGTTCGTCAACCAGGTGATCGTGATGTTGTCGAGGATGTCGTCGCGCGTGAGGCCTTCGGATTTTCCCTCAAAGACGCGTGAGATCAGTTCGTAGCTGCGCGCGTCGTGATCGAGAAAATAAGCCGCCAGGCCAACGGGTGAGTCCGCGATTCCGTATAGTGTCTGGGGTCGCAGCCCCATCTGGTACCCGTAGGCGATACCCTTTTGGTATACGAACTGCAAACGCTCGTAAGCGATCTTCTCGTCGGCGGAGAGACCCGATGGCGCCGGCGCCCCGGAAAAAGCCGCCTTGTCAATGTCGGGTGGAAAGATGCCAGGCATGTTGGTGTGAATGCCGAGCAACTCCGGAGCCGCATCCAGGCCCATCTGATCGACGATGACCGCCCCCCAATCGCCGCCTTGCGCCACGAATTTCGTGTATCCGAGGCGCTTCATCAGCACGACCCAGGCACGGGCGATGTGGGCAACATCCCACCCGGTGGTGGTCGGTTTGCCTGAGTATCCGTAGCCCGGCATTGACGGGATCACCAGGTGGAACGCATCGGATGCATTTTCGCCGTGTGCCGTGGGGTTGGTCAGCGGATCGAGGATCTTCATCTGTTCGATGATCGAGCCGGGCCATCCGTGGGTGACGATCAGCGGCAACGCATTTTCGTGTTTTGAACGGACGTGAATGAAGTGAATGTCCAGTCCGTCGATCTCTGTGATGAACTGCGGTAGGCTGTTCAGTCTTGCTTCGACCTTGCGCCAATCGTAATCTGTCGCCCAATAGCGTGCGAGTGCCTGAATCGTCGCGAGCTGCACGCCTTGCGATGCGTCCGTGACCGTTTCCCGCTCAGGCCACTTGGCCGCATTGATGCGCTTGCGCAGTTCGGTAAGTTCCGCCTCTGGAACATTCACATGAAACGGACGAATAGCATTCTTGTCACCTGCATGTTTGCTGTCTGTATCACTGATTTGGGTCATGGAGGCCTCCTTTTGAGTAGTTTTAGATTCGTTTGTTGGTGCTGCAGTTCGGAGCGAAGACCAGCACTCCGCAAGCGAGAAAACCGAACATTGCCAAACCTTGGCTGTTTCTCGTAGGGTTCACCTCCCGTTCGTCACGCCGCCCAGTATGGCAACTGCGGCTCCCGGCTGCATCACGCGATGCAGTAGATTTCTATTACCTCAAACGTTTAGTAGATTCATAACTCGTTTGGGGGAGGCGGGAGGTCCTACCGCAGCTAGTTGGTTGAGCGCTGTGGCGCGGCCGGTCGAGTGATTCGGTGCAACAGAATAATCGCGGCGGCCATTGCCACGCACCCGTACTCCAACAGCATGACCCAGCCAGGAAGCGCCCCCCACGGACGCCCAAGTGCGCGCAGGTGCCATTGGACGTAGGTCGGGATAATGCTCACCGTCCAGATGATGATCAGCAGCGTCGAGGCCGACGTCAGAAATGGCAGCAGCCAGAGAAGATACCATGGGAATACTGCCGGTGCACACAAAAGAGATGCTGCCATCGGCCAGGCAAACTGGTCGGGAGACCACTCGGGCGCCGTGGTTCTTAGCCAGGTTGCAGTCACTAATCCGACGAGCACCGCCAGCCCAGCCAGCAACTGCGGATGCGCCACTTGAGCGAGTGCCGCAAACACCGGACCATTAAAGCGGAAGTTCTGCACATACGTGCCCAGCGAGCCGATCGGGATGCGGCCATGGTTGAAAAATGAACGATTCAGAAATGGCACGTACAGGAGTCCAACCGCAGCTGCTGCCAGCGCCGCGTGGCGAATACGAACCCGCTTCCAGTAAAGAGGCAAGAGTACGATCGGCAGGAATTTCACTGCTATCGCCAGCCCAAGTGCGACAGCCGCAGTCGCCCGCCATCGGCGCACCAGTGCAGCCGCGGACGCCACCAACAATAGTGCGCCCACAATGTCAATGTGACCGCTTCCCGCCACCTCAATAGCCAACAATGGGTTCCAGGCGAATGCCAGAACCAGATGCGCTCCCTGCCCGGTAAAGCGCAGCAGATCGAGCAACACGAAAACAAGTGCGACCTCGCAAACCACAAACGCTACTTTGAATGCAAAGGTGGACTCCTGAATAGCGGTTACGGCGCGGAAAAAAAGCTGTGCTCCTGCTGGATATGGACTCGGTAGATCGGGGTTGTTCAAGTTGCGGGTTTCCGGAGTATGCAGGCCTTTAACGGCGGGATCGCTGGGAACGACAAGGTAGGGGTTGTAGCCGAGCCTCTGCAGGCGGCCATCCCAAACGTATCGATGGATATCATCATCGGGACCCGCGGGCAGGCGAAGAAATGCAATGTGCCACACAGCCGCCAGGACCAGCCCAATGACGACAACCCGCCGGGAAAATCTTGGCGCAGAGAAAAACTCACGGATCGCCAAGAGGTACGCGATTCCCGCAACCGTCAAAGAGGCCATGAAGTACGGCCCACCCCTATCGCTGAAGTAGCGTGCGCAGATGGTTAGCGCCACGCACAACGTGGCGCCGAGTAGGTACACTCTCCACGCGGGGGTGAGCTTCATTATTACTATTACGAGTCTCCCGTGCCCGTTCGAGAGCTTGTCCGGGATTGCCCCGCCGCAAGCTCCCACTCTTTAAGCCACGCCGCCGTGCGTGGCGCCCTTGCCGGAGTCAGCCGCAACTCCTCTGCCAACCGGGTCAGGTCGTCAGCCACGTCAATATCGTAAAAGGGATCTGCGAAACCTACGGAAAGCTCAAGAGCTTGTGCGTGCGACAGGAGTCTCTCCAGCGCGCTGCTGGTGCCCATTCCGTCGTGTGCGAAAAGCGCAGGATGAGAAGCCTTCGCCCCGACGAGATAGTAGCCTCCATCGTGTGTCGGTCCCACGACCACGTCATGTGCGGCCAGCGTTTCGAACGCGTCTTCGAGAATAGAACGCGGCAGGTGCGGGCTGTCGCTGTTGAAAGCGATAACGCGCCATCGATGACCTTCTGCGAAGTGCGCAAACACCGAAGTAAGGCCAGCAGCAAGACCTTCACCTTTCTGGGCAACTACGCTCGCGTCGTTGCCTGCCAATTGTGTCAGCTCGTTTAGGTCGGTGTCCGGACACATGATGGCAACTTCCAAATCACTCAAAGACCGCGCCAGCGCCAGCGTATCTTCCAAGAGACAGCGATAGAAAGCTGTGACAGCCTCAGGAGAAAGGCTGGGCGCCAGCCGGGTCTTCACCGCGCCCGGCCTCGGTGCTTTCGCCATGATAACCAGCACGCGGTCACTATCGGACGAACGCACCACCGTCTCCCTCGAAGATTTCATAGATGGTTGGGGCAATAATATACGACGGTGGCCCACTCAAGCCTGGAATGTAACAACTTTGGAAAATGTCTTCTATGTGGAGTATACTGTGGAACAGATTCCATATATGCAAATCGTTCAAATCGTGCTGGATAAAAAGCTGTTACACGCCGCCGACCAAGCCGCGAAGCGCACTCGGCGAAACCGTTCCGCCTTGGTGCGCGATGCCCTGCGGGAACATCTCCACCGGTTGGATCTGCGGGCCAGAGAAGAGCGCGACCGCCAGGGCTACTCGCGACATTCGCAAGCCGACGCGGAAGCGCGGGGTTGGGAGTCGGAGGCGACGTGGCCGGAAGAATAGCCCGAGGCCAGATCGCCCGAGGCGAGGTTCGTCTCTACCAGTTTGCCCCGCCCGACAAAAAACGACCCGCTCTCGTGCTCACCCGCAACAGCGCCATCGGGTATCTATCCACGGTCACGGTTGCGCCTGTCACTTCCACCATTCGTGGTGTGCCATCGGAAGTCGTTCTGCATGAGGAAGACGGCATGAAGTCCCCTTGTGCAGTAAACCTGCACAATGCAGTTACGGTGTCGCAACAGCGCCTGGGGAAACGTGTGGCCCAGCTTAGTCCCGCGCGAATGAATGAGGTGTGTGCTGCCCTGCGCTTCTCTCTGGGGTGCGATGCAAACTAGTTGCTGGGAACGTTCCGCTTGTCTCCCAATTTCAAGAACTGCTCCACTCAAGCCAAAGCCGGGCTTGAGTGGGCCACCGTCCCGACTTCATACCCGGCGCCGGAAATAATAACGGACGATCAAGCTGAGGATGAACCAACCCGCGCCGACCGTGCCCTTCAGCGTGCCGCTGATCTTCGATTTTCCGATGCGCGGGTAGTAGCTCACCGGGACTTCAACCACGCGGGATTCACCGAGGGCGCCTTTGAGGATCATCTCCACCGCCCAGCCATAGGTGGTCTCTTCGAGCGCGAGCGCGCGGAGTACATCGGCGCGGCCAGCGCGAAAGGGACCGAGGTCGCTAATTTTCAAACCATAAAGCAGCTTAATCAGGCGGGCGGCGAGACGATTACCAAAGACCTGATGCCAAGGCAGCGCCCCAGCGGAATGCCGCCCCTGCAGGCGGGAACCGAGCACGATGTCGGCACGGCCTTCAATGATTGGCGCTAAAAGAATCGGCAGTTCTGAGGGGCGATCGCTGTAGTCGCCATCGAGGAACACAACCACGTCAGGGGAGTTTGCCGTGGCCAGACCCGTGAGGCAGGCTCGCCCATAGCCGCGGCGCGGCTCCTGAACCACGCGGGCCCCCACTCTTGCGGCGATCTCGGGCGTCCCGTCAGTCGAGTTGCTGTCAACAACGATGACCTCCGTCGTGAGATCGGCCGGAAGCTCCGCTAGAACGCGCTCGATGGCCTGCGCTTCATTATGGGTAGGGATGATGACGGACACTCGCACAGGGCATCAGGTTAAATCAACCACCACGGAGCTGATGGCCACCGTTGCGCCAGCCACGCGTCCAGGCCCCATCTCCGGCCGGCACATCCGATCGCGAGCCCGAGCGATGCCATCACCGGAACCAGCAGTTCCCAGATCCACGCGGTGCCCCACTCCGAAATCCAAAGGCTGCCGAGATACAGAAAGGCCACAAATGCGGCCGGCCGGGTAAGCAGGCCGATGACGAGCAGGATACCGAGAGAGATCTCGGTCAGGGCCTGCATGGGAGCGGCCATCGCGGCGTGGCTTGCCGCCAGGCCCATCACCGCCTTCCAGAGAGCAGGCGAATGACTGTTCTTGATGTAGTAACTGATCAGACCCGCGTAACCCGCCGGCGTGTAAAGGCCTTTCCCCAGATTCTCGAAAAAGACCCACACGAACATTGCGCCGATGGTTACTCGCACGATGGCCAGACCGTTGGCGGCTGGCGGTTGGTGGGCCACTGGGGTTGCGTCACTTTGCGGTGAGGTTGCGCTCGTTGTCATGGTGAACCTCGTCCAGTGGATGCTATACCAGATCGGAAATATTCGACAAATCGTGTCTCAACGAAGCAGTTCAGTAATGCTCCCAAGTGACTGACTAGTGTTCATCGGGCCGAGCCGACCTAAAAATCAGGCGCCCGTCTCCGGTGAACTGGTAAACGCTGGGTGCCCCACGTTTCGCGGTTTTCGAAACGTGGGATTCCACGAAAATGTGCACTTAGAAATCAAAGAATTTGGCTGATTAGATAACCGGCGGGTGGCCCATCTTTGCGTTCTGTGCAAAGGTGGGGACCACGGACCGCACCGTCATCGTCACCAGCTCCGGACGTCTTTGCCGGTACAACAAGAAAATCAACCTCAGCGTATCTCTCGCGGGCCAGGCCGTCGGCGTCAAAGAAGTTGATGACGGCATCTGGCTGGTCAGTTTTATGAATTACGATCTCGGCTATATTGATCTGGAGGAAAAAACTTTGCAGCCCCTGCAGAACCCCTTCGGGCCAAAAGTGTAACCCATGTCTCCGGAACGTTCTGTTACCGATGTCTCCGGAACGGATATGAAAAGATTGGTCGGGGAGAGAGGATTTGAACCTCCGACCCCCTGGTCCCGAAGATTGGTCGTACGAGGAATCAACAACTTAGACCGAGTGCTACTAATTGTGAGGAAATGTCATATATGCCTTGTGTAGCAAGGCTTTGCAGGGATACCTCGACACTCCATCACACTCGGCAGGGTTTGGTGTGGACACAATTTTGGGCACAGTCGAATGAGGTGAACTGGGTCACCTCCGCGTCTTTCACGGTATACCTTCCGCAAATTAAATTTGGCGCTGGCGGTCGAGAACATGTCCGCGCAGTGGGAGCAAAATGCAAAGGGCTGTGCAGCTGTGCATGCATCTGGCAGAGGTAACAGGGGCCCCCATTCATTTCAAAGCATTGGGCGGAGAGCAATTCTATTAAGGGGGAGGGGGGTGGCATCCCCTGCCGATGCTGTAAACAACTGCACAAACTCGACGAGTCCGCATGGGTCGGCCCACTCTACTTTGGCACCCAATTCCGACACATCAGCAAGTCACACGCGTTCTGGTCGAAAGGTGGAGTTGTTGAAAGTCATGGTGAGTTCCCCGTCGCGACCAATGGTGCTACGGGACTTCCGGTTTGGCCAAGGAGCCCAACTGCCAGTCGAACATGTCCACACACCGGAACCAGTCCGTGTGCGCTCTTGAGCCCACTTGTCATTCAGTTTGGCCGGCCCAGCCAGGAATACTGCCACCCTACCGAAACGTTGTGGAAGTACCCGCCATACCGCGCATAGTCGCTAGAGTTATAACCAATTTTCAAACTCTGGTGCTTGTTCAACGGGATGGAGGCTGACGCTCCGATGAGGGAGCTAAGCTGGTGAGTTAGGGGGTTTTCTGTCTCATTCACAGTCGTACGCCCGCCGAACCAAGTATTGGCATCGAGTGACACCCACAGCCGAGGCCTCACGTCGTAGCTTAGGTGCGTTTCGAAAGCGCCAATCGCGCTTTGCGATTGAGAGCGCGTACCGGGAAAGAATTGGTTGTGCGACCAGAACTCAGGGTTTGTCGTGAAGAACCAAACTGCCCCGGACGCATCGAGCACCCAGTGGCCCAGTCGTCGGGAATATCCGAGTTCTGGTTTGAAGGCCCAACGGTTGGAACCATTATTAATGAGCTTCGTTGGGTCATATTGGCCCGTGGGAGCCATGACCTTGAGGCTCACACCCAGGATGGTCTTCTGCTGCCACGATTGGAACTCTTTTATGGACATGGCCGGGCCACCTTTGAGGTTCACCGAGAAGCGAAAAGCGGAGTCCAGAAGGCCGGAACGGTGAAGCTTGGTTTCGTCATCAATAAATGTTCCGTGGAAGTTTCCCGTTCCGTAGGGCAGAGAGGCAGTGATATTGGCCGAGCGGCCGAAGAAATTTAGCGAATGGTAGTAGGTGAAAATCGAGACGTGTAGTGTCGCTGTTGCATCCGTAATCGGGAGGGCTTCGTTGAAGAGAATGTCGCCGTGAAAGAAGGAATAGGTCAGAATGATCGCATTCGCATGGGTGGGACCGACGACATAGGCCCGCGGAGCGAGATCCTGGGCATACCCTGTTCCCAGCAACAGTGTCACGAGTGCTGTCGACAAGACGAGTTCTCGGGCAGTTCGCATCCTGATCCACATAGGCATCTTCAAACCGCTTCGAGTAAGAAGGGGTTATGCCTCACAAACAGGGGCGTAACCGCTAACTGTAGCCCGCATCCGTTCGGATCACCACTCGGACTCGTGGCCCAACACTTCGGCCCACCGCCGAAGTTCACGCGCCAAAAGGACTCTATTCGACGCTTCCACCCAAAGCCAGGTGCAGGTTGATGCGGTTGGTAAGCCGCTCGTGGCTGACTCCGATCAATGCCGAACGCGCGGCGAGCACGCGTCCCTGCAATTGCAGCACTTTTAGCAGATCGATTGCGCCGACATCGAACTGGACCCGGCCTAGGCGGTATGCTTCCTCGCTGTCACGGAGGGATGCCTCAAGCTGCTGCTGGCCGTGGGCGAGAGATCCCTCGTTCGAAAGTGAGGTTTCCACATCCTGGAATGCGCACAGCGCTGCCTGACCGTACGCGAGGGTCGCGGCTTCCTGTTGTGCGTTCTGGATCCGAACTTGCGCTTTGAGGGCCCCTCGCGTAAAGATGGGGGCCAGGAAGTTGGCGCCGGCGCTCCAGAACTCTGGATTAGTTCCCAACAGCTCGAAGAGATCGTTGGTAGACCTCCCGCCAGCCAGCGTCAGGTTGATGCTGGGCAGCCGCGCTGCCTTTGCGCTTTGCACCAGGTGAAACGCCGCGGCCACACGCAGCTGCGCAGCCCGCAGGTCGGGCCTGCGCTCCAAGACTTCCGACGGAATACCCGCCGGTATGGGCGGGGGCGTATTCGGAAACTGGTCTGCGGCCTTGAGTTCCGCGGCTGGGTAGCGCCCCATGAGGACTTCCAAGGCTCGTACGGCCTGCTGGTGAGCGCGCTTTGTCTGTTCGAGACTCGCGCTTGCAGCCTCCAGATCGGCGCGGGACAGATAGAGATCCTGCCCGGATACTTCCCCGACGTCCTTCTTCAACTGCACTACGCCCAAGAGGTCCTGATACACCGTTACGCCTTCTTGCGCGAGTTGTTGGAGTTGGGACGTGTACGTCGCCAGATACCAAGCCTTGGCTGCCAGCGCGGCAAGCGACTGGCGAGCAGCCGCGAGGTCAGCTTCTGTCGCCTGGTAACTTTCATGGGCTGCTACCGACTGCGCCCGCAGCTTGCCCCAGATGTCGAGCTCCCACGCAATTGCTCCGAAAATCCCGGAGTTGTTGAACCGCTTATCGTCGAAGCGTCCCGAGACGTTTGGACCACCTTGCACGACCACGGCTGGCAGGACCATAGCGCGGGCCTGGGTAGCGAGACCGGCCGCCACCTCCACGCGCGTGGCAGCAACGCGAAGATCGAGGTTGTTGTGCAGTACTTCGTCTACCACCACCTCCATCTGCGGATCGGCGAACCTTTTCAACCAACCGTACTGGACCGGGCCTGAGACGCCGGACTGAGCGGCCCATTGGTCAAGAACTTTGGTGGTTTCGGGGAGCCCGTGTTCGAGAATCTCAGGCATGCTGGGCGGCTTCTTCACCGCGCAGCTGAGGGAACACGCCGCTAAGCACCCGCACAGCAGTATCGACATGCGCCTCACGCTCATACTCCTGCAAGAAAGTAATTGGTCCACGTGTATATGCGAATCATCACGCGGCGGACAATGAAGAGCGGCTTTGCGCCGTTGCCGGTGATCGCCGCGTAGCCCGAAGAGCCCGGCGGCACGTTTACGTCGCTCAGGTCATCCTCCACGCTCAAAATCACATACATCCGCGCCGCTGGAGTCGGCTGGAAGACGCTACGAAGCACCCCTGTGGGCGCAAGCTGCCCGGTTCCAACAGCCTTCTCAATTCCGATCACCTTGGCCTTGAGAGTTCGGCCCGGCAAGACGGCCAGGGCCACTTCGGCGACGGCTCCAGGTTTGATGACATTGACGTACTCTTGCACCACCGTCGCGCTTACTAACGTCTGTTTCCTGGAGTAGACGAAGGTCATCACCGGAGCCGAGGTGGCCATGGCGCCCGGCTCAAGCTGGAGCTGGGGTACGTAACCGTCGTCCGGGGCGGTGACGACCGTCTGGTCGAGGTTCCAGCGTGCGGAATCGCGCGCCGCCCTAGCCTGATCCATGGCGGTTCCACGAATTTGTGCTGCAGAGGAAACGGCGATGCGCGCTTGGCTCTCCTGCGCCTTGGCGGCTGCAGCCTGCTGACTGGCCGCTGCTATTTGCTGCTGTTGTGCCGCAACCTGCTCTTTCAAGCGTGTTACATCCGATTCGGTTTGATCCACAGCAAACTTGCTGCCTGCGCCTTTGCTGGCCAGTTCGCCGTACTGCGCGAGTCGCTTCACCGCCAGCTGAAGACTGGATTCGGTCGCCGCAAGGCCAGCCTTGGCTGCCTCGGCAGCGGCTTCCGCCGCGGTCGTACCGGCAGCTGCGCCCTGTAGCGACTGCTCGGCCTGATCAATGGCGGTGCGCGTCTGGATGTCAGTCTGGCGGAATGTCGCCTCTGCCTGGCTCAGCTTGTCCCGGTAGGGCTGCGGGTCGATGCGAAACAGTACGTCGCCCTTCCTGACAGACTGATTTGATTTAATCGGAACCTCGATGACCCGTCCCGGCACTTGCGCAACAACCGGGGTCGTCGTTTCGATGACGACTGCATCCACTGAATAGGGCTGATTGACGCTTGTGAGCAGTGCAAGAGAGGCGAAGCTGACTACGGGGATAGTTACCGTGATGATCTTGGCGAAGGTGTTGAAAGGCAGAAGGCGGAGTTTGAAAAAGATCAGCCAAATCAGGCCACCGTAGAGAAGCAGGATGACGATTGTCATTAGGTTGCTCCCCCTACTCGCTGGGCCAGTCGCTGGTAATTTTTTTCTACGGCGGTGAGGCGCGTGGTGACTTCGGCTAGCGTTTGCTTGAGGGCAACTTCTGACTCTCGACTGCCGATGGCTGCCGCCCCGCTATCTTTGGGATGTGTGTACGCCCAGACCAAAGCGATCGGCCACATTGGCAGAACCGCAGCGCCCACATAGCCACTGATGCGGATCGCGTCTGCCTGCGGATGGTGTCGCTTCGCAGCGATCTTCCCCGGAATGATGGCCATGCCAACCAAGATCGCAACTCCAATCACCCCCTGAAGGACAATAACGAAGATTGCGATGAAGTCCAGTGGGGTCATCATTTCCTCCCAACAATTACGAGCTGTCGCTTCACAACGATGTCGATCGAGCCGGTGTGGAAGGCTGTAAGACGGCAAGAAAGGTAAAATCTGACAGCGAGCGTGCGCACAAGGCCTCTATTTCAAAGAGACAGGAAAGCATCTCGTTTTCTGTATAAGGGCTGAACACCAGGACGCGGAACTGTCAATTTTGACAGCAGGGCTCGTAAGTCGGAGTGAGGTCAACCCAATCGGAAGCGTGCCTAATGATCAGAACGAGTCCTCTATTGTGTAGTGGGCACCAAGATGACACGCAGGTGTCCTTCGGTGGCGGCCTGGGGGCGGGCTGTCTTTAGGAGTACGGTCGAAGCCTCACTTCACACCGTCCCGCAAGTTGATCAGCACTTGATCATAGGCGTCCGCACGGAACAGGCCTTGACGCGGATATTCAATATCGAGGATGACAAACACTGTAATCACGGTGACGGCAGTGAATCCGAGGATATGGGGCCAGCTCCGCGGACCCGCACCCATGCCGTATCCGGCAAATAATGAACACACTAAGCCAAGCACGAACAACAACATGAAAATGACTGTTGGCGGATGCAGGTTGGCTGCCATTTCTCGCGTCGTCGTAATGTCAATCATTGCGTTGAGCGCGGGAAGAAGGATCTTGGCAGCATCGGGATGAGAATCCGGCAAGCGAGAGGCAGCAACCGCTTGAGCCCAGATCTCATCCTGGAGATGGTTCGATGCAGTTAGCGCTGCTTTCGCCGCCTCAATGTCCGGCAGTTTCCTGTACACGTCAAGTCGTGCGTCCAGGTACTTGGCAAATAATTCCCGGAGTGCGGGCTGGTCGCTCTTTGGCAAGAGATCGAGGCGCAAGTAGGCGGTGCCTATCGCATTGGTCTCCTCGGCAATTAGTTCGCGGTGCTTGTCAAACCTTTCTATGGATCCGGAGAAAGTAAAGGCGACTAGCAAGCCAAACAGGGCGAAAACCGCGCCCTCAACCGCCGCGATGCCGGACGGTTCCTTCTCCGAGCCGCTCGCTCTCTTCCGGACGGCTATGCGCCGGCCCAATTCCAGCAGCAGCAACATGCCGAGAAACAAACTGATGGAATAAATCGCAAATGAAACCGCGCTATCCATACCCCTCCTCTGTTCCCGTCCCAAAGCCCACTCCACAACCAAGCAACTCAAATGCACAAGGCTAAGAGCGAGCCAACACTGTCACAACTGTCAAGTTTGACAGTGCAGCACGGCAATCTGGCAGATCAGCATTTGGTGCACTGGAATGAACCGTGGGATGGGTTGAATCGGACCAAATAGGTAGGGTTAACACGCAGAGATCGGATTCTGGCCCACATTAGAGCGTTCTTCTTGCGTTTGGTACCGAAAGTAGGACCGTTCAGTGCCCTCGCATTTCACCCACCCACGCCAGCCGTAGAACAGTTGTACATGCACAGTTTCAATGCAACGCTCGAACATTATCGAGGGATGCTACTTGCCCAACACGAAGGCCGCCTCCAATTGCCCAACGACAACTTTGACACCGGAGAACCCACTGCACCGACAGCCTACCCGTTCGCAGACAAAGCCTACGCCAAGTTGTTGGACAAGGTGACCGGGAAACCAGTATCTGACGCGTTGCGCAGTGACATCCTCGCATTTTATGCCGATCTTTGGGGTACCGTTTGCGACCAAGGACAACGCGAAGGCATGGCAGAATGTGCTCGGCGAATTGCGTAAACTGAAGGCTTTACCCGCTGCGGGCGCATCCGTTCCATGAGATTTATCTAAACTCTCGAGGATCGAAGACGAAATAACAAATGACGTTCGAAAGCTCCTAGTGCTTCTGCTCCTTCAGTTCCGCCGGTTCCTGAAAAGGAAGATCCAGGCTGATGGGAGCATGGTCCGAGAGACTTTCTTCCAACGCATCATTCACTTCATTCATCGCGCGCCCGAAGTGCGGGGCAAACTTGTACGGACGGTCCCCGGCGTCGGGCTTGGCATAGGCTTTCACCAGCATCCAATCCAGCTTGAACCTGCCCTTGGCACCGAGGGTTCGCGGCAGGTGGAAAGTAGTCACAAATCCTTTTCCTGCGCGCTCGTTCGAATTGGCCAGCGTTCCATCGCGTCCGTTGCTGGTGCGCTCCTCGTCTCCCCGGAAATCGATGATGGTACCGTCTTTGAATTTGAACTCCTTCAGATCGCCGAACAGCGCCCGCTCTGGATTTGGGGCCAGCACCCTGATACCGCGGGCGGTCGGGTCACTTTGCAGCTTGAATGATGTAAATCCAAACTTGAGCACGTCGTAACCGAGCCCTACTCCGGACGCATACTTGACCGCTTTCGTCGCCCAGTACGTCGAGCTGCCCGCTCGCTTCATCACTGCCTTTTTCACGCTTGCGTTGGAGCCGTCGCTGCCCGTTGTGTTCAAATCTCCGGCAATCAACACCGGGTTGTTGATGGGCGCCAGGAACGTGAGAAGCTCTCTCATTTGCTTGCGGCGGCCTTCCGGTTTTGTGCGATTTTCCAAATGGGTGGCTGCAATGGTCAGGCGCCCTTCAGGGAGATCGGAAACATCGAGCGTAGCGATCAGGGTTGTGCGTCCTCCGCGACGTATTTCTCGAAAGATCTTTTCTCCCAGAACGGCGCCCGCTCCCAGACGCTTCCCTTTCTCCATCGAACCATAAGTCTTCTCGGCCTTGTACCAGTCGTAGCCTTGATGCTCAAACGGCCTTAAGGTTACGTCCCGGATGGGATAGCGGGAGAGAATCGCAGTCCCGTGGAGAGCCTGCAGTTTGTCTTGATCGACGCTGAAGTCTTCTTCCAGTTCTTGGCGTTCCTTCGGATCCTCCACATCTTTAAACGATTCGGTGCCCAGGACCTTAGGATCCACCTCTAGGAACTCTACGCCATAGGCCCAGTTCATGTTGAGTGCCTGCCCGAGTTCCTTAATGACCGCCCGATACCCAGTTCGTTTCATTCCCCAGTCGAGTTCGTTCAGGATCAAGACGTCCGCCGATTGCAGGACATCGACCTGCTCGTTGATCTGTTTCAGCGCGCTCTGCTTTTCGGCCAGATCTCCGTCTTTCTTCGCGAGCTCAGAATCCGGATCCGGATGCTGCTCAACGTTGTTCATGAAGGTGGCTTTGTCGGTCAACAACGTTTTGATCACATCCAACTGGAGCCCGCGCTCGATGTTCCACTCGACCACCCGAAGAGAAGGCCCGAGCCCTACGATTTCCAGCCGTCGCGGTTTTGCCCCAGCATAATAAGCTTCGTTGCTGACGAACGGTGTGGTCTGCAAAGTCTTCAGCTTCTGCGCCAGATCGGCTGGCAGCGTCTCCTGCTCTCCGAGTGCGATGAGTTCCTGGTAGCTGAAGGTTGAAGGCTCGTAATAGCGGACATACAAATCACCGGCGAGCGGCTGCGCAGCCGTAGCCCACGTGAGTACAGTGGCGACTATGACGCCTCTCCCCAGGCGCACAGCGATTCCAGTATCACTCTTGGGATGCTTGAGCATTCTGTAACCTTCCATGGCAAGACTCCTCAAAAGATGACCCTGATCAGACGCACTGGCAATCTGAGAGGTCAACATTGCTGGGCTTGAGTGTGTTCCGCTTAATAGGGGATGTAAACCGCCACCAGCGTACTGGCGGTGACGCCGCCAGCAGCCATAACGTCCCGATTGCAACGGAAGCAACGACGGCGGCCGACGACCTGATTTCTTCTTTCCTCCGCACCTCAGCGGCCTTGGCAAGCTCACGACATTCGGCGAACACATCCTCAGGTGTAATCCTTCGCAGTAGCTTTACACCGAGGAACAACACCAGCAGGTCGTCCAGAAACCCGATCACTGGGATGAAGCTCGGGATGAGTTGAATAGGACTAAACAAATAGCCTGCGGTGCACACTGCAACCAGCCTTGCGTACCAGTGCGTGCGGGGATGTTTGAACACAAAATAGAAGACATGCGCCTCTCGCTGGAGCTGTTGCGCCTGTTGCCGCCAGCTCATCGAGGCAGCAGGATCGCGCCCTTCCACGTTGGGATCTACTGCCGAGTTAACGATTTCTACATCCACGATTAAGTTCCGCTCAACGTATTTAGTTGGTACCCGTTTGCATTTGTCCAAACTCCATCAGGCCGCTTTGATCGCTCGGACCTCGGCGGCGCGCTCGTCCACCGGGATCACCGGCAATTCGCCCTTCGTCTTGACCGGCAGGCTGCGCAGGTGATCCATGATCGCCTGCCACTCCTTGATCTCGTGGACCGCACCTTTCTCCGTCACCGTAGCTACGCTCTCCTTATCCACCGTGCCCGAAGGCAGCATCATTTGGGCCGTGTGGCCGCCCGGGAGGTCGAGTGCTTCGACTTTCGACTTGAGCGGCTGACCAGCCTTGTTTTTGGGCACAAGCGACAGCTTGCCCTTGCTGATCCGCCCCAGGGCCATGATGATCGGGGCCAGCATCACCGGGCACGTGAGGCTATACAGACGCTTGTCCTTTCCCGTGATGTCGATTGCGCGGTAGCCGTGATCCCAATCTCCGAGTTCGATCGCCGTCACGGCATCGTACTGTGGACGCGACAGGTCGTAATGGAACCGCATACCGGACACGCGGGGAAACCACTCACCGGGATGGGTTGGATTATCCACAAGCCAATAATCGAGCAGAGACTTCAGATCCCGGCCGGTGAAATAGCCGGTCACCAGCGCGCTGCCGGCCGTGGAATCCACAACACCAGCGCCGAGCGGCGTCACCGCGAACACGTCGTATACGGTTTGCACGCCCGATTTGCCCCGGGTCAGGGGGGCGCGGATCAGCCCGTAGACGGTGAAGCCGATGTCCGCTTTCGTTGCGTGTCTGAAAGCGTCGGTGCAAAGGTTGGCAAGGATCGTGCCGGACGCAATGTCGGTGAATGTGTTAGGGAGGTCCTGCGGCGCGACCGCCAGCGGCTGATCAACGCTGTAACCGCGCGATGCGAATGCAGCCCCGGTGACCGACTTCTTGACCTTCTCGATTTCATCGGCCATGTCCTGATCGCCGGCAATAGCGTCGTCGATCGGGTGGAGCTTGTAGGACTCGACGGTGAGCTTGCCGCCGTCCAATGCGATCACCAGTTCGCCGAGGTTCTCGCAATACTTTCCTGTCTGGACGACGGGTGTCCGGCCGTTGACGATGACGGGCTGGGGCAGTTCGGTGTGGCTGTGCGATCCGATCACCACGTCGATTCCCGGCACCGCCTTGGGTAGGCGCACGTCCTCGCCGTCGGTGTAACTCCCGTCTTTGCCTTGCACCATGCCGCCGTGGCTGAGCGCGATGATTACGTCCACCTTCTCCGTGTCGCGCAGGAGCTTCACCATCTCCCGTGCAGTCTCGATGGAATCGGTGAACTTCGTCGCGCCGGCGCCAGTGGTGACGGAGATGGCCTCTTTGCCGATCACTCCGAAAATGCCGAAGCGAATACCGCCGCGCTCGATCACGAGGTGGCGGCGGATCACGCCTTCCTTGGCCAGGCGCTTGAAGCCGTCCAACGTGGGGTCGTCCCCCGAAAAGTCGGTATTCGATACGACCACTGCCGGGATACGGCCAGCCTCGGCGGCCACCGCGATTGCCTGCGCCGTGCCGTCCGGCCCGAGGTCAAATTCATGATTGCCGAAGGTGGTGGCGTCGTAACCCATCCGGGAGAGCAGTTGCAACTCGCCACCGGTTTCGCGGATGGCCGCGCCAAACGCAGTTCCCATGCTGTAGTCGCCCCCATCAAGGATCAACACGGGTCCCTTGGCCTGCCGTGCCTTTTTCCTATTTGCGATCAACGTGGCCAGACGCGCGAACCCGCCGCGAGTGGGGTCGTCGTTGAGCGTGAACGGCGTGTAGTCCGAGGACGGGCCCATCCCGATCAGGTTCGAGTGGATGTCGTTGGTGTGCAGAATGGTGAAAGTCTTCTTCATGGTCTAGACCTGCATGCGGTGCGGGCAATGCCATGGATCGGCGGCTCTATTGAGCCGGCCGATCCATGTGTGTTTACTGCCGTGCCATGCTTGTTTTCATGGCCCGTTCCCTTCCTCGATCCCTCTAGTCCTTGGCGAACGCTCCCGCTGCCAGCGTTTCCAGGTCGAGGTACTGCGTCTTCTCTACGGTCACGCCGACAAAGCGGATTTCTCCGCCCTTGAACGGATTGGCCCCCGCGTACTCGTCGCTGACCGCGTCGGCGCTGTCGAACCCTACACACAGACCGTCGCCGCACAACGTGAACTTGCCCACCTGTGCGCGCATTGGGCCTTCGGCGACTACCTTGTCGTTGACGTAGAGTTTCGTCTTGCCCACCGACTCGTGGTACTTACCGGCACTCTCCCTCGTGAACTCCATGCCGAGCGTGTACTTGCCGGGCTTGAGCTCAGGCGAGACGAACTTCTGTTCCGGCGGAATGCCGAGGAAGTTGTACACGTAGTACAGCTTCTTATCCTTGAAAAACAGAGAGTGGCCGCCGAAGCGTGAACCATGGGCAAAAATTACGCCCGATGCGTTCGGATCGGTGATCTCGACATCGGCGAGGATCTTGTACGAACGGCCTCGCACGTTGACGGCAACACTTTCCGGCACTGAAGATGTGCCCGGGTAGTAGATGAACCGTTCGCGTGCCTCCTCTTCGGTGGGACGCGGAGTGTTCAGGACCTCCAGGGCGGTACGGTCGTCGAGAGGCAGCACCAGGTTCTTGTCCGCTTCCTCGAACCAGGCCTTGATCAGAGCCTCGAGCTTTTCGGGATGCTCCTTCGCCAGGTTCTTCGACTCGGCGCGGTCTACATCCACGTGGTAGAGTTCCCACTCATCCTTGTCGAAGTGGCCCTTACCTGTAAGGGGGGCATGCATGGCGACCGCTTTCCACCCGGCTTTCCAGATTCCACGCGTACCCAACATGGCGTAGTATTGGCGCTGTTTCTTTGTCGGAGCGTCAGCCTTTGCATCGAAGCTGTAGCGCATCGAGACGCCGGAGAGCGGGTACTGCTCGACTCCTTTGTAGACTTTGGGCATCTCCAGACCGCAGACCTCCAGGATGGTCGGGACGATGTCGGTGGAATGGTGATACTGGTTGCGAACCTCGCCGCGCGCCTTGATACCCTTGGGCCAGGAAATGACCATGGGGTCGCAGGTGACGCCGGCGTATTCCGAGTAGCGTTTGAACATCTTGAACGGTGCCGAGGTGGCAGCCGCCCATCCGGTGGGATAGTGTTCGTAGGTGTCAGGGCTGCCCAGCTTGTCGATGAGCTTCAGGTTCTCGGCGAGTTCATCCGGGTAGCCGTTGAAGAATTTGTTCTCGTTGACCGAGCCGCTGGGGCTGCCTTCTCCGGAAGCGCCGTTGTCCGCCGCGTAGAAGACAAGGGTGTTTTCGAGCTGGCCGCTCTTCTCAAGGTAGTCGATGATGCGGCCCACCTGAGCGTCGGTGTACTCCGAGAATCCGGCATAGACCTCCATCAGGCGCGAGAAAAGCTTCTTCTCGTCAGCATTGAGCGAATCCCACGGGCGAACGTAGTCTGCCGGATTCGCCACATCCGCTGGCAGGGGGTTGAATGGGGTGAGCGTGGTGCCCTTCGGCAGGATGCCTCTCTCGATCATGCGTGGAAGGACCCATTCGCGGTAAGCTTCATAGCCGTCATCGAACTTGCCCTTGTACTTCTCGATGTATTCCTTCGGGGCCTGGTGTGGGGCATGGTTGGCGCCCGGACAGAACCACATGTACCATGGCTTGGAAGGATTCCCAGCCTTCTGATCTTTGATCATCGAAAGAGCATGATCGGCCAAGTCCTTGGAGAGGTGATAGCCTTCCTCCGGGCTGTAGGGCGGGTCAACGTACCGGTTGTCCTCGACCAGGTCTGGATACCACTGGTTGGTCTCGCCGCCAACGAAGCCGTAGAAGCGGTCAAAGCCCTTGTTGAGCGGCCATTGCTTTTTGCTCGCGCCGGAGGCGAGATCCGTCTCGGGGACGTTGTGGTTCTTGCCCACCCAGAACGTGCTCCAGCCGCCGTCCTGCAGGATCTGCCCGACCGTGGCGCACTCGTCCGGAATCCGGGCGTGCTGGCCGGGAAATCCGTTGGCGCATTCGGTGATGCAGGCCATGCCGTTGAGGTGGTGGTTGCGTCCGGTTAGACAGGTGGAACGTGTGGGCGAGCATAGCGCGGTGGTATGCCATTGCGAGTACTTCAACCCATTGTCCGCCAGCCTCTGCATCGTGGGCATGTTGATCCGTCCGCCGAATGGCGACCAGGCAGCAAGGCCGGTGTCATCGTAGAGAACGAACAGGACGTTCGGCGCTCCCTCGGGAGCTTTCTTTGGAGTGTACGGGGTCCAGTCCGATACGGAATCTCGGACATCGAGTTTGATTACGCCTTTAAAAGGTTGCTTAGCCATTTGTCCAATCTCCTCTATTGAATTTGTTTCTTCGGTGCCTTTCCAGATTTGTGCCCACCGGACGCGCAGTATGGTTTGGGCTGCCCGTCCTGAATGTGTTTTGCCGCAGCGCTGTTTCTGCTCTCTTCACTAATAAAGAGAGGTTCCTTCACGCGAGCAGACTAGGATGCCCGCTCCAGGTTGGGAACTGTCAAAACGCACAGGTAGCGTGATTTGGCGTAGCTAATATCAACAGGCACGAGTGGCGAAACGGGCCAGTGCGTCATCCCGTCTCGATCTGGGTCGAGAACGTCCCACTAAAAGTGATGTTGGGGTGGCCAGGCGCGAAACGTGGCCGACTGTTAACGCAGGAGTACTTGGGCAGGCGCGTTCGACACACTGGGATGCAAAACTGACGTGCTTTTAAGGAGAAGCGGTGCGGGACTGAAGCCCTGGATCGTGCTCGTCACAAACCACGGCCATGAGGCGAAGCTCCACGATGCAACCGAGCATACGAGTAGCAACATTGGGACAGCCCGGGTGGTCGCAAATATATTCCGAGAGGACTTCTTCGCGGCCGTCCGGAGCCGCGATGCCCGTCTTAATCGTTACCTGAGGAATGGAGAACCCCTCCTAGCCGGATACCTGCATTATGTTACGGATAGAGGGCTCTTGCGCAAGTAACTTTTGGGTAAACCCGGAGGTACCGTTACCAGAAGAGGTCGGAAGCCTACAGTTTGTCCCACGGCCCCCGACTGTCAATTCTGACAGTAGGCGCCCCGAGGCAGCCACCCCGTCGCCGCCGAAATGCGGTTCCGGAGCCGTGCTTGCGCTTGGCTATATCTTCCCATTTAGCAAATCGGACAAGGTTTCTCCTCCGTCTGTAATTGGGGGGGCTGGTCTGTTTACGAACAACGAAACTCGAGGATTTGCTTTAGGAGGACAATTTTATCTTAAGCAGAATACTTATAAAGTCACGGCCGGTTTCGGCCGTGGCAACATAAACTACGATTTATACGGCTCCGGAGATTTTGCGGGACTCAAGTTACCCCTCAAACAAACCGGCCAGGTGTTTCATGGGGAGTTCCTGCGCCGTGTTGGGTGGAAATTCTTCCTGGGTCCTCGATTTTCTACAGGATCTTCGACCATTACGCTCAGGCCCAGCAGTGGCAACACCCAGCCGCCGCCCCCTGATCTTGGACTCAACACCACCCTCACCGCCATCGGCGCAACGCTGACCCGGGATACCAGCCTCAACCGGTTCTATCCGACCACAGGAACTTATTTCAGATTCACATCCGACTTCTTTTCCCAAACGTTGGGTAGCAAGTATTCCTTCCAATCGTATGTCACGACGTTCGCCAAATATTGGGCTTTGAGCGAGAATCAGGTCCTTGCCTACGACGCCTATTTCTGCGCGACGGGCGGGAGGCCGCCCTTCTTCGGGAACTGCATATATGGAGCGAGCAATCAATTGCGAGGATATGTAGCCGGCAAGTACTTCGATCGCTACATGGTGGCAACACAATTGGAGTATCGTCTGGCTCTGCCGATGAGGTTTGGTGTCGTTGCATTCGGCGGTGTCGGCGAGGCCATCCCTGGAGGGGATCAGTTGTTGTTTCGGGATAACAACTTCCTGCCCGGCGGTGGTGCCGGGCTGAGGTTCCAATTGAGTAAGCAGTATCATGTCAATCTTCGCGCAGACATCGCACAGGGCAAGGACGGTCACACCTTCAGCATGGGGATTGGCGAGGCTTTTTAGCGACAGTCTTTGTCGTCTTTCGACGGCTAAATCCCGCTACTCACGCCGCGCCAAGCTGTCCATTTGCCATGTTCACACGATGTTTGCTACTTCGTTAGGTTTTGATCGACCACTTGGAAGTTAAGGATCATCCTCAGGATGGGTGGAATAGGTCAGCATCCCGTGCATAGATCGCAGAGCAGAAACGGGTATCGAACCGAAACCAGTGCTGACATTTCGGCAGGCGTGCCGATAGATCGGCAGGCAGAGGTCGGTTAGTCTAGCTGTGCCGCCTGGCATCGGAATGTCATTCCCAGGGTGCCTCTAACATTCCCGATAGGACAGGTCCAGACAAATAAGTAGCATTGAGGCAATGCGACGCTTCTGAGACAGCTGGACTTGCATGTGTCGGAGATGAGTGCCTGGGTGTTTCCCCTTACCGACCGCAATAAACGGTGGCGACCTGGCCAAATAAACACGAAATCGGTCGTGTTGACCGTAACAGAGAACCGTATCGTTCCGGTCGGATAGCAACCTTCCACCGAGCACCGGACAGAATAGTTGCGAGGGTCTTTGGTGATAAATGAGACTGTCAAGGCCGTCTTGGGAGATACGGTGAATACTCTGGATGAAGCGTTCGCGGAAAAGAAATTCTGGCTGGTAAGAAAGCCGCTCCAAAAGCAATACATTCTTGCGAGTTCCCACACCTGTTTACGTTCTCTCTTGCTGAGGCCTTTGTTCGTGAGAACGACTGAAAGAGGCAGAGCCACGTGCCCATCAACACTGGCACAACCTTGGTGCACGGAGAGCTCAGATTCCGTATTGTTGACAATGGTTGTCGTGAAATTCAGGAGTTCGCCCGCTGTTCCCAAGCTGATCATCTCGTATCCCGCCCGGAAGCTAACCTCGATTCCTGCGTAGCTTAGCTTGTGGATTGCATTACCTGTTACTGGGTCGCGTAGCAATCTGATGGCTCTGCGTCACACGATTGCGCTAATGTTTGGAGACCAAGAGCAGATTGAATAGTAAGCACCTGACCGGCAGGGCAGAGATAGCGATCGTGTTCCGGTTCATAAGTGAAACGCTCGGGACGGTTGAACTTCCCGGTTGGCAATACTTCCTTTGATATCTGAATTCTCCTCCAGCGTATTCTAGACCTGCAAAGTGGGGGGAGTTCCGGTGGCCACAATCCACCTCCCGGACGACAGAAACTGAATCATCGAGGTCTTCTACAAAGGATTGGTCAGGCTATATGCCGCCAGTCCATTGGTCATCGCTAAAGAATAGATGGGCCAAGGCAAACACCTACGTTGACCCTCCACAGGCAACTTCTTGATTGTCCGATTTCCCCGGTCCAACATGAGCGTCCCTTACCCGGAGATCACCAACAACAAGTAGTCGAGTGAAGACGATGGTGGATTTGGAAATGTTGGTGGTGGAGAAATCGGTGGGCTGGGATAAGACTCAGGACTGGAGCGAGAGACACTGGGTCAATGAGGCACAAGCTTTTCAACCTGTCGCACAACCTCAGATGGCCGCATCCCGAATGCGTGAGCGATATTGAATAGAGCACTCAAAGATGGACTCTTCTCTCCCCGTTCCAGTTGGCCGATGTAGGTCCGGTGATATCCAGCGCGATGGGCAAAACCTTCTTGGGAGTCTCCACATTGTTCCCGTAGTCGGCGGAGGACAGTTCCAAACGCGACCTTTGGGTTAAGGCCCTTTCTGGTCCGGGTAGTTTTGCGAGGCACGACACTGAATGTCGCGTCTTGACCACAATTGTGCTGTTGCTTGATCGTTCGCGGTCGAAAGAGGCCGCCGACGTCTTGAAACGGATGCCCTCCGTCAATCGGAACGAGAGGGACCTGCTTGAGGCCGCGGTACTGAAAAAGAGGTCCTATGATCTCGAAGGAGCACACCACCTCTTAACTGAGGCATACGCGTTGAATCCGAACAACTCGAAAATCATCCACGAGCTTGCACAGACAAAGGTCGGATTGGCTCGGAAACTTCGTCAGGCTCGTCATGGTCAAAGCGGCGGACGCTATAACCCGCAGGTTGAAGCAACGCGCCGGAGACTCTATCAGGAATCGGAGGGCCTACTGCGGAAAGTCATACAACTCTCCGATGACAAGATGAGACTGGCTTGGAGTTGGCATGACTTAGCTTGGTGCCTCGTTAATTTACGGTCTCCACGACATGAAGTCGAAGAGGCTTTCTTGAATGCGCGCACTCTGGCACCTTATGAATCGCGCATTTCAGCCTCATACGAAAAATGGAAATCGGGCTTCGACCGAAAACGCCAGGATCGCAAATAATGACCCTAAGCTCCCCCATGAAGGATTTCACCGTTACGAAATCGTCTACAGGGCTGTAGACGAAAAAACAGAAATCGCGGCCAAGTCATTGAAAAAATTGGTCGGGGAGAGAGGATTTGAACCTCCGACCCCCTGGTCCCGAACCAGATTCCAAGCCTTGTTGGAATCTGTAGAATTTTGTTGATCGTAATTGATTGATACTGAACCGTTTGCGGCCCAGCGTTAAATCCGGTTGAACTCTGTTGAAGTTCTGTGCTCTTACAGCTACGAAATCGTCTACAGCCGATTTTCTCCGATTCAGCCTTCTACGATCAGTCCACCTTTCTCGTCCCTCCGCAATGCCATCGGTTCACCTAAAGAATCCCCAAGGAGAACATAAAGCTCCCCTACATACCCAGGACCACCGGAAACGAAGTCGAATTTAGCACCGTAGGCGAGTGACGCAAGGTCGAGCGGATTTTGATCGTCTTCTAGGCCCCATGATTCGCGAATTACGGGGAGGCTGCCAATTTCTCGCCATTCAGCCTCGGTTAATTTGTGTGGATTTGGGTTGTGCATGGGTAAAACTGGATGGTTCTGGGTGGTTTATGTCTTTAATGCTAACTCTCTAGATGCTATTGCAAGTCGGGACTGTGTTCACGAATGCGATGGTAAATACTTGGCTTCCTCTAATTCTCCTATCGCAGCACGGATCAAAGACTCCGCAACGAATGATCGGCTTGCTTTTTTCTTCTTTGCAATCGCTGAGATGAGGTCATATTCCTCTTTGTAGAGGCGAATACCGACGATCTTGGACTTCCGGCGTTGTTCTTTTATTTCGATTTCCATAATTGAACCTTAACATTTTGTTAAAAGCCGTCAAGGCGGGTCCATCGAGCAGAATGACATCAATGGTAACCACATGGCGATTCCCCCGGTTGAGACGCCTCAGTCCACAATTATTACCTCGTCGCGCCGTCCAGAGTTCCTTGTAGAAATCCCCGAGCGGTCATTTCTATTTATATTTTCTTAAAGGCAGCGACTCCGCGTCTAAAACACGAAGGATACAAATAGTAGCCATTTTTTGAAGGAGGTGTAGCCTTGGGAGCCGTTGAGGAACTTAACACATTTGAATCGGAGATGTTGGACAAGCAGAAATTTGAGAACTGGAAGCAGATCGTGGCGGCGATTCGCGAGCGAGTGAAGAATGCCGACAAGGTGCAGGTAGAAGACGCCGCCACGGATCATCAAGAAGTCCCTGGCGAGTGACCGGATCGTCATCGAGACGGTAGTCGGCAAATATTGCAATCACACACCGTTGAATCGGCAGAGCCTGATTCTGGAAAGAGACACCCACTTGGAAATCAGCCGGGCAACGCTGGACGGCTGGGTCCTCAAAGTCGGCGAGTTGCTGATCCCGATGGTCGCGGCGATGAGGCGAGAATTGATCAGCGGAAGTTACATTCAGGCGGACGAAACCCCGGTCGATGTGCAGACACGCGAGGGCCGAGGTAAGAACCACCAAGCGTACCTCTGGCAATACAGTCGCCCCGGAGGAAGCGTGGTGTTCGATTTCCGCTTGGGTCGCGGGCGCGATGGGCCAAAGCGGTTCCTGGGACAGTTCGAAGGCATTCTCCAAACCGACGGCTATGCAGCGTATGACCAAATCGGTGGGCCGAGAATGGTACACGCCGCTTGTTGGACTCATGCCAGAAGACAGTTTTTCGAGGCGGTGCAGCTAAATCCCCGGGATCCGGTTGCAACCCCGATTGTGGCTCAGATGGACGAACTGTTTGTCGTCGATGCGGAAGCTCGCCGCAAAGCACTGACTAATGCGGCGCGCCATATCCGGCGTCAGGAAACAGCGAGACCTCTTCTCGATGATATTCGCAGCAAGATCGAGGCAGCGCAGTTCGCCTCTTTGCCTTCCAGCGCACTTAGCAAGGCCTGCCAGTACGCGCTTGCCCTGTGGAAGAAGCTCACCCGCTTCTTGGAGTATCCCGAATTACAGCTAAGTACCAACCTGGCGGAGAATTCAATGCGTCCGGTTGCGCTCGGTCGAAAGAACTGGTTGCACATCGGCAGCCCACAGGCGGGACCGAAGGTTGCGGCGATTCTTTCGGTCGTGGAAAGCTGCCGACGGTTGGAACTCCCAGTGCGCGACTATTTGGCTGCGGTTCTCCCCGGGTTTGCCGATCTCCCGATCCGGTGCCTCCCAGACCTTACTCCCGCGGTGTGGGCCGCCCGGCATTCCATCGAGTAGAGCCCGCGTTATTTGGATCGAAACCACGCCAAGCTTTTCGCGCAACCGGGAACCAGCCTGCGACACCATATCAAACAGGTCGGCCTCGCCTCCCACCCACAAAGCAAGGTCAGCGATCTTCTCCCCGGCGACGGTATCTTGCAGGCGCAGGTCGAGACGGATGCGGGCGCGGAACTTTAGCCTCGACTCATTGCAACTTCGCGTACTCCGCTTTGGCTTCCTTTACGATGGGGATGCCGGGGTCGGCGTCTTTCCAGAGCGTGAGGAAATCCTTGTAAGCCGCGAGCGCCCGGACGCGGCCGGCGTCGGCATCTGCCCCCTGCGAGGTTCTCGCTTGCAGCGCATTCGCACGAGCCACGCCCAGATGCGCCAAGGCTCCCGTCCAGCAGTTCCAGACGATGCCGCTGTGGTCGAGAATTTTCTGAAACTCGGCGGCGGCAGCGGTGCCTTGTCCGGCTGCCAGGTAAGCCTCACCACGCACGTACGTCGGATAGAGGCAGGAAACATTGTTGACGAACGGAATCGTCCCTAACTCGATGGCGGAAGCAGCTTGCAAGGACGTCAGCGCGGGAGCCGGATGGTTCTGGGCCAGAGCCAATTGCGCCCGAATCGCGGGCAGCCAGAGCGACTGCATCTGGGTGTCGAGCGGGAAGCGCTTTTCCAGGTCTTGGGCCAAGGATTCGGCTCGCCCAGTATCGCCCGCCATAGCGAAGGCAAGGGCGGCTTCGGCTGCTGCCCCGGGGCTCTCGGGGGCAAGCTTTACTGCTCCTGCCGCTCCCTGCCGCGCCTCTACAGGATTACCGTAGGCGGCTTCCCGCTGGGCAGCAATCGCCAGATAGATCGCCCCCACTTCTTTATTGTCGGTTCGCACGGCTGAGTCTACCGCGCGCTTGATGAGTTCCCGCGCCTTGGCGGCATGGCCAGCGTAGGCCTCGGTGTCCGATGCGAGCGCCAATCCGAAGTTCTCATATTCGGCCTTACCCGCAAACCACTGTTGCTGTTCCGCCATCCCAGCGGAGTCCGAGCCGAAAAACGCGAGCGCGTAGCGGGCAATCCGCAACTGGAAATCATCACGTTTTTTCGCCTGTGCCTGGTCGACGATCTTCTGCGCCTCGTCGAACCGCTGCAAGGCGAGCGCGTAGTTGGCGAGATTCGAGTACCAACCATGAAAGTCCGGGCTAAGAAGCTGGGCTTGCCTGGTGGCCTCGGCGGCCTTCCCATACTGCCCAAGCTCAGCGTATAGATTGCCTAGCGAGCCAATGATCGGGTCACGCGGGTAGTCCTCAATCTGCTCCTGATATGTCTGGGCGGCTTTGTCCAGTTCTCCCGTCACCTGCATATAGTACACACCAGCGATCCGTAGCCTTTCTAGCTCGCTGGTATGTCCCCGCAGCTGGAACGCCTTGGTAAGGTACTCGTTGGCCCTGCCTGGTTTGCCGAGATCAGTGTATTGGTTCGCCATTCCCAAATATCCTCTGGCAAAATTCGGATCAAGCTCGACAGAACGTTGAAAGTACGGCAGGGCGGCGGCAGGGGATTGTTTCTCATGGGCTATACCGACGGCGTAAGCTTTCAGAGCTTCCAGCGAAGGCGTGGTGGCTGGGGACAGTGGAGCGTCGAATTTCTGAACCGTAGCCAGCGATTCGCCCAGTTCGCCGCGCAGCTTGGACGCCGCCTCGCCCAGCGTGTCGAGGACTTTCTCCTTGGACCCAGCCGTCACCTGCTTCTCGGCCAGCGTGTCCCCGCTCAGGCAATTCACCGCTTTCAATTGCAGCACATACTCACTGCCCAGGCTGCCAATCGCTCCTGCGATGTAAGCCTTGCTGCCGGCCCGCTGGCAAAGCTCGCGCGCCACCTCGGGCGTGAGTTTCGTGCCGGCCGGGCGGGCCATCAGCTGCAATGCCTTCGTCACCTGGCTGTCTGGGAGCACATTCAGGAAGGGCGATTGCCGCAGGGAAATATTGAGCGCCGTTTTCAGCGTGTCATCGAAGATGTCATCGCCGGTGCTGTTGGCGAAGTCGGCCAGAACGATGGTGTCCTTCTCGGTGAGTTGCTCCCTTTGCTGCGCTCGATAATAGAGCCCAGCCGTAACCAGGAAGGCGACCAGCAGTACGGGAGCGGCAATCTTCCAAAGCTTCGGAATCCGAGCCGCACGACTTTCGGGCAACGCCGCGGTGCCAGAGCTTACTTGCTCTTGCGTGATGACGCTGGTGCGGATCGTCTGCTGCTGAAAGAGCAGCCCGCCGGGGCCGTGATTGGCGGTGGTGGCTGCATCCGGGACGATAGCCAGGCTCTCTTGGGAAACGATTCGCACCGGTGCGACAAACTGATACCCTCGCCCCGGCAGGGTGACGATATAGCTATTGTCGCCGGGTTTCTCATCGAGCGCCCGCCGCAGCACGGAGATGCTTTGCGCCAGGCTGTGCTCGTCTACATTGGTATCCGGCCAAGCATTCTTTAGCAGTTCGTCCCGGGTGAGAGCCCTTCCCGAGTTCTGTGCAAAATAAAGCAGCACATCGAAGGCCCGATAGTTGAGCGCGACAACCTCTTCTTCCCGCCGCAGGGTGCGTGCCCGGGCATCAATCTGGAACTCCCCGAATTGGAATATCTCCGCTGCTTTCATTGACATCGAGCACATTTACAACTCTTGACAACCTTTGAGAAGGAATGACTGGCCTTTTTTCGGCGGCTGTCGCAACATCCGCGGCCAGTAAATAGGGAGGCCATACGCAAAGACTGTACCAGCGGATCGTGGGGTGGGCAAGGTTCTTCCGTTCGGACCCGCCTGAAAGCGGCACCAGTCGCACTATCCGCACCGAGGTCACGGTGCAGCGGCAAGGCACCACCCTGCTGGTGGGTGGCGTGGCAGCGGACTTCGAAACTTGCCCGTTTTGCGGACAGAAGCTAGCCCCGGCACAGGTGGAACAGGCACAGCTTCGTCTTAGCAAGGGTTCGCGGGAACCCTCTCCGGTTGACCGGCCTCCCCCATGATTCAGGTAGAGATCCGGGACGCGGTATTTGCCACGAGGGGATGTAAGGCCCTTCGCTTGGCTGACTGAAATCGGACGTGAGAGGGGCATGGCAAGAAGTTTCGGAATCGCACGGATCAGCTGGGTAGGGAAAAAAAGATAAATGGAGGAGGTGTTTTATGAAACAGGTTCGCGTGGAAATGCTTTCAGTATTGATGGTGCTGCTGTGCAGCCTGTTCGGCCAAGCGCAGCAGAGCGTGCCGACGGCTCCGAATGCTACGGTGCCGCCGCTGATTCAGTTCTCTAATGTCGCCACCGATGAAGCCGGCAATGCGTTGAACGGTGTAGTGAACATCACCTTCTCGCTCTACAGCAGCCAGCAAGGTGGCGAGCCGCTGTGGACTGAGACGCAGAATGATATTCAACTCGATGCCACCGGACACTACTCCGTGCAACTGGGCATCACCAAGCCTGCGGGAGTCCCGGCGTCTCTGTTCACCACCGGCGAAGCGCGCTGGCTGGGAGTGCAGATCGCCGAGCAGGAGCAACAACCTCGCGTGCTGCTGTTGAGCGTGCCCTATGCACTGAAGGCTGGAGACGCAGCAACCATTGGGGGATTGCCGCCCTCCGCCTTCGTGCTGGCAGCGCCGCCGAACGGGGCTGCTGCGACGTACACCACGGAGTCCGCCACTGTGCAGAGCGTCTCGCCGGCGACAGCTACCGACGTAACCACCACCGGCGGCACGGCCAACTATCTGCCGATCTTCAACGGGGCCTCGACGATTGTCGACTCGGTGCTCTTTCAATCGGCTACGTCGCCCTTCAAGATCGGCATCAACACCACCACGCCGGCCT
>JBAUUQ010000025.1:0-5572 GCA_049582765.1 Terriglobales bacterium
GGTTTGCAGTCGGCTATTCTGTAATGGTGACCGCGTCGTGCATTTTTATCGTGATCGGACACAGCGCCATGTGGAATCAGATCGCCGGAGCGATTCTCCGTTCATAAGCCCCCTGGCATGACTGACGTAACCAGGCGATTTCACGTTGTGACGTCTTTCGAGGGTAACCGCGATATTGCGTTAACCAGCTCGCCCCTTCCGCACACCGCTGTTCCTGTTTGATAACCGCAGCATGCCTGAACTCTCCCTCGCCCACGTAGGTTGAAAGGCTCTACATACTTTGTTCCCTATTCTCCAGAAAGACGGAAAAATAAGCTCGCAATTTTGCGAAACCGGGTTATGATGAGCGCCACTTTTTGGGACTCGGCCGCCTTAGCAGGCCTTCGGCATTCGCCAGCAACAGCCAGGCGGAATGGCCCCTACGGCGAGTCGGATGCTCGATCCGCCCTACAGAAGTTACATCCAGGAGAAAAATAAAGATGAAACGCGAAGCTTTGCAGCGGACGAAAGTCAAGGATTTCCGGCAGCGGCCAGGGTTAGTTTTGATGTTGGCCTCTTGCATGATAGTAGCCTGTTTTTTCATCATTGCATCCAGCGTCGCCCAGTCCGTTACGGTTCGGCCGCAGGCAGCAATCACACTCGATCCTCCCACTGGACAGGATTTGCAGGAGCAAACCTTCGATGGGCGAGGCAATCGTCTCCCGGAAGCCCCGGCAAATTTTCGGCGTCTGGGTGAAGTCAAGGCAGGAGAAGTCGGCGGCGTGCACACTCTCACGTTGCGTTTCACACAAACCGTTACCGTGTCTGACATCCAATCGACGCGGGACTTCCGGATCGAGCAAGGCGGGAGCTGTGTCAAAGGCGGCGTGTACGTGGCCGATACTACTTGCACGCTGCTGGTCCGCTTTACGCCCATGGGCCCGGGGCAAAGGCTCGGTCGTCTCGTCATTACTCATTCAGGGTCCGGGTCCACGGACGCCTTCGGCTTGGGCGGCTTCGGTTACGAGCCGGTGATTAGCTTCATCCCGTCGCTAATCACCACGGTGCCGGGGAGCTTTCCGGGGAGTGTTGGCCTGCTCAGCGGAGCCCATAACCTCTCGATTGACGGCGGCGATACGATGTGGGTCGCCGATAGCGGAAACGGATTAGTTCGAAAGCTCGACTCTGGCGGAAACTTCATAACCCTCGCCTCCGGATATACGGGTATGTGGGGAGTCGCCGTGGATACATTCGGCCAGGCCTATTTCGATGTGCCCTCCACCGGTAAGATGTACGAGATCTACGACTACGGCCCGGTGGTTCCGGTCAGCGGAACAGGCACTGCAAATTGTCCGGTTTCAACGCCCTGCACCTTGAGCGCGGAAGCACTGGGCACTCCCGGCGAGATGAGTATGGATCCATACAATCACTTGTTCTTCGTCGATTCCCACCTTGGAGCCGCCTTCTCAACCGTGCAGCCGGTCCCGGCCAACCTCATCTTTCTTTATGACCCCTTCCCCTACCAGCAAAGCCCATCGGCTGCCGTTGCCGTGGACGCAGGAGACAACATTTATAGCCTGTGGGCCAATGGCGGAGTCTGCGAGATCGTCCAGCAGTCGCTCTACAACGCGGAGAACAGCAACGTCGCGTTCACCAAAGTCGGGGGCGGACACACCTGTGGCTACAGCGGTGATGGTGGTCTGGCGGGAAATGCCGAAATCGGCAATCTCATCGGCCAGATCGTCTTCGACGCGGCCGGCGATTTGTACTTCACCGATTTTAACAATCAACGCGTGCGCAGGATCGATTACACCAGCGGTGTCATCCGCAAGATCGCAGGAAACGGAACCGCCGGATACACCGGCGATGACGGCGCGGCAACATCCGCGCAATTGAGTGCTCCCACAGGCGTAGCCGTGGACTCGCAAGGAGCCGTCTACATCATCAGTTCTGCCGCGACAGGGCAAGTGATTCGCAAGGTCGGTCCCCAGGGTTTCTTAGCTTTCCCAAACCAGGGCAAGGGCACGGCCAGCGCCGCCCAGCTTGTCACCGTCACCAATACCGGAAACACGGTTATGGTCCTCACCAACGTGGTGATCACCGGCGCGAAGGCAGCAGATTTCAAGATCGATTCCACGACGACCACTTGTCTGCTGACGCCCGGCACCTATCTTTACGTTGGCCAAACCTGCAGGATCGGCGTCATCTTCACACCTTCGGCGACCGGCACGCGGCAGGCCACCCTGACGCTGCTCGACAATACCATTACTGGAGCGGACAGCGTGACCCTCTCCGGGAGTGGAGTATTGCCGACTCCGACCTTCACCATCACCTCGCCCGCAGACGGATCATCTTTCCCGTCAGGCACCGCCGTAACGCTCAGCGCGAGTGTCACGTCGTCATCCGGCCCGAAGCCCACTGGCACGGTTCAGTTCAAAGTTGACGGAGCGAACTACGGGGGTGCTGTAACCCTCTCCTCCTCAGGGACGGCGTCCACCAGCGTGACCGGGCTGACCACAACGACCCACAAGTTAAGCGCTAAGTACAGTGGCGACGCGAACTATGCGGTCGACGGTCCCATCACCGTCACCATCACGATAACGGCGGCGGCGAAAGTAAAGTTTACTTCGCCGGTAGCCGGAGAGCCGCTCGCGTCCGGGAATAACGTTTCGCTCGCAGTCAAGCTGAGTTCGAGCAGCGGGCCTACACCCACAGGGACGGTGAAGTTCTCGGTCGATGGGAGCTCTGTCGGATCGGCCACCGTCGTTTCGGGAAAGGCATCGGTGAACGCAGGAACCCTTGCTGCTGGCGCCCACACCGTAGTGGCCGCATACAGCGGGGACACGTATCATCCCGCGTCTAAGGCAAGTGAGAACGCAACCGTATCGCCGTAGGTCTGAAACGAGCACCCGGCCTTCGCCACCGAGTTGGGCCGCCCGGAATCCCGGGCGGTCCAGCCGGAGAAAACTTAACTCTAAACTGGGTGCGCGACACAGGCTCCTATTCGGCATCTTCGGCGATTCCGCTTTCCTTGCGAGTACCGTATCCGTATATGCCGTTTTGCCAGTGTTGAGCCGTAGGCCCACACTACAGAAGTACATTCAGGAGGAAATAAGGAATGAATCCCAAAGCTTTGCGGCGCACAGAAGTCAAGGAGTTCCGGCTCTGCCTAAGGTCAGTTTTGTTCTTGGCCTCCTGCATGATAGTTGCCTGTTTTTTCATGGTTGCATCCAGCGTCGGCCAGGCGATTTTTATGCCCGCGTCGAACTCCATTGTCTCCCTGGCTGCGAGCCCGAAACCTGAGGCGGAGAGCGTTGCCCGTCGTGCCAGCGACTCCAGATTCGAAAACGCTCCCACCAATTACCATGTCTTCCCCGCTGTCGCCGTGGGGGAATACACAGGCGTGGAGGAGCTCACGCTGAACTTTGCCGGCGAGACCACACTTACCCGGATCAAGTCGACGAACCAAGATTTTGTCATTGAACGCGGTGGCACCTGTCAGGAAGGCGATACCTACGCTCGCGGCGAAAGCTGTTCGCTCCTGGTGCGCTTCAGTCCGCAGGGCCCCGGCCACAGACTTGGCTTTATCAAGGTCTCCCATACCGCCGAGGCCGCGCCCGCGAGCTTCGGCCTGACGGGCAACGGCTATGCTCCGGTCGTGAGTTTTACTCCATCCCAGATCACCACCGTTCCCGGCACTGTCTCCTCCGGCACCGGAACCATCGGCGCCGCGACCAGTCTGGCAGTCGACGGTGGAGATATCCTCTACATCGCCGACACCGGAAATAACAAGGTCAAGGAGATGGATTCCTCCGGCGTCATCATCACCACAACCCTCAACCCTATTGCCACGCCAGCGTCGATCACTGTCGACAGCTTTGGCATCTTGTACACCGCAAATGTCCACGGTTCCACGTATTACTTTTCCATCTATTACCCCTGGGGGAGTCAGACTGCGTATGGATACGCGTACACCTCCGCCACATGCACGCCGAGCGCCCCTTGTGCATTCTCCGCTGTTGGCATGAACTATCCGGCCAATATCAGCATCGACGCCTATGACGATCTCTTCTTTGAGGAGGGGACGACGGGCGCGGCCGAGATGCCGGTTGCCAACATTTCAGGCGGTACAGGCAGCTTGAATCTCTGGCATCTCAGCGACCAGTTTGCTTACTCCTCGGGCACCCCTGGATCGTTCGCCGTCGACGCCAGTGGCAACCTCTACACGGGCTACCACTTCTCCACAAGTACCTGCTACTTGCTGGAAGAGTCACTATACAATGCCGAGTACTCGCCCACGGCCAACCGCGTGGCCGGCGGCGTGGCGTGCGGGTTCACCGGCGACGGTGGTCAGGCGCGCGGCGCCGAAATCAGCTCTACTATTGGCCAGATCGCCTTCGATGTTGCCGGCGATTTGTATTTCAGCGACACCGGAAACAATCGCGTGCGCCGGATTGAGGCGGGAACGGGAATCATTCGTACGATCGCCGGGAACGGATCGACTGGCTACAAAGGTGACAAGGGTCCTGCCACTAAGGCTGCGCTGGGCACGCCGACCGGGCTCGCCGTCGATTCCCAAGGCCAAGTGTATATTCTGAATCCCTCCGGCACTGCGCCCGCGCAGGCAGTCCGCAAAGTCGGAACCACGGGGTCATTGACTTTCTCTTCGACGGCTACCGGGTCATCGAGCTCCGCCTTACACGTGAACGTCGCCAATACTGGCAACGCGTCCCTGAATATCCTGCGGGATAAGATTAGTGGCACCAACTCAGGTGATTTTTCGATTGATTCCAGTTCCACCAATTGCAACTTCGACACCGGCAATAGTCTCGCGGCCGGACACTCTTGCCAGATCGGAGTGATTTTCAAACCGGCTGCGGCAGGATCAAGAACCGCTACCCTTACCTTGGTCGACAACACGGTAGATGGTGTGAACAAGGTGAGCTTGTCGGGCACGGCAACCACAGCGGCGAAGGTGAAATTCACAGCTCCAGCTGCCGCCCAACTCCCCGCGGCACAGACGGTCACGGTCTCGGTCATTGTGACCGCTGCTGGTGGTCCAGAACCGGCGGGAACCGTGGACTTTTCGCTGGACGGAAAAGTTGTAACGTCGGCTACATTGGCCTCGCAGGCGGCAACGGCGAACCTTGGAACGCTCGCCGCGGGCACGCATCGGCTTACAGCTTCGTACCTCGGAGATAAGTACCATCCTTCGCTAAAGAAGAGCGAGACCATCACCGTAACCCAGTAGGCCGAAAACGGAGTCCGAATTTTGCCTTTCAACGGAGGCCGCCCGAGAGCCGGGCGAGTGCCCACGTGCAGGCACTTCCACACCAACGTCTAACCGAGTTGCGTGCCGAGGCACATTCGATTGCAGGTCAAACCGGAATTGAATTGGCGAAACCAGGCGATAGCGCTCAGAACCCGGTCAACTGCAACAGAGCATTCTTGCGTGGGTCGCAGACTACCACTCGGCTGACATGAGGTTGGAGAAGGTCGTGCAACCAGGCGGCGCAGGTTCCTTCCTCAAAGGTCACCGCCAGACTGCCACGTACTCCCCGGATAAACTCGACGATCGTACTGGCTTTCGTCT
>JBAUUQ010000026.1:0-93291 GCA_049582765.1 Terriglobales bacterium
GGTTTGCAGTCGGCTATTCTGTAATGGTGACCGCGTCGTGCATTTTTATCGTGATCGGACACAGCGCCATGTGGAATCAGATCGCCGGAGCGATTCTCCGTTCATAAGCCCCCTGGCATGACTGACGAAATCACGTTTACACTCGTTGGCGAAATGTCCAGTTCTCGTACGCCCCACCTCATTTCCCTTGATTCAGCTCTGCGGAACAGAAGAGGGAGCATTTTGCCGTCGCTAGACACCAACCCGTCCGGGGTTTGACTCTACTTCCAGCCCCACCTAAGATGAAAATCTTGCTATTCGCTCGTCTTTCATGATCGGTCAAACCATCTCGCACTACCGCATCACCGGGCAGCTCGGGAGCGGCGGTATGGGCGTGGTCTACGAGGCCCAAGATCTTACTCTCGGCCGCCGCGTCGCTCTCAAGTTTCTGCCTTCAGGCCTGGCTCACGATCAGGCTTCGCTGGATCGCTTCATGCTGGAAGCTCGCGCTGCCTCGGCTCTGAACCACCCCAACATTTGCACCATTTATGCGGTGGAAAATGACGCCGGACAACTCTTCATTGCGATGGAGTTGCTCGAGGGGCAGAGCCTGAACCAGAGGCTGAACTCCGGACCGCTGCCGGTCGACCGTTTGCTGGAGATCGGAGCCCAGCTTGCCGACGCACTCGATGCCGCCCATGCCAAAGGCATCATCCATCGCGACATCAAGCCGGCCAACATCTTCATCACTCAGCGCGGCCAGGTGAAGGTGCTGGATTTTGGCCTTGCCAAGCTCACCCGCGCGGACGCGTTCAGCGCCGAGACCGTAAGTCTCCAGCCGGATGGACAAGTTCCGGCGCACCTCACCAGTCCGGGCTCGACGGTCGGCACCATTGCTTACATGTCACCCGAGCAGGCTCGGGGCGAAGAACTCGACACCCGCTCTGACCTGTTTTCCCTGGGCAGCGTGATCTATCAAATGGCGACCGGTCAGTTGCCTTTCTCCGGCAATACCCCCGCCTTGATTTTCAACGCCATCCTGGAGCGCGACCCGGTTTCCCCGTTGCAGCTCAATCCCGCTCTTCCTCCAAAGTTGGATGAGGTGATCCACAAGTTGCTGGAGAAGGATCGTGACCTGCGGTACCAGTCGGCAGCGGATTTCCGTGGCGACCTCAGGCGTCTGAAGCGCGACACGGAATCGAGCCGGGTGCCCGGTGCTTTTGCCTCCGCTACCGCGGTCGCCGCCACCACCGGCTCCCAGGTCATTCCTACAGCCACCAGCAGCTCTGCCGTGGTTACCGCTGCCCGCCAGCACAAAGTGAAAGCTGGAGTGGTTTCGCTCCTTGCCCTCATCGTCCTGGCTGCGGCCGGTTACGGAATTTACGCGTTCGTGAACCGCAACCGTCCCATGCCGTTCCAGAACATTTCCATCACCAAGGTCACCGATACCGGAAAAGCCAGACTCGTCGCCATCTCTCCCGACGCCAAGTACATCCTCAACGTGGTCGATAACGAGGGCGAACAAAGCCTCTGGCTGCGCAATCTTCCCACCAATAGCAATACCCAGGTGGTCGCACCTGCGGATGTGGAATACGCCGGACTGCGCTTCTCTCCTGATGGCAATTACCTCTACTTCACCCGCACCGAGCCCGGCAGCCGCGAACTGAGGTATCTCTATCGCGCTCCTTTGCTCGGCGGTACTCCGCAGAAGCTGGCGACCGACGTCGACTCCAACGTCACCTTCTCACCTGACGGCAAGCAGCTCGCGTTCTTCCGCATGAATAACCCCGAGCCGGGAAAAGAGCGTCTCCTGCTGCTGCCCGCGGAAGGTGGTGAAGAAAAGGTGCTCTACGCCGGTCCGGTAAGCGGCGGACTCAACGATCCAGCCTGGTCTCCCGATGGCAAAACCATCGTCTCGATGATCCTTCAGCCTGGAAATGCCTTCAGTGGTCTGGTGGCACTCGATATCGCCAGCGGCAAGCAGAAGTTGTTCTTTACCTCGAATGACAGCATTGTGCTGCGCCCCGAATGGATGAAAGACGGCGGGGGCCTGGTCGCGCTTGCCGCCCTGACCCATAGCCAGATCGTCTTCGTGTCCTATCCAGGCGGAAAGTCGCAAGCCGTAACCCGCGATACCAACAACTACTCCGATCCCAGTGTGGCGGCTGATGGGAAGGAACTGGCGACCGTACTCAGCGAAGGCCACTCAAACCTGTTCGTCATCCCTGCCGCGGCCTCCACATCGGCTCCCGTGCAGCAACTCACGTCCGGCACCCCGCTCAGCCGCTTCAGTTGGTTGACTGGCTCGCAGGTCATAAGGGACTCAGAGTCGGGCTTGAGAGTTCTCAACACGGAATCCGGCACGACCATTCCGTTGTCCGGTCCCGAGAGTACCTTGGCCATTGCCGGGTCGGCCTGTGGCGATGGCCGCTACATCGTTTTTACCAGCGTCTTTGGCCAGGGAAACAAGGTACTGAACACTTGGCGCATGGACGCGAACGGCGGAAATCTCAAACAACTCTCCACTGGCAAGGTGGATCAGTCTCCAGTCTGCTCACCCGACGGGCGCTGGGTGCTTTATCTGGACCTCGCCAGCGGCGGCCATCTGATGAAAGTGCCGATCGACGGAGGAAAGGCCGAGAGACTCTCTGAAGAACTGGTGGCCGACTACGATTTTTCTCCCGACGGGAAGACGGCAATTTCCGCCGTCTTCGGACATCTCGATGAGCATGTGGAGAAACTGGCGCTGTTCTCCATCGATTCCAATCAGATGTTGAAAACCTTCAGTTTTCAGCATCCGCGAAGCGGCCCCATCCGCTTTTCGCATGACGGCAAAGCCGTGGTTTACCCGGTCCGCACCGGGGGAGTCGATAACCTGTGGTCGCAACCGCTCGACGATTCCCCAGGCAAGCAGATCACCCAGTTCCCGGCTGAGTACATCCTCGACTTCCACTGGTCTCCCGACGGCACCAGGCTGGGTCTCATCCGCGGCCACACCGACTCCGATGTAGTCCTCATTCGCGACATGCAGCCGTAACCGCGGGTTTCGAGTGGAGGCCGGGCGTCTCCGCCGGCGGCTGCCTCATACCGCTGTTACAACAGCCAGAAACGGCCCCCTGAAGCCTGCAAAGTATTTTTGCATCATTAGTCGTTATAACGATCATCTATGACATAGGAGGATTTCGATCATGACTGCTGTTACCGCACCCGACGTAACTTCTGGCGCTGTCACCACCTGGAAGATCGACCCCGTTCACTCCGCCGCCCAGTTCAAGGTAAAGCACATGATGATCTCGAATGTGAAAGGCGAGTTTACCGGCCTCACCGGCACGCTGACCCTGGACCCTACCGACATCACCAAATCTCGAATTGAGAGTTCTATCGACGCCGCTACCATCAACACTCGGGACCCACAGCGGGATGCCCACCTGAAGAGCGCGGATTTCTTCGACGTGGAGAAGTTTCCTTCTCTGACCTTCAAATCGACCCGCGTCTCGAAGAAGGGAGACGGGGAACTCGCCGTCGAGGGCGACCTTTCGATCCATGGCATCACTCGCAAGGCAGTGTTTGAGGTTGAAGGGCCAAGCGTGCCCATGAAGGACCCGTGGGGCAACACTCGAGTCGGGCTCTCGGCCACGACCCGCATCAACCGGAAAGACTTTGGGCTAACCTGGAACGCGGCGCTCGAAACCGGGGGGATTCTGGTAGGCGAAGAAGTGACCATCACACTCGATGTCCAGTTCGTAAAGGCCTAAACCGGGTCTGGGATCTCCTACTCCGGGAGTTGGAGCCGGCGCATTAGGTCGGCGTAGCGAGGATCGGAGCGCAGGGAGTCGAACGCCGGAAAGGGATGCACACGGATCGCAACTTACTCGCGTCGCACTCAGCGGCCTCGCTTCGCCTCGGCTTCGGCCAGCCACCCGCGGCGTAGCCGCTCCAGCGGAAGGCTCGACAAATAGGGTTTGATATCGAGAATCGGTGTCCCGTCCAGCATATCCACGCCCCGAACATGCAGATCGGCGCCCTCGCGGCGAAGCAGTTCGACGACCGTCAAACCAATCGGATTGGGACGATATGGGGACCGCGTCGCAAACACCCCGTGCGCCCGATTGTCCGACGGCGGCGTACCCAGCAACTCGAACCCCTGGGAGCGATCAAACTCCCAAAGGATGAAGAGATGCGAGAACCCCTCGATGTCAGTCAGTCCCGGCTCAAACTCAGGCAGGATCTTGAGCACACCATCGGCCTCGTGCTTTGCTCCAAGACCCATGGGAATCTCGCCCCTGTCCTTGTATGGGCTGCTCACAAATCCAATCGGCTGCGAAGTAAACATACGGGGCAATACCTCCGCTTCCCATACTAATGCTGACAAGACTGTTCAGCTGTCCCCAATCGTCAGCTCTTCCCCGAGCGTGGCACCCGGTGCGTGGTTACTCAGTAGTTCTTCGGCTGGGTTAAGGCTGAACCACTTCCGGACGGGGTAGCCCACCTAGACTAGCTCGTGCCGGTCGAGCGTCTATTCGTAAACCGGCGTCCAGGTTTTTGAAAACGTAGGCGCGGGCGTCCTCGCCCGGTGCAGGGTTGCGGTGGCGCATGCACCCGCGGGGATGCTCGCGCCTACGTTGTTACGCTGCATCACGCTATCAGCGGAACGTTTGTCATCCCCGCCGTGCCGAACACGCGCCGGTAGCGTTCGACTTCCTCTGCCGGGCCGAGCGCCTTGGCATAGTTGTCGGAGAGTTTCACCGCCGGACGTCCTTCGATCTCGGATACTTTGCAGATCAGTCCGATCGGATCGAAATCAGTCCCGCCTTTGGGATCGCTACCGCGGAAATCGTTGGTCAGCAAAGTTCCCCAGCCGGCGCTGAATCGAATGCGCCGGCCCGGGATCCACTTTTGCCGATCCTCGAAATCGGCGGCGCTGCGGAAGTCCTGGGCGGTCGCGCCGCCCTGCAGCGTTCCACCGAAATAAGCGTGGAGAGCGATAACTTCGTCTACGTCGAGAGTGTCCGAAGCGATCACCAGCTTGTCGCGCGGGTCCCGGCCGCGTCCCTTCAGCCACTCGATGTACTCGTCTCCGGCTACGTAGGGGTTCTTGCTGTCCATGCGCTGGCCGGTCCAATCTGCCGTCCACTCAGGAGCACTCGCCAAAAATTGCGTGGTTCCAAAGGTGTCGGGAAGCATGATCCGCAGCGCTCCGTCGTACGTCTGTTGCCAGAGGTCCAGTACTTGGTATTGAGAAGCTTTCAGTGCCTGGTCATCGTTGGTGAGCGCCGCCAGCACCATCGGGATTTCATGCGCATTCGTACCAATCGCTTCCAGGTCGTGCTTATGGGCCAGAAAAGCGTTCGAGGTTCCAATAAACCCCTTACCGAGATTGGAAGCCATCGCCTTGACCACGTATTCCTGCCACAGGAAACTATGCCGCCGCCGGGTTCCGAAATCCGCCACGCTCAGATTGGGCACGCCCCGCAGGCGCTCAATTTTGCTCCACAGCTTCGTCTTTGCCTGGGCATATAAAATATCGAGATAGAACTCGCTGAGCTTCTTCATATTCGCTCTCGTTCTCAGTTCGTCGAAGATGGAGAGCGCATAGAGTTCCCACATGGTAGTTTCGGGCCAGTAACCATCGAACGATATGTGGAACTGGCCGTCTTTGACCGACAGCGAATAGCCCGATAATTTGAAGTCCTGTTCCAGCCACTCCAGGAATGCCGGCTCGAAAATTCCGCGGCGGCCATAGAAGGTGTTACCGGCCAGCCAGACCAGTTCCGATTTTCGAAAGCGCAGTTTCCGCACATGCTCCAGCTGATCGACGATTTCTTTGGTCGGGAACATGTCAGCCAGACGCACAGAAGAGGTGCGATTGAACAGCGAGAACGATACCCGCGTCGTCGGATAACGCTTCCAGATGAACTGCAGCATCAGCAGCTTGTAGAAGTCCGTATCGAGCAAGGAGCGGATAACCGGGTCCAGTTCCCAGTTGTGGTTATGCGCCCGCTCCGCGAAGTTCACAATCATGGTTAGACAGGTTTGCTTGTGGGAATTATTCTACCCGTTTGCGGAGTGATTTCCCTCGTCGCTGGCGCTCAACCGCCGGTTTTCAAAGTGATCCTATCCGCCAATTGTCCGTAATGCCTGCAGCAGTTCTTCGCCGGTGAGTGTGTAGTCCAGGGGATACACTTTGGCGAATACGATCTTCCCATTCTTATCTACGATGAACGCTGCCCGTTCGCTGATTCCCGCCAACGGCGGTCCCTCGCGCACGATGCCGAACGCCTGAGTAACCGCCCCGTGAGGATAAAAATCCGAACACATGGCCAGATGAATAGGGCCGATCTCGTATTTCTGCCACGCCTTATGGCTGTAAATCGAATCTACGCTGATGTCCAGAACCTGGGCATTGAGGGCGGCGAACTTCTCCCGGTCGGAGTCGAGCGCCGGCACCTGCTCCCCTCAAGTCGGTGTCCAATTCAGGGGATGAAAGGTGACCACCACGTTTTTCTGGCCGCGAAACTCGCTCAGCCGCACCCGCACCTGGCGTCCATCCGCAATCGCCGGCAGGTCAAAATCGGGGGCCTCGTCTCCCGTTTTCAGCGCCATTAGGTTTCTCCTGAAAAGTTTATCCCACGCCGAAGAAACACGAAGGGCGACTCCCCTGAGCCGCCCTTTCCACAAACGGATTGTAAGTGGCTTACGCCGGCTTTACGTTCTCTGCTTGCCAGCCCTTGGGTCCCTTGACCACGTCGAACTGCACTTGCTGACCTTCTTGCAGGCTGCGGAATCCACTTGCCTGAATGGCCGAGAAGTGTACGAACACATCTTCTCCATTCTGGCGGCTGATGAAACCATAACCCTTGGCGTCGTTAAACCACTTTACTGTTCCTGTTTCCATACGTGTTGCTTGGTTCCTTTTTCTTTAGATATGCGCTGATATATTCGCTGGACTTCTGCAGGCAGGTCACGCTATGCAGCGGGAGTTACTGGAAACTGCAAAAACCGCAAAGTTCAAACGCAGCTGGATTGTACCCTAGAGTCTCGCGGAAATGCTATGATGTTTTTGGTAATCGTCCGTTAAGTCGCGCTGCTGCAACTGTTTCCGAGGATAACGCAGCGGCATCATAGAGGAACTGCAGCGTTCCCTAGGGCCGAACGAAACCGAATCTGCCGGACATACGTCATTCAGCTCATGACTCTCCGATGGTCTGCAATTCTCGTCCTGCTTACCGTTCTCGCCCAGGGCGAGATTGTCGACGATGTGCGCATCAACCTTTCCCAAGGCAACTTTTCCGCCGCCAGCTCGCAACTGGACGCATACCGTGCCCAGCACGGCATCGATCCGGAGTATCTGGACGCGCTCTCCTGGATGGCACGGGCTTCCTTGTTTGCCCAGCAATTGGATCAGGCCGGAACCTACGCCAAGCAGATTGAGAGTGCCTCCCGGCAGCTGCTCCAGCACCGTACCCTCGATGCTGAACCGCACCTGCCAATGGCCTTGGGCGCGGCCCTCGAAGTTAAAGCTCAGGTTCTGCAGGCTCGAGGCCAGAATGCGCAGGCCGCCGCAGTCCTTCGCACCGCTCTGGCAACCTACGGCAACACTTCCATTCGCGCCCGATTGCAAAAAAATCTTAACCTGCTCGGGCTCATCGGCCAGCCCGCTCCTCCGCTCAGCGTGGCCGAGTACCTTGGAACCCGGCCGACGCCCCTGACCCAGCAAAAAGGCTCTCCCGTGCTTTTGTTCTTTTGGGCTCACTGGTGTGCCGACTGTAAACAGGAAGGCCCGATCATCAGCCGGTTGACCGCGGACTTCGCCGCGCAGGGACTAAAAGTGGAAGCTCCCACGCAACTCTACGGCTATGCGGCTCAGGGCGAAAATGCCAAGCCCAAAGACGAAGTCACCTATATTGGACGGGTGTGGCAACACTACTATCCCGCTCTGCAGGACGTGCCCGTTCCCATCAGCAGAGCGAATTTCGACCGCTACGGCGCCAGCACCACTCCGACTCTGGTTCTGATCGACCGCCAAGGACGGGTCGCGCTCTACCATCCAGGCCTGATGTCGTACAACGACCTCCGCGCCGCCATCGAAAGAACTATGTAAGACACAGGGCCGTCTGCCTAAAACCAGTGTGGGGCGGACACTCTTGTCCGCCGCCTTTGAGTTTGTTCTAGGGTCGTTCTCCTGAAGAAGAGATCAAGCTCACCGCCAATGGGACCCTCGGAGATAACAGTGCTGACGCTCTGACGGCCCTGCAAGAACAAAACCAACACCAAAAACGGCGGACAAGAGTGTCCGCCCCACACGGACAATCTACCGTTTGCGGAAGACTTCAAACACCAGATTGAACAACTGCACCAGGGTGATGCCGATCGCGATATAAATCGCAACCTCCAGCCTGCGGCCGCTTTCCTGCGCTCCGCGCAGCGTATCCCGGATCTCGTTGGTGGTGTGGTAAAGGGTGTCGGCCAGCTGTTCGAAATGCTCAGTGGAAGCGCGTAGCCGTTCCAGAACACGCGAGGTGGCGGAGAGTGCCGCCGCCATCTGTTCTCCGTTGCGGATGTCAAGTTCGGTCTTGCAGGCCGTCCACCAGGCGCTGCCGGGCGGCTTGTCGTACATGCGCTGGCGAATTTCCTCGTAGGAGCGCGTGCGCAGCAGTTGCACCAGCGCCTGGACAGTATCGTTTTCCCTGACTTCTTCGGTGGGGACCGGCATGGAACGAAGTGTAACAACCGGGCCCGCGTTCGAATGAGATGCCCGAAGTGCACTGCAGAGTATGGTTTCCAGCCATGGGCGCGGAGTTGAGGGTAACCAGTTACCTGAACCCCGCCGTTCGAATGCGGCCAGCGCGCAGGGCCTTGCCTCGTAAATCGCTGACTCTCCATCTACAATCGGGAACTTCCATGGATTCGGATCGCATCGCCGAACTGCTGCAGCCGTTCTTGCCCCGGCTGGGCACTTCTCAGAACCCGGCTCTGTGTCTTTCCCCGGAGCAACTCCACCATATATCGACATACATCGATCTACTCCTGCACTGGAATGCCCGCGTGAACCTCACCGCCATCCGTCAGCCCGAAGCGATCGTGACCCGGCATTTTGGGGAATCCTTGTTTGCGGCGCATCACCTGCTTCCCTCCTTGCCGCCCGCTCCGCCCGCCTCCGCCGGTCGTCTGTCCGACATCGGGTCAGGCGCGGGCTTCCCTGGCTTGGCCATCAAAATGTGGGCGCCTGATCTGGCGGTTACGTTGATCGAGTCGACTCACAAGAAAGCCACCTTTCTGCGGGAGGTTATTCGGACCCTCACATTGACGGACGTCGATGTATTCCCCGGCCGGGCCGAGGACTTTTCCACCCCCTCGAAGCTCGTCACGCTTCGCGCGGTCGAACGCTTCGAGCAGATCTTGCCGATTGCTGTCCACCTGGTTGCTGACCGTGGACGTTTAGCGCTGTTGATCGGAGAGGCTCAAGCCAAGCGCGCTCGGGAGCTGGCGCCCGAGTTGCGCTGGTCGGAGGCTGTGCCCATCCCGCTGTCGGCTAATCGAGTTCTTCTCATTGGCAACCGCAGGCCCTAACAAACTGATTCGGATTCCAAGGGAGGAACCAAGTGCGTTAACTGGTGGGAGATTAACTCAGAATTAAACGGGAAATGAGGGCTGAAGAGTCATTCTGAGAGTAGTTCTAGGGCATAAGTGGAAAATGTCTGCGCATGTCAGGGACTCGGAACCAGACTAATTAACTCCGGGCCTCTTCAATCCTTCCCGAGATTTTCTCACGCTCGCTAAGGGTGCGTCCTCGCGCTCACCACCCGTGCCGGTGGCTTAGTCCTTCAACTTCTACCTTGCGGCTTCACCAACCTTTGCAAACTGGACTCTGGAGGAACTCTCAGGGGGCCCATACAACATACACGGGATTCCGCACGGCTCAGTCGGATCTCATTTCGAGACTTGTGGTTACCTTGGTTACATTCGCCGACTCAAAGGGAGCTGCTTCATCGATTAATTCCAGTAGATTGAGAGCGCCCAGACCGAGCGGAAGTCGTCTCAATTTGAATCTACGAGGATTCAGGGGATGAAACGGCGCAGGAGGAACGCTCAAAGCCACCTAAGAACGCCGAAGAATGCGCCATTGCCGCCTTCCAATGGGAGCACCCAGATCACGTCCGGTGAATCCGGCACGTGTGGCGTCTGCGGCTCCTCTGCGGTGATGTTCGATTTGATTCTAGACATCAATCTTTGCCGCAAGTGCGGAGCCCACGAAACTACCAGAGGTTGGCAGGCACGATAGGGCCTTGTTTCCATGCTGTAGGCGGCCCGAGGTTTACTTTAGGGGAGGTTTAGCTTCGGGCTCAGTGCCGTCGAGCTCATGAATGTTCCACGTGGAACATTCGCCGGGGAAGGCAGCCCACACCAAACCGTTCCACGTGGAACATTACAGCCACTCTTGTGGAAAGATGGTCCGCAGCAATCCCTAAACGGCTCTGGCATCAAGGAAATGCCCAACTGATTTCGGTGCACCGAAATCCGTCATTGCAATGGCAGATGATTCGAACTATTCTTCAGCCATCTCTGCGATCTCCCAAAACTAAATGGGACGTGTTCTTGCGGTAGCCAATCAGAAGGGCGGCGTCGGCAAAACCACTACCGCCATTAATTTGGCCTCGTCCATTGCAGCGGCCGAGGTAAACACTCTGCTAGTCGATTGCGATCCGCAGTCGAACGCTACCAGCGGACTGGGTTTCTCCAAAGATCCCGAACGAATCAGTACTTACGACCTATTGATGGGCGCGGCCAATGCCGGCGAGGCTCTCCTGACCACGGAACTCGAGCAGCTGTGGCTCATTCCCTCGCACAAGAACCTGATCGGCGCCAACCTGGAGCTGGTCGGGGCCGAGCGCAGAGAATTCCGCTTGCGCGATGCCCTCGCATCAGTGCGCGATCGTTTTCATTACATCGTTCTCGATTGCCCTCCGGCGCTCGACCTCCTCACTCTCAATTCTCTGGTCGCGGCCGACGCGGTCCTGATTCCGATGCAGGCCGAATACTTCGCCCTCGAGGGCGTTTCCGAACTCCTCGACACCATCGAACGCATCCGCTCCGGGTTGAACCCGACGCTGGGCATCGAGGGAGTCGTTCTCACCATGTTCGACGACCGGACGAATCTGGCGCAGCAAGTGACGGCGGAGCTCAGCCGCTACTTCGGAGACAAGCTTTGCACGACCACGATTCCGCGCAATGTCCGTCTCGCGGAAGCTCCCAGCCACGGCAAGCCGGCCCTGGTTTATGACGTGCGTTCTCGCGGCGCGGAGAGCTACATCCAGCTGGCTAAGGAAATCCTAGGACGAAGCGGCGTGGTGCAGGAGATGCCCGCCCCGACGGAAGAAAAACAGGTGGTCAACGCGCCGCGCTGGAAGCGCTGGATGAAAGAACGAAATAAATTGATCACCATCAATATACAAGATCGATGACCATCGATGTGTATCGAAACACCTTCGAGATTGCGGGAGAAACCATGACGACCACTGCAGAAAGAATCCCCGGCAGCACCCCTGAAAAACCCGTCGACAAGCGTCGGGCGCTCGGCAGGGGACTGGACTCCCTCTTGCCCGGCGGCCCCAGGGTGATCGCGGGGACGGCGATGGCGGCAGGCTCCGGGCCGGCGGTACTCCCGGACTTGCAGGCGCAGGCATCGCGGCCGGAACCTGGCGATTCTGTGCTGCGAATTGGGCTCGATCAAATCGACGAGAACCCCTACCAGACGCGGAAGGCCTTCGATCCCGCGGCGCTGCGTGAGCTCGCCGACTCGATCCGGGCCAGCGGCGTGGTGCAGCCGATCGTGGTGCGTCCGAAATCCGATGGGCGCTTTGCCCTGATTCTGGGGGAGCGGCGCTGCCGGGCGGCAAAGCTGGCGGGCGAGACCACGATTGCGGCCATTGTGCGGAGGGTCTCCGACCAACAGGCAGCAGAGATGACCATCGTCGAGAATCTGCAGCGCCAGGACTTGAATTGTCTGGAGCAGGCCAACGCCTTTGCCCGTCTGAGCCGGGAATTCGGCCTTACCCAGGAACAGATCGGCCAGCGAACCGGATGCTCCCGCGAATCCGTCTCGAACTACATGCGCATTCTGAAGCTGCCCGAAGTCGTCCATCAATACCTGGCGGAGGGTTCCTTGGGATTCAGCGAGGCCCGCGTGCTGCTGCAGATTGCCGATCCTCCCCGCATTCCGTACATCGCGAAAGAGGCGGTCGACAAGAAGATGTCGGTCGCGCAACTGATTTTGCTGGTGGATCGCCTCAACCAGCCGCCACAGCCGTTCGAGCCGGCTCCACCGCCGAAGCTTGATCCCAACGTGCGCGCCGCCCAGACCGATCTGGAACGGGCACTGGGAGTGAAAGTGCGAATCAGCGATCGCAAGGGTAAAGGCAGGATCGTGATCGAGTACGCCAACCTGGAGGACTTCGACCGCGTGGTAGAGATGCTGACGGGGAAGAGTTAGTTCTAGTTCAGTCCACCCAAAATGGAGGACGGGTGTCCCGCCTGTCTCACCTCGAACCGCGAGAGAACCTCTATCGTTAAGAATCAGCCTCGATAACAGGTGGGAGACAAGATGATTCCGCAGAGGCGCCCTTGCAGAGTCGGGTCATAGTCTCGCTCGTTTTACCGCCCCAAGTGGGAAAATATGCTCGATCTTGAGCTCATGAAGTCCGTCGCGGAACAGATGATGGCCGGTGGGAAGGTCGAGGCTGCGGGACAGACCTGGTTCGTGAAGCGTACCAGCGCGCAGCGGCTGAAGACTTTGCGATTTGAAATGGGAGGACAGGAGTATCAGGCGATCGAACAGAATCCGGAGAAGCCCAGCCGCTGGGGACAGCTGGCGCGTGAGGGACACCGCGTCGTTCAGTTTCGCGACGTTGCCACCGGAAAGTATGTGGCGGTTGCGGTCGATGGTGAAGTGAAAGAGTATGGCCACGGCGGAACCTGATGAGTAAACTGTGGGATAAAGCTGCTAAGCCAAGGCCGTTCTCCGGTGAAGAGAGTTCACGAATGCCGCCCCGGAACAGGCCAAGTGGGACAACTGCTATCGCATGGGGCACGAAGCGTGAGCTCAATCCGCCCGCAAAGCCTGCATCGGGTCAATGGACGCCGCCCGCCGCGCTGGCAGTAAGGAAGCCACCAAAGCCAGCATCAGCACTGAGACCGCAGCCAGGGTCAGTACCAGCGGATCAAAGGGACTTACACCGAACAGGAACGAGTCCAACAAACGCGATGCCGCCGCCGCGCCCAGCAATCCCACGGCGCAGCCCGCTGCGGCAAGCTTGGCGGCGGACGTAAAGACTAGGCCGAGGATCCCGGACCGTTGCGAGCCTAAGGCGAGGCGGATTGCCATCTCCTGGGTGCGAAGAGCGGCTGAGAACGCGATTACGCTGTAGATGCCGAGCGCCGCCAGCAGCACCGCCGCGATCGCAAAAGCAGAAATGAGCGCGGTGTTGAAACGGCGCGGCGCTTCGCTGTCCGATACTGCGTGCTGCATACTTTGCACCTGGGTCAGCGGCAGCTGGGGATCAATCGCGCTCACGGTGGCGCGAAGAACATTGGTCATTTCTTCGGGCTTCATCAACGTGCGTAGAGCGATGAAGCCTCCGTTGCCCCGCGGGGGATCTCCGGGCGAGGCCAGGGCGCCCAGCGATTTTTCAAACTGTTGGATCGGCTGATAGTACTGTTCCTTGCTGGGACTGTCGGGGGAGTCCTCTTTTACGTCGGTGACTTCTCCCACAACGGTCACCCAGGGCGTCTGCGTTTCCGGTGTGCCGATGCGAAGGCGCTTTCCGATGGGATCAGCGCCGGGCCAATAGTGCTCGGCGAGCTTGTGGTTGACCATGGCAACCAGTTGGGTGTCGACCGTATCCGACTGCGTAAAGAAGCGGCCGCCCAGCAACGGAATTCCCATGGCCTGCAGATAATCGCCTTGCACCGTTACCGGCGTGGCGAGATTCAAGTTGGCGCCCGGAGGAGGGACGTAGCCTTCGGCGACAAACGTTGTGTTGCCGGTGTTTCCCGAGGCTGGCAGAAAGGACGTAAGTCCCGCGGACTTCACGCCGGGAAGCTGCTGCAGGCGGCGAATCAATTCGTCATTGAACGCGTCCGCCGCCGCCTGGGTTGCGTATTGTTGCTGTGGCAGCGAGTAAGAGGCTACGAGAACATGATCCGGGCGGAATCCGAGATCCACGGCCCGCATCTTCTCAAAACTCCGCAGCAGCAAACCGGAGGCGACCAGCAGCACTAGCGCAATGGCGATTTCGCCAACCACCAGAGCCGAACGCAGCCGAGCGTGTCCGCTGCCGGCTGTGCCGGTGCGTCCGCCTTCTTTGAGCGCTACATTCAGGCTCGTTCGCAGGGCGGCAAAAGCCGGAGCCAGTCCGCAAACCAGGCCGGTCAATATCGCGAGGACGATGGCGAACAACACGACTTGCCAGTCGAGGCCAATCTCGTGAATACGGGGCAGCGTCTCGGGCAACCAGCTCACTCCCACCCGCAACGCCATCGCAGCCAGAATCAGACCGAGCGTACCTCCAGTCACGCTCAACACCAGACTTTCCAGAATGGCCTGACGCAACAGCGCTCCGGCCGGCGCTCCCAGAGCCAGTCGCACGGCGACTTCACGGCGGCGGCGGATGACGCGGACCAGCAGTAACCCGGCGAGGTTGGCGCAAGCAATCAGCATCACGACTACGATCGCCAGAAACAAAGTGCGTACCAGTTGACGAGCCTGCTCGACCGTTTCCTCGTGCAGCGAGCGCACCACGGCGTGGATGTGCAGACTCGACATGAATGCGGGATAACTGCGCATGATCTGCTGGGCTACGCGCTCGGCATCGCTCTCGGCCTGCGCCGCAGTCACTTCCGGCTTGAGCCGTCCCACCATGCTGAAATTCCATCCCCCAGCCGCTCCTGGTCCACTGATCTCCTGCGGAGTAAAGCTCATCGGAACCCACAGCTCGCTGTTGTTCAGCTGTCCTGGCACGAGAGGGAATTCAAAGTTACGCGGCATCACGCCAATCACCGTATAGGGTTTCCGGTCCAGCAAAAGTTTGGTTCCCAGCACACCTGGAATGCCGTGCAGGCGACTTTGCCAGAACGAGTAACTGATGATCGCTACCTGTTCCTTTTGGTCATCCTCCTGTTGTGTAAAGAAGCGGCCCGTCAAAGGCGCGACCTCAAGGGCTGGGAACACCCCGCCAGAGAGCCTGGTCGCACTCACCTGCGCCGGCTCGCCAACTCCGGACAATTCGTAACCCGTCTGCTGATACGCGCCCAGACTTTCGAAGCTGTGGGTATCGCGTTTGTAGGCCACAGTGTCCGGCCCGGTGACCCCAGCCTCGCCATTGCCTCCGACCTCGGCCCCTTGAATAACGTCCGCCAGCACCACCAGCTTCTCGGGCTGCGGAAAGGGCAGCGGTCGCAACAACACGCCTTCAACGATGGAGAATATGGCGGTCGTGGCGCCGATTCCGAGCGCCAGCATCAACACGGCCGTGGCCGCGAAGCCAGGCGACTTCAGCAGGTAGCGGATTGCGATTCGGAGGTCATGGAAGGCCATGGTATTGCCTCATGGACGAGAGGATTTTTTGAGTAAAGAGCACCTACTTGTCCAACTACGGCTGGAGCTATGTGATTGTTCCCTTGGGTTGTAATGAGCCTGGTGGGAAAAGGGTGGTTGCGGAAAGCGTTCGTATTCGAAATACACTGTCCGGGACTGGACACACCTAATTCTTATCAGCGGTATTAAAGGGTAAGGCCGGGATCAGGCCTTCGCGAGGGATTCAACGGATCGCGCTGAATCGAACAACCAGCCCGTTCGGCCCGACGGCGATAGCTCTCCCCGGGGCATAGCACGTTACTGAGTTCAAGTTCAGGTCCCAGGTCTTCTTCCAGGATTTGCTGTGGACATCTTCGGCGTAGGCGGCGTGCGCCGAGCCAACAGCGAACGCTGCCGAGCCCTGCTCGCCTTGGACGGGCGACCTCGCCCGAACCCACATAATTCCGGAGAGGTAGAACTGCGGCGAGATCGGAGAAAGCTGCCAGGTCTGGCCACCGTCATCGCTAAAGGCCAGGTTGGCGCCGTCTTTCTCCGGCTGTTTGTAGTCCCCGCCCGAGATCACGCCATGCTTTGCATCCCGAAAAGCGATAGAAAAACTTCCCGACGAATCCGCACCGTGCAGCATGGGCGTTTCGGTCACACTCCAGGTTCTTCCCGCGTCAGCCGAGTGAAATACGCGAGCCGCCTTGCCTCCGCTGACGAACCAGACATTGGTTCTTCCCTCCACCGCGATACAGCTTCCGCTGGCAGCGAACGCGCCTTCGCCGCTAATGGCGGGAGGCAGCGAGTCGGCGGGAATTGCCTTCCAATTCCGGCCACCGTCGTTGGTGGTGATTAGCTCGAAGGTTCCATTCACTGGATCGCCGACTGCGATTCCATGATCGCGATCCCAGAAGGCCATGCAATCGAAAAAGCCCTTGGGGTCCGCATTGGTGAACTGCAGTGTCCAGGTTTTGCCGCCATCGGTCGTTCTATAGATACGCGACTGATCGCCGGGTCCGGCGCTGAGCAGGTAAGCAAGGGCAGCGCTGAACGCCTCGACATCACGGAAGTCGAGGCCTTCAGCGCCGGGAACTTGCGCGGCGCGCCAGGAGTTACCAGCGTCCGTTGATCGCAGATAGGTTCCGTGGGTGCCACTTGCCCAGAGGATATTGGTTGCAGCAGCGCTGAGGCCGCGGAGATTCTCGGTGGTGTTACTTTTCTGGACGGTGTAAGTCTGGGCTGAAAGAGAAGCGGTGCAAATCAGCAACCAGGGAATGACGCGCAATATTTCCGCTCCTCCAAAACTACAGTTCACTTCCCGCCGGCTATTTTTCTTTGAACTCCACGAACGCCCCGACTTTTCCGTAGTACAAACGAATGCTGCAGACCTTCGGGGCGGAGTGCGCGAAAGATGCCTGCAATTGCTTGGGTGGCGAATCGACCTCTCCCATCTCCATGGGACCGCGGGCTACATCGTCTTTTTCGTCATAGGGTGCGCCGGCGGTCACGTTCTTGTTGACGATCAGAGTCCAATCTTTCTTAGTGGGAATAACGTAAACGCTGTACGCGCCGACAGGAATCAGCGAATCGTTAAGAGTGACTGGCGTGTCTGTGAAAAGAGTGATCGGCGAACCCCCCGGCAACCATACCTTACCGTTGTGCGGCTCATCCTTGCCAGAGGACACCGAGGAGTTGTAACGGATGCTCACTTCCCGGCCATCCTCAAAATCGCAGAACGCAGTTGCAGCATTGGCATCGTCCTGTTGCGCGAAGGCAACGCGCGCAAACATGAACTGACTGATAAGAAGGGTAACGACCACCGCTAAACGCATGGGGAATGCCTCCGTGGAGACACGTCAGTTTTTACGTATGACATTTGATTGTACGTCGGGAGGCTCCTTGAGGCGAGAGGGAAGACGAGCCGGCAGCCTGGGAAAGCGCGGGAAACTCGCGTTACTTGACCCGGTCGGCCTTGGTCTTCGGTGACGTTCTCCCGGACTCCCGCCGTTGCTAGGGTGATACAGCAGCGAGAAAGGTTGGCTTTGGTCCTATGGCGAACGGGAACAAGTCGTCCAAATTAAAGGTTCTTTACGGGGAGGGCAATGCCGAAGTGCTTGCCGCTCAAGCAGTTTCCATCCAGAAGGCCGGGCACCAGGTGGAGACGGCGATTGGCCGCAAAGCGGTGGAAGAGGCGGTTCGCAAGGGGAGTTTTGACCTGGTGGTACTGGGACCCTCGCTAACCAAGAATGACCGTCACCATCTTCCTTACATCGTGAAAAAGGTGGGCCCCGGGACGCCGGTGTTGGTCATGCACACGGATGGCGAACGTCATCCCGCTGTCGACGGGAACATCGACACGGGAAGAAGTATCGATGATCTGGTGGCGAAGATCGCGGCGATGTGGTCGAGCAGCGATATTCGGCAATTGCTCAGCAAAGGGGCGGCTGCCGGAAAGTAAATCAGATTTCCGGGTCCAAGTTCTCATCAGGGCAACCGAAAGGTTGCCCCTTTCCATTTCTCAGGGTCATCCCAAACGCCAAGACTCAAAGCAGTAATAGTGGGCCAGCAGATGGTTCCTCGGGGGTCTCTCCGCGCATGAAGTGGGATGTGCGGCTCCAAAAAAGATAAAATGCAGACGAGAGAACGATGATGATGACTCAGACATCTGGCAACGGTGGATCGCCCAAAATTCTCTACGTAACCCTGGCTGGCCTGCCACTTTCCTTTCATATCGAGTGGCCATTTCACAAGTCCACTTCTGGTGCTGATTTTTTTGTGTTGCATGCGGACATCTCTCTAGCAAGCTCACCCGGTCTGCACGCCCCGGTGGCCGTCAATCTATCGGCGACGGTTCGGGAAGTCATGCCCTCGCTGGACGCGAAGGACGCCGAGGGCCCGGTGATCAACACACTGCGCAAAGAAGTAGATCGCAGGCAACTGGAGTTCGTGAAATCGGGCAAGCTGGTGCCGGTGAATTTCTCCAGCCGGCATTGGGACTTCAAGCGGGGTAAGTGGGTCTTCGGCAAAGCCGGCGAGGAAGAGATGTTGCTTCTGCTGGCGCGAAAGGTCTACTGGCAGACGCGGGTGATCGGAGGTGTGGTGTGGATCGGAGATCCAACGGAAGGGCTCTATGTCGAGACCTCGCGCGAGCATTTGCTGGAACTGGCACGAAAGCTGGAAGCCCAAGGCTTGCTGCAACTGGAAGGCGAGTTTGCGACTGCCAGTCCGGGCTTGATGGATCGGGCGGAAAAATTTGAAGCGGACGCTCGCACTGCGCTCGAGGAGTTAGAGAAGAAGCACGCGTTTGAGAGAGGCTAAGCCCTGCAAGAGACGGGTCCGGGACTCCCGTCCTCCATGATTCTCAAATTCTCTGGCTATTCGGCCTTCATCGCGTCGATCGTCTGGAAAAGCTCCTGGTCCGGCTTCTGTACCTCGACAAATGGCCGTCCTCTCGGGTTGCTGCTTACCACGTAGACGGTGGGAGTATGTTCGAGGCGAATGGCTTTCCCCAGGTCGCGGTCGGCGTTGACCTCGGCGGCAAACCTGCCTTGGGGATCCACCACGAAGGGCAAATCCACCTTGTGTTCGGCGGCGAACTTCTCAGCGAACTGGCGCAGGTTCGTGGGAAAGATTTCGGGCTGATGCTCGAAAATGTAGTCGCGGAAGTCGGTTCCCAGTTGCTTGGATTGGCTGTCGAAATAGCGCGCGATGACCGCAGCTTCGTACGACCAGTTGTGCATGGGCAACGGAAAGTCGTGCCGGATCACCGGGATCTTGTAGGTTTTGCCGGCTTGCTCGACGATAGGGGCTTCGCGCCGGCACTGCGGACATTGCAGATCCTCGAAGACAACGATGGCAAGCTGAGCGCCCTTAGGGGGACGCAGAACGGGGTTAACGGCCTCTTGGGCAGAAAGCAGAGAAGCCAGCAGTACGGCGGCGAATGCGAATGCGGCGAGGGTCCTGTTCATAAGCAAATCAGCGCGAACTCCCTTGATGTCGTCCCGAATCCTGGAAGCGCGAAAAGATAATTGTTCCAAAGGCCAGCAGGGTTAGCAAGGAAATTGCCGCCAGCGATGCTACGCAATACACACACCACACCCCCAGAATATGTGCTTCCACGTGAGCCAGATAGAGCGAGAACGCCAGGCCAGCCGCCGCCGCGGCCAGAAACAACCGGTAAGCACGCCTGAAAGCAAGCGCCCCCAGGAGCACATACCCTGCCATCCCGATGACGGCCACGGGCACTCCAGCCAGTGCCGCGAACGGACTGTGATTGACGATCCCACAATCCCAGCGCTCGTTAATGCTGCATGGCGAAGCGTCGGTCCGGTAGTGTTCCCGGAGCGCGAGACCAGAGGCTATGAAACCCAGAAGGGCAATGAAGGCCAGAAGGAACCGCATGGTTGAGCTTGGACCTGAATTTCATTTTACCCTAGGCTTCCAATGTAGGCGCGGGCCCGTTCGGCAGCTTCGCCTGGCTCAGCTGCTCAGGGCAGGCTACGGTCCCCGCCCGTGCAGGGCCCGGTCGAAACTTGTGGTCAGTCAGATTGTCCCTCGTCTCCAGACCTGCATGACGGACTCACAGCAACCGCAACTGACCCCGTTCCAGAGCCAGCAGCTTCTCCTTGATGGGCAAGCCACCACCGTAGCCGGTAAGCTTGCCGTTACTGCCGATCACGCGGTGACAGGGGATCACAATGGGGATGGGGTTCGAGCCGTTGGCCAGACCGACGGCGCGAGATGCATTTGGATTCTCCAGACGACGCGCCAGTTCGCCGTAGGAAATCGTTTCGCCATAAGGAATGTCGCAGAGACGCTTCCAGACTTTGAGCTGGAAGGCCGTTCCTTCCGGAGCCAACGGGAGATCGAATTCCTCCAGCTCTCCGGCGAAGTAGGAACGAAGCTGGCTGACCGTTGCCTTGAAGGGAGCAGAATTCTCGATCCAGGACGGGTCGGGTCGAGCGGGAGTTCTTCCCTTCACGAAGAGAATCTGTCGCAGTCCCGCGTCATCGGCGGCCAGCAGCAGCGGCCCCACCGGACTTTCAATCTGCGCGTAGTTCATTGGGAACCGTCGGGCGACCTCGTCAGAATTGTCATCCCGAGCATGGCGAGGGATCTGCAGTTTGGCGGAGAACAGCAGATTCCGCGTCGCCGGCGCTCCACGGAATGACATAATCAGGATTCCTAAAGCGCCGCGGCTTGCTCGCGGCGTTTGCCTTGAATGTCGATATAGACGTTCACCAGCGACACTGCCGCGGGAGTCACGCCCGGAATACGCGAGGCATGGCCAATCGTCCGCGGCCGGATCTTGAGCAACTTTTCCTGCATCTCGCGCGACAGGCCGCTCACCAGCGCATAGTCGAACCATTCCGGAATGTATCGCTGCTCGGCTTTCTTCAGACGATCAATCGCGCGCTGTTGCTGGCGCAGGTAGCCCTCGTACTTGATTTCCGTTTCTACCGATTTGAGCTCGTTGCGGACCTCCGATGAAAGCGGAACCGCAGAGAACGTGGAATCGCCATTACGGCGGAAAAACTCGGGATCGATCTCCTGCAGAGCCGGGGCCAGCAGCTCGATGGTGATCTCTGGCCGCTTGAGCAATTGAGCAAGAGGCTGGCCGGTAGCAGAAGACCAATCAGAAGTGCCGTTGGTGGGTTCAAGAACACCAGATCCCAGAGAAATCTTCTCCAGCATATGGCCGGTCAGCTTCGTTCCCTCCAGCAGAAACTTCATTGCTCCCAGCCGTTGTTGCTTGCTCAGGAAGTCGGACCAGGCCGCGTCAGAGACCAGGCCCACACGACGGCCGTGCGGAGTGAGCCGCCGGTCGGCGTTGTCGATGCGCAGGTGCAGGCGGAACTCGGCGCGCGAGGTGAACATGCGGTAGGGCTCGTTGGTGCCTTTCGAGATCAAGTCATCGATCAGGATCGCGGTGTAGGCTTCGGTACGATCGAGAATCAGCGGCGCTTCGTTCTTCACCTTAAGCGCGGCGTTGATTCCGGCCATCAGCCCCTGGCAGGCGGCTTCTTCATAGCCTGAGGTTCCGTTGATTTGCCCGGCCAGAAAGAGCTGCGCGATTTTCTTGGTCTCGAGAGTGCGCTCAAGTTCGGTGGGATCAATCGAGTCGTACTCAATGGCGTAGCCGGGCCGCAGCATTTCGGCCGTTTCAAGGCCAGGGATTGATTTCAGAATTGCCAACTGAACTTCAACCGGCAGCGATGTGCTCATCCCATTGACGTAAATCTCGTGGGTATTCAGGCCCTCCGGTTCGAGAAAAAGCTGATGTGTCGTCTTGTCCGGGAACTTGACGATTTTATCTTCGATCGACGGACAGTAGCGCGGGCCGATGGATTGAATCTGCCCGCTGTACATCGGAGAACGATGCACATTCTCACGAATGATGCGCTGCGTCTCGGGCGTCGTCCAGGCAATGTAGCAGGGGACTTGCGAGTCGTGATGAGCCACCCGCTTAGTGCGAAAGCTGAACGGCGTAGGATCCGCATCGCCAGGCTGGATCTGAAAGCGCGACCAGTCGATGGTGCGTCCGTCGAGCCGGGGCGGCGTGCCTGTCTTCAGGCGGCAGCCGCGAAGGCCAAGCCGCTTCAGGCTTTCGCCGAGCAACACGGCTGCTGGTTCTCCGGAGCGTCCCGCGGGATATTGCTGCTCGCCACAGTGGATGAGGCCATTAAGAAAAGTGCCGGTTGTGATGATGACGGCTGCGGCGCCCACGGTGCGGCCATCGCGCAGGCGAATGCCGCGGCAGATGCGGGGCTCGTCGTTAGTCGTCAGTCCTTGCTCGTTGGCCAACGGCGAACGACTATCGGCCAACGACTCCACGATCAGTTCCGCGACTTCCGCTTGCTTGATCTTTAGATTCGGCTGGGATTCGAGGACCTCGCGCATCTTCAGGCGGTAGGCTTGCTTATCGCACTGCGCCCGCGGTGACCACACCGCCGGACCGCGAGAGGTATTCAGCAGTCGAAATTGGATGCCGACCGCATCCGTTACTTCCCCCATGATTCCGCCGAGGGCATCGACTTCGCGGACCAGATGTCCCTTGGCAATGCCGCCGACCGCAGGATTGCAGGACATCTGTGCGATGAGATCGACATTGAGCGTGTACAGAGCGGTCTTGAGGCCCAGACGCGCCGCGGCCATAGCGGCCTCGCAGCCGGCATGGCCGGCACCGACCACCACCACGTCGAATTGTTCGGTGAAAGGCGGCATCCGATAAACATCCCCCACGGTAGGAGTACGTCTATTCTAGCAACAGGCTCAGGCCACTGATCTTCACGGATTCCCACGGATAGATCAATGGTCATTATCCGTGTGGATCCTGCACGTCATAAGGGGCGATAGGGGATTTCGGAGGTTTCGATGATGTCTGGGCTTGTGATGCCATTGCGATGCAAGAGCACTCGGAGGCCATCCACCGCTAATCTCTGATTGGAACTCGGCCCAACGACGACCTTGGCTAGTGGAAAGCCGTCTTTGAGGCTTACTGTGGAATGGGGAATCGCAACAGAGCCTCTAATTCTGTAACCGAGACCCGCGGTTGAGACAGGGCCGTTAGAGACGATCCTCCATTCTTGCCTCCTCGCTAAAGGCCGGGTGCTTGAGTGTCGCTGCAACTCGTGACAATGCGCGGACGAATCCAGGCACTATTGGTTTGGCCCTGTTGGCGACCGGCCCGTCTCCAGTATCCCTCTGGTGAAAATCCCGCATGGCTCTATTCAGCAACTCATTGACGCGGTCGCGCTGCGTCTCGCAGTCATACTCGCAGCGTTCTAACCAATAACCCTGCTGCAGCAAGGAAAGTCGCATTGCTGCTCCGCTGAATCCGAGGGAACAACCGCCTTCTCGGGGACAATAGCCCCTCCACTGACTTAACAAGTCGCCCTCCTCGCTGAGGCAGAAAGCACAAAAAGTTGTATCCGTTTCCTTGTACTGGAGTATTTCCCTAAGAACTCGCTTCTCTAGGTTCTCTGTCCGTTGCGACGACAACTCTCGGGCTAAGTCGATGGTATATTGGAACTCCGAGGAATCGCTGAAGAAGCGGATGTCGGTGGCCCACAACTCCTTGCGCTTGATAATTCCTTCAAGGCCTTCCGCGGATGTGTAGTGGTAGAGGATATCTGGCATCTGGAGACACAGACCATCTTACTTAGACTCTGCCAGACAGCGAAACGAGAAAATTGTCGAGCGTTGCTCGACCAGACGGCCGAGGGCGGTCGTCTCCACACGAGCAGTGGTGGCTTTTAACGCCTGGCCTTGGCCGGTTCTTTCTCACCCACGCGCTTGCTGACTTCGAACTTCATCTTCCCGGCGCGTTTGTCAGCATCGACCACCACATGGTCGCCATGCAGCACCTCGCCGTCGAGAATCTTCAGCGCCAGCGGGTCTTGAATGAGTTTCTGGATCGCTCGCTTCAGAGGTCGCGCTCCAAAGTTCGGATCGTAGCCTTCGGTGAACAACAGATCTTTGGCGGCATCCGTGAGCTCGAGTGAAATCTTGCGGTCCGCCAGCAGCCGCCGCACATCTTCCAGCCGCAACTCGATGATCTTCACCAGCTGCTCTTTTCCCAGCGGGCGGAAGATGATGATGTCGTCCACTCGATTGAGGAACTCGGGCTTGAAGTGTCCGTGCAAGGCGCTCATCACCTGCTTCGAGGCCTCATCGAACTCCTGCTCGGAGCGCAGGCTTTCAGCCTGCAGGAACGACGATCCGAGATTCGACGTCATGATGATGACCGTGTTGCGGAAATCGACGGTGCGCCCTTTGCCGTCGGTCAGGCGGCCGTCGTCCATCATCTGTAGCAGCACGTTGAAGACATCTGGATGCGCCTTCTCGATTTCGTCGAACAGAATCACCGCGTAGGGACGGCGGCGCACCTGTTCGGTAAGCTGGCCGCCTTCTTCATAGCCGACGTATCCCGGAGGTGCGCCGATCAGCCGCGACACCGCGTGCTTCTCCATGTATTCGGACATATCGATGCGAATCATGGCATGCTCGTCATCGAACAAGAACTCCGCCAAGGCTCGCGCCAGTTCGGTTTTGCCGACTCCGGTCGGGCCTAGAAAAATGAACGAACCGATGGGCCGCTTGGGATCGCTCAAGCCGGCGCGCGACCGGCGGATGGCATTCGCAACCCGCTCCAGTGCTGCATCCTGGCCCACCACGCGCTGCCGGAGACGCTCCTCCATGTTGATCAGCTTCTTGACTTCGCCCTCCAGCATCCGCGAAACCGGAATGCCCGTCCACTTGGAAACGATGCGGGCAATGTCTTCCTCGTCGACCTCTTCCTTGAGCAGCCGTGTGGGGCGGACACTCTTGTCCGCCTCGGTTCCCGCGAGCTTGGCCAATTGTTCTTCGGCCTGACGTAGCAACCCATAGCGAATCTCCGCCACGCGCTGCAGGTTCCCCTTGCGCTCTTCGGCTTGTTCTTCGATCTTCAGCTGCTCGATCTTTTCCTTAAGCTGCCGTGAGCGCTCGATCACTTCTTTTTCCTTCTTCCAGTTGGCTTTGAGGGCAGTCGAATTCTCGCGAATCTCCGCCAGCTCTTTGTCGATGACCTTGAGCCGTTCTCTGGAATTGGGATCGTCTTCTTTCTTCAACGCCTGCTTTTCGATTTCCAGCTGCATGGCCCGGCGCTCCAGCTGGTCGATTTCCGTGGGCATGGAATCGATCTGAATGCGAAGCGAAGCCGCCGCCTCGTCGATCAGGTCAATGGCCTTGTCCGGAAGAAAGCGATCGGAGATATAGCGGTGGGACAGTGTGGCCGCGGCCACGATCGCTGAGTCCTTGATTCGTACTCCGTGGTGCACTTCGTAGCGTTCTTTCAGGCCGCGCAGAATGGCGATGGTATCTTCGACGTTCGGCTCACCGACGAAGACGATCTGAAAGCGGCGCTCCAGAGCCGCATCTTTTTCGATGTATTTACGGTACTCATTGAGCGTGGTGGCGCCGATGGCGCGCAGTTCGCCGCGTGCCAGTGCCGGCTTCAGCATGTTAGAGGCATCGATCGCGCCTTCGCCTCCTCCCGCGCCGACCAGCGTGTGCAACTCGTCGATAAAGAGGATGATCTGCCCGGCGGCGTCCTCAATCTCTTTCAACACGGCTTTCAGCCGGTCTTCGAATTCTCCGCGATATTTCGCCCCGGCGAGCATGGCCCCCAGATCGAGGGCGACCACCCGTTTGTTCTTCAGCGCCTCGGGAACGTCGCCCGAGATAATGCGCTGCGCCAGGCCCTCCACGATGGCGGTTTTGCCCACGCCAGGTTCGCCAATGAGCACGGGATTGTTCTTGGTGCGGCGGGAGAGAACCTGCACCACGCGGCGGATTTCTTCGTCGCGGCCGATGACGGGGTCCAGCTTGCCTCGCCGGGCCTGCTCGGTGAGATCACGCGCATAGCGCTCCAGCGCCTGATACTTGGCTTCCGGATTTTGATCGGTAACTTTCTGCGAGCCCCGCACCGAGGTGAGTGCCTTCAGGATAGCTTCGTAGGAAGCGCCGTGCCGCGCCAGGATTTCCTGTGCGGCATCGCGTTTAAGTTGGGTGATTGCCAGGAGCAGATGCTCGGTGGAAACATACTCATCCTTGAAGTTGGCGGCTTCCTTGAAGGCGCGCTCCGCAAGCTGATTGGCGGCTTGCGACAGATTGGCTTGGGTTGCACTGCCGGACACCTTGGGCAGGCGATCGATTTCCTGATAGACGTCATGCAGGATGGCTTGCGGACCGATTCCGATTTTTTCGAGAACCGGCGGCACGATGCCTTCTTTGTCCTCGACCAACGCGGCGAGGATGTGCAGCGGCATGAGCTCGGGATTACCGTGCTCGGAGGCCAGCTGGTTCGCCCGCTGCAGGGCCTCGCTCGCTTTTACTGTAAATTTGTCCCAACGGATAGCCATACGAACTCCATTTTGCAATTTCGTAATTAAGCAATCGGGTAATTTCGTGGCCTCTGGACCATCAAATTGCCAAGTTACCCGATTACACAATTGCCAAATCAAAAATAGTGGGAGGCGGTCACCTCTGCCGCCTCCCGTCAAAACTGCGGCCGGCCGGGCGAGGTCGCCCGCGCCACTACTTCCCGAACAAAGCCCTCACTCCGGGCTGCGCTTAACGGCCTTATTGCTGTCTGCGCCTGCGGCTTTCCGTCTGAGCCCACTTGCAGCGAGTACCAGGCTGCGGTCGCGGAGCCTTTCCAAAATCTTGATCTTCTCGGAAAAACTCAGCGAAGCTAGCCGCTTGCGCATTTCTTGTTTACTCATGGGCGCCTTCCAAGTACTTGCGCTCGAAATTCTTCCATTTCGCACTCAACCCGTGCCGTTCGAGTATGTTTTGCAGCTTACCCCGGTTCACCGCGTCCTGCTCGAAAAACTGCAAGATGCGGATATGATCCTTCGACCGACCCGTGTTGAGTGCGATGGCAACCAGATGCTCGGCCGACATGACCCAGGTAGTAACGCCTTCAACTGTCGTCGGAACGGACTCCGATGATCCCATCGGCTTGCATCCCGTTGATAGCCTCTAGCGTGGCCTTCACGATTCTCCTGCCCTGCAAGCATTGTGAACCAACTACAGCCGCAGAGCAAAAACGGGAGGCGGTCACCTCTGCCGCCTCCCGTCAAAGTTGCCGAGCTTTGCCCGTACGCGGTCTTATGCGGCCTTGCTGGGGCCCTTGGCTTCGAGAGTCTTCTCGCCGCCGACATTGACCTTGATCTGCTTCGGCTTGGCCTCTGCTTTCTTGGCCAGCTTGATCTTCAGAACGCCCTTGTCGTAGTTGGCGGAGATGTTCTCCGTGTCTACAGTGTTGGGCAGAGTGAAGGAACGGGTAAAGCTGCCATACTGCCGCTCCACGCGGCGATAGTTGTCTTCTTTCTCTTCCTTTTCGAACTTGCGCTCGCCATGCACGGTCAGAGTGTTGTTCTCGATGCGGACATCGATGTCTTTCTCTTCGATTCCGGGCACTTCCACCTTCAGGGTGATATTGTGCTCGTCCTCGTAAACGTCCACTGCGGGGGCAAAAGTGCTGCTGGTCAGGGCTTCCTCGCGGTCGCCGAACGAATCGCGGAACAGCCGGTTCATGCGGTCCTGCAGGGTAGAAAACTCACGGAAAGGTTCCCAACGGGTTAGAACTGTCATAGCGAAATCCTCCTTCAGAATCTTGGTAAGGTTCCTAATCACTTCTTTGGATGCCTAATTAGCATGAAAGAAGCATAAAATATGAGTGTTATATTGTCAACTACAGGATATGCCTAATTTTCATCATGTTACATCGATAATCAGGCATTTCAAGTAGCCGGTTTCTGGGATGCTCAACAGTATTGGATGATCCCTGGCTTGGAGGCGGCTTTCCAGGATGCGCAAATTCCTGTGCACATCCCGGCCGGCTGCCGCCACGACTTCCAGGAAGTCAGCCGCACCTACATGGTAGGAGCAGGAACAAGTCACCAGAATTCCACCCGGGCGAATCATCTTCAATGCCCGCAGATTGAGCTCTTTGTAGCCGCGAAGGGCCGTATCCAGGTTGCGCTTGCTCTTGGCGAAGGCGGGAGGATCGAGCACGACAGTATCGTATTGCTGCCCGGCAGCGGAATAATCCCGGAGCAAATCGAAGGCGTTGGCCTCGATCCATTCGATCTCCCGACCGTTCAGGGCGGCGTTGCGATCGGCGACTTCGAGGGCCGATCGTGAGCTATCCACTCCGGTAACTTTTGAGCACGATTGCGTCAGATGCAGGGCAAACCCGCCCTGGTAGCAGAAGACGTCCAAAGCTTCTCCATGCGCGTATCGCCCGGCGGCGGCGTAGTTCTCCCGCTGATCGAGGAATGCCCCGGTCTTCTGGCCCTCGGCAGCGCTGTAATGAAACTGCACTCCGTTCATCGAGAAAACCGTGCTGGTCTTTTCGCCCTGTAGCACGCCGGAGGACCGTGCCGGGAGCTGCTCAAGCTCGCGAATCTTGGAATCGACCCGCTCGATGATGGCCCCCGGCTGGACCCGCCGGCTCAGTTCCGAGACGATGATCTGGCGCACCGGTTCTGCGTCCATGGCTTGCGTCAGGACTTGCACTGCCAGCAGGTCGTTGTAGCGATCGACAATCAGCCCAGGAAGAAAGTCCGCCTCGCTGAAAACCAGCCGGTAAGCGTCGGTGTTCTGGACGATGCGCTCGCGATAGGCGATCGCATTGCCGATTCGCTGTCGCAGCAGGGTTTCGAGGCTGTCGATGCGGTCGCGGGAAACCAGGCGAATTGCAATCTGGGAAGCGCTGCTGTAGAAGGCTGTTCCCAGAAACCTCCCGCGCTCGTCGGCCACTTCGACCAGGCCGCCCGGAATCGTGCCCTCGGCGGATAGAATGTCGGAGCGGTAGATCCATGCGTGTCCTGCTTTCACCCGCTCCGTGCCGCGGCGCGACACCTTGACAGTGGGAATATGAAGCATAGGGATTGACGCCATAAAGTTGATATTACGCTGCTAGACTTTCCGTGCGATTCAACCGCGGCGGCCAGGACTAGTCCTTTGCTGCCTGTACCTAAGAATCGACGTACCCGATATGGCTAATGTTTCATCTTAAGCTCTGAGGGGTAGGCTGGGACTGAGATGCAATGAGGAAGAAGATAGGCTTCGCGGCAGCCATGACGCTGCTGGGATTGGCGCTCTTGTCCACTCGCTACTACGAGGTGGACTTGCCGGTCTGGCATTTTCTGGGTGGCGGCAACGGACCCGATCCCCTGACCCTGCATTTGCGGGGAGAATTCGTCGAGAGCAATCTGGGAACGGCCGCGGAGGCGGGCTCGCTGACCGTGCGCATGATTGCCCAACAATATGTTTTCGTTCCGCAATGCGTGGTCGTCCCGGCGGGCGTCCCCGTCCGTTTTCGCATAACCAGCGCGGACGCAGTGCACATGCTCAGCTTCTTGGGAACCGACTATGGCCTGAAAGCTGTGCCTGGTGTGATAACGGAAGCCACCTTCACTTTCGCCAAGCCGGGAGAATTCAAGATTCCCTGCCACGAGTTCTGCGGTGCGGGACACTATGCCATGAGAGCGCAGCTGGACGTCCTGCCACGAGATCAGTTTTCCTCCCTGCTCCCCGGCGAAAGGAGGAATTGTGAGCCCCGATAGGCCAACCGCTCCCTTGCGAAAATCTATCCCATGGCTGGTAACGCTGGCGGCTTTGTCCCTGGCAATTTTTCTATGGTCGGGGAGGAATTCTTCCGCAACGCCGGAAAATCCCGAACCTCCAATTCGCATCTCTTCCGGAGTGGCGTGGACAAGCGAAACCCTGGCGCTCATTTCCGGCGGGGATGCCTTTCGCGGTCTGCTCCTTGCCCGGCGCTGCAATCACTGTCATGGTGAGGAGGGATTCAGCGCCGTTCCCCTCATCCCCAACCTGGCCGGCGAAGACCGCTTGTCATTCTGGAAACAAATGCAGGATTTCCGCTCCGGAAAGCGGACTTCGCCGGTGATGCAGGACATCGCCAACGGATTTTCCGCACGCGACGCAGCCGATCTGGCAGCGTACTATTCCATGCTGCCTACCACTAGCGATCCCCAAGATACCCGGGCGTTCCCCCAGAACATGCAGGGCCCTTCTGGGGCAACGATTGCCATTCGCCTTATCGTCTTTGGAGATGGCCAGCGTGGTATCCCGCCCTGCCAGTCTTGCCACGGTCCGGTAGGCTATGTGAAGGGATCTCCGCCGCTGGCTACCCAGAACGGCGCCTATCTGCGCGCGCAGCTGGAGAGCTTTGCGGACGGGGATCGGGCCAACGACATTAATGTGCGCATGCGCAGCATCGCCAAACAACTCACCGCCCAGGAGAAAACAGCTCTCGAGGAATACTACGGCGCAGGCCTGGGGCCGGGAGTGAGTCCAAGGTAAACAGAGGGCAGGCAGACTGCCACCTCGCGCTCTACCCACGTTCCTATTTTCTCCGTTTCCGCCGAGGTTTCGTGGACGCGCCAGACTAACTGGCGGCGGGATGCTCGGAAGGGGCGTTTTGCCTGTGGGCGTGGGATCTGGCAGGGGCGGAGGATTCGGCCTTGGCTAAGTCCAGATCTCGTTGCAGCGCGTCGAGCGTCCGGGTGGGCAGTTCGTCGCCCCATTCGTCGATCTCGGATTCTTCCCAGTGCCCATTCAGCCGGATCGCATCGGTGACATCTTCGGGGAACCCCTGGCGGTATTCGCCTTCGCGAACCAAGGTATCGCCGAGTTTGCGGCCTGACCCGGTTTCGTAAATGCGGCGGCTCGACTCTCCCTTGCCGTTGATGAAAACCATGAAAACTTCACCATCGTCCCCGTGGTTGGGACGGTAATACCAGGCCTGTCCTGCCTCGAACTTGGGATGAGCCCTGCGCCGCTTGACGGCAGCCGCAGGCTCGCCGGGCGCGTCGTGACTGGGATCGTAGTAGAGAATCCTCTGGCAGGAGTCGCAAGATACTACATGGGTGGCGGCTCGGACCTCGTTATAAGTCTGGGGCCGCAGCATGACTTGGCAAGCCAGACACTTCTGATCGCGGACTTCGGAGAGTCCGCTGCCGCGGTACTTGGCCACCCGATCGTATTGCCGGAGCAGATCAGGATTCACGCCGGCGCGGGCGGTATCGCGCTTGGCGTTCCATTCCGCCAATTGTTTTTCATCTTCCGCTGTACGTTGCCGCGCATCGGCCTTTTCCTTCTCGATTTCGGCCGCTTCCGCTTTCAATTCGGCCTCGGCGGCTTTCACTTCTTTTTCCCGAACTTCGGCATTCACCATTAATTCGAGGATCTTGTCCTCGTTGCCCCGAATCTCCTGCTCCGCGAACTGGATCTCGTGCAGCAACGCCTTGTATTGTTCGTTGGTTTTTACGTCCAGGGACTGGTCGCGGTACTTGGAAATCTTCTGTTGCAGATCGTGGATGGCAGCTTCGTACTTGCGGCGGGCGGCCTCGTCGGCTTTGACGGCCGTCTTGGCTTTCTCCAGAATCTCCTGGGTTCCCGCCAGTTTTTCCTCAATGGCAGCCACCCGCTTCGGCAGCGCGGCTACCTCGTCCTTGAGGCGCGAGATTTCCCGGTCGGCCTTTTGCAGCTCAATCAGGTTCTGTACGTCAGGAAGCATCGTCAAGAATAGAACTCTGCTTTGATTTTAGCATGTGCAGATGACTAACTCCGCTCAGCTCGGCGGGCGGAGGGCTGCGGCCGCTTGCTTCACCAAGTCGGAAGCTTGCCAGTCGCTGCCGTGGTACCAGGAGAATATCTTGCCATCCGGACCGATCACGGCGGTGCTGAGTGAGTGACTAATCACGCCGCTGTCCTGGCTGTATGTCAGTCCAAAGAAATTGGCGATCTTGGGAAGCTCGGCGGCCGGCGGCACCGCGAACTCCCAATGATCGAAGAACATAGACCGTTTGCTCCCCGCCCAGGTGAGACCGTAAGTTTGCAGAACTTTGGGAGTGTCGTGCTCTGGGTCAAAGCTGATGCTAAGCAGGTGGGTCTTGCCGCTCAGTGCCGCATCGGCTGCGAGCTGACGATTGACTTCGGCAAACTGGCCGCTGATCCGCGGACAGTAGTCCGGGAAGGGGCAACGTGTGTAAATGAAGGTTACCAGCAACGCCTTGCCGCGGTACTGCTTGAAGGAGATGTGCCGGCCGCTCTGGTTGGTCAGGTCGAAGTCTGGCACTTCTTCTCCCGAAGACGGAAACTGCAACTCCGTTGTCGGATTCGGAGGAGCCGCGCTCGCATGCCGGGTAACCCGCACGCCCTCCAGCCAGTAATCGCTGTTCTGAACTACGATTTCGGCGCTGATGGAATCGCCGGGAGACAACGAATCCAGTTCGCTCGGCGACTTCACTTTATAAGGCATCGCCATCGCACCCATGAATCCGGGGACGGCATCCCCATCGACCACCATCGACGAATTTGGCCGGTCGATGGTCACCACTTTCCCCGTTAGCTGATACCGCTTGGTGGTACTGGCGGGCTTCGACGGACCGCATGCGGTCAGGAGTGTAGCCAACATCAACCCGATTCCACACAGCCTGATCCTTACGACGGACATAACACTCCTTATCAATAGTGAAAGCGATAGCGGACCTCGACGTAAATCTCCCGCGGGTTATTCCAGTGGAATCCGCCGAAAGTCAGACTATTGTCCAGCTCCACGCGGCGGTTGGCGACGTTGAGCGCATTGACTGATGCGGAGAATCGCTCTCCGAAGTCCTTGCCGAGGGAAAGATCAAACGTAGTGTGCGCCGGCAAGTAGTCACCGGGATAAGGCTGGCCGGGAAAACCGTTGGCGAAACCTGATCCGTAACTGATGTTGGTGGAAGCGTAGGATCGCCAGGGCAAACTTACGTCGCCGCCGACGTTAAGAGTATTGCGTTGATCGTGATCGAGCGGGCCCAGTTCTGGAGCAAGCGAAAAATCCGTGAGTCCACCGGTGATGGTACCGCTGCCCTCGGCGATCTGGTTGGAATACGCCAAATGCACCTGTGCCCGGTGGGCAAAGCGGGGCGAGCGCAGGGTAAGCTCCCAGCCGCGAATGACCGCCTGCGATACCGTGATGGGAAAGAAAATGCTGGAGGCGCCGATGTTGTTGTGGTCGAAGAAATTTCTCACATTCGTCCGAAAATTATCCGCGTCCAGCACCCAGCCGCGGTAAGGAATGGTTACGCCAAACTGATGTTCTTCGTCGAACTCGCCATGCAGAGGCGTGAATCCCAGACCTTCGCCCTGCACGAAGTCAATCAGCGCCGGCCCGCTCACGGTCAGCAACGGCGGAGCCTGATAGTAGTGGCCGTAGAAGCCGCGAAATGTCCAGCGTAGCCGCGGGATGGTTACAGTGGCCCCGAACCGTGGGCTTACCGAGCTCTGGGTGACTCCGCCAGAGAAACGCGTCGGCCTCATCCCGGCAATCAGCGTCAGCCAGGGAACCGGGGTGAACTTGTCGTCAACGAAAAAGGTCTCCTGGTTTCCGGTGGGATGCTGGGTGTCCGTAATCGGCGGATTGCCGCTGCCGTCGTTGAAGATGGCTCCGAAGAGTTGGTTGTCTTGCTGGTAAAAGGTGAAGACCCCAGCCTGCAGATTGTTCCTGGCAACGTTGGCGGAGACGCTGGCCTGGCCGCCGGCATAAGTAGATCCGCGATTCTCAGTTGTCGCCACCGGCGTATCGGTGAGCAGTCCATTGTAGTCGCCGCTGTTGTAGTGGAAGAGCGGCGACACCGTCATGGCCACCTTCGAGTTGAAGGTGTGGACCCAGGAGAAATTGACCACCGCGTCCGACTCATGTTCTCCATCCCGCAGGCCAATACTCGGATATTGCGGGCTGAAGCCATTGGCCGGGATCGATCCATTTTCAATGTCATCCGGGTTGGGGTCGTAGGGGACTTGGTAGTAGTCGCGCCGCAGCGAAGTCACGAGGCGAAGCTGGTTCGAGGGATCGACGTTAAAAATCAAAGTCCCGAATCCACCATAACCATTGTCGGCGTCGTGTACCACCTGCGGAACCGGCGGCTGCAGACCCAGATTGCTGCGATTGCCGTTCAGGCTGGCATAGTAGGCAAAACGTTCGGTGTGGCTGCCGAAGCTGAGCGAATCGTTGGTCTGGTAGAAGTTCCCCAGGCTCATGGTCAGTTCGGCTTGGTTGTTGCGTTCAAAGCCGGTCCGCGGAACCACATTGAAGACGCCGTACGTGCGGTCTCCGAATTCCGCGCCGTAGCTGCCCCGGTTGGCTTCCAGATAGTCGATGTCCTTGGGGTCAAACTGCGGGCCGATGTTAGCCGCAATGTTGGTGTTGGGCACGGGCACCCCATCCACCAGCCAGGTTGTCTGGTGGCCGCCGCGAATGTGCAGCATGTCATGAGTAACGTAAGAGCCCGGCACGAAGTTGGTAATCATGGCCATGCTGTTGGTGCGGTCGGCGCCCGGCGTGCGCTCGATATCCTGGCGGCTGACCAGGGTGGTCGGCGTAGCGGTGTCAGTTGGAACCGCCTCCGGCGCGGCGGAGACATTCACCGTTTCTCCCTTGGCGGCGAGTCGCAGTTGAAAGTGCACAACCGGTTCGGTTCCCGACATAACCACGATGTGCTCCTGCGCCTGCGCAAATCCGGGGTTGGCAACCGACACTGTGTATTCGCCAACAGGTACGGTTTGAAATTCGAATTCGCCGTTGCCATTCGACGTCGTATTCTTAGACCACTCGGAAGCGCTTGCCTTCAGCATCACCATCGCGCCTTGCACTGGCCGGTGTTGCGGGTCATGAACGATGCCCCGAATCGAGCCGAAGATGCTGGCGCTGGCCGAAGCCGCCAGCAGGAGCGTTATTGCGACCAGCGAAACACGCCATAGACGCATGAGTCCTCCAAACCACACGAGAAAGGAGACGTATTACAGAGGCGGCAGAAGCGAGGGTGGACGCACTCCGCGCCCAGCCAGGACGATCCAGCCTCTGAACGAGATCAAGCGATGGAGAATGGCGGAGGGCCGCGAACCGAAGGCGCGCGATAACTGAAACCTAGAACATGAGCGTGCAGAGTAGCGGATTGAAGTCGGGTAGCAGGAAGGGCAACGCAGGTTGTAGCTTCGCGCTGAAGCCCCGCCCATTGCGAAACGGTTAGAGGGCGGCAACAGTCATGATTGCAGCAAGCGGGTGGAGCATGAAACTCCTGGTTGCGGGAATCGTGCATCCGCATGCGCAGACAGCAGGCGTGGGGCGCCGGGGTGCTGATGGCGAGGGCCACGGGGACGAATACCCCCACCAGCAACAGGATCAGCAATAGCCTGGCGGTCAGACGATGCATAAAGAAATCAGGCAGAAACACCCCACAGCCACTCGGACGATAGAAAGAAGGATAAGTTAGCGACGAGCCGGGCGCAAGTGTCCCAACTCCTTTTTGGTAGTTGTCACTCCGAGAAGCGAAGGGACGAGGGATCTGCAGTTTTCTCTCGCGTGGCAAGAACTGCAGATCCCTCGCTGCGCTCGGTATGACAACCAAAACGGCGATCGGCTGTTATCGTGGCCCGCTGATCAGCACCCATCGGCCACCATTCGCAAACAGAATGACCAGGTTCATCACCACGAACATCAGCTCGTAGTGCCAGCCGTAAGTCTTCCCGCCCCAGAAGCCGGTGTGCCAGATGAAGAGTTTCTTCTGAATCGCGCCCAGCATAACGAGGATCAATCCGATGGCGGCGAGCTGCGTGAAAACTCCCAACGCCACCCCCAGCCCGCCTGCTATTTCAGCGATTCCCAGAAATATGGTGAAGCCCTGGCTCATCTCGATGCTTTTGCTGCGCTCCGCCGACTTGGTGACGTGGCTCCAGCCGCTGCTGACAAAGACGGTCGCCACCATCAACCTCAACAGAAGCAGTCCCAGGTCGGCGAATCGGGCGAGTTGCGGGAACATAGACGCCTCACTCATCTAGGTTAGCTTGCACGCGTGGGATACGCAGTAACGGTTGCGGGCAAACCAGCGATAGCCTGCATGCATCAGCCGGTTAAATCCGGGCAGACTGAACACCGCATAAAACGGCCACGCCCACCAGATTTTTCTCGTTACCTGCAGGTAGACGTCCGCTCCCGAAGCTGTCTGGCCGTCACGCGTGAGCAGGCGAAGATCATAGACAAGCTCCTCCATGGGAAGTTGGAAGCGTGCCACCACCCACGGTTCTTGCAGCGCCGCGATGGCGAATCCTCGCTTGGCCAGAGTAGGCTGCCAAAACTTGAGCCATCGAGAACAGAAACCGCATTGGCCGTCATAAAAGACCCAGCCCCGGCTCGGTTGTTCCTCCGCCATCTGACTACAACCTCCGGCCGCGGTGGACAGAGACTGCCGACCCTTCGGCGAGAAACGCGGACGCCGGAGGACCCTGCAGCACAGCGTCCAATTCTTTCCCGTAGAGTTCCTGCATGTCTCCCTCAAACCGGGCATCCGTCACGGCCCATACCTTCCACGGCGGGTGTTGGACCTGGTATTCCATGCATCCGCCATCTCTCAGAGCTGCATAACCCCAGTAGTGCTCAGTAATGAATTGCTCCTCTGAGCCGCGATCCGGCAACACCGGGGTCCCCTGCGCAATTACATTCATTCTGTTCCTCGAACTCCCGAATTTCCAGCTGAACTCAACCGTCCGCCCGGAGCCATCCGTGGCGATATTATGCGACATCGGCAATGCGACATAGCGTTCGTTGTAGAATGTGCGCGCCACGGCGGCAATCAGCCAGCGGGGAACCATTTCGCGGATGAACACTACGCCTCGCTTGACCGAGCTTCCTTCCGACCGTCGCACATAGAAGCGCAGATTGACTTCTTCGAAATTGCGGTGAAACGGCAGAGAGATTCCCCACACCTTGGTTCTTAGGAACCGAAATCCGACTAGGCTCAGAAAAGTCATTCCGTTCCACGAGTCCAACTCCGTCCCTGAAGGAACGAATTTGAGTAGCAGGCTGGGAGCAACCTCGTAATTCAACATGGCGAGATCCCGCCATTCGGCGTTGAGGAACACTCCTGCCGGCGAGACGGTTTCCGGATCTTTAGGGGACATTGAGGGCTCAATATACCGGGAACCCGACGACGCAGCTCGGTCGCTCACCTCGGAGCGGTTGGAGCCGTGGAACATAAGTGTATTCGACCAAGCTACAAGTCCAGCGGACGGTCGGAGTGGGCGCGGGACTCGGAATCTGGTTGTGAGCCAGCATCCTCGGGATGTTTCAACGCCATTGCCAGCGTAAAACCGACGGCGCCATAGATGAGCGCATTGAGGGGCCCGAAGAATAGCCAGATGCTCTCGGCGTCCGGGTCAGTCATAGTGATACCAGCGAGAATGCCTGGGGGGCAAAGTATGTAGGCCACAGTTGTCGACATCCACCGCGGTGCCGTCGAAGGGTCGACGGTGCTCACGTAGGCAGCGATGCCAAACCCAGCGGCTGCGGAAATCAGGGCGCAGTAAATAGCTCGTCTCATAGGTCGTCACGGCTGACGACAAGCCTTTGCTTATGCTAGCACCGCCCCCGAGTTGTTCCCCCAATTTCCGCTGTGTTAGCATCCTAAGTTTCGGGCAGGCTGCCCGACGTTGGCCTATAGACTGTCCTCTTTTCTTGTTCTTTATGGGCCCGCCGTATTGGAGATCCGCAGATACTGAAGCTGCCGGGCTTCGCTCGGCTGGACAGCCGGGAGCCTGCCCTGAGCGAAGTCGAAGGGGCGGCTGTCCCCACGTGGTCTGTAAAGCTAAAGGAGTCATCCCATGAAAGTTTACGAAGGGGCAAACATCCGCAATGTGGCGGTGGTCGGACACGGGCGGGCGGGGAAAAGCTCGCTGGTGTCCGCCATGCTGCAGACCGCTGGCGCCACCCAGCGCCTGGGGCGCGTGGACGACGGCAGCGCGACCACCGATTACGACGAAGAAGAGATCGCGCGCAAGATGTCGATTGCGGCGGCGCTGGCGTATGTGGAGTGGGGAAAGACGAAGATCAACATCGTCGACGCGCCCGGCTTCAACATGTTTGTCCACGAAGCCAAGATGGTGCTGCCCGTGGTCGATGCTGCAATCGTCGTCGTCGACGGCGTGGCCGGCGTGGAAGTGGTGACCCAGCGGGTATGGAACTACTGTGAAGAATTCAAGACGCCGCGCTTGATTGTCGCCAGCCGCATGGATCGCGAGCGCGCCGATGCGGATCGGGTGCTGGAATCGCTGACCAACGCGTTCGGACGCGCGGTGATTCCTTTGGAACTGCCCATCGGCAAGGAGAAGAATTTTACCGGCGTGGTCGATCTGGTTCAGATGAAGGCCTACACCTACGAACTGGGCGGAAGCGGCAAGGGCAAGGAAACCGAGATTCCCGCGAACCTGAAAGACCAGGCGCAAGAGGCGCACGAGAAACTGGTCGAGCTGATCGCTGAAGGCGACGACAAATTGATGGAAGAGTTTTTCGAGAAGGGAACCATTCCGGTCGAGGACCTGATTCCGGCGCTGCATAACGCGATCCGTGAGGACAAGATTTTCCCCGTAATCTTTGGCTCAGGTCTGGGCAATGTCGGAGCCGACCGGGTAATGGACTTCATCGTCGACTACACGCCTGCGCCCTCCGAGCATGAATGGGTGCAGGGGGAAGCAGCGGCGTCCGGTAATGGCGAGCCTCCGAAGCGTCATGAGACCGATGCGGAGCCGGTTTCGCTGTACGTCTTCAAGACCATCTCGGACGCGTTTGCGGGGCGGATTTCGTATTTCAAGGTGTTTTCCGGAGTGCTGAAGAACGATGCCACGCTGCTGAATTTCAGCCGCAGCTCGCAGGAAAAGCTGGCGCACATCTCCATCATGCAGGGCAAGACTGCGGTACCAGTTACCGAGCTGCACGCCGGGGATATCGGAGCTGTCTCGAAACTAAGAGACACGCTGACCGGGGACACGCTGGGGGACAAGAGCGCACCGATTCAGTATCCGCGAGTGAAGCTGCCGGAGCCGGCTATCACCTTCGCGATCGAGCCCAAGAGCCGCGCCGACGAAGACAAGCTGGGCCCCGGCATCCACAAGCTGATGGAGGAGGACGCCATGCTGCGTTTCTTCCGCGATCCGCAAACCAAGGAATTCCTGATTGCGGGAACCGGGCAGCAGCACATCGAAGTCGTAGTCTCGAAAATGAAGAAGCGCTACCACACGGAAGTCATCCTGAAGGCTCCAAAAGTGCCATACCGGGAGACTATCCGCGGCAAAGCGGATGTGCAGGGACGGCATAAGAAACAGACCGGCGGACACGGCCAGTATGGCGATTGCAAAATCAAGATGGAGCCGCTGCCGCGCGGCGGCGAGTTCGAGTTCGTGAACGATATTTTTGGCGGCGCCATTCCGAAGAACTATATTCCCGCCATCGAAAAGGGAATCAAGGATGCCGCGGCCCGCGGGTACCTGGCAGGATATCCCGTGGTGGATTTCAGGGTAATTCTTTATGACGGGTCGTATCACGATGTCGACTCGAACGATATGTCGTTTCAGATGGCGGGACGCATTGCCTTCAGAAAGGCTATGGAACAGGCCAAGCCCACACTGCTCGAGCCCGTCATGGCGGTTGAAATAACGGTTCCGGATGAATTCGCCGGCAGCATCATGGGCGATTTGAACAGCCGCCGCGGCCGCATCCAGGGCATGGACAATAAAGCCGGCAACACGGTGGTGAAGGCTGAAGTGCCCATGTCTGAGATGCTGACCTACGGCGTCGATCTGACCTCCATGACTCAGGGCCGCGGCAGCTTCAACATGGAAATGCATCACTACGACGCCGTGCCGGGACTGCTGCAGGAAAAGATTATCGAGAAGGCGAAAGCGGCCCGAGGCGAGCAGGTAGAAGAAGAAGAGTGAGGGCTCCGCAATGCCAAATAGAGTGATCGGTATGCGTGCTGCTCGGCTTGTCGTACTTTGGTGTCCTTTGCTTGTACTCTCAGCCAGTCTCCTCGCCTGTCAACGGCACTCTCCACCCCCAGCAACGAAACCTCTGGAACCCTACATTCCGTCGGCAAATGCAGTCGGGTTCGATATTTTTCCGCTGGGGGGCTCCAACGCATCGCAGAACTGGATGGCCGCCTACACGACGGAGGAAGGCAGAAACGCCAAGTTCCGCATCGAAATAGATCCCGCCACCGTTTCCGGCAGCGACGGCATCTCCGCGTCGTCGGGACAAGGGAAGCTTCTGTCCGAGACCAGTTCGGACTCGCTGCTGTTTCTGGAGAGTCTTAAAACCGCGCTGCAGGCGAAACGCATGCCAACGAAGATTGAACAAGTCGACGCTTTGCCCTTTAACTACGTCATCGTCGGCGAAAATCAGACGCGGTCTTCGGATGGCAGTTTCAAAGGAACGCCGAGGGGCGATTGGATGGCGATGAAGATTTCACTGCCGAAGGGCGAAGTCTTCCTGAATCTGAATCCGGTCTCTCACAAAGCGGAGTTTGCCGTCAAAGACCCGGCTTATGGCGATGTTGTGCTGGCGGAGCTGGCGAAGGTCTTGTGAGCTCGAGCGTCTTACCTTTAAATCGTGTCAGCAGATTTCAATATCCGTCTGACCGAAGTCCCTGCCTTTGGCCAGCAGCGGTTCTCCAGAAAATTTGGCAAGAGCGTAGGCAAAGCAATCTCCGAAGTTGAGTGCCGCAGCGTGTCGCCCCTTGCCGTAACGACGCCAGGCAGTACGCGCAATCTCGATATGGTCGTTATCCACTGGGACGACTTCAAGATTGGTGCGTACCACAAACAGATCGAACTCTCGACCTGCGGCCTCACCCCTCCGCGCTTCCAGCACGATGCCGGTCTCAAGCAGATTGGCCGCTGAAATTCGGCGGTCGGAGGCCTGCAGAATCAAGTCGAGGAACTGTTTACGCTCAGGTTCCGCCAGAAAAATGGCCAGCAAAGCTGAAGTGTCGATGACCATCAGCGCGGCATTCCGTGTTCGTCATAGCCCAGGATCTCGTCTTCGGGCCGCGAATCCAGAGTCGGGAGTGAGTCTACGCGTCGCAGCAGGTCCCCAACCTGAATGCTCAAAACACGGCGGCGACGTTTCGACTTAAGCCGCTGCCATCGCTCCTCGAGAGCCTTTTGGATGGCCTCTGTCAAAGATTCCCCAGTCTCGCTAGCCACCTGCCGGGCAAGGCGCTCGGTAGCGTCGTTCTTGATGCTCATGGCCATTGGATATAACTATAGCACGTTATATATAACAATACCATACGTGTAACTTGCACATAATAAACGCCGTCCCCTCTGCTGCGGTTGACGATTCACCAGCCGGCAGAGGCGATAGGGGGAGCGCGGATTCCACAGAAGTCGGCAACTTGCGGCTGGAGACGTGGGGCTGGTGCTGGTACTATCCGTTAGTGGCCACGCTCAGAAACACGCCCAAGCTTCCCCAGGACCGTGAGCGCATCGTCTCGGCGGCGCCGGTCGAGGATGATTCTTCGTTTGAACTAAAGCTGCGGCCGCAGCGGCTGGCTGAGTTTATCGGGCAAGCTAAGGTCAAAGAAAATCTGGCGGTGGCGATTGAGGCGACCCGCTCGCGCGGCGAAGCTTTGGATCATGTACTCCTCTATGGGCCGCCGGGGTTGGGCAAAACTACGCTGGCTACCATCATCGCCAACGAACTGGGTGTGCCGTTCCAGCAGACTTCCGGACCGACGCTGCAGATCAAAGGTGATTTGACCGCGATCCTGACCAACCTCCGCGACAAACAGGTTTTGTTCATCGATGAAGTCCACCGTTTGCAACCGACGCTGGAGGAACTTCTCTATTCGGCGCTGGAAGATTACAAGCTGGATATCATCATTGGCCAGGGACCCGCGGCGCGCACCCACACCATGGATGTGAAGCCCTTCACTTTCATTGGGGCAACCACTCGCGCCGGGTTGTTGTCTTCGCCGCTGCGCTCGCGCTTCGGCATCGTGCTGCGGCTGGAATTCTACAGTCACGAGGATTTGCGGATTATCGTCGAGCGGTCGGCGGACATTCTGGGCGTGCAGATCGATAAGCCGGGTGCGCTCGAAATTGCCAGCCGCTCACGCGGCACGCCACGCATCGCCAATCGCCTGCTGCGGCGAGTGCGCGACTACGCGCAGGTAAGGAGCGCGGGAACAATTGACCTGCCCACGGCGCAAGCGGCCTTGCAAATGCTGGAAGTGGACCGCTACGGCTTCGACGAGGTCGACCGCAAGCTGCTGCTGACGATCATCGAGAAGTATCAAGGCGGCCCGGTGGGGGTGAACACGCTGGCCGCAGCCTTGGCGGAGGAGGCCGATGCTATCGAGGAAATCTACGAGCCTTTTCTGATTCAGATCGGATTCTTGAACCGCACGCCGCGAGGACGGGTGGCCACCCAGCTGGCCTACGAACACTTCGGAATCTCACCCAACCGCAGGCAGAGTTCGTTGTTTTGACCCGAGATACAATCTCTTCAACATGATTGCCCACCTCCGCGGACGACTGCTGGCCAAGCATCCCAACCAAGTCATCGTGGAAACCGGCGGCGTCGGCTACGACGTGACCATCAGTGTGCCCACTTTCTCCGGCCTGCCCGCTATCGGCGGCGAGGTTGCGCTGCACATCTACACGCATGTACGGGAAGACCTGATCGCCCTCTACGGGTTTCTGCGACCGGCGGAAAAGAAACTCTTCGAGAAGTTAATCACGGTAAGCGGCATCGGTCCGAAGCTGGCGATCACCATCCTGAGCGGCATGGCGGCAGATGAGATGATCGGGGCGATTCGCGGCAACGATCTGGCGCGCCTGACCCGTATTCCCGGCATCGGGAAGAAAACCGCCGAGCGCATGGTGCTGGAACTCCGCGACAAGCTGCCTGCCGCTGGAGCCGGAGAAGCCGCGGCGCCCGCGATGTCACCGATTGAAGAAGATGTGCTCTCGGCGCTGGTGAATTTGGGCTACCAGCGAGCCGCTGCCGAAAAGGCAGTTACCGCGGCGGCAAAGAACGGCAAAGGCGGGTCGTTCGATGAGATGTTCCGGGGTGCGCTAGGCGCGCTATCGAGTTAGTGGCTACTTTCCGATGCAAAACTTACTGAAAATAAGATTGAGGATGTCGTCGTTCGTGGTTACGCCGGTGATTTCGTCGAGCTCCCGCAGAGCGTTGTAGAGATCCAGCAAAAGCATCTCGTGAGGGATGCGATTGTCTACTGCCGTCCTGGCAGCGCCTAATGCAGATAGCGACTGGCGTACCAGATTTTGCTGGCGGACGTTGGTAAGAAATCCGGCTTCCGCCTGGATGCCATTCTCCCCGCCAACCTGCCGCAAAATGTGGCTTCGCAATTCGTCGATGCCTGTGCCTGTCAAAGCCGAGGTTTGCACCCGCGGCAACTGAGAACTGGGGACGGGAAACGTGGAACTGGTTAAATCCCACTTATTCTCGACCACAATGCCTGGCCGCCCTTCCACCTGCCTTAGCAGCGCTTGATCCTCTGCGGCGAACGGCCGGGAAGCATCGAGCACCACAAGCACCAGATCCGCATCCGCCAGCGCCTCCATGGATTTGCGGATGCCGATGCTCTCCGCTTCATCGAGAGCGCGACGGATGCCGGCGGTGTCGACCAGCTTGACCGGAATACCACCGATGGCCACGGTCTCAGTAACCAAATCGCGGGTCGTGCCCGGAGTGGCTGTCACAATAGCGCGCTCGCGTTCAACCAGCCTGTTAAAAAGACTAGATTTGCCGACGTTGGGCCGGCCGACGATAGCGAGCGTCAAACCTTCATGGACGATCTTGCCAAAAGCGAAGGAGGCAGCCAGCTCTTCGAGAGGAGCGCGAATAGCGGCGATCCGCTGAAGAATCTGATCACCCGGCAAAACCGAAATGTCGTCCTCGGCGAAATCGATTCCTGCCTCAAGAACTGCGATGAGCTCAACCAGTTTCTGCTTGACAGGTTGCAAGCGGCGGGACAGCGAGCCTTCCAGTTGCTGAGCCGCCACTTTGGCTTGATAAAGAGTCTGGGAATCAATGAGGTCGCGGACGGCTTCGGCTTGGGTCAGGTCGATGCGTCCGTTGAGAAAGGCGCGCATGGTGAACTCACCGGGCTCGGCCAGACGCGCGCCGCGGGCGAGCGCGAGTTCGACGATGTGCCGCAGAACCACTGGCGATCCATGCGCCGAGATTTCCAGAATGTCGTCGGTGGTATAGGAGTGCGGCTTGGAAAAGTAGGTGACGACGACTTCGTCGATGCGGGGTTCGTGTGGCGCGGCCGCCCCCGGCCGCGGGAGTTCTGTAGGCGCGCCAGGTTGTTCGCGGGCGAGGGCGCCCGCGCCACACGGTTCGATCAGTTCGCCGAAGACGGCGTGGCCGGGCTCGAGCGCATGTTTCAAGCGCAACATCGGCTGAGCGATGCTGTTGGCTTCCGGCCCGGCGATCCGCACCACGCCGATGCCGCCGCGGCCGGGTGGAGTGGCAATGGCGACAATGGTGTCGTCGAGGTTCACGGGAAGATTGTAGCTTGGTGTAGCAGTCAGAGATTGCGCGGTCTATCGACACCGGAGGGTTGCCTGTTGCGCCGGTAGACAAGGAAATAGTACAGACTCGGTCCAATTCTGAGCAAGAAATAGAGGGGCACAAACCAGCACGCCTTCTTGAGCCAGCTGGACTTGTCGAAAGTGAACCAGAAATACCACATGGCGATCGACAGCACGGCAGTTCCTAAAATGCCAGGCCAGAGAACAACGCGTACGGTCAAGGCAGCTATGGGAGATCCCTCCAGCGAAGTGATCCCCGATGCCTGCATCGCCATCGTGCTGGCAAGAATCCCGCCAAAGAGAGAGAACGCCGCAACAGCGCAAACGAAATATACTCGCCGTGCCGTGTCCGAGATTATCCACTCCTTGCTGATGGGCAAATACAGCATGGCGGTGCAGGTTAGCACCGCTTGGTAAATCGCTCAAACGAAATCTTCATTAGCGAGTCGCTTTGAATGGTTTCGCAGCCGGCTTGTAATCCTTGGGATACACCACTAGGCACCGCCGCGGGCCTTCGCCCTGGCTCTCGGTGTGCAGGTCGGCGTGGTCGCGCAAGGCCAGGTGGACGATGCGGCGTTCGCGCGAAGACATGGGCGCAAACTCGTAGGGCATACCGCTGCTGCGGACTCTCTCCGCGGCCACGCTCGCGGCCATGCGAAGTTCCTCCAGCCGCAGGGCACGCTGATTCATGCAGTCGAAGCAAATTTTCTCATGCTCGTTTCCGGGCAGACGCAGCGCCTCAATGGCCAGCAGTTCGATGGCGCGCAGCAGTTCGCCTCCACGCTCCAGCAGCAGAGTTGAATCGGGGCCGGAAAGCTGGACCAAAATTTCCGGCCGCTCCCAATCCCTCTCCTCCGGCAGCGGCGGGTCGACGGTAATACGGTATTTGAGGTGAAGACCTCCGTGGGTGACGACACCCTGCAGGAGCTCGTTGATCTTCTTCGCGGCGGCGATTTTGTCGGGGATGGGCATAAAACGGCTCTTAGCTTTTAGCTCTTGGCTCTTGGCTGTGTGCTTTAGGGTTCAAGCTAACAGCCAAAAGCTAACAGCTAAGAGCTTATTTCTTCTCTTTCTTCCGCGCCCGCTTCAGTGCCATCTCCCGCATTTCGCGGCCCAGGCTGGTCTTGTTCATGACCATCTGCTGCACGATAGCAATCAGGCTGCTTTCACACCAGTAGAGACACAGACCAGCTGCCAGCCGGTAGCTGATGAATCCGAACATTACCGGCATCACCACATTCATCATTTTCTGCTGCGACGGATCCATGCCCGCCTGCGGTGTCATGCGCTGGGTGAGCAGTCCGGTGACGATGATGAGAATGGGAAGAATCAGGTAAGGGTCGGCGGATGAAAGATCCTTGATCCACAGCCAGTGTGCGTGGCGCAGATCGAGCGCGGCTCCCAACATGCCGTAATAGGCAAACAGAAACGGCATTTGGATAAGCATGGGCAAGCAGCCGCCTACGGGGCTGACACCCTGCTCCTTCATCAGCTCGCCGATCTCGGTGTTCATCTCCTGGCGGCGGGGGTCGCGCATACCGTACTTCTTATACTTCTCCTTGATGGCGTTCATCTGCGGCTGAATCTTCTGCATCTTCAACGCCGACTTCATGCTGGAGATGCGCAGCGGCAGCAGCACAAGATTGATGATCAGGGTCTGAATGACGATCGCCCAGCCCCAGTTGCGCACGTACGTATAAGTCCACCGCAGCCATATAAAAAGCGGGCGGGCAATGACGCCAAAAAATCCAAAGTTGATGAGGCCGCGCAGGTCCTGATCTTTGTCGATGATGGTGGGTACGGAAACCGTTTCGAGAACGCGCAACTCCTTGGGACCGACGTACAATCGCTCCACGGTCACGCCCTTCGGATTCCCCACCGCCACGCCCAAGACGTCGACCTTGGTAATTTCTTGATTCGGTTTTCCCGGATCCTTCGGGATGTCGAGGGAGTTGTGCAGGGTGACTGCGGCGACGCTCTGAATTTCGTCAGGGATGAAGGTGGCGGCGAAATACTGATCGGTCACCGCCATCCAATTAAACGGACCCGGGAGCGTGTTTCCACTGCTGATTTTCTTAAAAGCTACACGCTCGATATTGCTGTTGAACTGATACTCGATGCGGCTGGACGCGTATCCCGGAGGCGCGTCCTGGTCGCCGAAACCCGCTGGCCACATGGGATACGCGGCCACCCGGTTGCCCTGGGAAGTGACGACCGTTTCGATGTGCAGCATGTAGGACTGGTCGAAGCGGAAGACCTTGCGCACGTCCAAATCATGCTCGGCGTATTCAAAAGTGAGCTCGGCGGGTACCGTCAAAGCGCCGGTACCGGATGCCTGGTAAAGCACCGAGTTCAGCTGGTTGCGCAGGTTCTCGTCGTAAGTCCACAGCGAAAGTGGATGGCCGAACTTCTCGGCGGTGGCGGGATTCACCAGCTCCAGGGGATGTCCGTGATCGTCGTCAAATTTTTTCAGAATCCAGGACTTCACCTGTGCCCCGCGATTAGTGAAGGTAATACGGTACTGCTCGTTTTCGAGGATGGTTTCGGTTTCGGCAGCAGCTTGCATTACTGCAGTCTTGGGAACAGCGCCTCTCGGCCGCGCGACCACGGGCGGATTGACGGCGGAACTCTGCGCTGGCGGAGTTGGCTCCGGACTCTGAGTTTGGGTCTGTGCTGCAGCCGGAGGGGTGGGCGCCGACGGCAGGTATTTCTTCAAGATCGGCTGAAACAATACGATGACCAGAAAGGTGAGCGCGAAAACGAGAAGCAGACGGCGCTCCATGCCGGGGTCTTGCTGGGGATTTTGAAATTCTGGCAATGGCTTTCTCAGTGACTGCAAAGCTCGGTATCAGCGGCGCACGGGCTCGGCACGCGTGAAGTCTTAACCACGAGATCGACCCCACCCCTGGCAAAGGGATGACAGCGCAACAACCGCCAGATTGCCTTCGCCCCCCCGTGCACTACGCCAAAGCGGTCGACCGCCTCCATGGCATATTCGGAGCAGGTAGGCACATAGCGGCACGCGGGAAAAAACATGGGTGAGATCGCCCATTTGTATCCCCGGAGCAGAAACAGCACGCAATGCTTAAATAGTTTCATCAAGCTGGAACCCAATCCGCCTGCCCCTACGTGGCGTTGGCCGGGATCGATCTCTGAATCACTTCAAAGGCGCGGCCGATCTCGCTGCCCACTTCGCAAAACTCGATCTTTAGCACCGACTTCTTCGGATTTATCACGACGTCGACCGCAGCCAGCAGGTTCGCCCGATGCATTCGAACCGCCTCCCGCAGCCGCCGCTTGATGCGATTCCGTTCGACCGCACCACCCAGAACTCTTCCCACAGTGAAGCCAACTCGCGGGCCATTACCCTCCGCGCGGCGGAGGTAGAACACCGTGAGGTGAACCCCAAAATGGCGGCGGCCCTGCTTGTACACGCGCTCGAAATCGCTGTGCCGGAGCAAACGCCCGCTGCGCGGAAAGGTGGCGCGCTTGCCCCTAGGCTCATCGAGCCGGCTCTTGGGAGCAACAGCGCTCACCGTCCACCATCCAATCTCAAGTTGCGGAACTCCCGGCGATTCCGGATGGGAATCACTCTATTCGCGGAAGCCGGGCTTCACCGACACCCGTTTGCGCCCTTTGGCGCGCCGGCGCGAGATTACCGCCCGGCCGCTCTTGGTCTTCATACGCGTGCGAAATCCGTGCGTCTTCGAGCGGTGACGACGGTTAGGTTGGAACGTGCGCTTGGGCATGAACCTTGGCTGCTCCTCAATTCAGCGAGTAAAAGTGCGACCGCAGAGCGGAAGAGAAAGTATAAATGACGGGCCGCAGACGGGCAAACGTGGGTAGTGGGGTTATAACGTGGATGTGCAAAGTCAGCGCAGGAGGTGAATGAGGCCATATCCCAGGAGCACCAGGCCGCACACGATCAAAACGACGGAGAAGCCAATTGGTGCGGGATCACTTTCTTCCGCTACCTGTGGCAAGCCACGGACACCCAGGCCCTTCCGTGTGATCCCGGTCCCAATAAGGCCTAATCCGAAAAGGCAAGCCATGACGTTTTGAAACATCCCACAAAGTATTTTCTTTGCGCTGCACAGTTACATTGCACAAGTCGAAGTGCAAACGCATTTTCCTTTTTCCTGCACACTTCGCGCGGCAGTTATAAAGTCGCTACTTGACAGAGTTTTCGATTCGCGATTTGAATCAGGAGTTCACGAAACTCTGCGCGAAGATTTCCGAAAAATAAAAAAAATTTGTGCTAGTATGCCGAACTGTTCCTTCTCATTGGATTTTATACGCTCCAGCGAAGCCGCCAGCCGTGCGGAGTTTGCTCCGCTGAAACGAAACTCAGCAATCATATGCGGTAGCAGCACCCTTTAAGAATCTTATATGTCGGTTCCTAGCCCAGCACTTCCTCACAATCCGTGGTTGCGCATTCTTGACGCGCTGGAAAAAAAGATCAACCGGCCTGCCTATGATCGCTGGCTGAAACCAACCAGCTACAGTCACTCCAGCGGAGGAGTTCTCTTCGTCCGGGTGGAGACGGAGGAAGCCCGCCGGCAAAATGACCGCTACCTCGATCTGATCCAGGAGGCGCTCGATAATCTTGGCCTCGAATATCAGGAGGTGCAGTTCGTAACTCCGCAGGACGATCCAGCGGCGACTCCTCTCCGCCATGACGGAGGTCTCTCCGCTCCGGTCCCAGTCGCGGCCCATCCCTCCCAGGCGCGCTTCGATTGGGACGGCGCGGCGCAGCTCAACCCGCGCTATACCTTCGACGCCTTTGTCATCGGCAGCGGCAACCAGTTTGCCCACGCCGCCTGCCAGGCGGTGGCCGAGCGTCCTTCCAAAGCCTACAACCCGCTGTTCCTGTACGGGGGCGTCGGCATGGGGAAGACCCATCTGATGCAGGCTATCGGCCACGAAATTGCCAAGCGCATGCCGCAAGCGGCCATCTGCTACTTGTCCAGCGAGAAGTTCACCAACGAGATGATCAACTCGCTGCGCTACGACAAGATGACCAGCTTCCGCGACAAGTTCCGCAACGTTGACGTGCTGCTGGTGGACGACATCCAGTTCATCACTCAGAAAGAGCGCACCCAGGAAGAGTTCTTCCATACCTTCAACGCGCTGCACGAGTCGATGAAGCAGATCGTCATCGCCAGCGACCGGCCTCCCAAAGAACTGGCTGAGATCGAGGACCGCTTGCGCAGCCGCTTTGAGTGGGGACTCATCGCCGACATCCAGCCGCCCGACCTCGAAACCAAGGTGGCTATCCTGCAGAAGAAAGCCGAGCAGGAAAAAGTTACGCTGCCGACCGATGTGGCACTTTACATCGCCTCCAACATCCGTTCCAACGTCCGCGAGCTGGAGGGCGCGCTGATCCGCCTGGTGGCCCATTCGTCGCTCATCGGCGCCGAAATCACCCTGCCTTATACCCAGCAGGTACTTAAGAATTTCATCGACTCCCAGGCCCGGAAAGTCACCATCGAGTCGATTCAGAAAGCGGTGGCGGAGCAATTCGGCCTTCGCCTGGTAGAAATCAAGGCGAAGAATAACTCCCGCGCCATCGTCTATCCGCGCCAGATCGCCATGTATCTGGCCAAGCACCTCACCGAAGCTTCACTCCCGGAAATCGGGCGTCAATTCGGCGGCAAGCATCACACCACCGTGTTGCATTCGGTGGAGAAGATCGACGAAGTGCGCAAGACGGATAAAGACCTGAACCGGCTGCTGAACAAGCTGACCGAGCAGCTGGGCGGCTGAGCTTTCCGGCGCAGGAGTACGGCAGGTACGGCGATTTCAAACTTTCCTTCCCAGCCCGCGGTTCCTGCTGTCTTATGGCCTTTTCTTTGATATAAGGGAAGTGTTCAAGTAGCGTTGTTTGGCGGGGGACTTGGGTTATGCCGGTAGAAGCCATCGCATCCGCGGCGGGAACCACCACCATGGAAATCACGGTCAGCAAGTTCGAACTCTTGCGGGAGCTTACTGCGACTCAGGGCGTGGTTGAGCGCAAGACCACGATTCCTATCCTGTCGAATTATCTGTTTGAAGCCGGCGGCGACAAGCTGTCGTTGACCGCCACCGATCTGGACCTGAGCCTGCGCACCAGTTGTGCCGCCAAGGTAAAAAAAGAAGGCTCGTGTACCATCCCCGCACGCAAGCTGCACGACTATGTGAAACTCCTGCCTGATGCCGATATCACCATCAAGCTACTGGAAAACCACTGGGTCAGCATTCGTTGCGGACGTTCCAACACCAAGATGGTCGGCATGGCGCGCTCGAACTTCCCCAGCCTGCCGAGCTTTCCCACAGCGGGCGTGGTGAAGATTCCCGCCCAGGTGCTGCGGTCCATGATCGCGAAAACCGGCTTCGCCATTGCCAGTGAGGAGTCGCGCTACACCCTGAACGGCGCGCTGATGGTGCTGAAGCCGGAATCAATCACCATGGTGGCCACCGACGGCCACCGCCTGTCGCACATCGAACGCAGCGGCACGAAATTCGAAGGCGTGTCCGGCGAGATGAAGACTCTGGTCCCGAAGAAAGCCATGGACGAGTTGAAGTCGCTGCTCGATTCCACCGACGCCGAAGAAATTGAATTTGCCAAGGACGAATCGACCCTCTACTTCCGCATCGGCACCCGCCTCCTGACTTCGCGCCAGCTCACCGGCCAGTTCCCCAATTTCGAAGCGGTGTTGCCGAAAGACAACAACAAGAGCATCACCCTGCACGGCGACGAGTTGGCGGCAGCCATCTCCCGCGTGGCCCAATTTGCCGATGAACGTTCGCGTGCCGTGCGCATGCGCCTGGAAAAAGGCGAACTGAAACTCTCGGCCTCCTCGTCTGAGACGGGCGAGTCCGAAGATTCCATTGAGATCGACTACGACGGCGAGACGATGGCCATCGGTTTCAACGCGCAATATCTGCTGGACTTCCTTAAAGCCTCCGGCGGCGGCGACGTGAAACTGGAATTTAAAGATGCCCAATCCGCGGGCCAGATGCGCCCTGCCGAGAATGAGGAATACAAGTACCGCTACATCGTGATGCCGATGCGGATCTGAAGATTCTCCCAAGATTGTCATCCTGAGCGTAGCATTGCGGTTCGCAGCGCGAACCGTAATACGCAGTCGAAGGACCCCTGCATTCGCATACAGTGCTGCAATAGTCGTCAGGCATAGTGCCTGGGCGATTCGAGCCTCAGGCCGAAATTCCCTGACAAAGCCGCGGGGGGCGCCATTGTTACAGGGATCTTTCGACTGCGTCTGGGCTTTCGCGAGCGAAAACTCAGCCTCCGCTCAAGATGACAAGAATGAGAGCCAGCGCTTGACCTCTTCGCTATCCTCGCCGTAAAGTTGAGCGCCAATCGTCTTGGAGGTGCTCCCATGCTCAGCGGATTCAAACAGTTCATTCTGCGCGGCAACGTCATCGACATGTCGGTCGGCGTGGTGATTGGCGCGGCGTTCGCTACCGTAGTTTCCGCTTTTACCAAAGACCTGCTCACGCCGCTGATTGCGGCCATCGTGGGCAAGCCGGATTTCTCCGCCATCAAGTTCACGGTCCACGGCAGCATGTTCGCCATCGGCGATTTCGTCAACGCGGCGATTTCTTTCCTGCTGGTGGCAGCGGCGGTGTATTTCTTTGTGGTGACGCCGGTCAATCTGCTGGTGGCGCGCATGCGCAAAGCGCCCGCGCCCGCCGATCCCACGACCAAGAAGTGTCCCGAGTGCCTGAGCGAGATTCCGATTGACGCCAAGCGCTGCGCACACTGCGCGCAGCCGCTGTCGGGCAAAGCAGCATAGCGCAAGAATTGTGGAGCTTCGCTCTGCTTGGCCGGTGAGCCTTCCACTCGACTCCTGTAACATAGGGCAATGAGATCGCGCATTGGCCTGATCGTGGTTTTCCTCTCATTCAGCTTGGCCTTGCCGGCGCAAGCCCCGCCGTCTTCATCGACGAAACCTTCTTCCTCCGCTAGCGCCGCGACACCCGATCCCGGAGCGATCAGCAACAACGTCTACGGCAATGCCTTCTTCGGATTTAGCTACAGGCTCCCGTTCGGCTGGGTGGATCGGACCGACGATATGCGTCAGGACCCTGCCGAATCGGCGAAATCGATGGTGCTTCTCGGTATCTTCGAGCGCCCGCCGCAAGCGACGGGCAACACCCTGAATTCAGCGGTGGTGATTGCGGTGGAAAGCGCGTCTGCGTATCCGGGATTGAAAGCTGCGGTGCAATATTTTGGTCCGCTAACTGAGGTCGCGACCGCCAAGGGGCTGAAAGCCGTCAACGAGCCCTACGAGTTTCCCGTCGACGCGAAGCCGATTGTCCGCCGTGATTATGCCGGCCAAGTGCGCGGTCTCGCCGTGCAACAGAGCACGCTGGTGCTTCTGGAAAAAAACTACGTAGTCTCCTTCACATTTATCGCCAGCAATAACGACGAGATGATCGAATTGATCGAAGGCTTGCGCTTCGGCAAGCTCCGAAATCCCCCTGGGAAGTAATATCCGGGAGACTTGGCGGGTCTGCGATTAGGGTGTTCCCGAGCCGGCCCTCCCCGTAGGCCCCAAAGCCTTCCCTAAATGGCACGAAAATCAGCGTTTACCGGCCCGGTTCGGGGTCGAAAAACGCCTCCAAATGTGCTAAAATCATACTTAATTCCTAGTACCGTAAGTGTTAATAATTTCAGTAATTTGACCCTATTTTGAGGCAGCAGGAAAGCGCGCCGAACAAAGGGCTCAAATCCGGCATTCTCCACGGAGTGAAATGGCCACAAAAGAGATCAGCGCCGCCATCGTCGGTGGCAAAGAAAAAAGCAATAACGCCGCCAACGGAAGCAATGGCGATTACACCGCCGACTCAATTAAAGTCCTGGGCGGCATGGAGGCCGTGCGCAAGCGCCCGGCCATGTACATCGGCTCCACCGGCGAGATGGGATTGCATCACCTGGTTTACGAAGTCGTCGATAACTCTGTCGACGAAGCTCTCGCAGGATACGCCGACAAAATTGAAGCCACTATTCACCTCGACAATTCCATCACCGTCGTCGACAACGGGCGCGGCATTCCCGTCGATAACATGGACATCGATGGCGAGAAAGTCCCCGCCGCGCAAGTGGTGATGACTACCCTGCATGCCGGCGGAAAGTTCGATGCCTCGTCTTACAAAGTTTCCGGCGGATTGCACGGCGTTGGAGTGTCGTGCGTCAACGCGCTCAGCGAAGAACTGATTCTGGAAATCTGGCGCGATGGATTCACCTGGGAGCAGACCTATTCCAAAGGGGAGCCCACCAGCAAGCTGAAGAAGGCGGGCGCTGCTAAGAGACGAGGAACCAAGGTCCACTTCCTGCCTGACAGAAGTATCTTCACGGTCACGGAATATAACTTTGACACGCTGGCGCAACGCTTGCGCGAACTCGCGTTCCTCAACAAAGGACTGCTGATTACGCTCACCGACGAGCGCACCACCGATCCCAAGACCGGTGAGCCGAAGACCGCAGAGTTCAAATACAACGGCGGCATCGCCGAGTTCATCAGGCACCTGAACCGCGGAAAAGCCGTCCTGCACGACAAGCCCATCTACATGGAAGCCGAGCGCGACGGCGTGGTCATGGAGATTGGCCTGCAGTACAACGACGGCTACTCGGAAACCGTTTTTAGCTTCGCCAACAATATCAACACGGTCGATGGCGGCTCGCACCTTTCCGGCTTCCGCACTGCGCTCACCCGCACCATCAATTACGCCGGCCAGCAGATGGGGCTGTTCAAAGATGTGAAAGAGAATCTGACCGGTGACGATGTGCGCGAAGGTCTGGTCGCCGTCATCAGCGTAAAGCTGTCGCAGCCGCAGTTCGAGGGTCAGACGAAAGGAAAATTAAACTCCGACATCGCCGGCACCGTGCAGGCTTTCGTCAACGAACGCCTGGGCGCGTTTCTCGAACAAAATCCGCCAGTCGGACGCAAGATCATCAACAAAGCCGTGGAAGCTGCGCGGGCCCGCGAAGCCGCCAGAAAAGCCCGCGACCTGACCCGACGCAAGGGCGCATTGGATGGTGGAGGATTGCCCGGCAAACTTGCCGATTGCTCCGAACGCCAGCCCGAACGCTGCGAATTGTTCCTGGTGGAGGGCGAATCGGCCGGCGGCACTGCCAAGCAGGGCCGCGACCGGCGTTTTCAGGCCATCCTTCCGCTCAAGGGTAAAATTCTCAACGTCGAAAAAGCCCGTTACGACAAGATGCTGGGCCACGAAGAAATTCGCGCCATGATCACGGCGCTGGGCACGGGCATCTCCAAGGAGGACTTCGATGCCACCAAATTGCGCTACGGCAAAATCATCCTGATGACCGACGCCGACGTGGACGGAAGCCACATCCGCACCCTGCTGCTGACATTTTTCTTCCGCCACATGCAGGAGTTGATCAAGCGCGGCAACGTGTTCATCGCCCAGCCGCCCCTGTACTCCATCAAGAAGGGCAAGTCGCAGCAGTACATCAAAGACGACAAAGAGTACGTAAAAGTGATGGTGAAGCGAGCCTCGGAAGGTTTGGTGGTGCGCTATGGAGAAGGCGCGGCCAAGCTGGAAGGCGCTGCCCTGACCAAGTTCATCACCGTGCTGAACGAGTATCTAGGTTTCTTCGACAAGGTCGACAAGCGGCTGCGTGACGAAAAAGTCACCGACCTGCTGCCCAAGCTTGATCTTTCCAAACGCGCGGATTTCGAAGGCGACAAGAAAGCCGCTCCCAGGAAAGTAGAGAAACTGGAAAAAGACCTCAAAAAGCTGCAGAAAGATCGCGCCTTCAAGGAAGTCGAGAGCCGCTTTGACGAGGAGCACAATCTCTGGGAAGTGCGCTACGTAAACTCGCAGGGCGCCGAACATCTGATCAACTGGGAGCTGGCAACGACGGCGGAGTATCGCCAGCTGCTCTCCAAGTTCAAGCAGATCGAAACCTATCTGGATCCGCCGTTCGTGGTAGAAGTTTTGGCCAAGGGAGCGCCCAAGAATGGTGACGGCAACGTCGAAGAACTGACCGACACGGAGCGCGAAGCTCAGAAGAAAGCCGGCAAGGAACCCCCGGCCAAAGCCGTAGCCAGGAAAAAGTCCGAGCCAGAAACCGTGGAGAAAACCACGGCGCGTGACCTGTTCGAGTACGTCCTGGCCGAGGGCCGCAAGGATTACATTGTCCAGCGCTACAAAGGCCTGGGGGAGATGACAGCGCCGCAGCTCTGGGAAACCACCATGGACCCGGAGCGGCGCACGCTGCTCTCCGTCAAACTTGAAGACATCGCCGAGTGCGAAACCATCTTCAGCACCCTGATGGGCGAAGACGTCGAAGCCCGCCGCAAATTCATCGAAGACAACGCTCTGGACGTAAAGAACCTCGATATTTAGCTTTGCTTGTGTGGGGACGGGCGCCCTCGCCCGTCCTGGCCCGCTCCGTGTCGACGTCAACGGGCTGGGTGTTTGTACGTCCTCGTGGTTTGACTACCCCATTATAATGATCATAGCAATGGGGGATTTCATGAAGCTCAAACTCCGCGCTGTCGGGACGTCCACCGGTGTCTTGCTGCCGAAAGAGATGCTAGTTCGCCTGAAGCTCAAGAAGAACGGCACGCTTTTTGCGGTCGAAACGCCCGAAGGCTATCTGCTCACGCCCTATGATCCCGAGATAGAACGGCAGCTCAAAAAGGGACGCGAGTTCCTGACCAAATACCGCGACACCTTCCGGGCGCTGGCCAAATGAAACATCCGCGCTGGATCGACCGTCTGGCCTTGTTGCTGTTGCATGAAGAAACCCTCGCTGAGCACGGCGGCCTAACCGGCCTACGCGACGAGGTTGCGTTGGATGCCGCACTGGCCCGGCCGCAGCATGTTCATGTCTACGAGACCAAGGCGGATTTGGCGAGGTTGGCTGCGGCCTACTGTTTTGGTCTGGTTCGCGACCACCCGTTCAATGACGGCAACAAACGAGCCGGCTTTCTTGCCTTGGGCTTATTCCTGTCGCTGAATGGCTACGAATTGCAGGTTGACCAAGCCGAAGCGGCAGAGACCATTCTGCGTTTAGCCGCTGGCCGGCTGTCCGAGAACGATCTGGCTGCCTGGATCCGCAAAAATTTGGTTCGACGCTAAACCACATTGTTCCGGTTACTCCCAGTTACCTCTGTGCCCCTTAGTGCCCATTGGCGCTGAGCCCTGCCTGCAAGTTCCTCCCAGCCCCACGTTCTCCAGACAGGCCGGAACCTCCTCCTTCCGTCCTACACGAAACGAGGAGACTCACTATGAAGAAGCTGATCCTGATTCTGTTCTGCCTGTGCGGCCTGGGAATCGCGCAGGATAACGCGGCCGACACCGCGCCCGCCCTCACCATCTACAACCAGAGTTTCTTTGTCGCCCGCGAGCGTCTGCCCATGGACTTGAAAGCCGGCATCAACCACGTCGACTTTGCCGGCATCGCCGCGCATCTGGAGCCGGATTCCGTCATCCTCCGCGATCCTTCCGGCCGCGCTTTGCAAGTTCTCGAGCAGAGCTATCGCAACGATCCCATCTCGCAGGAGCTGCTGCTCTCGTTCTATGAAGGCAAGACCATCGACTTTCTGGTGCAGCGCGGCGAAAAGCAGGAGATCATCAAGGGCAAGATCATCCGCAGCGGTTACGTCCCCAGCGCGGCTTACGCCAACGGATACCAGCAGGTCAACTACGGCCAGCCACTGGTCGAAATCGATGGCATCCTGCGCTTCGGACTTCCAGGACAGCCGTTATTCCCCGCTCTGACCGGCGACTCCATCCTGAAGCCGACCTTGAGCTGGCTGCTTGAAACCAACGATCCCGGAAAGTTCGATGCCGAAATCTCCTACGTGAGCGGCGGCATGAGCTGGCAGGCCGACTACAACCTGGTGGTCTCCGACAAATCAAACAGCAAGTTCGATGTCCTCGACATGATCGGCTGGGTCACCATGCGCAACCAGAGTGGCAAGACGTTTGAAAATGCCAACATCAAGCTGCTGGCGGGCGATGTGAATAAAATTCAGGAAAACACTGTCAGCGGACGCGTATACGCGGCAGCCAAAGCCATGGACGAAGCCGCCATGGCCCCGGTCGTTCGCGAGAAATCTTTCGACGAATTTCATCTTTACACCCTGCAGCGTCCGACCACTCTGCGCGATCAGGAGACCAAGCAGGTGGAATTCGTGCGCGCCACCAGCATTCATGCTCAGCGTCTTTACGTCTACGACGGCGTGCGCACCGACCAGTATGGCTACTACAATCCCGAGCAGATTCGCAACGAACCCAGCTATGGTACGGCGTCGAATCCCAAAGTCTGGGTGATGGAGGAATTCAAGAACGCCGACACCAACCACCTCGGCATTCCTCTACCCAAAGGGAAACTGCGTTTCTACCGCCGCGATAGCGACGGTCACCTGGAGTTCGTCGGCGAAAATACAATCGATCACACCCCCAAGGACGAGACCATCCGCGTCTATACGGGGAACGCCTTCGATGTAGTCGGCGAGCGCAAGCGCACTAACTTTCATGTCGACTCAAGTCACAACTGGATGGAGGAGTCATTCGAGATCAAAGTGCGTAATCACAAGAAAGAGCCGGTGAATGTGCGCGTGGTCGAGCACCTCTACCGCTGGACCAACTGGAAGCTGATCGAGCAGTCGCAAGCGTCACACAAGACCGACGCGCAGACCACAGAGTTTCCCATCACCATCGCCCCAGACGGGGAAGAAGTGGTGAGCTACACCGTGCACTATTCGTGGTAGAGCGCCGTACGTTTGGAGGACGGGTGCCCCCACCCGTCTTTCTTGATCCGCTTCGGGATCGACGTTTAGAGTTTTGCAAGGGCGCGGTTCCAGTCGCGCTCTCCGGCCTGGGCCACGCATGAGCTTGATTACGACGGGCGAGCACCCTTCAAACTGCGCTCAGGACGCCCGTCCTTCATCACCCGGTCGAACCCCACCCACAGCAGCGCGATTACGACGAACAACAGCACGCTTCCCTCTGGGCCCACCGAGCCGCCGGTCAGCCAGCGTGAGCCGTGGAAAGACGAATGCATCAAGTGTCCCGGCACCATGCCGCCGCTGTCGGGCACGGAATAAAGATAGCTTTCTGCCCAATCCCAGGATGCGTGCATGCCTACCGCGAACCACAGGCTTCCGGTTCGCCGTAGAGTCAGGCAGAAAAACAAACCGATCGCCGCCGCCCCGAGTTCCCCGATCCATGCTTCGCCGGAATTGAAAATGTGAATGCCTCCGAACACCAGGGAGAGGAGCAGCGCCGACGGCCAGAACCCAACGCTGTTTCCCAAGGTAAATTGCACGTAGCCGCGGAGCGCGAACTCTTCGAAGAACCCCACCAGCAGAAAGTAGATCGCCCAGAACAAAGCAAACTTCAGAGCGCGTTCGCCGTGCAAGGCAAGGTGGCCGAGGCTGAAGACTCCAATCCCGCGCAGCAGAAGCATCAGAAAAGAGAATGACGCGATTCCCCACGCCGCACCCAGCCAAAACTGTTTTCCGAATACCTGCCTAACCGGCAATCCATACGCGCCGAAGGGCCGATCCTCAATTCTCGCCATGACGCATGCGGGAGCCAGCGCAGAGATCGCCATAACCGCCTCAGTGAACATATCCCGCCACAGGCTGCCGGCGCGCTCCGAGATCAGCGCAACGAATGTTGAGAGCAAGAAGAAGACAACGACGCCCATTCCCAGGTAGAGGAATATCCGCCACCCCGCGCGCAATCCCTCAGGGCCAATGAACAGGACGTGCCCGCGCTGCACAGGGAAAGCGGGCCGTAGCTGATCGGAAGCTGACCCCTCGGGCGGGAGGGACTGCGGGGGCACCGGATGAGTGGAGGGGTCGAATTCGTCCATGGTGGTGCGAGCGGAAGCCGTTACTATCGTAAACCCATCCCGGTCGTGGCTCAATTTGCCGAGGGGAAACCACAAAGGACACGAAGGTACACAAAGGAAAGCCCTTGAAACTAGACCTTCGTGGAACTTCGTGTCCTTTGTGGTGGATGGTTTTGCTGGTGCCATCGTCAAACTGAGCCACTACCCCCATCCCCCTTTCCTTGACACTGCGCTTCCACCGCCTTTATTCTTTAACTGTAGCTTCCGAGAGAACTTACGCCTCTGAGCGGGCTCCGCGTCGTTGGCGGTATCGGGGAGGGGCGCGGGGTTTTCGATGTTCATCGACCTTCAAGAATTAGAACGCCAGCCGGTGGACTTCGATGAGGAGTTCCGTCCCGGGATAATCGATCTGGGGGCGGACTTTCGACAAACTTCCGGATTGCACGCTGCCGGTCGCGCCCAACTGGTCGAGGAACACCACGGCAAGCATCAGACAATAAAAGACATACGAGTGAACGGGGAGCTTTCCACTCAGCTAGAAATGGCTTGCGCCCGCTGCCTGGAGCCAGTGATCGAGGACGTAAAACGAAGCTTCGATCTCCTGTATCGGCCGCAGGGTGTGGATTCCGGGCGCGAGGAGATGTCGGTGACCGGCGCCGAAGCCGAGATCAGTTATTATCAAGGGGAAGGATTGCTGCTCGAGGATGTGATTCGGGAGCAGGTTTTGCTGGCCCTTCCACTCAAAGCCATCTGCCGCGAGGATTGCAAAGGGCTTTGTCCGTATTGCGGTACCAACTTGAACTCCGGGACTTGCTCCTGTGCCGAGCCGGTGGAGGATCCGCGCTGGTCGGCGCTGAAAGATCTTCGCGGCAAACTGGAACACTGAAACGCGAAACAGAAATCAGGGCCCGGCGATGGCCGCGTCCAAAAAAGGAATCGAAATGCCAAATCCAAAACGGCGACATTCCAAGGCACGTACCGGAAGCCGTCGCGCCCACGATTCACTGAAGAGCCATTCACTTTCCGAATGCCCCAACTGCCACGAGCGCAAAATGCCGCATCGTGCTTGCGCGAAATGCGGTTACTATAAAGGCCGCGAAGTTCTGGAAGTCAAAGAAACCAGCTAACACTGCCATATCATGCCTAGCGTCATTGCCCTCGACGCAATGGGTTCGGACCGCATGCCGAAGCCTGAGATTGAAGGCGCCATTCAGGCGGCTCGGCAATCCGGCGTGCGCGTGCTGTTGGTAGGACCGGAGCAGACCCTGCGGGCAGAGCTGGGGCGGTATCTGGGCGCTTCCCGGTTGCCCATCGAAATCGTCCATGCCAGCGAAGTCATCAGCATGGAAGACAAGGCAGTCCAGGCGGTCCGCGCCAAACGCGATTCTTCTATGCGCGTGGGTCTTCGCCTGGTGCGCGATGGCCGCGCCAAAGGATTTGTAACCGCCGGCAATACCGGCGCTGCCATGGCCACCGCGAAAATGGTGCTGGGAGCAATTCCCGGGGTAGATCGTCCCGCCCTCGCCGCCGTTTTTCCCACCGCACTGGGAACCGCCGCAACTCTTCTCGACGTCGGCGCCAATGTAGATTGCAAGGCGCATAACCTCGAACAGTTCGCGGTGATGGGCGAGATTTATTTCCGTACCATGTTCGGAACCCGGCGTCCGCGGGTGGGTTTGCTTTCCATTGGTGAAGAAGAATCCAAGGGAAACGAGCTGACCAAGGAAGCCTATCAACTGCTGAGAGAACTCCCTTTGAATTTTGTGGGCAACGTCGAGGGACGCGATCTCTATGGCGGCCGGGTCGACGTCATTGTGGCTGACGGTTTTGTGGGAAACGTTGCCTTGAAGATTTCCGAAGGCGTCGCCAACCTGGTTCGCTTCACGCTCAAGGAAACACTCAAAGCGACGATTACGCGCCAGGTGGGATATTTGCTTTCGCGCAGCGCCTTCGCCGATTTCAAAAAGCGCCTCGACCATACGGAATACGGCGGCGCGCCGCTCTTGGGTATAAAAGGAGTGTGTTTCATCACCCACGGGTCGTCGAACGCCAACGCCATCAAGAATGCGATTCGCGTGGCCGCCGAATTCGCCGAGAGCAAGGTCAACGAAAACATCGAAAAAGAACTGGCTGCGATACGCCCGGCGGTTCTACAGAACACGTAGAGTCGGGAAGATGTAGGCGCGAGCGTCCTCGCTCGTCCTTCCGGTCCACAGGAGCCCCGCACGGGCGAGGACGCCCGCACCTGCAAAAACTATGACTGCTTCCAACATCGCCTTTCTGTTCCCCGGCCAGGGCTCGCAAGCTGTCGGCATGGGCAAGGACCTCTCGGAGAAGTTTTCCGTCGCCCGACAAACCTTCGAGGAAGCCGACGACGCTCTCGGCTACAAACTGTCGCAACTTTGTTTCGAAGGGCCGGAGGATCAACTTCGTCTCACAGCCATCACCCAACCGGCCATCCTCACGGTTTCCGTCGCGGCCTGGCGCGTGCTCATCGACAAGGGCGTGAGTCCATCCTTCGAGGCTGGGCACAGCCTGGGCGAATACTCGGCGCACGTGGCCGCGGGCACGCTGAGTTTCGCGGACGCGGTCCGCACCGTGCGAAATCGTGGCACTTACATGCAGGAAGCGGTGCCGGTGGGGGTGGGTGCAATGGCCGCGATTCTCGGCATGGATCTGGATCGGGTGACGGCCATCTGCAAGGACGCGGCTCAAGGCGAGGTCTGCGAGCCCGCCAACATCAACTCCGCCGAGCAGATCGTGATCTCTGGAAATAGCGCGGCCGTCGAGCGGGCCTGCAAGCTGGCCGAGGAGCGTGGTGCGAAAAAAGCCAGGATACTTCCGGTCAGCGCCCCTTTCCATTGCTCCCTGATGAAACCCGCGCAGGATCGTCTCGCCGTCGACCTGAATGCACTCACCTTCCACACTCCCAGAGTTCCGGTCGTTTGCAACGTCGACGCAGCTTTGGTCGAAGACGCCGCCCGCAGCCGTGACGCGCTCATCCGTCAGGTGACGGGATCGGTGAAGTGGGAGCAATCGGTTCGCCTCCTGATCGCCAAGGGCGTTCAGACATTCGTCGAAGTCGGCCCGGGCAAGGTACTCTGGGGCCTGATGCGGCAAATCGATCGCTCAAGAAAGAGCGTCAACGTAGAGGATGAAGCGTCGCTGCAAAAAGCTTTGCAGCAGGTCGAGGTTAGCGTCTGATCAATGTCATCCGTTGCGGAAGAACTCCCTGAACGGTTTTAGCGGGACCCAAGCATGTAAGGGATCCTTCGACTTCGTTGATTGGTTGCGTGGCAACCGGTCAAACTGCGCTCACGATGGCAGCCGTTGATTGAGTTCCGGCTGAAGTTTGAATTCTGCACAGCCCTATTCCGTGACCCAGGCCCACCAATTCCCGCAGTCGATCTCGGTCGGCGAAAAGGAGAGCGTGCCGTCCGCCTTCTGGGCCCAGACGTAAGCGTGCTCAGCGCGCCCGTTCACCGTGACTTGCACGATGACCCCGCTGCCTCCGCTGGGAACCAAAGAACAATCCACGGTATGGGATTTCACCAGGCCCCATTCTCCACCGGGTCCCCAATCGCGGTAAAAATCATTGAACGGGTAGTTGGGATATTTCGATGGGTGCTGCCGCCATGCGGGATCGTTGAACCACACGGCGTAAGCGGTCTCATAATCCTGCTTCTGCAGAGCCACGAAGAATTTTCCCACTGCTGCCCGCTCCCGATGATCGCGCATGTGGCACGTCACCCAGACCGCAAATAAAACCACCAGAACGATCGCTGCAATCCAGATCTTCCGCCGGCGGGCGGCAGCCGAATCGTATTCCTGGGCATCGAGCAAGGTCATAGCTTCCATAAGCATAACGGAAGTGGGAAGCAACCGGAAACCCATTACCGCAGAGGACGCAGAGATCGCGGAGAACTTCTTGGGCTGGATCTTTTTGCCGTGTGTTCTCCGCCTTCTCTGCGTCCTCCGCGGTTCAAGTCTTACAGGGTTCTCTTGAACAACGGCGTCGCAATCGAGAGTGTGACAATCGCGAAGATGGAGAGATAAATCATGTCGGGAACTACGGCGCTCAAGCCGGTTTCTTTCAGCAGCAGGGACTTGAACCCGTGCACCGCGTAGGTGAACGGGTCAGCTTTAGCGATGGCCCGCAGCCACCAGGGAAACGCCTCGATCGGATAGATGGCTCCGCTGGGGAAAAAAAGCAAGGTGTTGAGAATGCCGAAAGTCGCTCGCGGCACCAGCGGATCTTCCACTCGTACCATCATCAGGAACATCATGGAATTCAGACCAACCGAAGTCAGCAGAATCATGACCATTAGCCCGAGCACCGTATCCAAATGAAAGACCGTTCCTACGCCGGACATGAGTGACCCGATCAGCGTAATGATGATCCCGGTCATCACCGCTTTGATGGCGCCCGCGCCGTTCAGCCCAAACACCAATTCCATTTTCGTGATCGGAGTCACCAAATAGCCCTCGTGCACGCCGCGGGCCTTGTCGTCGATATAGAGCATGCCGCCGCCGATCATCACCGAAACAAACATGGCCAACGTAATGGACCCCGGCAGCAGGTACTTCATGTATTCGATGTAGGGATACAGCTCCACAATCTGCAACACGGTTTGCTGCAGAATGCGGGGCGACACGGTGGGCTGATTCAACGCGGCGGTGATGTCCGTGAGTTCACCCTCGAGAGTCGAACTCATGAAGTTGTCGCTGTTGTCCACCACCAGAGCGATGCGCGGCGCGTCCTGCTCATACACCCTCCGCGAATATTGTGGCGGAATGATGACGGCTCCCTGGATCTTGCCGTTGCGCACGTCTTCCAACGCAGTCTTCTGGTCGTGGTAGTAAACCGGCTCAAAAGTCCGCATGTTGGACCGGACAGAATCGAATGCCTCGCGGATCTTCAGCGCCTGGGTGCCGCCATCCTGATCGACAAGGCCGAGTTTGGCATCGTGGATCTTGCCGCCGAACGCATTGCCCAGCACGATGAGCTGTACCAGCGGGAAAATCATCGACACCATCATGAGCGCGGGGGAGCGGAAGAACTTCCGCATTTCGCGTTCGACAATCGCCAGCATCCGGTTCATGGTTGCAATCCTGGTCTGGGTGGCATAACGAATGAATAAGATTTCTGCAGCTCGTCGCGCAACTGCCGCCCGGTGTAGTGGACGAATACATCGTCCAGAGTTGTGTTTTGCACTGAGAGCGATTTCACGCCTACTCCGGCCTGCACCGCCGATTCCACCAGTTCGGTCGTGGTCTTCGATCCGTTGCCGGTCAGCACCCGATACATTCCTGCGCCCTCAGACTGAACCGAGGTGACATCACTCAGCTGGTGCAGTCGCTGCTCCCAATCTGCTGGAGGGTTCTCGAATTGGGCTTCAATCACGTTCGACCCCGGAACGCTGGCTTTAAGCGCCATAGGCGTGTCGAGCGCTACCAGTTTGCCGTGATCCACAATCGCGATGCGGTCGCAGAGCCGGTCGGCCTCGTCCATGTAATGCGTAGTGATCAGAATGGTGAGCTGGCGGTGGCTCTTGATGTTGGTCAGCATCTCCCACACAGCCACGCGCGACACCGGATCGAGTCCTGTAGTGGGCTCATCCAGAAAGAAGATTTGCGGGCTATGCACCAAGCCACGCGCAATCTCCAGCCTCCGCCGCATACCTCCAGACAGAGTTTTCGTTTGCGCCGAGCGCCATTTGGTTAAATCCACCAACTCCAGCAGTTCATCGATTGCGGCCTTCCGTGTCTTGGCGGGAACGTCGTACAGCTTGGCGTAGATATTCAGATTTTCCTCAATAGTGAGGTCGAGATCGCTGGTCAACGCCTGCGGAATGACGCCGATCGATCGCCGCACGTCATCAGGATCTTTCTGGACATCGTGTCCGTTGATCCGGGCCGCTCCCGCAGTGATCGGAATGAGCGTGGTCATCATCCGGATGAGCGTGGACTTGCCGGCTCCATTCGGACCCAGCAAGCCGAAAATCTCGCCCTCCTTTACCTGGAAGGAAACGCCGTCAACCGCGGTAAAGTCTCCGTACTTCTTGACGATGTGGTCGACCTCGATGGCGTTGGGCGCAATCGCTGCGCCAGCGGCATGGCCGTTCGAGCCTGCCTCGCTCTGCGTCCCGGCATTGGCATTCAGGTCAGAAATCATGGCCGCTTCTCCGCCGTATTTTCCTGCGGGGCGCCCGTGAGTTGTTCTGGAGAGACCAGCACCTCCGCCGTCATGCCGGGAACGTAGGCGCCTTTGGGATTGTCCAGCCGGACTTTGAGTATGATGGTTCGGATGTCCCGCTTGCTCCGGCTAACGTCGCGTTGCGTCGCAAAATCGGCTTCGGCCGACTTGAAGAAAACCTTTCCGGAAGTCAGCGTCCCACCAGGAAGCCGCACCCGTAGCGTGTCTCCCAAGCCGATGTGATCGGCCTCGGTCTCGGGAATCGGGGCCCGCACCCAGGTATCGCTGAGTTCAACAATGGTTACAATCGCCTGGCCGGGATTCAGAACCTCACCTTCACGCGCCGCGCGCACGGAAACGGTTCCGCTGACCGGCGCATAGATCTTGGTATAGCCCAAGCGAACTTCCGCCTGTTTGAGCATGTCTTCCGCATTCGCAGCCTGCGCCTGGGTGGACTCCACAGTGCGCTGCGCCGCATGAGCCGTGTGCGTATTGGCCACGGCGGTGTCGAGATCGGCCTGGGCCGCGCTGACTTGCTGCTGCAGCGACTGCACCACCGCCTTTTGCGCCGCGAGGTTGGTTTGGGCCTGGACGCGGTCCTGATCCGAAGCTACTCCCTGGTTGGCCAGTTCGATGGTGCGCCGGCTGTCGCTTTCTGTGCGCTCCAGCGTGGCTTCAGATTGCAGCAGCTGCGCTCGTGCGGAAGCCAGCCGAGCCTGCGCGTTCTGCACGCTGCTCGAAGTCATGCCCTGGGTGGCTTCCAACGTGGATTGAGTTTCCGCCACTTTGAACTTCATGCTATCGATGGTCGCGGCGGCTGCCCGTTCCTGGGCTTCCAGTTCGGCGGGATCGAGCACCGCGATCAGATCGCCCTGCTTTACCTGCGTGCCTTCCTCGACCAGCAGCTTCTGAATGCGGCCCTCGATTTGCGGGCTCACCATCACCTGGTTGGAATCGACGGTACCGATGAGGACCAGGTCGCGGTTGCTGGGAGTGGACAGAAAATAGTAAGTCAGGGTAATGGCGAGTATCACACCGAGAATGATCAGAAATTTATTGCGTACACTCATGTTCGTCGTCCTTCTTGCCAGAGTAGGAGGAGTCCTTCGTTGCGTCCTATGATTTTCGGCGAATGACGAGTCACCACCGGCGAGTTGCGAGTGTGGATTCTCATCTTGCTGCTCCCAGCTTCTCGCCCGGATGCAAGAACAGAGCAGCCGAGATGAAATCCAGAACCGCCGCCCGCCGTTCGGCGAGCTTGGCGGGCGACAGAGGATCAAAGCCGGAGATGTTCTTCATGACCGGAGCGCTGATGAAGTAAAAGACGACCAGCGCCACCATTGAGGGCATGAACTGCAAGGGATTCACAGGCCGAAAGTCGCCCGCAGCAATACCCTGGCGAATGATCTCAGTGATCCTCATGAACAGGGGTTTGAAATATCGTTTGGCAATACGTTTCAAGTGCGGGGACCCGTGTCCGGCGCGCATCATCTCCATCTGGGCCAGATTGCGATTGAAACCGTGGCTGGCGATGTAATCGAAGTACTCGCCTACATAGGTGAGAATCTTTTCTTTGGGAGGGAGATCGCGGTCCAAGACCGCCAGCATATGCTCGCCCATCTGCCCAAAGGCATAGTCGAGGGCAGCACCGTAGAGGGTTTCCTTGTCCTTGAAATAGTAGTAGAGCAGCGCTTTATTGACTTTGGCGGCGCGCGCGATGGCGTCGGTGCGGGCTCCGGCGATTCCCTGTTGGGCGAACTCGCGCAGCGCGGCGTTGAGGATGGCGGCGCGGCTCTGATCGGGCTGTCCGCGGGAACCGAGACGGGAGTGAGAGGTCTTGGCGTGCATATTAATTAACCAGTTAGTTAGATAATAGCACAGCCGGGAAAGGCGCACAAAGTTACCAAAGGCGGCCTGGCTTTGGCCGAGCGCCTGCCCCGGCTGCCTCTGGCTTCCGAGAGCAAAGCGTTGTATGATTGCCGCCATTTGTTCAGCCTGTACGGCCTGACGGCTGCAGGTTTCGTGGGAGGACGTTATGACCATGGGGACAATGCGAACGTGCAGGTGGGCTGCCGTCCTGGCGGTGGTTTGCGCCGCCCTCGGCGCGCAAGCTCAGATCTTTTACCAATTCGGCGACGGCGGAAGCGGAGACGCCTTGTTACCTGAAGCACAAGGAACCATCGCCCAAGGTCACGACGGCAATCTGTACGGCACAACAGTTGTTGGCGGCGCCTTCGGCTGTGGCGCGATCTTCAAAATTACCCCCCAGGGAAAGCTGACCGTCGTCTTTAGCTTTAATGGATACGACGGTGGGGCCGAACCGTACAGTGGCCTCACCCTGGGCAGGGACGGCAATTTCTACGGCACTACCCAGTTCTACACCTCGCAGTCTTGCGGCGGCCAGGACGTTGCCGCCGGAACCGTGTTTAGGGTATCTCAGTCTGGTTCGCCCGTGACACAACTCCACATTTTTTCATTCGCCGATGGAGCACTTCCCGTGTCACCGCCCATCCAGGGCACAGACGACGCCTTCTACGGGACCACGCCAAGTGGAGGCGCGAATAATTTAGGGACGGTGTACCGAATCACCTCCTCCGGCGGCTTCACCCTGCTCTACTCCTTCGACGGAACCAACGGCGCCAATCCTTACAGTTCGCTGGTGCAAGGGACCGACGGGAACTTTTACGGTACGGCGGCTTCCGGTGGCCCTGCTGGGACCATCTGCGACCCAATCGGGTGCGGAACCATCTTCAAAATGACGCCGCAGGGAAAAGTCACCACTCTCTATGCTTTCACGGCCGGGCCCGACGGTGCAGCCCCGGCCGCTCCGCTGTTCCAGTCGACCGATGGGAACTTCTATGGGACAACGGGAGTAGGCGGCACTACCCGTTGGGGCACGGTCTTCAAGGTCACAAGCCAGGGTAAGCTGACCGTGCTGCACTCTTTTTCAGGATTGGACGGGCAATCGCCAATTGCGGGGGTAACCTTGGGCAGCGACGGCAACCTCTACGGTACGACCAGCTTGGGCGGGTATTGGGGCTATGGCGTTGTCTACCGCATCAGCCCCCAGGGTAAGTACGAGGTCTTGTACGACTTTTTAAATCTCAACGGCAGCTCACCGACCGACACACCGTTGCAGCACACAACCGGGCTTTTGTTTGGAGACACTAGCGCTGGCGGGGACAATGGGCGCGGCGTGTTTTATGGCCTGGATCTAGGTTTGGCAGCATTTGCGGAACTGGTTCCTTCCGCCGCCAAGGTGGGGAAGACGGTCGGCATTTTGGGGCAGGGGTTCAAGGGAGCTACCGCGGTTTCTTTCAATGGGACAGCGGCGAAATTTGTGATCAAATCCAGTACCTTTCTGGAGGCCACGGTTCCAACTGGGGTGACCACCGGACGGGTGACCGTGACCACGTCGAAAGGCAACCTGGTGAGCAAGCGGAATTTTCGGGTGTTGCACCGATTATAGGTTTGCTCCGGGCCGGGCGTCGGGCGCGGTCCATATGGCAGAGCTGCCAACCCAATGGTGAGGAGAATTCTGTGAGGATGATCAACACGCGGACTCTCGGAGTGGTTACTCTGCTGGGGCTGGCCTTCGTTGCCGTCAGCTCCCAGGCCCAACTTCAGATTCTCTACCAATTTAGCGGTACAGCGGATGACGCTGGACGCCCCAGCGCTCCCGGAGTCATCGCCCAGGGCCGCGACGGCAATTTTTACAGCACTACGCTTTTCGGAGGCTCAGCGAACTGTGGGACGATTTTCAAGCTTACCCAGGCGGGAAGCCTGACGGTGATGTGGAGCTTTCCCTGCGCCCATCCCGCGCATCCCCTGAGCGGTCTGACGCTGGGCACGGACGGCAATTTTTACGGCGCTGCATCTGACTTTTGCTACGGCAGTTTGTCGGACCTTTGCACCAGCAACTACGGCAACGGAAGCGTATTCAAGATTTCTCCTTCCGGCACCTCCCCGACGACGCTCCACTCTTTCGACAACAACGATGGGGCTTATCCCGAGGCGCCGCCCGTGCAAGCCACGGATGGGAATTTCTACGGAACTACCTTGCAGGGAGGGGTTAGCAATCTGGGGACGGTGTACAAGATCACTCCTTCGGGCGGCTTTACCTCCCTCTATTCCTTCGATGGGACGCACGGTGCAAGCCCCTCCGCCCCGCTTCTCCTGGCGAGCGATGGGAATTTGTACGGCACCACCGAGTCGGGCGGAAGCGGAACCTGCGGCTGCGGTACCGTATTCAAAATCACCACCAAGGGAAAGCTCACCACGCTCTACTCCTTCGACGGGATTCTGGCGGAGAACCCCGGCTCCGCTCTCATTCAAGCGAACAACGGAAGTTTCTACGGCACCACGATCGGCAATACTTCCGCTACTAGCTGTGCGAATGGCGCTTGCGGCACCTTGTATAACATCACCAGCCAGGGCAAGTTTTCTGTGGTGCACTCGTTCTCCACCGCGGACGGGACATATTTTCCCGTTGCGGGGGTAGTGTTAGCGAACGACGGCAACTTCTACGGCGTGACCTCGCGCGCAGCTTTCAATCTGGGAATCTTCTACCGCATTACCCCCGCAGGCGCCTTCACCGGGCTCGGTGTTCTGGGCGCCAATTCCGATCCCGAAGTTACGCCGATACAGCACACCAATGGGATTTTGTACGGGGAGGACGATGCCGGTGGGGAATATGAGAACGGCGAGTTTTACAGCGTGAACGAGAGTTTAAAGTCGTTCGCGGGCTTGGTTCCCTCCGTCGGCAAGGTGGGAAAGACAGTCGGCATTCTTGGCCATGGATTCAAGAGCACCACGGCGGTGTCGTTCAACGGAGTCGGGGCTAAATACACGATCAAATCCAGCACCTTCCTCGAAGCCACGGTTCCAACCGGGGCCACCACGGGCAAGGTGACTGTCACTCGTTCAAGCGGCAAGCTGGTGAGCAAACAGAAGTTCGAAGTGACGCAGTGAAAAGGCGCGGCTTCAGTGCACTCTTTCAAGACCTAAACGCCATGTCATCCTGAGCGGAGTGGCTGCAGCGCAAAGCGCAGCAGCAACGAAGTCGAAGGATCCCTTACCGGTGTACGCTAACCTGGACGTGGCAAGGTATTCTCACCCGAGCTACGCCCAACCCAGAGAACTCCCTGATGCGTCGGTGATAGTGACTGGCGTGAAAGGGGTCCTTCGACTGCGTTATCGTTCGCTGCGCGAACGATAACTTCGCTGAGGATGACAAGGGTTTAGCGAGTCGATTAATCCGTGTCATCCTGAGAGTGTTTGACTTTTTTCAGTTTAGGAGCTTTTCGAGGCATCACCGCACGGCAACATCAGGCAGATCCGCCTGCAATCGACGGCACCAGCAGAACTTCGTCTCCATCCCGAAAGGTGTAGCCGCTCCCGCCCAGGAAGCGGATGTCCTCTTCGTTCACGTACACGTTGAGAAACCGCCGCACCTGGCCGGCCTCATCCCGCAAATGCGGCTTGAGTTCCGGAAACTGCTGGTCCAGCACCGAAAACAATTCGTCCAGGTTGGCCGGCGAACAGTCCACCTTGGCAGTTCCCCCGGTGTGGCGGCGTAGGGCTGTTGGAATCTGAACCGTGACGGTCATTTCAGGCCTCCACCGTCTCCGGAATTTCGCGGCATTCCGTCGCTCTCTGCAGGTAGCTCTCAAACTCGGCCAGTTTCGGACGAATCGGCTCTTCGGCTTCATATTTGCCGTTGAGCGCATCAGTGGTCTTCAAGCCGTTTCCGGTGATGCACAATACCGTGGTCTCTTCAGGACGGATGCGTCCTTGCTTATACAGCTTGCGCGCACACCCCACAGTTACGCCACCGGCTGTTTCTGTAAACACGCCCTCCGTCTCGGCGAGCAGCTGAATACACTCGACGATCTCCGGATCCGAAACATCTTCCGCCCAGCCCCCGCTTTGGGTAATGGTCTTGATGGCATAGTGTCCGTCCGCCGGATTGCCGATGGCCAGCGAGCGGGCGATGGTAGAAGGCTTCTGTGGCTCGATCTCGGTGTTGCCGGCTTTGACGGCGGTCGCGATCGGAGAACAACCTGTCGCCTGCGCCCCGAAAATCCTTACCGGCTTGGCCTCGACCAATCCCAACTCGATGAGTTCATCAAAGGCTTTCTTGATCTTGACGATCAACGATCCCCCAGCCATAGGGACGACGACGTTATCGGGCAGACGCCAGCCCAGTTGCTCGGCGATTTCATATCCCACCGTCTTCGAGCCCTCGGCATAATAAGGACGCAGGTTGACGTTGACGAATCCCCAGTTGCGTTCGTCGGCAATCTGCGAGCACAGGCGATTCACCTGGTCATAGCTTCCGGCGATGCGAACCACTTTGGCTCCGAACACTTGCGTGCCCAAAATCTTTGCAGGCTCGAGATCGGCGGGGATAAAAATCCAGGCCTTGAACCCGTTGCGCGCCGCTTGCGCCGCTACGGCATTCGCCAGATTTCCAGTGGAGGAGCAGGCGACGGTGTCGAAGCCAAAGTTGCGCGCCTGCGCCAGGGCAACCGCGACCACACGATCCTTGAAACTCAGGGTGGGCAGGCACACCGCATCATTCTTCAAGAAGAGATTCTTGGCGCCCAACCGCGGAGCCAGCTGCGGCGCGTGCAGCAGCGGAGTGAATCCCGCCGGAGTGCGCGGCTGAAAGTTCTCCGGCAGCGGCAGCAACTCGGAATACCGCCACATGTTGGGAGGGCGGCTGGCGATGCGCTCGCGGGTAAACTTGCCGCGCGCGGCCTCATAGTCGTAGAAGACTTCGAGAGGTGAGAAACAATCGTCGCAGATCGACCGGGCCTGGTTTCCCCAGCTCTTGCCGCACTCCCGGCAACGCAGTTCGTAGTCAGCCATCTTGCTACTCGCTTTCTTCTAGCGAGTAGCCGGGGACGAGCCAGGAAAAAGAACCTCTAAAATACGAAGGCCTCTTTTTCCGGGAAAAGGAAAAGAGGCTACGGAATGCAATGGTGCTCGCATCCGAATCTCATGTTCCCCGTTTCCAGGAGAGAGTTGGCACCTGCAGTCGGGATATATGATCCCGAATCGGTTGCCGTGGCGTCACTGGGCTCGTCCCTCAGCCACTCTGCATGAAAGTCATATTGATATTAAGCAAGGAAGGTACGGGAAGTCAATACTCATTACTGCCGCTCGATGACCAAAGGTCGGATTTACGCCCCGAGGAGCTACCGGCTGTACTGATTTTTCTTTTTATCCTCATGGCGTTCTAATCCCAGCTGAATCAGCTTCTCAATCAGCGCCGGATAGGACAACCCGGAAGCTGCCCACAGCTTCGGATACATGCTAATAACAGTAAATCCGGGCATGGTGTTGATCTCGTTGAGATAAATCTTGCGGGTCTTAGGGTCCATCAGAAAATCCACACGCGCCAGACCCGAACAGTCCACCGCTTTGAACGCCCCGACCGCCAGTTGCTGTACGGTCTTGGTTTCAGCTTTGCTGAGCTTGGCGGGAATGATCAGCTGCGACCCTTCATCCAGATACTTGGCGTCGTAGTCGTAGAACTCTTTGCTGGGAACAATTTCGCCGGGCAACGAGGCTTCCGGCCGATCATTTCCCAGTACCGAGCACTCGATCTCCCGCGCTTTTTTCCCTTTCCCTCCTACCCCTTGCTCGATCACGATCTTGCGATCAAATTTGGCGGCTTCGGCGATGGCAGGTCCGAGCTCTTTGCGATCGTGCGCCTTGGAGATGCCCACGGAAGATCCCAAGTTTGCCGGCTTCACAAACACCGGATACTTCAGCTTGCTTTCCACCAGCTTGTGAACTTTTTTCGGCGCTGCTTCCCACTCGCTGCGAAGCACCGTGACGTGCTTGACCATGGGCAAGCCGGCGGCGCGAAACAAAGACTTCATGATGTCTTTATCCATGCCTGCGGCCGAGCCCAGCACGCCCGCTCCCACGTAAGGCATATCCGCCAATTCAAGCAGTCCCTGGATAGTTCCGTCCTCGCCGAAGGTGCCATGCAGAACGGGGAAAATAATGTCGACATTGATGGCGCGATCCGCAGCGCGCCGAACCAGGCTCTGCGATGCAGCATCCATCTGAAAGGCGGTGAGCGAACCGCCTGGTTGCGGCTCGGGCGGTACTACCACTGCTTCCCCATTCGCCAGCACCGCTGCTGCCGACGTAGCTGCCGGGTCTCCGGCACGCAAATGCCGTTCCTCGTGATGGGTAAACTCGCCTCTCAACAGGCGTTCCGCATCCGCGGCCGTGACCCAGTGGCCTTGTTTGGTGATGCCAATGGGCACGACCTCGTACTTGTTCTTATCGATGGCGTCGAATACTGAAGCCGCAGAGAGCAGCGAGACTTCGTGCTCCCCGCTGCGTCCCCCAAATAAAATTCCGACTCGTAGTTTATTCATGCTTTACCTAGCGTTAAGTCTCGCTTATTCTTGCACATCGGGGATAAAACCGCAGTTGACAAGCGGTGCACTCGGAGTTAGCCTCGGGCGAAGCTGAAAGACACAGCCGATCTGGCTCACTTCGCGTTGTTTCGCAATCGAAAAGGGGAGATTCATGAGGAAAAAGGGATTGTTCTTGATGCTAGCGATATTGGTGTGCGCCATGGCCGCGGACAATTTGGCGGTTCCCGTCTGTGTGGCGCAAGCGACGGCAGCCGCGCCTGCGGCACCCCCAGCCGCGCCGACCGGACGCAAGAAGCGTGTGGCCATTTTTGATTTCGACTACGCCACGGTCCACAGCCAGGTAGCGGCCATGTTCGGCTCGGACGTCGATGTGGGCAAGGGCATTTCCGATCTTCTGGTGAACAATCTAGTAAGGGACGGTAGTTACTCGGTGATTGAGCGCAAAGCTCTGGACAAGATTTTGAAGGAGCAAAATTTCTCCAACAGCGACCGCGCCGACCCGAATTCCGCCGCCAGGATCGGAAAACTCCTGGGCGTCGATGCCATTATCGTGGGCAGCATCACGCAATTCGGCAATGACAACAAGAACACCAAGGTCGGCGGCGCCGGAGGTGGCCTGGGTGGCTTCGGCCTGGGCGGTTTCTCGCATAAGAAATCCAAAGCCGTAGTGGCCCTCGATGCCAGAATCGTCGACATTGATACCGCCGAGATTCTGGGCGTGGCCGAGGGCAAAGGCGAATCGTCGCGCGAGAGCACGTCTTTCCTTGGAGGCGGCGGAAACTGGAACGGCTTCGGAGCCGGCGGCGTGGATTTCGGCAGCAGCGATTTTCAGAATACGATCATCGGTGAGGCCGTAAAATCCGCGGTCACCAGCATGACTGCAGAACTCGTTGCCGACAAAGACAAATTGGTCGCGCGGACCATCGTGGTCGAAGGCTTGGTAGCGGCGGTCGACAGCGGGCAGATTATTCTGAACGTCGGAGCCAAGAATGGAGTGAAAGTCGGCGATCAGTTGACCGTGGAACGGGTCACCAAGGAGATCAAAGATCCATCCACCGGAAAGGTGATTCGCCGCCTGGCTTCGCCGGTCGGAGTGGTGAAAGTTACCGACGTGGACGACATCTCGTCGGTTTGCACAGCAGTTTCAGGAACAGGTTTCAAGACCGGGGATGCGGTGAAGACCGTGACGCAATAATTTGTCGCTAGTGTGGGCGCGGGCGACCTCGCCCGCGCAGGCGTCGGTTGAGGTTCATAACGCCAACCTTCTCGGAGTCGTGATGGTGTCGAAGGAGTGAACTAATGAAGGCTTACTCGTGCGGATCGTTATTAGGGTTTTTCCCCGTGTCCCAATAGCGGGAAAAAGGGGACGTCAGACAGTCGGTTATACACTTTCACCACCATCGCCTCTCCGACGTCGTCTGCGCCTTGCGGACGCGGAATCTCGGACCGATCCTTCATATTGAAAAACTGCGACTTGGTTGTTTCCTTTCCATCTCTATCAAGCTGCCTTCTTTCGGTGAAACCCCAACCCCAAGCCGTTCGAAACTCGTGTTCTAGCGACGACAATTTGCGCGAAGAATCAAAGCAATAGTATGTGCTGTCGCTGAAATCCTGACCAACGCCCTCGACGTCGATAAGCATCGGAGAGTTGGGTTTGGCCCACGCGTAAGCCGTATTGGACCACTCACCGCTATCCGGAACCTGTTTGGGATCCGCGTACTCTTTCCAGTGATTCTTATCGTTGTCGGAGAATACGCGAGCCGATGCTAGAACCGCCTCCACACCGCATCTCTGCGCAAATCCAACTAGGTCGTCCGCGGAGTTGCTTGCATTGATAGGGGATGTTGCAAGCAGAAGAATCGGAATCCATGCCGTTCGGGCTAGGATCCTAAAATTCGTGAACATCACAAAATCTTTTTCCCAAACGCCGACGCCGCCAACTCCACCGCCAGATCCGCGGTCTGGTTGTGTTCGTCAATCACCGGATTCACTTCCACGATCTCGAAGCTGAGCATGCGGCCGTGGTCGGCGATGATCTCCATCGCCAGATGGGCTTCGCGGTAGGTCGCGCCACCGCGAACCGGAGTTCCCACGCCGGGCGCATCTTCGGGATCGATCCAGTCCATGTCGAGCGAAACGTGGTATCCGGCGGTGCCGCGTCCGGCCATGCGCAATGCTTCCTCCATGACGGTGCGCATCCCGCGTTCGTCAATGTCGCGCATGGTGAAGACGCCAATGCCCGCGCGATGCACGTTCTGCTTTTCGATGGCATCGATATCGCGCACTCCCACCAGCACGCAATTTTCCGGCCTCACCTTGGGAGAAAAGTCAAAAATGTTGGCCAGTTCCGGCGGCCCCAATCCCATGATCGCGGCCAGCGGCATGCCGTGGACGTTGCCGCTGGGAGAACTGTCGGGAGTATTGATGTCGGTGTGGGCGTCAATCCAGATGAGCCCGATCTTCTGGTTCTGGCGGCGATAAAATTCCGCAACACCGGCCACCGTCCCCGCCGCCATGGAGTGATCTCCGCCTAAAGACAGCGGCACCTTGCCGGCTTCGAGTGTTTTCAGAACCAATTCGGCATGTTTAGTGCACGTAGCGGTGATTTCTTTCAGATATTTGGCGTTGGGCTGTCCTTCCTTCTTTTGCTCAGGAATGGCGACGACTATATTCCCGGCATCCTCGACGATGTGGCCCAGTGCCTCCAAACGCGCCTCCAGACCGGCCACACGCACCGCCGACGGCCCCATGTCCACTCCCCGCCGGGACTGGCCAAGATCCAGTGGAACCCCAATGACGCGAATCTTCTTGGGAGTAACGTTGGAATAAGATGCAGGCAGTGTCGTCATCATAATCAGAAAGACTTAAACATCAGGCCAACGGTGCGATGCACTTCAATCGCAGCTCCGATGATCTCCTCGGTAATTCGGTTCCAGTTCTTCCCAAGACAAAGAACTCTGATCCTCGGAGTGCTCTGCGAACTCTGCGGTTAAATTCCGGTCGTGTTCGGCGGCAATTCACGGGTACAACCGGTGCAGCGTTCGTGCAAACGGAATCGTTTCTCTCACATGCTCCAACCCGCAGATCCACGCCACTGCCCTTTCAATCCCCATGCCGAAGCCGGAGTGCGGCACGCTGCCATATTTGCGCAAATCCAGATACCACTGGAATGCCTCTTCCGGCAAGCCGTGCTCGCGAATGCGCTTCACCAGTAGCTCGTACGATGCCGAACGCTGCGAGCCGCCGATGATCTCGCCATAACCCTCAGGTGCCAGCACGTCCACGCATAACGCCAACTCCGGACGCTGTGCGTCAGGCTCCATGTAGAAAGCCTTGACCTTGGTGGGATAGCGATGGATCATCACCGGACGCTCGAACTGTGACGAGATGTAAGTTTCGTCGGGCGACCCCAAATCTCCGCCCCACTCAAAATTATTTTCGAGCGCGCCTTTGGCATGGGCTTCCTGCAACATTTTCACTGCTTCGTCGTAACTGATGCGGGGAAACGGCGCCTCCACCTTTTCGAGTTTGGCCACATCGCGGCCGATGACTAGCAGGTCAGCCCGCCGCTTTTCCAGACACCGCTTGACCAAAAAGCTGATCAAACCCTCGGCCAGCTCCATGATGTCGTCGAGCTCCGCGTATGCAACCTCGGGCTCAACCATCCAGAACTCGGTCAAGTGCCTCCGCGTTTTGCTCTTTTCCGCGCGAAACGTCGGCCCGAACGAATAGACCTTGCCCAGGGCCATAGCGGTGGCTTCGATGTAGAGCTGGCCGGACTGCGTAAGATATGCCTGTTCTTCGAAATAGTCGACCGGAAACAGTGTGGAGGTGCCTTCGCAGGCGGCCGGCGTGATGATCGGCGGGTCGGTCAGGGTGAATCCACGCTCGTCGAAGAAATCGCGCGCCGCCTTGATGATCTCCGCCCGCACTCGCAGGATGGCGGCTTGACGCGGAGTGCGCACCCAGAGATGCCGGTGGTCCATCAGAAATTCGACGCCGTGCTCCTTGAGCGAAATCGGAAAAGGATCGGTCTCCGAAACCCGCTGGATCACTTGCACGGAGGAAACATCCAGTTCGTAGCCGCCGGGGGCGCGCTTGTCGGCGCGAACCTTGCCTTCAACGATCACGCTGGACTCCTGCGTCAGGCCCTTCACCGCATCGAACACCTCGGCCGGCACCGCATTCTTGGCGATGACCCCCTGAATGACGCCGCTGCCATCGCGGAACTGCGGAAACAGCAGCTTCCCGCTTTCGCGCAGGTTGTAGAGCCAGCCGCGAATAGTTACGCTCTGGCCTTCGTGTTTCCCGACTTCGACGATAGTAGTTACAGGTGACGACATTTAACGCAAACCCATTTACCGCCGAGCTCGCCGGCATCAGGGAAAAAGTCTTCCCTGTTTCTTAGCCTCATCAGCGTATTCTGTTGCTAAACCTGCTCCAATTTCCGAAATGCATCCGCCATCTTTTCGGGAGGGCTGATCTTCTCGTCTTCTCCGATTTCAAGCAGCAGCGGCGGCGTGTTCGGCGCCGAGCGCAGGAGTTCCATGGCCTGTTTCCAGTCAATCGAGCCGTCGCCCGGCCACAAATGCGTGTCGCGATCTTTGGCGTTGTCGTGCACGTGAGTGGAACGGATATGTTTCTTCACCGTTTCGAACGCCTGCGCCAAATCGCCCATCATGTGAGCGTGGCCGAAATCGAAGCACACGCCGACATCGTCAAAGTGCGAGGTCTGGATGAATTCCACCAGCTTTTCCGGCGTACACAATTCGTTGGGAATATTCTCCAGGAGAATCCGCACTCCCAGCGGCTTGGCGAAAGCCCGCAGGTGTTCGATCGACGTCATCGCCGCTTCGAACTTGCGTTCATCGAACGACTCGCCGGAGACTCCGATGTGCTGTATCAAGAAGCGAAATGGAATTTGCTCCGCGATCTCCAGCGCGCGTTTGATTTCATCCATCGCCTCGATCCGTCCCGCGCGGTCGGTGGAGGCGACGTTTACCGGCGCTGACCCGGTACGTCCCGAGTCATAGTCGGCATAAAGCGGGGCATGCAGCGAGTTCAACGGGATGCCGCTGGTACGGAACCAGTCCGCGATTTCCCGTACGTGCTGCTTGCGGTTGGCGTAGTCCAGATGCTGCCGCGCTGCGAATATCTCAATCGTCTGCGCGCCGCCCCGCACCAGGCCATCCAACAGCCCGGGATGGAGACGCTCCTTCACATAAACGTAGGTGGAAATTGCCTTCAGCATTAGTAGCCAACAGCCTTTCCGTTGTTTCTGTCGTCGCTCGCGCCTAACCGCTCACCGGTCCTCTGATCGATGGCGATGCACTCGGCATCGCTCCAGTAAGGGTGCCAGTCGTCACCTTCTCCACCCCCGAACTTTATTTTGTGCCCCATTTGCTGCAGCGCTTTCACCGTGTCGGGAGAGAACCATTGTTCCACGCTGAGCGCATCCGGCAGCCACTGATTGTGGAACCGCGGCGCATCCACTGCTTCCTGGAGATTCATTCCGTAGTCCACCACCCCCATCAAGACATTCCCCACCGTGGTGATGATCCGCGAGCTTCCCGGCGAACCCAGCACCATAAACAATTGATTATCTTTCAGGACGATAGTCGGCGTCATCGACGACAGCGGCCGCTTGTCCGGTCCAATGGCATTGGCTGCTCCCTGAATCAGTCCGTCGCTGTTAGGTGCTCCCGGTTTGGCGGAGAAGTCATCCATCTCATCGTTCAGCAGAAATCCCAGACCTTCGGCGGTCACGCGCGATCCGAACCAGTCGTTGATGGTGGTCGTAACGGCGACAGCGTTCCCGTCGGCATCGACCACGGAATAGTGAGTGGTGTATGGCGACTCGTGCACCGCCAGTGGCTGCGGATGTTCCGCCGCATACTGCTCCAATTCGCTGAACACCGCCGGCCGCTTCAAGTCTTTGCTGACACTGGCATGCGCCGGGTCAATCGATTCGCGCCAGGCGGCAGCATATTTCTTGTCGATCAACTGCGCCACTGGAACCTTGGAAAAATCGGGATCGCCGAGAAACTCCGCCCGATCATAAAACGCCCGCCGGAACGCCTCCGCCGTGAGATGGACCGCCTGGGAAGACCGATTCCCCGCACTCTTGAGATCGTAGCCTTCGAGAATGTTCAGGATTTCGATCAGGGTCGTTCCCCCCGACGATGGCGGAGGAGCGCTGATGATTTCATAGCCGTGGTAAGTCCCGCGTAGCGGTTCGCGCTCTTTGACCTCGTAGCCTGCCAGATCGTCCGCGGTAATCAGCCCACCGCCCTTCTGAATCGACGCGGCTAATTCCCGCGCCATGGCGCCGTGATAGAAGTCCTCGGGATTCGCGGCGATACGCGCCAGCGTGTGCGCTAAGTCCGGCTGGCGGAAAATCTCACCCTGCTTGTAGTAATTGCCATCGCGCTGAAAAATTCGCCGTGACTCGGGAAACCGGCCCAGATATTTGTCATCTTTCATATCTCGAGCGTCTTCCCAGGTAAGTGCGTAGCCATCCTCCGCCAGCTTGAGGGCAGGAGCAAGCACCTGTTTCACCGTCAGCTTGCCATATTTCTTTTCCGCGAAAACCATGCCAGCCACGGAGCCGGGGACTCCGATGGCTTTGTACCCGACCATGCTCGCATTCTCGATCACGTTGCCCTCGGCGTCGAGATACATGTTGGAGGTCGCTGCCGCCGGCGCCTTCTCGCGATAATCAATAAAGTGCGCGGCTCCGTCAGCCGTGCGAATCAGCATAAAGCCGCCGCCGCCCAGATTTCCCGCCTGCGGATGCACGACGGCGAGCGCAAATCCGGTGGCCACTGCCGCGTCTACGGCGTTGCCGCCCTGTCGCATGATCTCGACGCCCGCGCGCGCCGCCAGCTCGTGGACGCTCACCACCATGCCATGCGAAGCGTGCACCGGCTGTAAGGAAGCCCAGAGGGGAGCGGTTGTCGCCAGCAGGACTGCCAGAACCTGAGCAATCACCACCCGGCGATTTGATCGCATGGGAATCTCCAAAGATGGACGAGTTCTGGGCAGACCTCTGAGGCTAGCCCAGCGGGTGAGACGGAGTCAAATCCAGAGCTGCCTGGAAGAGCCTCCCCTTTTCGCTGAAGGCAGGCGACTCAGAAAGTGGCCTTGATGCCAGGACCCAGAATCCCGATGTAGAAGATTGACACGGCGGCCGCGGCGACGATCCAGCCCAAGCTGCGGTATACGGCACTTTGTGCGGTCGCGTGTTCATCTCCGGAAAGGGAAAAGAGACGCGGGACCTGGAGGAGTCCGATGGCCGCGGCAAAGCCGCTGAGAGCACCCGAATTCAGCATCTCAAAGGCGCCACGGGGATCGAGTGCCGCTCCGGCACATGCAATCAGTCCTCCGGCAACGTAGGAAGTAAAAACCGATCGTCCCACCCGGCTGCTCCAGTTAGGCCCCGTTGGGGAAATAATCCAGCGCAGCTCAGAGGCCACCAGCCTTTCCGATCCGCGATAGAGCCCAATTCCGCCGGCAAAGAATGCAACTCGCCAAAGCCAGAGATGCGATGTGCCCGGTATCAGCGCAAGCCAATCCCCGCGATTGAATACGCCGCAGAAGATGAGGTAACCGAAACCCCAGAACAAACTGAAAGCCATGAGAAGCCACAACAGAAGGCGAAGACCTGGAGCGGAGCGGCGAAACAGGCGTTGACCCAACCACGCGAGGCCCGCGAAAACCAGATTCCCCAATGGCCCTCCCAGGTCAAAGATGCGGCCGCCGCGATCGCCCAGTCGCTGAGTCTCAATCAGCCGGGTGGTGGTGAAGATTCCCGACCTGCCGCCCGCGATCAGGAAGCCCAGGCCATGCCCTACGACCTCGTGGCCCACGTCGGCAAACACGAAGGCGAGAACTGCGATCGCGGCAATGGTAATTCGATCGTCAGCGGGCAGGATGGCGTTCGAGTTCGACGGAGGAGACATAGGCGCGCCCAAGCTCAGTGTACGAGTCTCTCATTTCTCCGGGCAGACTTAGAGAGATTTGTCCGCCACTGGCGGCTTCCCTAATCGCAGAATCAAGTAGCGTTCCGGCGCTACCGGACCGATGGCGAACGGGAGCGGCCCCCACACCGAAGAATAAAATCCGGCGCCCAGCTCCGGACACATCGTGGCCGCCCGCCTCGGCATCGGCAGCTCGATCACTTCCTGCGAAATTACGAATTGCGGCGCTATCTCAAAGAGATTGGTGTTGTTCTTCGGCAGGACCACGAAATCGCCCGCGCGAAAGCTGGAGCTGAAGTTGCTGACGTCCACGGGACGCGCTCCATTAGCCTGCATGTAGTACTGGAATCCCCAATGCCCGGCGAACCAGACCGTGCCGGATTCGGTCTGGGTTTTTTGGTGAATCACTTCGGCTGCCCTCTTTGCCGAATTCGCCCAACCAGCATCGGCACATGCAATCCACAACGCGAAAACGCCCGCCACACCCAGTGGAACCCACAATCTCACGGGAGACGCCGGCTTTGGCCTGGTATCCAGCCGCCGTGCGATCAAGATGCCGGCTGCGGGTATGATAGGAAGGATGGAACGGCCGTTTGCCGTCCAGTTCACATACACCGCGAAAACGAATGTCCCCAGCACCCACAACGTTAAGAACAATGAGTCAGCGTCGCGATGGGTCCAGGCATCGCTGACGGCGAGCGCCAGCAACGAAATCCCTCCCGCCACAAAGAGCGCCAATTGGATTCCCGCCGGGCCCAAATGAATGATGTGGGTGCTCAAGTTCACCCACGCCGCCGCAACCGCAAGCCCTGCCAACGCGCTGACCAGGACTCCAATCGCCATCTGCTTGCGCGGCCACAGCAGTGGCGCCATGGTGAGAGCAGAAATCACGCATCCTCCGGCAAAGCTCAGGCCGATCAGGCTCTCCTGGAGCAAGGGCAATTGCTGAGCCGCAGGCTTGAAGTGCGCGTAAACCGCGGCATCCGCCAGCAGTCCCCGGCCGTAAAGCGCATACGTCCAGGAATGGTATCCCGCCAAAGCTGCCACCGGCAGCGACAGATACCACACCCAGGAGCCCACGCGGGGCTGGCGCATCAGTGCGTAGAACAGGAGCAGCAAAATCAGCGAAGCTCCAAAGTACTTGGTCAGCGCCGCCGCCGCGACCAGCAGAGCCGAAGTCATGAGGTACGCGGGTTTTGCCGGATCGAGACCATCGATCCAGAAAATTGCCGCCCAGACCCACAGGGCCAGCATCAGCACGTCGCACATGACCCCGGTAGCGGACACCATGAAAACCGGAGTCAGCAGCGCGCCGGCCGCCGCAATCAACGGTTGTTGCGTAAAATGGCCCGCCAGCCGGTAAGTTCCAAGAATGAGCGCCAGACCGGGCAGAAGAAATCCGAAATGCCAGGCGCGTTCGGACCATCCCGCGACCACGCCGATTAGCGCGCCGTAGTAAGACGCCAGCGGAGGATTCTTGGTCACCTCCGCCATGGGCATGGCAATCGTGTACCAGACGATCTTGAATCCGTACGGGTCGAGCGGATGTTGCACGATCTGCCGGGCCGCGGAGACAAAAAAAATGTCGTCGACGTGAAAAGCCTTGCCCGAGAACGGAAGCAGGCAAAGCAGAGTCACTGCTGCCAGCAAGAGGTTGTCACGAAGAATGACTTTACGGATTGCCTGGGGGAAATCAGTCTCCGGTGCCGCCCGGTTTAGGATGGAACTAACGGCTGGCTCCTGATTCATCGCTTCCATTCCCTGCCTCACCAACGTAAACGGAAATGGACCCCCACGAAAGCAAAGAATGGCTTCGCGCGCCCTGCAAGTAACCTCGCCAGAGTCTGCCTACTTTCTTTTCGGGCGAACTCCGCGTCCTTTGGGTTTTAGAGCTTTGCCTTTCCTTTTAGGTCCTGCCTTCGCCGCTACCATGGCATACGACTGCCCGATCAGGTCCTCCAACTCTTCCCTCCCCAGGACATCCAGCCGCTGCAGCAACACCCATTTGTACCGCCCCACATACGGGGCCGGGACGATACCTTCGCGCTCGCACAAGTCCGCAAACTTCTCCGGTGTGCACTTGAAGCACACCCTTGGTGGCACGCTCTCCAGACTGAGCACGACGAAGATCTTGCCGCCTACTTTGAAGCACAGGTCATCCTCCCACTGCAGGTTCTCGGTCGCCTGCGGGAAGGAGAGACAATGCTTACGAATGGAATCAACACTCATAAGAAAAACTCATCAGAAAAACTGCAGTCCGAACCCGCCCACAATGTATCTAAGGTGGGAAAGGAGGTCGTAATGCATACTAAGCAGCTTGGCAATTCTGATTTGCATATTACACCGGTTGGCTATGGAGCCTGGGCCATTGGCGGTTCGGGCTGGCAATTCGCCTGGGGATCCCAGGACGACAACGAATCCATTGCCGCCATCCACCAGGCATTGGAACTCGGCGTCAACTGGATTGATACAGCGGCAGTATATGGTTTAGGCCATTCGGAAGAAGTGGTGAGTCGGGCGCTGAAAAGCTGGTCCGGTCCTAAGCCCTATGTCTTTACCAAGTGCGGTCTGCGCGGGGACAAACAAGGGAACGTGCAGCCGGTCCTGAATGCCGCTTTCATCCGGGAGGAGGCCGAAAACAGCCTGCGCCGGTTGAATCTTGATGTTATCGATCTGTACCAGATCCACTGGCCGCCCAACCCGGATTCTCCCGAACTCGAAGAAACCTGGTCCACCCTGGCCGATTTGAAGCGGGAAGGCAAGGTACGCTGGATCGGCGTCTCCAACTTCAACGTCCAGCAGTTGAAGCGTGCAAAGGCGATCGCGCCCGTTACTTCATTGCAGCCACCGTATTCCCTGATCAACCGCGCGGTCGAAGAAGATATCCTGCCCTACTGCCTGCGTGAAAATATTGGCGTCATCGTCTACTCGCCCATGGCTTCCGGCCTGCTGACCGGCGCCATGACCCGTGAGCGTGCTGCGAAGCTCCCGAAAGACGACTGGCGCGGCAGCAACCCGGAATTCACCGAGCCCAAGCTGTCCCAGAATCTCGAACTGGTGGAGCGCCTGCGCGAGATTGCCGAACGTCACGGACGAACTCCCGGCGAGGTGGCCATCGCCTGGACTTTGCGCAATCCGGCGGTGACTGGAGCCATTGTTGGCGCCCGCAACGCCCGCCAGGCGAGCGGAGTAATGCGCGCCGGCGAATTGCGCCTCAGCGACAAGGAAGTAAACGAAATCGAAGACTTCCTCACCGAGATCGCAGCCTAAGACTTGATGGAGGACGGGCGTTCGCGCCCGTCCCTCCCTGTGATTAGTGAGCACTCAAGTTTCTCACCAGCGTAGCCTTGCTGTAGGCCACTCGAAAGCCAAGCCGTTCGGCGTTGCGTTGCGAGGTAGTGCCTCCCCGCGTGACCACCACTGCGTATTCGCAACCGGCTTTCGCCGCCACTTCCATGCGCGTGAGGAACAGCGCTGTTTGCAAACCGCGGCAACGAAACTCCGGCAAGGTCCCGGCCCCAAACAGAGCGACGATACCGTGCTCGGGGTTAACCTTTCGCCTACTCCGCGACCCCGTCGTTCACTTGCGCGCAATCCATACGCAGTATGCCGTTGTCGTTGAAAAGCAGACCGTTGAAGCGCAGGACACTGCCAGCAGCCAGCGGTTTCGTGCTGAGCACCTGAGTGTTGCTGTCTACGTAGACGACGACGCTGCTTGCATCCTTGAGTAAGGAGGTTTGCCCCTGTTGCACAGCGAGAGCCGGGATCAGGTCGTAAGGAGCAAGCGAAACGGCATAGGTCGCAAAGCCGCCGTGGTTAGAGACCGCGGCGACCGTTCCGTTGATGGTTTGCGGCATCAGCGTGATCGTGGCTGCCGGAACATATGTGGGGCCGCCCGCGAAGCCAGGCGCATGGGAACTTATGTAGACGTTCTGGCCGGGGACCATGTTACTGGCCTTAAAGATGGCCGCAAATGGGAGATTCTGTAGGTTCGTAAACTGACCCGAGGTCTGGAATACGGCGCTGCCGAAGCTGGAATATAACGGGATGCCATTCTGGATTGACCCGAACAAGTAACCCTGTCCTTCGCGCCCGAAGATAAGTAGAGTGGGCTCAGAGGCAGCCACGTTCAGCAACGGACCACTCAACACGCTCAGGGAGGTCGTGTCCTTGTCTTCCACCGCGACCCGCGTGGCCAGCAGTGAACCGTCCGGCTGGATCGTCCCGTCTGTATCTACTGGCATGCCGGCGGCCAGCGCAGAAAAGCCGGGAATGCCCTCATACACGGTGCTGCCGCTGGTGTTTAGGGATAACATCGCGCCGTCGGCTGTCGCCAGACCGAAGTAGTCGCCACTGGTGCTGACGGAAGAAATCAGTCCCTTGACGCCGCTCACTTTGCCATTTTCAACATTTGTGGGCTGCGACGAGACCGTGGCAGCGCTAAGGTTAAACATCGGACTTATCGAATAGGTCGCGCCTTCGAGTTCACAATTCGAGTAGGTTGCCGACTGTGACACTTGCAGAACCAGCGACAAGCCCATCGCCGTCCCTGTAACCGTGATCGGCGAAGCCAGCTTGACCGTCGCGGTCTGCGTACCATTGGACCCGAACTCACTGGTCTGAACTCCGCCGGACGAATTGAGGGAGACGCAGCTGAACGTAGAATAACTAATCGTCGCGCTAGCCGCGGTGTAGATGTCCTGCGGGACGCTGAGCGTAATCACCGGCTCCGCACTTGCGTTCACATGGATGAATTCAGGACTTTGCGACTTGGCAAACAAGCTGACCGTCTTTCCCGACTGGCTGGTCAAGCTAAGGTCACTGAAGGTTATACCGAACCGCGACAACTGATCATTCGCGGCGCTTGAGACCAGGACGGTGACCATTGTGTTTCCGCTCAGGACTGGCTTTGGCGAATTAGACATCCCGCCAGAACCACAGCCAGTGGTGACCGCCGTAGACAGCCCAACTGTGAGAGCCAGTAGCAGACAGGAAAACCAGGAAAAAGGTAGGCTCGAAAGCAGTGGCCATGCAGTTCTCACAGACCCTCCAGCTCGCCCCGCTGCATTTTACACCTGTTCCCTGGCCTCACCCAATGTCACGTTCACGTCGATCTTCTTTTTGCCCCGGTAGATCGTGACCCGCACGCTGTCTCCGGCGCGGTGTTTGTTCATCATCTGGGCCAGGTCCTGCTGATCCTGTACCTTCTCGCCGTCAATGGCAACAATCAAGTCACCGCCCAACATAATGGGAACGTTGCCCAGGTAGGCCCGTTCACTCCCGCCGCGCAGACCGGCCCGGTCCGCTGCTCCGCCCGATACCACCTGCACGATCAGCAATCCATAATCAGCCGCCAGCCCCATCTGCTCGGCCAGGTCAGGGTCGACTGGAATTGTCCGCACGCCGAGCGCCGGCCGCCGCACCCGCCCCAAGGTTACCAGGTCATTCAGCACAGCTTTGGCGGTATTGATCGGGATGGCAAATCCGATGCCGGCACTTTGGCCGACGTTCGAAGCGATCATGGTGTTGATGCCGATGACTTCGCCATGCCAATTCAACAGCGGCCCGCCGGAATTTCCCGGATTGATGGCGGCATCGGTCTGAATGGCTTCATCGATGGTCATGCCGTCCGGCTCCTGCACCGAACGGATCGAGCTGACAATGCCGCGAGTCAGCGTGCCCGCAAGTCCGAAAGGATTGCCGATGGCATAAACCTTCTGACCGACCTGTAAATGCGTGGAATCTCCCAGCGTCATCGGTTGCAAATCCGGCGCCTTGATCTGCAGTACCGCCAGATCATGCGAGCGGTCCACGCCAACGATAGTAGCGCGGTAGGTTTTGCGGTTGTGCATACTGACTTCGATCTGACGCGCGTCCGCAATCACGTGATAGTTGGTCAGAACGTGGCCCTCTTTGTCGATGACGAAGCCCGATCCCTGGCCTTCCTCGGGAACCAGCCCGTAGAAGAAATCAAACGTAACCGCCTTCGATTTGATGTTCACCACCGAAGCGATATTCTTGCGATAGACATCGATGTTGTTTTGTTCTTCCGCGTCCAGCGGATTCACCCCACTGGACGCCTCGCTGATCTCCACCTTGTTCGGGTGTCCCATCCAGTCCGAAAGACTGCTTCGAACCGGGCGGTAAGTGGTGAAGTAGAAGAACGCGCCGGCAAGAATGACGGCGAAGAATAGAGGGCGCAGCAGTCTCATAGGGATGGAAGACCTTCAGCCACGGATGTACACCAACCTGCATTGATTGTAATTCTTCGCGACCTTCGCGGGGTCTCTCGGGCATTCTGCGCTAAGTGCTTTTCTCCGCCGCAACCAACTGCCGGTAAACCCCCTCCACTTTCTCGCGGGTCGCATACAGCGGGCCGGAGTTGTCAATCACGTAATCGGCGGCTTTGATTTTTTCTTCGTCCGGGAGCTGGGCCGCCATGCGCCGCGTAACCTCCCGCCTGGCGGTGTCCAAGTCTACCTTCACTCGCGCCGCCCAGCGCTCGATGCGTTGCTCGGGACGGCAGGTGACCACCAGCAGCCGGTCAAAACGCTTCGCCGCGCCAGCCTCTAAGATCAGCGCCGCCTCCACGATGGCAATGGCATGGGCGTCCCGGCGTCCGGCTTCTTCCATCCACGCGTCCTGCCGCTCCACCACAGCGGGATGCACGATTTTGTTGAGTTCCTGAACTCGCGAAGGCTGATTCCCGCCACCGAACGCTGCCTCGGCCAGCCGTGCCCGGTTTACCGTCCCGTCCGCATTCAAGATTTCTGTGCCGAAGTGTCGAACCACTTCCTGGTAAACGGCTTCTCCGGGACGCATGAGTTCATGCGCCAGACTATCGGCTTGGACCAGGTGAGCACCCAGCGCCACTAACATTTCGCCGACTGCGGTTTTGCCGGATGCGATCCCGCCTGTCAGTCCGACTTTGAGCAATGACTCACCTTATTGTTGTTGTCCAGACCTTTTGTTGTCATCCCGGGTGCGGCGAGGGATCTGCAGTTTTGCGCCTACACTTTGGCAAACTCCCGCGCTCCCCGCCGCAGCTTTGCCGCGCGCACCGTATTCGCCATGAGCATGGCGATGGTCAGCGGCCCCACCCCGCCCGGCACCGGCGTCATCGCACCCGCGATCGCCGCTACCTCGGGATGAACATCGCCCGCCAGCGTCGATCCCTTGGCGCGGAAAGTTTCCTCCCGCTTGGCATTGCCGGCAAACAGCCGCTCGAACTCGCCGCGATCGGTGACCTGATTCATGCCCACGTCAATCACGGTAGCGCCGGGCTTCACATAGTCGCGCGTGATCATTCCCGCCCGTCCAATAGCCGCGACCAGGATGTCCGCCCGCCTGCAAACTCCCGGAAGATCGTGAGTCTTCGAATGACACACTGTCACCGTGGCATTCGAGTTGATCAGCAACATAGCCGTTGGCTTGCCCACATTGTCGCTGCGGCCAACCACTACCGCCTCCTGTCCCGCAACCGCAATCTTGCTGCGTCTCAGGATCTCCATGACTCCCGCCGGCGTGCACGGCACCAAACCCGGCCTTTGCGTCGACAGAAATCCCACGTTCATGGGATGAAAACCATCCACATCCTTCGCGGGATCCACCGCCAGCAAAACACTCTTGGAATCCACCTGCGCTGGCAGCGGCAGCTGCACCAGAATGCCGTCAATCTCCTCGCGCCGGTTCAGCTCCGCAACCAACCCGAGCAACTCCTGCGTCGAAATCGAATCCGGCGGCGTATGCTGCTCGCTATAAATCCCGACTTCCGCGCAAGCCTTGACCTTCCCCCGGACATAAACCTCCGACGCCGGATTGTGGCCAACGAGAATCACCGCCAGCCCCGGGGTCACTTCTGCCGCCGTCATCGCCTTCACTTCGGCAGACACTTCGGCGCGAATCTCACCGGCAATCTTAGTTCCATCCAGAATCACGGCAGCCATGAGAAGTCACGTCCTCCAAGAGCCAGAAAAAATTGTATATGAATTGCAGCGAGCGAATAAGAACCCCGCTACGCCCGTCGCGAATAGAACGGAAACTCCGCGCTCCCGGCCTTCTGCACATTGGCCTCGGCAAATTCCCGGCACCGATCCAGCGACGCCTGCAGCTCCGCCAGCGCCTTCTCTCTCTGCGCATCATCTGCATCCGCGGGGACCGAAATCGTGCGTCCCACTCGCATCAGCGCCCGCGAAAACGGCTTGGGAATCATGAGCCGGTCCCAGGTGTTCAACACCCAGGCATCCGTCAGCGCAATATGAAACATCGCCATGGGAACCCCCGTGGCCCGCGCCAGCAGCGCCGGACCCGGCTTGACCACGTGTCTCGGTCCCCGCGGACCATCCAGAGTGAAGGCCACGATCCAGCCATCCTCCAGCTCACGACGCATGCCGAGCAGTGCCCGTACTGCAAACCGGCTGCTGGATCCACGCACCTTCACGAAGCCAAATTTCTGCATGATCCGCCCGGTATATTCGCCATCAAAGCTGTCACTGCTCATTACGCGAATCTTGAGGTTGCGCCACAAATACATGGCCGGCAGCATGCAGCTGTGCCAGAAGGAATACACAAACGGCCGCGCCTCCAGGCTCCCTGGCGAGCCTTCCTCCCAGGAGATGGCGAAACGAATCGTCGGACCGAGCGTGCCCAGAATCAGGTATCCGGCCCACGTGATCACCCCCAGCAGAAACCGCTGCCACAGTGTGAACCTGCCGGGAGCCGCCGAAGTTTTATCCGGAGCCGGGCTGGTCGCAGTGCTCACCCCGGTATTGTATCGTCGAAGTTTGGTGGCAGGCGTGATGCCTGCGTCCCCGCCCGCGAACCTCAAGAACTAGAGCGTATGCAGATAATCCAGCAGATCGTTGATCTGCTGCTGATCGAGCACCTGGCTGTAAGCCGGCATCTTGTTGCGTCCCATCTTCACGATGTCGGTCACCCGATCATCGTTCGCCGGCATGCCGCTCATGGGAAGATATTGTTTCTTGAAAATGCCCTTCATGCTCGGACCCTGGCGTCCGTGGGAGGAATAGGGCGCATGGCAGCGGTCGCAATAGTTATCGTAGATGCGCCGCCCTGCAATTTGTTGCGGATCGAGCCCCAGCTCCGCGTCACTCTTGCGCCGTTGCACATCACAGCCCGCGAGCAGCACCAGCAAGCTGGCACACCAACCCAGAGCCAGCCACTTTTTTCTTGTGACTTTCAATTGCCGATTGCCAGAAGCGCCGAACTGTCTCATGCCCCCTCGGTACGCGAGCCACCGCAGACGTACAATGATAGAGCAAAGTCATGGCCGCTGCCGTGAAGCCGGTACTGATCAAGCGAGTCTACGATCCCCCCGCGCGCTCCGACGGGACGCGCGTGCTGGTCGATCGTCTCTGGCCCCGCGGCCTGAGCAAAGAGCGCGCCGCCATCGACGCCTGGCTGCGGGAACTCGCCCCTTCCAACGATCTGCGCCAGTGGTTTCACCAGCGCCCCGCCGCCTGGCTCACCTTCCGCCGCCGCTATTTGAAAGAATTGTCGCAACCCGAAGCCGCTCCCGCGCTCGAGGAACTCTATCGCCTGGCCCACCGCCGCAAGCAGCTGACCCTGCTCTACGCATCGCGCAATGAAAAGTACAACAACGCGACAGTTCTCAAAGACCTGCTCAACGGAATGCGCAAGCCGCCCACCGGCACCGGCCCCGCCGGCGCCAAGGCCGCCCGCCATCGCATCGCCAAACGCCTGCCCGCAAGATAGCGATGAGTGTGTAGCCCGGGCTTCCTCGCCCGCAAAAGAAATTTCTCAGACCCCAGTCACTCGCCAAAGCACAAAGCCACCCAAACCAGCTCCGCAGAGCCTGCCCTGAGCGCAGTCAAAAGGGGCGGAATAACGGAGCCCGGACGGAAGTCCGGGGTAAGCCGCAGACCCGAGTTACGTACCCAAAAGCCGTCCAACCAACGCGGTGCTCACGTGGGGACAGCCGCCCCCGGCTGTCCGGCGGAGCGAAGCTCCGCTCCAGCGTCATCCCCGCCCTACCACCTTGTCATCCTGAGGGCCGCGTTTTTTGCGGGTCGAAGGACCTCTGTACTTACCGGCGTTCGCAACGGTGCCGACCGAATGCACAGATCCTTCGTTGGGATTCCTCCGCTTCGCGAAGGACTCCGCTGCCTCAGGAGGACAAGCCGACACGCAAAGCTGCAAAGCACGGAGAGGCGCGGCGGTTCTCACGTGGTTCTTGCCACCCCGTTGATTCGACGACTCAACTCAGTAAACACCCCCTTGCGTCCATCGGGCGCGTATGGTATAAGAATAGAACGCTAAGAGCATAGTGTGGCTAGCCGGGCGTTTTATCCGAATCTCTTGGCGCTCGTCCGGCATCTTATTGGTAAGGCTTGAAAAAGCAAATAGACTCCGGCCACGGAGTTGGATTCGGGGACAGAGCTCCTCGAAGGGTTTAAGCGCAGGTCGCAAGAACCTCCTTAGGATCTTTCATTATTCGAGAATCTTCCGTATCGGCTCGTGCCGAAAGCAGGCAATGTGCGCTTGAGCCAAGCGCCCCAGTCGAATGGAAGATCAGTTCTGTTGTGCGCTCCAAAAGTGCTCTGCAATCGCAGCTTCCATGTGGATAAGCCGTGGAAATCCTGTGAGCGCAGTGGGTTGACAGTAGTAGAGCGCAACCAGTAACTTAAACAGGTTTCGAGGACAGGTGGAGACGCACTTGTGTGTCTCTGCTCTGGACTGAAGGCGCGCCGCTCAGGCGGAAAGCGGATCGGTCTTTGACAACTAGGTTGAACGTGCCAGTCGTGAGATGGAATGTCTCGGGTGAAAATCCGAGCGATCTCACAAGATGAACCACTCTCGCCTTTCGAGCGCGAGGGTGGCGACCCAGCTTTGGGTTCGCGGTTTTTAGCCAAAAGCTAGAAGCTAAGAGCTAGAAGCTCGGTCGTCTGCCAACTACCCGTCGGCAGACAACAGGTTTCAAATGAGAGTTTGATCCTGGCTCAGAATCAACGCTGGCGGCGTGCCTAACACATGCAAGTCGAACGAGAAAGGGGAGCAATCCCTGAGTACAGTGGCGACCGGGTGAGTAACACGTGACCAATCTACCCTCAAGTGGGGGATAACTCCGGGAAACCGGGGCTAATACCGCATAACATCCTCGGATCGGAAGAACTGGGGATCAAAGCAGCAATGCGCTGGAGGAGGAGGTCGCGGCTGATTAGCTAGTTGGCGGGGTAATGGCCCACCAAGGCTTAGATCGGTAGCCGGCCTGAGAGGGCGCACGGCCACACTGGAACTGAAACACGGTCCAGACTCCTACGGGAGGCAGCAGTGGGGAATTTTGCGCAATGGGGGAAACCCTGACGCAGCAACGCCGCGTG
>JBAUUQ010000027.1:0-52957 GCA_049582765.1 Terriglobales bacterium
GCGACGCTCAGAGGGAGCGGCGGAGTCCGGACATACCTTATGTGCCTCGAGCACGAATAGAAGCCTGTCCGCAGCGCCGCAAAAAATACCTATGGACAGGTGCGCCCGTTGTCATAGAAGGATGACATGGTGCTAAGACGATCATCGAGCTGCTTCCGCACAAATTCTGCGATCTCGCTGGTTACGTACTGCGGCGGTTCAGTCCGAAACACGGGTCTCCCTGCAACTGGCTTGAGCGAGACCCCGCTCCAAACCGCGTCCTGCGCCGCCGAATGCAGAATCACACCATCCGCCAAATCGAGAAACTCCTGCGCCGATCTTTTAAAGTCCGCCGTAGCCGGATCAAGCACGGTCAAATAAAGATCGGGACGGACAAACTTCAGAATGCTGTTCGACTCCAGAATCACATTGCGGGATTCGGACAGCCGGCGGCGAATGGCCGGCATGGCTTCCGCCAGCCTGCCCTGCTCAGTGCGCACCCACCAAGCATGCTCCGCGCCAGCCGCCAGGAAGCGGGAGGTATCGGATTCGCCCGATCGGTCTTTCTCTTCGGAAATCGCCCAGCTGTGGTCGTCGGTGGCGCAGTGGCAGGATTCGCCATTTTGCGAGCAAATTCCGTGGCCATACTGCGTAATCTTGAGCGCGGTCCACTTGTACTCGGGCAGGGCGGCAATCAGGCCGACGACCACGCTGGTCTTGCCGACGCTGCGGGAGTGTCCGCCGATGACTACGATTGCCATACGCTGCACAGGTTCGCGGGCGAGGGCGCCCGCGCCACACGGCACTATTCTTTCTTCGCTAAGCGTGCCAGCACCGCCAACCCCTTCAAATATTCGCGCACCGGCTTAGCGGGAGTTCCCCAGAAGGCGACTCCCTTGCCCCGCAACACTTTATTTGGCAGGACACCGCCCTGGCCGCCCAGCATCACACCTTCTTCGATGCGGGCGTGCTCGCCGATCCCCACCTGCCCGCCGAGAATCACATTCTTCTCGATGGTGATGCTGCCGGAAAACCCGGTCTGGGCTGCGATTACCACGTCTTCTCCGATGTCGCAGTTGTGGCCCACATGCACCAGGTTATCGATTTTCGTGCCTCGGCCGATGCGAGTCACATCCAGGGCGCCGCGGTCGATGGTAGTGTTGGCGCCAATCTCGACGTCGTCTTCGATCTCCAGGCGGCCGACTTGGGGAAACTTCTCATAACGACCAGTTGCCCCGTCACGAACATAGCCGAATCCGTCGCTGCCCAACACCGCTCCCGAGTGCACGATCACGCGATCACCCAGCCGAACTCCGGGATAAATCGTCACGTGAGGATACAGTTGGCAGTCTCGTCCAATAATCACGCCACGGCCAATCACACAGCCAGCGCCGAGCCACGTCCCATCGCCAATCTCGACATCGGCCGCAATCACCGCGCGTTCGTCGATGGTGACGTCATCTCCGATCCGTTCGGGAAGATGCACCATCACGCTGGGATGAACCCCGGGCTTGCGAGCCGGCTTCGGATAGAGAAGCCGGGCCGCCCGTGAGAACGCCAACTTGGGATGAACCGAAATCAGCAGCGGCTTGGCGTCGGTCTGGCTGACCGCAAAATCTCCGGTAATCACCGCCGCGGCGAGCGACCTGAACGCCGGTTCCAGATTCTTCTGGTCGTCCACAAAAACCAAATCGCCGGGCGCTGCCGACTGGATGCTGGCGATGCCGGTCAGTTCCACAGCCCCATCTCCGACCAGACGGGCACCCACAAACTCGGCCACCTCCTGAACGGAACGCTTCATGGTTACGCCGGTCATGTCATGGTTTTATACTTTTGCCGGGGGAAAGGAAAGCCGGACTAAAATGTGGGTATGGAGCGCAAGATTTTCTGGATCAGCTTCACGGTCCTCGGCCTATTCGCGGATTTCCTTTTGCCCATCTGGTGGGCACTGGCCGCGACTGTCCCTATCGGCTATGCGAGCTGGTGGATCGCCTACCGCAGCGACTGGTTTTGAACTGCGCTTGCCTGCCTACCACATTTTTTGAGGATGAATGACCGACCTCAGTACATCGGCTTCTCCCCCTCCGGCCGTGTCTTCCAGCGCCGGTGGACCCACAACCACTGCTCGGGATAGCGTCGCACGTAGTCTTCGATAATCTTGGTAAACAGGGCCGTATTGGCCACAGCATCCGCGTCGTCATTTCCAGTGCGAATCAGCTTGACCGCAGGATCAAAGCGCAGCCGGTATTTCCGCAGCACTGGATCCCAGATGGTGAAGCCTGGAACCACCGCAGCATCGGTCCGCAGAGCGATTCTCGCCAGTCCGCTCGCCGTGCATGCCGGAATCCCAAAGAAATCCACGAACACGCCCTGCGGCGGCGTCATATTCGTGTCCATGAGAATGCCCACGGTCTCGCCCGCCTTCATGGCCGACAACAGCCCTCGCACAAAATCATCTTTGTCCACCATGGAATTGCCGTGCATAGTGCGATACTCGCGAGTCAGGCGATCGAGATAAACATTATCCAAAGGACGCATCACGACGTGCAAGGGATACCCTTGCAGTGAGTGAGCAAACGCCGAAAGCTCCCATCCGCCCAGATGCGCGGTCAGGAACAGCACTCCCTTGCCCCGGGCCAGCGCCCGCTCGAAGTTCTCAAACCCGTCATAGACCACCACTTTGCTGACATTCTCCCGGGTGTATTTGGGAAAAAGGCAGACCTCTGCCACTTGTCGGCCGAAGGAAGTAAACACTCCGCGCAGGATTCGGGCACGTTCATGACGGCTCTTTTCAGGGAAAGCCACCGCCAGGTTGTGCATACCGACCCGGCGCAGACGCACATGCAGCAAATAAACCTTCCATGCCAGGAGGATTCCTGCGGCCCGGGCCAATGGACGCGGCAACGCCCCGATGAATTTGATCAGCAGCCAGGCGAGCGCGAACTCGAGTCGCTGACGCATGTGGCGGGAAGGGGTGACGGTAGCACCCGGCAAAATGGGATGTCAAACCGGGCTCATGTAGGCGCGAGCGTCCCCGCTCGTGCTTCCGTTCACCGCAAACCCGCACGGGCGAGGACGCCCGCGCCTACATTTTCAAGACTTGCTGCGGAGCGCCTACTTCGCGGCTGCCTGCGCCCATTTCGCCAGCGTCGACAGGAACGGATACGCCTCGGGCGGCGCCGGGGTCACCCCTGTAAGGGCCGATTTCACTGTCACCATATGCCCGTAAAATTCCCGGGTGCTGTCTTTGTCCTGTCGGACCACAGCCCCATTCAGCGCTATGCCAGCGAATACACCGCGGGCGCGTGAATAGCTCAGGATCTGGGCGCGCATCTTCCAATCCGTGTCCGCGCCTGCATGCCGCCCGACCGGCCCGGCGGCAACGCTGGCGTCGGCACCCAGCTTGAACTTGCTGTGGAGCAGGTTACGCATTCCATCATCGTTCATGACTAGCATGACCAAGTCCACGGCTTGCGCGCCGATCTGGAAACCAAAGCTGCCTCCTTGTACGCTAAAGAACGCGGGCGCGCTCCAGCCCTTGGGATTGCGGCAGCTAGCCACTCCCCGCCCATATCGTGCGCCCACGATGAAGCCCCCGTTGAGCATGGTGGGCACGACAGCGATGCATTCCGCCGAGCTCAGCACATCTTCAGGAATGCCCTGGTCCGGGGCGCCCTGAATCTCGTTCAAGACATCGGCGGCGGCCTGCACCCGGCTTGCGGCCTTGGTCTCTTTTTTGTCTTCATCCTGGGCAAAAGACGTCCCAGCCAGACAGAGCACGAGCAGTAACAGCACAAAATTCTTCATCATCGATCACTCTCCTGGGAGTCTGGAGATATCCTTTCTCCCGTATCCTGTCCGATACTTCCACTTTGTTGTCCTCCCGAGGAGTGAGACCGGACGAGGGTGGACAACAAGGAAGAATCGATTCTTCTGAACCTTCCATGCTAAGGGATTCACCACTGTGGAAAAGGGTTGTTACGGGGTGCCTTACAGAGTACTCCGGAAAGGACACAGACCAAAAAACGCGGGGTCGGCAACGGTGACCCTAAATCTCCGCTCCCAACCCCGTCTCCCAGGTTCTGTGGTAGGTGAAGCGAGTATGCGGGTAAAGGGGGGGACGGACAAGATTACCGAGGTCATCGTCCTTTGGTAACCCTCGCCCGCGGTATAGCGGTATATTAATTTGTCCTTGACGTGTGTTTTAGGTCTCTGACGAACCGTTAGCGCAGGAGGGACCTATGCGATTGTTGGTCGTGCTGATCAGTCTTGGCCTCCTGACCACGCCTTGGGGGGAAGCATCTTCACCTGTCCCCGACTCCCAGGCCTCCCCGCAGGCCGTTGCTCTCTACGATACCAATCGCGCGCATATCTGGAACCGGTTACATGAGTCGCTCCTCGTGCGGGAGGGTCCAACTGGTATCCATTACGGTGTCGACTCGCTCGACCCGCTGCTCTGGCTGAACAGCAAGCACTTGCTGGTACAGCCCTCGCACCGAAGCGCTTTGCGCGTGCTGGACGAGTTCTTGCACACCCATGCGGAAAATCTCATTCACGACCCGGTCAAGCGGGCCATCCTGCAGCGCGATCTTTGGGCCGTATTTGACTGGTCGGTTCAACGGCAGCCGGAGCATCTGGGAGAAGCCCAATACGAGGAAGAGAAGCGGGAATTGCAAATTCGTTTGGCCGAGGCGCTGCGGCGGCTGGCGCTAACTTCGAAGCAGATTGAAGCGCTGCCGGACAACTACGCGCAAGCGGTTGCTTCGGGAGAGTTTGGCAAAGAGTACCAGCCCGAGCACAGAGATCGTCCATTCCTGCCGCCGGACTTATTTGACGGACGAGGACCGTGGGTCGAAATCGAAGCCCCAGGGGAGATTGAGCCAGTGGCTGCAACCCATGTTTATGCGGTTTCCGGGCGCTCCCGATTCCTGGTTTTTATACGCCTCCCACAAGGCCGCAAAGCAACTTTGGACTATTTCCGTACTCTTTGGGACTTTCCGGAGCCCTGGATAGTGCGGGCCGATGAACCCAAACAAGCTGAGGTCAATCCGAATCTGCCTTCCTTTCCTGCCGGCACCGAAGTTGCCCTGGTGCGGCAGATGACGCTTTTCGACAACCAGGGTCAACTTGTCCCCGCTCCCATCACGGAGAGCGTGCAAATCCGGGTGTACCGCACCGTCACAAGGAAAGAGGACGTCGACTCGATCTCAAGCCTGGACGACGCGACTGCCAGAAGCGAGCAGGATTTCTATGAAATCCGCCTTAGCCGCCAGCAGCTTTTCGCCCACCAGGCGGGGGGACTCAGGGCCGTCGGGCGAGAGGAAAGGGAGTTTTTCACGTTTCAGGCCCAGGGAGACGACTTGATTGAAGATTCGGTACGTTTTCCGCCCAGCAAGTACCCTCCGGTCGTGCAGACGTGTGCGGAATGCCACCGTGGCGCCGGCATCAATTCTCTGAATAGCCGCGCGAGCTTGCTGAAACCAAAATCCCGCCAGCTTGAGGCGGAGGAAGGCGTCGATTCGCCTCGGTGGTGGGAAAACGATGGCACAACAGATTGGAAGCAACAACGCTATGACTGGGGATTGCTCAACGGATACTGGCGGGGGAAGCCTGACTCGAATCGCTGAGCACTTGCCTACTTCGCGGTCACCAGGTTGTGTGTAATCGCGTGCACCGACAGCGCGATCCGGTTCTGTACCCCAACTTTGCGCATCAGTTTGGCCACGTGCGCCTTTACGGTGCGCTCCTCAATGCCCAGGGCAGAACCGATTTCCTTGTTAGAGCGGCCGGCCACCAGCATCTCCAGCACTTCCTTTTCGCGGTCGGTGAAGGTCACGCGGCCGGCGGGGAAGATACGGCCCGGCGACGAAGATACCCGCTCGATAAACGTAGAGAGAACACGCCTTGGAGCCCACACCGAACCCTCGTTCACGATGCGAATTGCCATCACGAACTCGGCCGGAGAGGCCGCCTCATCCACATATCCTTTTGCGCCGGACGCAATAGCCTTGAGCACGGTTTCGTCGTCCATGCCGGAACCGGTCACGATGATGCGCAGGTCCGGACGCGCCGCCTTCAGGCTGGCCATCACGTCGAACAGATTCTGCCCGGTGCGATTGCCCAGCAAAACCAAGTCGATGGCGGCAGTCCCGATTTCCGGGAGCGTGGACGAGATCAGCTCAAAATCGGTCTCGTTATCGAACAAGGCTCGAAAGCCCACAAACCGCAGCGGATCGCTTTCCACCACGGCAACGCGGATAGGAGTCTTTTTTGCCAGTGCAGTTTTGGTCGCCATTCCGGCTTTCATAATTACCTACAAAGAGAGATGCCCTAGAATAGCCGCACCCCGGCAGGATACGAAAGACCGGAATGCCCCATCCAATTACGGGAGTAACATGGAAAGCATCCAAAGTGAGAGGGTGAAACTTGATGAAATCGCAGCGTTTACGAGCTGTACCCCGGGTGGCCGTCTTTCTGCTGGCGGCGGCTATCTGCGCCACCGCGCAAACCCCATACCAGCCTAAGTTTCCCGGTGACCCGGCGCGTTCCGAGTCGGAAGCCGTCGCCCTGGGCTACATGCGGACCGTCCTCCGCGCCCAGCACACGTACGAGAAAAAGAATGGAAAATTTGCCACCACTCTGGCGGATCTGGTGCATACCGGATCATTCACCCGCCGCATGACCAACCCCGATCGCGGCGATTACACCGTGATTTTCCATTCCCACCAGGACGGATTTGAGCTGACGCTTACGCCCAACCTACAAATCGGCCCCGAGCATCGTTCGTTCTATGCCAAGGATGACGGCATCATCCACGCGGACGAGACTAAAATTGCGGACCAAGACTCCCCCAAGGTGAAGTAGCTCGGCAGTCTGTCCCATCCGCGGTTCACGGACCCGGCCGAATCTCCGCTGCTCTTCCGTCACGATACGTAATATTCAGCGGCTGCCCGCCGTTGGGATACCGGACCGTCTTTACCTCAGGGTCACTGGAACGATCCGGAACCCCCATACCGATGGCAAAGTCGGCCTGCAGTTCGTTCATTCCCGGCCTGACCTGGTGTTGCCCAATCGCCTGCCAGACGCCTGCCGGCCAGTGTTTGTAGAGATCATGAGGATCCTGGATGTAGAGCATTTCGTCGGAGTAAATCTGATACTCGCCTTCTTTGACGAAACCGATGGGGAAGGCGTAGCTCCTGCCGTCTTTTTCAAAAACTGCCATGACCTGCCGCTGATCCGGCGACCCAGGAGAAATATCCGTGACTACGTCCTTGATCTGCAGTTGCTCAATCGGCAGCAGTTGACCGGCCTGGTGAGCAAAGTCAGTGCGATGGTCGGCATAAGGATAGTAGGTATAGCGGTAGCCTTCCTTCACCCACACCGGCTGCTGGGTGATCTGACGGGCAGACTTCAGATCGTAGGGATAAAGCTTCTTGGGCGTCACATAATAATCAGGATTCAGCGGCAGTTCCCGCTTCTCCGCCTGGGTGGCTCGGCTGGCGTGGCGCTCATACAGGATGTACCCAGTTCTGGCACCCGTTACCAGAATGGCAGCAACTAAGAACCACTGGAGTCTTTTCTTGTTTTCAGGAGTCATTTGCGCCACTGTAGTGGAGCGAACCCAGCAATTGAAAGCTGCAAGGCCGGTTCGTCGGCTCTCCTTGAGGTAAACTTAAGTATCAGGAGAATGCCATGCCAGCCGTCACCGAGGACGAAGTGATCAGCGCCTTGAAGCAATGTTATGACCCCGAAATCCCCGTCAACATTGTGGATCTGGGCCTCATCTACGGAGTGCGCTTTGACTCCGTCGCCGAGGACCAGCAAGACGTCACCGTAGAGATGACGCTCACCGCGCAGGGTTGCCCGGCGCACGTAATGATCGGCGAACAGGTCAAATCCCGGCTGGAATCGTTACCCGGCATCCGCACCGCCAACGTGAACGTGGTCTGGACCCCGCCGTGGACCCCGGAGCGAATCAGTCCCGACGCGCGCAAGCAGTTGGGCATCGAGTAGGAGCCCCGTGTGGGGCGGACACTCTTGTCCGCCGCCGTTGATCTTAATTCTTAATGCACCAATGCGCAGATTGCGTTCGCGGACCGAATTGTTCGAGGCATTAGACGGGAAGAACTCCAACGTGAAAATCAAAGGCGCGGCGGACAGGAGTGTCCGCCCCACACTCATCGCAGCCTGCCATCCTGACCTGAACTAGCCCCGCGGGAATGCTTCATACCAGGCTGCGCCCCTGCCTTCGGCAATCTCCGCCAGCCGCTCTGCCATACGCGCCACCAGTTCGACGTAATTGGTACCACGCTCGATATATCCCGGCAGCCTCTCCCGAATTTCCGCGAACTTCTCCGGATACTCAGAGGCCAGGGTCGCCAAGCCGACGCCCGCAAGAATCATTCCCGCGGCCGGTTTTCGCCTCAAGAACATCGCCGTCGCTGTGCCCACGGAACCCGCTAGTAGCGCCCGCTTCCAGGTTTGCATTCCGCCCTCCGCTGCAATGGAAATAACAGATTTACTTTATACTCCGCGCGAATCTTTTCCGAGAACTTTGATGCCAAGCGTTCCTCGCGTTGCAGGATACATTCCTCCGTCGTCAGTAAATCGTGTAGCCGGGGGCGGGATTGCGCACCTCGGGCTTGGAGGCCATCAACAGCAGAGCGCCCGTCCGCTTGAATGCCCGTAAATCCTCCAGGCTGTGAAAAGACTTGGTCTGGTAGTCGTCTGGCGTTGGCGTGTCATCCGGAATCTGCCGCGCCTCAACTTTCTCGAAGGCATGCCTCTTCAATAAATCGACGTATTCTGCAGACGATCTCACGTGCACCGGCACCTTCAACTTGTCCACCCACTGCAGTGAATAGGGGTTGTCCTTGTAGAGGTTGATCAAGATAAACAAACGCCCCTGTGGAGACATGACGCGGAATAACTCCGCCAGTGCCCGGTCCTGATCGGCGTAGTAATAGAAAGACTCGACGGAGAGTACCTTGTCGAAAAAATTCTCCTCCCAGGGAATCTGCTGGGCCGAACCCCACACGTAGAGAACGTTGTCGAATTCCTTTGAAGCCCCGCGCGCGCGCCGGATCATTTCATCGGAAACATCGACTCCAACAACTTGTCCGAAGCCCTCCGGGCCTTCCCCCACCATGCGCGCCAGCAGGCGCGTCGCCCATCCCGCGCCGCATCCCAAGTCAAGCACGCGTTCTCCGGGACGCAGATCCATCAGCCGGATAGTCTTCTCGGTGATGTCGAGATGATGGCGCTCCATCTTCTCGCCCTCACCTTCTGCGGCCCAGCGGTTGAATTCGTGTTGCAAGCGCTCATCGGGAGTTTGGGAGTGATCGGCCAAGTTGCTCTCCTTTGTGTGCCTTTGTGTCCTTCGTGGTTTAGGGTTTGAAGCAGCACCACAAAGGACTCAAAGTTATACAAAGGATATGGTACATTTGCCTTCCTCATGGCCTCAAATCCGCAACCGCCGCCGGAACCAGAACCTGAGTTACTTTATTGCCCCCGGTGCGCGATGGAGGTATCCGACCCGCTGACTTGCGGCGATTGTTCGGCCATCATCTGCCGGCGCTGTGGCACGCCGCTGGAATCCCCCGACGAATTGGGGATCGGATAATGGATCTCCCCACAGTCTCGTCTCTTCCCGCCGCGCAATCGTCCGAATCCAAGCCCACGCTCGTCCGTGGCCTGTCGCTTCTGGATTCGGTGCTGCTGCTGGTGAGCGGCATCATTGGATCTTCCATCTTCCTGACCGCCAAAGACATCGCCGGCTCCCTGCCCCAGCCGATCTTGTTTCTGGGTGTCTGGGTAGTCGGTGGCGTGGTTTCTCTTTTCGGCTGCGTGGCCTTCGCAGAGCTGGGCTCGATGTTCCCCGATTCCGGTGGACAGTACATTTACTTGCGCGAGGCCTACGGCGACCTGGTGGCATTTCTCTACGGCTGGATGCTCTTCGCGGTCGCTAACGGCGGGACCATCGCCGCGCTTGCTGTGGCCTCGGCTGCGTACATGGGCGAAATCGTTCCTGTGATCTCCCAGCAGCACGTCGTGTTCTCTTTCGCCGGCATCACCATGACCCGGGCCCACATCGTCGGCCTGATCCTGATTGCGGTGCTGACCTGGGTCAACGTGGTGGGACTGCGCTGGGGCGCGTTGCTGCAGAATATCTCCACCTGGACAAAATTCGCCGCCATGTCCGCTTTTGTGTTCTTGGGGTTTGCCATCGGCAAGGGCCACTGGTCGAACTTCAGTCCGCACGGTGTCGGCTTAAGCATGGGTCTCAGCCCGTCGCAGTTCATCTCCGCCATGGGAATCGCGCTCATCGCCGTGTTCTGGGCCTACGATGGATGGGTCTACATCACCTGGGTGGCAGGCGAAGTCAAGGAGCCGCGCCGCAACGTGCCTTTGGCCATGGTGCTCGGCATCCTTGTGGTCGGCGTGATCTACATGGCCATGAACCTGACCTATGTTTATGCCATGCCACTCAGCGAGATCGCCAAACACGAGACAATCGCGCACGCCGCCGCGGCAGCGTTGTTTTCCCCGCGGGCGGCGGTTCTGCTTTCCGCTACTATCGCGATCTCCTGCTTCAGTGCAGCCGCTACGTGCACATTGTCGGGCGCACGAGTCTGCCTGGCCATGGCGCAGGACGGAGTTTTTTTCAAACGCATGGCGGTCATCCATCCCAAGTGGCGCACCCCGGCCTTCGGCCTGATCGGACAAGGGCTCTGGGCAGCCATTCTCACGCTCAGCGGCCGCTACGATCAGCTCTACACCTACGTCATTTACGGAATGGTGCTCTCTTACACCCTGACCGTGATCGGCTTGTTCATCCTGCGCTGGCGACGTCCGGATATTCCGCGTCCGTACCGCTGCGCGGGATATCCGTGGATGCCGGCAATTTATGTTCTGGCTGGTACCGCCTGGACGCTCAACACGATTATCACCCGACCCACGGAAGCCTTTTGGGGCACGGCGATCGTGCTGATTGGCGTGCCGGGATATTTGTACTGGAAGCGGAGCGGGCGGAAGGCAGCGACGGAGTAAGCGATGTCTGACCCAGTCGGATTCCTTGAGCCCGGTGTCTCCATCGCCGAAGCCGAGGACCCCAACCGCCCCAAACGCGTCATGGGATTCCGCGACCTGGTGCTGTTCTACGTGGTCACCGGCATCAGCCTGCGCTGGATCGCGACGGCCGCGGCCGCCGGCCCCAGTTCGATTGTCATCTGGATCGGCGCTTGGTTGGCGTTCTATACACCGCTTGCGCTCTCGGTCATCGAGCTTACGTCGCGCTATCCCAACGAGGGCGGACTCTACGTCTGGAGCAAACGCGCCTTCGGTGACTTCTCCGGATTCATGTCTGCCTGGACCTATTGGGTGAGCAATCTCCCTTACTTTCCTGCGGTTTTCTATTTCGCCGCCGGCAATGCGCTCTATATCAGGCAAGGCACCTGGGGACATTTGTCCAACAACGCCACCTTTTACATTGTTTTCTCGTTGCTCACTCTCAGCGCGGCCACCCTGCTCAATATCGTCGGACTCGACGTCGGCAAGTGGCTGCACAACGTAGGCGCATTGGCCATGTGGATTCCCGTCGTCATCCTGATCGTCATGGGAGCGATCGCCTGGCATCGCTTCGGGTCGGCGACGTCATTTTCTGTTCACTCCATGACGCCCAGCGTTCATTTCAACGATCTGATCTTCTGGTCATTGTTGATCTTCGCCTTCGGAGGGTGTGAGACCGCCTCCTTCATGGGAGAAGAAATCAAGAATCCGCGGCGCACGCTGCCTTGGGGACTATTTATCGCCGGGTTGACCGTGGCCTTCTGCTACATCCTGGGAACAGTCAGCGTGTTGGTAGCCCTGCCCTCGGCAGAAGTGGGCAATTTGCAGGGGCTGATGCAGGCCATTTCGAAAACTGCCAGCCGGGTCGGATTCGAAAGTGTAGTCCCTTTTGCCGCGTTTCTGATTGCCCTCAGCAATGTGGGTGCCGCCAGCGCCTACCTGGCTGCGGTTGCGCGTCTGCCCTTCGTCGCGGGCCTGGATCGGTTTCTTCCGCCCATCTTCGGCTTGCTGCATCCCCGATGGAAAACTCCATGGGTTGCGCTGCTGACCCAATTCTTCCTCGGCGTCCTGTTCATTTTCCTGGGACAGGCCGGCACCAGCGTAAAGGGTGCATACGATGTCATGGCCAGCATGACGGTGATTACCTACTTCATTCCGTATTTATTCGTGTTCGCCGCCATGATCAAGTTGCAAGGGGAACCCGGCGGGCCCGAAGTGATCCACGTGCCCGGCGGAAAACGAGTGGCCAAGCTGGTTGGGATGGTCGGTCTACTAACTACGAGCTTCACCATCCTGATCTCGCTGCTACCTCAGCCGGATGAACCCAACAAGCCGTTGGCAGTACTGAAAGTAGTCGGAGGGTCAATCGTGCTGGTGGTGATCGGCGCAGGAATCTATTGGACGGGAAAAAGAGGGGCCCTCCGCGCACAACAAACATGATGGAAGACGGGCGTCCTCGCCCGTCCCCCGAAAGCCATAGCTATACCGGTACCGCCGTCTTCCTCTTGGGATTGAAGAACGGCATCTCCACAATCTTCGCCGTAACTTTCTGCCGCACGGCCTCAATCGTGATCTCCATCTGCAACCGCGTGCCGAGTTTGGAGTGGTCGGTCTCGAGGCTGCCCAGCGCAAGCATCTTCTTCAGCACCGGCGACCAGGTCGTGGTCGTAGCCTTCCCTACCTGCTTCTCGCCGCAATACACTGGCACCGCCACACGCGACGCCTGGCTGGGCGCCGCCGGCGCCAGGCCAAACTTGTCATAGTGCTGCTCGACCTCGGTCCAATCGCTCTCCAGTCCCACGAACTGGCGCGGCACACCGTTTTTCTGGTCGCGCTCCAGCGCCGCTTTGCCCACAAAGTTGTCTTTGTGCAGATGCACCATCTTGCCGAAGCCCAGTTCGAATGGAGAATACTTCTGCGACGGAATCAGAGCCTTCTTGCTGCTGCTGTAGTCCACCTCGATGAGTAGCAACCCGGCCTCCACCCGCGCCACATCCAGCGCCAGCATTCCGGCGGCATGAATGTCGAACTGCTTGCCTTTTTCCATCAGCGCGTCCCAGACTCTTACGGCGTCGTTCCAGGGCACCCAGATTTCATAGCCCAGGTCGCCGGTGTAACCCGTGCGCGAGATGTCCACCGGAACCCCGGCAATCTTGCCATGGGTGACCCGAAAATATTTCAGGTTGGCGATCTCCGCCTCGGCTACGGACTTCAGCAGCTTGCCCGAAGTCGGCCCTTGCAGGGCCAGCGCCGCCACTTTCTCCGAAATGTCTTCGATCTGGACATCCATGTTGTTGCCGTTCTGGCGAAACCAGCGCAGGCTCGGGTCGGCCGCCGTCCAGCGGTATTTGTTTTCTTCCAGGCGGGTAATGGTGCCGTCGTCGATGACCTTGCCCTCTTCGTCGCACCAGCAGCAGTAAATCACCTGGCCGACAGCCACTTTGTTGACGTCACGCGTGATGACGCGATTCACCAGCTTGGTCGCGTGCTTGCCGGTGATCAGATACTTGTAGAGCGGCGTGATGTCGATCAGCGCAGCGGCATTACGGATGGCGTTATATTCGTGCTCATGATGCACCTCGTAGACGCTGACCGTGTAATAACCCGACCACTCCCGGTAATTCAGGCTGTGGCAAAGGGGGAAAGTTCTCTCGTGAAACGCAGTTCCAACGGGCAAGGCAGTGACCTCGATTCCGATTCCAGATCTCCTTCGTGCACCTTCGTGTCCTTTGTGGTTAACGACTTTAACCCTTTAACCACAAAGGACACGAAGGTGCACGAAGGAAAATCTCTAACGCTGGATTATATGCAGCGTTCCCGTCACGGGGCAACTGGTGGACACCATTGCAGACAAACTCACAACCTCTCAGATAGAATGGATGCCCTGATGCTTCGCGTTCTCATAGCGTGGTGCGTTCTGCCCAGCGGCCTCTGATTCATCAGCCCATGCTCCGCTTCCTTTTTCCCGTATTTTCCTGAGCTGAAGGCCGAGAGCCAAAAGCCAGGAGCTAGGACCTAACAGCCAATGGCTGAATCTAAATACGATGTCATCGTGATCGGCGGAGGCCACAACGGCCTGGTCAACGCCGCCTATCTGGCGCGCGCCGGCAAGAAAGTTCTGGTGCTCGAACGGCGCCACGTGCTCGGCGGCGCTGCCTGTACCGAGGAAGTCTTTCCCGGCTTCAAGTTCTCGGTGTGTTCGTACGTAGTCTCGCTCTTGCGGCCCGAGATCATCCGCGACCTCGACCTGCCCCGCCATGGCCTGGAGATTCTCCCCTTGGACGGAACCTTCACTCCGATGCCGAACGGCGACCATTTGTGGCGAGTGAATGACCACGGTCTCACTCACCGCGAAATCGCGCGTCACTCCAAGGTAGACGCCGAGGCCTACGATGAATTCGGCAAGTCCATGCAGGCCATGTGCCGCTTCGTGAAGCCGATTCTGGCCATGGTTCCTCCCGATCCCGCCACCCTGAACCCGAAGGAACTGATGAAGCTGCTCTTCATCGGCAAACGCTTCCAGGGCCTGACCAGCGAGGACAAATACAACCAGGTCCAGTTGATGACCATGAGCGCCATCGACTTCCTGGACCAGTGGTTCGAAACCGACGTCCTCAAAGCCACCATGTCAGCCTCGGGCATTATCGGAACACTTCTCGGCGTGCGCTCGCCGGGAACCGCCTACGTCCTGCTGCATCACTACATGGGCGAAATCGACGGCGCCTTCCGCTCCTGGGGATTCGCTCGTGGCGGCACCGGAGCCATCTCGAACTCCATTGCCGACGCCGCCCGGGAAGCCGGAGTCGAGATCCGTACCCAGGCTGGCATCTCCAAGATCATTGTGAAGAATGGCAAAGCCAAAGGTGTCGCCTTGACCAACGGCGATGAAGTCTACGCCGACATCATTTCTTCCAGCGTCGATCCGCGGCAAACTTTCATCAACCTGATGGAAGCAGGAGATGTTCCCGGCGACTTCATCGACGAAATCAAGCGTTACAAATTCCGCGGTTCCTCCGGCAAAGTGAATCTCGCGCTGGACGCGCTACCCAACTTCAAGGCCATGCCCGGTCCCGGCGCCCATTTGCGCGGTGCGATTTCGATTTCGCCCAGCGTGGAATACATGGAGCGGGCCTACGACGACGCCAAGTACGGCAATTTTTCCCGCCGTCCCTACATTGATATGGTCATTCCCACCTTGACCGATCCGTCCGTCGCACCGCCGGGCAAGCATATTCTGTCGTGTTTCGTGCAGTATGCGCCCTACAAGCTGCGCCCCGGGCTCAACTGGGACGATCAGAAGGAAGCGTTCGGTAACAATGTGATTAACACCATCGCCGAATACGCGCCCAACATCAAGGACATCATCCTGCACAAGCAGTTCATCACCCCGCTCGATCTGGAACGCGAATGGGGTCTGAGTGAAGGCAACATCTTTCAGGGCGAGCTGTCGCTGGAGCAACTGTTCTTTCTGCGCCCCGTCCCCGGTTATGCGCGCTTCCGCACTCCCATCAAGAATCTCTACATGTGCGGATCCGCCACTCACCCCGGCGGCGGAATCATGGGCGGGCCGGGCCGGTTGGCGGCGCTTGAGATCCTCAAAGACGTCAAGGGGGCTGCCTGACTATGGCTGAAACTCGCGACGTCGTCATCATCGGTGGCGGGCACAACGGTCTGGTGACCGCTTTTTACTTGGCCAAGGCTGGATACAAGCCCCTGGTTTTGGAGCGCCGCGCACAAACCGGCGGGGCCGCCATCACGGAAGAGTTTCATCCCGGCTTTCGCTGCTCCATCCTGGCGCACGCAGCGGGACCGCTACGTCCCGACATCGTCCGCGACATGCAATTAACCAAACACGGACTCAAACTGATTGCGCCGGATGTAGCCGTCGTCTCCTTGTCTCCCGATGGCCGCGCGCTCATTCTGTACACCGACGAGAGGCATTCGGCGGAGGAGATCGGAAAGTTTTCGCAGAAAGATGCAGCCAGGTACGGCGAGTTTAAGGAGTCTCTCACCAAGATCAGCAAAGTCATCGGAGAAGCCCTGACCCTCGCTCCGCCGAACATCGACAACCCCAGCCGCGGCGACCTGTGGGGCATGCTGCAGACCGGGCGCGCCATGCGCAAGCTGGGCAAGAAGGATATGTACCGCCTGCTGCGTTGGGGACCGATGGCGGTGGCCGATCTGGTGGCCGAATATTTCGACACCGAGTTGCTTCGCGCCACCATTGCCGCGCGTGGCATCTTCGGCACTTTTCTCGGACCATGGTCGGCGGGCAGCAGCCTGGTTCTCCTGATTCGCGCCGCCGGGGATTCGCATCCCGCCGGCTCCGCCTGCTTTGCCGAAGGCGGCATGGGAGCCATTACGCAGGCGATGGCTTCGGCCGCGAAACAAGCCGGCGCGGAGATTCGTACCGGCGCAGAGGTCATTGAGATTTCAGTCGGCAACGGTATCGCCGGCGGTGTGGTGTTATCGAATGGCCAGGAGATCAGCGCCCAAGCCATCATCTCCAACGCCGATCCCAAGCGCACTTTGCTCAAGCTGGTCGACCCGGTCCATCTTTCTCCTGATTTCGTCATGAAGCTGCAGCACTATCGCATGCCGGGAACGGTGGCCAAGGTGAATCTCGCGCTCTCCGGATTACCTGCGTTCACAGCCCTGAAAGCCGGCGGTAACGGCGATGCTCTGCGCGGCAGAATTCAGATCGGACCGGAAATCGACTATCTGGAGCGGGCATTCGACGAATCGAAATACGGCAATTTCTCCAAGCAGCCGTATCTCGAAATCGCAATTCCGTCGCTGACCGACGCGTCGCTAGCCCCGCCGGGCAAGCATGTGATGTCGATCTACGTGCAGTACGCTCCGTTCAAGCTGAAGAACAGTGACTGGGAGAGCCAGCGGGTCGCCTTGGGTGACACCGTGGTAAAGACAATCACCCAATACGCTCCAAATCTACCGGAGTTGATTGTGCATCACCAGATCATCACACCACACGATTTGGAAGACACCTACGGCCTCACCGGCGGACACATCTTCCACGGCGAGTTGGCGCTCGATCAGTTTTTCACCATGCGCCCGCTGCTCGACTGGGCCCACTATCAGACGCCAATCCAGAATTTGTACTTATGCGGCTCAGGCACCCATCCCGGCGCAGGGTTGACCGGCGGCTCAGGGGCGAACGCAGCGCGGGAAATACTAAAGCAGCTGAAGAAGTAAACTGTAGGCGCGGGCGTCCACGCCCGTGCTCCGACTTGTAATGGCCGACCCGCTCGTTTAAGTCTCAGGGGCAAAACGTGGAATACTCAATCTACGCGGCATTGACCGAGGAGGACAATGAAGGATGGGTCTGGATTCAGCGGCCCGACCTTCCGACTCGGACCCTGGTGAAGGTTCGGAATCCAACGAGCGGGAGAACCATATTCTGTGCTGCCCGCCATATCGACGACAATTTTCTGAAGAAATACAACGGTCGAGAGGGGACCATCAAGATCGATGACGCTAGCAAGGCCCTTGTGATCAGCGAATGGTACCGCGACGCCCTCGGAGGCATCGAGACATCGCACCACGCATCGGGCGTCTCACTAATCGTTACCGAAGCGAAATTCCGTTTTTGGAGGAACGTGCGTGCCGCCTGCCACCATCCAGACTTCGTGGCCAGAGTCGGGACGCGACTTGGCATACTCGGGGTCTGGCTCGGACTGGTAGCGTTTGTTCCTCCGATATTGGATCTGGGCCCCTTTCACAGATGCAGCAAGCTTGCATTCCTTGCGGCAACTGCAGGTTTGTTTGCTTTTGTGGCCTGGCTCGCGGGCAGACGAACGGGTACCGGCTAGGATGGTCCGAATCGCGGTCCCGGGACGGGCCAAGGCTCCGGAGAGCAACAACATGGCACACTATGTGGGAGTGCGTTACCAGCATCCTCTTCCGCCTTATGAATCTGTGCGAGAGGTCTTTCAGCACGAAGGTGAACTCAAATACGATTCCATGAAACCGACCTACGACTTGGTGATCGGGCCCTTCCGAACCAAAGCCGGTGCGAATTACCTCGCGGAACATTGGTGCGAACCGCAGTGCCAAACTGTCAACAAGGCGGAGTCTCTGGCACTGCAGAACAACCTCGGTATCACGATTCCGGTCGTGCTTTTGCAGTTTACGTTCTTCCTCGTCTCGGTTCTGGTGGTGATCCAGGGAAGCGGTGGCCTGGTAGGCACCGGCTGGTACGGGCGGGTCGTCTACGCCGTGCTCGCTGTAGTCCTTGCTCAGTCGATGTGGAGGGAGAAGCAGGTATTGAGCCGATCCTAGAAAGAACGCTCTTCCCAGAATGGCCGCAGAACCAAGATAGAACTTCAAACCATGAAAACTTCTGCTGTCCTGCTCATCTCCTGTCCCGACGCCAAAGGCATCGTCGCCACCATCTCCGATTTCATCTTCCGCCACAACGGCAACATCCTCCACGCCGACGAACACGCCGACGAAGGTTCCAACCTGTTTCTCATGCGGGTGGAATTCGATCCCAAAGAATTCACTATCCCTCTGGATGATTTCGCGAAGCATTTTTCTCCCATTGCCGAGAAGTTCTCCATGCAATGGCGCCTGGCGCACTCGAATCATCGTCCCCGAATGATCATCCTGGTTTCAAAATATGACCATTGTTTAGTGGATTTGCTCTACCGGCATAAGAGCGGCGAACTGGCCTGCGACATTCTGCTGATCATCTCCAACCACCCGGACAACCAGCCGATCGCCGATTTCTATCGGATTCCGTTTGTCGTGGTTCCAGTCACGAAAGACAACAAGCCCGAAGCCGAGCGCAAGATTCTAGACCTGATCACGCAGAACAATTTCGACTTCCTGGTGCTGGCGCGCTACATGCAGGTGCTGTCCAACGATTTCGTACACCGTTTCCCCCAGCGGATCATTAACATTCACCATTCTTTTCTTCCGGCCTTTGTGGGGGCCAAGCCCTACCATCAGGCGTTCACGCGCGGGGTAAAGCTGATCGGCGCCACTGGCCACTACGTGACCGAGATTCTGGACGACGGCCCCATCATCGAACAGGACGTCACTCGCATCTCGCACCGCGACTCGCTGGACGATCTTTTGCAGAAAGGCCGCGACCTGGAAAAGGTCGTGCTCTCCCGCGCCGTAAGATGGCACGTCGAGAACCGGGTTCTGTTGTATGGGAATAAGACAGTGGTGTTTGACTAGGCCCGCCAGCGCCTGGTCCGGCCATCATTTCATGGGATCGACAAAAACGGCCGTCCCGTAGGCCAGCACCTCGGTCACGCCCTGCATCACTTCGGTGGCGTCGTAGCGGGCTCCTACGACGGCGTTTCCGCCCAGTTCGGCGGCGTGTACCAGCATGAGGTCGAAAGCCTCAGCCCGGGTCTTTTCGCAAAGGTTGGTGAGCAGAGTGATATTGCCGCCGAGAATGGTCTGCAGACCGGCTCCGATGGTGCCAAAAATCGATCGCGAGCGGACCACGATACCGCGCACCACTCCCAGCGTTCGCACTACGCGAAATCCGTCCAATTCGAATTGCGTGGTCACCATGTTGTGGGCAACCATCCTCCCCGGCGCTGTGTAACTCATTCCCATGGCGGTCATCCTCTCTCTTGAAGAAGCGCTGCTTCGGACTGCCGTTCCGGATAAGCTATTCCAATCGCACGGTAATCACAAATTCCTGCCCAGCTGGATCGTACTCCACCTGAAGAAGATTCGGCCGGTAACAGACCTGACAATCTTCCACATAGGGCTGCCTGCGTCCGGCGGAGCCGTCGACGCTGGTGACGTTCCACTCGCCGCACCCGGCGCATTGGAAGCCGGAATTCACGCCAACATTGTAGCGTCAATGCGGCTGGCGATGTGACCTCGGGTCGGCCATCCTCATTCCTGCAGCCCGCCACGAGCGCCCGTCACGGCATATACTGGGGGACCGTATCCCGAATTTCCCGAGAGGCGCCTTGATCCGGCCAATCGCATTCGCACTTCTGCTGTTGACAGCTTTGTATGGGCTCGCTACGGAACCTCCATCCCCGGCTGCCTACGGGGTTCGCATGGAGACCGCTTGGATTCCAATGAAAGACGGCGTGCGCCTGGCTGCAACGTTGTATATGCCGGACGGGGCCAAGCCCGAAGAGAAGTTCCCCGCCATCCTCGAGTACCATCCCTATCGCAAAGACGACAGCATGGCCGCCGGCGACTACGCGTTCTACACCTATTTCGCCCACCGCGGCTACGTCTGCGCCCGCGTGGATATTCGTGGCTTCGGAACGAGTGAAGGCGTTCCCACCGGCCGCGAGTATTCCGAACAGGAACAACTCGACGGATTGCAAATCATCCACTGGCTGGCGACACAAAGATGGTCGAACGGCAACGTGGGAATGATGGGGATCTCCTGGAGCGGTTTTAACTCCATGCAAATGGCCATGCGTCATCCGCCGGAGCTGAAAGCAATCATTGCAGTAGACGCAACCGCGGAGCTATTTCACGACGACGTGCATTACATGGACGGCATGGCCCACATCGACGAATTCGAACTGAACATGGACATGGCGTCAGGAATGACGGGAGCGCCCGATTACACCCTGGACGAAAAAATTCTCGGACCGCGTTTCGATGCCCCACCGTGGTCGCTACTCTACCTAAAGCATCAGCACGACGGCCCGTTCTGGCGCAGCCCGGTGCGGCCCTTGAGCGAAATCACGATTCCCAGCTTTCTGATCGGCGGCCTGCAGGATGGCTACCGCGACAGTATTCCCGACATGTTGATGCAGAGCAAGGCAACCATCAAAGCGATTGTCGGGCCCTGGAACCACACTTACCCCAACGATGCCGATTTCGGGCCAAGGATCGGCTGGCGTGTGGAAGCGGTCCGTTGGTGGGATTACTGGCTCAAGGGACGGGACACCGGCGTGCTGCAGGATCCGCGACTGGTGATCTACATGCAACACTGGCATCCCCCTGACCCGAATTTGCCGGAAGTTCCGGGCGAATGGCGCAGCGAGGATACTTGGCCGCCGCCGGAAGCCAAGAGTGCGACACTTTTCTTACAGGACAACCATACTCTGGCGGACTCGCCCGCGCAGAAAACTATTCATCAGCTTAAATACATTCCCTCCGCGGGAGTGGAAGCCGGCTTCTGGTGGGGAGAGTTGCTCACCGATGTGCGGCCGGTCGATGCCTTCAGCCTGGTCTACGATTCGGCGCCTTTGCCGGAAAACCTGGCGATTCTGGGCAGGCCGCAGGTTTCGCTGCAAGCCTCGGCCACATCCCCTTTGGCGGATTGGTTTGCCCGCCTTTCGGATGTGGCTCCCGATGGCACCGTCACCCAGATTACCGGAGCCGGATTGAACGGCGCCCAGCGCGATTCCATGACTGATCCACATGATCTCGAACCGGGCAAGGTCTATCCGCTCGAGATCAAAATGCACTTGACCTCATGGGTATTTCCCAAGGGCCACCGCATCCGGCTGGCTATCTGCAATGCCCAATGGCCTATGATCCTGCCAACGCCGTACGCGATGACCACATCGCTCGAACTCGGCGGGAGCGAAGGGTCGCGGATTGCTTTACCAGTTGTGCCGGAACAGGGCGCGTCCGTTCCGCCGTTCCCACCGCCGCAGCCATCGGAAGAGCGGAAAGATATCACCAGCGTGGGCGAACATTGGCCCGGCGAGTGGACAACGCTGCGCGATGAGATCCACCAAAAGACTACCGTGAATTGGCACAGCAACAGCGAGGAAGATTATCCCTGGGGCAAGGAGACCGACTACGAGGGCCTCACCTACGACGCCTCGGATGCACATCCCGAAACCAGCTCAGTTCTCGGTGAGGCCAAAACAGTTTTCCAGCTGAAGGGCCGCGTGCTCACCTGGCAGGGACATCTTTCCGTGACCACCGATCAGAAGAACTTCTATTACAAATACACGCGCGAGCTCATGAAAGACGGTCAGACGGTTAAGCAGAAGACTTGGCAGGAAACCATACCCAGGGACCATCAGTAGCGTTGGGTAAGTCGTCCCTTACGGGACTTCGTCTTTCCTGCACGCTTTCCCAGCGCTGAAGCGCCGGGCTAAGTTGGATCGTTCGCCTTCGGGGACTAAATTCAATCCGCCGCTGCGGCCACGCTTTCGACGCCCGCCTTCAAATCCGCCGCCAGCAGCCGATGGAATAAATGCTCCCCCGCCTCGCGCCGCACCGAAAGCCTGCCCGCGCCGTAGGCGCGCGATTTCAGCCCGCGCTGCACTGCCTCGCAGATTCCCAGGTCTTCATCCTGCACGCGAGCGCCTACGGCAACACTTTCTTCGTTGTAGGCGCGTCGAGCCTCGCTCACATCGGCAAAATAGAAGTCGAAAATGACCTGGCAATGGTCCACGTCCAGCGGCAGCACCAGGTTCGTGTCCATGTAGCCTTCGTAGCAGTTGATCATCAGGTTGGGATACTGCCAGAAATAACGCGCCCGATCACCCTTGCGGGTCGCGCCTGTTGACTTGTCTTCATCCGAAACCACCATCGGACTCGACTGCAGGCAATACCGGTCTTCGTTCTCGATGGTGTACTCCTTGTAATCGAGCACCGAGCTCAGACCTTTGTGCAGGTGAGGAACGTGGTATCCACCGTCGAGATAATTGTCTACGAACACCTTCCAGTTGCAGGCGATGTCATAAGTGCGGCTGTCGAAGTAGTGCAGTTTGCTCGCCTCTAGCGAGGCCACCTGCTTTACCAGTCCGCCAAGAAATTCGCGCAGCCCGAGAGCTTCGGAATCGAGATTCACGAAGACAAACTTCTCCCAGATTTCCGCCTTCACCGGAACCAGGCCGTTCTGCTGCCGTTCAAAGCCCTTGACTCCGTCAAACTCGGGCATGCCTTTGAGCGATCCGTCCAGCCCATAGTTCCACCCGTGGTACGGACAATGCAGGATGTTGGCCTGTCCGCAGGCTTCCGTAACCACCGCCGCCGCGTGATGCCGGCACACGTTGTAGAACGCCCGCAGGACACCGTCATTGCCGCGCACCGCCACGATCGGCTCACCCGCGATGTTCGCCGTCACGAACTGCCCCGGCTTCTCCACTTGCTCAATGCGGCCGACCATCTGCCAGGTCTTGCTGAAGACAGTCTTGGCTTCGAGTTCCGCGATGCGGGAATCCACATACCAGGGGCCGGGAATGGTGGAGGCTTCCGCGAGCGGAGCTCGGTCGTTATAGCTCGAAAGAATGTTTTGCAGTGATTGCATACCGATTTGTCCCGTCAGCGCCCCGCGTCGATCGCCCGCTTGAGCAGGTCAATGAATTGCGCGATGCGCGCTTCCTTCTTCTCCGAGGGATCTCCTTGCCGCCGGAACAGGCCGGGGTCGAGTTCTTCCGTCAGCAACGCGTCCTGAAATCGTTCGACCGTCCAGTCCAGAATGGAGACCATCATCTCCTGATCCAGGTCGCGTCTGAGTTCTCCGCGCTCGACGCCGAAACGTACGAACGCCACCGTCCCGTAGGGATCTTCCGCCATCAGGAAGCGGTTGATCTCGCGTTTGAGCGTGAGATCGGTGCCGTAGTTGCCCAACAGCGAGACCCGATACGGAATCCAGTCTTCGCGGATCAGGTGCTCGGTTCGCGCCAGCCAGTAACGGAGGACCTCGAAGAATCCGTGGCCGCTCACTTCGGCGGGAGCATCGAGATAACGGGGAAACGACCGAACCGCCTTTTTGTAAGCTTCGAAGAACAGGCCGTCCTTGCTGCCGAAATGCTGGAAGATCGAGCCCTTGGCAATCCCCAGCAGCGCCGCGATATCGCCCACCCGGGCGGCATGATAGCCCTGCTCGGCAAAATGGCGCATGGCCGTGTCGATGATCTTGCTGCGCTTGCCCTCCGAACGGGGCCGGGGGGGCATGTGACGATAGCTGGGAGGAGAAACGACACTGCTGCCAATTCCGCTCATAGTTGACCTCAAGTCAGGAAACTGTACATAAAGAATGAGAGAATTTCAATTCTATTTTTCTGCGCTATGCGGTAATGTAAGTTGCTTCGTATCGACTACTCGTGACCATAGGTCAACGCGCGCGTGCCGACTAAATCCCAGAAGGGTTATGACGCCATTGTGGTTGGAGCCGGCCACAACGGTTTGACGGCCGCGGCTTACCTGGCGCGAGCCGGACTTTCCACGCTGGTGCTCGAGCGCCGCGAGATTGTCGGCGGCTGCTGCGTCACCGAAGAGATCGCGCCGGGATGCCGTGTCTCCACTACTTCTTACATTGCCAGCATGCTGCGTCCGGAAGTAATCCAGGATTTAAAGCTCGCGGAACACGGGCTGCGCATGATTCCTTGTGACCCCGCGATCCAGGTTCCTTTTCCCGACGGACAAGTAGTTCCGTGGTGGGTAGATCGCCAGCGCGCCCAAGCGGAGTTTCGCAAACTGTCCGCGAAAGATGCCGAAACCTTCGTTCGCGTGGATGATCAGTTGAAGAAGCTGGCGCGTTACCTGCAACCGTTCTTCCTGGAGCCGCCGCCGGAGATCAACACGGCCAGCCTCGGCGGCTGGACGGACTTGTTTCGCCTGGGTAAGCGATTCCGCGGCATTTCCAGCGGCGAAGTCTCGCAACTGGTTTCCTTCCTGACCGGCAGCCTGGGCGAGTTTCTCGACAACAACTACGAATCAGAAAAAATGAAAACCATGTTCCTTGCCAACAACGTCTATGGCAAGCATGGCGGCCCTTACCAGCCGGGGACGGCGATTGGTCTGCTCTTTCACCTGTTGAGTGGCGGAGAGCATGAGCTGCAAGGATTCTATGGACACGTGATTGGAGGCATGGGCGCGATCACCCAAGCGCTGGCTGCATCGGGGACAAAGCTCGGGGTAGAGATTCGGACCTCATCGCCGGTAGCGCAAATTGACGTCCACAACGGAAAAGCGCGCGGAGTGATCTTGGAAGACGGCACTGAGATTCCTGCCCGCCTCGTGCTCTCCAATGCCGACCCCAAGCGGACATTCTTGCACATGGTTCCATCTTCCGATTTGCCGGAAGAATTTCTGCACGCCATCCGTGGCATCAAAATGGACGGGCCCTGCGCCAAGGTCAACTTCGTCCTGGCCGAAGAACCTCGCTTCACGGGAACGCCGGCGAATGCAACGCCGCTGGAACGCACGTTCTACACCCTGGTTCCGTCGCTCGAATTCGCTGAGCGCTGCTACGACATTGCCAAGTATGGCGAGATTCCCGAGCAGCTTTGGGTGGATTGCGTCGTGTCTTCCAATGCCGACGATTCCCTCGCCCCGCCGGGCAAACATATTTTGACCTGCTTCGTGCAATACGTGCCATACCGTCTGCGACAGGGCACTTGGGATGAAAAGCGCGAGCTACTAGGAGACCGCGTGGTCAGAAAAATTGCCGAGTACGCGCCCAATGTGCCCAATGCAATCGTCGCTCGACAAGTGCTCACACCCTTGGATCTCGAGCGTACCTATGGGTTGACCGAAGGCAACATCTTTCACGGCGATCTGCGCCTGGAGCAGCTTTTCTTCATGCGGCCAATTGCAGGCTGGTCGCAGTATCGCACTCCGATCGACGGTCTCTATCTGTGCGGCGCCGGAGCGCATCCCGGCGGCGGCGTAACCGGCGCTCCCGGACGCAATGCAGCGCATCAGGTGTTGCGCGACCGGAAAAACAGGAAGCTCGCAGCATGAGCTTTCCTTTGTGAACCTTAGTGTCTTTGTGGTTTAAGCATTTGCATGGCGAGTTCAACAAAAACCGCGGACATCGTAATCCTGGGCGCCGGTGTCATGGGCACCTCGATCGCCTTTCATCTCGCAAAGCGCAATGCGGGACGGATCATGGTCCTCGATAAGGATCACGTCGGACGCGGCGGCAGCGGCCGATCCTCCGCCCTGGTTCGCATGCACTACAGCTACCCTCCCGAAGTACAGCTGGCCTTGATCAGCCTGCGCATGTTCGAACACTGGCAAGAGACGGTCGGAGAGGCAGGAGACTTCCGCAAGACCGGATTCGTCCGCATCGTACATCCCAACGAGGGGGAGCGCCTCAAGCTGAACGTCGAGATGCAGCGCGGCCTCGGCGTGAACGTGCGACTGATCGACCGGCACGAATTGAAGGAACTGGAACCGGACTGGTGTCTCGACGATGTAGAAGTGGCCGCATTCGAACCGGACTCTGGTTACGGCGATGGCGCGGGGGTTGCCACCGATTTCCTCAGCCGGGCCCGCGATGCCGGCGTCGGCTATCTTCCACGAACGCAGGCGACGGCTTTCCGCGTGCAGAACGGAAAAGTACACGGAGTCGCTACCGACCAGGGCGAGATCGAGGCCCCCGTCGTGGTCGCCGCTACCGGGCCCTGGACGCGGCCGCTTCTCCAATCTGTCGGATACGACCTGCCCATCGAGACCGAATACCACCAGGTTGCCATTCTGAAGAACGCGCCGGGAATGAAGGGTGGTGGATGCGCCTGCATTGATTCTCTCAGCGCCACCTACTTCCGTTCCGACGCCCACGACAAGTTTCTGGTCGGCGACTTCTACGGCCAGCGTCCGGTCGATCCCGACAATTTTCCGCAACGCGTCTCCGACGAATCATTGGAGGAATTGATCGAGCGCGCCTGCCGCCGTATCCCCAAGCTCGAACAAGCCGAAGTGATGCGCGGAGTGACCGGCGTTTACGATATGACCCCGGATTCGCGTCCTCTGCTTGGCGCAATCCCGGAGATCGGCGGACTCTACGTTTGTGCCGGTTTTTCCGGCATGGGCTTCAAGATTTCGCCGGCGATTGGGTTAGTGATGTCGGAACTGCTTTTAGATGGCAAGAGCGAGAGTGTGGATATCAGTTCTTGCCGCCCCAGCCGCTTCGCCGAAGGTAAACCCATCAAGGCGGAATATGAGTACGTAGACGACTAGCAAATGTAGGCGCGGGCGTCCTCGCCCCTGCTGAGCACAAGGAGCAGCCATGGCAAAGAAAGGCATTCTCGAACGCTTGAAAGAAGGTCCAGTCCTCGGGGACGGTGGCTATTTGCTGGAACTGGAAAAACGGGGCTGGGTCCGCGCGGGTCCATTCACTCCCGAAGTTGCGCTTACCCGCCCTGACGCTCTGCGCGAATTGCACGTTGAGTTTCGCGAGGCGGGCGCCGACGTCCTGCAGGCGCTCACTTTCTATGCCAGCCGCGACAAGCTGGCGACCGTGGGCCTCGAGACCAAGCTGGCGGACCTCAATCGCGCGGCCGTCAGAATCGCGCGCGAAGTTGCCGGCGATAAGTGCTTGGTCGCCGGAAACCTGAGCCTGACCTGGATGTACGAGCCCGACAGCCCCGCGGCGGCCGATCGGGTTCGCAAGACCTTCGACGAACAACTGGCAGTCCAGGTGGACGAAGGTGTCGACTTCATCATTGGCGAGACTTTTTCCTGGCTCGGCGAGGCCTTAATTGCGGTCGAACGCGCCCGGAAAACCGGATTGCCCGTGATGGTGACCATCTGTTTCGAGAATAAGGACGAAACCGCCGACGGTAAGAGTGCGGCGGAATCTGCCAAGGCGCTGCTCGATGCCGGCGCGGATATCGTCGGCATGAATTGCCTGCGTCCGCCGCAGCACCTGCTCGCTTCCATGGAGCAGATGCGCCGCGCAGTCGACGGCTATCTCGCCTGCCAGCCGGTGGCCTACCGCACGCCTAAGGACAAGCCGGACTTCACCAGCCTGCCGGAATTTCCGCTGGCGCTCGATCCCCTGCAGCTCACCCGCAAAGAAATGGCCGACTATGCCGTGCGGGCGCGAGAGATCGGGATCAACTACATTGGTGCCTGCTGCGGGGCGGTTGCCATGCATATTCGCGAAATGGCGCGCGTGCTGGGCAAGTTAGGGGAAGACAATCGAATCTGGAAAAAGGGCGGCGAGAAACCAATGTCCGCCTACGAATATTACGATCATGATGAGGTGACAACCGGCAGGAAGCAGAAATCTTCCTGATGCAAAAATCCTGAAACGCCGATCACGCAGCGTGGCGAACTCGACCACTTGAACACGCGGTCTGATGTAAAGCGAAAACTGAAGTCCCGGGACCTCTCGCCGGGAACGGGCCAGCAGCGGATCACCCGTTCACCTTTGAAAGGCATCATAAGGCTTCGCGTCGTAGGCGATTGTCAAAACGGTTTCACGTAATTGTAAATTTCTTGTTACAAACTGTTCTGCAGGAGCGCGCAATCCCGGCTCGGCATAGCTTGTCAGGGATGCTCGTAGGTCGGGCTGTTGGGAGCGGGTGGCGCATAGTCGCTGCCATACATGTTTTTGTGGCCTCCCGGCGGGGTGGCGGCGGGAAGGCGCAGCACTCCCAGGGTGGAAGTGCTGTCAGAAATCGTGATTTCCCGGTTCATGGCGTTCATGGCGTCCGGGAGGCCCCCTTCATACCAGACCCGCAAAATGTATTTCCCGGGAACCACCCGGGGAACTACGATTTGGCCTCGCCGGTCTGAAATGCCATAGTAGGGTGTGTTCACCGCGATCACCACTGCGCTCATCTCTTCGTGGATATTGCAAAAGATGTAAGAGATTCCGGGCTTGTCAAAAAGCACCTTGCGGGTGCTGCCCGCTTCGTACAACCCCAGGTCAAAGCGTTTGCCTTCGAACAACGAGAAGACGTTGTGAAAGAACGGATCGCGGTTCGGGAACTCAACCAGCGAACCCACTTGCACCACCAGAATGTGCGGCTGAAAGCTTTTGTTCTTCTGTACCAGAGCCGGATGGGAGGGAGGTTGGTCGCCAGTCGGAATCACCGTACCTTCCGCCGGTGTCAGCCAGACAGCCACGTCGCCTGCACTTCGAGCCTTGTTCGGTTTTGCGTCGTCCTGCCGCGCTACCCGGGCCGTCACCGTCACTTCCTGCGCGCAGGCCAGGCTCACCAGCGTGAACAGCAGCAGGCAACGGCAAGGGAGCGCCAATGCAATCTTCATCAGAACAACACCCCCATCATGATGTTGATCTGGTCACCGGAGTTGTTAAAGCGATAAAGTCCCAACGATTGCAGGTACCGATATTCGGTCGAGAACAACAGATTGGAGCGCGGACGATAGATAAAATTCGCCATCCCGCTGCGATTCTGCACCAGCAATCCACCGACATATTGTTGGCTCGGCGCTGCCGGTCGGATTTGGCCGCGGTACGGGTTGTCCAGCCCGAATCCGGCGTTGAATTCCAGTTTGCTATTCGCGCGGATCTTGAACTGCGACCAACCGCCCACGGAATCCAGTCCGCGCACTGCCGTCGCTGGGTCGCCGGGATTCCCAATGTACACCACGCTCCGGCTGATACCGCCGCCAATGCCACCCACGGAACGTCCGCGATAGAACTCACCAGAAAAACCGACTCGATTGGACAGTGGGATTTCCCAGTCTGCCATGCCGGACCAGCCATCACTGTAGTGGTCGAAAGCCCATACCTGGCGGCTGTAATAGCCTGCGGCACCCAAAGTTAAAGGATGGCCGAAGAGCGACTTGGTCCAGGCGGTACGGAAGCCATAAGCCGGCTGTCCCGAATTCTCGCCCGCTTGTGGTGAACGGAAATACGGACCTCCAGGAAACTCCCCGCTGAGATTGTCCAGGATCCCGCCCTGGACAATGATGCTCTGGTTGTCGGCAATGTCGAAGCGATGCTCCACCCGCACCTGAGGGGTCCAGGCCCACAAGTTACCGGCATAGTTGAAAGCGGGAACGATGAGAGAAGCGAACGAAGTAGGTGAAAGCGGAGAAACAAACAGATCGTCCTGGCCCACCACCACCGAGGTGCGTTGCCAATCTAATCGCATGCTGGCCACGCGCAGGCGAAAGATGCCGGAATTCACTCCGTTCCAGGTGTCGGCTGATCCGCCGCCGAAATCGGCTTGCAGATTAGCGGAGGTCCTGGCGCCGGCCAGAGTGGGCCCGAAAACTTCCAGACCGATCTCCGACTGGCGCAACGTAGCGCCGAAGTTTCCGTCTCCTTCGTTAGGTCCGGTGACGTACGACGGGACATCCTGGTTGTCGGTCTGTCCCCGGTTGCTGAACAGATTCATCAATACGATGCCGGAGAGCCGAACCCGATATTTCGAAGCCCCCTCTACCTTGGTTTGAAACTGATCGTTCAACTTGCTGTTCAGCAACTGAGAAGCGTCTTCGAGCGAGGCCACGCGCTGCTCGATCGATTCCGCCTTGCGCTCCGTTTGCGAAGCTGCCTCCGCCGTAGCGGCCACTTCTGGGCTGGAAACAGCGGCGGGATACGAACCAGCCGGCTGCGCCGCTTGCTCCGGTCCAGACTGGGCGCGTATGGTTTGCAGCTCACGCCGTAAATCCGCGGTTTCAGCGCGGTATTGCGCCGCCTCCGCACGCATTTCCGCCACCGCCGCGCGCAGTTCGCTGACTTGCTGCTGCAGGTCGTGAACGGCGTTCGTCATCGCCTCATTCGGCGACGACCCGGGCCCCAGATTCGGGGCTTGGCCCCAACCGGGAACACTTACCGCCAGCAGAAGTATTGCAACCCGGCTGGGCCTTCCCATCCAAACCCGCAGAACCTTCCCCTGTCTCACAAGCGCCTCCCGAAGAACTGCGGAGTTCAGGAATGAATCCCTTGTTAGAGTGGGATGGCCCGGGGCGAAAAAATGGCCCCACAACTTAGCTTACGGGAGGAACATTCCTCTCACGCCGCATGTCTCCTAATGCCCGGCCGAGCCAACGCCGGGGTACAGGCTACCAGTCTAAATCAGCGGCAACAGTGGAAATTGGCTATTCCACGGTTGTCTGTTTCCTGGGCGAGAGTGGTGGAGGCTCCACCGTCCCCTCTCGGCTCTTCTCCGCCGCGGACGACGCAGAGAGCGGAAGCGTCAGCCGGAACACGGTGCCCACATCCGACGTGTTCTCCACCACAATGTCGCCTCCGTGATCCTGAATGATCTTTTGCACGACCGTCAACCCCAGGCCGGTACCGTTTTCCTTGCCAAGGCTGACAAAAGGCTCGAAAAGTTTGCCTCGAATGGACTCCGGGATGCCGCGTCCGTTGTCGGTAACCCGGACCTGCACCCCGCCGGGTAACTGGGTCAACTCAACATTGATCCGGCCGTTCTCGCCGGAGGTGGCCTCGCAGGCGTTCAGCAGCAAATTGTAGAGCGCGCGTTCCAGCTTCTTGGAGTCAAACCAGCCACTGCAATTTCCCTCCTGGCGCACCGTGATCCAGACGGGATGAAAGCGGGGATGGGTGCGCACGTTCTGGATCACCCGATCGACGGAGTCCTTCACGTTGCCGTGCGTGAGCCGTAGAGACTCCCGTGTACGGGAGAATTCGAGCAAAGAGTCGAGCAGCTCCGTCATCTGGTTCACCGCAATGCGCACTTCCTGGTAAAGTTCTTCCCGCTGTTCCGAAGAGAGGTGGCTCTCCAGGAGGAACTCTGCGTTGGCCACGATGGCAGCCAGCGAGTGCCGCAGATCGTGCGAGATCGAACTGGCCATCTGTCCGATGGTTGCCAGCCGCTCCGCTTCCAGGAGTTCCTGCTGCGTCTTGAGCAAGCTGGTGCGCATGCGATTGAACGCCCCGGTAACTTCGGCGACTTCATCGCCGCCGCGGGCATCCAGCGCGTAGTGGAAATCGCCTTTCTCCAGGGCACGCACCCCGGCCACCAGATTCCCCAGGGGCCGGGTAAAGGTGTGCGAAATCACGAACACCAACCCGCTGCCGCCGGCGACGGCAGCCAGTCCGAGCGCCAGCAACAAGCGGTTGAGGCTGTCCAGGAACGCGGTGGCCTGGTCATACGATTTCAGCACGGTCAGACGCACCGAAGGCGATTTGCCGGACGCAAGTTCAAGAGAGGCTCCCAGGAAATGCTCGTCGCCGAGGCGAACCTCCTCCGGTTCCACGATCGAGGAGTCCTGGCGAGAGAATGGCAGTCGCGCCAGTTCGGCCTCGTGCGAGGGATCGAGCGTGCTTCTGACGATGGTGTCACCGTAATAGAAAGCCACTCTGCTGGCGGCGATCCGGCTCACTTGCGAGGCCACGCTCTCGTCGATTTCATAGCCGATCACCAGGAATCCCAGACGCCGATTTTCTGCCGCGGGACCGAAATAGATAGGCTTCAAAAACACTTGATACAGATGCTGCGCCCCGAACCACCATTGCCCGGCAACCTCCTGGTCCAGCGGAATCCCCAGTGACCGCTGCGCCATCTCCCGCGTGAAACCCGGGGTAGCCGTGTGCAGCGCCACCACCTTGCCGGTCCGGTCGGCCAGAACAAACAGATCGCTGCCTGCATGCCGCCACAAATCACCGGAGGCATCCTGAATCGTGGCTTCATCCTGGGTGGTCATCAGCGCTCGCAGGGTGGGCAAGTCAGCGAGCAACTCTGCCAGACGCGAAAGCGTGAGATCGCGCTCCCGCTGGAAATTCTGGAAAGTACTGACGGAGTTGCGCAGGTCGGCAAAAATCTCCTTCTTGACCTGCGTTTGAACGCTGCGGCGCACCAGCAGCAGGCTGGTGCAGGTGAGTCCCGCCGAAATCAGCAGCATGGAGAGCAGAAACTTGGTGCGCATCCGAAGTTTCATCATGCTCCGCTCCCCTCGTCGTCGGATCCTCTTCCGTTTAGTCCCCTCGCCTGAGGTTAATGCACGAACTTGTAGCCCATGCCATGGACGGTGCGAAAATGAACCGGGTTCGCGGGATCTTTCTCCAGCTTCTGCCGCAGCTTCAGAATGTGATTGTCGACAGTGCGGGTGGAGGGATAGTTCTGATATCCCCAGACTTCGTTGAGCAATTCGTCGCGGGAGATGACCCGCTCTGCATTCAGCACGAAGAATTTCAAGGTCTTGAATTCCTGCGCCGTCAGCACCACCGGCTCGCCGTTGCGCGTGACTTCCATCCGGGTAAAGTCCACGGTGATTCCGCCGAAGGCCGCGCTTTCCCCGGTCTCCTTGCGGACCGTACGTCGCAGCGCCGCCCGCACCCGGGCCAGCAGTTCCCGCGGGCTGAAAGGCTTAGTGACGTAATCGTCCGCCCCCAACTCCAAAAGCAAAACCTTGTCGGAAACGTCACTGGCCGCACTCAGCACAATGATGGGAACGGTGGGAGCCATCTGCTTGATCTCGCGGCAAACGTCCCGGCCAGATACCAGCGGCAACCGCAAGTCGAGCACAATGGCGGAGGGAGTGTTGTTGCGAAAAGCCTCCAGGCCGGCCTTCCCATCCCCACTGATCTCGATTGCGAAACCTTCGGTCTCGAACAGTCGCTTCAGCGCCTTCTGCACGGCGTGGTCGTCTTCGACTACCAGAATTCGTTCCATGGTGTTGGACCCGTGGCCGAGCTGAGAGGGTTCTTTGAGTAACGCACCTGCTACTCGTTGAAATCCAGTATCCCGGTTGACTTCGACTCGCATCATGGTAACTCCTTATCAGCTTTCAGCGTCCGGCTGGCACTCCACAAGCTTACTACCCCAACATGGCACAGAACTCTCCCCAGACATGAATGTTGACAATGTTTTTACAATTCCTTGACTTCTCGCAAACATCCCAGCCGGAGGGGGCTGTCCGTCTCCATGGTTTCTGCTGCTAAGTCGTGTATGATGAAGCGGTTTCGTGCCACGGATTATCCGTCTGGGAGGCACCACATGTCACTGTCACTGGACACGCGGGGCGTAGGCAAGGTCACGATCGTACGCTGCAACGGACGCATTGTTGCAGGCACGGAAAATGAAGCCCTGCGCGCCCATATCAGCGGAATGATGCGGGATCGCAAAAACTTCGTTCTTCACCTCGGAGATGTAGCTCTCATTGACAGCACCGGTCTGGGGACGATGGTGCGCTTGCTGACCAGTACCCGTCAAACCCGGGGGGATCTGAAACTGTGCAATGTGCCCCAGAACATCGATAAGGTTCTTAAGATTACTAACCTGACCAAGCTGTTCGAAACCCACGACTCGGAGGAGAGCGCAATTTCGGCGTTCTACCACCGGGGCCCGGCGATGGAGCAAGCGGCATCTCCGGGACGTCCCGTGATCTGTATCCACCCTAACAACGACGTCCTGGCCTATTTGCGGGAGTTGCTGCATCGGGGAGGCTACGAAGTCCATACCAGCACAAGCCTGCGCGATTCCATGATCCTGATCCGTGTCACACGGCCGGATCTGATCCTCATGGGTCCAGGCCTCACCGGGTCCCCAGCCGCCCAGCAGGCCTTCGACGCAGCCCGCGCAAACATTATGGTAATCGAACTAGGACCGGAGTTTTCCACTTTGGAGGCAGGCGAAGCCGCAACTCAACTGCTGGAAAACATTCAGACTCGCTTACCGTCGCAGCCGCAAATGGACTCCTAAGAAGATGTAGGCGCGCGCGTCCCCGCGCGTGCGGCACCACCAAAGGCTCAAACCCTCAGACTCCACCCATCTTCCGCAACTTCCCACCCCGCGTTCCGTACTTCGCGAAACTGCGGACCGGACTCGTCCAGCATCGGATTAGTGTTGTTCACATGCAAGAAGACTTTTCGTGGATGCCGCAATCCCGCCAGCCTCCGCAAACTCCCCTCGGCGCCCGAGACCGGAACATGTCCCATTTCTCGCGCCGTTGCCCCGCTTCCTTGCACCTTAATCAACTCGTCGTCGCTCCAGAATGTTCCGTCGAACAGCAGCAGGTCGACATCTTCCAAACGCCGCAGCAACGAATCATCAATAGCGGGAACCGCGGGCATGTACGCAACCCGTCCCCCGGCGGACGATTGCAGGATCACACCCAGCAAAGCTTCCTCGGGACACAGGGCCGCTGCACGCTGCGGCGAAACATACACCGGATAGCGATTGCCCAGGGAGAAAACCGAGCAGCCGATCCCCAAGTCGCCCTCCTCGGCGGTGAGCAGCGACGTGCTCCGCTCCAGGCTGACTTCGGTCCACACCACTTGTTTCGGCACGCGGTTCAACATGCCGAATGCCGAGTTGTCATCCTGCAGAATACTGCGGATAGACGCGCTGCCATAAACCCGAATGGGCTGCAGCTCACGCAGCGACAGCAAACCGGCAATCTGGTCGATATCCGCACTGGTCAACAGAACAGAAGCGATCGGAGACTCACGCCGGCCGCCGCGAGGATGCAGGAAAGCCGAGCCCTCGATCTGCAGGCGCAAATCAGGAGACGCGTTCAGGAGTAGCCACGAACGCCCGTCGTCGCTGACGGCAACTTGGGTTTGGGTACGGGGTTTGCCCTGGAAAGTCCCGGCTCGCAAGGACTGGCAATTCTGGCAGTTGCAATTCCACTGCGGAAAACCACCCCCTGCGGCCGAGCCCAGGATTTCGATGCGCACAATTTACATTGCGGCGCTGACGTAAGAGTTGATCTCGCAATTCAGCGCGATCTCTTCAAACTGCGGTTGGGTCCATTGCATGTTTGTCACCCCTAGGGATTAAACTACTTGCGGTTAGATTAGCACATCCCTGGCATGGTTTCTCCTTAGGAAAATTTTCGTTTCCCGCCCCTCGGCTTACGGCGGACCTAGTAGTTCATGGCCCCCGGAGCCTCAGGAAACTCTTGTACTCGGGCATGGCTCCGTTAAACTATTGCTACAGCGAGTTCACGCGCGCCTGCAGGAGCTGCATTGGTCGACGATCCCAAGTGGGAATTAGCGATTCTGGCTACGGTCCAGGGTTTCTACGAAAAGCTTCTGCAAGAGCCCATCGGAGGCGAGGTTCCCGTCCCCGCCTGCCTGGAAGCTGTTTCCCTGCAAGACGATAGCGACGTCCATCAGACTCTCGCCGCCATGTATCGCTGGTTGCGGCTGCTGGATATGGCCATCAGCCCGGCCATGCTGCGCCGGGCCTTTACTCCGGAGACCGACCCGGAAATCGCCGAGGCTATGCTGCGCTATTTCACCCGCAAGAAAGATACGGGCGATAGCACCCGCGACAAAACTGACTTGGTCGCGACATTTCTTTACCGCCATCCCCGCGTTTCGGGCCAATGGGAGCAGCGCGGCTACGGGCTCGATGGCTCGCTTCCGCTCTCACCCTTCGAGATCGCTTTGATTGAGATTCTCGCTGATGGCGACGTGCCCTCGCTGTCCGACGAGCAGGCGCATCTCCTGCGCCAGTTCGACCGCTTGCTGGAGGAGACGGAGAGCTTCCGCGATCTGAATGCACTGCTGGAGTCGGGAATTATTCTGCGGGTACGCGAATTGAAGAGCTTTCTCGACTCCTCGTTCTACCACCCCGGCGTGCTCGCCACCATCGCTCCCTATAACACCGTGTTCGGCAGGAAATTTGACCAATTGTTCATGCAGGCGGCCGCCGAGATCAAGGGCTTCGCCGAAGCCCTCGCTGAGCAGGGCGGCAGCATTCTGGGCAACGTCGATGGGACCGATGTCACCGTGGAACATGTCGCTGCCCTCAAAGAAAGCGAATTGCTCCGCATCGACTACGGCATGGCGCTGGAAAAATTCCGGCGTGTTTCCAAATTGAGGAGGACCCTGGAGCAGCGTCCGCCCATCCGCCGTGTGCCGAAGCCAACGGCTGTCCGGGTTCCGGCGAATCTTGCTCCCCATCCGATCAAGGTGGTTGCGCCCGCCCGACCCGTGCTCAATGTGCCGGCCATGCGCGAGGCGGTGACCCCACAACAGATTTCGGCGGAAGAAAGCAAGCTGCGCCGGGTCGAGGAGTCGGTTCGCGTTTTCGTGCGCGTGGCCGACCCCAGATTTCGGTTAGTGGTGCCCATGCGCTTCTTCAATCTCATCCTGACTCCGGCAGAAGCCGACGCATATTGCGCGGATTACCTCGAAGAAAAGAGCCTGCGCGCCGACATGGCTCGCGCGTTGCTACGGATGGTCGCTGTCGTGGCGCGCATGACCACCGAACTGGAAGAACTCCGGCGCGCCGAGAGTTCACCGTCTCTGTGGAAGCTGCACGCCGATTCGCTGGTCACCCTGCTGGAGATTGAGCGCAGCGTAAGCCCGCCCGCCGAACGGCTCTTGGACCTCACCAGACAAAACGGAGATGCGCAGGACGTTGAGGCGATCGAAGCGTCGCTGAAGAAATTGCACGACTGCACCGCCCAGGTGCTGAAAACTCTCACCACCAAACCCGCCGAGAAGGTTGTGGGAGCCACCAGCGGGAAGTGAAAAGGACGGGCGAGACGCCCGTCCTCCATTGAGATCTAGCCAGAAGCTAAAAGCTCAGTTGATATCGAACTGCTCCTGATGCAGCGCCGGATCGCTCTTCACGATCACGGTCTTCTTGCTGAGTTCTTCCATCTCAGTCAACAAGCGGCCATTATTCGCTTTGAGCGCCTTGGCGACTTCCGGATTCACCCGCAGCATTACGTCGGAGTGTTCCAGATGCTTCGCCATCTTGCGCATCTCCAGATAAATCTCGTTGCACACCGTGGTCGGTGATTTCACAAACCCGGTGGACTGGCAATACGGGCAAGGCGAGCCGATGGTGCGTTCGAGCGATTGCTTTACCCGCTTGCGAGTGATTGCCACCAGTCCGAAATCGTTAAACTGCAGAACCTTGGACGGTGCCCGGTCGCTGCGCAACGCTTCTTCCAGGGCCTGCATGACTCGCTGCCGGTTGCGGCGTTCGTCCATGTCGATGAAGTCGATGATGATGATCCCGCCCAGGTCGCGCAGCCGGACTTGCCGCACAATTTCCTTGATGGCATCAACGTTGGTTTTGACGATGGTGTCTTCCAGTCGCGCCGTCTTGCCGACGTATTTCCCGGTGTTCACGTCAATCGCGACCAGCGCCTCCGCCTGGTTAATCACGATGTAGCCGCCGCTCTTCAACCAGACCTTGGACTTGAGCGCTTTATTGATTTCTTCGGTCAGCCCGAACTGGTCGTACAACGGCGTTTCCTTGGTATACAGTTTGACCCGCTTGACCAGCGCCGGTTGGAAGCGATTGGCGAAGCGCAGGATGCGTTCGTACTCCTGCTCGTTGTCCACCCAGATCGCGGTAAAGTCCGAGGTTACCTGGTCGCGCAGCACCCGTTCGACCACGTTCAGGTCGTGGTAAATCAGCGCCGGAGCTTTGCCTATCTCCGAACGCGTCTTGATCTCCGACCACAAGCCTTTCAGGAAACGGATATCGGCGCGCAACTCTTCTTCCGAAGCTCCCTGTGCCGCGGTGCGCACGATAAAGCCGCCGTGCCCGTTTTCCCGTTCGCTCAGGATGATCCGCTTCAGCCGTTGCCGCTCTTCGTCAGATGCAATCTTTCGCGACACTCCGGTGTGATTCACCGTGGGCATGTAGACCAGGAAACGGCCCGGCAGCGCGATGTGGCTGGTAATTCGCGCGCCTTTCTTGGCAATCGGTTCCTTGGCGATCTGCACCAGAATTTCCTGGCCTTCCTTCAACAGATCGGTAATCTGCGGAAGATTCTGCGGCTCCTGACGGCGGAAGCGGCGGCCACCTCCGCGGCGGCCCCGCGGTCCGCCGCCTCGGCGGTCAAAGGACGGACGCGGCGCTCGCTGCGTAAGCCCGGCGGTACCCGACGGAGCCCGGACTTCCGCCCGCGCTTCGACGTTACCGTTGCCGCCTGCTTCGGCGGCGAGCAAGGCCTCAGCTTCAGCCTGAGCTTCCTCAATCTCAGCTTCTTCTTCCGCCTCCTCCTCAAGCTCCTGCTCGGCTTCCGATATTCCGGTCGCTTGCGCAGTCTCCGGGGCGCCGGTCACCTCGGGAGAAAGTGGCACAGCCTCCTCCACCGGCGTCGCTGACGCGGCGATCTCCGGCTGTTCCGGCCGCCGGTAGTCTTCGGCGCGCTGGGTTTCCTCTTCCATCTCATCAAAGGTGGCGTCTTCCTCCAGGTCCTCCACGTAGGAAGCAAGATCCGCCTCTTCCTCGTCAATTTCTTCCTCTACCAGGGCACTCGCAGTAGCCCCCGAAGGCACCTGCTCCGAATGTTCAGACATTCGCACCGGCTTGTCTTGCTCTTCGTGGCTGCTCTCCTCTGGCTTCACTCCGCCGAACACCGCGGCTACATTCATCTGGTGCAACCGCTGCTGTTCGCGATCCCACGGCGACGAGCCTTCCTCCACAGGGTGGTCGACGGGAGTTGAGTGTGCTTGCTCTTCGTGCATTCCGCCCTGGTCCAGGGCCCCCGGCTCGGCGAATAGCGGCTCATCTTGAGGAAAGCTGGAAACGGCCGGCGCCGCTGCGTCCGGGTTTGCCGGCTGTTCATTTCGCGTCTGCTGTACTGGCGCGTCCGCTAACGGCTTGCGCTGGTATTTCGAGATCGACTCTCCGGGCAAAATCATGGGTTCGTATCCCGGAGGTGGTCCGTAGTCGGAGCGCCCGCCGCGATCCGCGCGAGGAGCCTCCTGGACCGGCCGTGCAAACTTGCTCTCCGGCATGCGTTCGCCACGGCGTCCGCGGCCGCGCCGGCTCCGCCAATCGCCGCGACCTTCGCGATGTTCCGGGCGTTGTTCCGAACGTTGTTCTGAACGCGGCTCGCCGCCATTGGGTTTTTCATGATTCTCCGCTGGCGGGGCCACCACAGCGGCGTGCTCGGCGGGGGCCGGTACCTCGTACGATGGCGCCGGGCTCTCGCTCACCGCATGCGCCTCCTGCCGTGGCTGATAAGGCTGGGCCTGCAAGCGGTTGGTGGGTATTTCGTCTACGTCCTCTTCATCCTGCAGTTCCATGAAGTCGGAAACGTAGAGAAAGGCGTCTCGCTCCAACCCAATATCCACGAATGCGGATTGCATTCCGGGCAGCACGCGGGTCACGCGGCCTTTATAGATGGAACCTGCCAGGGTGTACTCGTTCTCGCGCTCCAGGTAAATTTCCGCGAGCTGATCGTCTTCCACCAGCCCGACTCTGGTTTCATGCGGGGTGGAAGACACAAATAATTCTCTTGTCATACGGACTCCGGTCCTGCGCCGTCAGGGCGTCAGGAATTCACCGGATCATAGGCAGAATGTGGGCGGGAGGATGGAGCTCTGCGATGGCCGGCCCGGGTAGAGCACGGCGAGGGTCGCGAACTTTGGTTCGCAACCTATTCGACTTTACAAACTGGAAAATCGTTCTCACGTATCGCATTGCGACGCGCCGGGTGTGACCGCTCTCGACAAACCGTCCTGCGGACGATTTGGGGGGCCGTTACCCGCCCAGCAACGTCTTAGCTTCAATCCTGCCCGGCCTCGTGACTGCCTTTTGGCCGGTGATTTGCCCTCTTTACGCGAGGGCGATCGTAATCTTGTCTTTGGCCGCACATGGCAAGCGCGGCAAGCTTCTTGCCGTCCTCCGACGGTTTCAGTTCACGAAACGGCGCATACGGACATTCATCACAATCCCCAACGCCAGGAACATAAACAGAACGGAGGACCCGCCATAACTCATTAGTGGCAAAGGAATTCCCGTGACCGGCATAAATCCGACCACCATGCCGACGTTCACCAGGATGTGGAAACTAAGAACTGCCACCACACCCATCACCAGAAATGTGCCGGCACGGTCGGGCGCCGTCTGTGCATTCTGGGTCAAACGCATCAGCACAATAAAGTATAACAGCATTACACTCAAGGCACCGACAAATCCGTGCTCCTCCGCAAACGCAGCAAAGATGAAGTCGGTCTGTGGAACCGGGAGAAACGAAAGATGGGTCTGGGATCCGGCGCTGCTGCCCCAGATTCCGCCCGAACCCACCGCAATGAGAGATTGAATCACCTGGTATCCGGAGCCCTGACGATCCGCATCCGGCTCGATGAAACTGGTCAAACGCTCCCGCTGATAAGGCTTAAGACCATGCCACGCCAATGGCATCATGAGCCCTGCCAGCAGGATCACAGTGAGGGCTTGCCGCAAGCGCAGCCCGCCCAGAAACAGCCCCATGACGGCAATAGGAATGTAGGTAAGCGCTGTTCCGAGATCAGGCTGGGCCAGCACCATCAGCATGGGCACACCCACCATGGCGCCGGCTTTGATGAAGTCCGACCAGGAGAGCGCTCGCTGATGCAGATCGGCGAAATACTTGGCTACGGCAAGAATCAGAATCAGCTTGACCCACTCCGAGGGCTGAAAGTGAGCGCCGCCGGGCAGCTTCACCCAGCGCCGGGCACCCAGATAGCGCTGCCCGAAGATGAGGACTACCATGAGCGAAGCCACCGCCACGATATACATCCAATGGACCCGCTCCAACAGCGCCTGATAATTGACGATGCTCATCAGGAACATGCACCCAATACCGGCGATGATCCAGTAAATCTGCTTGATGTGCGCCCCGGCAAACTTGGTGTGCGCCGTTGCGCTGCGGATTTCGAGCACCCCGAGCGCGCACAAAATGAGCACGAACCCGAACAGCACCCAATCGAAATCGCGATATGAAACGTAGCGTGACATAGAAAACCGGCGCTCAGCAACCAGTGGTCAGTGCCCAGTCACCAGAAATTCTGAAAGCTGACCACTAACCACTAACCACTGATCACTGACCACTGACCACTGACCACTGACCACTGACCACTGACCACTTCTACTGCACTCCCGGTGCCGCCGTCGCCAGCGGTAGTCGAGTCGCCGGTACCTCCAGCACAAAGTGGCCGGCGTGCAGGGCATCGTCGTCGGAGCCGTCTGCACCGACTCCGTCCCACACCGCGCCAACTTCCACCTTGCCGTTGGCCTTGGCAACCTTACTCGGCAACTGGCGTTCTTTCTCGACATACGCCTTGATCACCTGCGCCGCCGCGCGTGCCGCCAGGTATCCGTGTTCGCCTTCTTCCAGCAGAGTGCAGACCACGATCTCGGGATTTCGTCTCGGTTCGACGCCGACAAACCAGCCGTTATCTTTGAAGTTGGCCTTCCCCACAGCGCCTAGCTTCGCTCTCAGCGCGTTACTGATGGTCTGGGCGCTTCCGGTTTTTCCTGCAAAGTCGATGCCCTGTAAATGGGACAACGCTGCTGTGCCCCCCGGATTCACCACTCCCGCCATCGCGTCCGTAATGATGGTCCAGTTCCCGGGATCGAGCGGCACCCTGAGCGGCTCTTGGACGTTGGCGGCGGGAATCACATTCGACGGAAGGTCGCTCGGGTTGGTCACGTGGGGATGCACCAGCAAACCATCACTGGCAATCGCTCCGATGGCACGAGCCATCTGGATCGGCGTTGCGGCCACCGCCCCTTGGCCGATCCCCACCGAGATCGTCTCCCCGGCGTACCATTTTTGCTTGAAGTTGCGGGCCTTCCACTCTTCCGACGGCATCACGCCACTGACTTCCTGCGGCAGATCGATGCCGGTGCGTTGCCCCAGGCCGAACTCGGTCGCATATTTCGCAATGCGCCCGATGCCCAGCTTCTCAGCCAGCGTATAGAAAAACACGTCGCACGACTGATAGATCGCTTTGCTGATGCCCACGTCGCCATGAACCCGGTGGTCGGCCACCACCCAGCATTTGAAATAACGCCCATAAAACGTGGCGCCGCCGGTGCAGTTCACATGCATGTCCTGCGCGATTCCTTCCTGCAAACCGGCAGTCGCCATGATGATCTTGAACGTGGAACCGGGGGCCAGTTGTGCCTGAATTGCCTTGTTCAATAACGGATGATCATCATCGTTGACCAACTTGGCCCATTGATCGCGTGAAACTCGCACGGCAAAATCATTAGGATCGAAGGTCGGCCGACTGACCATAGCCAGGATCTCGCCGTTGCGCGGATCCATGGCGACGATGGCGCCATTGCGCCCATTCAGCGCCTCTTCGGCCGCGATTTGCAGGTCAAGATCGATAGTGAGTTTGAGCGGCTGCCCCGGCTGAGCGGGCGTCTCCGCCAACTGCTCTACTTCCTTGCCGTGGCTGTTGACCACCGCCCTCCGCGACCCATTTTTGCCCATCAAAATCTGGTTGTACTGCAGTTCCACTCCCGATTTCCCCACCACGTCGCCGGGATTATAGAGTTCAAACTGCGTCTGGTTCAGCATGTCTTCGCTGACTTCTCCCACGTAGCCGATCAAGTGGGCCATGAACCCCTTGCGCGGATACAGCCGCCGGTGCGCCATGATGGTGTCCAGTTCGGGCAGCTCGTTGCGGTGGGACTCGATGAACGCCAGTTCGTCAGGCGTGATGTCGTCTTTCAAATAGATCGGCTGATATTGCGGGGAGCCCGCGAAATGCCGAATGCGGTCTTTGACTTCCTTGGGATCCAGGTGCAATCCTTGCGCGATGATATCCGCATCCGCCGTCAGGTCGCGCGTCGAATCGCGCAGCAGCAAAGCTGTGAATGACGGGTAGTTATCTACGATAGTGCGCCCTTCGCGATCCAGAATGCGGCCACGGGGCGCCAGAATCGGTACGTTACGAATCCGGTTCTTCTCCGCCAGCGTGGCGTAGAGATCGCTTTGCACTACCTGCAGACGCCATAATCCGTAAGCAAGAATCAGGAAAATTCCCAGGATGATGTACTGCACCGAGGTGAGGCGGATGGGCGATACTTTTTCGTCGCGACCGAACATCAGGTGAGGTATCGGGTCTCGGGTTCAGGACTGCGGCCTTGCGGGACACTGCGGCGGGCCCCTGACACGATGATCAATCCTTTCGGGAAGTTGTTTTCATTGTACGCCGCGGGGTTGTCAGTGTGGACTGTACCTTAGTAACGGAAGTGCACAGTCGTCCGGAAAACTCTTGAATTCACCGGGGCTGCAGTTCGACCACATCTGGCAAGCGCACCGAGCCTTGGCCCTGATCCGCCACTGTCACCGTTCCCCCAAGCTTGCAATAGTGCGCGATCACTCCCGGTGACGACCAATCCAGCTCCCAGCCGTCTTCAATGGCGACGACAGTATGGGACCCAATAGGACCCAGGAATCACCCCTTGCAGGGAGAAACTTCCGTCTAGGTCACTCTGGTCCAGGGTAGTGCCTCAGTTCTAAGGCAATACCCTCCGTCGAGGCGACTTGCTTCTATGTCCTTTGTTTGAACCGATCCAGCAAAGCGAACAGTCCAACCGCCACCACCGCGTTCGCGAATGCCGAGCCCAGTTCGTGCGACCAACTCCACTTCAGGGTCAAGCCCACCATGCCCCGGGCGACGGTGAAGTAAATGATTTCATGCACCACATAAAAGAAAATTGTGACCAGAAACCGCGAACCCGCATTCTCCACGTCGATCTTCACGCCGAGTGAGGAGGCTCCGTACCCTACGACGGTATTGGCGATTCCAAAAATGCCGATCGGCAAAGACGGAGTCAGCGCATCCTGCAAAATCCCGATGGCGGCTCCGGTCAGCATTCCCGAAACCTGACTACGCCTTGCCACCGCAAAGAAGATCACCACCAGTAGGGGCAGGTCGAGAATCGTGAAGAAGTGCAGCTTCAGGGGAATGAAGGCTTGCAGAAACACCGCTACCAACGGAATCAGAACCGCGGCCGCAACCGGGAACCGGTAGACCTCGACTTGCTCGTTGGATGTGTAAGTAATCGGCACGCTATTGAGGTTGATCCTGCACCGGGGCTGGTTCGGCCGGAGTTTGCGCTGGCTCACGCTGCGGTTGCGAGATCGCCGGTTTCGCCTTGTCCCCGTTTTCAGTCGCGGCTTGTGCTGGAGGTTTCATAGCTGGAGAAACCGGGGGCTTGGTTCCAGGCGTCAATCCCGCGGGCTTGTTCGCGGCCGGACTAACTGCCGGTTTACTTCCGGGCGCGGGCACAGTGCTTGCTTTTGGAGTAAGCGCTGTGGTCGGCGCGCCGCTTCCGGGATTCAGGTTCGCATTCGCCGGCGGGCGCGGCGCCGCATTCGCGGCAGAAGGCGGTTTAGTGGGATCGCTAGCCGGCTTGTCAGGAACAGAGGGCAAACGCTCCGCCAGAATATCCGCCGCCCGCATTTTCTCGCCGTCGGCCACTGCCGGCTCTCTTTCCTCCTGCTGAGTGATCACCAGGACTTCTTCCAGCCGGTTCAGGTCTGCCAACGGTTTGACTCGAATATTGAGGAAAAGATCCGGTCCCGGAGAAGCCTTGGAGACCATCCCCACCGGCAAACCCTTGGGGAAAATCTGGTCCCCGCCGCTGGTCAGGATTTTCTCGCCGGGCTGGACTGTCTCATCGGACATCACCTTCTCCAGCATCACTTCCCCGGTCGGCGTGCCCCGGAGCACTCCCTGCAGCCGCGATTTCTCCAGCATGGCGCCCACACCGCTGGTCTGATCGTTGATCAGCAGCACGCTGGCAACGTGATCCTGCACGCGCAATACCTTGCCCACAATCCCGTCGGATGTCATCACCGCCATGTCCGGCTTGACTCCGTCGCGGCTGCCTTTGTCAATGTAAACAGAGCGCGACTGTTCGCTGCCGCTCGAGCCGATGACTTGTGCCGCCAGGGTCTGGGCGATGAACTGTTCTTTGAAATTCAGCAGCAGCTGCAAGCGATGCGCCTGCTCCGCGTCTTCGCTCAGGCGCGCCCGTTCAATTTCCAGTTGCTGGATTTGTTGCCTCAGATCCCGGTTCTCCTGCCGCACACCCCGCAGGTAGAAGTAGTTGCGCCAAAGACCGCTGACGCCATTCTGCAGCCCCACAATCCCCCGTTCCAGCGGAGTGACCGCGCCCACCGCCCAGATGCGGATCAAACGGGTGGGACGGTTCTCGCTGGACCGCTTGACCTGCATTGCCAGCCCCAGCACTTGTCCAAACAGAAGCGCCGCCAGAATAGTGACGTTGCGGTAGCGGCTGATGAGGTTTTCCATGGCGGGCTTTCCCCAGTGTACCGAAGCCTGTCCTGAGCGAAGTCGAAGGATGTCCTTGGTGGTTCTCTTCCTCTGATTTGAGAACCACGACGGACCAGAAGGTACACGAAGGAGATCGCTACTCGATCGATATCTTTCGCAGCAGCTTGAAGTCGCTCAACATCTTGCCCGTGCCCAGCACGACGCTGCATAGTGGGTCATCCGCGATTGACACCGGCAGACCGGTTTCCTCGCGAATGCGTTTGTCCAGATTCTTCAAGAGCGCCCCTCCACCGGTGAGCACGATACCGCGGTCACTGATGTCGGCGGAAAGTTCCGGAGGCGTCCGCTCCAGCGCCACGCGGATCGCATTCATGATGGTGGAAACACATTCGCTCAACGCTTCCCGGATTTCGCTGTCGTCCACCGTGATGGTCTTGGGAACGCCTTCGATCAAGTTGCGGCCCTTGATTTCCATGGTCAACGGTTTGTCGAGCGGATAGGCGGAACCGATTTCCATTTTGATCTGCTCGGCAGTTCGCTCACCCACCAGCAGGTTATATTTCCGCTTGAGGTAGTTCATGATGGCCTCGTCCATTTGATTGCCGGCCATACGAACCGAACGCGAATAAACGATGCCGCTGAGAGAGATGACTGCGATGTCGGTGGTGCCGCCGCCAATGTCAACCACCATGTTGCCGCTGGGTTCGGTGATCGGCAGCCCGGCGCCGATGGCCGCTACCATGGCTTGTTCGACCAGATGCACTTCGCTGGCCTTGGCGCGATACGCCGAGTCCATGACGGCGCGCTTTTCCACCTGCGTGATCTCCGAAGGCACGCCGATCACAATCCGCGGATGCACCAGCATCTTGCGGTTGTGCGCCTTCTGAATGAAATAGTTCAACATTTTCTCGGTCACTTTGAAGTCGGCAATCACACCGTCCTTCATGGGCTTGATGGCTACGATGTTCCCAGGCGTGCGGCCCAGCATTTCCTTGGCCTCTTTGCCCACGGCCTCCACTTCGCCAGTGTTCTTGTTGATGGCCACGATGGAGGGCTCGTTGACCACGATGCCTTTGCCGCGCGCGTACACCAGCGTGTTCGCTGTGCCCAGGTCAATGGCGAGATCGCTGGAGAAAATGCTGAACAGCGATCTCAGGTTGTGATTATGGGATCCGCCCGAATGAAAACCGTTGGATGACATACGCGAAGCTTTCTCTCTTTTTCTCTGAACTCAGCCGGTCTCTCCTTATTCTATGAGAGATTCCGGGTCCGCCCGCTACACCAAAGTTCTTGCACCCAGGGTTTCGACCGCCAGCGTCGCCCTTTTTCTACTGAATCACTACTTTCTTCTGCAGGGTGTTGACCCCACCCTTGGCGTCTTGTGCCGTAATCGTAATCACGCTGGCTCCGGCTGGCAGGGGCGGCGTGAAGTAGTGAAAGCTGCCATCGGCCGCCATCATGGGAACCTCGGCGCCGTTCACCATCACCCGCGCTCCAGCCTCGGTCTTCCCAGTTAACTCCAGGACGTGCCCATGCTGGATCAAGGGATCCAGGTCCAGGTTGATGGCTTCCGTGTCCTGCCCCTTTGGAATCAGCGTAAAGCGGTTCTTTTCGCTTTCCACCGACTCCTTGCCGGCGGCATCCTGCGACTGCACCATCCAGTAATATGCGCCCTGCTGTAAACCGGAGACTAACACATCCGCCGTGTTTACCCGGCGATCCACGATCATGGACGAGAAGTAGGGGTTCTTGGAGATTCTCAGGCGATACCCCTTGGCATTAGCCATAGGAGTCCAGGAAAATTCCACCGGTTTGGGATCCCCTGAAACGAAAATCGGCGCCATGTTGGCAGGCGAGATGGGGGTAGGCGGCCCGATCTCTTTGCCCTTCTCCATGTGAACCTCGTGCGTCTGAAAATTGACTTTTTCCCAGTCGGCCAGCCTTACGGTTTCTCCGTTGCGTTCGATCTCGCCGGTTCCCTTCTTGACCAGGATTTCGTGCTGATCACTTTGCGGATCGTTGTGCACCATCGCGGCGCTTTCCGGTGCCAATGACGCGGTCGCGCCGGCAACGATGACCCGCGAACTCGATCCTTGCACATAAGTCGCGGTCGCCAGGTCCACCGTGCCCGTGCTTACCGCAACCGCCACATTAGTTTGCTGCTGGTCGTTGGCCGAATTCTCTTCGATCACAATCAGCGAGTCTTGCTTCACCGTGTAGTTGGTGCCGTCATTAAAGACGATCTTGGCCATGCCCTCCGAACTGGTTTGGACCACATCGCCTTTCTCCAGCGGAAGGCTGTAGTCCGCTTTGGCCCAGCTGCTGCTGGTGGCCTTTTTGACTCGTACCGTTCCGTCCAGGGCGGTGAAGTGCGCCTGCTGAGAGTTCATCACGCTGGACTTGGCGGGACCCGTTGCCCCAGCGACCGCCTCCAGCATCTTCATGCCAAAACCATCCGCAGCCTTAATCTGACTGTCGGTGAATTGCGGAAACGCGAAGCGCATGCCCACAAAAAACACCACCAGTCCCGCCAAGGCCAACAGCGCCACGCTGCGGTAGGTGACGGCTTTCCACGCGATGTGGATTCCCGGCTTGCGGTTCGGAGACACGAAGGCCACTAGAAAACCCAGCCAAGTTCTAAAGAATATGGGGTTAAGTTGAGACTACCACAAGGAAAATACGCGAGGAACAGGTAATCAAGTAGAGACGTTACCTTGGTGCAATTGCACGCGTGTCCCGCGTCGCGATTTGTCCGCGCGGCAGTAGCCTGCGCGCGCTGGCGAACTTGTGAGGGTTAGAGGAAAGACGATGTGAGGCGGACACGCTGTCCGCTGCCTTTGACTTCGTTTCGTGTTTCTCCCTTGTCTAAGCTTTGCGACAATCCAGTCGCGGAGACGTAACACTGGTACATGCCAATGCACAAGATCAACCTCAAACGCGGCGGACAAGAGTGTCTGCCCCACATGGTTTTCATTCGCCTCAGGGCCCTTTGCACTGGCATTCTCCCCAAATTGGCGTATCCTTCTTTGGTCCCTTCTCCCGGGTGACAATCGCCTCCAGCCGAGGCGGCGAGGAACGCAGTGAAGCCACGTTTTGGCCCAGGACCCTACCCAAGTAGCTTCGGCTTTGGTCTGGTGCTCTTGTTGTGGGTCTCTCTGGGCTCTCCCGGTCTGGCCCAGCAAGCCACGCCTGCTTCCCCTCAAACCGCCGCGTCAACTCCGCAACCGGAAGTGAGTTCCCACGACGAAGCAACCACCTTCAAGGTCAACGTGCGGTTGGTGGTGGTTCGCGTGGTAGTGCGCGATGCGCAAGGCCACGCCGTCGGCAACCTACACAAGGAAGACTTTGAGTTGTTCGACAACCACACGGCTCAGACCATCACCCAGTTCACCGTCGAACAACCCGGCAACCAGATCGCGCGCGAGCAATCGACCAGCCAACCCACAACCGCCGGAGCTCCTCCGGCGAAGGCGGCGGATTTACCCGAGCGTTTTGTGGCCTACGTAGTCGACGACGTCCATCTCGAGTTTGAAGATATCGCGCACCTGCGCGACGCCGCCGAGCATCATTTCGCCGGCTTGCTTCCCACCGACCGTGCTGCCATCATCACCGTATCCGGCGTGGGCAACCTCGACTTCACCGATGATCGCGCTCAACTGCACGCCGCCCTGCTGCGCCTTCAGCCGCGACCGGTTTCCCCGCAGCCAACCCATCCTTGCCCCTACATGAACTACTACATGGCGGATATGATCGCCAACAAGCAGATCCCCGACGTTATCCTGGCTGCCGCCAAGAACGCCTTCCACTGCACCACCGGCGAGGACCCGAATTCACCGAGCGGAGCTGCGAGATTTGCCGCTGAATATCAGCAGTACAAGAACATGGCGGAGACAACCGCGTCGGGAGCGCTGGGCGTCGGCGACCAGGAAACTCGCCTCTCCCTCGGCGCCCTGAAAGACGCAATTCGAAGACTGGCAGCGGCTCCCGGCCAGCGTTCGGTTGTGCTGCTTTCGCCGGGATTCCTCACTCCCAATCTGGAGTACGAGGTCGCAGACGTCATCGATAAAGCCTTGCACGCAGGCGTCATCGTCGGCACACTGGATGCTCGCGGACTCTATGTAACCATGCCTGGCGGCGACGCCAGCGGCGAAAATGCTCCCGACATGCTGGGAGCGCCAGAGGAGGGTCTGTACGCCATCGATGCCGCCTCCGCCGATGATCAAATTCTCTCGGAACTGGCCAACGCCACCGGTGGAATTTTCTTTCATAACAACAACGACCTAGGCGACGGACTGCAGCGGACGGCCGCCGCGCCCGAGTACTACTACGTCCTCGGCTTCGCGCCGCAGAACTTGAAATTCGATGGGCGCTTCCACGGCTTGAAAGTTACGCTGAAGAATCCCTCCAAGCTGACACTGCAGGCCCGCAAAGGCTACTACGCTCCCAAGCAGGCGCCCAACCCGGAGGAAGAGGCGAAGCAGGAAATCGAAGACGCGCTCTTTTCGCAAGAGGAAATGCACGACCTCCCCGTCCAGCTGCACACTCAGTTTTTCAAGGCCTCGGACACTGACGCCAGGCTCGCGGTGTTGGCGCATGTGGATGTTAAACGCCTGCATTTTCGCAAAGCCGACGGCCGGAACAATAACGCGCTTACCATTGCCTCGGGTTTATTCGATCGTAACGGCACCTTTATCACTGGGATGGAGAAAATCGTCACTATGCGGCTCAAGGACGAAACCTTGGAGCACAGAGTAGACTCAGGGGTCACGGTGAAGACCAGCTTTGATGTGAAAGCCGGCAGCTATCTGGTGCGCCTGGTGGTGCGTGATGCCGAAGGGCAGTTGTCTGCGGAAAACGGAGCGGTTGAAATTCCGTAATTTGAGAGGTGCTTTATGACGGGTCGCCGACCGATACTTTGGATAACCCTTTTCTGCCTCGCAACCGGGTGGCTGAGCTGGCGCCTCTCATCCGCTCCCGTAGCTCACGCGCAACAGGATGCTGCCGCCACGCTCAAGGCCGAGGCGCGCCTCGTCCTGGTTGATACCGTAGTCACTGATAAGAAGGGAAACTACATCCACGATCTGACCGCCAAAGACTTTCGCGTCTGGGAAGACAACAAGGAACAGACCATCACCAGCTTCTCCTCCGAAGCAGATAACGCCTCATCACCCAGCCAAAGACACTATCTTGTGCTGTTCTTCGATAACTCCAGCATGGAATTTGGCGAGCAGGCGAGAGCCCGCGATGCCGCTGCCAAGTTCATCGATGCCAATGCTGGTCCTAATCGTCTAATCGCCATCGTAGAGTTTGGCGGAGTTTTGAAAATTACCCAGAACTTCACCGCGGACGCAGCCCGCTTAAAGAGAGTAGTAAGCGGAATCAAGACCTCGGCTGTTGCCTCCAACCAGACGACCGACAACTCGACCCCCAGCATTGCCGACCTCCAAGGCAGCGCCGAGGTAGCGTCTCTCGGCACGCCTCCTCTCGGCATGCCGTCCCTGTCAACCGCCGAAGCTGACTTCGGCGCCCGCAGCGTCATGATTGCCTTGCGCAATCTGGCAAAGAATCTGTCGACGGTGCCGGGCCGGAAATCTCTGGTGATGCTGACCTCAGGATTTCCTCTTACGATCGAGCTCGAATCTGAACTGACCGCGGTCATCGACGCCTGCAACAAATACAACGTGGCCGTCTACCCGATCGACGTCCGCGGCCTGGTGGCTCCCGTGCTCACAGGTCCGTCAGGAGCTGAATTGAGAGGACACCGGCGCGTCGATTCCGCGCGACTGATGAGCGCAACCCTAAAGTATCTTGGAAATGACGCACCGCAGCCGCATCTAGTTCTCGTACAGCACGGTGGCCCGCCTAGCGGAGGCGGTGGCCACCCTGGTGGTGGCTCATCCGGTGGCGGAAGTACCGGCGGGGGCAGTCACGGAGGCGGGACCGGCAGCACAGGCGGCGGCAGTCACGGATCCACCGGCGGTGGTACTCGGGGCTCGGGCGGCACCACGACCGGCGCGCGGGGTGGCGCTCTAGGAACACCGCAATCCAGCTACTACAATTCCACTTTTCGGCCGCGCGAGATCGTTCCTCAGTTTCCGCCTAGTGCCTCCGATAATCAGCAAGTCCTTTACGCCCTGGCCTCAGGCACGGGTGGCTTCGTGATCCTTAATACCAATGATCTTTTGGGCGGAATGCAAAGAATTGCCTCGGAGCTGAGCGAATACTACCTGCTTGGCTATTCCCCGGCGGACACACCGGAAGGTAGTTGCCATACTTTGCGGGTCAAGGTCGAACGCGGCGGCACCGAAGTTCGCTCGCGCAGCGGCTATTGCAACGTCAAACCGGCGGACTTTCTGGCTGGCCAGCCGATTGAAAAAGACCTGGAGAGCCAAGCCAAAGGGACGCAGCCAGGAACTGTCTCGGCTCCGCTCGCAGCACCTTTTTTCTACACTTCCGCCAACCTCGCCCGCGTGAACCTGGTCATGGACATCCCCTCCAACTCCATCAAGTTCGAAAAGGTGAAGGGGAAGATGCACGCCACCGTCAATGTGCTCGGGATTGCCTCCAAGCCGGACGGGTCCGTGGCGGCCCGCTTCAGCGATGCCGTGAACCTCGATTTCGACGACAAGAAAGGCGTTGAGCAGTTCGTCAAGCAGCCCTTCCCTTACGAGAACCAGTTTGATCTTGTGTCTGGCCAGTACACCCTGAAAGTCGCGTTCAGCTCCGGCGGAGAAGGTTTCGGGAAAATCGAGGTTCCGCTCGACATCGACCCCTATGATGGCAAAGTGCTGAGTCTCAGCTCCATGGCGTTAAGCCGGGACGTTCGCAAAGTCTCCGACCTCGCAAGCGGTCTGGACGCTGCCCTCATGGAGGATCGCACCCTGCTGATTTGCAACGGCCTCGAGATCGTGCCGGCTGCGGTCTACCATTTCAAGAAGACCGACACGGCTGCGGTTTATGCCGAGGTCTACGAACCCCTTTTGGTCGGCTCCGATCATCCTCAGGTCGGGTTCGAATTGAAGGTGGTCGACAAAGTCGGCGCGGCAAAGTTCGATACTGGACTGCAGGACGCCGAAACCTTCATGAAAACCGGAAGCCCGGTGATCCCTCTGGGTCTGAAGCTGCCGGTCGCTACCCTTGATCCGGGATCGTATCGCGTCGCCCTGCAGGCGGTGGACTCCGCGGGAAACAAATCGAAACCCCGCAGCGCTGAGTTCGTAGTGGAGTAGGCGGGCCTCTCAGTAGGCGCGGGCGTCCTCGCCCGTGCTGCGGAACTGCTGCCTCGGCACGGGCGAGGAC
>JBAUUQ010000028.1:0-112254 GCA_049582765.1 Terriglobales bacterium
TTCCTTAGCCGGCCGATAACACCGACTGTGGAAGCTGCCGCTTAGCTGAGGCGAAAGGGAAAACTTAACGGCAGCGACCATCGCAGCGCAAAAGTACGCTCCGGTCACGGACTTTTTCAACACCCACGCGCGGTTACACTCACAATCCGTCAAAACGTGTAAACGCCTGGTTTCGTCACTTGAGCAACGGTCCGGTTGCTAGAACCGGTTCCCATCACTTCGCATCGTGATGGCTGTCATTGAAGGGCGTGTCCAAAGCGGGATAGCTTTAGTCCGAGGTCCCTGAGTCCTTCCTCGCACGTCGGCCCCGCAAGACCCAAATCAAGGCAACTCGGAGACGTTGCGCGGTTCCCCCGACCGAATCCCGCACACCACATGAAGTCTACGGCCCCTCGGGAGAACCGAAGCAAGAAGAATCGCATAGGCCACGGTGACGGCGAGGAGGAACCATGAAGACTGCGAAATTCACTTTGTTTCGTTGCGTGACGGCACTTTGTCCCAGCACGGCATTGACGCTCACAGTGTTGTTCCTGATCGTTGCGGCCACGACCACAACCGGACAGACGAATGTCTTCGTACCGGGAAATGCGTCGGGTTGTTTCGGCAACCCGGATGACGGGTGCGTACCACTCGTTGCCGCTCTCACGGTTAGCGAACCGGGAACGATTACCGTCACTTATGTGAGCGGTACAGTGAGCTGGGGCCAAGGAGACACCGGCCCGAACGGCACGTTGTGCGCCTGCACGGGCATGCAGTTCCCCCTGAAGGAGGCCCATGGCATCGGGCTCCGGGGAGGCAGCGTAAAGGACCTCGGGGCATTGTTCGGTGTCTTCGTTCCCGAATCGAGAGTTCTCTGCAAGGGCTTCAACGCACTCGATGGAACCAAGAATGTGACGCGGGTTGGCATTATGCCTAACAAGCTTTTCTTTATCGGCACGGGCGAAACCTTCTCGGTGACTGAAGCGGGGACGCTTTTTCTAGGCATCAACGATACGATCGTGAGCGACAATAGCGGAGGCTTCAACGTCACGGTCACTGGACCGTGACGGGGTTCATTCATACTAGCAAACTCGGGTTTCCCCGACCCGCACCTGGCACTCGTCCATCGTTCTCCGGGCCGCCGCGAAACCCAAAACAGTGTTAATGAATCCTGACAAGCCACGGAAGCGTGGCAGGAGGACAACATGAGAATCACGAAACTGGCACTTGTACTCGTACTATTCGTTGCTGCAGCAACCATGACGGCACAGGCCCAGCAAGACGTGCAGGTCTTTGTACCGGGGACTGCGTCGGGCTATTTTGGCAATCCGCAGGACCAGGCGGTACCATTTGTGTCGGCCCTCACCGTTAGCGGGCCGGGAACGATTACCGTCACCTATATCAGCGGTACGGTCACTGACTGTTGCGGCATAAACACCGGTCCGAATGGCGTAGAGTTCAACGCCAGGGGACAACAGTGGCCCCTTCAAGAAGCCCATGGTAGGTCAGGCGGGATCATAAATAACGAGGACGCCCTGATCGGTGTCTTCGTTCCCCAATCGAGGGTTCTATGCAAGGGCTTCACCGCGATCGATGGCACCAAAAATGCGACCCGGGTTGGCATCATGCCCAATAAGCTCTTCTTCATTGGCGAGGGCAAGACCTTCGACGTGACGGAGGCTGGAACGCTCTTCCTCGGCATCAACGATATTGTTGTGGGCGACAATGGCGGCGGCTTCACCGTCGAGGTTACCGGGCCTTGATGCCGGGACTTGCCCGGCCCGTTTTACTCTGCAACGCTCGGTTCCGCAGAGGTTCCGTGACTCACGAGCCTCTGACGCTTTTGATCGTTGGCGTAATATCTCCGTTACACTCATTGACCGGAGATCCACGCTGGATCCGTGTTGGAAAACTACACTTTCTAACGCTGGGCATTGAGCTACGAGAAACCAACGTCTATGAGGATCCCAGGGTGTAGGTTTTGGGGAGGTCTTCTAACACCACAAATTTAAGCGCATTCTTGATCCGACTCGAAGTGTCCAATGGAAGTGGCAACAGAGGTCGAAAGAGGCACATTCGTGGACGGCCGGAGCCCGCAACCAGCACAGGCCGGCCGGGCGGTAAAGGTATAGCGCTGTCTAACTTCGCCAAGGCGCCGAGGCTGTCACGCCAATGGCCGCAGAACGCCATCTTCGATCGCCATCTTCTGATCCTCGTTGATCTGCGATGCCTTTAGATGGTGAGAGAGCCAAAGTCCACTTTCTGCACCTCTGCTTGGGGAATCGTTGCCCAACCAGCCGGAGGAAGGTCTGCATAGGTCGCAACCCGCGTGTTTCAACCGAGGAATGCGGGTCAGGGAGCGAGTAACATGCAATCGGATACTTGGATAACCTTAAATTGGTTACGAAAGTGGAATACACAACCGCGGAATCCTTTGCTAGGCTTCTCGACGTGACCCTAGGCGGCGCTTTACGCGCTCAATGCTGGCCCCCCCGCAGTCTCACCAGCCTCCAAACCTCGTAGAGAAACTGCCAAACGTCATCCGAACACGACCCTCATTCTGAAATCAAGCAAAACAAGATCGTCAATAAAGGAGTGCCAACGATGTCCAGGCGAATCGTCTGTCTCTGTGGTCTGTGGATGCTGGCGCTATCACCCAGCTTTGGATTGCAGAACTCCCGAAAGAAAGCTGCAAACCCGCCGCCAAGTCAAGTAGGATTTCTCAGCGCGCCGCAAATTTCCGCGGGCGGCGCGGCTTATTCGAACTTTCCCGGAGTCGTCGGGGACTTCAATGGCGATGGCAAGAAGGATGTCGCCACCATGGTCGATACCGGCGCCACCACGCCGAATTTCAAGATTTCCGTGGCTTTGAGCAAGGGTGACGGCACTTTCACGACGGTTTTAACGCCGACGACCGCTACCGAGATGGATCTCATTTTCGCGGGTGATTTAAACGGCGACCAGAAAGATGATCTGATCATGCTGCATGCCGCGGGCACCGTCGAGGCTTGGCTGAGCAAGGGAGACGGAACCTTTGCCTCGAAGGGTGCAATCGCGGTTATCAGCAACCCGCTTTTGGGCGGCACGCTCTTCGATGTCAATGGCGACGGCAAACTCGATGTGGTGATGGCAGATGGCGCCAGCCCCAACGGCAACATCTGGACCCTGCTTGGCAAGGGCGACGGCACCTTCCACACCCCAACTGCGGTTCATTTTATCGGGCAGCTGTCTTCGGCCAGTTCGCTGGTTTTTGCGGACTTCAACAATGACAACCACCTTGATTTCGCGGGTCCTGACTTCACCACAAATCAGGTCAAGGTGTATCTCAACAACGGATCGAATCATTATCAGAGCCCAATTCCTCTCAATACCCCGGATGGACTCTATGACTCCTGCTTCAACGCAGCCGGTGACCTGAGCGGCCATGCCACGGCAGCTGACATTGTCAGCGCCAACTGCGCTCAGGGTAACGTCACGGTATACGTCAACAACGGGGATGGAACCTTCCAGAACGGCAACACTGGAACCTACTACACCGCAGGTGCCTGGCTGATCGGATTGAGTGTCGCGGATGTCAACGGTGACGGCAAGAACGATCTGGTGGTAACCGACCAGCAAGCCGGCGGCCTGACGGTCCTTCTGGGCAATGGAGATGGCACGGTGCAGGGCAGTCCCACGTTGAGCTATGCCTTTGGGGGAGGGCCGAATACGGGATCGATCTCCCACTCGAACCCCGCACTGCTGGCCGATTTCAATGGCGACGGCCAGTTTGATGCCATGGTGCCGGACTACCTGTTGAACTTCATCTACCTGCAGGGATACGGCGACGGAAGCTTTCGCTCCGGGCTGAATTACTACTCCCAGCCGATGGCTTCCGGCCTGCCCACGTCGGTGGAACTCGCATCTGGTGACTTCAACGGCGACGGACGTCCGGATTTCGTGGTTGGCAACGCCAACATCGGCGGCTTTGAGAGCGGCATCAGCGTATTTCTTTCCGACCCGGATGGCAGCATGCAGCTAGGCGTAAATTACTCCGGTGCAGCGGGTTCGCAACTGAGCTATGTCGCTGTAGCGGATTTTGATGGCGACGGCAAACTGGACATTGCAGCCACGGATTTTGTTAACGGCGTGGTTCAGATATTCAGCGGCGATGGTCACGGCAACTTCGCTGCCGGGGCGACATACCCAACCGATTCAGTGGCGGCCTCTGCCTGGGGAATTGTGTCTGCCGACTTCAACGGCGACGGCCACCCAGACCTCGCCGTAATCAACCAAACCAACGGTGGAACCAGCAGCGACGTTGCTATATTGCTGAATAACGGAAGTGGTGGATTCGGGGCACCGGTGAATTATGCGGTCTCTGCGGTGGCTCAGGAGATCATTGCAGCCGATCTTGGCAAGAAGCAGGTCGACTTGATGGTGCCGCTGTTTGGCACTGGCAACACCAGCACCACGGCGGGCAAAGCCGTGGCCCTGCTTCTGGGAAAAGGAGATGGGAGTTTCACCACTGCGCCGGATTTCCAGCTTATGAACGGCGTCAATACGTTCTACCAACCCGTTTCAGCTACGGTTGGAGACGTGAATGGAGATGGAAAACCTGACTTGCTCGTCACTACTGACGATCAAGTAAAAGGAAGCTTCAACCAGGGAGTTGTGGTTGCCCTGGGAAATGGCGACGGCACATTCCAAACGCCTGCACTTTTTCCCTCAGCGGCGCAGGACGGATCCGATCCCATGGACATCAAGTTGACTGACTTGAACCGTGACGGTCACCTGGATGCGCTCGTCGCCAATTACAAGAGCGGCACCGTTGGCGTGTTGTACGGCAAAGGCGACGGGACTTTCTACGATCCCATCGAGTACACTTCGAATCTGGAACCGCTGGGCATCGCCGTCGCGGATGTCAACGGTGATGGTGCGCCGGATGTAGTTACTTCTGGAGACGGCCGTGCCTTCTCCGGACTCAATGTGCTGCTGAACGTCGGCGCGGACACGATAGGAGTCCCGGCTTCGTCGACCAATCCCTCCGCCGCGGGGGCGCCAGTTACTTTCACCGTGAAGGTTACGGGCTCGCAGGTGCGCGGGGCCGATGCTCCGACCGGCACTGTTACCTTCTTTGTCGATGGCAACAGTGTTGAATCTGGACCATTAAGTTCCACCGGCGATGCCAGCGTGGTCATCAGCAGTTTAACCGCGGGCTCGCACAACATCACGGCGCAGTACAACGGCGATGTTCACTATCTTAAGAGCAACGTCTCCTCGCCGGTCCACCAGGTTGTCACGCAATCCTCCGACGCCGTCCAACTGGAGACCTCTGCTAATCCTGCCTATCCAGGGGAGTCCGTCACCTTCAGCGCGACCGTTGTTTCTACGAGTGGGGACACCCTGGTTCCGACGGGTAACGTCACATTCAGTGACGGAACCAAGGTTCTGGGATCCGCGCCACTGAATTCCAATGGTGTGGCCACCTTCCAAACCAGCAGCCTGGCCGTCGGAAACCACAACATCACGGCTCAATACGGAGGCAACCAGAACCTCATGCCGAGCCCGCCAGCGGCGTTGAACCAGTTGGTGGCAATGCCAGACTACAGCCTTTCCTCCAACTCGACCAGCCGCACCGTCAACCCTGGTAGTTCCGCCAGCTACCTCATTACGCTGACCCGGAGCAACGGTTACGACGGCACGGTTACCATCAACTGTCCCACTACCTTGCCCACAGGGGTCAGTTGCAACACGCCCCTCACCATCGACGCAGGGCAAACGCAGGCGACGCTGACGATCTGGACCACTGGCCCGAGCGATGCGTTAATCACGCCTTCAGGTGCGACCCCGGCGCACGGCAACCAGAATCTTTGGGCGAGCCTGACCGGAGTGGGGATGATGGGCCTGGTTCTGGCCGGAGATTGGAAGAAACGAAGCCGCCGAGGTATGGCAATCGTTCTCCTGGTCCTCGCCCTGGCATTGCTGCTTGCGCTGGTAGGCTGTGGCGGCAATAGCAGCTCGGTTGCAGGCGGAAACGGCGGAGGCGGCACGCCGGCCAACACCTACCAGATAAAGGTCACAGCCGCGGGTACGGCCGGTAGCAACGGCGGCAATACTACACCCCATCCGCTGAACCTGACCCTGGTAGTTCAGTAAGATCGACGAAGCATAAGACAGAGAGGCGACCGGTTTCGCCGGTCGTCTCTTTTTGCCGCTCGGAGCCGATGCAGAGTCAACGTACCCGGTACTTAGTCCTCAGACTCATCACGAGACCTCGCCTAGTGAGTGTACCTTTGAGCAACACCGGGGGGACTTCCGCTTCGCCAAGGCGTATCCTGAATAGGTAGTTTGCGCCTACACGCTTGGCATCATGAAAAAACTCCGGTTTCTGGTTTCTTTGCACACCCGCGAGAACGATTTTCAGATGGCCCAGGCCCAATCTGCGGAGGATGCCGCGCGCAAACTCGGGATTGATGCGGAGATCGTCTTTGCCGATGATGATGCGGTGAATCAGAGCACGCAACTTCTAAAGGCAATCCAGAGTTCGGTTGAATCCCGACCCGACGCAATTGTAGTGGAACCCGTCGGGGGCACCGCCCTGCCGCAGGTGGCACGGGCCGCCGGCGCCGCCGGAGTCGGCTGGGCGGTATTGAACCGGCGGCCGGATTACTTGCCGGAGCTACGCAGCGCGACAACCTCTCCTATCTTCGCCGTCAGTTCCGATCACGCCGAGATCGGCCGCATCCAGGGAAGACAATTCGCCGCCTTGTTACCCGCAGGCGGTTCGGTTTTGTACATTGAAGGACCTTCGCAGAGCGCCTCGGCCAGGGAACGCACATCGGGAATGCTGCAGACGAAGCCGGCGAACATTCAAGTGGCCATGCTGAAGGCGCGATGGAGCGAGGAAAGTGCCGAAAAAGCAGTGCGGTCCTGGCTGAAACTGGCCACTTCACAGGGCGCCCCAATTGCCCTGGTCAGCGCGCAGGACGACTCCATGGCCATGGGCGCCCGTAAAGCTTTTCAGGAAATTGTCAACCTGACCGAGCGCTCACGATGGCTCAGCCTGCCTTTCACCGGATGCGATGGTCAGCCGGCAACCGGCCAGGCCTGGGTCCGCGACAACTTACTCACTGCGACGATTCACATCCCACCACTCGCCGGGCCAGCCATAGAAGTTCTCGCCAAAGCAATTCAGAACGGGACCCAGCCGCCGGAGCATTCGTTCACCACGTCGTTCTCGATTCCTGCCATCGAATCATTGGTTCCGCGAAGGCCCTAAACTGTGGACTCGGAAGACCGCTATCCCTCAAGGGATTCATACTCGGCGCAAACTTAGCAGCTTCGTCGTCAGGCTAGGACTTCAATTGCGCGAGTTGTTTCCGGACGTCCGCTGCGTCGCTGTAATTGGGATCGAGCTTAAGGACCTGTTCCAGTTGTTGGCGGGCGAGGCCGGGACGGCCCGCCTTCTGATATGCCAGCCCCAAGTGATAATGAATGCCGGGGTCCTCGGGGATGTTATTCTTCGCCCGCAGTTTGAGCGCTTCCTGCAGGAGACCGATGGCGGATTGGTAGGCACCCTTCTGGTAATAAACCCAGCCCAAGGTGTCGGCCACATCAGAGGAATCCGGCAAGGCCCGACGCGCGGCCTGCGCCAGCGACATCGCCACATCGACGTTGCCCCCGGTTTGCAACATCACACTGGCTAAATTGTTTGACGCAATCGGGTCCGAAGGTTTGAGCTCCAGGGCCTTCTGGTAGGCGCTCTGGGCGCTGTTCCAGTCCTGTCTGCTTTCATACAGGCGTCCCATGAGGATATAGAAAGCGGCCTCCTTCGGGTGGTCTTTGACCGATTGCTCATAGGTCGCGAGCGCCAGGTCCGCGTGTCCGCCGGCGGTCTGTACCTCGCCCAGCCGGATCAAAGCGCCGGTATTGTTGCGATCGAGTTCCGCGGACTTGCGGAATGCCGCCTCTGCCCCATTCAAGTCCTTCTTGTCTTGATAAAGCAACGTTCCCAGCAGAGCGTAAAATCCGCTGCTGGCGGGCGACTTGGTTATCTGCGCCGTGGCTGTGAGGATGGCCTTGTCGACTTGCCCTTGCATGACATAGGTGTTGATCAGCCCCCGCAGAGCGTCAATTGAGCCGGCGTCGCGGTCAAGTCCGGCTTGGTAGGCCTTAGCCGCTTCGCTGAATTGCCGTTGCACCAACCTCAGATTTCCCATCTGCACATAGCCGACGGCGCTTTGCGGGGCAACTTCGATGGCCCGGTGAATGTCCTGTTCTGCGGGAGCAAAGAGTCCGCGGTTGATATTGGAGACCGCACGCAAAGCGTAGCCATCTGGTGAGGCCGGCTCGAGGCGGATAATCTGTGCCGCGGCCTGCTCCAAAGCCACCATGTCTCCCTTGCGCATCGCCACACCCGCGAGCGCTCTCTGCGCTTGCAGCAGATCGGGGCGCAGCCGGGCAGCATCTCTCCACTCCGATTCGGCTAGCTCCAGGCTGCCCATTTTTTCGAGGCCGACGCCAAGGTAGTAGTGGCCAAGGCCGTTTTCGGGATCGTTCTTGGTCACGGTCTGCAAGGTCGAGCTGGCCTCATTCAGACGGCCCTGCTCCATCTGAATTTGAGCCCGGTTAATCAACCCGTCAACGTCTTGGGGATTAGCCGCCAGGATCTCATCGTCGAGCGTCTGGGCTTCATCGATTTGCCCCTTTTGGATGAGGAGTTGGATGTAATTCTTCTTTACTTCCTGGTCGTTGGGATGATCGCGTAACACGACGGCGTACTCTGCCGTGGCCTTGTCGAGGTCATCGATGGCGTAATAAAAATCGCCGAGCATGCGATAGCCGCGGGAATCGTCAGGAAAATCAAGTTTAGCTTTCCGGACATATTCCTCGGCTACGTCTTTTTTGTCTTCACCCAAATAGAGCCGCGCCAATGCGCCACGCAGATCGGGATCTTTCGGATCAATCTGAATGGCACTCTTGAACTGTTGCTCCGCCTCACCGAACCGGCTCCGCGATTCGTAGAAACTGCCAAGCAGAAAAGGCGGGTCGACGGCCTTGGGACTGAGTTGAATTGCGCGTTTGAAATTTGTCTCCGCGGAGTCCGACTGGCCATTCTTCGCCTGCAAAAGAGCCAGGCCAAGGTACAAGTCTGCTTGGTTCGGCGCGAGCGCGATGGCTTTTTCCATTTCCGGCATTGCGTCCGTGAAATTGCCTTGCGCAGCCAGAAGACTCGACACTGCCACATGGGTTTGCGGATCGTCCGGCCTGGCATGCAACAGCCATTCCGTTTGCTCGTGGGCTGCCTCGAAACTGCGTGCGGCGATCAGCAACTTTGCCAGATCATCGTGCGCCTGATAATTCTCCGGCTGCAGCTCCACAGTGCGAGAAAGCTCCAGATACGCTGGCGACCACTTCTGCAGCTTTAGATAGCTTTGGGCTAGTCCGTAATGCGCCGCCGCAAAACCTTGGTCGATCTGAGTTGCATTGAAGAACTCAATGGCTGCTTCCTGATACTTAGCTTGCCCGAGGTACCGCTGTCCACTTTCGTAATAGTGTTGCTTGCGGACGTTAGGGTCGCGCGTGCAAGCAGAGAAGAAAAAAATGAGTCCCAGCAATAGCGGCAGACGCACAAGCCGACGGTAGACGGTAGACAACTTCATGCGTGACGCCCCACCCAATGGGATTTAAACCCGATGACCTTCGCTTATCTCTCAACCTACATCAAGCGTACGACCAAGGGAAGTGACTTCCGTCAAATCCGCCGGAAGAGAGGACAACCCGAACCCAACTTTGCACCACATCGAACGAGAATTATTTGACTGAATTTCAGGCTGGAGAATCAGCTCTGTGTGGCTGCTTATCCCATTGAAAATAAGCCCATTACGGGTGCCTTGCAACGGCTTGCAAGCAGGTTGCAGAAATTATCAACCTTGACATCTATAAGGACTGCAGTACATTACAGTTGTAAGTTGACTTTGAAGCACTACTTGAAGTATGAGACCCTCTGCCCGACCCCCCTTTGGAAGAAGGTATCTCACTCAAGATTCAAGAATTGAAAACTCCCCAAGCCGTGAAATGAGGAGAGGAATAATGTATCGAGCGAACCGGGGTCTGTTGGGAGTGGGTCTGGCGATGCTGCTGGTGGTAGTGGTCCCTTGCGCATTCGGCCAAGGTAGCGTTGGCATCAGTATGAGCGATGGCGGGCCCTACACCATGAACGGAGTCTACGTCGGTCAATATGATGCGACGGTGAACGGGACACCCGCCCAGATCATCTGCGACGACTTCTCTCATGACACCTACTTAAATGAGTCATGGACCGCCAATGTGACCAACTTCTCGAACTTGGGCAGTTCCACGACCCCGATGTGGTCGGGAAAGTCGAACGCGTTAACCCTGTACGCAGATGCCGCCTGGCTGGCGACTCAGATGACGATGTCGGCAAACAAGAATAACAGCACGGAAGGCTATCTTGCCTATGCTCTTTGGAGCCTTTTCAATCCCAGCGCCCTGAACGGACTGAGTTCGAGCCAGCTCAAGGGAGTTAATTACTGGCTGGGCATGATCCCGGGCGGTTTGACCCCGAGCCAGTACGCCAATTTCTTCATCTACACCCCTGACTTGACCAAGCCGATCACATGCGGCGGAGGCACTTGCCCGACCGCACCTCCGCAAGAATTTCTCGGCTTCTCAGTGCCCGAAGGCGGAGCCCCGATGCTCTACCTGTTGCTGGCTGCGTTCGCATGCTTCGGCGCGATCGCTCTCCGGCATCGTCGGCATGAGTACGTGAGCTAGCTCAGTTCGAGATTGCATTTCGGCGAGGATTTTCCGCTCGAAGGTTTTAAAGCAGAAACCCGTGCTGCGGGAACTCGAGTTTGAAATGTCCAGACCTCTGCCGCGTAGAGTTTTCCACAGGTATCGGACCGACTGCACATTTCGGCGCATCTGGAGCCGTCCATCGAAGGTGCTTAATCGGCCCTGTGGGTCGAGACTTAATCATACATAAGTGACTTTCCCCCTATAGTTTACGCGATATGTTGCAAGTTGTTGCAACTGTCTGCAGGAATTATCAGCCTTGACACGCCTTGGGATTGCCGTAAACTCAATCCTCGGGTGACCTTCGGAACGGCAAGTAACAGGGGCCAGAGATCTTAAAATTGTCTGGAAGGGCTCAGAAATGAAGTCCAACAATCGTAGTTTCGTATGTGCGGCATTGATTCTGATCGCTGCGGTTCTCCCCGCCTCAGCCGGTTCCACAAAATACACTTATAACTATACCGAGTCGGTGGGTGGCGTAAGCGGCACCACCGTCACAGCGACCTTCACGTTTAACAGCAAAACCGACCAGATCACTGGGGGCAAGCTGATCTTCACTGGAGCGTTTGACAAGACGGTAAGTTTCTCCGGGGCCTGCACTCCTGGCAGTCCGTGTGTTTTTGACTTCGCCAAAGGTAGCTATTCGGGGGTTTACACGATCAATCTGAATCATGTGACCTTGGCCTCTGCTGACGGATATGTCTGGAATGGCAAACTCGGGAAAAAGTCGGAGAAAGGGAATTTCTCATATTCCGCCTCCGTCCCCGAGGGCGGATCAAAGTTCTCGTATTTGGTTCCCGCCGGGTTGGTGATTTTCGGCGGCATATTCCTGGGTGGATTTTCGCGCCCGCGAGTCGGCAACCGACAGAGCGTTTAAGAGAACTGGATTCTTTCCTAGCACACGTCGGGCCTGCACTTCCAGCATTCCCAAGTTTTGATTGCGACGCCCGCCACCAGCGGGCGTTTTTCACAATTACGAGCAAGTACTCACTGCCTCGTCGATCAGACTCCTGCGAACCTGAGAAATTTTGAGAATTCAGTGGTGTCTGGTATATCCGGGCTGAGCGAAGATGCTGATTTCTCAGGCATTGGATTCACTCACTTGCGGCTGCCGTGCAAGAACTCTTTTTGACCGTAAGCGTTACACGAAAACACGGTTGACGGATGTTCCGCGTGCTTCCAGCTAATTACCCTTGTGGCCTGTGCCGTCTGGGGTGCGGCCATGAAGATTGCAGAATACGCCATTGGTCCTGAAGAAGGTGAGGCGCGCGGGGAAGATACCAAAGAGATCAACGAAGCCCGTGAAGGCCTCAAGGTCGCCGAGACGATGGGAAGATCATCAAGGGCGAGACTCCGGTGACCATCGCTCATTCCGAGGAGGTGAATTTGGAGGATCTCGCCACCCTACAAGCGGCGGCCAAGACTTTCGGCGACCTGTTTTCTCCGATTACGCCCGAGCGCATGCGAGAGCATCTGGAGGAATTAGCTCCGGCTAGCGACCACACGACCGGAATCAGCCTAGGAGGACCGAGAGACCGCTACTAAGCGCCACGGCCTGTTGGCGACAATTAAGACTTTCAATCTTTTTGGCTTACAGTCTCTTCATTGAAATCTTTGGCGCGAATTTCACGAATGGCCGCTAATTTACGCGAAAATAAGAACCAGGGTTCTGCGCTGGCCGCAACGCCTGCTGCCTATTGTGCGGGCACTTTGCTCACCACAGGGTGGATGACCCCTGCACTCTCGTCGATGTAATAAGTAATTGCTATCGCGGAGACGGTGCCTATAGTGGCTACCAGTGGCGCAGATTCTTTCATTGGTGCCTGGCGCCCTTGCCATTCACCGGCCGGGGCTGGAAGCTGCGTTCTTCGAGCCACCGCAGGACCTGTTGCCCGATTTTACGTTCCAACTCTGCGATCCGCGTCTCCTCCATCCGTTTCTGGCCCTCGCCGGGAAACGCTCGCTCCCCAAACGTATCGACATCGCGGCTCCAGCGGTACCGTTCCTGGCGGCCCACTTCCAGACTGCGCGCCACCAAGCCCGCTGGCTCACCCGCGCGCAATCGTTGCACCGCATCCAGTTTGAACTCCTTGGTGAACTTTCTTCGAGATGATCCCATCCAGTTTCCCCTTTCGCTGCATTCTAGGGCTTAACTGGTTGTCTCAAATTCGGGGTCCACTCCACGGTGTGAGCGACATTGGTTATTCCTTGAGGCTTAGTTTGGACCAGTGTTTATGAGGGTCCTAGTCCCTTTTGACAAGCCGCGATGCCACGAGCATACTGAGCACATGCAGGACGAGATGCAGGAACCGCCTTGGTTCGAGGCGTGGGGAGTTGTCATGCGCTTCGTCCGCGACCGCGTCGAGAGGATGAGGCACGAGTCGGGTCTTAGGGACCAAGAACTTGAACTTATCGAGAATCCACAAGGCGCCATTGTGTTTAAGCTCTATAGAAGGCCGGGCGCGTTTGTCCAGGCCAGCATCTCCCTGGCTGGTGACCGCATCGAAATCAGGGCGCAAGACAACACCGGGTTCGGGGCATTCGTCGATCAAGAACCGGATGTTATCCACATCGAAGTGCGCGGTGGCCGTGCGGTGTTCATCCATAATGATGAGTACGCCGTAGATCCCGACGAAGTGGCCGGAATCATCCTCGCCCCAATCCTCGACTACTACCGATCCGCCGCGTAGGACTGCCATTGCAGATTCAGCCTATCAGCGCTAACACTGGACAAACGCAAAGCCGCTGTGGAGTGATTGGGCGCGTTTGGCCTTGTTGTTTACTTTCCGTACAGTCAGACGGTGGTAAAGTGACGGAATGTGCTGGCCTGCACTCACTCTGATCTCGGCTGCGTCTCTGTGTATGGCCGAAGCGAGCGAAGCCTTTGTGACCACCCCAGCGACCGTGTGCAAGCAGCTATCGGCTCGACGGATACCGAAGAAGTTGCCCACAATACGCTGTCACCGACAACGCCCCCCTTGTTGAGGCTCTTCCGCTCGACGCAGTCTGCCACGGGTTTCATTCAGTCCGCCGCCAGCCACTCCAAGGCTTCGAGCCGGTCTTTGAACGTCGGGAACTCGCGGCGGGAGAAGCTCTTTAGGTTCTCGTAGAACACTGGCGGGAAGCCCTCTGCTCCTACCCACGCCGACTTTTTGATATATGGCTTGTCGAAGACGGCGCTCTCCTTCATTGCCCGGATGCCTTCCTCATTAAACGAGGCCTCGGCGAAATCGGAGAGCGCCAGAACTGAGGCACGTGGCTGAGCGCTTACAACTTCGGGAACTGCGCGGACGATCTCTACCACCTTCGGCGGCGGAACAATGGGATAGATCGATCAGCAGAATCTGTTTCCCTTTGTGACTGATGAAGCGGATACCAGAAAGAAGCACGACCGAATTTCTCCTGCATGTCTGAGGTGCGGAAAGGCCCCTGCACCTCCCAGCTTTTAGGGCATGGGGCCGGTTTCTTCTCGGCGGTATTCTAACCCCATCCCCCGGTTGCACAAATCACGGGAACGTGTCTTGTTACGAAAAACGGAACAGGCCGAACAGATAGGTGAGCAGGATTCTCGGCCTCATTCCGGGCTGGAAGTAGCCGGAACATTCTTGCTTGTAGACTCGCCCTGTTACTTCTCGGATAAGACGAAATCTACGGTGGTTTTGCCCTGGTCGTGGACGGGGACTGATTTTTCCCATGTCCTGGGTGGGGAGAAGATGGGACGCAGTACGGGCCTTTCGGTCAGCACATCGAAAGCGGTTTCCCGCCGCACGACACTCCAGCCCTCGTGCCAGGCCACGATCTGATATTGTCCCGGCGGAACATCGGTCAGTTCAAATCGCCCGCTTTCGTCCGTGACAGCATAATACGGATGAGGCGCCACGAACATCTCTGCATTCATCCATACGTGTCCTCCGTTGCACCTCAAGTTCACCAGTCCGGCGGACGGCATATCGCGGGAGATGATCTGATCGGGAAAGGGGAAAGGGAGATTGTAGGTGGCTGCGCCCTCCATATGGATGGTGTGCAGCGTGGCATCGGAGCTTTTCATCTGGAGGACGGCACTCTGCGGTACCAAGAGAATGTGCGGTTCGTAGCGGCAGTGCTTCTGGTTGAGGAAACGCCGGCCCTGGGGAAAGTCAAACGCCTTGCCTTGGGAAACATCGCGCAGGTACACGACCGTATTGGCAACTCCGCCCTGTGGACCAATCACCAGACGTTCCAGGTCCCGGGTCTTCTGCGATTCCGGATCACAAATTTGGGGGTCTTTGTTGATCGCAAAACGGACCAGGTGGGGCTCCGGCCCGGACCACTTCACCGTTCCGGTGACGCTTCCGCCGTTGGTGACAGTGATGACTCGGTAGTCTGCTTGGGCGGCTGCCTTACTGGCGGCGGCTGACAAGAGCAGACAATAAACCACAACTGTGATGGCTCTGCTCATCCCACCTACTTTGTCACCAACCGTAATCGTGTGATTCCTCGTGAGCAAGATCACCAAAGGAGTTGGCCGATGAGAACGGTTTGCCCGAGGTGTGACCACAGAAGCCTCAGCCAGCTCGGCTTGGAAGATCACCTCACGCCGATCTGGTTCCAACAGGATCGCCCCGTCGAATCTCCTATCGTTCAACGCCTCTAACCTTGCACAATCTTGGGCAATTGACCGCTTAGCCCTTAAAAGCGTAACCTGCTTAGATACATACAAAAACAAGTCCGTCGCCGCGCCCTGCGGCGAAGGTTCCTTTCAACCTCTAGCCGAACGAAAGGAGCGTCCGATGTTCACACGAGTAGTCGAAATCAACGCCAAATCCGGAAAAGCAGGCGAGCTCGCAAACACCATCCATGAAAAAATCCTGCCCCTTTTGAAAAAGCAGAAAGGATTCGTAGACGAGACTGTCCTAACCTCCGACACTGAGCCGAATCGCATCATCGGTATCAGCTTCTGGATCAGCAAAGAGGATGCAGCGAGGTATCAAAAGGAAGGGTATCCCAAAGTCAACGAAATACTGTCACCGCTGCTGGAGGGTGCCCCAGTCATCCGGACATTCAACGTGCACACGTCAACCACGCACCGGATCGCGGCAGGCAAAGCCGCATAGCACGTTGAATCCAAACAGGCGAGCCCTTAACCGGCTCGCCTCTTTTGATGAACGGTCGTACAGGCCGCGCAATCCGCGAGCCTTTCGCCCGAAATAAATCCGCAAGCCACACTATTCCCCCCGCTTGGCACTCTTTCTCGATGACATCGGCGTGAGCTACAGCAAAGGGGACGAGATCGCGCTCACCGGTTCGAAGGTTAAGCAGGATCGGGCGGACTTGGTGCTCGCCCGCGAGGTGATGAAGGGTGCCAACACGTTTGTGCTGCGCGATGAGAAAGGGAACCCTTCTGGTCCGTCGCCGCGAAGTTTGTCTCCAAAAACCCCGGATTTGCATGGAAGGGTGAATGGACTTCCGCCTCCCCGAACCTCGGTTGGGCTGGCCGCATGCTCGGGGTGTGGCGGCTGTGGGGACGTTCCGCTCACCTGCGCCGACTTGCCTTCAGCCACGGCCTGCGAATTTAGGCTGGCGGTTCGGACTGCTGCCTCTTTGCGTTCGTGGTCCCAAAGTCCGCTGATCCGCTTTTCCAATTGTTGGATACGTCGAGCAAGCTTTGGATCGATGGTTCGGGCTGCGGTGCTTGGGGCGCGGACTGCGCTGGCGATAGAGTACTTGCCAACGAGAGTATGAGAAGCGAGAGCAATCGAGAGCGCACAGTTGTTCTCCTCTCAAACTGTTGAAGCGATCCTTTGTTGCCTGCGCTCGAGGGGAACCGACAAATGACGCCGCTAGTCTGTTCGCTCGTATATCCCTGTAAAAGCAGAGATTTCACAGGCCTGATTTGATCCAGAACGAAGGACGGGAGATTGGAGTGGGCCAAGCGAGAATCTCTCGCTTGAAGAAGACAGATGTTTGACTCGATCCGCACATACGGATCGGGGCTTTTTCTACTTCTCGCTTGACTCTCATACCTTCCGGGGAGGAGAATCCACCCAAGTTACCTCTTCCAAGAGGGTTCCTCCAGTTTTGGAGGTGTAGTATGCACCAGCCGCCGATTCGTGGCCGCCCCATTTTTGCCGGCAAGAAGGTTCTCCTCATTGATCCTTACCGACCTACGCGTAACGTGCGAGCCGGCGTTCTGCAGAGTCAGGGCCTCGAGGTTCACGTCGGGGAGAGCCTCTCCGCAGCGCGATGCCTATGGCGGCCTAGACTCTATGACTGGATATTGCTGGACGTGCGCAGATACCTTCCCGGAGAGGTGCTCGCTTTTTACGAACAGATCAGGGATGCGAGCCCCCGAGAGCACTTTGCATTCCTCGTCGGACCTCCGCAGTATCTGTCTGTTACTTGGCCCGAGGAAATCACTGGTGAGAATGCCTCATCCGGACAGTGGGCGGAGACAGTTAAGCGGTTCCGGGCCGCCGCCTGAAACTGTCTCCAGCGAAGCGTGTGCTGAGCAGCACGTCGTCCGGGAGGGTTAAAGTCCCTCAGGCACCCAAATGAGGGGTGCCTTATCCAAGAGCGGGAGTAGCGTCTCGCTGGCCGAAGAAAGCAGGAGGTATGGAGGCGTCTAAACGGTAAGTACTGCCCGCGCAGTGGCTCCAGGTCCGCCTTGGTTGTATCCAGCTTTCGCCTTCGTGCTCGGAGGGCAGGGTGTCCACCGTGAGGTGGAATCCGAAAGGCATGAGGAGAAGTACCGGGCCGTAATCAATGGGGAAACCCAAGATGAACCGGTCGGCCAAAGGTGGGGCAAGGTCGAGTCTGCGCTTTGAAGACGAAGGCGTTCTCATTCACCCACCGCAACAAGGTTGTCCCTCGTCAAAACCTTGTACATTTGCAGAATGAATGACTTGGAGACAAGCTGCATGCGCCCCGTTTCGGTAAGGTTCTGGCCATGATTTCGGCCACGATCACTTCGCTCCGACATCTCCTTGGATGGGTTGTCAAGGCTTTCAGTTCGAGGGAAGATCGCGTCCTCGAAAACCTGGCTCTCCGTGAGCAATTGCTAGCTCTGCATGCCAAACGACCTCGCCACCGACTGACCGCCCTGCACAGGATGTTCTGGGTTGCGTTGAGGACGCTCTGGTCCAGCTGGACGAAGCCTCTCGTCTTGGTCACTCCTAGAACCGTCGTGCGCTGGCATCGAGCCGGCTTCCGGTCTCGCTCCAAACTGTCCACCGCGTCAGCGTTTGTGACCTGAGAGGTGAACGTGTGGCCAACCTTAAAGAACTTCGCCGGCCCTCTATGCCTTACTGGGTGCCGTGGCTAGGGCTGACCGAGGACGATTGGCTGCTTGCCGTGCGCAATGTGGGGACGCAGGAGATCCGTGCGTTCGATTTACAACAACCACTCCTGTAAAGTGAGCGCGGAAAATGGGTCTGTCCAAGTGTGTGCGCTCACTGTAGACCCCAAGCTGGCGCTCGGTTCGGGCACGGTGGGATGGCTGCAGCATAAAACGAAGTCGCGGTTTTTGTTGCCACTTGCCTGGGTACGACTACGGTCGCGGGTACCCAAGATGGGAGGTCAGTTCGGTTAGGCCAGAGACGCCCGCGCGGGTGTAGCAGGCCGGGATCTTTGAGGATTGTCGACCGAGGCGGGCCCCACGCCCTGTACTTTCTTCCGCCATTCGGAGGCTCGCTGCTCCGCCTCGATGAGAAGTTCGGGGGGCATTGCTTTGGCGGCTTTGTTCTTTTCCTTCGATAGATGCTCGGCCGCGATCGAGTACCACATGCAGGCGTGCGTCATGTTTTCCGGGTCGGAACGCCGTGCCCAGTACATTTGCGCCAATGCCAGCTGGGCTGCCAGCAGGCCTTGCTCGGCGGCCTTCTTGCAAAGAGCAAAGGTCGCCGCGTCCTTGGGGTCTGCTTTCATCGAACCGGCAACCAGGTCGCCCACGCCGGTTCGCTCCGCACCCGACTGGCTTAGCGTCATAAACAAGAGTTCAACCCGGCTTGAAACTCCCAACTTATCGAACACGCGGAAAAGATAATTCTTGACGGTGTGCTGGCTTAATCCCAGCCGCTCTGCAATCTCGCGATTGGTGAGTCCCTCGGCCAGGGAGTGAACCACCTCTATCTCCCGCTTGGACAGCAAACTCAGCCCGTTGCCGTTCGCCGGGCGGAGGGCGTGAGAGGTGGAGAGGGCTTCAACTGCCAGAGCGGTTTCGCGGCTGTTGGCCCAGATCTGCCCCTCGTGGACGGCGCGCACGCATTTGCTGAGCATCTCGACCGAACTCTGCCGGCTGAATACTCCTCGAGCGCCGGCACGAAAGGCGTCTACGATCAATTCTCTCTTGGAGGAGTCCAACAGAATTACAGTGCGCAGCCCGGGAAAAGGGGAGCGCAGCTCATGCAAAATCTCAAACCCCCGGCCCGGCTGTTCATCCAGGTTGGAGCTGATGACCAGGACGTCGATGTCACTGGCCATAATTTCCGCCATCAGACCGCTGGATTCGGAGATCGACCGGATGACTTGCAGGTCCGTATCACGCCTCAGTGCGTCGGCCAGCAGCTGGGTGTGGATGGGAGAGTTATCCGCGACGAAGACGCGAATGGTTCCACGCGACACTTTCTCGGGGTCCATCGGTTTCTCCAAACAGAATGCTCTGACACTGAATCCGCCGGGACCGGGGGCCCGACCAAAACTGACATCCAGCCAAACGAAACAATCCAGGGGAGAAATACTCTTCGAGGGGAGCTAACCACTACCGTAAGCAGAGGTAGTCTAACCCAAGGGCATTTGAGACGCAACTAGAATCTGCCCTATTGTGTGCAAGCGATTGCGAAGGTTGCAAATCAGTTCAATGGTAACCAGCCGGGATGGTTACGAGCAGGTGATAACCTCTGCTTGCCGACACTAACAGGCTGTACAATCAATCGGTTACCTATCTTGCGCGTGGGTGGTGGAAGGGTATGGCACCTTCGGGCGAGAGAAATGCTACTCTAAGCGCTTGATCCCTAAAGCTGGAGTATTCGCACTCCACCTGGAGTGAGAAGTTTGTCGGGGAGACCGAGTACCTCTTGCAGCAGTCTGCATCTACCGCTAGTCTGTGCATGTCCCCAGAACTCTTACGTCTGATCCGGAAGTGACCGGACGTTGTGACAGCGGTTTTTTGTATCCCCCCGAGCAGAAATTGGCAGAGAACCCGCAATAGGGCGTATTCTCGATAGAATTAGTAGGCTTTTCGTTTCTCCCCCCCGATTTGGCAGTCCGGCCCCGATTCCTAGTGCGAGATTTTCTTGGTTGCTACTGCAATGTATTTTTCAGGGTCAATTAGCCGATGTGACTCAGAGGGCGAAGCTATGAGTATTAGCGACGAACTGTCTAGCGCCCGTACCGTGTCTCTGGCAGGCATGGATGTCGAACCGGGAAAGCCGTGCTGGTACGCGGTCCAGACCCGCGCACGTCACGAAAAGGTAGTTGCTCACCGGCTGCAGGAACAGGGCGTGCCGACTTACTTGCCGATCGTCTCCGAGGTGCATCGCTGGAGTGACCGCAAGAGAGTCGTCGAACTGCCGCTTTTTAGTTGTTATCTGTTTGCCCGGCTGCTGCCGACCAACGAGGATCGCCTGCGAGTTCTCACCCTAGATGGAGTCTTCCAGCTGGTGGGGGGCAGGCGCCAGGGAACGCCAATCCCCGATGAACAGATCAACGCGGTTCGAACCCTTATCGAGGGGCAACTTCCGGTATCCGCGTACCCCTTTCTGAAAATTGGTCAGCGGGTTCGGATCCGCAGCGGAGCCTTGAGCGGGATCGAAGGGATACTGGTCGCACGCAACGGAGATCGCACCCTGGTGGTGTCGGTCGACGCCATTCAAAGATCGCTGGCTGTCCGTATCGAAGGCTACGACGTCGAGCCCATCTAGCAATTCCTCACACTCTTTTTTGTTTCCTCCAAAAGGAGCCACCATGCCCGTGGCAGAAAAAACAATTGATACCCTGCGCCTCCTGGTTGTGAGCAAGGAGCCCTCCGTGCTTCGTCCGTTGTGGACGATGGGAGAATCAAATTCTTGGCATCTGGAAACCGCTGGCAGTGGCTGGGACGCGTTGGAGCGCGTACAGTCTGGGATCGTGCCCCACCTCCTCCTTCTCGACCTGCCTCGCGGCGATGGAGACAGCTTGCATGTGCTGCGATGGCTGCGCCGACTTCGTGCCGACCTGCCAATTATTGTGCTCGCCTACTCCGAGGATGCTGGGCGGAAGAGGGAAGCGCTTCGTCTGGGCGCACAGGACTTCCTGGTGAGACCGTTCGATGAGAAGCAGCTGGAGTTGTCGATACGGAGACATCTCGAGCCCTCCAACGTTAGCCTTGAGGCGCAGATCAGCAGCGACGACATCGAACCGCTCTCCGATGGAGCGTTCTTTGTAGGGGCTTCTCCGATCATGCAGAAACTGCGGGCACAGGCTGAGTTACTGGCCGAGGCAGACATCCCGGTGCTGATCCTGGGCGAGGCCGGAAGCGGCAAGGACACCGCCGCCCGACTCATTCATAAGTTATCGGTTCGCTCGGGATGCAAGTTCTTGAAGGTGAACTGTGCCGCGCTGCCCGAGGATTTGCTTGAAAGCGAACTGTTCGGCTCGGATCGCAGCTCGGCGACCGCGGTAAGGCCGAAAATAGGCAAACTGGAAGCTTGTGACAAGGGCACCATTCTTCTGGATGAGATTTCCGAGATGCCCAACCGTCTGCAAGCGGTTCTACTGCAGGTTCTGCAAGAAAAGCAATTTATCCGTCCGGGCGGGGAAACATCCGTGGACGTCGATGTGAGAATTCTGGCAGCCACCAGCACGAACATAGAAAGGGCACTCTCGGAAAGAAAACTACGGGAGGATTTGTATTATCGGTTGAGCGCTTTCACTTTGCACGTGCCGCCCCTCCGGCAACGCCGGGAAGAGATCCCACTCCTGCTGCAGCACCTTATGCACTATCTGGCGAAGCACTATGGGATGACTCCGCGGGTGTTTTCGCCGGCAGTCTTGGATGCGTGCCAATCCTATGCCTGGCCCGGAAACTTGAAAGAACTCGAGAGTTTCGCGAAACGTTATCTGGTAATGGGCGAGAAAGAAGTGTCGCTTGGGGCTGAGGAACCGGATGCAGAAGACATCGCCGGTGAAAACAGGAGCCGGCCGCAGAAAGACAATCGGAATTCGGTCCCAGGCAATGGTCATGAGAGCGCGTCGGGAACGAGTTCGCTGAAGTCCCTAGTCCAGAGCGTGAAGCTCGAAGCGGAAAGAAGTGCCATCGCTGCGGCGCTCGAAAAGACAGGCTGGAACCGAAAAGCGGCGGCCAGATTGCTCAAGGTAAGCTATCGGACGCTTTTGTACAAGATTGAGCAATACCACATGCGCTCTCCCGAGGCGTATTCTTCTCCATATCTGGGAAATGGCTACCGGAGCAACCGGAACGGGTTCAAGAGCGACGGGAAGGTAAGTTGAACGAGGGCACCTCGGCAAAAGGGAGGGGAGCAACGAAATGAAAAGCACAACGGAGACCGCGCGTATTCCAATCTTCGTCATGTTTCTCTTTTGCATTTTTGTACCCTCTTTTCTCGTTGCGCAAAACACCGGCACGGCCCCCGGTGGCATCAACAAGGCTCAAGATGACACGTATGTCATCGGTGTCGATGACGTATTGGCGGTCAATGTATGGAAGGAACCTGAGGTCTCCCGATCGATTCCAGTTCGCTCCGATGGCAAGATCTCCTTGCCCCTCGCCGGTGAGCTGCAAGCTAGCGGGCTGACTCCCCGCCAGTTGGAGCAGGCGCTTTCAGCCAAGCTGAAAAGTTTCATTTCCGATCCGGAAGTGACCGTCATCGTCGAGCAGATCAAAAGCCAGAAATTCAACGTCCTCGGGATGGTCTCGAAACCGGGTGCGTACCCACTGGGAAGTTCTCCGACCGTACTGGACGCCATTGCTTTAGCAGGTGGCTTCCGCGATTTTGCCAAGCAGAAATCGATCTACGTCCTTCGCCAGAACCCGGACGGGACTCAGACCCGCCTGCCTTTCAATTACAAGGATGTAATCAAGGGCAAGAATCCAGCTGAGAACATAAAACTCCAGCCGAACGATACCGTTGTGGTCCCGTAAACATAGATGTTTACCCGAACTTTGATCATAGTTGTAGTGTTTGCCACCGTCCCAGCGTGGTCGCAGGTAGGAATGGGTGGGACGGATTCAAGCATGATGACCCCATCTCCGGTGAGTGGCGCTCCATATCAGACAACCACTCTCTCAGAGGATCGTTCTAACTACCTGCGAGGGAGTTTGTTGTTCAATAGCGCATACAGCGACAATGCGTCAGTATCCTCAACCGGTAGGCCCCTCAGCGATGTCAACTACTCCATTTGGCCTTCTATTGCGCTCGATGAGACCACAACACGGCTGCATACGGTGTTTAGCTACAGCCCTGGTTTTACGTTGTATCAGCGCATGAGCTCCCTCGATCAGATGGATCAGAATTTCAACCTTAGCGTGCAATACCGGCTGAGCCCACACGTTACCCTGAGCTTGAGAGATTCTCTGCAAAAGACTTCGAGCGCCTTCAATCAACCAGACCTGCTGGCGGCGACGCCAGTTTCCGGTTCCGCGCAGGCACCAGGTGTTTCAGTGATTGCCCCTGGCGCGGACCAACTTCGCAACCTGGGCGACGTGGAACTTACGTATCAATTCAGCGCCGCTTCGATGATCGGGGGAAGCGGAACCTTCACCAATCTTCATTACCCAAACTCGTCCCAGGTTCCAGGGTTGTTCGATTCGAGCGGGATTGGCGGATCCTTCTTCTACACCCGTCGTTTCTCCAAAAAGCATTACCTGGGAACAACCTACCAATACCAGCGAATTGCCGCGTATCCAGTGGGTCCGGAGAACCTCATGCAAACCCAGGCCATTCTGGGGTTCTACACTATCGCGCTCAAGCCTACGCTTTCCTTGTCCATCTCCGGTGGCGCCCAGCACTCCGAACTCGAACAAGCGCCGCTGCCGCCATCACGTAGCTGGTCGCCTGTGGAGATCGTGAGCCTGGGGTGGAGAGCACGCCGCACGAGCCTCGCGGCCAGCTACATGCACGTTGTAAGCGGCGGCGGGGGCTTGGTAGGAGCCTTCCATTCGAGCGCGGCCAACGCCTCGATAAGACAGCAACTGTCCAAAAGGTGGACCGTGGGGGCAACGGGTGGCTACTCGATCTACAAGACAGTAAATCCGCTGTTCTCGCTTTCGGGTTCAGGAGGCCACTCGATTATCGGCACCGTATCGCTTCAGCATCAGTGGCGTGATCTTCAGGTCGAGGCAGAGTACACGAGACTGCATCAGAGTTACGCAGGGATTGCAGTAGTGTCGACTGCGCCGGACACGAACCGTGAGTCGATTTCCGTCTCCTACCAGTTTTCAAAGGCGCTCGGAAGGTAACGATGGCAGAAGATTTTGAGATACAGGAGTCAGGCGAGTTCAACTTACAGCAGTACGTAGGAGTGGTTCGCCGTCGCCATCTCCACTTTCTTATTCCTCTGTTTATTGCATGGTTGATAGTTTGGGGAACGAGTTGGTTCCTGCCTCCACGTTACCGTTCAGGTACGTTGATCTTGGTGGAGCAGCCTAGCATGCCCAGAGATTACGTAGTCCCGAACATAACTGACGATTTGCAACAACGATTGCAGAGCATCACGCAGCAAATTATGAGCCGGACTCGTCTGTTACATATTATCGATCAATTGAATCTCTATTCTGGTACACACGAACATCTAAGTCCTGACCAGAAAGTTGAGCGGATGCGCAAGGATATCGACATCGACTTGGTGAAGGGGGCGAACAACCAAGTATCAGCGTTTAATGTTTATTACACTTCAGGAGACCCACGTACCGCACAACAGGCTACGAGCGAGCTGACCAATTTGTTCATCAACGAAAACCTCGAAGTCCGGCAACAGCAGTCACAAGATACGACGAAATTTCTCGAAGACCAGCTGGAAACCGCCCGAGAGACACTGGCCTCACAAGAAGAGAAAGTTCGTGAATTCAAAGGGCAGCACGTCGGAGAGCTACCGGCGCAGTTAGGAAGTAATCTCCAGATTCTCAGCGGTTTGCAGACCCAACTGCAGACCGAAGGAGATGCGCTCAATGCTGCGAGACAGCAACGGGTCTACCTCCAGACACTGGTGGACCAATACCAAACCATGCAAGCGTCACCCAAGAGCGCGGATGGCACACCGGTTGGATTACCTGCATTGGACGCGGAGCTGGACAGGCTGAAGACCCAACTCGCGGATCTGAGCTCTCGCTATACGGACCAACACCCTGATGTCCGAAAGCTGAAAGAACAGATTGCTAAGACGGAGAAAACACGAGACCAGATCATGGTTGATCTCGCTAAGGCAAGGTCGAGTGCTCCATCCGATGGCAATGCAAGTACGACAGATATGGGGAGTGCTGATTCGAAAGAATTGTCTCCTGCCATGGTTCAGTTGCGGGGACAGCTGCACTCTAATCAGGCGGAGATTGGCAACCGTGAGCGTGCGATTGCCGATCTAAAGGTAAGAATTGCGGACTATCAAGCACGCCTGAATCAGGAACCGATTCGTGAACAGCAACTTGCCGACCTGAACCGGGGATACGATCAATCAAAGCAGAGCTACGATGATCTTCTCAAGAAAAAGAACGAGTCGGCGATGGCAACGAGCATGGAATTGCTGCAGCAGGGGGAGCGATTCCGCATTCTCGACGCCCCCAGTTTCCCTAACAAGCCCGACTTCCCTAACCGCTTGAAATTCTGTGGCATTGGTGTAGGAGTGGGGTTGGCGCTGGGTCTTGTGGTGGCGGGTGTATTTGAGATGATGGATGATCGGGTATATGAGGAAAAGCAGCTCAAAGAGTTGCTGGCCATTCCGGTGATTTCAGAAATTCCGGACCTGGTCAGCACCGCCGACGAGAGAAATCGCCGAAAGAAAATCGTTTTGGGATGGATTGCGGCAAGTTTCGTCGTGGTTACTATCCTGATGGGATCGGCCTTTAGCTATCTGCGTGGATAGACCCTAAATGTACAAGGCTTTCTACAATCTGAAGCGGAATCCGTTTGAGATTACACCGGACCCTTCGTTCCTCTTTCCCACGAGGAAACACAATGAGGCCTTGGCGGCCCTCTATTACGGTGTAAAACGGCACAAAGGCTTCGTGGTGTTGACCGGCGAGGTGGGCACAGGGAAGACGTTACTTTTACGATGTCTGTTGCAGTTGCTTAAACGGAGCAATGATGTGGCATACGCATACGTCTTCAACGGTCGCCTGACGCCGTTGGAATTCCTGCAGTATGTGGTGGCTGATTTTGGAATGGCTGCATCAGGGAAGAACAAAAGCGAGCTTCTGCAGCAGCTCGCAGCGTTCCTGATTGCGCGTGGACAAAAGAAACTTACCACTGTCCTGGTGGTCGATGAAGCACACCACTTATCCGCAGACATCCTCGAAGAAATTCGTTTGTTGACGAACCTGGAGACGGCAGAAGAGAAACTGTTGCAAATTCTCCTGGTCGGGCAGCCGGAATTAGATGAGAAGCTGGATTCTGTGGAACTCCGCCAGCTTAAACAGAGAATTTCGTTTCGCTCCCAACTTTCTCCGCTGGATCTGGGTGAGACCAAGGGTTATATCGAACGGCGACTGCAGCTGGCGGGAGCGGATTCTCGCGCGACTGCCCTGTTTCCGCTTGCCACAATCACCACGGTTTTTCAGCACTCCCGGGGAATTCCACGGTTAATCAATACCATTTGCGAAAATGCCCTGATCGCGGCATACGCGAAGCAGTCACCAATCGTGACGGCTGAGATCATTGAAGGCATTGCGACGGACTTCCGCCTGGGCGTTACTCATCAAACTCGAGCAGAACAAAACAAGTCCTCGGAAGAAATTGACGTAAGGAAAGCGGCCAGAACATTACTCGAGCTGTATGCCTACTTGCAAAAACCTCCATCTGCGGTGCAGTGACCCGGGACTGCAAATTCACTAAGAAGACATGAGCCATATTTTTGACGCTTTACAGAGAGCAGAAGCTGAACAGGCGGGCGACCCCGCGGATGAGCTTTCTCTCGCAAACGAACTCTTGAGGATTGCCGAATCTCGGGGGACAATACCGGCTGCAGAGTCGTTGCCGGACGTACGGACTCCGGCCCCCCCGCCACACCCGCAGACGTTCTCAACTGCTAGTCCTTTCGATCAGTTTGAGTCTCTGCCGGTTTCGCTCGTGCCGGACAGCAAGTTGGTGTCCATTACCGAAAAAGACAGTCTGGCAGCTGAGAAGTTTCGCTTCCTGGCCGTGCGTCTACGGCAACAGCAGCAAGTCCGCCCGTTGAAAAAAGTTCTAATTACCAGCACGATTCCTGGCGAGGGTAAGAGCACAGTGGCTGCTAATCTCGCTTGTACGCTGGCGCGGAGACGGCAACAAAGAACGTTGCTTTTAGATGGTGATCTCAGACGGCCAACGCTAGCCCGGCTGTTGGGTTTGGGTCGGGTCCCGGGTGTAAGTGAAGCCCTGCAGGGGAGCACTGATCTGGTCGGTAGTATCTACCGTCTCGACGCTCTCGGGCTCTGGATCCTGCCAGCAGGCAACGCACCCCAGAATCCCTTGGAATTGATGCAATCTGGCAAGCTTGCGCCTGTGATGGAACAGTTGACGATATGGTTTGACTGGATCGTGATTGATTCTCCCCCAGTGTTACCGCTGGCTGACACGAGCGTTTGGGGACGTTTGGCGGACGGAATCCTCTTGGTGACACGGCAGGGAACGACCGAGAAGAAGCAGTTGAAGCGCGGCCTCGAAGCCTTTGAGTCTTCGAAACTATTAGGCGCCTTAGTGAATGGTTCTGACAGTACAGCGCACAGTAATTACTACCAACACTACAATCGTACCGCCATCAGCGAGAGCACTACCTCCCCGGGTACATCGAACGAAACTGATCCGGAATAGTTGTCCGTAGTTGAAGTCCTCCTCCCAACCAACAAGCGACACTTTGAAGCAAGGATACTTGGCTCTTTTGCAAAGTAAAGAGGGAAGCAGAACGAGCGGAGGGAATTGTGAACGTACGACGCGCTAGTAACGGTTCGCACTCAGGTCCGATTGCGGTTGCGCACGCTTCCGCCGCAGACCGAACCATTCTGAATCAGGAAGAGTTCCACCGGATGATCTCGCGAGAGAGAAAAAGGAGTGAGCGGTCGCGCAAACCCTTTGTGCTGATGCTGCTCGACATGGGCGACCGACCGCCATCCGAAAAGAATGGGAAGGCACTCGAAAAGATCATCTCCGCACTGTCGGTGACGACCCGGGAAACCGATGTGACTGGTTGGTATACGAATGACTCCTCTGTCGGGGTCATGTTTACTGAAATCGGGTTTGATGATCGAGCGGCGACTTTGAGTACTATGATCACTCGGGTCAGTGATACTCTGCGCAGCAATCTCACCTTCGAGCAGTTCAACCAAGTCAGCATTTCCTTCCATGTGTTTCCTGAAGATTGGGATCAGCAGGCTACAAAGCGTCCTAGCAATCCCACTCTCTATCCCGACCTGACCAAGCGTGATGAGTCGCGGAGATCTTTTCGGGCGATGAAGCGGTTGATGGATGTTGCAGGAAGTCTAGCCGCGATCATTTTCTTTTCTCCTTTGTTTCTGATAATTGCTGTGGCGATCAAAGCGACTTCCAAGGGGCCAATATTGTTCCGGCAACGGCGTGTTGGTCAATATGGCGAGTCCTTCGTCTTTCTGAAATTCAGATCGATGTATGTGGGAAATGATGCTGGCATCCACAAAGAGTATGTGAAGCAGATGATCAAAGGTAAGGCGGAAAAGCAGCCTTCGAACGGAAACGGTCAAGGAGTATACAAGTTAACCAAAGATCCGCGAATCACTGGTATTGGGAGTTTCTTGCGAAGGACGAGCCTTGATGAATTACCCCAATTCATCAATGTCTTGTGGGGAGAGATGTCGTTAGTAGGACCCCGCCCGCCGGTTCCGTACGAAGTTGAAGCCTATGATGTGTGGCATCGGCGCAGGCTGTTGGAAGCCAAACCGGGAATCACCGGCCTGTGGCAGGTCCATGGTCGCAGTCGCGTGAAATTCGATGACATGGTGCGTCTCGATCTGCAATATGCTCGTAGTTGGTCGCCGTGGCTAGATATCAAGATTCTGCTGCGTACCCCCAGCGTAGTACTGATGGGTGAAGGTGCCCATTAAGTCACTTTTATATCCCCCCTTATTTCTCTCATAACCTCTGTCGAAGAAGGGGTCAAGAAATGGTTACCTATCTGACGAAACCTGAACTCTCGCGCATAGTGCAGAAGAAGGGGAGCGAAGTCATACGCTTCGGAGTTATCGGCTACGGATATTGGGGGCCGAACGTTGTCCGGAACCTGAATCAGTTAGAGCAAGCCGAGGTGATGGCAGTCTGTGACAAGAGTCAGCCGGCAAGGCGGCGATTTCAAAAAGCGTATCCCCAGATCGCGGTAACTTCCGATGCATCCGAGTTGATGGAGTCCACAGAAATCGACGCCGTAGCAGTGGTAACTCCCGTATGGGGTCACTACGAGTTGGCAAAAGCTGCTCTACAAAACGGAAAGCACATTTTTGTTGAAAAGCCTTTTACCAGCAACGCAGCCCAGGCAGAAGAACTCATTGAATTGGCCGCCAAGAAGAATCTGAAGATTATGGTCGACCATACCTTCTTGTTCACCGGTGCTGTCCAGAAGATCAAACAACTGCTGCAGGAAGGAACGCTAGGGAAGCTGTATTACTATGATTCGACCCGTGTGAACCTTGGTCTTTTTCAGCATGATGTGAATGTCGTATGGGATTTAGCGCCACATGACCTGTCGATTATGGACCATCTTATTCAGGAGAGCCCTGAGGCTGTAGTTGCTACCGGACAAACCCATCTTAACGGGTTTGAAGATGTCGCGTTTCTCACTTTATATTTTCCCGACAAGGTAATCGCTCACATCAACGTGAACTGGCTATCCCCCGTGAAGGTAAGGACTACGTTAATCGGTGGGGAAAAGAAGATGCTCGTCTGGAACGACCTGGAAGCGGACGAGAAAATCAAGATATATGACAAAGGTGTAAGCGTCACTAGTCGCGAAGGTCTATACAACCTGCTCGTGAACTACCGCTCCGGAGATATGTGGGCACCACAGATTGAGCAAGTCGAAGCCTTACACCAAGAGCTGGCATACTTTGTCGATTGCATTGCTAAAGACCGGACTCCTATCAACGACGGAAAAGCAGGCCTGCGAGTCGTAAGAATGCTTGAAGCAGCATCCGAATCGCTTCGGCAGCGCGGCGCCCTGGTCTACCTCTGAGAGTCGCTTCGGCTCTCGTAAAACCTGCCCCCAAGCTAACCGTTCGGTAAGTTCAGAAATGCCAGAAGAAACAACAGAGTCTTCTATGCGTGAATTTGTAAGCATTGGTGTCAACGTCAAGCTGGGAAAGGACGTCAAGCTCTCTAAATTCATCAATCTCTACGGATGCGAGGTTGGCGATGAGTCGAAGATCGGCGCCTTCGTGGAAATCCAGAAGAATGCCAGGGTCGGCAAACGTTGCAAGATCTCCAGCCACAGCTTCATCTGCGAAGGCGTGACCATTGAGGACAACGTCTTTATTGGTCACGGCGTGATGTTCATCAATGACAGCTATCCGCGTGCAACTGCCGCTGACGGCGGTCTCCAAACCGAGGCCGATTGGAAGGTCGAGCGGACGGTAATTAAGAGCGGAGCATCCATCGGCTCCGGGGCAACCATTCTTTCCAATACCACAGTGGGTGAGAACGCCATTGTGGGAGCTGGCAGCGTGGTCACCAAAGATGTCCCCCCCAACTGTATCGCGGCTGGAAATCCGGCCAGAGTTTTGCGTTATATCGACCAAACTGTGGAGGTCACAGAATGAGCATTTCTAATAGCGTTCCGAATGGCATTCCTTTTCTTGATCTTGTTACCCCTCACTTAGAACTCGAGCGGGAACTCACCGATGTTTTCAGTAGGGCACTGCACACTGCGGGATTCATTGGTGGCCCCATGGTGGAAGAGTTTGAGACGGCGTTTGCTGCCTTCTGCGGCACAAGCCACGCGATCGCCATCAGCAGTGGCACCGATGCGTTGCGTTTCGCCATCATGGCTAGCGGCATACTACCGGGTGATGCTGTCGTAACCGTACCTCACACCTTCATTGCCACGACCGAAGCTATCTCACAGGCCGGAGCTCTTCCGGAATTCGTCGACATTGACGAGCGCACCTACAACATGTCCCCGGAGGCGCTGCAGGAGTTTCTGGAACAGTGTAAGAGAGACAAATCCGGCAGGCTCGTGAGTCCTCGCAGTGGCCGGCCTGTAACGGCGGTTGTTCCCGTCCACCTTTACGGACAAACTGTCGACATGGATCCCATCTTAAGGCTCGCCGAGAAATATGGACTCACGGTGATCGAAGACGCATGTCAAGCCCACGGGGCTGAGTATTTTTCCAGTAAACATAATCGGTGGATGAAGGCAGGCTCAATGGGTCGTGCGGCTGCGTTCAGCTTCTACCCAGGAAAGAATTTGGGTGCCTGTGGCGAAGCCGGCGCAGTGACTACCGATGATCCTGTACTTGCAGACAAGGTGAGAATGCTGCGAGATCATGGGCAAGCAAAGAAGTACTATCACGACGTGGAAGGCTACAACGGGCGACTGGATGCAATCCAGGCTGGACTTCTGCACGCGAAACTCGCTCATCTGACGAAGTGGAATGGTCAGCGACGGGAGCGTGCCGCCGAATACAACCGTCTGTTTGCTGCACAGGATCATAACGTGGTTCCACCGTTCGAGCCAACATGGTCAAGAGCCGTGTATCACCTCTACGTGATTCGCGCCGAAGACCGAGACGGCATGATGAACCATCTGAAGAAGGTCGGAATTGGCAGTGGAATTCACTACCCGATTCCGTTGCACTTGCAAAAGGCGTACACAGCGTTGACCTACCGGTTGGGAGATTTCCCGGTAGCGGAAAAAGCTGCTGCCGACATTGTTTCTTTGCCGATGTTTCCGCAGCTTACGACAAAGCAGCAAGCTCGGGTCGCTGAGGAGATCCTGGCGTTTACTTCCAAGACTGCTCGTAGGCGAGCAGAGGGTATCGGCAGTCTGGTGGCAACCGCCGAACAAAGCGCATAAGAATAACCTCTTTCGCTAGAACAACACGAAAACACAGGACAGCCGAATGAAACTCTCAGTTATCGGCGCAGGCTACGTAGGACTCACCACTGCGGCTTGTCTCGCACAAATCGGCCATGAGGTATTCTGCAGTGAGAGCGACGTCGAAAAACTGGCGAAATTGCAGGATGGAAGAATGCCGATTTTCGAGCCGCATCTTGAGCAGGTCATCAAGGCTGTGCGTGGAGCAAACCGGTTGCGTTTCGGGTCCACCGAAGACGCGATTGCCTGGGGCAATGCCGTATTCATCTGTGTCGGCACACCTCCGCTTCCTAACGGCGATGCCGACCTGCACGCCATCGAGGTGGTTGCCAGGACCATCGCGAAACAGGCCTCGGGGCACCGTCTGGTCATTGAAAAAAGTACCGTACCAGTCCAAACAGGTGCGCAACTGCGAAAACATCTTTCTGTACACCGAACGGACAGATTGAGCTACGAGGTTGCATCTAATCCCGAATTCCTCCGAGAAGGAAGCTCAGTCGAAGATTTCCTGCACCCTGAGCGGATTGTGATCGGAGTTGACTCGTCTCGAGCGGCCGAGATGCTTCGCGAGATATACGAACCGATTATCCGGCAGAACTTTCCGTGTCCCCTGCACTCAACGTGTCCAAAGTGCAAGGAGCCAGCCCTCCTCGTTACTGATACCAACTCCGCAGAGCTGATCAAGCATGCTTCTAACTCATTCCTGGCCATGAAGATATCCTTTATCAATATGGTTGCGAACCTATGCGAAGTCGTAGGAGCTGACGTCACGAAGGTTGCTGAGGGAATGGGCCTAGATTCGAGAATCGGTGCGAGTTTTTTGCACCCAGGAATCGGTTTTGGTGGTTTCTGCTTTCCCAAGGATGTGCAGGCGTTCATAAGAATCGCGGAGAAGTCTGGTTGCGATTTCTCTTTACTGAAGGAGGTGGAGAGGATTAACCAGCACCGTGTAGAACGGTTTGTAGATCAAGTCCGCAATGAGCTCTGGGTCATGCACGGTAAAAAGATCGCCGTGTGGGGTCTGGCATTCAAGCCCAATACCGATGATGTGCGCTTTGCCCCATCGATCGTGTTAATAAAGCTATTGCTGGATGAGGGAGCAGACGTTAGAGCCTATGATCCGCAAGCGATGGAAAAGGCTAAATCAGTTCTTCCCAACATTACTTACTGTTCCGACCCGTACCAAGCTGCCAAGGGAGCAGATGCAATACTGATCGCTACTGAGTGGGACGAGTTTCGTCAGTTGGATTGGGGGCGGCTCCTCTCCGAGGTGGAACATCCGCTGGTGATCGACGGACGGAATATGTTCTGTCCAGAAGAGATCGCCGATCGGGGATTTCGCTATATCAGCGTCGGACGACCTGCAGTAGCCTCAATGGGCGCGGACGCAGAGGGGGATAGACTGCGTCGGGAACCTCAGGTTCAATAATTGCGCAAGAATCTGACAGCTTAATTTCAATCTAGAGCAACCGTTTTGTGAAGGGAGCAATCATGGAGGACGTCGCGTCTAGGGAGAAGAACATCGCGGTAGTAGGAGTCGGGTACTGGGGGAAGAACCTGGTGCGTAACTTTGACGACCTTGGCGTACTGGGGGCGCTTTGCGATGCCGCGCCATCTGTCAAAGCGAACTATGATCAGAAGTATCCAAAGGTGAAGTTTTATCGAGACTTCGACCTCGTGCTTTCCGATCCTGCTATCACAGCAGTGGCGCTGGCGACGCCTGCCGTAACCCACTACGAGATGGCAAAGGCAACTCTCGAAGCAGGGAAGGATGTTTTCGTTGAAAAGCCGTTAGCGATTGACGTGAAACATGGTGAAGATCTAGTTAAGTTGGCGCAGGCAAAGCGACGGATTCTGATGGTCGGACACATCCTCTTATACCATCCGGCCATCCTCAAGCTGCAACAACTCATCCGCGATGGCGCGCTGGGAAAGATCAACTATCTATACTCCAACCGGCTAAACATTGGGAAGATACGGACGGAGGAAAACATCCTTTGGAGCTTTGCACCCCACGACATCTCCGTGATGTTGTCACTCCTGAACGAGATGCCAACCCGTGTAACCTGCCAGGGTAGTGCACACCTAAATGGCCATATCGCTGATGTTACTTTGAGTCAGTTTGAATTCCCCAGCGGCGTGCAGGGTCACATATTTGTTAGCTGGTTACATCCCTTCAAAGAGCAGAGGCTCGTGGTAGTCGGAACGGAGAAAATGGCGGTCTTCGATGACGCCGCCGAGCACAAACTAGTTCTGTACCCTCATAAAGTTGAGTGGAAGAATCGCATTCCCACCGCGATCAAAGCCGAGGCTGAAATTGTTGATTTGGATTCTGTGGAGCCGTTGCGGGCAGAATGTCAACATTTCCTGCAATCTTTAGAAAGCAGGAGCACGCCGCTCAGCGATGGGGCAGAGGGTCTTCGGGTGCTTCGTGTACTCGATGCCTGTCAGCGGGCGTTTCACAGCGGAGCAGTTGTGCTGGGGGGAGCGGGGTCGAAGCCTGAGAAGCCGAAGCAGCCCTATTTTGTCCATGAATCAGCGTACGCGGACGAAGGTGCCGAGATCGGTGAGGGAACGAAAATTTGGCACTTTGCGCATGTCATGAAAGGCGCACGCATTGGAAGGCGGTGCGTGATTGGTCAGAATGTGAACGTCGACGGCGGAACGGTGGTTGGCAGCAATGTAAAGATTCAGAACAACGTATCGATTTATACGGGCACGGTGATCGAGGACGATGTTTTTCTAGGACCCTCGTGCGTTCTGACGAATGTCACAAATCCCCGCTCGCAGGTAAATCGCCATTCCTTATATGAAACTACCCTCCTCCGGCGCGGATGCACAATCGGCGCCAATGCAACGATCGTCTGTGGGATTACCGTCGGACGATATGCCTTTGTGGGTGCCGGTTCAGTGGTGACCAAGAGCATTCCCGATTTTGCTCTAGTCGTCGGAAACCCGGCGCGACAAGTTGGATGGATGAGCCGGCATGGACATCGACTCGAGCTGCCCGACCGCGACGGGGTGATGCGTTGCCCGGAGAGTGGTTACCACTATAAAGAAGTTGAACCAGGCGTGCTCCGGTGCCTCGACCTCGACGAAGAGGCTCCGCTACCAGCCGAGCTTGCCGTCGGCGCCAAGTCATATAGAGAATTGAGAGAGGAAACCAAATATGAATGTTCCGTTGCTCGATCTTAAAGCACAGTACGCAGTCATAAAATCCGAGGTGGGTGCCGCCATCGCGGAAGTGCTGGAATCCCAGCATTTCATTCTTGGGCCTAAGGTAGAGGAGTGCGAAAAGGCCATCGCAGTTTATTCGAACTGTTCCTATGCTATCGGAGTTTCGTCGGGCAGCGACGCTCTCCTCGCCTGCTTAATGGCGGAGAACATCGGCAGCGGGGATGAGGTCATTACCACGCCATACTCTTTTTTTGCTACCGCCGGTGCCATCGCCCGTTTGGGGGCAAAGCCGGTTTTTGTCGATATTGATCCGCGGACCTATAACTTAGATGTGTCACAGATTTCGGCCAAGGTTACCCCCCGCACTCGCGCCATTATCCCCGTGCATCTCTACGGGCAGATGGCGAATATGGATACTGTCATGCGAATAGCCGACCAACATCAGTTGGTGGTTATCGAAGACGCGGCACAAGCCATCGGTGCGGAGTACAAAGGCCGGCGGGCTGGCTCGATCGGACATTACGGTTGCTTCTCTTTCTTCCCCTCGAAAAATCTGGGCGGTATCGGTGACGGAGGCATGGTCGTTACCAATGATGCGCAGAAGGCAGAAAAAGTCCGTTGCCTCCGGGGACATGGCGCAAAGCCCAAGTACTATCACAAGATTATCGGCGGCAATTTCCGGCTCGACGCAATTCAGGCGGCCGTTGTTTCAGCCAAACTTCCCCATCTGGATGACTGGACGGCCGCTCGGCAGAGGAATGCAAAACGCTATGACCGGTTGCTCGGTGAGACGGGGTTACCGGTTAGTCTCCCCAGTGTAACGGCTGGCCGCCATATCTTTAACCAATATGTCATCCGTGTTTCCGGCCGTGACGAATTGCAAGCTCACCTTAAAAAGAACGGCATCGGCACCGAGGTGTATTACCCGGTTCCCCTGCACTTACAAGAGTGCTTTGCCTACCTCGGGCATAAACCTGGATCGTTCCCTGAGAGTGAGCAAGCTGCCAAAGAGACCCTTGCTCTGCCGATTCAGCCCGAGTTGACCGACGCCCAGGCGCGCTATGTCGCTGAGCGCATTTGCAACTATCTCGAGGGTCAGACTGCCATGCTTGCGGGTACTCGTGCTGACTAAATTGATCCTGATTAACACTCACAATCACCGAACAAGATGGCGACTCTTCCGACCTACGTTGTAATCACCCCGGCACGCAATGAAGCTCAATTCATCGAGCTGACCATCAAGTCCGTTATCGCTCAGACTGTACAGCCGCTCAAATGGGTGATCGTTAGCGATGGTTCCACTGATGAGACAGATGCAATCGTTGAGAAGTATTTACCTCATAATCCTTGGATCGAACTCGTTCAGGTGCCTCGGCGTAGCGAACGCCATTTCGCTGGAAAGGTTCTCGCATTCAACGCAGGTTGTGAAAAGATCAAGACCTTAGCGTACGAGGTCATCGTTAGCCTAGATGGTGACATATCCATTGAAGCGGACTACTTCTCGTTTTTGCTTGGCAAGCTGGCGGCGGATCCGGCGCTAGGTTTGGTGGGGACACCGTTTAAGGAGAGTTCGAATCCGACCTACGATTATCGTTTTGCCAGCATCGAGCACGTTTCCGGTGCGTGCCAGGTGTTTCGGCGCAGATGCTTTGAAGATGTCGGTGGATACGCGCCTGTCAAGGGTGGCAACATTGACCATATTGCCGTTATCACCGCTCGGATGAAGGGTTGGAAGACCAGGACGTTTGTCGAGAAAGTGTGTCATCACCATCGGCCCATGGGCACAGCGCAGCAGAGCTTACTAATGTCGCGGTTTAGGAACGGGGCTAAGGATTATGCGATCGGTAACCATCCACTCTGGGAGATGTTCCGGTCGATTTATCAGATGACCAAAAGGCCGTTGCTGATCGGTGGTGTAGCCTTAGCGCTGGGCTACTTCTGGTCAGCAATTCGGAGTGCGGAGAGACCCGTTTCCGAGGAGTTGGTGAGATTCTACCGACAAGAACAGATGCAACGATTGAAAGGCCTTATGGGTAGAAGACTTGCAAGCCCGCTAGGTGTCCAGTCAGCGAGCGCGCATAGACCCAGTTGAATCCTATTGGAACAGATTCGGTTGGTGTTCGTAGTATGTCTCTCACCGGAAGAAGCGATACGTTTTCACCGTCGCCGGTTTGGAGGGCCTGCATTGGGATCAAGCTCTGCAGGTGTCCGAGACGCGCCTTAAAGACTAACGCACTTGTTCCGGGCGGTATATTTACCCTTGACTAGCTTGATGCTTGGAAATTTGCAATGAGTGCCGGCGAAACAACATTCGGTTCGACCGTACTACGATCTGCCCGTCGGGCTCTACAAAAACCTCACATCAGTGTCTGCATATGCACTTACAAGCGACCAGACCTGCTGAGAAGATTATTAACACGATTGGATGATCAGCAAGCCGAGGGACTATTTTCGTACTCCCTTGTAATTGGAGATAACGACTGTCTGCAGTCCGCGCGGAGCGTGGTGGAGGCGTTCTCCGCTGCCTCGAAACTCACCGTGACATACTGCGTTGAGCCCCGCCAGAATATCGCGTTGATGCGAAATAAGGTGATAGAAAAAGCCAGCGGGGAAATGATCGCGTTCATCGATGATGATGAGTTTCCAACCAGCGACTGGCTGGGGAATCTCTTAAGAACCTGCATCGCGCATGATGTAGATGGCGTGCTGGGTCCAGTGAGGCCCTACTTCGATTTCGATCCGCCTCAATGGGCAAAGACGGGCAAGTTTTTTGAGCGACCCGCCTATAAGACGGGATACCGGCTCGATTGGAGAGAAACCCGCACGGGAAATGTGCTTTTCAAGCGAAAGATCCTACAGCAGGTGAACATTCCCTTCATGCCTGTATTTGACAGCGGTGGGGAAGATATAGATTTCTTTCGCCGTATGATAGAGAAGGGCTTTTCATTTGCTTGGTGCAACGAAGCGGTCGTCTACGAGGTCGTTCCACGATCACGCTGCACACGTACCTACTTGCTGAAACGTGCTTTGCAGCGCGGAAGTAATTTCCCGAAACAATCCAGGGATCGCGTGAGGAACTTGAGCAAGTCTCTGATTGCGGTGCCATGCTACGCGCTGGCCCTACCTATTCTGGCTCTGTTTGGTCAAACCGTGCTTCTTCAGTACGTGATTAAACTCTGCGATCATACTAGTCGAATTCTGGGATTTCTCGGGTTGAGACTTGTGCCAGCACGTCAGGGATGAGGTCCAGAGTATTGTTGGGAGAACGGTGACATTCGCTGCAGCTCTCAGTTCTCGAACTCACAGTATGCAAGGGTTCGAAGATATTCCCATGGAAGCTTTCCGCTGGAAGATATCCCGAGGCGACGATCGGCGTTCTATGGTCTTCAAGGAGGAGGAGATTGAGTATTCATGAGTCTCTTACTGAAGATTTGTGGCGACGAGATCCGGATTCGAGGGCGATTAATCCGGATCGCCAGACCTGAGGCAGACAAATACCAGACTCTGGACGATCCGGAATCGCTGGTGTATAGCTTGCGCCATTGCGGAGAGCGGATCGACCTCTTCACATTCATGCAGATCATGCCCGAAACGTCGCCGAAATACCATTTTCCGATGGAGTGGGACAACCTAGCCGTCCTGCCTGTGTCCACATATGACCACTGGTGGACGAAGCAGATTCGCTCGTTGGCTCGGAATCGAGCTCGCCAAGCAGAAAAGAAAGGTGTCGCACTCCGCGAAGTATCTTTTGATGATGTCCTGGCTCAGGGAATCTGGAGAATTTACAACGAATCTCCTATCCGGCAGGGGAGACCTTTTCCTCATTACGGTAAGGACATTGAGACCGTGCGGAGGGAGGCAGCGACATTTCTAGACAACAGTCTCTTCATTGGAGCGTTTCTTGGCAGCGATATGATTGGTTTTGTCAAATTGACGTGGGACAAGGCCTGCACCCAAGCAAACTTGATGAACATTCTCGCCATGATCAAGCATAGGGATACGGCTCCGACTAATGCTTTGATCGCGCAAGCGGTCAGGTCGTGCGCCAGTCGTGGCATTCGATATCTTGTGTATCAGCAGTTTCACTACGGGAAAAAGCGCAATGACACTTTAAGCCACTTCAAGGAAATCAATGGGTTCGAACGTGTCGATCTGCCCCGCTACTATATCCCTTTGACTCGCTTGGGTGGGGCTGCCTTTAAGCTAGGTCTCCACCTCAGGTTCGCTGACCATTTACCCGAGCCGGTGGTCGCCAAGATTCGGCAGCTTCGGAACTCTTGGTTTGGCCGTAAAGTTCAAGTCGGGACAGAGGCCTCCTAGAAGGTAGAAAGTGGAGAACCCGGCCTTGCCGGGGATAATTACAAGAAGACCATGCCGGGAATCGTTGGCCTCGTCACCAAGATACCAAGCGAAAGCGCGAAACGTCAGCTGCTGTGTATGGTTGACGCACTTTGTCACGAGCCCTTTTATACGAAAGGTATCTGGCTTGATGAGCGCCTTGGGGTGTACGTGGGATGGGTTGCGCGGAAGGGATCGTTTTCGGACGGAATGCCACTTTGCAATGAACGAGGTGATATCTCCCTCACATTTTCTGGTGAGGACTTCCCAGAGCCTGGGACTGTTGAGCGGTTGAAGAAGCGAGGCCACGTGGTAAACGCAGAAGGTCCATCATATATTGTGCACCTCTATGAGGAGGATCCAGCGTTTCCAGTCGGCCTAAACGGAAGGTTCCAAGGTCTCTTGACGGACCGAAGTCAGGGAACCTCCATCCTATTCAACGACCGTTACGGGATGAGTCGGATCTACTATCATGAGGGCGCGGAGGCCTTCTATTTTGCGGCGGAAGCCAAGGCAATTCTGGCCGTGCGCCCCGAACTTCGCAATGCGGACCCTAAAGGCTTAGCAGAATTTGTGGCTTGTGGATGCATTTTAGAGAATCGGACACTGTTCAGGGAGGTTCGTGTCCTTCCATGTGGGGCGAACTGGCTGTTTCGCGACGGCTGTCTCGAGCGAAAAGGCACGTACTTTCATCCACAGGATTGGGAAAATCAGACACTTTTGGATCCGGAAGCCTATTACCAAGAACTTCATCGGACTTTCTTGCAAAACCTGCCCCGTTATTTCAACGGAAGAGAACGGGTCGGGATGTCATTAACCGGCGGACTCGACACCCGCATAGTGCTGGCTTCGCATAAGGCTGTGCCCGGAACCCTCCCTTGTTACTCCTTTGCCGGCATGTTCCGTGAATCAGAGGACGTGATCCTGGCTCGCAGGGTAGCTGCGGCGTGCGGCCAGCCCTATCAGGTTATCAACGTTGGAAAGGAGTTCTTGTCAAATTTTGCCCGTTATGCGGAACGTACTGTCTATTTATCCGAAGGCTGCACAGACGTCAGTCATTCTCCCGATCTCTTCGCCAATGAACATGCAGCGGCCATTGCAACCGTCCGAATGACAGGCAACTATGGCAGTGAAGTTTTAAGGGGCACGAGGGCGTTTAAGCCGGTAGCACCCCTCCCAGGTTTGTTTACCCCCGATTTTCTGAGGTATGTGGACTCGGCCAGCGCAACCTACTGCGAGGCTACGGGGGGGCACCCGGTTTCTTTCGCGGCCTTTCGGCAAGCTCCCTGGCACCACTACGGCCTCCTCGCCCTGGAGCAGACGCAGTTGGCAGTGCGCTCCCCGTTCCTAGACAACGATTTCGTTCGTACAGTGTTCCGAGCTCCCCAGCAGAGCTTCACGAACGCTAACATTTCCCTGCGGCTGATCGCCGACGGCAATAAGTCTCTTCTGCAGATTAGGACTGACCGCGGGCTGGCGGGAGAACGCCGGGGCTTTGCTGCGACAGCGTGTCGGAAATTTCTCGACGTTGCGACCAAGGCGGAGTACGTTTACGACTATGGTATGCCTCAGTGGTTGGCTCAGATCGACCATTTCGTGTCGGCGCTTCATCTTGAAAGACTTTTCTTGGGTAGACAAAAGTTTTATCACTTCCGGATCTGGTATCGCGACTTTCTCCATGACTATGTCCAAAGTATGCTACTCGACTCCCGGACACTGTCACGCCCGTATTTACGGCGAACAGCGATTGAGTCAATGGTGCATGACCACCTGAAAGGAAAGCGAAACTATACGTTGGCAATCCATAAGCTACTAACCCTGGAGCTCGTCCACCGCCTCTTCATAGACTCGTCGGTAGGAAATACTAGCGACAGGTCTCCGTTGCGGGTTTCCAGCGACACAGGCGCGATTGCAGAAGGACACGAAACGCTGGCGCAGCCTAGATGAGATCGCATAGATGAAACCGCTGTTAGCCTCCATCTGCGTTGGTCTCGGAATCTTCGTCATGTGTCGGCTTGACCGAGACAAGAGTGCGCGGATTTCGAAGGCGCTGTGGATACCATTGGCCTGGCTTCTGATTGGTAGCTCTCGTCCCGTAACCGAGTGGCTGCAGACCGGAATAGTTCAAGGCTCTTCCTATGAGGAGGGAAGTCCCCTTGATCGAACCATTCTGATTATCCTCATCATGTTGGGGCTGTTTATAATTTCAAAGCGAGGTTCGCAAGTAAAGGCAATTTTACGGTTAAATTGGCCCATCATTATCTTCTTCATCTACTGCCTTATCAGCATGGTCTGGTCTGACTTTCCCTTCGTAACGTTGAAGAGGTGGTTCAGGGCAGTCGGGGACGTGGTCATGATCCTCGTCGTTATTACGGATCCATATTGGGAAGTCGGTCTCAAATGGACTCTTAGACGAATTGCCTTCCTGTTGATACCGTTATCGGTTTTGATCATCAAGTTTTTTCCGGAATATGGTCGGTCCTACACTGCAACCGGTGCCCAAATGTGGACTGGCGTTTGTACCGATAAGAATGGGCTTGGGGCGGTTTGCATGGTGTTTGGAACCGCATTACTCTGGCAGTTCCTGCCCGTTTCCTCCGGTCCAGAGTCGAAAACCGTCTGGAGTCGGGAGCGCCTCGCCCAAGCATCTGTGTTAGCGATGACGCTGTATCTGGTTTGGGTTATCGATTCCAAAACAGCCCTGATGTGTTTCTTGCTGGCCAACACACTGATCTTTATCACCTGGCTCGGGCCACGCTTTCGCAGACCCGCGTTTTTGACCACGGTCGTAGCCGGAATGATCTTCGGCTGCTTCTGCGTATTGTTTCTGGGTGTCGATTCAGGAGCCTTGCAAGCGATAGGAAGGAGATCTGATCTTACCGGCCGGACAGAAATATGGGCGACTGTGCTCCCTCTAGTGAAGAATCCGGTGCTCGGAACTGGGTACGAGGATTTCTGGATGGGAGACCGCATCGAATACGTGGCCCGTAATCTGGCACTGCTCAATCAGGCGCACAACGGATATCTTGAGATCTACCTCAACCTCGGCTGGGTTGGTCTAATTTTGCTGGGCGCGATCATCGTCACGGGCTATCGCAATATAATTGCAACCTTCCGTAGTAATATCGACACCGCAAGGCTCAAGATAGTTTTCTTTATGATGTGTCTTATCTACAATTTCACCGAAGCGACTTTCAAGATGCAGTCGCCGGTTTGGATTTGTTTTCTCTGGGCTGCTATGGCTGTTCCTATTTCGCGCCGGTCACGCGGATCAACGAACCAGGGAGATGGAACAACGACAGTGGTCACGAACGAGACGGTTTCATCCTGGCACTCAGTATTGACTACACAGAGTGCATCCATGTTTTGACTCAACGGACGCTCCCAGCCAAACATGTACCCAAAGAAGCAGAAACCGTAAACGACGCTAGCACATGATGCGAAAATTGAAGAAACTCGGACTTAACGCCTGCTTACTCGCGCTATCCTTCGGGCTCGCTTTGTCGTTCTGTGAATTCTTGTCAAGATTGGTTTTGGATCCAGCAGACTTTCTTAAGATTGAGCTTGTCCATGATGACGTGCTCGGCATCGTCCCATCGGCTGCCACTAAAGCTGGATATGACGCGTGGGGGTTCCGAAATCCTAAGGTGCCTGATCATGCGGACATCGTAGCTATTGGTGACTCTCACACTTACGGCAATACCGCGAGAATGGAAGACTCATGGCCGATGGTACTTGGCCACATGACCGGTCGGACTGTCTACAACATGGGCATGGGGGGATACGGGCCGAACCAATACTACTATCTGTTGAAGACCAAGGCCCTCAATCTGAAACCCAGACTCATCATCTGCGGGTTGTACATGGGAGACGATTTCGAGAATGCGTACCAGATCACCTACGGGCTCGATTACTGGAAAGACTTGCGTGAACTCCCGTCACAGCAAACCAATTACCACATTTGGGAAACACAAGACGGTCCGGTTTGGCACAAGCGAATAAGAGTCTGGTTGTCGCGGCACAGCGTCGTCTACCAGTTGCTATTGCATAGTTCTTTTTTGGGACGGTTCCAGGGTGAAGCGCAGATTAAAATCGACCCAAAAGTTGACCCTTCAGTTACCGCGCTTGTCATGCCGGAGAAGAATATCCTGGAAGCGTTCCGTCCCGAAGAGTTCGCTCGCGCGCTGGATCAGCAAAACCCTAATATTCGCGAAGGTATGCGTATCACGTTCCACCTCTTGCAGGATATGAAACAGATCTGCGACCAGAATCAGATCCAATTCCTGGTTGTGGTCATACCCACAAAGGAGACAGTGTTTTGGCCTTATATTGAAAGGCAGCCTCAAATGCCTCTCCATGACGCAATTGAGAAAGTGTTCGCCAATGAACAGTTGGCGCGGGACAGCCTATTTGCCTACTTTCACTCTGCCGGTATTTCTTCTGTCGACGCTTTACCTGCGATGCGGGCATCCGCCGAGCACCGACTCTATGCCCGCACTGCGCAGGACACACACCCGAGTCGCAACGGGTACAGGGTGATCGCGGAAACGCTTGCCGGGGCACTCAAGCAAGATCAAGCATTCGAGCAACCTTGAGACGACAGACGTCCGGTCTACTTCTTGTTAGCCAATTGGGCAGAACATCAGGACAGTAACCGGTGTGGCACTGGATGGCAGGGCTGGGTGTACTAAAGACATCTTTCGGGTCTTGTTCTAGAACCGGCACAATGCGAGGTGAGAATCGGCGATTGGATGGCGCCTGCCTCGTGCTGTTAGCGCCTTAGAACTCATATATAGGACCGAGACCATGATAATTCTACGAATGAGCTGTCTCGCGGGGCTGTGCTGGATCCTGTTGTCGATTCCAGCACAAGCAGGATGCACTGGCGGAGGTACGACATGGTCCTGCACGGCTGGATCGTCCTCTTCCGACATCAATGGCGCAATCAGTTCTGCCTCCAATGGTGCCACAATCACGCTAGAAAATGGCTCTTACGCGTTCACGGGTGTGAATTTCTCGAACAGCAAGGGGTCAACCATTATTTGCGCCAGCATAGGCGGATGCACAATCACGAGCAGTTCGGGCAGCCCTATATTCGGAATGTCGACTTATCCCGGCTCGACCAACACTAACCTCTACCGAATCTCTGGTTTCGTAATAGTCTACAGCAGTGGCCAATTCGCGGTTTGGTTTGGCTCAGGATGTTCAGGTTGCAGGGGAACGTTGTCTCAGGTCCGTATTGATCATATCGATTTTCAGATGCCGACCGGAGGCTACGGAGTTCTCTTCGGGGAGAATTCGAGTGTTACGAACACTTACGGAGTGATCGATCACGATACTATGGAGTGCTCTGGAGGATGCGAGCTACTTTACATGCTCGGAGCGACCAATAACTCTCCCCCCGCACCTTCGCAAGGCACGGTGAACAATATGTTCGTGGAGGATAGCTCCGTCACTTGGACAACTCTCAACGGCAGCAATGCCGGCACCGGCTGCATGGATGGCTGGTCAAGCAACATGCGTGTGGTTTGGCGGCATAACACGACGACAGATTGTCTGGTGACCACGCATGGCGTTACCCATGGAGGTGGGCCAGATAATGTCGAACTCTACAACAACACGTTGAAAGTCGATTCCGGCTCAAACGGCGGAGGCTTCGCAGACTGCTACCGCTGTTTCCATCATCAGGGCTCCGGAATGTTCATTGCGTTTAACAACCTCTTCACATCGTTCAGCGGGCACAACAGCAGTGCATTGGACATTGCCCACTACCGAAGCTTCGCCAGCGGGCCCTCAAGCGACGGCAATATTGCGGCTTGCGACAGCACAGATGGAATCGATGGCAATCGGTCCCCGTTGGGATCGAATTATGGTTATCCTTGTTGGCGTCAACCGGGTCGAGACACGACTGGAGCCTATAAGCCGATCTACACGTGGAACAACTACTGGTCAGACACCTTGGCGGAAGTTCCTCTTAATCTTGATGATTTTGGTGGAGTCGTGCCGGACGGCTCGGTTCCGCCGACTAATTGTAATACCAGCGCGTCTGGTAACTGCGACTACTTCTCATTCCAGATGAAGGCCAATCGGGAATCCTACGATGCGATTTCTGCAAAGGCGCAATCCTCGCAAACGTTGCCTTTTAATGGCACGACCGGGATGGGCTTCGGAACACTGGCGAATCGTCCCGCGACATGCAAGACCAATCCAACTGAAAGCGGTGCGGGCGTTGGGTATTTTGCTACCGATCAGGGCTCTCAAGGTGTTCTTTACACCTGCTCCGCGACGAACACCTGGACTGTGTACTATACCCCCTACACGTATCCGCACCCGCTAACGACGGGAGACTCACAACTCCCGTCCCCACCCACAGGGCTCCAGGCCGCAATCGAATAATTTGCGCCCAGTTGCGCAACAGTACGTAATCAGGCCGTTTTGTCCGTTCCCGAAAAACTCTTTCAGCATGTTATCCAGCGACTGTAATAGCCAGGTCTTGACCCCGTCCCAAGAACTTATCCTTGAGGCGGAACAGCTCGCTCCAGCTGGAGAGGAGACCTATGGTGAGATTCTGAAGTCTTCTGCCCTGGTCGGTGGCTCATCCGTGATGAACATTGTGATCAGAATTATTCGAACAAAGGCTATGGCCTTCCTGCTTGGACCGGCGGGCTTTGGCTTGGCCGGCTTGTATGGGTCAGTGGAGAGTCTGACTGAGAATATTGCAGGCCTGGGCATTAACAGCAGTGGCGTACGCCAAATTGCGGAGGCTGTTGGCACCAATGACAGAGAGCGGATCGGGCAAACAGCCACAGTATTGCGGAGAGCCTCGATCGTGCTCGGACTGCTAGGAACTCTCTTGCTGATCGTGTTTTCGCGGCAGGTCTCTATTCTGACTTTTGGCAACAAACAGCACTCGGCGGCCATATGTTTGCTATCAGTCGCGGTCTTCTTTCAGCTCGTATCGTACGGTCAAGCAGCGTTAATCCAAGGGACTCGTCGCATTGCCGACCTCGCCAAGATGACGGTCTTAGGGGCGCTGTTCGGTACTCTGATCGGCATTCCAGTGGTCTATTTTCTCCGTGAAGACGGGGTGGTGATCTCCTTGGTTGCCGTTGCGACCATGGCTATCGCCAGTTCATGGTGGTACAGCCGGAAAATAGAGATTCACGTTCCGTCGATGACGCTTTCTCAGATCACGCAAGAAGTCGGCGCTCTTCTAAAGCTGGGGCTCGCCTTCATGGCAAGCGGTTTGATGTTAACCGGTGTTGCTTATCTGGTTCGGATCCTGGTTCTACGCAAGGATGGCCTTGAAGGAGCGGGGTTGTATCAATCGGCGTGGACTCTCGGTGGTCTGTATGTGGGATTCATTATTCAGGCTATGGCGGCGGACTTCTATCCCCGCCTGACTGCAAATGCGAACGACAACGCCGTGTGCAATCGGCTGGTCAACGAGCAGGCCAGAGTCGGTTTGCTGTTAGCCGGTCCCGGGGTGATCGCAACCCTTACGTTTGCGCCGGTAGTGATTGCACTGCTATACACCCCAAAATTCGGCGAAGCGGTGGGAGTCCTGCGTTGGATATGTATCGGAACCATCCTACAGGTAATCACCTGGCCGATGGGTTTCATCATCGTGGCAAAGGGCAGGCGAAAGATCTTTTTTTGGGCCGAGTTGGCCTGCGCTGGTGCGTATGCGATTCTTGCGTGGATATGTGTTGGCTTCTTCGGCCTGAACGGCGCCGGTATTGCGTTCTTCATATACTGTGTTTTCCACGGATTCTTGCATTACCCGATTGTGCGTCGCCTCAGCGGTTTCCGATGGTCAACCTCTAACAAACAGACAGGGTTATTCTTTTTAGGACTCGTGACGGCGGTGTTCTGCGGGTTCCAAGTACTCCCATTTCTCGCCGCCGTTTGCCTCGGGAGCATTGCAGGCCTTGGTAGCGGTGTCTACTCGATTCGGGTTTTGGTCAGACTTGTGTCCTGGGAGCAGATTCCGCGTCCCATACAGCGATTGATGGTCGGAATCGGTTTTCTTCCTTCTGGCTTAAGGACGGCTAAATGAAACCGATGAATCGAAGGTTCAGTTCAGACTTGGTGCAATGGATGTTCTCGCCTAGAAAATCGTCCTCGAATCTTTCAATATGAAGGAAGGCCTCAAGTCGACACGAATCCTTTATGTAACAGAAATCTTACCGATGGTGGGAGCGTTCGGTGGGCAGTTGCGCTGCCTAAATGTACTTCGGGCTTTACAGCAGATCGGGAGAGTAGAGATCCTTTACATTGGGGATAAGGATTTAGGCTCAACGCTGACTCCCAACACTGGGATCGGTGTGGCAGGTGTTTTTGAAGTGCAGGAGCGCCCAAAGAGGGGATTCATCGGAAAGCTGAAGTGGATGTTTGATCCGACAACCGATTATCCGCACGGGTACGGCGTACGACCCGACGCTCTGCCGAAGCTTCTGGGCATCCTCGGCGAGTTTGATCTTATTTGGTTTTCCAGGCTACGTACCTCGGAGATGTTTCCAAACACGTCTTGGCCGTGCTCAGTGGTGGACGTTGACGATTTGCCAAGCAGATACGAGCGGACGGTGTTGCAGCTAGGGGGATCGCCGCTGCGACGTTTATCTGCGCTGCGGTGTGCGTTTAGCTGGCGGCGGCGGGAAAGACTGCTCGGAAAGCGGTTCACAGTTCTGACGGTTTGTAGCGAGGAGGACCGTCAGTACCTGCGGCGGGTAGGAGCGAAGCTACCCGTCCACGTTATTCCAAATGGATTCGATAAACCGCCTACAGAACCAAAGCGTAGCCCGTCAACTCCACCGAGGATCGGTTTTATCGGACTTGTTGACTTTTTTCCAAATCGTCACGGCCTGAATTGGTTCGTTACCAAGTGCTGGCCCAGGGTCAAGTCCAGGGTCCCAGACGCACGGCTGAGGCTGGTAGGTCAAGACAGTGAGGGATTCCTAAACTCCTTTGGGCCGGACATCGACAAGCTTGGTTGGCTCGCCGACCCTGCGGAGGAGATGAAGACTTGGGCGGCCATGGTAGTTCCGATTCGTGTAGGGGCTGGCACACGTGTCAAGATCGCTCACGCTTTTAGTCAAAAGTGCCCCATAATTTCGACCACGCTCGGGGCGTACGGTTACGAGGCAGAGGATGGTCGTGAAATGTATCTCGCCGACGTGCCAGAAACATTTGCCACTGCGTGCATCAGGGCTATTCAGGAACCGGACTCGGCGAGTGAAATGGCAGAACGTGGATGGCGCCGCTTTCTGGAGAGATGGACGTGGGAGGCGATTCGTCCTCAAGTATGGGCCGCAGCGGAGGATTGCCTGCATCGCTCAGGAACATCCGGTAAATCGCAAGATGAGTATTTCCAACAAAGGGCGATTCCATCTACGAAACAGCCCAAGCCTCTATTGCTGGATCCAGAGGATTAATGTCACATCAAATTCCAAAACTGATCGTGCAGACCGGTAAGGAGATTGAGCAGCCGCTGCGCAACCGTGCAATGATGGCGAACATTAGGCTGCTAAATCCTGATTATGAATGCCTCTTCTTTACCGACGACGAAGTCAGGAGATTTATCGAGCAAGAATTTCCTCAGCATCTTCGGACGTTTGATTCCTTTCCTTTCCGCATTCAGAGATATGACTTTTTTCGCTATTTGGCTATCTATCGGCACGGTGGCTTCTATTTCGACATGGATGTAATGTTGGCCTCTGGCCTAACAGCTCTTCTTGATTGCGACTGCGTGTTTCCGTTTGAGGGGCTCACTCTCAGCAATTTCCTCCGCAACACCTACAAAATGGATTGGGAAGTCGGGAATTATGCCTTCGGAGCAACCCCTGCGCATCCGTTTCTGGAAGCTATAATCGAAAACTGTGTGAGAGCTCAAAGGGATCCCAGTTGGGTCCGACCGATGATGCGTGGATTGCCGTTCTTGTTTAGGGAAGAGTTTCTGGTTTTGAACACGACGGGGCCTGGATTGGTTTCCCGGACTTTTGCCGAGAATGCTGACCTGGCGAAAGCCGTTACAGTTCTCTTTCCTGACAATGTGTGTGACATTGGCAACTGGAATCGCTTCGGTGATTTTGGCATTCACTTCATGGAAGGGTCATGGCGAACGCGAGGCAGCCGTGCACGCAGGCGGATAGCGCAGAGCTGGGAAAACTGGAAGATGCGAGGACTCATAAAGGAGAGCCTTAAGCTGGGACAGACAAGGCATCACAGCTCAAGGAGTAGCTCCATCGTAAAGTCGCGGCAGCCCGTCTCAAGAACGGCCTCACAACCTTTGGTTTCGATTCTTATTCCAGCCTTTAACGCGCAGGAGTGGATAGCTGACACTCTACGCTCGGCCATGACACAAACGTGGAAATCAAAGGAGATAATCGTTGTCGATGATGGTTCCACAGATGAGACGTTTAGGATTGCTAAACAGTTTGAGTCGGAATACGTTCACGTTGTTACTCAAGGTCAGCAGGGTGCAGCAGCGGCCAGAAACAAGGCGTTCTCTCAGAGCCAGGGAGATTACATTCAGTGGCTTGACGCTGATGATCTCTTAGCGCCTGACAAGGTAGCTTTGCAGGTAGCAGAAGCGCAACAGTGTGGAAAGCGGGTGCTTCTGTCCGCATCGTGGGGTAGGTTTATTTACCGACACTATCGAACGAAGTTCATTCCAACTGTGCTGTGGCGTGACATGTCCCCATTTGAGTGGCTGCTGCACAAAATGGGAGACAACGTCTACATGCAAACCGCTTCGTGGCTCGTTAGTCGCGAGTTAACCGAAGCCGCTGGCCCATGGGACACCAGGCTCTTGGGGGACGACGATGGCGAGTATTTTTGCCGGGTCCTCCTAGCATCCGAGCACGTGCGGTTCGTGCCTAATGCAAAAGTATACTACCGCGGACCTGGCTTGGCGTTTCGTAGCCTGAGTTACATTGGCCAATCAGCGCGAAAACTCGAGGCCCACTGGCTCTCCACGCGCCTTCACATAAGCTATCTGCGTTCGTTGGAGGAGAGTGACAGAGTTCGGGCGGCTTGTCTGTCATTTCTCAGAACTTCTCTAATTCATTTCTATCCAGAAAGGCTCGACATCGTCAGAGAAGCGGAGGAGATTGCCAGAGATTTGGGGGGGTACTTGGGAGCCCCAAGCTTGTCCTGGAAGTACTCCTGGATGAAGGCAGTCTTTGGTTGGCGTGTTGCGAAGATCGGTCAGGAGTTGCTGTTGAAGTCCAGGTGGTCAGTGAGAAAAACTTGGGACCACATGGCATTGCGCATTGACAACTCGGTCGGCAGGCCAAGCCTAGGTGTCTCTCAGGTCGTGAAAAGAGCTCAAGGTCGTTATCAACGGTCTATCGCTCGCCAATTCTTCCGGCGGCCGTTTGCCATTAATTCTCGTACTCCAATTATTTCCTTCACTTTCGATGATTTCCCTCGTTCTGCATTATTGACAGGCGGAACCATTCTTCAGTCCTTTGGGGTAGCAGGAACCTATTACGCGTCTCTCGGTCTTCTGGGCAAGCAAACTCCAACTGGCAACATGTTTCTGGTCGATGATTTGAAACACCTGCTGGAAAAAGGTCACGAATTAGGCTGCCACACGTTCGGCCACTGCCACGCCTGGGATACGGAGCCGCGCGTATTCGAGGAGGCAATTATTGAGAACCAACAAGCTTTGAAAAGATTGATCCCTACTGCTACTTTCAAGACGTTATCTTACCCCATAGCAGTGCCACGGGCGGGAACAAAGCGCAGAGTATCCAAGTATTTTGCATGCTGCCGCTGCGGAGGGCAGACTTTCAATGCCGGAAAGGCGGACCTCAATTACCTTTCGGCTTACTTTCTGGAACAAAGCAGAGATAATCCTGAGGCCATAAAGCATCTCATTGACGAGAGTTGCAGGGCTGGAGGTTGGCTCATTTTTGCAACTCACGATATTTGTGCGGATCCGACCCCTTGGGGATGCACTCCTGACTTCTTTAGAGATATTGTGCAGTATTCCGTAAAGTCCGGTGCGCGAATCTTACCAGTTTTTCAAGCCTTTGAAGCCCTTCGCGTAGGGTCGTAATCATTGATCCGGAAGGAAACGCGGGTCTCGTCTTATCCCAGAAACCTCATGGCCCTCATCATTCGAATTGATGTTGACCGACCATACGGTAGGCGTCCACTTGCACGCCATCTTCTTAGTCGGGTGAGTTCGGATCTGTATTTTCCGAAAGTTGGAGCCTTCGGATTCCTTGCCGAGCTGCAAACAATGCTGAATTGGCTAAACGAAGCCGGGGCGCGTGCATACGTATTCTTTCGTCGCTGCACACTTCCTTCCGCATCAGTGCTTGAACTGCTTGCAGCGGGCCGCCATGAAATCGGGTTGCACCTAGAAAACTCCCGTTCCTTCGAAACATTTCGCGAGGAAGTAAGGATTGTTGAGGATCATTTTGGGAAGCCCGTGCTTGCTCTCTCCAAACACGGTTCCGGGCACTCGAAATTTGGATTTCATCACTACGCTCCTTACGAACCGGAGAGATACATCGACTGGGCCCGACGCACCGCGATGCGGATCTTCTTGGGGAATCTCGAAGACCCGACGATCGAGCCAATAAAGCCAGATAACCACTTGCTAGTATTTCCCTCTGCGTTTTGGCTCGAACCGCAATGGAGAGACACGAGGAAGTTCAGCGCAGATTGGCTGCTGGAACGAGCACGCCAGCAAGACACCGTGTTGTTGGTACATCCGGAGAATGTACTAGCGGACGCCGTACTCGTCGGAGACTTCAAGAAGCTTATTCGCACCTTGGACTCGAGAGTAATTTGATGCAGGGGCAAGTCCCGAAAACGGTACTTATGGTTGCGTACACGTACTACGAGTCAGATCCGCGCGTCATCCGAGAAGCGGAAGCGGCCGTTGAAGCAGGGTTTGAAGTTGACTTCCTCGCCTTACGTAAGCCGGGGACAGCACCAATCGAAGTGGTGCGTGGCGTCCAGATATTTCGACTAAATCAGGGCAGGTATCGCGGGGGGGGGCACCTTCGATATGTCGTCGAGTACGCGAAATTCTTTCTAAGGTGCTTAGCCAAAACGACCAGCCTCTTCTTTCGGCGTCGATACCAGGTCATCCATGTCAACAATATGCCGGATTTCCTCGTCTTCACGAGTCTTGTCCCGCGGTTGTTCGGAACCAAAGTGATCCTGGATATTCACGATCCGATGCCGAACACGTTTGCCTCGAAGTTCAAAGGGCAAGAGAATGGATTCTTCTATAGCCTGCTCCTTTGGCAGGAACGACTTAGTGCCATGTACTGCAGCAAGGTCATTACGGTGCACGATCCTGTTAAAAATGGCATCCTGACTAAACATGGTTTAACACCCGACTCGATCGAGGTGATAGCCAACTTCACCGATCAGGAGCTTTTTCCACTGCGAGAATCTTTCAACATTGACCACAAAATCCGGTGCGTATTTCATGGCACGATCCTCGAACGTTCGGGGCTGAAGATGTTGATGAATGCGTTGACTCGTGTACGTCACCAGGATCGCATTTCTGTAAAGATTATCGGTGAGGGGGACTTCAGCGACGCGTTGAAAGAAATGATTCGCTCTATGCATCTAAGCCACGTCGTGGACTTTGATAACCACAGCTATCCTGCACACTCAATATCTGAGCACCTCAACGACTGTAACGTTGGCCTGGTGCCGCTGGAGATCTCGTCTGTGACTGATTATGCTCTACCCTTGAAGCTTCTCGAGTACATTTCACTGGGCCTTCCGGTGGTTAGCGTGCGAAACGCCGCGATCTCGTATTACCTCAACGAGGACGACTGTCTTTTTTTCGAATGGAACGATCCCCAGTCACTGAGTGCTGCCTTAGACCGAATCGCCGAGAATCCTCAAATCCTCGGCCGCTACCGAGCGCGCTCTCTGGCGCTTCGGGATCGTTTTTCTTGGGAGGGTGAAAAACGGAAATACATGGCTTTGTTGCACCGACTTATAAACGCCAACTAGGACGAGCCAGAGAAATTATGGAAGATATTTTATCGGATGCGGGGACGGCAGTACGGAAGAGCGTTGAAGGGGTTAAACGCTGGGTCGAAATCCACGATTACAAAGCGTACGATCCAGGAGATGGCGACCTTTCCTTTCTTCGTTACTTTACGGCGAACACTCACTTTTTGCGTCGCCTCTTGACCGCGGCTGTGCTACGGATGCCATTCCACATCAGGCCGTGGATCGGTATTCGACCGCATCGATCCACCAAGGGGATGGGGTATATGGGGTGGGGATATGTGAAGCTCTATGCCCTCACAGGCAATGAAGACTACCGTCGGCGCGCCGAGTTCTGTTTTGATTGGCTGATTGCGAACCGTTCTCCAGGTTATGAGCAATACTGCTGGGGCAATCACTTCGCCTTTTCGACCCGAGCGGGCACAATACCACGTTACATGCCAACGATTGTTTGGAGCAGCCTGATCGCTTTAGGGTTTTTGGAGGCCTATGAAGTACTCGGCATGGGCAAATATTTGGACGTCGCAGAGAGTACAGCCGAGTGGGTGAAGAATCTTCCACGAGAGAAGACAAAACTTGGGTGTTGTCTTAGCTATGTCCCCTTTCGTCAAAGTTCGATTCACAATTCGAACATGTTGGGCGCAGCATTACTCGCCCGGGTTGCCACGTACAACATGGACCGTTACGCGCTAGAACTCGCCAACGACGCGATGCGGTACAGCTGTGCACGGCAAAATGATGATGGAGGATGGTTTTACGGAGAGGCGCCACGGTACCACTGGATTGACAATTTTCACACCGGCTACAACCTCGATTGCCTGAAGCGGTATGTCGATAGCACCGGTGATCGTGAATTTGAACCGAATCTTCGCCTCGGTTTTAAATATTTCAGGGATCATTTTTTCGAAACTGGCGGACGCCCCAAGTACTACCACGACAAAGCCCTGCCCATTGACATTCAGTGTTGCGCGCAGGCGATCGATACCCTCGCGTTCTTTCTGGACACCGACCCTGAGTCTGTTCAACTGGCTACTCAGGTTGTCACGTGGACGATCAATAACATGCAAGCTGACGATGGTCATTTCCACTACCGGGACTTGGGATGGAGGAAAGTGAGCACGCCGATGTTTCATTGGGGGCAGGGGACCATGTTCAAGGCCATGGTCCATTTATTGGCCAAGTCGAGCCTCAACGGTGAGTCCCAAGTTATCGTGACGCCAGGTGGCCAAAGCGAGTTGTAAGGCTCAGGAGATCCATTGGCAGTAGCCCTCCTCACGGCACGCCGGATTAATGTTACGAACATTTGGGGCTGTCATCGCCGCGGTTACTAAGGCCCGTTTACGAGGTGGCGCTGCCCTAGAAATGGCAATTATGAAAATACTCAAGAACAACATCTCGATCGACCAGAGTCGGGACACAGGTATGGCTATGGTTCTGCTACTTCTAATCGTGGCTGCCTCGCGAAAGAAGGAAGGATACCTCTTTGCTGCGATGGCGCTGCATGTGTTGAATATGGTCAAGCCTCAGATTTATAGGCCTGTCGCCGTAGTCTGGCTGGGGCTTTCAGACCTGCTGGGCGCGGTCGTTTCGAAGATACTGCTATCGCTAGTCTTCTTCCTGGTGGTGACTCCAATCTCATTGGTCCGCCGGTTGTTCGGAAAGGATTCTCTGAAGCTGAGGATCTTCAAGGCCGGACAGGACTCGGTAATGGTGGAAAGAAATCATGTGTTTGTGGGGCAGGATCTGGAAAGGCCTTACTAACAAATAAGAGGAGAGGGTATGGATTTTCTAAGAGACTTGTGGGGGTTTCTAAAAAGCCGGAAGAAGTTCTGGTTGTTGCCGCTGATTATGATTCTGTTGGGGTTTGGTGTGCTCATCGTTCTGGCTAGCGGATCCGCGATCGCGCCTTTCATCTACACGTTGTTCTGAGTTGGTTAGCTAGAAGAAACCCAGAAGAACGAAGACAAATCAAAAGAGACGACCATGAACAAGGCTATTCTGGGCATCTCGGCCTACTATCACGATAGCGCGGCTGCGATGCTGATTAACGGCGAGATTGTGGCTGCAGCGCAGGAGGAACGGTTCACGCGCAAGAAGCATGACCCCTCATTTCCCGTTCATGCCTGCCGCTATGTGCTAGAAGAGTCGGGGATTAATTATCGGGATCTCACCGCAGTGGCTTTCTACGACAAGCCCTTTCTGAAGTTCGAACGTTTGCTCGAGACTTATCACGCCTTTGCACCGAGGGGCTTCCGAAGTTTCCTCTCGGCTATGCCGGTCTGGATCAAAGAGAAACTATTCATGAGAAGGTTGCTGGGGGAAGAGCTCGCAAAGCTCGGCGATGGCAAAGTGCCGATTTATTACCCGGAGCATCACCTCTCGCACGCAGCCAGTGCGTTCTACCCATCGCCTTTCACGGACGCGGCCATCTTGACGATTGATGGTGTCGGAGAATGGGCAACAACGACGATCGGGCGAGGCCGCGGCAAAGACATCGAGATTTTACGGGAGTTGCAATTTCCACACTCCGTAGGATTGCTCTACTCGGCCTTTACCTATTACACCGGATTCACCGTAAATAGCGGCGAGTACAAGCTAATGGGGCTGGCGCCCTATGGAAATCCTGGGTCACAGCGTACCGCAGATTTCAAAGCGAAAATCGCCCAAGAACTTGTGGATGTCCGCAAGGATGGATCGATCATCCTGAACATGGATTACTTTGACTATGCAACCGGGCTGAAGATGGCGAACGAAAGGAAGTGGGAGCGGCTTTTTGGCATTCCTCGCCGTAAACCGGAGTCTGACATTTCCCCGGCATACATGGACATGGCGTTGGCAATCCAGCAAGTAACGGAAGACATCGTTCTGCGTCTGGCTTGCACAGCCCGGAAATTGACAGGCAGCAGAAACCTTGTTCTCGCGGGTGGCGTAGCACTGAACTGTGTGGCCAACGGAAAGCTTCTTCGAGCCGACACCTTCGATGATATTTGGATTCAGCCAGCCGCCGGCGATGCGGGAGGAGCGGTTGGGGCGGCATACTCCGTCTGGCACATTCACGATGGTAATGAGCGGCGCACCAACGGCCACCAGGATGCGACCAGGGGTTCATATCTCGGGCCCGAGTTCTCTAACAGCGAAATTCGACGCGCCCTGCAGAAATACGATGCCAAGACTTACCAATATGAGGACTTCCAGAAGCTTGCCTCCGATGTTGCAGCGAAGCTCGCGCAAGGAAACGTCGTAGGTTGGTTTCAGGGTCGGATGGAATTTGGGCCTCGGGCGCTTGGTGGCCGCAGTATTCTCGGCGATGCCAGAAATCCCGAAATGCAGAAAAAGCTTAACCTCAAGATCAAGTATCGGGAGGGGTTCCGGCCGTTTGCGCCATCCGTGCTGGAAGAGGACATTGGGGAATATTTCGATCTCGATCGCGAGTCGCCCTACATGCTGCTGGTAGCGCCGATCCGGGAAGACCGAAAGCTTCCGCTGCCTGACGGCTACGACGAAAAGCCTCTTTACGAGCGGCTGTACTTTTTGCGCTCGGACTTGCCAGCCATCACCCATATTGATTACTCCGCCCGCGTACAGAGCGTGAGCCGGGAGACCAACCCTCGCTATTGGGATCTGATCAATGAGTTCAAGAATCAGACGGGCTATGGGGTCATCGTCAACACCAGTTTCAATGTTCGTGGAGAACCGATCGTCTGTACGCCCGACGACGCCTATCGATGCTTCATGCGGACAGAGATGGACTACCTAGTAATCGGCGATTACCTGCTCGACAAAAAGGAACAGCCGAAGCTGGCCGAAGCCAACGATTGGCGGGCTGAGTTCAAGCTCGACTAGAACTACTTAAGATCAAGAAAGCACTGGTTCACCTAGGGAGGCGGCGGACGCATGAAGGACGATTTCAAACTCCTCCGAGCCAGTCACTGGTTGAGTGACTGTCTAACATTTGCAAGCCTGACCAAGGTGCTATGCACGGGCATCCTGTGTGTCCTGTTGGTGGCCGGCCTATCTCCATTCCATTCTCCGGAGAACCAAGTGAAATGGATGGAGAACAAAAGTGGACTTCAGTTCAGTCGCTACTCAAGTATTCTGGGCAGCACTGCCTTCCACGGAAAATCTGCGAGCGACGGCACGTCAGAGAGCCTTGAGGTCTGGTTGGTACCCAGCTCGCTTCGTAGCATGAATACGATTGTTTCCTTTGATGGGTCTGACCATCCCGGGGCTGGATTCATGCTTCGTCAATATAAGGATGCCTTAATTGTTCGCCAACACTACATTGACAACTACGGCGTTCCGCGAATTGAGTCATTGGCGGTCTTGAAGGCGCTCCACGAAGGAACTCCGGTTTTGGTTACTATCACCTTAGGAAGACGAGGTACTGCGATCTATCTTGACGGTGTTTTAGGTGAGATGTTTTCAGCACGGGGGACTTCCGCCAATAACCTCACTGGGCGCCTCGTAGTGGCTAATTCACCTCAGGCCAATGACAGCTGGCCAGGTCAGATACTAGGGTTAGCGATTTACCGTAGCCAACTGACACCAAGCCGAGTTGCGGAAAACTGTGAGGGCTGGACAAAGAGCCAACGACCCACCATCCTTAATAACGAAGCACCCATTGCCTTATATTTATTCGAGGAAGGTCGGGGCAACATTGTTCACAATCAGTTAGACTCATCTCAGGACTTGGTTATTCCCAAGCATTATTTCGTCTTGCACCCCCCGTTTCTCGAATCGATAAGAGGGGATTATCGGCCAAATTGGCACTATTGGGAGGATGTCAGCGTCAATGTTGTCGGATTCATTCCCCTAGGATTTTGGTTGGCGGTTGATTTCTACGAAGTGCACAAGATTAGGTATCCGATGACCACAATTCTGATTGTGGGGTTGCTCACCAGTCTCATGATTGAGATCCTGCAAGTATTTCTTCCGACTCGAAGCTCTGGTTCGACAGATCTCATTACCAATACCCTGGGGACAGCGATAGGAATCATGTTCTACTATCTCCCGTTCGCGCAAGGCCTGCTTACCAACTACCGAAAACTTGGAATGAGAGTGCCCTTTCTGCCTTCAGTCGTGGCTGATCAGTCCGCTGAGAAAGCATCTTTGTCAGCATGAACTCTTACCAAACTAAACTTCCTGCGGTTATCGACATTGAGATCGAGGCCGACCCTGACGCGCTAGCCGCCGGTCGTGCTGAATCTCTTGGCCAAGTCGACGACCCTAGGCGGCACCAAGGCAGCCTAGGGACGCAAGCTGTTCCTCATGCAAATCAATTACTAATCGAAGCCGGCCGTACCGAGCGGCAGTACTGGCGGGATCTCTGGCGCTACCGGGAATTGTTTTACTTCCTCGCCTGGCGAGATTTGCTGGTGCGCTACAAGCAAACCGTCGTCGGAGTGAGCTGGTCACTCATCCGTCCACTCCTAACCATTGTTGTGCTTACCGTGGTTTTTGGGAAACTGGGTAAAATGCCTTCCGGAGGTGTGCCATATCCATTGCTGGTTCTTTGCGGTACATTGCCGTGGCAGTTCTTCTCCACCGCGATCACCGAAAGTGGAAATAGCCTGGTGGGAAACTCCAACTTGATCTCCAAAGTCTACTTCCCACGCCTCGTCATTACAGGTAGCAGCGTCATCACGAGTTTTGTGGATTTTCTCATCTCCGCTGCCTTCGTCGTTGTTCTCATGATCTGGTACCGGTACCCACCCCCTGGGGCAGTGTTATTGCTCCCGTTGTTTGTGTTGCTGGTATTTGGTGCGTCGCTCGGGGTTGGTTTGTGGATCGGCGCCATGATGGTCCAGTATCGTGATTTTCGTTTCATCGTTCCATTCATCGTCCAGTTTGGCCTTTATATCTCGCCAGTGGGTTTTCAGAGCAGCGTAGTGCCGGGACGATTCCGCCTCCTGTACTCGCTCAATCCGATGGTTGGAATCATCGATGGTTTCCGCTGGTGTCTATTGGGTACACAAGGCGGGATGTACTGGCCGGGGCTCGCAATTGCAGTCACCGAAGTCGTCATCCTCGTTGCGTCGGGCATTTGGTATTTCCGAAAGACCGAGCAAACCTTCGCCGATGTAATATGAGCGATTCTGAAGCATATTCCATGACGTCTGCCACGTCCTATCCTGCCATCACCATCGAGAACCTTGGTAAGCGGTACAGCATTGGCCATCAACGGGCGAATGTTGATGGGCTACGTCATGCTATTGAACGCGCGATCCGCGAGCCGTTTACTTGGCTTCGGTCTAGCGGAGGAAAAAGGGTCGAGCAGGTGGATTTCTGGGCCTTAAAGGGAGTTTCTTTTCAGATCAAGCAGGGCGAGGTGGTCGGCATCATCGGTAGCAATGGTGCGGGCAAGAGCACCTTATTAAAGCTCCTGAGCCGGATTACAGTTCCTACCGAGGGACGAATCCGCATAGATGGCCGAATCGCTAGCCTGCTCGAGGTGGGCACTGGATTTCATCAGGAACTCACGGGAAGAGAGAACATCTTCCTTAATGGTGCCATCCTAGGCATGGGGCGCGCCGAGATCATCCGCAAGTTTGACGAGATCGTCGAGTTCTCGGGAATAGAAGAGTTTCTTGACACGCCGGTTAAGCGCTACTCCTCTGGCATGTATGTTCGTCTAGCTTTTGCGGTAGCCGCTCACCTTGAACCCGAAATCCTGATCGTCGACGAGGTGCTCGCAGTTGGCGACGCCGCATTCCAAAAGAAATGTCTCGGGAAGATGGGGAGCTTTGCCCGAACCGGAAGGACGGTCCTGTTCGTCAGCCACAATATGGAAGCCATCCGGACCTTATGTCAAAGGTGTGTGTGGTTAAAGCACGGCCAGCTGCACAAAGACGGAAAGGCGGATGAGGTCATCGAGGACTATTTCAACAGCACCTCCAGCGAACTATCTTTCTCGTTTGCAAATCCGGACTATGGATTCAGTATCCGGAAGGTTGTCTTGAGAAACCATCGCGGTGAGGAAACCAGCCAGTTTTCCCCGGGTGAGGATTTGATCGTGGAGATGGATTACGACGCACAGAAGCGCCTTGAGCAGCCATACGTCGTGCTCGGCGTGCAGGGGATCAACGGCTCTTGCTTTACGGCCAACATGCTACTGGACGGATACCGTCCCGAAGCTCTGGCCGGCGCCGGGAAGCTTGCCTGTCGGTTCAAGTCTCTGCCTCTCCTCCCACAAAATTACTCGGTCAAGATGTCAGTCAGGACAAATAACGGCCATGATTGGATTGTAAAATACCAGGACGTTGCCTATTTCAGCATAGTAGGAGATCTCGCAGAATACGGCTACAGGGGGGAGTTTATATCGCGAGCTTCCGACTCTACCTCAGTCGTGGTGCCTTATGAGTGGTGCCTGCCGGATGGGACAATCGCTCCCGTGTCCTTGGCTCGCACCGTTGACTAGCAGAAGCGTTTTGCAGCGCTTAAGGAAATCTTAAATTACCGTGGGTACAGCCATAGCAATCATTCCGGCTCGCGGCGGCTCGAAGCGAATCCCAGGCAAGAACATCAGGCTTCTAGCCGAGAAGCCAATTATTTCATACACAATTGCTGCGGCTCGCGACAGCGCACTATTTGAACGTGTGGTGGTTAGTACGGATAGTCCGGAGATCGCCGAGGTTGCACGACAATACGGTGCCGAGGTTCCGTTTCTGCGTGACCAGAACCTGGCCGACGATTTTACCCCAGTGTCTTCGGCTACAGCTGACGCATTGCTTCGGCTTGATCCCGTCGGAGACAAATATGATACGGTGGCCCAGTTGATGCCATGTTGCCCACTACGAACGGTAGATGATGTGAGTGATAGTTACACGCAATTTGAAGAAACCGGTGCTCAATCGCAGATCTCTGTGATCCGATACGGCTGGCAAAATCCCTGGTGGGCCATGCGTCGCAATGAACAGCATGAATTGGAACCGCTTTTTAAGGAACAGATGACCGCACGCAGCCAGGACTTGCCGGAGCTGTTTTGTCCATCCGGTGCCATTTGGTGGGCCCGTACCGGGGTTTTGCGACTGACAAAGACATTTCATGTAGAACACAGAACCGGGTGGGAGATCCCCTGGCATCGTGGTCTTGATATTGATACCTTTGAGGACTGGGCCATGGCTGAAGTTCTTTTGAGACTTCCGCCTAACATCGACGCTGGCGGAACTCCCTGTGACTCTCGCCGTTTACACAACAATCTATCCCGGCGTTGAACCTTATCTGCCGGACTGGCATCGCTCGCTCTGCGAACAAACCGATCAAGAGTTTCAACTTTGGATCGGCTTGGATAAGTTGAGCATGATATCTGTCAAGACCACAGTGGGATCCAACCTAAAGGCAAACTGGGTTGTAGCTGATTCCGGATGCACGCCGGCACAGATCAGGCAGAAGGTCTTATCGCAGATTGTGGAAACATGCTCGCAGGTTGTGTTGGTAGACAGCGATGATTTGCTCCATCCCTCGCGTGTGGCAGCAGCTCGGGAAAGTTTAAAACATAGTGAGCTTGCTGGCTGTGCGCTTCGGCTAGTCGATCAGCAAGGGGAAGATCTCGGCCTGACCTTTGGTCTGCCGCAGCAACTTGAACCTGAGAACATTTTTCCACGCAACAACGTGTTTGGTCTTTCCAACTCGGCCTTCCGTTCCGATCTTCTAAGACGGTGTTTACCAATACCGGCAAGCACAATTCTGGTGGACTGGTTTCTTGCGACCCGCGCTTGGCTGTTGGGTGCACGACTGGCCTTTGATCCTATGCCTCGAATGGATTATCGACAGCATCCTACCAACACAGCTCGGGTGAGACTTCCCTTTAGCCGAGATCAGGTCGTCTCTGATACTGCGCTGGTACGACAACATTTTCAACTAGTGCTCGCCGAACCACCAAGGAATCTCGTGGCTCACCGTTACGACGCACTCATGGCGACGACAAGTGAGGTCGAAAAATTCCATCAGCAGATTGTCCTTTGTCCCAGAAAGTTGGACGCCTACGTGGAAGCCCTGAACGCGCTGCATCCGGCGCTAATTTGGTGGACTTCCGTTGCCTATCCAACCTTAGGAGATATGTGGAGTTAGTGGAATCGTGGATATGAAACCCATCAGGTTTGGAGACGTAGAAGTCGGACCCGGCAAGCCCCCTTACATCATTGCCGAGGTTGGATCGAACCACAACGGCGATATGAACCTGTGCCGCCAACTGATTGACGCCGCTGCGACGGCAGGTGCCCACGCGGTTAAGTTCCAATCCTGGAGCGATACTTCGCTGATCGCCGCAGAGGAATATGCCCGCAATACCGACTATTCGGACAAGAAGAAACATTTTGGGTCGTTGCGAGAGATGGTGACGGCCTACCAGTTCACGCCCGACCAGCATCTTGAAGCCCACACTTACTGCCAGAATCGCGGTATAGCCTTCTGCTCGACCCCGTTCTCAACAGAAGAAGTTGATCTACTCGAGAAGCTTGGGGTGCCATTTTACAAGATTGCTTCAATGGACATTGTGCACGTGCCTCTGCTGAAGCATGTGGCGCGCAAACAGCGGCCAGTGGTGATTTCGACCGGCATGGCAACTATGGCGGAAATAGAACAGGCGGTTGAAACCGTTCGTGCCGAGGGCAACGAGCAGATTGTGTTACTGCATTGCGTTTCAATCTACCCTCCCGAGTACGACACAATTCATCTAAGGAATATGGCGACCCTGCAGCAGGCATTCGATGTCCCTGTAGGATTCAGTGACCACACTCTGGGCACTGCGATCCCACTCGCCGCCATTGCTATAGGCGCCAGCGTAATCGAGAAACATTTTACCCTCGATCAGGAAATGGCGGGTTGGGACCATGCCATCTCGGCAAATCCTGAGCAACTGCGCATCATCGCTGTGGAGGGGGCAAATATTGTTGCCGCGCTGGGAGGAAGTCGTCGGATAGTCAGTGCAGTAGAGATAGAAAAGCGCAAGAAATTTCGCCGCAGCCTTGTTTCCAAGCGCAAATTGGAAAGAGGCCACATGTTAACGCAGTCCGATCTCGACGCTAAGCGTCCGGGAACCGGGATCGCCCCCAACGAAATAGATTATGTCCTTGGCCGTCGGCTGGCATGCGATATCGCTTCCGACCAAGTACTTCATTGGAAACATCTGCAGTAATCGGTGGAGAGCGGATTATGGACTTGCCCGTGATTATTGTTGGTGGAGGTGGTCACGCGAAGGTGTTGATCAGTACTCTGCACCTCCAACATCGGAGAGTCCTCGGTTTCGTCGACCCAAAGCCTTCGCTGCCTCCGGTACTGGGCATTGCGCAGCTCGGTGACGATGGCGCAGTGTTTCTTCATCCGCCAGACCAATTGCGGTTAGTCAACGGCGTGGGCTCGATTGATTCTACGGCCCCACGGCAGGCCGTTTATGAGAAGTTTCGGAAGACACAATATGTTTTTGAGACTGTGATTCACCCATCAGCCATCATTGCTGCCGAAGTAGATATTGAGGATGGCGTTCAGGTCATGGCAGGAGCCGTGGTGCAACCTGGAAGCCGCTTGGGATCGAATGTGATCATTAACACTGGAGCGCGCATCGACCACGACTGCTCGATCGATGCTCACGCGCATCTTGCGCCAGGTGTCACTTTGTCGGGAGATGTCCATATCGGGCAAGGAGCCCATATCGGAACTGGTGCCAGCGTCATCCAAGGCGTGAGAGTCGGTGCCGCCGCCATTGTCGGAGCGGGTGCTGTCGTAGTCGACGATGTCCCAGAGGGATTTACCGTTGTGGGTGTTCCTGCGAGATCAGTGGCGAGGGCGATTGGGGTGCGATAAAGAACGTGGAAAAAAATCCAGTCTACATTGTACATTGCATCGACACGGAAGGGCCTCTGCACGAGTCGCTTGACGCTACCTTCGAACGATTACGCGACATCTTTCACCTCGAGTTGGAACCCAGTGTCGACTTGCTGAGGCGTTTGCAGCAAGGCAGAGTGCCCCTGGGTGGCATCGAAACTGCCGTCCAAAAGGTTGTGGATCCTCATTTGCTTGCCTATAACGACACCTGGGACAAGCTTGATGGGATGCTTCTCGAACTGATGGGGGAATCGTTCCGCACTCAAGTTCACGATTCCGCGGGAGGAGGTTGGATCTACAACTGGTTCTGCGTTGATCACGTCGACTACGATTCAAATCCGCGCCGCAGAGACATCGGATATCACAATATTTTCGCTCACTACCGAGCGCTGATCCAGGAGACCAACTCGGTGCATGACGGGCTACATTTTCATTATCATCCTCATTCTTTTCGAAGGGAAGCTAACCGTTGCGCCACGCACTGGTGGGCTTCGTCCAACAGTCTCCACGAGATATTGTCCCGCCGGGTCATCGACCAGCATTGGTTTCCTGCCGCCCACCGCCCGGGTTTTCACGTCATCCGGCCAGACAGCAATTGGTTTCTTGAACAGCATATCCCGTTCGATTTCTCGAACCAAGCTATGGTAGACAATGCAGTCGACGGAGAACAGTTCGGCCTGCTGGGCGGTCGTTTCGGCGACTGGCGCCGTGCCCCCACCACCTGGGCGCCCTATCATCCATCAGCCGACGACTATCAGGTTCCGGGAGACTGCCGTCGATGGATCGCGCGCTGCCTGAATGTGGGAACACGCTACCGACTGCTTGAGGAGCGCGATGTGAGGCAGGCATTCAGGGAGGCAGCCGAAGGCAAGCCGGTGATCCTGGCCATAACGAATCATGATTTCCGGAACATGGCTCCGGATATCAACGCCGTTCGGGAGTTGCTGCAACACGTTGCTCGCGATTTCCCGGACGTGCCTTTCCTGTTCTCCGAAGCTGTAACCGCAATGCGGGGCGCGTTGAATCTTGAGCCTTTGCCTCCCTGCGAACTCGAATTGGAGATCCAAAACGTCAACGACTCTACCCACGTCCTCAAGGTTCACTCTACGACGCCTACCTTCGGCCCGCAACCCTGGCTTGCGTTGCGGACAGTCGAAGGGACCTATCATTTCGATAACTTTGACATCGATAAACCGTTTCACCAGTGGCAGTACGTTTTTGATGAAGAAACATTCCCTTTGTTTGCAGTGAATGCTATTGGAGTGGCGGCGAACAATGCCTTCGGAACGACGACCGTGGTAGTGATGGACCCAACGACAGCAAAGATTTCTAGACAGCACTGGAATCTGTCTGATCCACTGTGTCCGGGCCAGCCGGAACTTTGCCGACAGGAAGAGTCAGTGTCGTAAATCAAGTTTACCGTTACATTCCCCTCGAAAATTGACTCCTATCAGTTGCTTAGCATGAGCTACATCGGACTAAAAGAGCGCCTCGAAAGCGTCATCATCTCCCCGTCTGCCTCCGTTGGAGAGGCCATGGCACGCCTTGACAAGGCGGGAACCGGAGCACTGGTACTCTGCTCCAGCAATCGGAAGCTTATAGGCGTCCTGACGGACGGTGACATTCGTCGGGCGATTCTTACGTCTTGGATGCTGGACAAACCTTGTAGTTCGATCGCTAGCCTGGAACCGATCGTGGTGCTACAGCCGATTGCCTCCGCCGAGGCACTTCGGCTGATGAACAGGCATGACATCAACCAACTGCCCGTAGTGGACGCGGACGGAGTACTGCTTGATTTCATTCTGCGTCGGGATCTCGGAGCTGAAGTTGAATTCGATGCACGCGTGCAGGAACGTCTCGAAAATGTCATTATTTCGCCCACTACTTCAATTGCTGAGGCCATTGCCTTTCTAGACAAGGCTGGCACGGGTGCTCTTCTTCTGTGCAAGAACGGCAAGACTCTCTGTGGCTTGTTAACCGATGGCGACATTCGCCGGGCCATCCTACAGGGCAAATCTATGGACGCCCCCTGTTTCACGATTGCCAGCCAGACTCCGGTAATCGCGCGACGCTCCATTGCAAACGCAGAAGCTCTGCATCTCATGAATCAGCACGACATCAATCACCTACCGGTGCTGGATGGAGAGAACTGCGTTGTGGGTTTCTTATTGCGCAAGGATCTTGTGGCTGACGTGCAGCTGGATCTTTCGGCCGTAATCATGGCGGGCGGATACGGGAAGCGCCTGCTACCGCTGACGGAGAGTGTGCCGAAACCCATGCTGCCCGTGGGCGACCGTCCCTTGCTAGAGTTGACCATTCAACAGCTGCGACGCTCCGGGATCCGCGACGTAAACTTGACCACGCACTATCTTCCGGAATCCATAGTGAACCATTTTGGCGATGGTAAGGGCTTCGGGGTGAGGCTGAACTATTTGAAGGAAGATAACCCCATGGGCACGGCAGGCGGGCTGAAGCAGATGAAGAGGCCCGACAGCACCTTTTTGGTCATCAACGGCGACATCCTAACCGGGGTCCCCTTCCACGAAATGCTGGTGTACCACCGGAAGCATGGAGCGGCACTCACCGTCGGAGTGCGCAAGTACGAGATGCAGGTGCCTTTCGGTGTCGTGGAGTGCGAAGATGTTCGAATCACAAAGCTCGAGGAAAAACCCTCACTCAGCTTCTTCATCAATGCAGGAACCTATCTGCTGGAACCGTCAGCCTGCGACTATATTCCAGAAGGGCGGCCGTTCGACATGACTGATTTGATGCAGAAATTGCTTGAAGCCGGGCAGCCAGTGGTTGGGTTTCCCATCATGGAGTACTGGCTCGATGTTGGCCGACACGAGGACTATCTGAAGGCACAGGAAGATGTGCTGAGAGGAAGGATTTGACACGAAGATACTAATTACAGGCGGCGCGGGGTACGTGGGTTCCACGCTAGCTCCCCAATTGCTTGGAGCCGGGCATCAGGTTCGCGTGCTGGACAATTTGGTGTATGGTGGCGAATCACTACTCGGTGTCTGGTGCCACCCAGGATTTGAATTTGTTCTTGGAGACATCTGCGATCGCAAGACCGTGCGAACCGCGCTCTCGGGCCGGGACGCGGTGGTTCATCTGGCGGCCCTGGTCGGTGATCCGGCTTGTGCGCGGCAGCCGGATCTTGCCCGTGCAACCAACCTCGATGCGTCTCTTGCACTGATGGAGGAAAGCCAGCATGCGAGGGTTGGACGATTCATCTTCGCCTCCACTTGCAGCAATTACGGAAAGATGAAGGACGCCAATCAGTACGTGGATGAGGAATCCGACTTGAGACCGGTTTCCCTCTACGCCGAGACCAAAGTGGCCGTCGAAATGGCGTTGTTACAGAGTGGAGGGAATAATGGCTGGTGTCCAACGCCGTTGCGATTCTCCACTGTTTACGGGGTGTCACCACGGATGCGCTTCGACCTGACGGTAAACGAATTCACGATGGAAATGTTGACCAAGAAGCACCTCAAGGTTTTTGGCGAACAATTCTGGCGCCCTTACATACATGTGTGTGATGTTGCCCGGGCAATTCAACTGGTTCTCAGCTCGCCGGAGGAAAATGTGGGTGGCCACGTGTTTAATGTTGGGGCGACAGATCAGAATTTCCAGAAACAACAACTGGTTGAGCTGATCCGCCCGTATGCGCCAGATGCTTTGGTCGAGCTCGTGCACAAGAACGAAGACCCACGCGACTATCGGGTGTCGTTTGCGCGGATCACAAATCAACTGGGATTCAGAACCACCCGCACCGTCGCCCAAGGCATTGCCGAGGTCGCAAAATTGGTGAACGAGAATGTCGTCAGAAACTTCGGGGACGCGAAATATCGAAATTGACTTCTCTTGAGAGGCTGGGCTAACCTTGACAATTTTACTCGGCACGTATTTCACGAATCGGACCACTTCTAACCAACCGAGCGTGGATCGTGTTCAACCAAGCATTGGATCCGACCCGATTAGCTCAATACGATCGGGCGGTTTGAGATCAGAACCCCGATGGCTTCCGGCCCTTGGAGACTCGGAACAAACCGGTCAAGCACCGATGCCGTCGACCCATGGTGACGCTAATGATCAACACACTCCCCTGGCGAGTACTGAAGCCCCTTAGCATCTATTTAGGCGACCTCACATACACGACACTGTCCCTTGCGACCGATGCGTTTCCCCTTAACATCGGCTTCATCGCCGCATATGCAGATAAAACCTTCGGCAACGAAATCGATGTAAGACTCTTTAAGTATGTCGAAGATCTTGAACACGCCATTTACGAGAAGCCACCTGACATTCTGGGCTTGAGTAACTACCCATGGAATTTCAATCTTGGATTGGAGTTTTTTGGTATGACTCGAGCAATCTCACCCCGGACGATCTGCGTGATGGGTGGCCCAAATATACCTCTTGAAGATGAGCCTCGCAGCCAATTTATTAGGCGCAACCCTCTGATTGACTTCTACGCCTACTTGGAAGGTGAAGAAGCATTTGCAGCACTGGTAGCTCGTGCTTTGGAGACTGGAGCTGACCGCGACAAAATGAAATCAGCCCCTATAAATGGCTTCATTCATCGGATGAGCGATATGGAAGTTATGAAGGGGGCGATGCTAGCTCGAAGGAGAGATCTCGACGAAATTCCCTCTCCATACCTCACTGGCCTTATGGATCCGTTTTTTGACGGCAAGCTTTCCCCAATGATGGAGACGAATCGGGGGTGTCCCTTCTCGTGCACCTTCTGCCACGAAGGGAACCAACTGATTTCGAAGGTGAACCATTTCAGTATTGAACGGGTGAAGGCAGAATTGGACTACATTGCTGCCGCCGTGCATAAAGCCCCGAATCTCGTTTCGAATCTGATGTTCGCAGATCCGAATTTTGCCATGTATGAGCGAGACTACCAGATTGTCGAACACATCGAGAAGATTCAACAAACACACAACTGGCCACGCTCGATTTTTGCCTCTACCGGCAAGAACAAAAAAGAGCGCATTGCCAAAGCACTGCGAAAACTGAATGGCTCCATGTCGATGTGGATGTCTGTCCAGTCGATGGATCCTTTTGTTCTGGAGGAGATCAAGCGCGATAACATCAGCACGTCCCAAATGATGGCTTTGGCGAGCGTGTATCAGGAACTCGGCCTACCGACGCTTTCGGAATTGATTCTTGGCCTACCGGGAGATTCGTATGAGCGGCACGTCAAGTCTCTCTCAGAGGTCATGGAAGCCGGAATCGACGTCATCGATACATATACTTGCATGTTGCTGAACGGTACCGAACTTAATTCGGTGTTCAGCCGAGCTACTCACAAGATTGGCTCCCACTTCCGAATCTTGCCGCGTGACTTCGCAAGACTCCGCAACGGTCGCATCGCGGTGGAAATCGAGGAAGTCGTGACTTCCACGAGTACCATGCCGTTTGAAGATTACGTAGAGGCCAGAAAACTGCATTTGATGGTTGCAGTCGTCTACAACGGTGGGGGATTCAGTCCGTTACTGAGGCTGCTGCGACAGAAGAAAGTGCTGATCATCGAGTTACTCCAAAGACTGGTCGCCCGTATGGCTTCCGCTCCGGTTGCAATCCAGACGATCTTTAACTCCTTTGTCCGGCTGACAAGGGAAGAGCTGTGGGACTCCGAAGAAGACCTTCGAGCCTACGTGCGCTCTGGGAATAATTACGACAAACTCATCAATGGGGAAATTGGAATCAATCTCATTCAAACTCACTCCGCCATGAGCTTGGCGGTCATGGATGATTGGGTTAAGTACGTTTTTGAGATCGCCAAAGCTATGCTCGGTGACGATATCCACACCGACCTCGAGAGTTCGACCATCTTCGCTGATATCCAGGCTTTCTGCGAAGGCCGCACGCACAACCTTTGGGGCAGTGACCGTAACGAGGATAGCCCCCGAATCTCGTTGCACTACGACATAGTGGGCTGGATGCGAAGTCCGATTTCTACGCCCGTTTCGGAATTCAGGTTCAGTAGTCCTGCAACCTATCAGTTTGGATTTTCCCAGGCCAAGAAAGAAGAGATGGCGGCGTTGATCCAGCGCTACGGGACTACAAACACCGGTATCGGGAGGATCATCATCCAAATGGGCCGCAACCGGATTTGGCGCGAACCACTGACTGTACCTCAGCCAGACCGGCTTCAGTCGGTGACACAAACCACCGCCCCCGGTTCGCCAGCAAGATTGGAAGTTGCTTGAACTGGGCTCAAAGAGAAGGGCTCTTAAGAGCTGCATCTTAAACCGTACCGTTCTTGGCACTTGGCGTTTGGATTTATTTCCAAACATCGCCAGCTATTCGAGTTCCCTCCTTTTATTCTTATCCGGAAGAGATTATAGGAAATCACCGGTTCTAGGGCGCGGACGTAGCCGCGTTAAATTGGGCTAAAGCATTTCAGACCAACACCAACATTGATGACAGGCGTTATTAGTCCGGCGTGACGACAAATAACAAAGCGAAATTGCACGAGCACGGCTGCGAGATTGAGTACATGACCACATACGCAGAACCCAAGATGGGAACTGGGGAAACTACTCCGAGCGCAAAGCGTGTCCCCGCGCCGGGAATGCTTCCCGCTCCCGGCTTTTGGGAAACGCAAGTTACTCCTTTCTTGGAACGGTACTTTCTTGTTCTTGTCATATGCATGGTCGGCATCGCCTGCGTCCGCATCTTCTGTACTTATAACGCGCTAAGCCTCACGACCGACGAACCGACTCATTTCGCTTGCGGCTTGGAGTATCTAGCAGAACATGTTTACCGCATCGAGACGCAGCATCCCCCTCTTTCGAGGATGTTGCAGGCGCTGGGACCCTACCTTGCAGGCGCACGTCCATCGGGCAAGTCCGTACCGAACCTTGAGGGTCTCAGCGTGATCTCGAATTCAGGGAATGCAGCTCGCACTATATTCTTAATGCGATTGGGTAACCTACCCTTCTTTTTGCTGGCCTGCTTGGTGGTTTGTGGTTGGTCATGGCGTACGTGTGGCAGACCGGTCGCCGTTGTCGCAACCGGCTTGTTTACTTTGATTCCCGCGATATTGGCCGACGCTGGACTTGCGACTACCGACATGGCGCTAGGGGCCACTGTGGGTGCAGCTTTCTTTGCCATTATTCTTTGGGCCGAGAGGCCGACATGGTGGCGTTCTCTGCTTCTTGGTTTATTCACAGCACTCGCCTGTCTGTCAAAGTTCACTGCGCTAGGTTATGTACCTATCGCTGCATGCTTGGCGCTAGCGTTTTACTTAACGCAGAGCTGGCCTGGCTGGCTTGGGTTGTGGAGGCTAGCAAAGCAGCGGCTAGCACCCCTCGCATTTGCCGGCACTATCGCAGTGGTATCAATCTGGGCTTGCTATTGGTTTTCCATTGGCATGAGTAGGTTACCCTACACGAACCTCAGGGTCAGCATACCGGCTCCGGAGTTCTTAGATGGCATCCGAAGCGCCCTGAACCACAACCGCGCAGGACACGCATCCTTTTTGCTTGGAGATTTTCGAACCAACGGCTGGTGGTATTACTTCTTCGTGGCACTAGTAGTCAAGACCCCCATTGCCTTTCTGATTCTGTTGGCGCTTGGAACGTATGTGTGTCTTCGAGAGCGGCACCGCCCTATCTACTTAATGCCGCTAGCCTTCACTCTCGGAATTCTCTTGCCCTCGATGCGGAGCCATATCGACATTGGCATTCGCCATGTCGAACCTGTTTACATTGGCTTCTCAGTGATCTCGGCACTCGGGTTCAGGCAACTCGTCCAATGGGTTCGTACAGGTTTTGCTTCTGCGATAACGGCCGGCACTTTAATCGTGTGGCTGACTCTATCCGTTGCGGTCCATCACCCTGACTATCTGGCTTATTTCAACGCGTTCGCCGGCAAGATGCCGGAAACAATACTAGTCGATTCCAATTATGATTGGGGGCAAGACCTAAAGCTCCTCGGTAAACGCCTGCATCAGCTGGGGGTCAAGGAATTCGCGCTCGCGTCCGCCACTGACGCTGGGCTGTCCATTGCCGAACGCCACGATTTTCTTGAGGTTTGGTATGGCTTGCCAGTCATCAATGATCTCGACATCTGTACTCCAGCGCCGGGCTGGAATGTGATTAGCACGACAGTTGAACAGCTCGCTAGCAGGCGACCTGGCGATAGGTTCTACCGAGGTTCAAAGACGTCGAAACCTTGGTACGAAAAGATGACCCCCGATGAGCGCGTAGGTCCGCTACTTCTTTACAACATTCCATCAGGCATGAAGCTCAGCGGGGAGAACTGCCATTCGAGCCTTGCGCAAGAATCGATGCAAGGCCAATTGGCCCATGCCGGTGAGTAGATCAACCTTGAGCTCCGTGGTAGGTTGCTGAACATTAGGTACCGATGCCCTTAAGCATAACTCAACCGCACCAGGAATTATTCCAGGCGACCGTCGCTTTTGCCCGCGGCTCGTTGCAATGCGACATAGTGCTCCTCGATCGTGCCGAGAGCTTCAACGCTGAGGGGTGGAAGCAGTGCGCGCAATTTGGTCTTTTAGGGATGCCAGTTCCGGAAGCGTACGGCGGCCTGGGATTAGGGATATCCGAAGTGATTACTGTCATGGAGGGTCTCGGGTATGCCAGTAGCGACCAGGGGCTATTGTTCTCTATTAACGCGCACCTTTGGACGAACACCCTCCCCATACTCGAATACGGAACTGAGGAGCAAAAAAGACGATATCTCCCTCGCTTGGCAAACGGTGAGTTGATCGGCGCCAATGCTGCTACGGAACCCGACGCGGGTTCCGACATTTTCTCCATGCGAACTCGGGCTGAGCGCCGCGGCGATCGCTACATCTTGAACGGATCCAAAACTTACGTTACCAACGCACCGATCGCGAGCTTGATTGTCGTGTACGCCACGCTCGACCCGGCACTGGGTCCGATGGGCATTACGGCATTTCTGGTTGAGAGGGACACTCCGGGGATAACTCTCGGCAAGAGTCTGGACAAAATGGGCCTGCGAACGTCGCCCATGGCGGAAGTATTTCTTGAGAACTGTGAGGTCCCGGTCGAACGGCGGTTGGGCCGAGAAGGCCGTGGTGTGGCAGTTTTCGAGAGCTCGATGGAGTGGGAACGGGGCTGCATTATGGCCAATTGCCTGGGCATTATGCGCCGGCAGTTGGAGCAATGCATCCGCTACGCGCAGACTCGCAAACAGTTTGGAAAACCAATCGGAAAGTATCAGTCCGTCGCAAACCGGATCGTGGACATGAAGCTCCGCTTGGACACCTGTCGACCTCTGGTTTATCGCATTGGCGAGCTGAAGCAGCAGGGCAAACCTGCACAGCTGGAGGCGGCGTTGGCTAAGCTCCATGTGTCGGAATGCTATGTGAAATCGAGCCTGGACACAGTGCAGATCCATGGCGGCTACGGTTACATGACGGAATCGGGAATCGAACGTGAACTGCGTGATGCAGTTGGCAGTATGCTCTACTCCGGAACCTCGGAAATACAAAGGAATATCATCGCAAAATGTCTGGGACTTTAACCTCGCCTTTACTGCGGGTTGCGACATCTACTGTCAGCCCATCCGATACGCTTCTCGAGAAGGCCCGTCCGAATCTCGGCCGCTACCTGCTCTTAATTGCGCAGTTAGCTTTGTTGTTAGCTGTCTTCCGAGCCTTCCGTGTGGAGGAATTTCGCACCACGGCTAACTGGTTGGAGGCCAAGAATCTCGTTTTCTTTACCACCGCATGCATAGTCTTTGCATCGTTCGCGGTTCACTACTGGCTGCCGTTCCGTTACAAGGAATTCTTCTGGATTGCCATCTCCTTGCTGGCGACCACCTTCTTTCTGCCACCTGGCCTAATTGTGGAGCTCCTTGGATTTGGAGCCCTGTTCTACATGGTTTTGAGCAGCCGGATGGCTTATGGCGCACGAATAGCAATCGTCGCCACCGTTTTCGTGTTAGCCATGGCATCATGCGCCGATACCTCTCTCGCCCGGCATCTACTGGGCCGGTTTGCGATTCCGCCCGACTTCTGGCCAGTCTTTGGATCGATATTCATGTTCAGGCTCATCATTTACGCGCACGACGTGCGGTATATGAAGGAGCGCCCATCGTTAAGGGAATACCTGGCATATTTCTTCATACTTCCCAACTACTACTTCCAGCTGTTTCCCGTTATCGATTTCAAGACCATGCGGCTTGGCTATTATCGGCGGGACATCCATGACATTGCACAGCAGGGAATTCAGTGGATGGGCAGAGGCACCTTGCAGTTGATCCTGTACACGGTGGTGAATTCTGAATGGAACTTGGGGATGCTTAACCGTCCCAAGTCCTTTGCGTCCTTATTGTGGGTCATGGTATTGACCTTCTTGCTCTACTTGCGTGTTTCTGGACAGTTTCACATCGTCGTAGGAATGCTTCATTTGTTTGGCTACGATTTGCCTGAAACCAACCACAGATATCTACTCGCGCGAAGTCTGACCGACTTCTGGCGGCGGATTAACATTTACTGGAAGGACTTCATGGTTAAGATCGTTTACTTTCCTACGTATTTTAAGTTCCGGAAAAGAAACGAAATGGGCGCTAAATTGTTAGCCACCGGCGCTGTATTTGTCGTCACCTGGTTCTTGCATTCTTATCAGTCGTTCTGGTTACAAGGAAAGTTTGAGTTGAGTTGGCCGGATACGATCTTCTGGGCGGTTCTAGGTGGAATAGTGATTCTGGAGACGTGGCGAGGAGAGGACGGAAAGACCAATATTTCCATTACTGGCTGGCGCGGTTGGCTGCGACATTCAATTTCAGTAGCGGGCACTGCATGCTTCATAATTACGATTTGGTCGTTGTGGAACTCTCCCACGATCGGAGCCTGGCTGGATCTGATTCGCTGGTGGCGCCCGACGGCCTTAAATTAGCCAACAACTTAGGGGAGAAATCGATGGACGGAACAACCGAAATCAAACAAAAACTGCGGGATTACATTTTGAGTGAATTTCTACCGGGTGAGTCGGCAGCAAATCTTAAAGATGACACGCCGTTGCGGACCAGCGGGGTGCTGAGTTCGATGGATACGCTGACTCTTGTGGAGTTTGTTGAGAAATCGTTCGGAATTGAGGTCGAGGCGCACGAGGCAGGAGTCGAGAATTTTGACAGCATAAGCGATATGGCGCGCTTCATAGAACAGAAGAAGGCGGGTAAAGGGTCCTAGGCGTGGTTACAAAGGCTGAGAAGCGAGCGGTCAGTCTGGCGGATTACCTGGAATCTTCCGCCGAGCGGTTTCCGAAACGCACGGCGGTAATGGACCCAGATGGCGCGGAGACCTCCTACGAGGAGCTCAATTCCTGCGCCGACCGGGTGGCAGCCTTTTTAGCCACGCGTGGCGTTGGGCCGGGTGATAGGGTAGCGGTGTTCCTACCCAAGAGCTCTCTCGCCGTAATGACCATTTTCGGCATTCTTAAGACTCGAGCTGCGTACGTTCCTATCGACTGGACAGCACCTCCGGACCGTGTTCGAGCCATCTTGGGTGACTGTAAGACAAAAGCCCTGTTCACGACCGCGACTCTTGCCAATGGACTCGAGGGTGCCACAGAACTCCCCGCAACCATCGTCGTGACACGCTGTCCTGATGGCTCAGGAAGTTCAGCTATACGAGGAGCCAACACCTGGGAGGAAGTTCAGGAACAGAGGCTTCCCACCGTATCTTGTGAGGGGCGCAGCAGGGAAGACTTAGCGTACATCCTGTATACCTCCGGTTCGACAGGCATACCAAAGGGCGTGATGCTCAGTCATGGCAACGCCTTGAGTTTCGTCGATTGGTGTTCTTCCGTGTTTCAACCCACGGAGGACGACCGCTTTAGCAGTCATGCACCTTTCCATTTCGATCTTTCAGTGCTTGATCTATATGTGTCGCTGAAACATGGCGCATCGGTGCACCTCATCGATGACACGACGGGAAAAAATCCGAAGAAATTGACGACGTTTGTCGCTGAGCGCCGCCTCACCGTATGGTATTCAACCCCCTCCATTTTGCACTTGATGACTTCGTTCGGAAACCTTCAGCAAGTTGAGTGTTCCAGCCTACGAATTGTGCTTTTTGCAGGAGAAGTATTTCCCATCAAGCACCTGCGTGAACTGACTAAGCTTTGGCCACACGTGCGATATTGCAACCTGTATGGTCCCACGGAGACGAATGTTTGTACCTATGCTTGGGTACCGTCGCAAATACCAGAGGACCGGCGTGAGCCGTATCCGATTGGTTGGCCTTGCAGCCACTGCTCGGCAGTGGTCCTGGACGAGGACGGCGGCGAGGTTATCCGAGGGGGAGAAGGCATTTTATACATCGCCGGAGAATCGGTGTTTCAAGGCTATTGGAACCGACCGAAGGAAAACAGTGCAGCGTTCCGCGAGCGCAATGGTGTGAGATGGTATTGCACTGGAGATGTGGTTCGCGAACAACCGGACGACGGATACGTCTATTGTGGGCGTCGTGACCGTATGGTGAAGCGCCGTGGCTACCGAATTGAATTGGATGACATCGAGCGCGCTTTGTATCGCCACGATGGGATACGAAAAGCTGCGGTGATCGCTGTCGAGACGGCCGGCGCGGATTTAAAGATTGTTGCTTTTCTGGAGGCACAGGGAGAACCGCGGCCAGGCATCATTGAGATGAAGGTTTTCTGCGGACGTTATTTGCCGGCTTATATGAGTCCTGACGTGTTCACCTTTGCCGACTCGTTGCCACGAACTTCCACGGACAAGACCGACTATCAGGCTCTGGCGCGGAGTTTCCGCGAAGGTGCCACGTTGGGGACGATAAGAATATGAAAAATATCACAACCTCTACGCAAAACTTCGCTGCCAGTGTGTCTCTTTCCATCGCCTTCCTATTGGGAATGCTTGCACTTAAGGTGCTCGAACCGCATTTGCCGACTCGAGGGATAGAAGGTGCATTACGAGGTGCGATTGCTATCCTTCGAGGAAGGGATGCCCCATGGGAACGTCTCACCAGAGCCTCCGTTGAGACCAGCGGGTACTACGAGAAACTACTGAATGGTTCTAAGGAAGAAGGGGACAGGTCACTGCTGCTACGACTTTGGAGAGGAAAACCTCCCGTCGGGCCAGAACTATATGTTCGTGGCGGCTTTCTCATCTACGAACCCAAGCCACATCTGAATTTTGCAATGTCGGAAGACGGCAATTTTGTAACCAATAGCCTAGGTTTAATCGACCGCGAGCATTCTGTGAACAAGCCTGCTGGAACTGTGCGGATTGCACTAATAGGCGACTCCCAAACCCGAGGGCGCGGTTTAAACAACCCGAACCGTCAAAGATTCGGAACTTTGTTGGAACAACGTCTTAACTCCGATTTGCCTAGCGATCGGATCAAGCAGGTGGAGGTGCTGAACTTCGCTGTCGGCGGCTATAGGCCAACGCAGGAATATTATGTAGCTACCGAGAAGGCGCCGCCATACCAACCCGACGTCTACCTGTTTACATTGACTTCTCTCTGTATCGAGCCACCTGCAGGTGCCCATTTGGCCGAGGTCGTTCGCGAAGGTATAGATCCTCGTTACGACTTCATGCGTGACATCATCGAACGCGCGAAGGTGCAGCGCAGCGATTCTCTGGGAATAGCTCAAATGAAACTGGCCCCGTACCGTTTCTTGTTGCTGCGCGAGATTTTATTGCGTTTGAAATCCCAGGCCACTCAACAAGGAGCGGTATTCGCTATTGTCCTATTGCCCGCTGCCGAATCTCAGCGCGTCACAATGAAGCGATTCGAAGGTGTTCACGAACTCGTCGAGGGGATCGGTGTGCCTATAATCGATCTCCTCAACACGTATGATCAAGTTTCCGATATCGAGAGCGTGCGTACATTTTGGTCGGATCCTCACCCTAATGCGGCTGGTCACCAGCTCATCGCTGATAACCTATACCGCAAACTACGAGCACAACCCGTCGTTTGGTTGGCGCTAGGTGGCCGAGAAAGGCCTGCCGACGTGGTTGCCACGAAGCAGCGATCGGTTTCAGGAGCGAGTCCTTAAGCACGATAGGACAAGAGGCGCTCTCGAGCGACGGCACCGCCGTAAACCCTACCCAGTAGTTAAAGGTCTGCGGCAATGGCAACTATCAGGGCACTTTATTGTTCGGCAGTCGAAATGAGCTGCCGGCTCAACGCGTCGGCCTACAGAGGACGGGAACTCAAAGCACTCGATGCGGTCTGGTCGAAAACGACCGGCGAGCGAGGACCTGGTTTGGATGCAGTGCGAAGGTGATTTACCTGACTTTGACACTTGTCAATCATCAACTCGACGGCGGGAACGGTTACCTCTGATGCAACTGGTGATCAGGCGTGGTCTTGGTTTTCCGCTACTCCTGCTATTAGTTTGTGCGGCCATTGCACTATCAGCGTTCTCGCTCAGAGGTGCGACGACGCTTGTTTGGTTCTGGCTAACTTGGGCCGTTGCGCTGATTGCTAGCAGCTTCTTCGTGAAGGGAGAATGGACTCGCGCCACCCTCCTCAATCTGGGAGTCGCTGCGGCCTTCCTGACAGCGGCCGAGGGGTACTTTTCACACCATGAGCCACAATCAGCTGTGGTCTCCCCAGGATATTTTCTAGAAGATGACATACTCGGAACAGTGCCAGCAAAGAACTTTCAGGCGCACGCAACCAAGAGAGTGGGAGATCATGTGTATTATGACGTTACCTACTCAGTCGGAAGAGACGGCCTTCGCGTCGCTCCTCCTTGGAAACCTGCCGATCTTGCTGGCACCGTGTTGTTCTTTGGGGACTCCTTCGCGTACGGTGAGGGGCTGCAGGATACCGAAACTCTCCCCTATCAGGTGGGCGTTCAGTCGGGAGGGCGATATCGTACGTTCAATTTTGCCTTTCATGGGTACGGGCCTAACCACATGCTCGCAGCCCTGGAACATGGCGTAGTACAGCGGATTGCAGACACCAATCCCCAGTATGCGATCTATGTCGCGATCCCGGCGCAGGTTTGGCGGGTGGCCGGAAAGGTATCTTACGGCCAGCACTCTCCTCGCTATCTATTGAAGGCGGACGGTAGTGTTGTACGGGCCGGCGATTTTGAGGGACTGCATCCCTTGGACAAAGGGGCAACGTCTTTCGTCAAGCAGTGCCGCAAGTCAGCGATCTACCGTCGCTTTGTTGGTCCTTATCCTCGGGTTTCAGACCATGATATCGCTTTGTACTTCGCGATAGTGCTCCGCTCGAAGAACCTGCTTGAGACTGAATACCCAGGACTTCAATTTCACGTGATCCTATGGCCAGAGTTACCTCAGCCTGGACAGCCTGTCTATGACGAGTTGTTGGCCGGATTCACGCGGCTGGGTATAAAGGTCCATCTAGCGTCGGAGATACTACCGGATTATAGGACCAACCCGACGAAATACTACCTTAACCCAGCAGATCGTCATCCCAATGCGCGTGCCAACCGGATTCTGGCAGAATATGTGTTAACTAAGATCCTTGCTCACTGAAACCTTACAACTTCCTATATCGAGCAACGCTGATTAAGCGTCTATAACAAACTGAATGAAACCGATTGAGACACTTGCCCCGGGAGGGCCACCCACCGATGGCATCATTCCTCTGGTCGTGCCTGAAATCCGAGGTAACGAGTGGCGTTATGTGAAGGACTGCCTCGATACCAACTGGGTTTCCTCGGTGGGTAGCTATGTGGACCGGTTTGAGCAGATGGTAGCCCAGCAAGTAGGGGCGAAGTATTCCGTGGCGATGGTGAATGGCACCTCTGCACTGCATGTTGCACTTCTGGTAGCGGGAGTGCAACCCGAGGACGAGGTGATCGTCTCCACCTTGACATTTATTGCTCCCGTGAATGCCATCCGGTATGTCGGCGCTTGGCCTGTTTTCATCGATGCTGACCCTGTCTATTGGGAAATGGATCCCGCGCGGGTGGTCGACTTCTTAGAGCGTGGCTGTCGTTGGAGCGACGGCAAGCTGTACAATCGGCGCACTGGACGTCCCGTCACCGCCTTGATACCTGTCCATATACTTGGTCATCCCGTTGACATGGATCCCATACTGGAGGTGGCAAAGAAATTCGGGCTGAAAGTAATTGAGGATGCCACCGAGGGCCTGGGCGCGAGTTACAAGGGACGGAGTGTGGGCTGCCTTGGGGACATCGGTTGTTTCAGCTTCAACGGCAACAAGATCATCACCACGGGCGGTGGCGGCATGCTCGTCACCAACAATGAAAGCTGGGCTCATAAGGCCAAGTACCTTACCACGCAAGCCAAAGACGATCCAATCGAGTACGTTCACGGACAGGTCGGTTACAACTATCGCCTGACCAACGTTCTGGCGGCAATTGGTTGCGCGCAAATGGAGCAGTTGAGTACTTATGTCGTTGCCAAACGCAAAATTGCCGCTCGCTACACCGACAGATTTCAAAATGTACCAGGCATCGAGACAATGAGAAGCGCTCCCTGGGCGGCGAGCACTTTCTGGTTGTACACCATCCTGGTAAACGAAGAAGAGTTCGGGATGAATTCCCGTACGTTAATGCGCACGCTCGATTCGAGGAAAATCCAGTGCCGGCCACTCTGGCAGCCCATACATCGATCTCCGGCGCATGCCGAGAAAAACCCCGAACCATTGCCCGTGGCTGAGCAACTGGTCCAGCGTGGGTTGAGCTTGCCATGCTCAGTCGGTCTCACTGAGCCTGAGCAGGACAAGGTTATTGGTGCGGTTCTCGAATGCAAAAATAAAGCGATTCTAGAGTGCCCCCCTAGGCGTTAGGTGGCATAGCAATTCCAGGGCATCGGCTGATCATATATTGAAGTGAAGACTTCCAGCGGAAATCTCGGAGCGGCGAATAGCCACACGGTCCGAGCCGCGAATGGCGACAACATACCGTCTTCTATGTCTCCTGGAACGGTCGATTACGGGCTGGCTGATCTGATCGAAGGCCTGAAAACGGTTGGCCTTCGCCCAGGGGACATCGTCTTTTTCCAGATCTCCCACATCACCTTGGGAGCGGCGGAGGGCGGATCTTCCGGGCCGAAAATCTGTGAACTTCTCTATTCAGCCATGCAGGAGGTGATTGGACCTAAGGGCACCATGCTGGTGCCGACGTTTTCCTTTTCCTTTTGTCGAAATGAGGATTTTGACCCTCAGTCCACACCGAGCATGCAGGGCCCGTGGAGTTCCTCTCGCGAGTTTCTTGAGTACTTTCGCAAACTTCCAGGGATTGTGCGATCAGTTGACCCGATCTTTTCAGTTGCCGGGTTGGGCCCGAGCGCGGCGAAGCTGCTGAATGATCTGCCAAACAGCAGCTATGGAAGAGACTGCCTGCATGAGCGTCTTTTGAAATCTGGCGGCAAGATATGTGGCATCGGTGTAGGTGTCGGCGAGGCACCATTTCTTCACTATGTTGAAGAAGTAATGGGAGTGCCCTTCAGATACAAGAAGTTATTCACTGGCCGCAGTCGACGGAACGGTGACCTACACAAACACGGATGGATCTCGACTGTACCTATCCAGGCGACCAATGGGGTTCCTGATGGAGCCCGAATCGAAGATCTCGCGCGGTCTGAGGGCCGCTGCCGCGTTGCCGAGTTGGGGCGGGGGGAAGTGGCCTCCATTGATTGCACTACTTTCTATGAGTTGATCAGTCGTGAAATTTCGCAAGATCCATGGATCACCGCCCAAGGACCGGTCGGTGATCCTGTGGAGTTAGAGAGTACCCTTACTGGCGGCCGAGTTGGGGAGATTCATCTTCAAGAAAACGCATCGATGGAACAAATGATTTCTGCGCTCTGGCACGTGCCGAGAGATATCGTGTCCGACGGGTATGACGCTGCATTGCGAGCTTTATCGACCCAAGTGCCGATGCAAATCCACGAATATCCAACCGGAACTGAGTGCTGGACTTGGCTCGTACCGGAAAAGTGGAGTTGCCACGAAGCATACCTGGAAACGCTGGATGGACGACGCCTTTTTTCCTACGAGGATAATCCTCTCCACGTCGTTTCCTATTCGTTGCCGATCAACCGCGAAGTGACTCGGGAGGAACTCTTCAAGCACCTGTACGTCCACCCCCGACTAACTGACGCCATTCCTTTCGTTTTCAAATACTACGAACGGGACTGGGGGTTGTGTTGCAGCAAGAAGTTGAAGGTCTCTTTGCAGGATGATCGCTACCGGGTGGTAATCAACTCCCACTTCAGCTACAGCACCCTGAAGGTCGGAGAGGTCGTCGTTCCAGGCAGGACCGCCGAGACATTCGTCCTGTGCGCGCATCTTTGTCACCCGGCGATGGTGAACGATGATCTGTCCGGAGTTGTGGTTGGTATGGAGGTAATTCGCGAACTGCAAAAGCGACAGAATCTACGCTACACCTACCGTTTTCTCGTTCTTCCCGAGACCATTGGTTCAGTAGCATTTCTCAGCCACCACCAGGACCTTATTCCAAAGATGATGGGAGGACTCTTCCTTGAAATGCTCAGCTTGGAGAATCCCCATGCGCTACAGCTTTCTTTCAAAGGTGATACCGAAGTAGACGGTTGTTTGAGCGAGGTGCTCCAGAAAGGTGATCGTCAAGGATGGATAGGCGCCTTCCGCACGGTGGTGGGAAATGATGAACGGCAGTTCAATGCGCCGGGAGTGCGGGTGCCGATGTTGTCGTTATCGCGTGTAATGCGTGGTAAGTCGGAGGGCTGGCCTTACTATCCGGAATATCACTCTAGCCGCGATAACCTGGAGTTAGTTTCTCCCGCCCGGCTTGCTGAGTCTAAGAATCTGGTTTTGGAAATGATCGATTCCATAGAGCGGAACCGGGTCCCGGTGAACCTGTTCCAGGGAGAGATCTTCTGTTCGCGATATGGCTTGAATATCGATGCCTATGCTAATCCCGAAGGAAACCGTGCTCTGTTTGACATTATTTTCCTCATCGACGGGACAAAATCGATAGCCGAGATTGCCCGTATCTGTAAGGTTTCCATAGAGTCCGTTCATCATGTCGTGGAAGAGCTGCGCGACCGCAGGCTAGTCGAGTATGCCGGCAATTAGTAACGCAATTCCCGACAAGCAAGAGTTCTCGAAATGGAAGAGTTCTGCTCCGTTTTGGAGCATCGCACTGGTGTTGGGATTAATCCAGGCGTGGGCTAATCGGTTCTACATGGGAAGTGACGGAGTGCCTTACCTGGACATGGCGGACGCTTACTTGCGCAGGGACTGGCATACTGCGATTAACGGTTCCTGGAACCCACTATACGCTTGGCTCATCGGTTCTGATTTCCTGATTTTTCGGCCTTCCGCGTATTGGGAGTACCCAACCGTTCAATTGCTCAACTTCGGAATCTACGCCGTAACAGTGGCGAGCTTCGAGTACTTCCTGCGTGGATGGCTTCGGTGGAGAGGTGGGAATGAAGTGGCAGTGCGCATGATCGCATATGCGTTGTTCCTGTGGTCCACTCTGATCTTGATTGGCGTGTGGACTGTCAACGCCGATATGCTGGTTGCCGCTTGCATTTATGGCGCGCTGGGATTGATGCTACGCGCATATAGCTCAAAGACTGCATCGACGCTGCAGGCTCTGATTTTGAGCTTAATTATAACCATAGGGTACTACGGCAAAGCCGTGATGTTTCCAATCGGCATGATCCTATTATTGGTTGCGTTGAACGTGTTCCAGTGGAAGCGCACGCTGATCATGGCGTCTATCTTTATATTGCTTTCGGCACCCTTGATTGCGGGACTTTCGAGAGCCGTTGGTCATCTGACGTTTGGCGAAACAGGTCGGGTGAACTACGCATGGTATGTGAACGGGGTCGCAAAAAGATGGTGGCAAGGGGGGCCGGCGCGCGCCGGGCAGCCGCTACATCCCCCGCGAATAACTCTTGATTCGCCGAGAGTCTATGACTTCGATGGTGCCTTCCCGAAGGCCACCTATCCTCTGTGGTACAACTTCGCTTATTGGTATCAAGGTGTACGTACGTGGATCGATCCGCTCCGGATTGCGGCTGTTACGTGGAGCAATCTCAAATGGACCATGAAGCTGCTGCTGGAGCAGGGAGGTGGTTTCTTGTTGGGATGGGGAACCGGCTTTCTCCTCTATAAGAATAAGGGAAGAATTTTCAAGGATCTTGCCTTCATGTGGCCGGCATGGGCGGTCGGCGTAGCCGCGATCATGCTTTACTGCTCGGTTCATATCGAGTCGAGATATATCGGTGCCTTCGGGACTGTGCTGCTGCTGACTGCATTTTCATCTATTGACATCCGAAGAAAAGGATTGGCGGTCGGCGTCGTAGTCGCGGGGTTACTCTGGGCGATGATGTACGCTCCTGAACCCACGCTGGGTGCCCGCTACTTTCCGCCACGGGGGAAGGTAGCGAATGTTTCGTGGCAGGCAGCCACAGAGTTGGAACAATTAGGTCTGCACGCAAACGACAAAGTCGCATCGGTTTGTTATTCAAATCGGGGCAATATTCTTTGGGCGCGCTTGGCCAGAGCACATATCGTAGCCGAAACAGATTGGGCTGTAGACTTCTGGCGCCTAAGCGACGCGGACCAGCAACGCGTCCTGGCCGCACTTAGAGGCAGTGGAGCCATGATGGCGGTTTCGGATGAGACGCCTCCCGATCCCGCGCATGCGGTGGGTTGGCGACGGGCGGGCAATACCAACTACTACGCCTACCCCCTCTCGCGACTATAAGAGCCAGCCCAGGTTAGCGAAGCCCTTGTTTAGCTTGAATTTGGACGATTTTACGAATCTTGACGATGATCCGGCAGAAGTGTTTGGTATCATCACTCGGGCTGAGATGTAGAAAGGGCTTGTTTGTTCGCTCCCAGGGGCTGACGCCACCTTGAGTTTGCTGCTTCCTTGAAAGAGGTCTCCCAGATGAAGTGGGGCATAGAACGCTCAAAGTTGCTCACACGGATGTCCGAACTCCCAGGCTGCGGAAACCTGATTCGCAAGGAATACGATCACTTCCTAAGAGTGAAGTATGACGTTAACTGGCGATGGGGAAGCAATCTTTCCAGTCGCCGGTCGTTCCGGAAGTCGCGTCCCAAGCTAAATTCGCTACAGGAGCGGCTGGTTTCGGAACTCAACGCTACAGGAATAGCGAGTTGTCACTTCGATGAACTGGTGCAAGACGGTGGGTTGCTGTGGCGCAACCTTTCTGCATGGGTTTCAGAATTCAGCTCGAGTGAGGAGGTCCAGTCGGTCGTTCAGAAGCGCCGGAAAGACTTCGAAGAAAAGAGAGATGTTCGGACTGTCGAGCATTACATTATTACGAAATATTCCCAGGACCACAAACCCCAGATTGATGCCACTAACCTACTGCTGAATTTAAGTCTCTACCCAGCGATCTTGGACGTGGTGAATTCTTACCTCGGTTTGTGGTCCAAGTTGATCTACTTCGATATGTGGCATACGCTGCCGCTCAACACGGATACACGCTTTCTCTCGCAGCGTTGGCATCGCGATCCCGAAGACCGCAGGAAAATCCGTACCTTTCTTTATTTCAGCGAGGTCGATACCGACGCGGGGGCAATGGAGTATCTCTCGGGGAGCCAGTGCGGTGGACCCTACGAAAACGTGTATCCATGGCAGGATCCGCTCGGCATACCATATCCGCCGGATGGCGAGGTAGAGCGCCAGATTCCGGATTCTCGGCGTGTGATTTTGCAAGGCCCACCGGGAACGCTGATCTTCTGTGACACAGCCGGCTTTCATCGTGGCGGCATTGCCAAGACCAAGCCTCGCATTCTGGCAACTGCGGCATTCGTTACTCCGGCTTCGCTTCATCATCGACGTTATTTGATCGACGATACTATTCGCGACGCTCATTGGGGCCAACCTGCCAAGTTTGCAGTAGCCTAGGGTCTCAACGCGAGTAGGACACCTCTTAGCGGATTCACACAAGAGTCTCTACGTAATGACCGGACAAGGATGAGCCGAACGAGAGGCATGCATCGGTCGAGAAATAAATTCAGCACAACATGCAAATTATCCTCGCCACCGGGCTGAACACAGGGACGGCAGAATACAAGAACATGGGCGATGTTGCCATGTTACAGGTAGCCGTTTCACGGCTGCTAAGTTTGTGGCCGGATTCGCAAGTCCAGGTGTTGACTGAATCGGCCATCGACCTGGTACGTTATTGCCCAGGCGCTAAACCCCTGCCTCGCGCTGGCTGCATGTGCTGGGTCGGGGATCAGATTCTCTTGGGGCAGCATCACAGGTTCTTGCCCAGGAGAGCTTCGAACGGACTGAGCGCATTAAAACGCGCCGTCCGCCTCGGGTGGCCAGCACTCGTCGAATCCCTGATCGACCTAAGATTGAGTTTCCGGGATAGGAATCACCGACGCGGAGATTTCAAAACCTTTCTGGAGGCGCTTAAGACTGCTGACTTGCTCGTGGTTTGTGGGTCGGGCGGATTTGCTGACAGTTGCCGAGAGTGGAATCTTTCGACTCTGGGTACCATGGAGGCGGCTATTAGCCGTGGGATTCCCGTCGTGATGTTCGGGCAGGGAATGGGACCCCTGACCGATCCGATTGTTTTATCGAGGGCGAAGGAAGTACTTCCCAGAGTCGCCCTAGTCACATTGCGGGGTAATAGAGGCGGACCTTCACTACTCGAATCGATCGGGGTTACCCCAATGAGGATTAAGACTACCGGCGACGAAGCGATTGAACTCGCCTATGAAGCTCGCGTAAAGGAACCCGGCAGTGCGGTCGGGATCAACTTGCGAGTGGCGTCTTATGCAGAGGTGAGGACTGGGATTGTCGAAAATGTCGGCACAGTCTTGCGACAATTCGCCCGGCGGCACAAAGTGCCTCTTCTCCCAATTCCCATAGCCTTCCATGAGTCGGCCCAAGATCACAAAACTATTCAGCAACTGTTGGCGGGATATGATGACGAATCGGACGGCGGCTTGTCCTTGGACTCACCGCTGATGTTAGTGAAACAGGTCGCACGATGCAGGATCGTCGTCACCGGGGCTTATCATGCCGCAGTCTTTGCTCTCGCTCAAGGCATACCGGTCGTATGTTTGAGCAACTCTTCCTACTACATGGCTAAGTTTCAAGGCTTGGAAGATCTGTTCGGTGTGGGTTGTACGACTGTCATGCTCAACGACACGGATTTCTCTGATAAGTTGGCGACCGCGATCGAGAGCACATGGAAGTCAGCAGAAGTGGTCCGATTGCCTCTGCTCCAGTCGGCTCTTCGTCAAGTCGAAAGCGGCCGGGAAGCCTATCGACAGATCCGAAGTCTGATAGGTTCTGAAACAGCCCAAACGCAACTTTCCCTTTCGGAAGCGTAACCACAATGAATGCGGATTCTCACGGGGAGGAAGGTACTGTCGATACTTTTGCCAGGGTCGTGGGCGTGTCATCATGGCTGAACAAGAGATGCAAATGAAGGAGGTACACCCATGACGCGAATCTTGGTGTTTTCTCCTTACGCACTATGGGGGGTCCACACTATCTACGAGCAGACCATCGCAAGCGCCTGCCAAGTTCGAGGCGCGGAAGTTGAGTACCTGCTCTGTGATGGGTTGCCTGAATGCGACCAGCACTGGGACTCCAAAGCGAACACTCCGCGTCCTTTTGACCTCTGCCAACGCTGCCAGGCCTCGGCAAAGAGCAGCCAAGATAGGCTTGCCTTTCCACATCGCTGGCTAGGAGCCTTGGTAAGTGAGGCTGAAAAAGCTACCGCTTTTGCGTGGGCTCAAAGCCTGACGCCCCTTGAGTTGCGGCAGGCTTCGTTTAACGGATCTCCCATTGGAGAATGGGTGCTTTCTTCGGTAATTTCGTACTTCCGGAAGTACCCGCCTGACCTGAACAATTGGCACGTAGTTGGTGTGTATCGGGGCTTTCTGTTTAGCGCAGCGATCGTGGCCGCGGGCCTCAGTAACTACCTCGACGCTAATGCAATTGATGCGGCAATCCTATTCAATGGTCGTCAATCGATCACGCGTGTTGCTTTCGAAATATTTCAGCAGCGCGGCATTCGGGTGTTGACCCATGAGCGTGCCGAATATCAACGCGGTCACGCCAACATACGAGCCAATGCGCATTGCATGAGCCCGGAGCCCTTTAAGGGTTTCTGGAACATGTGGGGATCGATTCCCCTCACGCGCGAGTCGTTGGACACCGCCTTTCAGTGGCTGGTCCAACGTCGGTATGGCGCCAATCTCGCCTGGATCCCATTCAGTAAGTCGTCCGATGGCAGTTCATCTCTGAAGATGAGACTGAACCTTAGTCCAGACAAGCGGCTTTGGGCCTTGTTCACCTCCTCCACCGATGAGACAGCTGGCGACCCAGTGATGAAGGGTCCTTTTGAATCACAGGATGAATGGGTGCGTGAGGTGATGCATTGGGTTGAATTACGGGATGATGTAGAGCTGGTGATCAAAGTTCATCCTAATCTTGGCGGGAATTCTTACATCGGGAAGGCAACCGACGAACTGCGGGTCTATCAAGAAATGCATTTAGCGTTGCCAGCCAATGTTCGAATCGTATGGCCGGAAGATTCGGTGAGCGCGTATTCCTTGGCAGAGGAGGCTGATGTTGGACTGACATTTGGGTCGACAATAGGACTCGAGATGGCGATGCTGGGTAAGCCAGTGCTCTTGGCATCAAGAACCATGTATGAGCATGGGTCTGAGATCCTGACCGTGCGCACCAAGGAATCATTGCCGGAAATGCTGGAAAAGTGTCTTCACGCTCGGACGAACCGAGAGATTCAGCGTCAAGCCTTTCGATTGGCGTATTACTACATTTCTAGATTCGAACTTCCGTTCCCGGCGGTGAAGGTGGCAGGTGTATACGACGCCAAGCCCAACTATGTAGACCGGCAAGATCTCGCTCCGGGAAAGGATGAGTCACTAGACCATATCTGCAACTTCTTGATAGAGGGACGCCCGTTGTTCGATTGCCCGACTGTAGAGGAACAATCTCGTACCACCACTGACGAAGACTTATTCTTTGACGAATTAGCTCAGACGCCACACTACCTCAAAAGTGTTCGCTATGAGCGGTGGCTCAGATTGCGGTCGCTAGGTTGGTCAATAAAAGATCTGTTTCGGCGTATGCCGTTTGGGGTCGGAGGCGCATTCCTTAAGCTAGGAAGGCGCAGATGGTACGCACTCCTAACGTCGCTAGAAACCGGAGAAGGGGCCCCGTCTGGACCCCGAGATTCGCGCACTCCGAAGCGACGCGCTGGGTTTTATCAACGATGATGAAAAGACTTGTTGGTCGGTTCCCAATAGGAAGTTGCGAAACTTTGTGAATATTACGGTCATAATTTGCACTTATAACCGATGCCAGAGCCTGGCGAAGGCCCTGGACAGTGTCGCATCTTCCGTTCTGCCTGATTCAGTGGAATGGGAAGTTCTAGTGGTGGACAATAACTCGAGTGATCAGACCTCAGACATCGTGGAAGAGTTCAGGCGTCGGTATAGCGGACGCTTCCGCTATCTGTTTGAAGCACGTCAAGGTAAGTCTTACGCGCTCAACTCCGGGATTCGCGAAGCTCGCGGTGAAGTGCTGGCTTTCATGGATGATGATGTCACCGTACAGCCCAGCTGGCTTAGGAGTCTGACCACTCCCCTGCAAAGCAAAGAATGGGCTGGTGTCGGAGGACGCATTCTTCCAGCGCATACCTTTTCCCCACCCAAGTGGCTGGCGCTCAGGGGTCCATATTCCACGGCGACTATGCTTGCTCTGTTTGATTTGGGTGACTGCCCGGGGAAACTGGATGAGGCTCCATTCGGTACAAATATGGCCTTTCGCAGGAGCTTATTCCGTAAATATGGGGGATTTCGCGCCGACATGGGGCCGTGCCCGGGCAGCGAGATGCGAAATGAGGACACAGAGTTCGGTCGTCGCCTCCTAGCTGCAGGAGAGCTGCTTTGGTACGAACCTTCAGCCATCGTCTACCACTCGGTGCCCGAGAGTCGGCTGCGGAGAGGTTATTTCTTGAAATTCTGGTATGACCACGGGCGGGCCGAAATCCGTGAATGGAAGAAAGGACCCGATATTATGGGAGCTCCACGAGAATATTTTTGGATTCTCAGACTCGGCCTGATGCTACCAAGAAGAGCGGTGAGATGGGTGCTAGCTTTGGATCCGCAGCAGCGTTTCTTTAATAAGGGTCTTGTTTGGATGACCATTGGCAAGATTGTGGAGTGTTACCGCCAGGCAGCACTTTCGATGAGGCCACAGCACGATTCTGTGATGGATACATAGCAACGCGCAGGGGACCTTACGACAGCATGAACATCACAGTTATTCTATGCACTTACAACCGGTGCCAGAGCCTGGCAAACGCTCTTGCTAGCGTCGCATCTTCCGTTCTGCCTGATTCGGTAGATTGGGAGGTGTTGGTGGTCAACAATAACTCCAGTGATCAGACCTCGGAGGTAGTGGAGGAGTTCAGGCGCCGGTATCCTGGACGCTTCCGCTACCTATTCGAAGCACGACAAGGTAAGTCTCATGCGCTCAACTCCGGCATTCGCGAAGCTCGCGGCGAAGTGTTGGCTTTCATGGATGACGATGTCACTGTTGAACCAATGTGGCTCGTCAATCTGACCACGGCCTTGCGCGATGGTACATGGGTTGGAGTCGGCGGGCGGGTCCTTCCAGAAAGGAACTTCTCTCCGCCCCATTGGCTGTCACTCAGCGGTCGGTACGGCATGGGCGCTATTCTCGCGTTCTTCGACCTGGGGGAGGTGGCGGGTGAACTTGATCGCCCACCTTACGGCACTAACATGGCTTTTCGGAGGAACGTGTTCGAAAAGTACGGCGGATTCCGACTTGATCTAGGCCCGTGCCCAGGCAGCGAGATGCGCAACGAGGACACGGAGTTCGGCTACCGCCTGCTCGCTGCGGGGGAGCGTTTATGGTACGAGCCATCTGCTGTTGTCCACCACCCAGCACCGCTGACTCGGCTCAAGAAAGAGTATTTCCTAGCTTGGTGGTTTGACTACGGGCGTGCCGCGATTCGCGAACGGGGTAAACGACCGGAGGTATGGGGAATCCCGAGATATTACCTTACCCTAGCGGCAACGGGAGCCATCCGTGTTCCGGCTTGGACACTGCGATGGATTTTAGCCTGGAATCCGCAACGCAGATTCTACTGGAAATGCAGGGTTTGGAGGGCGGCCGGCGAGATTGCGGAAACGTATGGACAGTCCCGAGGACCGAAATCACAGGAGAAAATTGCGATTCAACAAACCTAATATTGATTCTGTAACCTTTGATGTAACGGATGTCGATTTTGACTGGTGATATCGTGCGAATAAGCAGGACTTCTTTACCGCGAGTGTGGCGTGAGCTTCTCGGCAAATGAATCAACCTTTGGTATCAGTGGTCATGGTGGTCTGCAACGTTGATCGCTTCCTGGAGGAATCGATTGAGAGTATCCTGCATCAGACGTTCACTGACTTTGAGTTCATCATCGTGGACTACGGATCGACGGACTCCTCGAAAAGCATAGTCGAGTGCTCTGCTCATAAAGATCCACGGGTACGTTTGTATGAGATTCCACATTGCGGCCTAGGAGAAGCCAGGAATGCTGCTTGCTCATTGGCGCGAGGACGGTACATCGCCATGATGGACGCAGACGACGTAGCGGTACCGGAGCGTCTGCAGCTTGAATTCGACTTTATGGAGCGGCATCCGAATGTTGGCTTACTTGGGGGAGCGGTTCAATGGATCAACGGACGAGGGCAGGTGCTCTATATCGCTCGCGTTCCAACCCGTGACGAAGACCTTCGAAATTCCATGGCAGTTCATAACCCCTTTTGGCAGCCGACTGTTCTGTTGCGAAAGGAAGCCTTCATCCGGTCGGGTGGATATAGGGACGCATTTGCCCCAACCGAAGATTATGACCTTTGGCTGAGAGTCACTGAGCACTTTCAGTGCGCTAATCTCAACGACGTCATGCTCCGGTACAGAATGCACCCCCAACAAATTTCCATTCGAAAGAAGAAGCAACAGACACTTGGGATGCTTGCCGCGCAAAGATCAGCGGCTATGAGGAAGGCTGGAGAGACGGACATTTTCAACTCTGTAAGGGTGATCACACAAGAGACGCTTTTGGAATATGGGGTGGACGAGGCAACGCAGGAGAGAGTACTTGTCTCTGAATCTCGAGCATGGATAAGACACATGGTTTTGGCAGGAGAAACATCGGCGGCACTAGATGCAGCACTCGAGGTATTGCGCACCGAGTGGACCCATGTCGAAGCTTGGCAAATTGCTGACTTGTACTTGACGGTTGCAAGTCTTCGCTGGAGCAGAAGAGAATTCTCCGGGAGTTTTGTGTCGGTCATGCAAGCGTTCCGAAAGCGCCCCAGGGTTCTAGTGCGCCCGCTAAGACCATGGCTGCAAAGGCTAAAGCTAATTAACGCAGAACCCTCCCGACCATGAAAGTAAGCGTCATTCTGTGTACTTATAATCGCGCCGAGAGTCTTTTGAAAGCGCTGGGGAGTCTGGCAGAGTCTGCTATGCCGGAGTCAGTCGACTGGGACGTCTTGGTGGTCGACAACAACTCCAGCGACCAGACTCGTGAGATTGTTAAAGATTTCTGCCGGCGCCATCCCGGCCGGTTCCTTTACACTTTTGAATCGCAGCAGGGATTGTCCCGAGCACGCAACACCGGAATTAGAGAGGCTAGCGGCGACGTCGTCGCCTTCGTGGATGATGACGTTACGGTCGAACCGACGTGGCTACGAAATTTGACGGCGCGGTTGCACAACGGCAAATGGGTAGGTGCCGGGGGACGCGTTCTTCCGAAATGGGCTTCCTCGCCTCCTGACTGGCTGCCTCTTAAGGACCGGTATGGGCTCGCCCCACTTGCTGTCTTCGATCCAGGTCTAAACGCGGGGGGACTCCCCGAACCCCCGTTCGGTACCAACATGGCATTCCAGAAGAAGATGTTTCAAAAGTACGGTGATTTCCGTACCGACTTGGGTCGTTGTGGCGACAGCATGATCAGCAACGAGGATACCGAGTTTGGTGGTCGTTTGCTGGCTGCAGGAGAGCAGTTGCGTTTCGAGCCGTCCGCGGTCGTTTACCACCCCGTCTCCGAGAAGCGTATCCAGAAAGAGTATTTTCTAGCCTGGTGGTTTGACAAGGCTCGCGCAGACATTCGGCAATCTGGCATAGCGCATGGGACCCGGTGGTTCGTTGCCGGGATTCCGCTCTATCTTTTTCGCCGGCTGATGGTATGGTCAGTTCGATGGATCGCGACGGTCGAGTCATCCAGGCGATTCTCTAACAAGATCAAAGTTTGGACCGTGATGGGGCAGATTCTGGAATGCTATCGTCTGGCTGCGAAACGCAGCAGAGACGCGGGCTCCCCCGGCCGATCTACCCTTGCAACCAAATAACCTAGGCAGATCCGATTTCACCTCTCGGTTCCCAAGTATCCGGCAACTTCGTACACAGGAACGGGGAAAGTAAGCTGGCTAATGGCAAATCAATTAAGATCAATGGAAATGAACGATTCTTTGGCGCAGTATTACCGCTGCCCTGAGCGGCAAATTCGAATCGTGCCTCTGGAGTCTCCCTCTGTTACCCAAGGATACTTCCGTTTCGGCAATGAAGCATTCTGCTATGGGAGCCTTCGTGGTGGTCAAGCAAGTGGGGACCACGCAGCGCCGCTCTATGATTCTTCGGTTGATGTCGAAGTCAAGGATGGAACCATCTATCTGCCCTTTGATCTGGAGCAGGTAATAAGTAATCTTCGAAGCGAAACCTACGTAGCTGAGTGGCGTCAACACGGGCCCTTATCGGTTTTGGCGAAGCTGTACTATTTTATCCGGCCGATTCTCTCGGTTGGCGTCCGAAGGCATCTGCAGAAGTTTCATCTAAGGGGTTGGGACAAGGGCACATTTCCTCGCTGGCCGGTCGACTGTTCGGTGGATAACTTAGCGCAACAGTTGTTGCTCTTGGCGATTAAGGCTAGAGGTGGTGAGCCGATTCCATTTATTTGGTTCTGGCCGCAAGGTGCTTCCGCTTGTGCCATCATCACGCATGACGTTGAGACCAAGCTGGGCAGAGACTTCTGCACGACCCTCATGGACATCGACGATTCTTTCGGAGTGAAAGCATCATTCCAGGTGATACCGGAGGAGCGTTACGGCGTGAGCAGGGATTTCTTGAGCTCGATTCGCGACCGCGGCTTCGAGGTGGTTGTTCACGATCTCAACCACGATGGGCACTTGTACCGAGACCGTGGACGGTTTCTAGAACGCGCCGCCAAGATCAACGCCTACGGCAGAGAATATGGGGCTAAGGGATTCCGTGCAGGAGTTTTGTATAGAAAGCAACTATGGTATGACGCGCTGAATTTCGCCTACGATATGTCAGTTCCAAATGTGGCGCGCCTGGATCCGCAACGCGGTGGGTGCTGTACAGTGATGCCCTACTTCATAGGCAACATCTTGGAATTACCAGTAACTACCACCCAGGACTACACGCTCTTTAACATTCTCAACGACTATTCGCTCGATCTCTGGAAACGGCAGATCGAACTGATCATGGAAAAGCATGGTCTCATGAGCTTTATCGCGCACCCGGACTATATCGCCTCATCCCGGGAACGGAGCGTTTATGAAGAGTTACTGGGCTACCTGGCCCGACTGAGAGAAGAAAAAGATGTTTGGGTGACAACGCCGGGTGAGGTTAACCAATGGTGGAGACAACGGGCAGAAATGAACTTGGTCGAGAACAACAATGGCTGGCGGGTCGAAGGAGAGGGTAACGAGCGAGCCCGCATTGCTTACGCAAGTGAAGAAGATGGCCATCTGGTCGTCAGGTTGCTAGCGGTGTCCGGAGAGGAAGTCCATGCTGTAAGCGGATCACCGGTAGAGAAGGGTAAGAACTCACAATGGGCAAGTCGTTAGATTGTAATGTAATTGTCATCGGAGCTGGCCCCTACGGCCTCTCAGCCGCGGCATACTTGCAATCGGCGAACATAGAAGCTCGAGTATTCGGAGAACCGATGGCATTCTGGCAAGATCAGATGCCGGGCGGGATGTGCCTGCGATCGAATTGGGGCGCTTCTCACATTGCCGACCCACGGCACGCACTAACTCTGGACGATTATTGCCGACAAAACAGCAACCATGTTAGGAAGCCTATTCCTTTAGAGCGGTTCGTGGCTTACGGTCGTTGGTATCAGACTCTGGCTGTACCAAATTTAGAGAAGCGTCAGGTAGCTTGCATTGATGTTGATTCCAACGGTTTCAAAGTCGCCCTGGCAGATGGCGAACAGTTTCGTTGTGAGCGGGTTGTTGTGGCTGCCGGGATTAGCAGGTTCGCGGCTCGACCCAGCGAGTTCGACCGCATTCCGGCTGAATTGGCATCACATTCGAGTGAGCACAATGACCTTGGGAAGTTTAGAGGCCAGAGTGTTGCAGTAATTGGCGCAGGCCAGAGCGCTCTCGAATCGGCTGCCTTGCTTAAGGAAATGGGCATTGAAGTCGAGGTGATTGCGCGGCAAAAAACCCTCAACTGGGTAGGGTTGCACCCCAGGTTACATCATCTGGGAGTCATATCTTCGCTCCTCTATTCGACACGCGACGTCGGTCCAGCCGGTATCAGTCGGCTTGTGGCGATGCCACGTCTATTCCGTCTCTTTCCCCGGGAGTTTCAAACTCGCACCGCGTATCGCGCCATTCGCCCCGCGGTCGCCGGTTGGCTGCAATCGCGGATAGCAGGAGTGCCAATCACGCTTGGGCGCAAGGTAGTTTCCGCCGCTACCACAGGTAGCCAGCTTCGTCTGAGACTTGACGATGGAACGCAGCGGCTTGTTGATCACGCACTGCTCGCCACCGGGTTTCGTGTTGACGTCTCCCGTTACCCGTTTCTGTCTCAGTCGTTATTGAGTCGTCTGAAAACGGCAAACGGCTACCCGATACTCAAGCGCGGCCTGGAGTGTTCGATTCCTGGATTGTATTTCGTTGGTAAACCGGCGGCATGGAGTTTCGGGCCGCTCCTAGGCTTCGTTTCAGGAGCGGAGTTTGCCTCGAATGAGTTAGTTCGCTCCATCACTCGCAACAATGGAAGACCCTAGTACCATGAGCAGTGTCTTGACCGAACCTGTTCCCAGGTCTAACGCCATGCACCCCGTTAGCCGTCCGGTAGGAGCGGTGGTCGTCGGCGGCGATTATCAAGGTCTCGGCATCGTCCGTAGCCTCGGCCGGCGGGGTATCCCCGTATGTGTAGTGGACGACGAACTTTCAATTTCTCGATATTCGCGCCACTGCACTCAGTTTGAGAGGATCGCGGACCTGCGTGATGAGCGTAAAGCGGTGGATGGTTTGCTGAAGATGGGGAAGCGCCTAGGTTTACAAGGTTGGGTCCTCTACCCGACCCGGGAAGAACTGGTGGCCGCGTTTTCGCACCACCGATCCGAACTCTCCGGATTGTTTCGTGTACCAACACCCGAATGGGACAGCATACGGTGGGCTTGGGACAAGCGCAACACCTACCGGCTGGCGCAAGAACTGGGCATTCCGACCCCGCGAACGTACTACCTCGATCATATCCGACAATTGTCTGAGCTGGATGGACTTGCACCTCCATTTGCTATTAAGCCCGCAATCAAAGAACATTTCTTTTATGCCACCAAGGCCAAAGCTTGGCGTGCCGACAGTCATGCGGAACTGAGGACCCTTTTCCAGAAAGCATCGGAACTGGCGGGTCCGGGCGAAATCATGGTGCAGGAGTTGATTCCCGGCGGGGGTAAGCAGCAGTTCGCCTATTGCGCATTCTTTCGCAACGGCGAAGCAGTTGGCAAAATGGTTGCGCATCGCTGGCGCCAACATCCCCTGCAATTTGGGAGGGCTAGTACCTATGTGGAAACGGTCGAGGTTCCTGTTCTTGAAGAGTTCTCAGAGCGTTTTCTGAGAGCCATGAACTATTACGGTCTGGTCGAGCTGGAGTATAAGCTAGATCCACGAGATTCCCAATACAAGCTGCTGGACGTGAATGCTCGAACGTGGGGCTATCACAGCCTCGGGCAACGGGCCGGGGTCGATTTTAGCTATATGCTCTATGAAGATCAAATGGGTTTGCCGGTCGAACGTTGTACGGGTCAATCAGGGATAGGCTGGGTGCGAATGACGACGGACCTGCCGGCTGCATTCATGGCGTTGCTGGGCCGAGACCTCGATCTGAAGAGCTACGTACGCACCCTGAAGAGTTGCAATGTAGAAGCAGTATTCAGCTACGAGGACCCCCTCCCGGGTCTTGCGGAAATTCTTCTCGTTCCTTATCTGGCGATCAAGAGAGGCTTCTGAGACTTCTGTTCATGCTCGGACCGAGGATCTAGCCGCTGAGGCGTCGAAATAATTAGGATGCATTAAATCAGGAAAGGCAAGTGAGGCTGCGATATGACTGCTCTCCCCCTCAAGCGAAATTCCGCCATCGAGCACGGTCAGTTGGTTAGCATCGAGTCCGCTAGCACGATTTATCGCGACGGTAGTTACCTAGAACGTAATCCCTCATGGCACGTGGAGGAATCGCCGTTCAAGGTTCGGCAAATCCGGCGAATGCTGCAACGACAACATCTTGCTCCCCAAACGATCTGCGATGTTGGTTGTGGTGCGGGTGCGGTGCTCGCCGAGCTGCAGCCGCACTTGCCCCCCGCCTGTATCTGCTGGGGCTACGATGTCTCTCCCAACGCAATTGCGATGTGCGCGGGTAGGGACAACGAAAGACTGCACTTTTCCAAAAGCGACATCAGACATGACACCGCGGATGCGTTTTATGATCTCCTGCTTCTGCTTGATGTTTTCGAGCATGTGGAAGATTACGTAGGCCTATTGAGGGACATCAGGTCGAGGGCGAAGTACAAATTGTTTCACATTCCGCTGGATCTCTCGGTTCAAGCCGTGGCACGTAGAAACGGCCTTCTGCGTCGCCGCGACGAACACGCCCATCTTCACTATTTCACCCGAGAGACGGCGCTTCGCACGTTGACTGACGTCGGATACAAGTTGGTCGACTATTTTTACACTCCGCGTTGCATCGAACTCGGCAACAGGTTAATTCAGAAGATTGCCCGAACGCCGAGGAAGATTTGCTTCGCTGTTTCGCCAGATATAACAGTGCGTTTCTTGGGTGGCTACAGCCTGATGGTATTGGCTGAGTAGATGAGCATTTTGCCTGAGATTCGCTATTTCGGACTTACATGCGGGGGTAGCATAATTGGTAATGCGCCGGGTTTCCAGCCCGGAGATGGCGGTTCAAGCCTTCCCTCCCGCTCCATTTTCTTCTTTACCTTCCGGGGAGATGTGCCGGCAAACCGCTTTCTTCCGCTCGGTGCACAACTTCCGAAGACGGCCAGTCCCCGGCCTTTCTTGGCGGCGCAGATTTCCTGCCCTGATTTCGAGTGATGCAGAATGCAGGGAACAACATCCACCAAGTCTTGTATCTGCCGAGCCCCGCCGCTATCAAACCTTACCAGTAGGGACTTCCTACATTTTTTTCCCCAACATCACGAAGATCAGCTTACCGTGAGTGATGTTGGAAGCCGTAAAATACATCGGTATGGGAATCAGGCGCAAGGCACAGTTTTGCGAACGGAATTCCAAACTAGCGAATCGAGATATTGCTTGTGGAACTCTACGAACTAGATCCTTGCAAGGATGTACGCTGGCCTGGCTTTCTTGATCGCCATCCAGATTCATCCATTTTTCACACGCCGGGATGGCTCGAAGCCCTGCGACGAGCTTATGGTTATGAACCGATCGCGTATACGACTTCTCCACCGCGCAGAGAACTGGTGAATGGCCAAGTATTCTGCCGTATAAACAGCTGGCTTACAGGTCGCAGGTTGGTGTCTCTGCCTTTCTCGGATCACGCTGCACTCCTGATGAATACTGCTGATGATGCTCGATTTCTGTTATCTCACCTTCAAAAAAAGGTCGACGACAAACATTGCAAGTACGTTGAGATCAGGCCTCTAGATCCGAGTCTTGTCGATCCGATGTTTCGAGAAAGCAGCGCATTCTATTGGCACAGACTTCGGCTGGAAGGAGACCTCGACACTCTTTTTCGGGGATTCCACAAGAGCTGTATCCAGAGTAAGATACGGCGCGCGATTCGTGAGAGGCTGGAATATACGGAAGGAACATCCGACAGCATGATTCAGCAGTTCTACCGCCTCCTGCTGCCGACCCAACGTCGTCATCACCTTCCGCCACAAGCCATTTCGTGGTTCAAAACCTTGAGTGATTGCCTCCCCGAGAACATGAAAATTAGGACAGCCTCGAAGGATGGCCGGCCCATAGCCAGCATAATCACACTTTCCTACAAGAAATCTGTGGTTTACAAATACGGCTGCTCCGATGCCAGGTACCATAAGCTCGGCGGCATGCCTTTTCTTTTTTGGAAAACTATCCAGGAGGCGAAGGCGCTTGGATTTAGGGAGTTGGACTTGGGGCGGTCCGATCTTGACAATCCTGGACTAGTTGCATTCAAAGAGCATTGGGGAGCGGAGCGGACAACTTTGACATACTGGAGATACCCGGCCGTGATGCTTTCAAGTTCGAGCCAGTGGGAACTCAAAGCTGCCAAGAAGATCCTCGCGTTTGCGCCCACCGCTGCGCTAAGCACTGTAGGACGGCTTCTGTATCGCCATGTTGGTTGATGTGCGCTGATGCTCTTGAGCTGTTTAGCAACGACTAGATCCCGAGCCTGAGCCTCGGCTCCGCCGTTCGCATAAGACTCATTGATGACTTTGATGACTCCCAGTGTCCTCCCCTGTTACAGAAGCTGGAGTTGGTGAGACAAAGCTCACTACGCTTTTTGAAGGGATGTTATAGGTGAACGAACCAGAAGACACCCTTACCGTGGTCTGAGCCTGCAGACTCAACTCGGTAGAGGTTATCCATGGTACGACACTTTTACCCATCGCTGTACCAACACTGAACGCCTGATTGGTCGCTGACGAATTGCTGTTTACGACCACGACAACCGCGCCTCCATTTGGTCCTTTGAAGGCGGACACCAGCAGTCCGGTGTTATTGGTCACTCCGACGCGGGTCCAGCCCGGAAGGATAAACTTAGAGAAATTCCCAAACGTATAAGCGCGTTTTGCTATATTTCCGCTTGAATCGGTGAGACCTTCGTTGTCGGTAAACTGCATTCCTGAAAGCGACCAGTAGTGCCATGAGTTGACATTCGCTAACGTCAGTGCGGTATGTATTTCCCTGGCATAGGTTAAACCGCTAGTGATTGAGCCGTCATAGGTGCCAAAGTCGCTGACTTCCGATTCCCACAGGCGTTGTGTTGTCAGGTTGCTCCACGACAAAGGACTGCAACAGCCTCCATATCCATGGGACGCGAGGATACCAATTTCAGCAGCCACAGCAGAGTCTCCCATGACGGCGTTGCCCAGATCGCTGCTCCAGGTGCCTTGCTCTGCGATCATGATCTTGACAGAACCGTAGCCTGCGTCCCTCAGCGCCCTCGCCAAATATGGAACGTAATCGTGCAACTGCTGCCCTGTCCAAATGCACGAAGGATACGTCGTACTCACGTCAGGTTCGTTCTGAGGGCTCAGGGCATAAATGGGAATACCATAGGTCCCGGTCACCAGTCTGACAAAACTGGTTTGAATATTTGCAAGCCTCACGAAATTTGTAGGGCTCCCAAGTAGCGATCCGCCATTTATACGGCTGGTGGACTTCATTAAACGCGGAGGACTCCATTCCGTTGCCCAGACCAAAGCACCTCGCGCAACCGCGGCCTGCGCGTTGGCAAGATCGGCCTTGGTGATTGTGGCACCAGGCGAATCTACACAGTCCCCTGGGTCACAATCAGCCTCCTCTGCCCAGATCGCTACGCGAATGAACTTCAGATGGATGCCGCTATCCGTATAGAAAGAATCCATCAAGGCAGGCGAGAGGGGAGGGTTCGCGTCTCCTGTCGCTGCTCCAAAGCCGTCAATAGTTTGCCGAGTGTCAGACCAATTGATCGTGATTGGTCCCTGACCCCAACGGAGTGCCTTGATCACGCTGATTCGCCCGAATTCCTCGGCATCGAGATCCCCGCCCATCGGAAGCCGCGAGGCGAGTGATGGATCTAGCCAGGCGGTCGTGATGATCCACAAAGGGCTGCCAGGTGCCACGCCTAACGCCCCCGCCGACTCGTTAACCTGTTCGAGAACATCATTTGGGCGAAAAGCCCAAACGTACTCTTTTGGTATTACAACGCGGTACCCGCCCAGCGATTCCTCGACCTCAGAGTTGGGCAGCAAGGTGTCCAGTCTCGGGTCGTTTCGTGCGAGGTAGTATCTGAGTACGTGACGGGTCTCGTAGTCAACGAATACCGGTGTCCCAGGAGGAATCATCCGACGGATGTACTCGATCGCAGCGGTCATACCTCCCTTAGGCAAGATCCGCCTACTATTGTCTGGGGCAGTGCGCGCGGCCCACAACGGCACAAGCAGGGTACCTAACAGCAACAACGATATGGCTTGTGCTCGTTGCAGCCAGAGTAGTCCGGCTGAGATACCTGCGGCCAGGAAGGGCAGGAGATACGTCTGATGGCGAGAACCGGCGAACGGAAATACATGTAAAACGGCGGCAGTGAACCCCACGACAAAGGGAGAGATGATCAAGAGAGCTATAACCCTTGGTACTTTAGCTCGCCGTGTCAACACGGCGGCGAGCCCCGCTAGAAAGACCAACATGAACAAAAACGACAGTCGGCGGGTGCCGACGGCGTATAGGAAGGTCCCAGAGAGTGCTCTCCATGCATATCCGAGCGGGGTCTCGCGTGCAGCAGCGTAATAGTAGGGTCGGAGATAGTCCAGACTTTCACTGGGACCACGCAAGATCGACGGGCGAATGTGGTGAAAATACAACCAGCCGAGCACCGTAGCCAAGAAAAGTTGAAACAAACCAATTATGACTATGATGCGGCGTGGCGTGCCATCGAGGAGTGCGCGGAGCAATGCATAGAGGGCTACACAAGGGAGCACCACAACAGCGGTGTAGTGCGTCAAGAGGGCAGCAAGCAGGAATAGTCCTTGGACGATGGCCCAAAAGGTGGAGCGCTCGGTGATTGTGCGCTCTGTGGCGTAAAGACAGCCACAAACGAAGCATAGTAGAAGGCCGTACTGGCGGACTTCAGTCGAGGCGGAAATAGCGGCTGGAGATACAGCCAGAAAACCCAGTCCAGCAAGCGCGGGAATCCCTCCGAAAATTCGCCGCAGCCACGCGAACGTGAACCACAATGCCACGGTCCCGCCGACGAGGCTCGGTGTCCTGAGAATTATTTCAGTCCGCCCGAGAAACAGAATCCCATGGAGGACCAAGATGAATAGAGGAGGGTGCACCAGCTCGCGAGACGCTTTGTACGCGTCGCCCCAACTCAGTACCCTCGCCTTGCCGAAATGCGCTGCTTCATCGGGGTTAAGGTAACAGGAGCCAGAATAAAAAAGGCGAATTATAAAGGCTGCAGCAACGATACCCAATGCCACCCAACTCGAGTTGTTGACGACCCACACCTCGACCTGACCAAGTTGAGTGTTTATCTTTGAGACCGCGCCGCCCTTTGTCTTCGAATGCCAAATCTCACTCGGAATGTTCACCTGTCTAACCATCCTTCCTGAGGCTCTCTTGTTGGTCCTTCCTCCCAGGTTTAGGGTTGTCGTCCGTGATCCCACCCTTCACGAGTTCTTAACCGTCGCGACGTACGAATAACTTCCAATCCGGTGGCTCGCAACATGTTGCAAAACGTAACATAACGTCGCTCTCCGGGATACCCCTCAGTGTTGACAATAGCACCATGCCAATTCAACTACTTACGCTTACCAGTTCTCAGGTGGGCTGTGGAGCGGTCTGGCGATCGGGTGATGTGGACAACTATTTCACGTCAGGTGAATTAACTGCGTGTAATATGTCCTGCAGACGTATGCCGCTACCACGGTCAGTCGTGTCAAGCGTCATGTTGCTCATTCTGGGTCTGTTTGAGGCCGTGGCCGCGGGCCAAGGTCTATCCAGATCTACGGCAAACCAGCGGTCGGCGGAAGGTTCTAAACAAGAAAGGACACCCGAAGCGATTACCGGCGCGGGAATCCCCCGTTGTCCGCCCGCAGGACTTCTGGCAGCGCAGCCCTTACAGCCCGGAATCGGACACCACAGGGTGATTCTCTCGTGGAATGCCAGCTCTCACTCCCCGGATGCTAAGAACAACCCTGTCGGGTATTGCTTATACAGGAGCAAGAAGCGCAAAGACGCAAAACAGAACCCCACTTGCCGTGACTGTGAGCAGGTCAACTCGACACCGGTCGCTGGTACCAGCTGCGTCGACGACCTCGTCGAAGACCGAGCTACTTACTACTACGTGGTTACCGCAATTGATGCCAATGGAGAAACCAGCTCCTCATCCAATGAATTCCGTGTTTCGATTCCAGCCGCGAAACTGAGTAGCTCATTCCCTCTGGGTTCTCCTGCACCTCTTTCCTGTCGGAGATAGTCGGACGTAAGCGAAATGCCGGCCACGACTCATTGACCGGGGCCAAGCAAGAGCGTGAGGTACTAGTGAAGGCGCTCGTCCTTAGAGGACAAGTACATCCGCACGCGCTTCAAGCGCACGATCAAAAGTAACCAGCCGTAGACCTGCGACGGAAGCGAAGTCCAGGAGATAAGCGTCTGCCCAGACCCTGTTATCAAGCAGGTCCATTTTTTGGTCGTTCGCACACCCATGAGGATTCGTGGCAAATTCCGGCCAAGTCAGCCAGGAAGCTAGGAGAATGGGCCAAGACGGTCAGGGTTTCTTGACGCTTGGCGCTACGGCATACTTCAAGTTTCTTGCAGCCAAGGAGGTGCTGCTGTATTGCTGTATTCATTACTGGTTACTGGGCACCCTATATGCGACGGCGCTTGATCGTAGCTTTCCTGATCCTGGTAGTCATCGCTGTAGTGGTGGGGTGGCGCGATCCGGATCTCTGGAAAAACCGCATCCCTGGTTCTTGGAAGGATCGACTCAAGGAATGGTATGCCACGCCACTTGAGCTGAAATCGTTGCAGCTGCCAACAGGATTCGCGGTAACCCTGTACGCGAAGACCGAATCGCCGCGCATGCTGGCATTTAGTCCCGGGGGTACGCTGCTCGCCACGTCCGAGGCTGGAGGAACGGTCACGGCTTTGCCGGATCCCCAACATGCCGGCCGGGCTTCGGCGCCAGTCACGGTCTTGAAGGATCTCAACGGTCCCCACGGCATCGCATTTCACAACGGACGTTTGTATGTCGCCGAAGTCACTCGCCTAGTTCGCTATGACTGGGATGAAGCCCGTCTTCGTGCGACCGACGGCGCCGTGATCGCGAGCCTGCCAAACAGTGGCGAACACATGACGCGTACGATTCTCTTCGCAAACGACAAGCTCTATGTCTCGGCGGGTTCCAGCTGTAATGTGTGTGTGGAGAGCGACCCTAGGCGGGCGGCAGTCTCGGAGATGAAAGAGGATGGTTCCGAGGAACGCATTTTCGCCAGTGGCCTGCGGAACGCGGTGGGGTTAGCGTTCAACGACCGGACGGGCACGATTTGGGCGACCGACAACGGTCGCGATTGGTTGGGCGAGGACTTGCCGCCGGACGAAATCGACGACCTCGGCGTCGATGGCGGCGACTTCGGCTGGCCGCACTGCTACGGTAATCGAGTGCCGGATACCAGCTTCGGCGGAACGGCGGCGCGCTGCCGCAGTACCACCTCGCCCCGGGTTGAGCTACAAGCACACTCCGCACCACTTGGCCTAGTGTTTTATAAGGGGTCCATGTTTCCGGCCGAGTATCAGGGCGACCTGTTCGTAGCCCTTCACGGGTCCTGGAACCGCAGGGTTCCCACCGGCTACAAGGTGATTCGCGTGAAGATGAATGATCGCGGAGAGCCCGAAGCAGTGGAGGATTTCATCACTGGTTGGCTTCCGCCTGGCGAGACTCGCGTTGGCAAGTGGATGGGACGGCCTGTGGGATTAGCGATTGGCCCCGACGGCGCGCTGTATATTAGCGATGATGGAAGTGGGTCGATCTACAGAGTCGTTTGGCGCGGAAGATAAGGACGCTTACGCGTGCGGTTGCTCAGCGCCCTTGGATTGCGATTCACTGACCCGGGAGAGCCTGAGCAAGTTGCCGCCAGAATCTGTTGCTCTCATTCGCTATCCTTCGCCGGCGACCGGAGGAGGATGGCGTTAGTGCCACCCCCTCGGGCGCGCTGCCCACAGCGAATGTGCCCAGCACTTTGCCCTCCCGCGCCCGAATCTTAGTGATGATGTTGGCGTGGGAACTTGCGCCCCCGGCTGGCCGGTTGTCCAGTGGCACCGAAAGAGCCTGTTTTCTCCTAATTTCCATCTTCAGGCATTTCTGTCGCTCAGCGATTATGCACGGTGGCGTGGCAGGCACAACAAAGGGTAATCAGGTTCTGTTCGGAATCATCACCGGACTGGCCGCGGAACTCTTTGTGATGAACTTCTAGGTTGGACATGGCCCCACACGATTGGCATCTCCAGGCGTCCCGGCGCAGCACCTGATTCCGGAGCTGTTGGTAGGGCATAGGTGCCAGTCGCAGGCGAGGAGGTTTCTGCCGCACCGAATCACACCGCTTCCTCGGCCGGGTGTCCCAGGAATGCCTGTTTGTCGGGGTCCGGGAGAAGCTTGAAGAGCCGCGACACGGACTGCAATAGTACTGCGGGATTACCGTTCTCAAGGTTGGCTCCTGCTAAAAAGTCGGCGCAAATCATCTCCAAACAGTACCCGCGGGATCTATCCGTCCCCAGCATCAGTGCCGCCGTCTCGATAGCCTGATCGATCACCGGGATCTGGCTTTTGTACAGTTTGAAGTAGACAATCTCCCACGGCTCTGTTATCTTCCCGGTCAGTTCCTGCTCGACCGCCTGCTGAAACTCCTCTTTGGGCAACTCTCTGGCTTTGTGCAACCAGGTTGCACAATCGAAGTCCTGTCGGTCCCTGCGCGCCAGCTTGGCCAACTCCACGCCCTTCGTCCAGCCCACCTTCTTCAGTTCCTTCCTCGCCTGCGGTGGCAAGTGTTCGTGAATCGACATTAGGTAATACGCCTTCCGCCTCGATTCCGGAAACCTCCTGGCTAGGAAGTCGTCGAACGACGCCAGCTTCTCCACCCGCCAATACTGCCCCGCCCGTACCTCACACAAGTACCGCCCGAGTTCCACAAACTTGGTGTCGCGTTCGGTCTCCCTCTGCTTTTCCCAGTCCAGAATCTCGTCAATCTTCCCCAGCACGAAGAGGGCACGTCGACGATTGAACTTGGGCAGCATGGGCGGATGGTTAGTAAGCAAGCTCGTCAAGCCAACCAAGGTTTTCTGCTCCTGGCCGCCGTACTAGGGCGGCGTCGACCAATTCTGGTTTCCCAAGGCAGAGCCCAAGGTACGGGCAGGTGCTGCAGGGGTTCTGGGGGAAGCGGATGCCGCTGTGCGGCAGGAACTGGGCGGACTCGACCCTGGCAATAGTGTCTTCCACTAGCTGGCCGAACTCCCGACGCTGCTCTTCGGTGATGGTGGTGCGCAGGTACTGAATCTCGACCAAACGCTTGCGCACGAAGACGACTTGAGCGACCTCTGAAATGCCGGTCATCCAGGAGTAGCAGACCAGTTGTGGGTCTAGGGAAAGCAGCCCATTCGGTTCTTCCGGGTAGCGGCTAGAAGTGGTTTTCCACTCGATCAAACAGCGTGTCCCGTCCAGCGTTCCGATGGCATCGACATAGGCGACAAAGTCATTCGCATCAGAAAGTTGCCGCGTAAACTTGATCTGCAGGTTGCGGCGAGGCTGGCGAATACGGATGCGGTCGTCCTGGCAGAAGCGGTCCAAGAGCTGAATGCCTTGCTGCAGCATCCGATCCCAGGTGTCACCCTTTGAGAACTGCAAGCCCTGGTGCTGGCAGACCTGCCACTCGCGGAACAAAACTGTGGCGGCGTCATCACGGCGGAAGTAGGCAGCCAGCGCTTGTTCGAAAGCGCGCCCAAAGAGCATGGCAGCCCGGGTGTCTTTCTCCTGCCAGCCATCGAGATAGCGATGGCGATAACGCCGAGGGCAGGTTAGGTAGTGGCTGAGCTGAGTGTAGCTATAGGTCATTTACGCCACCTGCGAACCGTCGAGATTGGCCGGCGAGAGTTCCTCCCAGCGACCGGCGGGTGCAAAGCCGTCCATGCGGAGCAGGGAAGTGCCGTTGATGACGATTTGGCTGATTTTGACCACGCCGCTCAGGCCCACAAGCTGACTTTCATCCACTTCATCGCGGCCCAGCAGTTCAGTGTCGTAGCCGAAATCCTGCAGGAACCAGTTCAGCTTCCACAGGGCCCTTGGGTTGCAATAGAGGCGGCTGGAGATGACGTGGTCGGCGAATCGGCTGGGTTCCAGAATGGTCAGAGTAAGGATGTAGTAAGGCTTCTGTGCCTGTCGGCGAAACTGGACTTTCTGCACCCGAACCAGAAAGAGGCCATCGGGGATTTGGTCAGCCGCGCAGCGATCAGCGGCGTGCAAGCCTGCGATCTGGCGTCTCATGCGACACCTGCTTTCTGGTCGAGATAGCTGTTGAGCTGGCAGAGCAGGGCATTACGGTCCTTCTCGGCCCAGTCGGCCAACCGGGCGACGAAGTTCTCGACCTGCTCGCGGGTGGCTTCGCGCAGGGCGTTCACGCCACAGAACTCGGTGGCGTAAGCCTTGACCAACACGGGATTGAGCTGGTGCTGGCGGATGAGTTGGCACAACCGGTCGCGGACGGTACGGCCACCGAAGCCGTTACCGTTTGCGGGTTGCGGAGGAACTTTGCTGGACCCAGGAGCGGGGGCTGGTGTTTCAAAAGAGGAACCAATCTCCTCGGCAGAGCAGAGAGGGATGGCATATGCCTTTCGCAGCGCGCGATTCACCGCGCGGGTTTCTGCCATCCTTAGTTCGGCGCCGTGCACCAACGGATTGACGTTCGACGGGTCAGCATCTCCGTAGCCGACAAAGCCTTTACAACTTGGAGACTTGTAGACGGTGGCTCGGCAGGTCCAGCGCGAGCTACGGGGATCACAGAACTCGGGCGCCATATCGGTGTGAATGCCACAGCACTTTTTGCGCCGGGCGAGGCGAAGCAGTCCAGAATGCGTTACATACCACTTTCCGTCGATTAACAGCAGGTCTCCACACTCAATCGATATGTTGAGCTCTTCCGACCAGGCGGCGAGTGCTCCTTCAAGAGTCGCGCCTAAGTGTTTCCCCCACTTGGCACGAGCAAGCCGTAGGTTCCGTCGAATCAAAGGGACGTTCTTTCTGGTATGTGTGTTCACGTGTAATCTCCTCGGTCACGCCGCGAGCTTGTTCCAAATGCTACAAGACATGCGGATGCTGATCTGTGGTCGCCTTCTGTTTCTTCGTCATACTAAGCGCTTAGTATACTCAGCCACTTAGTATACTAAGCGCTGAGTATGATTGTCAATACACGATTTGATTTTTTGGTAGAAGTAAGACTAAGTTTGAACCTGGCAAATGTCCGACAACAAAGAGAAAAATCCCAACGCAGTGGCCCTGGGTCGCTTAGGCGCAAAAGCGCGACAGGAGAAATTGACCCCGGAACAGCGGCGAGCGATCGCCAAGAAGGCGATTCGTGCCCGTTGGTCAAAGGCAGCCAAGAACAAGAAGAAGACCTCAAGCTAATTTCCGAAACCCCCCAAGGTCCCCCAAATATCGGCGCGCATTTCGCCCGTTGGTCCAGCCCAGGCAGCAAGCCTGAGGAGGGATCAACAAGACAAGACCTGAGGGGCGGCTGTTCAAGCTTGCAACATGGCGCCACCTTAAGGGGCATTTGCCAACCGAAAGATCTGCTAGGCAACTCACAGTACCGGTGGAAGGCCCTTCGCGGCAGCCTAGGGTGCCAGTCGACGTCCCGGGCCTGTTCTGGTTGCCACGGGCGGAGTTTCGAGTATCCCTCAAGGGTGTACTTCCGTGACTTGATCCACTCGTTCGGGCCAGGTAAAGTCTAGCTCGCGGTTAAGAATTGAAGCTCGAATCTGGCTGGTCTGGCCGCAGGCTGAGGTTTGTAAATGTCTTCGTGCCAGGTCGTCGGTCGCTGCATTCCAAGGGTCGTAAGTCTCCTCATGTCAGGTCTTCAGTTGCTGCATCCAAGGTTTGTAACTCTCCATACTGTTAGGGTTGCGTAGAGGTTCTGGAGCTGTGTTCTTTTCAGATCGCGGGTGTGGTCCGCCTGAACAAAGGGGCCCCACCAGCTGCGGTTGCGGAGAACATGACATACCGCTGTTAGGCATTTCATAGTGTCCGGCTAGCGCCGTCTCATCGGCCAGAACCGTTCGCGGGAAGACACACGAAAGGGGAAACCAGCAATGAAAACTACTGTGGTTATGGACAACCCCAGTTCGAACGAGATCTCCCCCAAGGAGTTCTATAAGCGGCTGCAACATCAGGAGGAGCGAATGAGTAAGTCAGCATTTAAGTTGCTGGAGAGAGAGTTTGCGAACCAGCGATTCTTCGCTTATCCGTTATTTGACCCTCCCCACCATGTAAGCGATGAATCTCGTCAATTGCTTTCGGATCCTGGTGTCAAATATCAATTTCTTCTCGAATTGTTGCGGAATTGCCCGACCAGCGAAACCCGGTTACTTATCCTTGCAACGTGGCTACGCCTGGAGCACATTTGCCAACCAGAAGATCTGCTAGGCAAGGATTTCTCACAGTATCGTCGGAAGGCCCTGCGTGGTACCCGAGGGTGCTTGTCAATCACAGACTTACGACAGGCATTCATTGTCAATACTTGGGAGCCCCACTTCGAGCGACTGCTACGGGCACAACGCGAAGGGCTCGACCTGCGCAAGTCGGGATTTGAGGAGAGAGCGATTCAAAGCGCAACCGGCAAACGTAGCCCTGTAGCAGCAGCCTGTGAATACGTTGCCCCCCGCCTGGGAGTCGACCCTCATGCGCTAGCAAACGCCTATTCTCGGGTGTTCAGCAGGGTCAAGAAAACGAATTCTAGACCTACCGACGTATGATCGCTGGCCATGTTTCATAAATTTAGTTTCTCCGGTTGGGATGAAAGCCGTCACCGGCGGTATTAGCTTATTCATGGAAGCTCATTAATTCGCTGCGGCCAAAGGTCGCATACAAGGCACACTGTGCATGGGCTTCAGCTTGCTTAGGAGGAACCTATGAAGATAAGAAAAACGGTCACGGACAAGGTCATCGCGGCCAATCGGAAGAACGGGGAGAAGGGAGCCGGCCCGAGGACACTCCGGGGCAAGGACATCGTGAGTCAAAACGCCACAAAGCATGGTATTTTGGCGCGAAACTTTCGATTCAAGGACGATCAGGAAGAAGCTGCCTACAAGTCCCTTATCGGTCAGGCTAAACGGAGCATCGACGGGGACGATCCCTTTCAATGCATGGTCGCAGAAGTAACGGTAATTAACTATTTCCGCTTTGGGCGAGCCCTGAGGCTTGAGCGGAAGCTGATTGAACGGAAAAACCCAGCGACCGAGCTCGCTCTCGGGGCAATTGAACATTCCGAGCTCGTGAGCACCGGCGTCGGCCGGCTCGGTTTTGAGCCTGGATGGGAATGCACGGAACTCCACATGTCCGCTAAGAAGGACGTTGAGGGTCTAGCCAGGAACGGTCCTGTGGCTCAAAGCAGTGGAAATGGTCAAGAACTAGAACTCCATGCCAAGTTCCAGGACCCGATGGATAAGGCCTTGCGGTACCAGCGGGCTACTGCTCGAGACTTCTATCGCGCGTTGGACTGGCTTTGCAAACTACGGAAAGAACCGCAGGCTAACTCGAGAAATTGACACGGAGCACTGCAGCAGCATGTGAAGACGTGTCCTCCCGCCTGGGAATCTGGATAGGAAGGGGATCCGCAGACGTAAAGCTTAATGGCAAGTCGGCCAATTATGTTGCGACCGCGGCTGCGAAACCAAACCTTGGATACGGCGGCAGAAATGCGAAAGATGGCACGCCTCATAGAACAGGACCTGCGGCAATGTGAAAGACTGCAGAAAAGAATGGATCTAGCCCTCGGCGATACGCTTTTTCTCCCGAATGAAGACCCCGTGTCGACGAGAAACCTGCAGCGGTTCAGGAAATATCTCCGAATGTTGACATTGTTGACCCAGTTGAAATTCAAGTTGATTCATGAATTTATGCGAGTTCACGGTGTCAATCCAGATAACCCAAGTGAGATGTGGAGAACCGCGGCGCCCGTCGGCGCGTTATCTCCCCAGACTTCTTATGTGCAGCCGGACATATCGAAGCAATCGATTCAAGTGGTTTCCGAGGAAGTAATACGGTTGGCAACACACCTAACAAAGCACGCCCACACAACGCCGGTCAAGGTGGAATCGTACGAAACCGCTAGTCACCGAGAAAAATGCCACGCAAGAAGAAGGGCGGATTAGAGAGGTGGATTGGCGACTGCATAATCGGGGGAATCTGCGGGGCTAAGAAAATGAGTTGCAAGCTCTCCACGCATGATCGCCGGGGTTGGTCCAAAACCGCCGCTGAGAACGAGGTGGAATAGTGGAATGATCTGCAACTATGTGCAACGTCTCGATAGAAGGCTAGATCAGCCTGAATTCGTGAGAGGAAAGTGCGAAGCAAACCCACTAAGCTATTTGTTTGCACCGGCCTTGAAAACGGTCAAGATGCTAGAAGGGCGCTGCGGCGTTTATCTTCAGGAGTTTTCGTGCCCGGGATGTATTGACCGTAGCGCGATCAATTCCTCGGGTCGTTGCCACCCCTGGGATGCACCGTGGCTGCGAGCAGGGAAGTGCTGTTAGGAGTCGCTTTACAGATACTGAGACCCTCTGGGGCCGGACAATGACAGGCGCAACCGACGGTCGTAGGCTCCAATCATTGTCGCAGTTCCTTGACAACCGAATTACAGAAGGGC
>JBAUUQ010000029.1:0-31636 GCA_049582765.1 Terriglobales bacterium
GAAAGGTCAGTCGTCACATTCTTTCCCTGGACACACTGCTAAGTTCAAGACCGTGCCCAGTGGTCTGAAACGCTATTACGGCGCAGATCATCTGCACTTTATCAACTGCAGCTGTTACCGTCGCCAGCGCTGGCTGGACAGTCGTCGGCGGCGCGATCTATTCCTCCGAGTCTTAGAGCAAGTGCGCCAGCGCTATGCCTTCGTGGTAGTGGGATACGTAGTCATGCCCGAACATATCCACTTGCTGAATCAGCGAACCGGCAAAGGGAAATCCTTCACGGGTGATGCAGGCGGTGAAGCCGGGCTTCGCGCGCCGCGTCCTGCGGCAGATGCGGAAGCGCCGCGTGGCGGCCCAAGGCGAGTTGTTTACGGGCGGGACCGAGCACGTGTGGCAGCGCCGATTTTATGATTTCAACGTAGGGAGCGAACGGAAGCGGATCGAGCAGCTGCGTTATATGCATCGCAACCCAGTGAAGCGTGGGTTGGTGGACGAACCTGAACAGTGGGCGTGGAGCAGCTTTCGGAGTTATGCTTACGGAGAAGTCGGGCCCGTGCGAATCAATCAAAGGGGATCGGCGAAAGTGAAGATCAAAAGCGAAGCGGCATAAGTCCGCGGCTCCCACCTTTGCAGAAAGCGCAAAGGTGGGCCACCCGTCCACGCGGTCCCCAAATTTCGGTGTTCAGCAAAGCGGAAGGTCGCGGGCGAATCAAAAGGAAGGTAACTACTCTAGTTTCTGGGGTGGGAGACGGGAATCGAACCCGCAACGTCCGGAGCCACAGTCCGGTGCTCTGCCAGTTGAGCTACTCCCACCGTATCCGCTCGATTATAGCAATTTGAGTCGTGGGAAGTTAGACCAACGACGCCACCAACTGTCTGGAATTTCAGCTGGCTTTGCTATCACGGTCTTCTGGCGCAGGGGAAGATTCGCGATGCGAGAGTTTCTTGGCGGAAGGACCGTCCGTGCCGAGCAACTGCACAGAAGAATCGGCTGTCCTCGATGTAATCCCGCCAAGACCACGACTCAGCGTTTGCCAGAATCGGCGTGCCGCAACCATTAAGGCATTGGCTGAACGCCCTTGTCCCGCCTCCGCATCGAGCGCAGCTCGATACTTCGCAATCCAATCTTGTTCGTTGTCGTTCAAGCTTGGCCCCAAGGTCGACGGAGGCTTAAAAGGTGGAACCGAGGCTCGCAGGAGCCTTATACACTGTCCCCTTAGTTTAGAGCAAGACTGTCTGCTGGTGGGGTTGAAAAAGGAATTTTCAGATAAAGAACTGGGGAAGGCCGGGGAAGAGTCAGCCGCGGCCGACGCCGACGTATTCGAATCCCATGGCGCGCAAGCGGCTGGAGTCGAGCAGATTCTTAGTGTCCACGATCAGGGGACGTCGCAGGGTCTCCTTGATGCGCACGAAATCGAGACCACGAAACTCAGGCCACGCGGTGCCGACCACCAGAGCGTCTACGCCTTCTGCCACGGCATAGGGAGAGTCGCAGTAGTGCACCGTGCCATTCAGTTCCATGCGCGCTTCAGGAATGGCGACCGGATCGTAAGCGCGCACCCGGGCTCCTTTGGCGATGAGACTCTTGACCAGACGGACAGAGGAAGAGCCGGCGACGGAATTTGTGTGCGGCTTAAAGGACAGCCCCAGGATACCCACGTCCTTGTTCTGCACAGACTGGATGTAGCGCGAGATCTTATCCAAAAGGTGATCGGCCAAGCCGTGATTCACTTCGCGGGCCGCGCTCAGGACCTTCAGCGACACGCCGTTCTGGCGCGCCAATTCAGCGAGGGAATCCATGTCGGACTCCGCGAACAGCCCGCCCATCCCGGCGCCGGGCTGCAGGCAGCGGGGCGCAATTTTCTTGTCCAGACCCAAAGCCAGTGAGAGGCTAACGGCATCGGCGTTGACCCGTTCGCACAAGCCGGCCAGTTCGTTGATAAAGGAAATCTTGGTGGCCACGAAAGCGGTCGCGGCTTCGCGCACCAGTTCGGCGGTCTCATGGCTGGTCACAATCACCGGCACTCCGCGCATCACCAGCGAATGGAAAATCTGCTTCAGGACCAGCACGGCTTCATTCGATGAGGTCCCGAGAATGATCCGGTCGGGCCAATTGAAATCCTCCACGGCACAGCCCGGGGTGAAAAACATGGGCTGGGAAATGATGGTCGCCCGCAAACCGGCGTCCTTGAGGCGCTGCTCGATGGCGGTGGCAGCACCAACGGAAGCGGGTGTCACGATCGAGAGGATGGCAGGCTTCGAGGCAGCACGCGCGATGCGCAGAGTCAAATCGCTCAAATGCTGGGCCGTGTCCTCAGCCAGGAAGATCACCTGTGCCTTGCGGGCAAAGGATTCGACATCGGTGGAGAAGGCCAACCGACCACAGCGGACGTTGCGCTTGATCACTTCCGCCAGATTCTTCTCGTGGAAGGGTACGCTGCCCTGGGCAATTTCCACCATGTGGGAGCTGTCGGGGTGGCAGCAGATCACCGGGGTGCCGAAATCAGCAAGACAGGCGGAAACGACCGTACCCAAATAACCTGCTCCGTAGACCCCAATCTGCATAAAAGTAAAGCCTCCATCGCCGATCCGGAGCTCGGAGGAAACGACTTTACCCCGGCGCACGACCCCAACTTCTTTATTACGCTCAGTTTGGTTACTTAGCAAAGCACGGAGGGGTCATGCGATGGCGCCCGGAAAGCTGTGGCTGGCCGGGAATTCGGACGATGACGCCAGCTGTACCAGTGATCGAACGGGCCCTAGCGATGGACCAGGCTCTGGCCCAGAGGAACTCCCGCCAGATCTGTCCAGCGATTCTGGTCTTCTTCGCGTACGAAAGTCAGCTCCCGGATGGGAATTTCGCGGCTGCCCCGGAACTGTGCCCAGCGGTCACGGGCCGTGATATAGGCTGTCTGCGCCAACTCTTCGCTCCCGAGCTTGACGATGGTGAGGTGCGGCATGTACGGCCACTCTTCCACCGCTCTCAACGCCTCCGTATTGAGCCGATCGTGCAGCTCATGCATGCGGTTGGCGTCGCGGCCTACGCGGATGAAAACGGTGGGAGTCACCGGAACAAAGGTTTCCGCATCTCCCAGGACGACTTTGAAGGGCTCGGCATGGCTGCAGATATCTTCGAGGGTCTCCAGAGCTGAAATCTCGCTTCCCTGTAGGTGGCGCGGCGGGAGGATGGTCACATGAGCGGGCAGATGAGGAAGGTCAGGATGCAACTCCTGACGGAGACGCTCGACAAACTCCCCAACGGCATTGTGCACGTAGGCGACCAGAGCATAGCGGGGATTCTGCATGGACCTGAAAATTATACCTCCTGGAATCAGGACGCTGTGCTTTACCGGCTCTTCCACGGCCCGTCCGGCGAGGCCGGCTCCGCAACGGTTGCCAGACTGGTCTACTGGCTTTCGACCTGGTGCGCCAACACCTGCTGGAAACCTGGGTCCGAGCGAAGACTGTCAAAGTGCGGCGTCACTCGAATCCAAACCATGCTGGCATCGTTCTGATTCCTGGCAGCCTGAAGGAAGCGAATCGCATTCTCTTTATCGCCGAGTCCCGCGTATTTGTGTGGTAAGCGCCGATGGCTCCTGCCTGACCCCTCTGACCCAACTCAAGAATGCGAACTGTTTTGCTCCTGCCGCCTGGTCGCCAGACGGAAGCAAGATTGTGTTTGACTCGCCACGCAAGCTGGATGGTCAGGATCAGATCAACACAAACAACATCCAAAACATTTGGGTGATGAACGCCGACGGCACCAGCCCGACCCCTCTGACCACCTACACCTTCTCGAGTAGCTTCAGAACTGTGGTTGCGTTCTCCCCGCATCGGTCGCCAGTAATGATTGGCGGGCAGTTCCAGATCGTGTTTGCATCGTTCGGAGATTTGAACGGCAACAATAGCGCCAATACCAACGACATCTTCAACATTTGGGTGATGAACGCCGATGGCACCAACGCGATCCCGCTCACTACCTTCATGTGTCGGGAAGCAATAATCCGGTGTGGCAGCCATAATTTGGGGAGCTTCTCCGCGACAAGTTTTCTCCGATTCACGATGCGCTACGATCCTGGCCATGGAAGTCCTACGGAACGTCCTGATATGCTTAGCAGAGTCGGGGCGTAGCGCAGCCTGGTAGCGCACCTGCCTTGGGCGCAGGGGGTCCGCGGTTCAAATCCGCGCGCCCCGACCAAACTTCAAGCGATCGGCGCGATCATCATCCGCCCAAGAGGAATCGCGCAGCCCTTCAGATTCCTTACAAATCGGCGGTTACCCTCAAAACAAGTTGGCGTCACGGCAGCATGCAGTGTAAGACAGCATGCAGTTCAACGCTGCGACGCCAGCTGTGAACTGCCGATGGCCTTCGACGTTGGACACAGCACGGGACGATTGGATATATCTAGTCCGCTCAGTTGGCTGTAACACTCCGGTAATGGAGAGGTTGCAAAGTGGGTATCTCGGACAAAATAGAACGGCCAGTGAAGCTGCTTCCTGCGTTGATCGTCGTTGGGGCGATCGCAGCCGTAGCCTACGCCGACTTCATGGTACAAACCATTTCCCTGGGTTACTTGTATGTCCTTCCCTTGGCAGTGAGCGGCTTTGTTTTCAGGCTCCGCATCAGTCTCGCGCTGGTACTGTTCTGCTTCTTCCTTCAGGATTGGTTCGGTCCGTTTGAACATACTGGCTGGCAGCACATCGTACGAAACCTCCTAACCCTAGTCGCTTTTCTCGCGGTGGTGGTCGTCGTAGATCGGCTCGTTCGTCAGCGCACACGCTTGACGGATCTGGTGCAGCAGCAGCGCGATGAACTGGCGCGCGAGATCGACCTGGCGGCGCAGCTGCAGGTACGGCTGCTGCCGCCGGGTCCGCCGATCATAAAGGGGTTCGACATTGCCGGGTGTATGGTGGCGGCACGCGCTGCCGGAGGCGACTACTTTGATTATCTGGCGCTACCCGAGGGACACCAAGGTTTGGTAATCGCCGACGTGTCAGGCAAGGGGGTTTCGGCGGCGCTGTTGATGTCATCGGTGAAGATGGCTTTGTGGGCGGGCGCCCCCCATGTTCCGAATCCCAGTGACGTATTGAGGAATCTGAACAAAAGTTTTTATGAACTGACGGACACAGAGCGGTACGTAACACTATTTTACGGGAGGCTCAATTCTGAGCAGGGCCTCTTGGAGTACACCAACGCTGGGCACCTTCCACCGCTGCTTTTTCACGGCGCAACCGGTGAAGTTGAGTGGCTCGAAACGGGAGGAACAGTGATTGGCCTCTTCCCTGATGTCGAGTACTCTTGCGGGCGGGTCTGGCTCAAGCCAAGCGACATTCTGATCCTCTATACGGATGGCGTGACTGAGGCGACCAACGCTGCCGGGGAGGAACTGACGCGCAGTGGGTTGCTGCCGCTGGTTCATGAGAACGCCACGAGCAGCGCGCAGGATCTGGTCCAGACAATCCGCGATGCGGTGTACGAATTTCGCGGTACGAATACTCTTGAAGATGATTTGACGCTGGTCGCCTTGCGAGCAACCGGCAATCTTGGGTAAACACTTCCCCGAAGCATCTGGCTCACCGCGGAAAGTGGTAGTGGACGTCCTGTTTGGAGGGAATGGGAACTCCGTTGCGAGTAGCGGGGGCGAAGTGCCACTTCTCGAGCGCTGCCAGGACTCGCTGATCGATCGGCGGCCCCATGCTTTGGAGCACTCTCATGTCCGTGATATTTCCGTCACGGTCGATGGTGATCTCGACGATTTCATCGCCGATCATCCCGTCGAGCAGATCGGGCCCGACTACCGGATCAACGGAGACCACCGGCAAAGCCGGGCGAACTTCCAGGCCGAAGATGGCACCGTAGGAGAGCGATCCATAGGGAGATCCGCCGGGCTGCTCCTCGGGCCGGGCCGCGGCGGTGGTGACGTTTCCCGGATTGCTCTTTGCCGGCAACGGTTCCAGGCGGTGTCCCTTTTCCCGCTTCGCAGGTTTCGGCAGGATCAGCTGCGAGGTGGCATGCTGCTGCTTGACCCCGGCGGAACCGCCGAAATAAATGCGCGCAACCGAGTTGCCACCGTCACCCTTGGTGACTGCGGCAGGGGCAACAAAAATGGGTGCTGGATTATGCAGCAGCCAGCCGAGGCACAACACATGCAGCATCAGGGACGCCGTCAGACAGGTGGCCCTTCGTTTTGAGACCGCGGGATGGAGTTGTGTAAACACTGGCAGTTAGGCAAACTTCTTGGTTAGACGCTGGATAGCTTCCAAGGTCAGTCTAACGCCAGTATGGACTGGATTGCGCGAATCTTCCATAGCCGCTAAGCTTTTCTGGAACCTAAGTTTCGAAGGGGATATCCAGGGTACACCCGATAACCGGAAGGTTTGCATCGGGCGGACAAGGAATTGAATCAACATTGGGTTGTTGAGCTGATTGTCCTCATTCTCCATGAGAAAACAGATCACGAGGAAGTCGTGGCTGGTGAGAAAGGTGCTTTTCTCACTGACCGCCGTTGCGGCCTTTGTCAGCATGTTTTTCCTTGGAAGCGTGGCCTACGGGCAGAGCACCAGCTCTGCGACTGCGTTACCTCCGGCTTTCTACGGTGTCGGACAAAGCGGCGGGCCGGGTGGGTTGATCGCCGCTCCGGGACAGTTCTCCGGCAGCGTGCCCGAAGGCGCCGCAACTTCCGCGGTTCTGCCCCTTTCCTTCAAAGATGCAATCGATCGAGGGCTGCGCAACAACCTCGGGGTCCTTCTACAAAGCGACACGACGCTGACGGTGCGGGGCGAGAAGTGGAAAGAGCTCAGTGAATTGCTGCCTCATGTGAGTGTGTCCGCAAGTCAGAGTGCCGCCCAAATCGACTTGGCGGCACTGGGATTTCGCATCCCGGTCCCCGGAATTCCTACGGTGGTTGGCCCGCTGGGAATCTTCCAGAGCGGAGCTTACCTCTCCCAGACCGTCTTCGACTATCACTCGATCGAGCGCACGCGTGGCGCCATGGAGAGCGAAAAAGCGGCGGAGTTTTCGCTGAAAAATGCGAGAGAGATTGTCGTTCTTGCCGTGGGAAATTCGTACCTTCTGACTCTCGCGGGAGCATCCCGCGTAGACACGGCGCAAGCCGAAGTGGAGACTGCGCAAGCACTTTACGACAAGACTCTGGATCAGCAGAAAGCGGGACTAAGTCCCTTCATTGATACGCTGCGCGCCAAGGTCGAGTTGCAAAGCCGGCAACAGCAGTTGATTGTCGCGCGGAATGATTATGCCAAGGAAAAGCTGACCCTGGCGCGGGTTATCGGTCTCCCGCCGGGACAAGAGTTCCAGCTCACGACCAAGGCTCCCTACGAGCCACTGGCCACCGCCGGCCTCGAGGAAGACCTGCGGCGGGCCTATCTGTCGCGTCCGGACTATCTGGCTGCTGCTGGGCAAGTGCGCGCCGCCGAGGAGATGCGACGGGCTGCGACCGCCCAGCACTATCCCACGGTCGACATTGCCGGGGACTACGGCGCGGCCGGCGTCAACCTGGGTATTTCGCATGGCGTGTTTCAGGTTGGCGCCACCCTGAACATCCCGATTTTTGCCGGTGGAAGAACCCACGCCGATGTGCTACAAGCAGAGGCATCGCTGCGCCAAAGCCGGCAGCAGCTGGAGAACCTGCGGGGCCAGATCGATTATGAGGTACGCACCGCCCTGCTGGATCTGACCGCCGCCGCCGACCAGGTGGAAGTGGCGCGCAGTTCGGTTGACCTGGCGAGTCAGACCCTCGCGCAGGCGCGCGACCGATTTGCCGCAGGGGTCACCGATAATCTGGAGGTAGTACAGGCGCAGGAGACGTTAGTCTCCGCCAATGAGAGCTACATATCCAGCCTTTACGCCCACAATTTAGCGAAGGTGGAGCTGGCCAAAGCGATCGGCTTCGCCGAAGAAGGCGTGAAGCAATATCTGCAAAGCAAGTGATTTAAAATATGGCAGACAATACCGACACGATGGCTCCTACGAGCGAGTCCGAACCTCAAGCGCAGTCCCCTGGCCAGCCCGCGCCGCTGCCCGCCAGCGAGCGCGATTTGCGCTGGAGACGCTTTCGATCACGAAGCCCCCGGGTCCGTCTCTTTCTGATCTTCGGCGTGGTAGTGCTGCTGGTGGCTGCCTTCTTTGTCATGCGATATCTCACCAGCTATGAGGATACCGACGATGCCCAGATCGACGGCCATTTGAACTCGATCAGCGCGCGGGTTTCCGGTCATGTGACCAAACTTCTGGTGGAAGACAACCAGTACGTGAAGGCCGGGACGCCTCTGGTCCAGATCGATCCCAAGGACTACGAGATCGCCCTCGAACGTGCCAAGGCCGACTATTTGAACGCCGTTGCCCTGGCCGAGGCGGCGGGAGTGAACATTCCCATCACCAGCGTGAGTACCGACAGCCAGGTTTCAAGCAGCCAGGCCGACGCGTCCGGCGCCACGCACGGAATTCAGGTCGCGCGGCAGCAGTTCGCCGCGGCCAAGGCGCAGTTGGCGCAAGCCGAAGCCACTAATGTCAAAGCACAAGATGACCTGGCGCGTTACAAACAGCTGGTAGACAAGCAGGAGGTTTCCCAGCAGCAGTACGACCAGGCATTGGCCGAAGCCAAGGCCAACGCGGCTGCTGTAGACGCGGCGCGAGCGCTGGCTGCGGCGGCTGAGAATCAGGTGGCACAGGCACAATCCAGACTGCTTCAGGCGCAGGCGAATGTTCGTACCGCAGCCACCGGTCCGCAGCAAGTAGCCGTGATCCGCTCCCGCGCCCAGTCTGCCCAGGCCGAGGCTAACCTTAAGAAGGCTGCGCTCGATCAGGCGCAGTTGAACCTCTCCTATACGCTGGTGGTGGCGCCGGTAAACGGAGTGGTCACAAATCGAACGGTGGAAGCCGGACAAAACGTTGCAGTCGGCCAGGAGATGATGAAAGTCATCAATCTGGACGACATCTGGGTGACCGCCAACTTCAAGGAAACTCAGCTGAAGGCGGTGCGAGTCGGACAAGCGGTTACCATCCACGTCGACACCAACGGCAAAGACTACAAGGGACATGTGCAGAGCATCGCCGGAGCCAGCGGGGCTATCACCAGCCTGCTGCCGCCGGAGAATGCGACTGGAAACTACGTGAAAGTGGTGCAGCGCATTCCAGTGAAGATTACTTTTGATGAAGGTGAGACCAGGGAACATGTCCTGCGGCCGGGGAATTCCGTGGAGCCCAAGGTCTGGATCCGGTAACCCGGGTTTAGAATTTCGTTAGGGGGAGTTCGTTGTACCGAATTATTACGATTGAAAGGGAATTTGGTTGCGGCGGGGGAGAAATCGCCCGTGTGCTCGCCGCCCGTCTGGGTTGGAAGTTGTGGGATCACGCCCTCACCGAAGAAATTGCCAGGGCGGCCAACGTGGACTGTTCCATCGTGGAGCGCTGCGAAGAACGGGTCGACAGCACGTTTCAGCGTCTGGTTCATGTCTTCCTGCGCGGCAGTCAGGAGCGCAGCATTTCGCTACCCAGTCACGAACCGTTCAATACTGACCGCTTCGTCGCTGTCGGCAAGAAGGTGATGGAAAGAGTGGCCAACCAGGGCGAGGGCGTAATCGTCGGCCGCGGCGCCCCCTACTTCCTGCGCGATCACGGCGAGGCCTTTCATGTATTTCTGTATGCATCCTACGCGGAAAAACTTCGCCGGGTGCTGGAACTGGGCAAGAGCAGGAAGGAAGCCGAAGAACAACTGGAGACCATCGATCTGGATCGGATGACCTTCGTTAAACGCTACTTCGACGCCGACTGGCCCACACGCTGCCTGTATCACATGATGATCAACACCGCCATCGGCAATGAGAATGTGATCTCTACGATTCTCGACACCGTGCACATCCTGGAAAATGCCGCAGCCAACGCCCACCCGTCGCTGCAGTCCTGCGAACCGGGGCCGTCCGCCTAGATGTTCTTAGTCTCGTGTGGGGCGGACACTCCTGTCCGCCGCCTTTGACCTTGATCTTGTTTATACGCAGTGTGCTGCCTGGCAACCGTCACTTGCCCCAGGGTGGGCTTATCCGATGGATCACGCCCAGGAAAACAACACCAAGGCAAAGTCAAAGGCGGCGGACAGGAGTGTCCGCCCCACACATTTCTTGTCCGGGAATGGGTCTCTAGACGGGCGCGTCCCGCCAAGGGCACCCTTCCGTAACCACCAGGACTGCACCTTTTTCGTTGCAATTTAACATTCCTGAAATATTCTGCACTTATCATGGCAAAGTCTGGAGTTTCCTCGGAGGATTGGCAGTTGGCCGCATCTCGGTCTCTCAGATTTGCCTTACCGTTGCAGGTGGCCGCCATCTGCTACCGCCGGCGCGGGCCGGCGATTGAGTTCCTGCTGGTGAACACCAACGGCGGAGGCAAGTGGACCTTTCCCAAGGGAACACCCGAGGCCGCCATGTCGCACAGCCAGGCGGCCGAGCAGGAGGCCTGGGAAGAAGCCGGCGTTCGCGGACATATCGAGCCCCGTCACTTCCATCTCTATCTGCACTCCAAAGGCGTGTTCTGGAAATCTCCGGGGGTGCGTGAATTTGTGGTGAAAGCGTTCTTGATGGAAGTGGTGCAAACCGAGTCCTCACACGAACCGGAGCGCAATCCCACCTGGTTCTCCGCCGAAGATGCCAAGAAGACTCTCGCCAAAGGCCGTGAAGTGAAGTATGCCCGGGAGATGCAGGCCGTGGTTGACCGGGCTGTGGAACATCTGAGCGCGGCCAAGCCGGTCCTGACGCGCTAGCTGGGTTCTGTAGGCGCGAGCGTCCTCGCTCGTGCTTGGCTTGCTTGCAACCCCGCCCGGCGATCACGCCCGCGCCTACATAGCGCCTTCTTCTGCAAATCACCCCTCTCATGAGACGATGGAATGACCCATGATTCAACTGTCCTCTGCCGGAAAACGCTATGGCCAGAAGCTCCTGTTCGAGGGAGTGGACTGGCTGATCACCGCCCGCGACCGGGTCGGACTGGTGGGGGCGAACGGTACCGGCAAATCCACGCTGCTGAAAATCCTGGCCGAACTGGAGACAGTCGACTACGGCTCGTTCAGCACCGCCCGAGGCATCAGTGCCGGGTACCTCCCGCAGGACGGGCTTACGCTCTCCAGCCGCACAGTCTTCGCTGAGTGCATGTCGGTGTTTGACGCACTACGCGGCCTGGAACGGGAGATGGAAGACCTGACTGGACGCATGTCCGAACTGGATCATGCCTCAGCCGAGTACGCGCGCGTGGCCGAGCGCTATCAGCGCATCGAGCACGAATTCCGCACCCATGATGGATACGCTCTCGATGCCCACGTCGGAAGTGTGCTCATGGGGCTGGGTTTCGCGAAAGAAGATTGGCACCGTCAGACCGACGAATTCTCGGGCGGCTGGCAGATGCGCCTTGCGTTGGCCAAGCTTTTGCTGCAGCAGCCCAACCTGCTGCTGCTCGACGAGCCCACCAATCACCTCGATCTCGAAGCCCGCAACTGGCTGGAAGAGTATCTGACCGGCTATCCCAATGCCTTTGTGCTGATTTCCCACGACCGCTACTTTCTTGATGTCACCGTCAGCAAGATTGTCGAGATCTGGAACAAGCGGATTCACTTCTATCCCGGCAACTACGAGAAGTACCTGGCGCAGAAGACGGAGCGGCAGGAGCAACTGGAAGCCGCGTATCGCACCCAGCGCGAGCGCATCGAGCAACTGGAAGTGTTTATCAACCGCTTTCGTTACCAGGCCACCAAGGCCAAGCAGGTGCAAAGCCGCATCAAGGAGCTGGAAAAGATTGAGCGCATCGAGCTTCCGGAAGAGGAGAAGACGATTCACTTCTCGTTCCCCCAGCCGAAGCCCAGTGGCAGGATCGTGGCGGAATTCGCCGGTGTGGCGAAGTCCTACGGAGAGAAGGAAGTCTTTCGCGACGTCAGTTTCATGATCGAACGCGGTGACCGGATTGCGCTGGTGGGGGTGAATGGCGCCGGGAAGTCAACCCTGATCAAGCTGCTGGCCGGGGAAGAGCGGCTCAGCCAGGGCGAATACAAACTCGGTCACAATGTGCAGGCCGACTATTTCGCCCAGGATCAATATAAGGAACTGAATCCGGACGCGCGTATTCTGGATGACATCGGCGAGCTCTCACCGCGCTCGACCCAAACTGAGTTGCGCAGCCTGCTGGGCTGTTTTCTCTTTTCGGCGGACGAAGTCTTCAAACGCATCGGCGTGCTTTCTGGCGGCGAACGCAACCGCTATGCCCTGCTGAAAATGCTGCTGGAACCGGCGAATTTCCTGCTGCTCGACGAGCCCACTAACCATCTCGATATGCGAGCCAAGGATGTTTTGCTGGAGGCACTGTCGAAGTACACCGGAACCGTGGTGTTCGTCTCCCATGATCGCTACTTCATCGACAAACTGGCCACCCGCGTATTCGAAGTGGGCGGAGGCCGGGTGGAAGTCTATCCCGGAAATTACGAGGACTATCGCTGGCGCAAGGAAGGTGGCGCCGCGCAGTTGCAGCAGAGTATCGAGGGTGCTACTGCGCCCGCGCCCGCCAACGGCAAGCCGCCGCAGATTCCCGCTGATTCCGCCGATTCAAAATCGAAGCGGCTGAATCCGATCAAGCGCAAGCAGTTGGAAGATCGAGTGCGGGAACTGGAGCAGGCGATCGCTCGCGCCGAAGCCGCCATCGCCGCCTGCGAAAACGGGCTGCAAACCTTCACCAGCGCGGACGAAACCGCCCGCCTCACTCAAGAACTCGCCCGTCATCGCAACCAACTGCAGGGGCACATGACGGAGTGGGAAGAGTTAGCGCAGACGCTGCAAGCCTGAACTTAAGCTCCACGGTCGGACACGTTCTTCCGTAACCTGCTCTTGCCCGAAGGTTCATGTCATAGTCAGCCTAAGTTCCACACACCCCACCGCCTGCGGTAACTGAAGCCGCGCGGAATGAAGGATGACTAGAAGCGATGTTGCAACCAGCGCAAAACCAATCCACCGCACAAAAATACCCAGCCCCAGCAACCAATTACACACCCGTCAAAACCGTGAATCCACCCATCGAACAAGCCACCATCGGGCGTTCTCTCGTCATCAAAGGCGAGATTACCGGCTCCGAGAGCCTCTACATTGACGGCTGTGTCGAAGGAACGATTCAGCTCGCCGATAACCGCGTGACCGTCGGGCGCAACGGCAGCGTCACCGCCAATATCAATGCCCGCGAGGTGGTCATCATGGGGACGGTGAAAGGGAACATCGAGTGCACCGACCGGCTCGACATCCGCAGCGAAGGCTCGTTGACCGGCGACGTGATCAGCCAGCGCATCAGCGTGGAGGACGGAGCCGTGCTGAAAGGCAGTGTCGAAGTTCGCACCTCGTCTCAGGCGAAGAACGAGAAGCCCAGCCAGCCCAAGCCGGCGGAACCGGCAAAGCCTGCTATCACCGAGCAATCTAAGGCCGTCGCTGCTGCTGCCGGAGCGAGCGCGGGAACCGCCACGTTGTCGCCGGGGAGCAGAGTGGTCTACGAAGCCTCGAACTAGGTTGCCAAGAAGAATTGTCCCAGGGGCAGACGTCCTCATCTGCCCGGCCGGGAAACGAACCGGCCTGAGCTTCTCTTAACCTGAACCCAAGTCACGCTTGTGCGCCCAGCCCGGCGCGAGTGCGCCTGCGTTGTTGCTGGCGCCCGTGACTCCCGGCGCTAACGACTAAAATACATCTCACGGGAGGATCTGAACCCCGCTCGTGGCAGCGACTAGCGAAATCACGGCATTGGTAAAGCAGGCGGCGCGAGAGGCTGGATTCGAACTAGCCGGCATCGCGCCGGTGCGTGACTTCCTCGAATTGAAGCATTTCCCGCAATGGATCGCCGCCGGGCAGGCCGGGGAGATGAAGTACCTGGAAGCCCGCGATGACGCGGGAGAACTGAAGCGAACCTCGTTGCGCTCGGTGGCGCCCTGGGCGCGAAGCGTGGTGGTCTGCGCCATCAACTACAACACCGCGCAGCCCTACTCCACCCAGGCCGAGGATTCACATTGCGGCTGGATTTCACGTTACGCATGGAGCCGCGAGGACTATCACGAAGCGGTGATGCGTCGACTACGCGAGGTCGAGGAGCGATTGCTACGGGATGTCGACAATTCAGGAGCTCCGCAGACGCGCTCCTATGTTGACACAGGGCCACTGGTCGAGCGTGTGTATGCCAAATATGCCGGCGTAGGGTGGATCGGAAAGAATACCTGCATACTGAATCAGAAGGTGGGGTCATGGCTATTCCTGGGAGTCATCCTTACTTCACTGGAACTCGAACCTGACCTGCCCGCGCCCGACCGCTGTGGTACCTGCACGCGCTGCATCGAGGCTTGCCCTACGGACGCGTTGATTGCGCCGTATCAGCTCGATTCCAATCGCTGTATTTCGTACCTGACCATCGAAAAGCGCGGGGCGATACCGGAAGACATGCGCGAGGGCATGGGCAGGCACGTGTTTGGCTGTGACATCTGTCAGGACGTGTGTCCATGGAACCGCAAGTCGCCCGCGACCGCAGCGCCGGAGTTTCAGCCACGCGATGGGCTGGTCAACCCGGCTCTCGAATGGTTGGCGGAGATGACCGCGGAGGGGTTTCGCCACACCTTTCGTGGATCGCCCATCCGACGAACAAAGCGCACTGGGATACGGCGAAACGCGGCTATTGCCATGGGGAACAGCGGGGATCGACGGTTCTTACCTGTGCTGAAGAAACTAGCCGGCGATGACGATCCGGTTGTTGCAGAAAGCGCGCGATGGGCGGCAGAGAAACTTTCCTGACTTGAAGGCCGGACGCCCTTGCCCGCCAGGACCGGCGAGACCCCCGTCGTCTCCGGTCTGTGCCGTGCTAGCATGATTTCAGTTCTGCTTGGTTGACTCCGGGACAAATGCTCCGTACTCGTCCTATTCGTTGCCTCCATTTGGCCGCTGCCCTGCTGTTCGCCATGCTGCCCCCGTCTTCGTCAGCGCGCGATTCGGAACCGCACTGGCTTCGCATCGACTCTGATCACTTCTCCGTGCTTACCGACGCTGACGAAAGAAAAGGCCGCGATATCGTAGTCCGTTTCGAGCAGATGCGTGCGGCGTTTTCCCAATTGCTGATGAAAACCCGGGTGAACATTCCCGAACCCTTCTCCATCATCGCACTGAGGAACAACGAGGAATTCTCCAAGGTGGCACCGACGCGTCAGGATGAGGCGATTGCGCGTGGTGGCTTTTTCATCGCCGGAACCGATCGCGATTATTTTGTCCTGGATGCGTCGCAGGACGAGAGCTGGCGGGCCATTTCCGGCGACTTCGGCCGGGTGCTGTTGAACTACAACTACCCGCCCGCCCAGGACTGGTTTGACGAAGGCTTTGTGGCGTACTTCTCCAGCATCAAGCTGGACAACACCCAGATGCAGATCGTCGCCGACCCGGAATTCGTGGCGCCGGGTGGTCAAACTTCGGGCAGTCCGCGAACGTCCTTTGTCGACATACTGAACAATGCCACCTGGCTCAGCATCCCCGAACTGTTTGCCACGCGGCGGCAGACCCCGAGCCCGCCGAAAAACCACCTGCTGTTCGAAGCCCAATCGTGGATGGTGATGCACTATCTGGTTAACCAGGACAAACTGTCCTCCACCGGCACCTATCTCGGCCTGGTTGAAAGCCAGAAACTTCCCGTGGAGGAGGCAATTCAGAAAGCCTATGGAATGACCTCGGCTCAGCTTGGCCAGGCGGCGAAAGATTACTTTCACGCTCTTGCCCCGGCGCTTCAGGGACGAGCCTCGGGTGGACCCGTTCCACCTCCGCTCAAGCCGGCGGCGGCGCCCCTGGCGGCGGACGTGGTGGGATCCAGCACTCACGAAATTCCCGAGCTGGAGGCCCAGTCGTTGGTTGCCGAGATGAGCTTGCGACTGCCCGAGCATCGCGACCAGGCTCTAAAGGAACTCGACTCCATTGTGAGCCGCCCGAAAGGCGACAACGCGGTCGCCCATCGGGCCTTCGGCTGGGATCACATGGAGCAGAAGGAGTTCGATGAAGCGGTGGAGGAGTATACGAAAGCCGTTGCCCTGGACGGCCGTGATCCATTGACGCATTTTTATCTGGCTCTGTGGAAGTTCCGCGAGGCGAAATTGACCGGCGGCGAGACCAAAGGACTGGCGAACATGATGCTCGATCTGCACGTGGTGCTGGATTGGGATCCCGAATTCGCAGAGGCGTACAACATGTTGGCCATGGCGCAACTGGAAGGTGGAGGCGTCCGCGCTGCGACTGATTCCTTGCGCGCCGCCCTTCAGCTCAGCCCCAGAAACCAAGGCTACCTGTTGAATATGGCAAAGATCTACCTGGCGGGCAAAAATTGGGATGCGGCCAGCGCGTGGCTGGAACGTCTCGCCGCGAGCCCCGATCCCACGATTGCCAGCGCGGCGCGCCAGGACTTGCAAGACATACCTTTCCTGAAGAAGTACGGTGTGGCGCCGGTACACGACGCAGGGTCGTCCGCCACCACGCCTTCTACGTTGTCCCCGGAGGCTTCTGCCAAGCCGGGTCCACCGCCGTCAGTCGCTTCTCATGCTATCGGACAGCCGAAAGCCGCGCCTTCACAAGCTGCTCAATCCTCCGATGACGCGAACGACGAAAACCCCGACCAGCCTCCGCCCCAGCCCCAGATCGATCGGCGCCCTATTCTCTATGCCAAGGGAAAACTGGTGGCGGTCGATTGCTCTCAGGCTCCAGTGGCAATTTTGACGGTCGCGGCGGGGGCAAAGAGTTTGAAGCTGCGGACGCCGGACTACAAATCACTGACCCTGGTGGGAGCAGACCAGTTCTCCTGCGCATGGACGAACCAGTCAGTCTCGGTGAATTACAAGGCGCGAGACGGGGCAAACGGAGACTTGGTGTCGGTGGAACTGCATTAGCGTCGGGATTCGCTCAGGGCTCGATGCCGTGCCGCGGAAAGTGTAGGCGTGAGCGTCCCCGCTCGTGCTTTCAGCTATTGGCACAGAAAGACAGCGACATAGTGCCTGCAGGTCGCGCCAAATTTGCCTCCTGGCTAAATTAGGACACCACCTGCCCGCCTGCTGAACCGATTCCGCCCCAAATGGCTGCAAAATGACAGCGGATATAGTTTGGTAGTTCCGTCGTTTTGGATAGAACCGTCGGCTATGTTCACGGTACCTCTGGGGAGGGAATAGTTATGCGAGGAGACAGACTTTCCATCGGATTGACTCCGGCTCTGGCGATCTTCGCTGCGGTACTGTTTGTGACCGGCGTTTCCGCGGCCGCGGACAAGGTGCTTTTTAACTTCAGTCACAAAGGCAACTCCGGGAACTTTCCCGAAGACGGCCTGGTCTTCGACGCCGCTGGCAATCTCTACGGGACGACGCAGGGAGGCACCTATAACGACGGGACTGTGTTCGAGCTGATGCCCCAAGCGGACGGAAGCTGGACGGAGAAACTGCTGCATGAGTTCAACACCAAGGTCAACGACGGAGCTACGCCAAATCCCGACCTAATCTTTGATGCCGCCGGAAATCTCTACGGCACAACGCAACAAGGGAATAGTGGCAGCCAGGGAACGGTGTTCGAGCTAATGCCCCAGGCGGATGGAAGCTGGACGGAAAAGATTCTTCACAGCTTCACGGTGAACCCTGGCAAGGACGGATATTATCTCCTCGCGGGCCTGACCTTCGATGCCGCAGGTAATCTTTATGGTACGGCTGATTTCGGCGGTCTCTACAGCGGCAATGGCCCAGGAACGGTGTTCGAGTTGATGCCCCAAGCGGACGAGAGCTGGACGCTCAAGGTGTTGCATGAGTTCGGACGGGGCCAAGATGGGGTCGGGCCCGCGAGCCGCTTGGTCTTTGATGGTGCCGGGAATCTCTACGGCACAACGAACATTGGCGGCAATAATGGCTACGGAACAGTGTTCGAGTTGTTGCCCAAGGCGGACGGCGGCTGGACGCACAAGGTGTTGCATAGCTTCACCTCCCCCACGGGGAACGGCGGGTCCGTTCCCTTAGCCGGACTGATCTTCGATGCGGCTGGCAATCTCTATGGCACGACGGTAGAGGGCGGAAATTCCAGTTGTGTTTTCGGGGACGATTCGCCCTGCGGGACGGTATTTGAGTTGACGGCCAAGTCGAGCGGGGGCTGGTCTACAACGAAGATTCTGCATAAATTCAAGGGTGGCAAAGACGGGTCCGAACCGCGCGCCAGCTTGATCTTCGATGCCGCCGGCAATCTCTACGGCACGACCTCTCTGGGCGGCGCTTATGCCTGCGGAACGGTGTTCGAGCTGACGCCCACGGCCGCCGGAGGCTGGAAGGAGAAGGTATTGCATCAATTCAAGCGTGCTGATAAGGACGGGTGCGGTCCCCTTGGCAGCCTGATCTTCGATGCCTTTGGCAATCTCTACGGCACAACAGGTGCGGGCGGCACGCATAACTTCGGGACCGTGTTCGAGATCACGCCCTAGCCTGCGCCCGACGCTTTGCTTCGGTTCGGGTTCGAGCAATAACAAACCCTCCCAGCGGTTACTGAGAGGGTTGGCGAACATCGGCAAGCGAGGCTGCTATGCGCGCACCACGTTAGCCGCCTGGAACCCCTTGGGGCCCTTCAGCAGATCAAACTCCACGGTTTCGCCCTCATTCAGCGTGCGGTATCCGTTCTCCTGAATAGCGGAGAAATGAACGAAGACGTCTTCCCCAGTGGACCGCTGGATAAACCCATACCCTTTGGCCCCGTTGAACCACTTTACTGTGCCCTTCTCTCTCACAAAAGAACTCCTTTCGCCTCTGCTGAGATTAAGAATCCCACGCCCTAAGCGAAGCGCGCGCGCTTCCTCACTTCCCCCTCAAAGAACGTGGCCGAACGAGCGGACGTTGCCCGCACTGCCATCCCCGAGGACAACAGAAAGGCTCCTGAGCTTCAAGTCGTGCGAGAAAGCACGGCACAAAGCTCGGGAGCCTGTCGTGGTGGCGCGGATTGCGACGGCAAGAACACGCAACATCAACCTGAAACGATTCAAACTCGTTGCCCATACGCGACTGCAACGAGCACAGAATAATATTCATGAACCTCACTTCTGGCAAGAAAAGAATTTGCAGCGGAAATGAGATTGGTAAATATGACCCCCGGTTTCGTGTCTCGCCGGGAGGGAACCCGTGAACTGGGGTGAGGTCCGCTGGCTCGCCGACGGGATCACTGCAAGTCTCTGATAAGATTAGACCAATCTTGAGTGACTCAACCGCATCGGCGACGTATCCGCCGCCTCCGCGCCGCTCTACGGCCGGAGGTACAAACTCCTATTTCAAGCTTCTTCATTCCACCATGAGGTACCTGCTGCGCACTGAAGTTCACACCTTCGCTTTTTCAGTCGCCGCCAATGCCATTCTTTCCTTTTTCCCATTCGTGTTGCTGCTGTTGACGCTCATCCGCCAGGTCTTCCACTCCCGCGCGATGTATGAAGTCGTGGTGCAATTGCTGCGCGATAATCTTCCCGCCGGCCAGGATTTCGTCATACGCAATCTCAATGCGCTGGTGGGAGCCCGGCAACGCACGCAATTCCTTTCGCTTCTGATTTTGCTGGTGACCTCCACAGGAATCTTCATGCCGCTGGAGGTGGCGCTGAATCGCATCTGGCGTTTCCCAGACAACCGCTCATACCTGGGGAATCAGCTCATCTCCTTGGGGCTGACGTTTTCTTGCGGAGTGCTGGCGCTGCTCTCGGTAGGATTAACCGCGGGCAACGTGGTACTGCTCAAGACCGTAACGCTCGGTCACGTGGTTTTCGGCGTGCGCCTGCTGCGTCTTCTTACCATGAGGGCATTTGCGATCGCCACCAGCGTTGCCATTTTTTTCCTGATTTACTGGCTGTTGCCCAACGGCAAAGTGCGGGCCCGTGCGGTGCTTCCGGCGGCCGTGATCATGGGGTTGCTCTCGGAGGTACTCAAATACTGTTACATCCTGGCACTGCCCCGTCTGAACTTCGAGGAAGTGTACGGACCATTCGCGCTCTCGGTGAGTCTGATGTTTTGGGCGTTCCTCTCCGGCCTCCTGCTGCTGACCGGTGCCTACCTGTCGGCGGAGAGGCAGGGGCAAAAAAGCAGAAAGCGTGCGGCATCGCAGCTCTGATCAATGCACCGACCACACCTGCAACATTCCAGTGGAAGGACTGGTCAGCAGCAAGCGGCCATCGTTCAGAAATTGGCCCACGTTCGCCGTAAAGCCATTTTGGAGAACTGTCGTCCGTACGGCACCGGCGGCGACGTCCCAGACCAGGACTGGCGCTGGGTTGCTGAAACCGTTCTCATCGAAATACGCCGCAACCATAGACTTTCCATCACGAGCGACCTGCAGACCGCCAACCACGAAGGATTGCTTGGGAAATGTGCGCACCGCCTTACCACTGACTGGATCGAGCGCGGTGATGGTCTTGTCTGCGCCGCCCACGTATAAATATTTGCTGTCCGGAGAAAAGGCAACGGCAAACGTCTCCAGCAGGAAGTCGGAGTTGGTAGCTCGCAGCGCGCCGGTCTGCGCCTCATAGATGCGGATCTCCGTGTCGGCGTCGGCGGAGACGAGCCGTTGTCCATCCGGCGAAAAGGCAACCGCCAGCGACCCGCTGAACTTTGCGGGTAAGTCTGTCACCATCCTTCCCACCGAGAGGTCCCATAGCTGGGCTGGCATTTCGTGGCGAGCAATCGCAAGCAGAGTCTTGTCCGGTGAAATTGCCAGAGCTTCTACGCGTACCCCTACGGTGAACTCCAGCTTCAGTTTTCCCGAAGGAATGCTCCAAATCTTCCCCGCTCCGCGTTCGCCTCCAGCCGCTAACAGACTGCCATCGTCCGAGAAAGTCAGGGCGGAAACAGGCTGGTCTGTAAGGTCAAAAGCTTGCCTCAGTTCACCGGACGGGAAAGCCCACACTCGTGCCCGGCTGTCCTTGCAGGCTGCGGCGACGAAATCGCCCTTCGGGGAAATGACCGCGAATCTCACCTCTGAATCGGGAGGCACGGTCAGATTTTTTTCCAGCTTCAGGCTCTGCCCCAGCGACGCCCCAGACAGCGCCAACAGGAGAACCGCCAGTAAGCTGCAGAACTGCGGCATCACAGGATCTCCAGGCAGAGCTCGAAGCGGACCGCTGCCTGAATGTCGTGCGGATCACCCACCAACATGACAGGGCGCACCAGTTCGCGGCTGTGAATCAGCGGGTCGCGCTTGAAATTGCGGTCTGGATCACCCTCGAATACCGGATCCGTGGCGAAATACAATTGTGTGATCAGCGGCCGGTGCCCGGGCGCCGTGACCGCAAAATGAACGTGTTGGCACACACGATCCGGGTAGTGTCCGGGCATCACGGAATCCAATTTATAGGCAGCGGTCTTATCGAGAGCTAGTTTGCCGCGATAGCGGTAGCCATCCAGGTCGTAGTGGCCGAGATGATTGGTCTGCCAAACCTCCAAAACCGCGTTTGTAAGCTCATCGCCACGCGTGTTGAAGACCTGTCCGGAAACCGTAAGCGGCATACCGGGATCGCCCGGCGCCCTGAACACAGAGACTGCGGGCGCATTCTTTTTGTAGAACGGCCCTATTTCGTTGGGCGGCGTCGGCCTGTGATGTGACGTCTCCCGCTGCTCGAATGCGTTCAACATTGCCCATGCCGGGGAGGAGGAAGCGATGGCGAGCGAGCCCAGACCGACACATCCTTCCAGGATTTCACGACGCGTGAGCGGATGACGATTAGCCAGCATTGCGTCCCTCCTCAGACCCTGCCCAAGATACTCCAGGTGGGTAAAATCCACCACCGAAATCCGGCATCAGGCACCGGTATGACGGGCGAAGGCGCTACGCCCGTTGTGAAAATGTCCATCGATCACAAGTCTCTCGTGACATTGCGCACTGCGGTTCTCACCTCCGTTCTCTAGCATCGATCCACCTCCCGTCGAAGGGCTGGCCTCGATCGATTGCGAGGCTCGCGATGCTGTTCCCATTCTGGAAGTTCTTCGTCACTTCCGCGGTGCTGATCCTTGCCTGCGGCGGCGCCGCAGCCGAGTTGATGGAAGATGCAACTGCTCCGGTTATTCCCAACCTTCACACTTTGTCCCGTGGTTCGGGATATATCTTCAGCGGCACCGTAATGAAGGTCGAGCGCATAGCATCGACCCGCAAAGATGCTGTCGCTGTTATGCGCATCACCTTCCAGGTCGATAACGCGATTCGCGGTGTGAGCCACGGACAGAGACTTGTGATTCGCGAGTGGGCCGGGCTATGGCAATCCGGGGAGCGATATCGATCAGGGGAGCGCGTTATGCTCTTTCTGTATCCGCCGAGCAAACTGGGGTTGACGAGCCCGGTGGGCGGACCGATGGGCCGCTTCCGTATAAACACCGCGGGCCGGATCGTGGTTCCGCGCGGACCAACCCGGCCTCGGTCGCCACGGCTTCCCGACAAGAATCCTTCTGGGAGAACCCGCGTAGTGAGCCTGAGGGAACTCGCCAGAGCGCTACGGCGCGAGCCTGGGGAGCAGCCATGACCGCGCGAGCGTATCACCGCGTAAGAGCGCTGGCGCTTTGGTTCGCGATCTTGCCAATTTGCCTGCCACAGTCAGTCAGAGCGGGAGGGCCAAAGTACGTGGCAGGGGCCGGCTACTTCAATTCCGGCACGATGGGCGTCGCGTTAACCTGGGGTCAGGGCAATCTCAGCTATGACACCGATCAGGGCGATCTCAGCCCGATTCTTCCCGGGGCCAGCGCCGATGCACTGGTGGCGGACGCATTCAGCCAGTGGACCTCTATTCCGACAGCGGCGGTCGCGGCCAATCGCGCCGGCCAGCTGGCAGAAGACGTCAGCAGCGCGAATGTTTTTGTGAACCCCGATTTCACCATCACCATGCCAGCCGATATTCTGCCCTCGGCTACCGGCACACCCGTCGGGATCGTTTATGACGCTGACGGCACTGTGACCGACGCCCTATTGGGGCAAGGTGCCGGAAGCGCGTCGGCCTGCTTCAGTAACGCCGTATTTGGCGGGATCGACAACTTTGCAACCAATGCTACTTTTTCCCATGCACTCGTGGTCATGAATGGAAACTGCGCGCAGGCAACGTCACAATTGACCGACGTGGAGTACCGCCTGGTCCGGGTGCTGGGCCGAATACTCGGACTTGACTGGTCGCAAGTAAACGACAATGTCCTCACCCACCAACCACCGGCCACCCAGGCGGATTATGCCGGTTTTCCGGTCATGCACGCCAACGACCCGCTCAATTGCATTCCAATCAACATTTGTTATTCCAATCCCTACCAGCCGAAAATGGATGATCAGGCCGCGCTCTCACGCTTGTATCCAGTGACGGCGCAGAACCTCGGTAATTTCCCGGGCAAGCAGCTTCTCTCCTTAACCACCACGCGTATTCACGGGCGCGTGCTATTCAGCGGTGGCAGTGGGCAACCTGGCCAGGGGATGCAGGGAGTCAACGTGGTGGCACGCTGGATTGACCCCGGCACCGGACTGCCTTCGCGAGTCTTGGCTGCAGCTTCCCTTTCCGGTTTCCTTTCTTGCGGCAACGCCGGGAATCCGGCCACCGGATTCAATGACAGCAGCGGGCAACCCTACAACCGGTTCGGCTCCGACAATCCCACCGTCGAAGGATTCTTTGACCTTGCCGGCTTGCAAATTCCCAATGGCGGCGCCAGCGCGCAGTATCAACTTTCAGTGGAAGCGGTTGATCCCTTCTGGTCGGCAACCGTGGGGCCCTATGAGCCGTGGCAGGTGCAGCCATCCGGGTCGGCGGCAGCGATTGTCGTCAACGTGAGTTTGGGCGGAGATGTGGAACAGGATATCGTGATGCAAAACAGCTCGCGGCAGAAACCTGATCCCTTCCCGCTCACCAGCTATTCGCTTCCTGCACCGATTTCGCTGGGAGGCGACTGGACCGGCTCACTGAGTCCATACGGCGATGTCGACTATTTCTGGTTTTCCGGCCAGGCGAACCGCACCGCCTCGTTCCTGGTGACGGCGCTGGACGAGTCAGGAAACGCGACGGAAAACAAAGCTCAGCCAGTCATCGGCATGTGGGACCTCTCCGACGCAGGAACTTTCCCCGCACCGGCCAATACCTCGACGGCCTTTAACAGTCCCTTCCTGGGGGTCACGATATTGAACGCACAGTTTTTGCAGACCACGAGCTTCCGCGCCGCAATCTCCGACCTGCGCGGAGATGGCCGGCCTGACTATCGGTATCATGCGCGCATCCTGTACGGCGATCACGTGACGCCGGCTCGTACCAGTGCGGCCGGCGGACCGGTGACCATCGCCGGACTCGGCTTCCAGGCAAACACGCGAGTCACAATTGGGAGGCAGACGGTACAGCCGCTGGCGGTGAACGCCAACCAGATCACTCTCATTACTCCCGCCCAGCCCGACGGAGCGCTGAATGTGATTCTGGTGGACCCGCCAACGTCCGCGAGCACAATTCTCACCGGCGCTCTTACCTACGGTGCCGGGCCGAACGACAACATCGTCCTGATTCCAACCACCAACCCGGCAACGCCGATCGGCGGGCAGACGCCGAATCCGATTCGCGTACAAGTCCTGGCTGCGGACGGAGTCACGCCCGTACCGGGTGCCAGCGTCTTCTTCACTTCGAACCCCACCGCCGCTTTCTCAGCGTGTTCCGGCGCCGGGAGTTGCACTGTCTTCAGCGATCTGACCGGACAGTCGTCAACCTTTATCACGCCGCTGGCGACCGGAGCTATCACCATCACGGCGCAGCTGGCTCCAGCATCCTATTTAAACCCCAAGCAAGTGCAAACCACGGTTGTGGGCTCGTCCTCCTCATTGGATCTGGCGCTAAGCCCGCAGTCTGCGCACCTTCTGCAGGGGGCGACGGCGAATCTGACATTGACAGCTCGTGTGCTTTCCAATGGCACACCGCAGGGCGGTGGCAGCGTCAATTTTCAAGTGCTGAAGGGATCGGCGGGATTGAATCCGGCGACCGCCACAGCAAACAGCAACGGCTATGCCAACACTACCCTTTCTCTTACAGCGCTGGCGGGAGACGTCCAGGTCAGCGCATGCGTTGCGCCCGGAAACGCTCCCTGCGTGACGTTCTATGGCACTGCAGTGCCCAGTTCCGGGCTGCAATTGCAGGCAGTAGCGGGAACGGTCCAAGTCGTGGCGGTCGGTCAGAGCTTGCGTTCGGCGCAACAGTCGCCGGGCACCTCTGGAGGGGATACCTCAATCACTCGCAATCCCACGCCGGTCGTGTTGTCTTCCTCGCAACTGTCGGTAGCGTCCGATGCCAACGGCCTGGCAAGCTTCCAGCCGTCCGATGGAGGCTTTCAGGGTGCCCTGCAGATTGTGGGAGCGGCAACGGCAGGCTCGGGGCAAGTGCCATTCGCCCTCCAGCTGCTTCCGGCAATGCTCAGGTGAGGTGCCTTCGGACATCACGGCCTGCGTTGGCACGGCCGCGTGAGATACGTCACTGCACAACCCGGCCCGGTGGACAAGAATAAAACGTAGCAGCAGCGGAGGTGTCTCATGATAGCCATCCGACTGGTTCGGCTCATTGAATTACACGCCGAACGGCTCTCCTGCGCCTTAACCCTAAAGTTGGAGAACGATCCACGTTGCTTGGACCTGCGGAAAGTACCGCCCGCAGAACTGAACGCCCGTACCTACGAGATCTTTCGCAACCTGAGTGAATGGTTGCTTTACAAAACGGAGCATGATGTAAAACGCGTATACACCGAAATCGGCGTGCGGAGGTCCCAGCAGGGGGTTGCCTTCAGTCACTTGCTGTACGCCATCACCGCCACCAAGGAGGAACTCTGGAGATTCCTGCACGACGAAGGAGTTGTCACCAAACCTGTGGAGTTGTTTGCCGAGATGGAGTTGTTCCGGCTGCTCGATCAGTTCTTCGACAAAGCCCTCTATTACATGGCCGTCGGTTACGAAAGCGCTCGCTGTACAAGTGCGGTTGCAGCCGCCTAAGGACTACATCTCAATATTAATGGCAGCTCTTACCGCCTGTTAGTGAGTCACAGACGGTAAGGGCTGCCAGTGTTTTCTCCCACCAACTATTGTTGCGGTTGTGGCTGTGTCGGCGGCGGAGCCGGTGGCATCACCGACTGCGGGTTCTGCCGGGGCGCGACGAAGGGCACGTTTGGCATGTGCGTGACTTGGCCGCGTTCCGCATCCGCCATGATGATCCCCGCGTGGTCCAGCAAGAGCCCGGTCGCCCGGTCCAACTCGACCCGAGACTTCTCGTAAGCGGCCATGGCCGAAACCAGGGTTGACTCCGCCGTGGCCAGCGCCGACTGGTTCTGCAGCACCAGCGTGCTGGTCGAAGCGCCCAGCGCGAACTTCTTCTGTTCCGCCTCCAGAGACTCGTGCCCCAATCTCACAGCAGCTTGCCCAGATTCCACGCTGGCCCGGTTTTGCTGAACCGCAAACTGCGCGTTGCGCACCTCGATGCGCACCTGGTTCTCGATCTGCTGCAAGCGCATCTGCGCCTGACGGTATTCCAGTTCGGAGCGCACCTGCGTGGCCTGAGCGGCGCGATTGCGCAGTGGAATGTTTAAGGTCAACCCTACACCTTTGTCGGGAGCCGACGAATCCACCAACTGGTTCAAGGTGCTGCCATAACCGACGGAAGGCGCCACCGGAATGCCGCCGGGTCCGGCGCAAAAACCGGGCACGGCGCCTGGGCTGGAACACAGGCTCGCCGGGCTCTGCGAGCCTCCAAGACCAGAGCCGCCATAATAGGCAAAAAGATCGACGGTAGGAAGCAGGGAACTGCGGATCGCCTTGATGTTGATTTCACTGTTCGAAAGATTGATGCGCGCCTCGGACAACTCGGCGCGATGGTTGAGCGCGTCGTTGACCAGATCCTGCGTTGGGGCTATTTCCTCCTGGGAGGGAAGCTGCACGGTAGAAGTCGGTATCACCTCGGCATCCGCCAAACGGGGATCGACCAGGGTGCGGCTGAGCGCATTCTTCATCAGCAGTTGCTGCAGTTGCAAATTGGTTTGGGCAACCGTCAGCGATTGCTGGTCGGCGGCCACAGTGCTTTGGGCGCGCACCACCTCGATGGGAGCCAGACTGCCGATCTGAACCTGCTTTTGGTTGTCGGACAACGTTTTAGTCGCAAAGGCCAGGGACTCCTGTTGCACCCTCACGTTCTCATAGGCGAAGACCAGGTCCCAATAGATGTTCTCGATCTGGTCCACGGTGGTGATGGTTTGTAGACGAAAGGCCACGTCGGTGATTTCGCGGTTGTTCTTGGCAATGCGAATGAAGCGATTGTTGGCCGGAAAACCAAAACCTTGCAGCAAATGCTGCGTGAGCTGCAGCTTCAAGCCGGAATTCAAGGTCGGACTGATCAGGGTGAATGGGTTGTTGCTGGTGATTCTGGAGTTGGTGAATCCCACCGACAAATTGGTCCCCGATTGAAATCCCTGCTGGTAGTTGAAGTTCGCGGTTCCGGTGTTCTGCACGGTTCCGCAAAAGGGGCTGTTGCACTCAAACTTCGCATGGTCGATCTGCAGCGTGCTGGAGAGGATGGGATCAAAGCTGGTGATTACTGGACCCTGTCCCAGGGTAGAGCCGACCAAACCGTTGAGGCCTGCACCCGCGCCACCTGTTGCCACGCTAGTACCGCCGGTACCCGAGCCCACGCTGGTGCCTCCGAGGCCACCCACGCCTCCGCCCGGCGTGCCCTCGACAAGTCCCGCATTCACACCCAGAATTTGCGCACCCGCCTTGGCCCGCAGTATGTCGGTGTCGGCGATGTTCAAGTTGTAGCGCGCAATGGCAATGTCGAGGTTGTTTTCCAGAGCCAGGGCGACTGCATCATCCATCGAGAGCATGAGCTTGCCGTCATGCATGAGCTCATCGATGCGCGGAGTATTGCTCAGATTTGGCGGCGAGACGTGCCGCGGCATATAAGGAGAAATGGGGTTGGGGAAGTGGGACTGCGCCTTGGAGTAGTCCCCGTTGAGGAAACTCTGCGGCTGCGCAGTGGGCACCGCCTGCTGGGCTTGGGGGGCGGCAGGTGGACTCGACTGGGTCGAATCTTGCGCCCAGACGGTGCCGGAGACACTACTGGCCAGCACGATGACCGCACCCAACCAGATAACAAACTTCAAACGAGGCAAATACATTCGCTTATCTCCATGCATAAGAGCTTCTAATTAGAGTGAAAAAAGCTGCCGCAGGTTCAAGAGTAGTTACGCAAAACCATGGTCCCAGGTTTCAATATTTGTGCCGCTTGGGCAGATCATCGGCTTCTGTCCAGAAATCGCAGGGTGGAATGCAATAGTATAGCTGAGGTGAGACCGTTAATTCCTGCCCCGGACGCAGCTATCGCTCGACGTTGTATAGACTTGCGTCAAGACTTACCGGGCCGCCATATGCCGAGGAATCCCTCCCGATCTCATGCGTAATCTCAAACTCACGCTGGCCTACGACGGCTCGGACTTCTCCGGCTGGCAGGTACAGCCGGATGGCGAAACCGTCCAAGGCACTCTGGCCTCTGCCATTGGACGGATTACGGGGGAAAAAGTCTTGCCGCAAGGTTCAGGCCGCACCGATGCCGGGGTTCATGCGCTCGGACAAGTGGCCAGTTTCACGACCGTATCCCCGATCCCGGCGGAGAACCTGGCCAAGGCTTTGAACGATATTCTGCCGGCTTCGATCCGGGTCCTCGAAGCCGTCGAGGCAGCGGCTGATTTTCATGCCCGCAAGTCGGCGCGGGCAAAAACTTACCGCTATAGCATCTATCGCGCGCCCGTCTGCCCGCCCTTTCTCGCCAGATATGTGTGGCACTACCCTTACCCGCTGGACGAAGGGGCCATGCAACAAGCGGCAGGCTTAGTGGTAGGTGAACATGATTTCACCTCCTTTGCCGCCGTGGACGCGGAACGTGGGCGAGAGGCAGAACCCGTTTCTAACGTGCGCCAGATCTTTGCTTCAAGCTGGCAGATCGAGGGGGACGAATTCGTCTACCATGTTTCCGGCAACGGATTTCTTCATCACATGGTCCGGAACCTGGTAGGAACTTTTCTGCTGGCAGGAAAAGGCACTTTGACCCCGCCCGATATCGCGGGAATTCTCCAAGCCAGGAACCGCTCCCTCGCAGGAGCTACAGCCCCGGCCAGCGGGCTCTTCCTGGTGGATGTGAAGTACTAGCAGCAATGAGGACGACCGTCCTTCATTCGGAGCCACGTGTAGCGCGGGCGCTGCCTTCCGCGTAAACTTTCGAACCATGGCCACCGACGTCCAAGTCGTCGCGAACAGAGTGGTTTCGGTCAATCCTGCAACCGGGCAAGTTCTGCGCGAGTTTGAGTCTGCCAACGAACAAGACGTCCACGCCGCGGTAACCCGCGCGCGTGCAGCGCAAGCGGCGTGGACCGAAATCGGAATTCAGCGGCGGATTTCCCATCTGCGCGAATTTCAGCGGCGCCTGCACGCCAGGAAGTCCGACGTCGCCCGCGTGATCACTACCGAGGCCGGCAAACCGCTGGTTGAGGCCTTGCTCACGGAGGTAATGGTTGTGCTCGACGCGGCTCGCTTTTGTATCGACAACGCCTACCCATTCCTGCGTCCGCAGCCGGTTCCGCATGGTAGCGTGGCCATGAAAACCAAAAGCGGTCGCATCGAGCGTCAGCCGTACGGAGTGGTGGGCATTATCTCGCCGTGGAATTATCCTTTTTCAATTCCTGCCACGGAGAGCCTGGCCGCGCTGGTGGTTGGAAATACGGTGGTGCTCAAGCCGTCGGAGTTGACCTCTCTCGTCGCGCTGGAGTTGGCCTCTCTGCTGTGGGATGCGGGCGTACCGCGGGATGCGTTCCAGGTAATCCTTGGCGATGGCGCCACCGGCTCGGCTCTGATCCACGCCGACATCGATAAGCTCATCTTCACCGGAAGCGTGACGACCGGAAAACGCATTGCGCAAGCCGCGACGGCGCGATTGCTTCCAGTGGTTCTGGAACTGGGCGGCAAGGATCCCATGCTGGTCCTCGAGGACGCGGACGTAGACGTCGCCTCCAGCGGCGCGGTGTGGGGAGCATTCGTGAACGCCGGTCAGGCTTGCCTTTCCGTGGAGCGCTGTTATGTGCACCGCAGTTTGTATCCCCGGTTTCTTCGAGCCTGCGCGGAAAAAACCAGAAAGCTGCGTGTCGGGGATGGCCTCAATCCCGAGATCGATGTGGGCCCGCTCATCCACGAGCGTCAAGTTAGGAATGTGGAACTGCACGTGGAAGATGCGCGCTCGCGCGGCGCACAGGTACTCACCGGCGGCGTTCGGCTGACCGAACTCGGACCGAATTTCTACGCTCCTACCGTGCTTTCTGAAGTCACGCATGAAATGCGCGTCATGCACGAGGAATCGTTCGGCCCGCTGCTCCCCGTCATGCCATTTGACACTGACGACGAGGCCATCCGGTTAGCCAATGACTCGGACTATGGCTTGGGAGCCAGCGTCTGGACGCGCGACCATGCTCGCGGTGAGGCGTTGGCCAGGCACATTCAGGCTGGAACCGTAATGGTGAACGACGCAGTTTCCTGCTTTGGCATCAGCGAAGCTCCCCATGGTGGCGTGAAAGCCAGCGGCCTGGGCCGCACCCATGGCCGCTTCGGCCTGGAGGAAATGGTCTGGCTAAAATATCTGGACTCAGATCATCTGCCGAGTGTAAAAAAATCCTGGTGGTACGGATACGGAAAAACGTTTCTCCAACAGACGGAAGGCGTCATCGATTTGATGTTTGCTCCGAGCTGGGGAGAACGCTTGCGAGGCGCGTTGCGTTCGGCCGGAGTATTCGGACGAAAGGGCAGATACTGACATGACGAGTACGGATCCCAAACGTGAATTGCTGCGTCACACCGTAGCCACGCTTGCGTATCGCGGCGCCAAGGTGGTGCGCGGGGCGCCGCCCGAGTTCAGCAGTTTCAACGGAGCCGAGCGGACTCCGGGACAAATCCTGGCCCACGTCGGCGACTTGCTGGACTGGGCACTCTCTATGGCTAACGGCAAGCGGGAGTGGCATGAATCGAAACCTCGCGCATGGGAGGAAGAAGGACAGCGATTCTTCGCCGCGCTACAGCGCTTTGACGATTTCCTGGCGTCCGCCGAGCCCTTGCAGGCGCCCGCGGAGAAGCTATTTCAGGGTCCAGTCGCCGATGCCCTCACTCATATAGGCCAACTTGCCATGTTGCGGCGTCTGGCCGGCAAGCCCATCCAGGGAGAAAACTACTTCGTCGCCGATATCGCTGGCGGCCGTGTCGGAGTGGACCAGGCGCCGCCCAAACGGACGTTCTAGGGAAGGCGGTGGCTGGTTTTCGATCCGGCCTTGGACCCATCATCCGGACCAGTAATCGGGGTTGTGAGTGTAATCGCCTCGTGGGTGTTGAAAAAGTCCGTGACCGGAGCGTACTTTTGCGCTGCGATGGTCGCTGCCGTTAAGTTTTCCCTTTCGCCTCAGCTAAGCGGCAGCTTCCAAAGTCGGTGTTATCGGCCGGCTAAGGAACCGCACTAGCCGCTTGATGTTCTGGGCGACCGCTGCTAGGAAGAACTGCTCTCGCACGAACCTCAGTCTCCGCAGGCGCAAGCGACGCAGCCCGATCTGA
>JBAUUQ010000030.1:0-46972 GCA_049582765.1 Terriglobales bacterium
CCGCCCGGCTTCGGTTGATTGACCCACGCAATCCCTTCTTCCCCGTAAGCATAATCCCGAAAGGACGTGACTGCTAACCTTCCCGGCTCCCACCTTTGCAAAAAACGCAAAGGTGGGCCACCCGTCCTGCATCCTCAGGGGGAGAGGGCCTTGGCAGATCAGGGATGCAAAGAACCATCGCGACTTTTTCCTGTCCTAGTGGGCAACAAATGGGGATTTATTGACGTAAGCGGCAGGGTTGTCGTGCAACCGTTATTTGAGTCCATTGCACCTTTTTCCGAAGGATTAGCTCGTGTTTACTTCAACGGTCGATTGGCATTCGTGAGTTCGTCAGGGAAAACTGTTCTTGAACGAACAGCGTCCGAGGCGCAGGATTTCAGCGAGGGTCTTGCTGGCGTTAAGGTTGGCCCAAAGTGGGGGTTCATCGACAAGAGTGGAACGATGATCATCGATCCTCGGTTCGATTCCGTAACACCGTTCAGCGAAGGTACTTCAGCAGTTCGCGTGGATTCTGAATGGGAGTATATTGATCGGTCTGGGAAGGTAGCCTTAATGCCTAGAGCTAACGGCTGGGATCGCAGCTATGCCTCCCCTTTCCATGAGGGGTTAGCTCTTCTTTTTTCCAAGAATGGGAAAACGGGATACATGGGCAGGGGAGGAGACTGGATCGTCAAGCCAACTTTTGATTCGGGGCAAGATTTCGAAGATAGCTTCGCCGCCGTAGAGACGGATGGCAAGTGGGGCTACATTGGGAAGGACGGTAGCCTCCGCATAGCTGTCAAGTTTGCGAATGCCTCCTCTTTTCATGACGGCTTGGCAGCGGTTCGAGTGGAAGAGTCGCCGGCGGTTAGCCCTTTGGCGGGTTTTGTGGATACGAGTGGAATTTCAAGAATCCCACCTCAATTTGACGATACACGCGATTTTTGTGAAGGGATGGCCGCTGTCAATATGAGGGGGGAGTGGGGCTACGTCAATCGAGCCGGAACTCTAGTGATCCGCCAGCAGTTCAAGCACGCGGGCAGCTTCTCGGGAGGACTCGCACTAGTCGTCGTTGAAGATGCTAGTCAGCAATATCATACAGCTTATATCGACAAAAGCGGAACTCGGATCTGGACCTCTGCGGCACCCGTACCACTTGTTGACTAGGCCGCTCAAATCTGTCAGTCGTGGAACCAGTATGCGTATGTGCTGAACAACCCGGTGAGCTTCAGAGACCCAACGGGGATGGACATAGACGCCTGCGACCCGAATTTTGACGCGGGATGCGACCCAACTGGGGGCATCCCAGGTTACTGTAACCCAGAGGATGATTCGGATTGTAATGGCGGCGGGCCTCCGATCATTGTGGGGGTCGGAGGAGGTGGCGGGGGCGGTACTGGCGGCGGTGGCGTACCAAGACCAGGCGGCGGAAACTCGGGCCCTCCGCATAAGCCGTGGCAGGAGCGCGGCATCTTTGGACTCCCGCCTTCGGTGTATCAGGGACCGCTGAACTTGGGGAGCTTGCTGGGCCTGAATCCCTCCGTCTGCGATTTTGGCGTCTGTAACCCGATTGGGGATGACTTTTCTGCCGGTAGCATTGCGATACCGGCCGTAGCCCCATTTTGTACCGCAAACCCGGAAGTCTGCGTGATAGGCATCGGCATTGGTGCCGAAATCCTACAGATATATCTTACAGAAAGGCTTGGGAACAAAATCGGGAGCGCCATTGCCACTGAGGGAAGGAGAGAGCTGGAATGTGAACAACAGTACGAAGACGACTTGGACAGGTGTAGGAAGAATCATATTACCAACTGCTATGCCGAATCGGCGGAACGATATGCCGCCTGTTTGGCGGGTAGGCAGTTGCCTCCGTTTCATTACTAGCTTTGTCTCGAAGTTGTTCCGAGGAAGACAGCGATGACCTTAGACACCCTTGGCGAAGTAATCGCCACCAGAAAATTGCTTTTGGTTGGTCCTGTGAACAAGGAAGTCTCGGTGAAGATGGGCAAACCGCGCCTCTCTAACCATAATGACTATTGCTGTCCAGTTCAGATAGTCGGCATAGGTAGTGAGAGAATCCATGGCATTTTTGGTGCAGACGCGTTTCAGTCCATCCAACTCGCGATTGAGTTTATCGGTAAGACCTTGAGGGATTGGACCGAACAGAATGGATCCAAGATTCAATGGGAGTTGGACGAACAGCGCGATGTGGGCTTTCCCTCGGGACAACCAAGCTGAGGGCCGACGGGGTAACGGGTCGCCGTGGCAGGAGCGCGGCATCTTTGGACTCCCGCCTTCGGTGTATCAGGGACCGCTGAACTTGGGAAGCTTGCTGGGCCTGAATCCCACCGTCTGCGATTTCGGCGTCTGTAACCCGATTGGGAACGGGTTCGTATCTGCGATCACCGGGGCTGGCACTCTGGACTCGCCGTTTACGATTAATGTTCTGGTCTTAGCCTCGATTTTTGGCAACTTGTCTCAGAATGGGTCGAACGGCTCAAGCGGGTCAATCGCTACCACAAGCTGCGATATCTACAGAAAAGGCCACAGACTAGATCTCTACGGATTGTGTCAGTACGTTTTTGGGAAAGGTCCACGACTGAACTTCATCAGGGGATGCCTGCAAACCAATTTCAACCCTAGAACAGGGGAATACAACGATTCTTCTCTGTTGGGGGCCGTGGTGTTTGGTCCACTGTACCCCGTCGTTTTTGGGGGTTTGGGAACCTTCACGCATGCGTACTGCATACCTCGGGGGATAATATATGGGCAATGAGGTTCACAGCAAAGGGCGCTTGCGAGACATCGTTGCGCAGAGGTGGCGAATTGCACTGCTTGGAGGTGTCGCCTTCTGGTTACCCGATTTCCTATACCACTACTTCGCACGGTCGGAGCCCACTGCCTCCGCCATCTGGACCCTGACACTGATAATGCCCTTTGCCGTTACTGTCGCATATTTCGTAGGGAGAACCAGTGTTCAAAACGGCGCCCGCTCACGCGCCTTTTCGATGTTACTTGGCATCTGGTATCTAGGTCCAACAATGATTATGCTTGGACAGACATTCGAGGGTGCAGGATTTAGAAATGTTCAAACCATCCCGTTTTGGGCAGTGGCTAGTGTGTTTCCGCCTCTGACCTTAATGCTGGCCGGATACGACCTCAGTATTTTTGCGCTGCTGCTAGCAACAATGTCATTGGTTCTCGTGTATTGGATGGTAGAACGGCGACGAGGGCAGTCGCTACACAACTTGGGGTAATTCTGTCAAGCAACTTGCTGGGCCTGAATCCCACCGTCTGCGACTTCGGCGTCTGCAACCCGATTGGGAATGGGCTTATTTCCGGCACCGGGTTGTTGGGAGGCTCGCCGTTCACAATTGACATTCTAGTCTTGGCACCGTTCCTACACGGATTTGCCGCAAGCGACGGAGCGATTCGCGCACGATCTGCGTGTCCTTTTTCGCTGCAGACTACCGATCCGCCCAACCATATTGGTCCTGTGCAATTCGGACCTTCAAATGTGGTTCCGGGGTCATGTGTATATACTCCCAAGAAGCCTGATTAACGTTTCGGGCTTCTGTCGAATCGTTGAGGCACGTCATGCTGCTCATGAAATTGGCTCTACTGACCTGCGCCTTTTGCCTTGGCCTCGTATTTCTAATCGAGGTCGCGTCCATCATCCTCGCTCATTTGATGGGAAGTTTTGCGATCAGTGCTAAACCGTGGGGTGGGTGATGCTCTTCGGGGTGATTTGGCTGGTCTCTTTTCAGTTTGGCATGGTGTGTCGTTCACACAGGGATACTACCAGCACTCATGAAGAAGAACTGACCCCCGCAAACAACACGACGCAGTCAGGCGACAACGAACCTACTCTTGTCCCAGCTAGTGCAACGCCAGCGTACGAGTGGAGAGTTGTGTCGGACGAGGCGGCAGAATCGGAATGGCCTGCCCTTAAACAAGAAAAGCCCGAAGGCGATTTTGCGCCCTCGGGAGTTGGTGTTGCAGTCGCGCTTACTTTTCCAAGTCAGCGTCTAAGTTGTGTGTTCTTTGGTGCAGTCGGGGCGTCTTCACGCCCTTCGTTTCGTCAGCGAAGGTGTCCTGCATCTTTCCTTTACTCACGCGGCGAGGAACCAACGTTGGAACGCCGCTAATAGACAAAAGGTATCCGCCGCATCCGCCACATTGTCAGCCCACACTATTGGACCAAAAATCTGCGAAGTGTCTGGCAAGTTCGTTGTGATGGTTGCAACGGTATTTCCATCAAGTGAAAATGTCAAAGTCCCAACGCTATATGAAACTGTGAACTTGTGAAACGCAGTATCAGCAGCAACGCCCGAATCGACGATGGTTTGCGTGCCATTGTTGTTAGACACGCACTGCCAGTTTGTATCACTCGCCGAAACTGGAGAATATCGGAAGCCGATAAAAGAGTACGACGGACTGTCCAACGCCAGCGCGTTGTTGGTGTCGGCACTAGGAGCAAGGGAAATTCCGAGGCCGACGAAATTGGCATCAGCTACGCCAATCCATGCGCGCCCTACGCCCGTTTCCAGAAGTTGTGCTCCGCTGTCAAATTTTGGAAAGAATGCCCAGTGTGAAATTGCCGCCAGTGGTGGGTGGCCCACCTTTGCGTTTTTTGCAAAGGTGGGAGCGATGGACTCGACCCGGCTCGCTGCGGATGTCCGCCCGGCTCCGGTTGATTGACCCACGCAATCCCTTCTTCCCCGTAAGCATAATCCCGAAAGGGCGTGACTGCTACCCTTCCCGGCTCCCACCTTTGCAAAGAACGCAAAGTTGGCCCACCCGTCCTCGGGGGGCGAAAGCTTGAATACGACTGAGTCCTCTTGCTGCATGTGATGATCTATTTCAAAAAAGCCAGCCAGACGCAAGCCCGCCGCATACCGCCGCGAGGCAAGACACCGCGGCGGTGACGAGTTCGCGGCAAACGGCCCATTAGCGCAAAATTCTGCGCCTTGACATTGCCGCTCCCCTCAGTCCAAACTTGGTTGCCCTTCCCGAATTGCCCCCAAGTCCTTTGGAGGTTCGCTTGGCCGGAAAATCATTGCGCAACGCCTGCGCCCTGCTATTGTCTATCGGCTTCGCCCTTGTTCAATTCGCGACCGCACTGCAAGTCCGGCGGGGCCTTTACCGCGGCATGCCCGTCACCTATGTGATTAAAAATGGCAAAGCCATCTTCCAGGGCGACGTTGTGCTCGAAAAAGTCGACCCGATTAATCTTCACCCGCTGCCTTCCTTCGGCATCGATTACGCGCAATACTTGTGGCCCAAAGTCAGCAATAAATATCAGATTCCCTATGTGATCGCCGACGGCACCGGTAACCTCTCAAATCTCAACTCCGCTATCACCAAATTCAACAAGACTTTCTCCAACATCCGGTTGGTCGCCCGCACCACTGAGTCCGACTACGTCAACTTCTACTTCGACCCGAACGACAACAGCGGCGAATGCGAAGCCATCGTCGGCCGTGCCGGAGGCGAGCAACCAGTCGGAGGCGCAGGCGGATCGTTCAACCCCTGCACGGTAGCCACCATCCTCCACGAAATGGGACACACCGTCGGCCTATGGCACGAGCATTCCCGGCCCGACCGCAACAGCTACGTCTCGGTCAATTATGACAATCTGATCAAGGGATCCATTTCCAACTTCAACCAGATCTATGACAACGCGCAGGAGGCCACGCTCTTCGACTACGCCTCCATCATGGAATACCCGGCCTTTTCCTTTTCCCGCAACGGGGGTCCGGCGATTGAATCCATTCCCGCCGGAATCCCGCTCTCGAATCAGACCGGCTACAGTGCGGCCGACATTGACGGCATCGAGCGCCTTTATGGCAACGCGCCCACTGCAATCACGGTTATCAGTAATCCTCCGGGCCTGCAGGTCATTGTGGATGGCGCGACCGTCACCACTCCCCAGGTTTTCACCACCTGGGCGTTGCATTCCACGCACACGCTCGACATTCCCACCGGCGTCCAGAGCCAGTCCGGCAAGATCGTCAACAGCACCACGTCCACTACCCTCTATTACACCTACGGACGCTGGAACGATTCCACCGACGCCGCCCATACCATCACCGTGCTGCCCGGCAACGGAGAGACCGGTACGCCCGCCACCTCTCCGGCGGTAACAACTTACTCGGCAAACTTTGTCCAGCTCGTTCGATATTCCTCCACGGTTTATCCCTCGGGCACTGGAACCGTCACCCCGTCACCGGCGCCCCAAAGTTATCCCGGATCTTCCCACCTCTTTTATACTGCGCGTCAACAGGCCACACTCACCGCCACTCCGCATTCGGGACAAAACTTCTATGAATTCAACAACAGCCCGTTTTGGCTTCCCGGCGGACTTGGAGCCAATCCCAAGACTTTCTACGTTCCTGACACCGGTCTCGCCGTCAATACCACCGTTGAGTTCTCTCCGGACCCGGTCTACACCGTGAACGTAGATCCCAACTCCTTCAGCTCAAACCTTTATATCTACGCCGATGGTGGGTTTTCATACGCGCCCAAGAACTTCTCCCTTTTCTATGATCCGACCTGGACCTCCGGCAGCACGCACACGCTCAGCGTGGATAATCCCATATACCCGTACAGTTCGAACAGCCGCTACGCCTTCAACCAATGGAGTGACGGCGCTATTACGACCACGGACACGATCCAGCTTCCGCCCACCGGCACTACCTACACTGCGAGCCTGACGCCACAGTTTTACATCGCCGACTACGTCAACGAATCATGCGCCGGTACCATCAAGGTAAGCCCTGCCTCGCCGACGTTAGACGGCTTTTATCCCTCTGGGGACGCCCTCACTATCAGCGAAGCTCCCAACTCTGGTTGGCTCTTCACCGGATGGCAATACGACCTCAACGGAACCTCGGCCTCCCAACCGCTGACTGTAACCGACGAAGTTCTGGTCACGGCCGACTACAACATCGTTGCCACGCCTCTCGCTCTTACCAGCCTTAGCCCCGCTGCGGCTGTCGCCGGAGGATCCGGGTTCACGCTGATCCTGAATGGAACAGGATTCACTTCGGGCTCGGCAGTCTCCGTGAACGGGGTGTTCCCTGCGGTGAAATTCATCAGCAGCACACAGTTAAGCGTACCGGTAAGCACGTCGCAAATCGCGAAAGCAGGAGCCTTCCAGGTCTGGGTCGATAGCTTCCCAAGCGGAGCTTCCTGCGCCGCTTTTGCCACGCTCCCCTTCACGGTCGCCAAGAGCCCCATCATCTCCCCCAAGCCGTTGAGCCTCTCTTTCAACCCGCAACTTGTAGGCACCACCAGCGTCCCGAAAACCGTCACCCTCAAGAACACCAGCGCCAGTTCCGTAAGTATCAATTCCATCAGCGCGACAGGAAATTTCGCGGTCGCAAACAATGTTTGTGGCTCCTCGCTCAACTCCGGTGCTTCTTGTACCTTCGACGTCACGTTCACCCCTTCGATCGCGGCTTCCCTCACCGGGTCAATCGCCATCAGCGACAGCGCCCCCGATTCTCCGCAAACTATCGCCCTTAAAGGCACGGGGAATCTTCCGCTTTCCATCGCGCCTTCCACCCTGGCATTTGGCACGGTTACGGTGAATCAAACCAGTTCATCCAAGACCGCGACTCTGACTAACAACCAATCCGCTGCCCTGAACTTCTCCTTCAACGCCAGCGGCAATTACGCCATCAGCCCCGGCGGCACAACTTGCGGCGCCTCACTAGCGCCGGGAGGCAGTTGCAATATTGCTGTCGCCTTCACACCCACCACGAACGGCAGCATCAACGGGGCCGTCACCATCACCGACGCCGCTGGATTCTCTCCCGAACTGATTGCGCTCTCCGGCACCGGTTCCGGAGGGATCACGGCACCGCTAAGTTTCAGTCCAACTTCGCTGAGCTTTGCTACTCAGGCCGGGGGCACTACGAGTTCGACGAAGACCCTCACCATCACCAATACCAGCGCCAGTTCCGTGGCCCTGGCCGGCATCGCCACCAGCGGCGATTTCTCCGCCACCGGCAAAGGATCGAAGCCCTGTGCGGCCAGCCTGCAGCTTGCCGCCGGTACCGCCTGCAGCCTGGGCGTTGCCTTTTCACCGGCACTCGGCGCCAGCGGTACCATCAGCGGAGCGGTGGTCATCACGGACAACGCCTCAGTCGGTCAACAGGTTCTCGATGCCAAGGGCACCGCCGCTTTCCCGCTGACGTTTGCTCCCACCAGTCTCAGCTTCACACCGCAGATTGTAGCCACCACCAGCGAAGCTCAAACCGTCACCGTCACCAACAACCTCGCTACCTCGCTGAGCCCGACCATCAGCGGCGGAGGCGAGTATAGTGTCGTGCCCGGCGGTGCGACACCATGCACTTCCACCCTCGCCGCGAAAGCGCAATGTACCTTCAGCGTGACCTTCACTCCCAGCGCCGTAGGGATTCGCGCGCGCGCAGTCACCGTGACGGATTCCGCAGCTCCGTCCCTGCAGACGTTGAACACAACGGGAATTGGCCAATAGTCAGAAGAGGGTCGCGCTGCGGGACTTACACGCGCAAGATCATGACTTCGGTTGCCTTGATGAGGGCGGCCGCAGCTTGTCCAGGTTTGAGATGCATCTCACGGGCGGACCTGGCCGTAATAATAGAGGTGATCCGCTGCTCCCCAATGGAGAGCGTCACTTCCGCCATAAGGCCGCTGATTCGGACCTCTTCGATCCGGCCGACCAGTTGATTACGTCCGCTTACCCGGCGAATCAGGTCCTGACGCTCGGGTACGGTTCTTGCCCGGGTCCGGAATAACAAGCGATCTACTTCGCTCCGCGGGATACGATGGTGCCCTCCCGCCGTCTGTACGCTGCGAATCTTCCGTTTGTAAATCCACTGCTTGATGGTGGGAAAGCTGACCCGAAGTTCCAGGGCCGCTTCGCGCAGTTTTAGCAGCTCGGCATTTTCCTCTTTGGACCGTCGAGCTTTAACCCTGGCTGCCATTTCGACGCAATCCTACCGTCTATCCATACCTCCGTCAATCAAGCGTGGCCGAGACGAATCCGCTCTTCCTGCAAGAATAACTTCCAGCATCATCTACGGTGCTGAATGGTACACAACCGCATGTGATTAGACATGGTAATCGTATTGGATATACACTTTGTAATCTCAACCTCGTTTGCAAAGAGGCAAGATGATGCACAAGGCTGCTTTATATTTGCGCTGTTCGTATTCTGTTCCGCTTCGACGATCAACCGCTTATAAAGCTCGACTCCCGCGAGATGGCCGGACCAGGCGCATTGTTATTCTCGGAGCCTTGCTGCTGGGCATGGGAATTCCATTCGCCGGGGCCCAGGTGTCGGCCACCTTGTCGGGGATCGTCACCGACCAGTCTGGTGCGGCAGTGTCCTCCGCCGTGGTTACGGCGCGAAACCTGGATACCGGGCTCTCGAGGAGTGCGGTTACCGACCACTTGGGCCGATATCAGTTGTTCGCTCTTCCCGTCGGGCATTATGAAGTACGCGTCAAGAGAGATGGGTTCGCGGAGGGAATCCGGACGGGAATTCATCTCCTGGTTGGGCAGGATGCAAGCGCCGACTTGAGTCTGCAGGTCGGAGCAGTAAGCGAGGAAGTGAAGGTGACGGGGGACGCGGCCCTGGTGAGCCTCACCACCCAGGACATTTCAGGGCTGGTCGGAGAGCAACAGGTGAAAGATCTTCCCCTCAACGGGCGGAGTTACGATTTACTGCTCACGCTGAATCCGGGAATTGTCAATTTCACTTCGGAAAAGACCGGGGGCATCGGAGTATCGAATTCCACGACCGGGAATAACTTTGCGGTGTCCGGGAATCGGCCGCAGCAGAATCTGTTTCTGCTAAATGGGGTCGAGTATACAGGCGCGGCGGAAAATAACATGCAGCCCGGAGGGACGAGCCAGCAGCTGTTGGGTGTCGACGCGGTGCGCGAATTCAACGTGTTGCGCGACTCCTACGGCGCCGAATACGGCAAACGCCCCGGGGGACAGGTAATCATCGTGACCCAATCGGGCGCCAACCAGATCCACGGGTCCGCCTACGAATTCTTGCGCAACAACGCCCTCGATGCTCCCAACTACTTCGACCAGGGTTCGGCGCCACCTTTTCAGCGGAACCAATTCGGCGGTTCCCTGGGTGGCCCTATTCAGACTGACAAGACCTTCCTGTTCGGCAACTATGAGGGATTGCGCCTGCGCCTGCACCAAACTTCGGCGGCATTTGTTCCTGACGCGGCATCGCGCGCGGCGGCCGTGCCCAGCGTCCAACCGCTGCTCAACCTATGGCCGATCGCTGCCGCCGGCGCCCCAGACTTTAACGGCATCGCCCAAGTCTTCAGCAATCCTTTGCAAACCATTCGAGAAGATTTTGGTACGGCGCGGCTCGATCATATTTTTTCCTCACGCGATTCGTTGGCCGGAGTCTATACCATCGATGATGGCAGAGATCTCACGGCCACCACGCTCGATCCTTACAGCACCGATGTCATGAGCCTGCGGGAACAGGTTTTCAGTCTGGAAGAAACGCACTCCTTCTCGTCATCCGCTTTGAATGTTGCGCGGGTTGGTTTTTCGCGGGCCGGCTACTTTTTCGCGGGCGAGCCAACTCCCGGAACACCGGCGGCCAGTGTGCCCGGTTTTCTGCTGGGGCGTCCGGTTGGCGCGGTGGTCGTCGGCGGCAGCGCGGCGTCCAATCCACAAGCCCAGATCGGACTGGCTGGCAGCAACAACGGAAGCAACCTGCGGATCGCGCGCAATCTCTACACTCTCGAAGATCGCGTGACCCTCACCCGCGGGCGGCATCAATTCAGTTTTGGCGCCTGGTTCCAGCCCTTTCAATCGAACGAGACTATTGCACTCAGCCAATACGGCCAGGCGACTTTCAGCAGCCTGCAAACATTCCTGCAGGGCACGACTTCAAGCTTCCTTTATGATCCCACGCCTACCGAGATGAACTGGCGGTCGCTTCTGGGCGCATGGTACGTCGAAGATATCATTCGGGTAACCCCAAAACTGACCGTGTCTTTGGGCTTGCGCGATGAATTCGCAACCGGCTGGAATGAAGCTCACGGTCGCGCCGCCAACTACACATTCAGCGATGGCATCATTTCGAGTGAGCCGCATATCGGCAACTCGTTCTTCACCGTAAACAACGCAAAGTTCCTGCCACAACCGCGCATCGGCGTGGCATGGAGTCCCTTCAGCCCCAAGACCGTATTTCGAGCCGGTTTCGGGATGTACAACGAGTTACAAGATGCGCTGGGTTACCGAACGGATCAAAATGCCCCGTTTAACCCTGCCTACAGCATCGCCGCTTTGACGGTTGCGCAGCTTCCCATCGACCCCACTTCCCCGTTTCCTGCCAGCGCAAAGCTGGTGCCGGGAGGGGTCCAACCGGATTTGAAGACACCTACGCTGATCTCGTGGTCTCTGAGAGTTCAACAGGAGCTTTCCGCGAACACAGCCTTGACCATCGGCTACGTCGGATCGCATGGCTATCACGAGATCGTGGGAGAGGATGCCAACGAGCCATTCCCGACTATTTGTCCTGCTTCGCCGTGCCCCGCTACTTATCCAAGCGCCTTCCCCGGAGCTTTGGCGAACGCTCACATCCCGGCAGGCACCTACTACATTCCCGCCGGAACGCCTAAACCGAACGGTGATCTGTCAAACACGTGGACATGGTTTTCGCGTGGAGACAGCAATTACAACGCCCTGCAAGTCGACGCGAACCATCGCTTCAGCCATGGTGTTTCCTTGCGCGGGGTATACACGTGGTCGAAAGCTCTTGATGATGGCGATTCTTTGAATGGCACAACGGCGGGGAATGCGCCCGCGCTGGTGTCGAACCCCTTCAACCTGCGCTCGGACTATGGACTAGCCACTTACGACGTCCGGCACGTGGCGGTGATCAACGCCATCTACATGTTGCCGTTCGGTCGCGGACAGGCGCTGGCGAACGGTCTGGAGGGATGGGGCAACGGATTCGTGGGCGGCTGGTCAGTCAACAGTATTGTCACGATTCAATCGGGGTTTCCCTTCACCCCGCAACTCAGCTATAACCCGTCTAATAACGGAGACACCCGGAATCCAGTCCGGCCGTTTGTAAATCCGGACTTCACCGGACCGGTGATTCTGGGCAAACCCAGTCAGTGGTTCGACCCGAACGCGTTCTTGCAACCGCCACCCAACAGTGGATTTTATGGCAACATCGAGAGAGACACGTTGATCGGTCCCGGGCTTGCCACCTGGGACTTCTCGGTGTTGAAGGAAACTCCGATTCGCGAACGACTGAGCCTGCAGTTTCGCGCCGAGATCTTTAATCTTCTGAACCGCGCCAATTTCAATACTCCGAATCTGATCGTCTTTACTCCCTCTGGAGTTTCGGGCACAGCGGGGGCGATCACAAGCACCTCTACCACATCACGGCAGGTGCAATTCGGGATGAAACTGATCTGGTAAGAAACGATTCTCCACCGGAAGTAACCGGCAAACTCCACTTCTGAGCGTCTGCTAGTCCATCCCCTTGCTGGTCCCCGGAGTGGATGGCTCCGCGGAGCTCGAATCGTCGGACCCGATGTTAAACAGGGCTGCCTGGGCTTCCGCGTGCTCGCGCAACTCGCGCATCTCATCCACGGTGCCTTCCGGTTTCTCCTGTTTACGCTGAGTCCTGCGCTCCGCTTTCTCCCTCTGTTTCTGTTGCCGGGTTTGTTCCTTCTGACGTTTCGTAAATGTCGATCGGCCTCTTGGCATTCACAATCCCTCCCAGTCTGTTGTATTTGCGCTGCTGACCGGCACGATGCACCGGCGCGAATCCCGAATCGCAACCGCCAAAAAACCTACCAGCGGGGCTCGCGCGGCTGACGAGCGTGGCCCTGATAGTCGTCGCGCCCACCTCCGCCGCCACCTCCAAACCGCTGCCCACCGCCGCCGCTGCGCGGCCGGTCCGTCTTGGGCTTGGCCTCGTTAATCTTCAACGTACGTCCTCCCAGTTCAGTCCCGTTCAAGGCCGCAACGGCTTTGTCGGCTTCACCGGCATTCGTCATTTCCACGAATGCAAAGCCTCGTGCACGTCCGGTTTCGCGGTCGGTCACGATGCTGACTTTTTCCACTTCTCCGTGCGCCTGGAACACGGCGCGCAACTCCGCCTCGGTTGTACTGTGGGCTAGATTGCCGACGTAAAGGTTCTTCATTGCATTTCCTCTCTTATTAATTCATCCAGGGTCCGGGAACCAGCTGTCCGCTTGGATGAGCGGATTTCAGAATCCCGCGCCGGCGCTGGCCTCTCCCGCACCGCCCTCGAACGAGCGTGGGATAGGGAGCGCACCGCCGAAATCCGGCGGGAGGCTTCCAGTATTCCCCAGCGTTGCGGGTGACCTCCAGGGAGATCCGCCGAAACCGCTGCCTTGACGTCATCATTGAGCCCCATGTCGGGACCGATCTCCACCATAGCGACTCCCTCCGTATTTGGCACATCCGCCAGATAACCGGGCTTTCCTACCAGGAAGGCAAGTTGCTGGGGCGGTGTCGCGCCGCGAATGTCTTCACAAAACTTATCCCGGTGGCCCAGTTCATTTTCCACGTTCATAAGAACCAGATTGTACAGGTCGGCCCGCCACCAGGAGCGCGCTTCGCTGATATCGATGGCAATGTCGACGTCCATGCCCAGCTTTCTCATGGTGTCGGCACGCAGGTCGCGCGTTTTCGGCGACCCGTCCACCAGGAGAACCTTTTTCTTCTTGAGCGGATCAGGGATCAGTTCGGCCACCAGCGGCGGCGCCAGGATTGAGGTCGTCATGCGGACACCGCCTGGGGCTTCGAAGTGGACGCTGGGGGTACCAGCTTGTTCGCTTCTGCCAATCGCTTCATCATTTCCCGGTTCCGGGTTCGTCGAGCGATCTTCTGCTTTCGTTCCCGGTTAAATCTGGATTTATCGCCGTTGATGCCGGACATAATTAGCTCCTGTTCATTCGGGCTGGTTGACGAACGATGGGAGGTGCAAGCTTCCCGCGGGCGGAGCTTGAGGCTACCGGTGTTAGAGATTTTCTGATCATGATCGGCGAGACTGCGAATAGGGCCAAGGTTGCCATTTCGAGTACGGACACGAAAACTTCGGAATGGCGATTGCTCTGAAACGGGGTGAACACACCCAGAACTCCCACGAACACCAACCCCGACAGGAACTTGTGGGCGTAAAGAGCCCGAACCGCAAGCATGATGGCTGCCACCGAGACGATGACACAAACCGCTATCCGATAGTCGGGAGAAGATCGCCATAATACGGAGATGGCAAGTGTTGCCATCGAGAAAAATGTCATGAGCCTCGTCAAGACGCACGTCTTTGGGACGAGCAGTCGCGACTGGTCGAGGCACACAAGGACTTGTTGCCGAACCCAAGTAAATACAAGGAAGACGCCTCTCGATCTCTCAATCGCGAAGGCGCAAGGACGTGGTGATGTGTCTTCGAGGTTAAGTAATCTAAGTATACCCTGTTTGCGAGCGGGCTGCCGAAGCCTCCCCGTCAGTCGCCAGGGCAATGGTAACCTTTAGGTGTGTGACGATCGTTCTTTCGGAGTTCCCCGAGTTCGACAACTCTTGCGCGCAATCGTCTTCCCGGCGACAATCGCAATAATGCAGAATCCCAGCCAAGGCGCAGCGACGGATTCGGGAAATCATCCGTTTCGCTCAGGGACCATGACTGTCGTTACCCTGGCGAATCCGCGGGAGAAGTTTTGGGGGATCCTGCTTGCGCTCACGGCAGAAGGATTGACGTTGTGCGGCATCGAGCTGGCCTCGTTCGAAGACTTGATCTCCATGGTCAAGGAAGGAGAATCATTTTCTCCCGGCGTGGTTTTCTTTCCGATGCATCGTCTGGAACGTATGGAACTCGATCTGCCCGATGGCAGCATTCCCTCGCTTTCCCAGCGTTTTACCGCTAAGACCGGCCTTGAGCCGAGTGACGTTTTCTCCCGCCGCTCTCCCAGCCCGCCGCCGCACGAGGAGAGCGCGTGAAGCTCTCGCAAATCCTGAGCTTCCCCAACCAGCTCACGCTGATGCGCATGATGTTCTTGCCTTTCATCGTCATCAAGCTGGTGGATGGACACTACACCTCGGCGCTGATCTTATTCGTGCTGGCGGGATTCAGCGACGGGCTCGACGGCCTCCTGGCCCGCACTCTGAAACAGCAAACCGTGTTAGGCCAGTACCTGGATCCCATTGCGGACAAGGCCTTGCTGAGCACCGTCTTTTTGGTGCTGTCGATCCTGCACAAAATTCCCTGGAAATTCACCGTGTTGGTTTTCAGCCGCGACGCGTTGATTCTGGCGGCGAGCGCGGTGCTCTATGCCATCGCCGGATTGCGCGACTTCCGTCCCAGCATCTTCGGTAAGGCCAATACGTTCGCGCAGGTGGCGGCCGTATTCTTCGTGTTGCTGCTGCAGGTACACCCGGAACGCTGGATCGTGATTGCGCGGCTGACCTTCCTGCGCGCTGTTTTCACCTTCACCATTATTTCGGCGCTGCACTATGTGTTCCTGGTAGGGCAGCGGTTGCATGCCACTCCCCAAGCCTCGGCAGGTGCGGCTTCAGCCGGAAGGAACGGTTGACTGGCTGTGGAATATGAAAAGATGGCCAGAGTTTTACATAGCCGGAGTCCCGACTCCGGATCTCTCGTCGGATCCCGCGCTTCCGCGCCCGCAACTGGTTGTGCAGCCTATTGGTTTCTTTGATAGATGATCGTCTTGGGTCCATCCTCGATGAGCTTGAAACCTGGCGGAACAGTGAACAACGAAGGGTCAGGTTCCACTCGCTGGATGTTGGTTAATCGAAATGTCTGCTCACCCATTCGCGGGTCGCTCCGCTTGCTGGAGACAATGGTTTGCAAATCGGGCGTAGTCCAGACCTCCGTCACAATGTTTATGGGCCGATCATTGCCGATCTGACCGGCAGGAATGGTGCGAGTTGTACGCACTCCGGTTGCAGCGACACCTTCCATGGTTTGAGATCCAAGCTGTTCAGTACTCACTTCGGCTGGGTCATCGGCTAGTAAACGTTTTGACAGGACCATCGGGGGCGGGGGCGGGAGGAGCGGGGGTGGACCTCCAGCCGTTTGTACGAAAAATGTTGCAGTGCCAGCCGAGCCAGGGACGCCCATTCCAGGGGGTGGCATCGGGTTTTTCCAGGCAGTCTTGGCGGCCAGGTTCAGGGTGTAGGACGTGCCAGCCACCGGGTCCTGAATGAAGACGAGACGCGGTGCGTTCGTGGCGGAGAGATCACCAAGCGCCGGCAAGGCAGCATCCTGACGGGTGCGACCCTGAGAGTCCCGCGCAATCGTTCCACTGGTAGTCTGCACAATGCGATTGCCGTCGGCGAGGGTCTGGACGGATTCGTTGGTAATCGTCGCGGAATAGGGCGCGCCCTTAACTGGAGCGCGGGATCCTTTTTCGATTGCCCCCCAGACCGCGCCTGCGGTTCCGGCGGTTTGATACATTATGTTTCCTCCCGCCTGGGCGAAAGCGCAGGCTGAGGCTGCCAAGATAAGGATCAATGTGCGTTTCATGGTTGAGTCGGTCTCCTTAATATCGATTCCAAACTTTACGGCTGCAGGCGCAGCCCTTGCGCTGATCCATCGGCTGCGATGCTCAGGTCCGCAACGAAATTGACCCCCTCGGGGACTGCGCCGGGGGGAAACATCGCCTCGGCCGGAATGGTGATCTGGATAGCGGGTCCAGCCAGCGCCCAGTTCGTGCTCGGCATCCTTGCCGGTGCAACCACATGTCTCCGATGAAGTTTCTTAACGGCTCTTGGGGTATCTTCCCGGACGGCTGCCAACGGAACCTCAGCGACTCGCGGCCGGACTGGGATCTGTGTGATGGCGGGAACCAGGAGCACCAGGAACAAAGCAGCAGCCACTCCTACGCTGGAGACAACGGGTACCCAAAGTGGAATTCGGCGGCGTGCTTTTAGCCCAGCCGCCGCATCGCAATAGGCGGCGAACCCGCGGCTCACTTCCTGGTACGCATCGAGGCGACTCGCGCATTCCGCACAGGACCGGACATGCTGCTCCACCTCGGCGGCTTCCTTTTCGGGAAGCTCGCGATCCATCCATAAAACCAATCTTCCTGAAGAGTTACACATTGCATTTCTCCGCTAGTTTCTTAATGGCGCGATCCACGGTGTCCCCCACTGTTGAAGTTGGAATCCCCAGAACCTCAGCGATTTCGCGATAGCGCAAACCTCCCGCGCGCAGCAAAAGACATTCACGTTCGGGCTCTGTCAGCCCGCGGATCGCCTCCGCCAGACGGCGGAGCCTCTCCTTTTCAAGTACGACTTGCTCCGGGGTCGCTTCGCCGGAAATCGAGTCAATGTCAGCATCCAGCGAGGCGCCGAAGCGCCGCTCATAGCTGTGCTGACAGTTCCTCGCCCGGTTATGAGCCACGCGGAACAGCCAGCTGCGAATGTTCTCTTGCCCTCCGCCCGAGGCGACGTGCTTGTGGAGACTAAGGAAGGCCTCTTGCATGACATCCTGCGCCTCGTCCGTCGAGAGCCCAAGGCATACCAAGTATCGAAGCAGAGGTTTGCGTAGCTCGCGATACAGAGTGGTAGCCTCGCACAAGTCGGTCGCAAAGCGCGAGAATGGCAGGGTTAACGGTAAGGAATCGCCACTCATAGGGTGCTCGGCATCGCGCCTCTAGTTATAGAACAACTTGGGGAGGCAGTTTTCCGGCTCCCGGCGATTTTCGAGACAAGTCCAATTCCAGCAAGGGAGGGGCTGGTTGGCCGAGCCTGAGCCGCGCGTCCGGAAACATTCGGGGTACGCGTGCGGCCTCGACTTAACTGGCTACAACCTAGCGAGTTTCCTCAGACACCACTATTCTGAGCGCAGAGCAATGACCGGGTCCACTTTGGCTGCCCGGCGCGCGGGGATATAGCTCGCCGCTAACGCAATGATGATGAGCAACACTGACATCGAGACAAAGGTGGCAAGGTCATTGACACTGATACCGTAAAGTAAGTTCGACAGCACGCGCGTCAGAGTGTACGCTCCGGCCAGCCCGAGGGCCACACCGACGAAAGCAATCTTCAAACCGCTTCCGACCACCAGCTTGAGCACATCCAGTTGTTGAGCGCCCAATGCCATCCGAATCCCAAGCTCATGCGTGCGCTGGGCTACAGAGTAAGAGATCACCGCGTAAATTCCGGTACTGGCCCGTAGCAACGCGGCAATGCCAAATATGCCTCTGAGGGCGGGTTGCCATTTCTCGGTTGACAGTGTACGCAAAAGTGATAAAAGCTTATCCGGGGTCTTGCCAAACAAACCTGACTCCATCAGGCCGCATGGCAAGTAAATCCACGTTGTCTCCCAGTTGTTGGAACGAGCGAACCCGGTTGGAAGAACTCCAGCGTTGCGAGCGCATGATCCGGTTAGCCGTTAAGAACAGTGCCCCCAAAGGAACACAAGTTCGACGTAGACGCTTTCCTCTCAACGATTGGTGAGGGGAGGAAGGGTGTGAGTGTCGGCAAGAAACAAACAATTTTCACGCAGGGGGATGTGGCTGACGCGGTGTTCTACATCCAGAAGGGGAAAGTCGCCTTGACTGTCGTATCCAGCGGTGGGAAGGAAGCAACCATCGCCATATTGGATGCCGGCAACTTTTTCGGAGAAGGCTGCCTTGCCAGTCAGCCCCTGCGTATAGGATCCGCAAGGGCGGTTACAAAATGTGATCTTCTCAAAATTGAGAAGAAAGCCATGATGCAGACGCTTCATCGCGAACGCAAGTTATCCGATCTCTTCGTGGCCCACCTGTTGGCACGCAACATTCGGTACGAAGAAGATCTGGTTGATCAGCTCTTTAATTCGAGCGAGAAGCGATTGGCTCGAGTTCTCCTGTTGCTGGCGCATTTCGGCAAGGAAGGGGAACCCCACAACCTGATTCCCGAAATAAGCCAGGCCACTTTAGCGGAAATGGTGGGTACAACCCGTCCCCGGATAAATTTTTTTCTGAACCGCTTCAGGAAGCTGGGATTCATTCGTTACGATGGCGGGCTGGAAGTCCACAGTTCTCTTCTCAATGTCGTTCTTCACGACTAGGTTACCCTTCCTCCGGGGTGTTCAGTATTGAACTGACATGGCATCATTTGTGCCTGAACATGCTGATCGTGTTCGGAACATCGTGATCGGGTGGAGTGTATCGTGCTTCCGAGGAAAAAGAAAAAGTGGTTTGCCCCATACAAGGCGGCTTTACTGGAATTGGATCTGCGGAGAATGCCGGACCGGATCGTTTTGGCTAGTAAGGCATTGCAACAGAGGCTGCGAGAGTTACAAGCGTCTGGAGGCCATTACGGAGAGAGGGTGGAGATCGAGTACGCCATCCGGAACTTGCACGCTGCGGCAAGAATGAAGTGACCATCGTCCGCGCCGCGTGAAGGAACCAGACCTGAGACTAGGCAGCCTCATGGCAATGTTTCCCGACCCATGCCCGCCCGAGTTTCATGCGAGCGTCATTGTCCCATAGGACAACTACGCCGTCTTCGTCCACTTCCTGAACCGTACCCACTGTTCCCAGGGGCTTTCCGAAATTACCCAAAGCTTCGACTCGATCTCCGGGCTTCAATTCATCCTCGGTAGTGCTGGTTTCAGGCAACGGCGGATGTCGTGCGGGAGCGCCGGATGGTTCGGGAGCGAGGTCGTCGAGCGGATCGCGACCAGTCATTGCTTCTCCTGGCGAGGAACGTGCGCCGGAATATCGGGGGAAATGCCGGCGCACGGTGCCTGGGCTGTCGCCCCTTAGCGGCGACGCCCGAGTATTTTCATTCGTTCGTGTATGTTGACAATACATCTTGCACATCACGGCACCTGTCTAAAATTGGACAGTGGCGAGAATTCGCCGAAGCTACAATGGTGCTGTTCTTTCCTGAAGGCGGTATGTATGACGCCGGTTGAAGTGGAAAGCCCTTGTCGAGTTCTGCTGGTGGACGACGATGGCGCCGTTCGCCAAATGATGGAGCAAGGGTTGCAACGCAAGAGGTTCGAAGTGGTTACTGCCGCCAGTGTGGCCGAAGCTCTCCAACACATTGCGGCGCAGAAGTTTGATGTCCTCGTCAGTGACCTCCATATGCCCAATCCAGGGGACGGTTTTACGGTGGTTTCGGCGATGCGCCACACCCAACCGGATGCGCTGACTCTGCTTGTCAGCGGCTATCCGGACGTGCAAAACGCCATGGCCGCCATCCTTTTGGACGCCGACGAAATCATCGTAAAACCATTCGAGATGGGCCGGCTTACCCAACTCATCCGCGAAAGAATGCTCACTCGCAGGCCTGCTAAACGGTTGGGTAAGGAGAGAGTGGGTGAGATACTGCAACGGTCTGTTGGGAGCATCGTCGAAGGGTGGTTGGCGCGGGCGCAACAGAGCGGTTCACTTAACCACATTCCACTTAGCGATGAAGACCGTGCTGGGCATCTTCCCAGGCTGGTTGAAGATCTGGCGGCCCGACTGAACAAGTCCAACGCTGCGGACCGGGACAGCGATGCCCTCTTTTCCGCTGCCGCTGCAGCCCATGGCAAGCTGCGATATCTGCAGGGCTACACTCCTGCAATGCTGGTGCACGAATCACGCATTTTACAAGTAACCATCTTCGGGACGTTGCAGAGCAACCTGAATTCTCTGGATTTCAGCCTGTTGTTACCAGATGTCATGGCCATCGCGGACGAGGTAGATGCGCAGTTGACCCAGTCGATGGACAGTTTCATGACACTTATGCGCAAGACGGCGGCGGCGTAACCCCAAGGCCGCACAGGCGTCTACCCGTCGGCCTGAACCTGCTCAAACCAAACTCTGACCCGAACCCATGAGCTGCATAGTGGGCCGCTCGGTCATTATCCCCACGCACATTTGACCCTGTTTCTTTCGTCCCCCTAGAATGAGTGGTTTCCCTGCTGCTCGTGCTCTCAATCTTATGGCGCTAAATCTTTACAACACCCTGTCTGGCAAGGTGGAGGAGTTCCGTCCGCTCGAAGATAACGAAGTACGCATGTATTCCTGCGGGCCTACGGTCTACGACTACGGGCACATCGGCAATTTTCGGACGTTTGTGGCGGTGGATATTCTCCACCGCTACTTGCACCTGAGCGGATACCAGGTTCGCCACGTCATGAACATCACCGACGTCGACGACAGAATCATCCACAACGCCGCGCGCGACGGAGTCAGCGTGCAGCAATACACCGCCAAGTACGAAAAGGCGTTTCTCGAAGACGCCGCCGCCCTGAATATCGAACCGCCCGTTCTGGTGCGCGCCACCGAACATATTCCGGAGATGGCGGCGTTTATCGCCGAACTGCAGAAGAAAGGCTTCGCTTACCGTACCGAGGATGGGTCGTACTATTTCCGCATTGCCAAGTTTCCCGGTTACGGCAAGCTCTCGAAGAAAGATTTCGCGGGGATGGAGGATGGCGCGCGCGTCGATGTGGATGAGTACGAGAAAGACAGCGCCCGCGATTTCGCTTTGTGGAAGGCGCCGAAGCCAGGCGAGGCTTCGTGGGAGACCTCGATCGGCCAAGGGCGGCCGGGATGGCACATCGAGTGCTCGGTGATGTCGATGGAGGAGTTGGGGGAAACTTTCGACATCCACGCGGGCGGGGAGGACCTTATCTTTCCCCATCATGAAAATGAAATTGCGCAATCGGAGGCGGGGACCGGAAAGCCGTTTGTCCGCTTCTGGTTTCACGCGCGGTTCTTGCTGGTCGAGGGCGAGAAGATGTCCAAAAGCCTGGGCAACTTTTATACTCTGCGCGACCTGGTGCTCAAGGGCCACAAGCCCTCTTCGATCCGGTTTCTGGTGGCCTCGGTTCCTTATCGCAACCAGCTCAATTTTACCTTTGATGGACTGAAGCAGGCGGCAGTGTCCGTGGAGCGGCTGCGCAATTTTCAGGCGCGGCTCCGGGCGGGACAATTTCCTACGGGATCGACGCCGGGTATGGCTGAGTTGGCGCGCGAAACTGCAGATCGGCTGCGTGCCGGCATGGACGACGACCTGAATACCGCGCAGGCGCAGGCCGCAGTTTTTGACATGGTGCGCAAAGCGAATGCGGCCATGGATGCCGGCCAATTTCGTAAAGAGGATGCTCAGCCTCTGCTCGATTCCTTGCAGGCCTTCGATGATTTGTTCGCGGTGCTGCAGGATGACGACGGACCCAAGATTGCTCGGATTGTGGAATGGGCGAAGTCGGTGGGCCGCGAGGACATCAGCAAGGAATTGCTCGAAAGTGTGGGAGCGCAGCAGGTTTCGGAGATCGATATCGAGAAAAAGATTGCGGAGATGGAAGCCGCACGCCGCTCCCGTAATTTCAAGGTGTCTGACGCCATCCGCGCAGAGCTGGGCGCGGCGGGAATCGTGGTCGAAATCACCAAAGACGGCGTGCGCTGGAAGCGGAAGTAGTTATTTCACCGGGCAAGCTGCGAGGGAGGAATCCAGAGCGGCTGTTCCGCTTGGCCCGCAGACCTGCTGGTTCCACTTCTTCTTCAAGTCATCGGCGTGGGGAATCGTAGTTTTAGCCTGCGCCTGGGCCGTGGCCTGAGGCAGCAGCGTCGCAAAACTGTTTACGGTGCTCAGGATAAGGTTGACCGCAGCTGCGATACGGGAAGCCACGACGGGATCGCTCACATGCGAGGCCTGCAGAAGGGCAGGCAAGTTCTGGTTCATGTCCGCGATCGCGCTCTGGATTTTCTGCAGTGTGCCGGCGCTCGGAGCCGCTTTGTATTGGTTGTAAAGAGTCTTCAGCAAATTGAGGTCCTTGCTGGCCTGGCTGGAGATGTTCTGGACGGCAGCCGCCTCCGCCGAGGTAAGCTGTTGGCCGGATTCGAGGGTCGTGACCACGGTGCCGATGTTCAGCGCCATTTGGAGCAGCACCGGCAAGTCGGCGAGAGCAACGCTGATCCACTTGGCGCTGCAACCGGTGGCGAACAGAGCAAGTGACAGCAAGACAACCAGAACAGCTTTCGATCTAGAATGAGCGTACATACGTTTTCTCCTTTTCGGTTGTGGGGTTTAATTGACGACTAGCAACTGACAACTGAGAATTTTTTCCATGAAATCTCTCGATGAGTACCTGCGCGACGCTGAGCAAGCCCACGGACACCTGTGCGCTGGGCAAGTGCTCGGCGTACGCCTGGCCATGCTCGCCATGACGAAGCTCGGCATCGACGATCCCCGTGGCCAGGACCGCAAACGCCTGGTGACTTTTGTGGAGATCGATCGCTGCGCCACCGATGCCGTGGCCATCGTTACCGGCTGCCGCCTGGGCAAGCGCGCGCTGAAGTTCCGCGACTGGGGCAAAGTCGCAGCTACTTTTGTGGACGTCAGCAGCGGCAAGGCGGTCCGGATCGCGGCTAAGGAATCATCGAAGGCTCTGGCCCGCCAGATGCATCCTGAAATCGAAAATAAAAATGGCCAGCAGATGCTGGCCTATCGTGAAATCTCCGATGACGATTTATTCACCACGCAATGGGTGAAGGTCGAACTGCCTCCGGAAGAGTTTCCCGGTTATAAAGGTGATCGTATTGTGTGCGATGTCTGCGGCGAAGGCATTAACTTCCGCCGCGAAATCCGCCGCGAGGGCAAAGTGTTGTGCCGGGGCTGCGCCGGCGAGCGGTATTACGAACCGCTATAAGGTTCGTTGCATCTACAACTGGTCAAACGCATGGTCCATTCTTCTCAGTGCCTCCTTCATCTGGTCGTCAGTGAGATCATGCCCAAACCCCCGCTTGAACCAGGATCTCGCTTGCAGAAAGGCCTGTCGTGCGGCATCGGGATGTTTGGCAGATTCTTCGATCGTTCCGAGCCGTGCATACGCATATCCAAGTTGCCCACGGTAAGTCATTTCGTTTGTGGCTAGCTCGAATTGTTCAAGGACATTGATTTCCGAAAGCACTGCGGTGCGGGCATGGTCAATATCCGCTCGCTCAAATTGCTCAGTAGAAAAATGGGAGGTAACCTGCGAAACGCTCGTTGCATCAACCAGTTCCATCGTGCCACTGAGCTCGCGAGCAGTGTAGTAGCCCCAAACTGACCCTGTCAGCAATCCAAGAATAGCGGCCGTGGTGAAAGTTGCTTTTACCATCGCAGTTCAGAATTTCAATCTCGACTGAAGCTGCCGGTCTGCAAGCACTGTCAGCAGTTCGTCTGAGATATCTTGCCAACCGAGTGAGCGCAAGAGATCGCCCGCGCGGTGCCTATAATCGGCCGCTGCTGCGGCATTCCCTGACTGCTCTTCCAAACGGGCCAACATACCGTAGTCCTTTGCCAGTCGGAGGTCGATGATGGGCAGCATCTCCTCCGGCGCATGCTTGCGGATCGCAGCGAGGTTGCTAATGTTGATTTGTAACGACGACGGAGTGTTCTGAATCGATAGAACCGAGTAATTATAGGCGAACGCTGATTCACCAAGTTGTCGGAGACGGTCGGCTTCACGTCTGTCCAGCAAACTGAACCAGCCAGATTGTTGCCGCGGATACACGACCCTGATTGCCAGGCGATAACTGCCGTAGGCACAGCCAGCAAATATGACAAGGCCCCCAAAGAAGGAAGTCACCAGAGGCAGTTTCACGGTTGCCATTGTCGACCAATTCGGCTGCAAAAGCTAGCCGAGCTTCGCTCGGCTCGGACCCTTCGACTTCGCTCAGGGCAGGCTCACCAGGGCGGCCATCCGTACACGGTTTTTGCTAATTCTGTTCATACGCCTTAGCTACGCGCAGGATTGTCGCCTCGTCGAAGTGCTTTCCCAGAATCTGCAAGCCGATGGGCAGCTTTTCTTTGGTCTCGCCACACGGAATGGAAATCCCTGGAATGCCGGCAAGGTCGGCGGTTACGGTGTAAATGTCGGCCAAATACATAGCCAGCGGATCATCCACTCTTTCGCCGAGCTTGAACGCGGCGGTAGGACTAGTCGGAGTCACGATGGCATCGACCTGCTTGAACGCTGCTTCAAAATCTTGCGCCAGCAGCGTACGGACTTTTTGCGCCTTCAGATAGTAGGCATCGTAATATCCAGCGCTCAGCGCATAGGTCCCCAGCATGATGCGGCGCTTCACCTCGGGGCCAAATCCCTGGTCGCGGCTGCGGCGGTACATTTCGGAAAGCGTGTGCGCGTCGCGGGCGCGAAAGCCGTAGCGAACTCCGTCAAAACGCGCCAGATTCGAGGAAGCCTCGGCGGTCGCGACAATGTAATACGTCGGTATCGCGTATTTCGTGTGCGGCAGTGAGACTGGAACGACCTCACAGCCCAATTCCGCTAACTTCTGGATTGCCGCTTCGACGGCGCTTTTCACCTCCGCGTCCAAGCCTTCGCCAAAATACTCTTTCGCGATGCCGAGCCTCAGCGCACGCACCGGCTTGTCCAGTTCCGCCACATAGTCTGGCACCGGAACATCGGCGGAAGTGGAATCCATGGGGTCGCGGCCGGCAATGGTTCGTAGCACGATGGCCGCGTCTTTCACGGTCTTGGTGAGCGGCCCGATATGGTCGAGCGAGGAAGCGAACGCGATCAGCCCATAGCGAGAAACGCGGCCATAGGTCGGCATCAGGCCCACCACCCCGCAAAAAGACGCGGGTTGGCGGATCGAACCGCCAGTGTCCGAGCCCAAAGTTGCCACTGCCATGTCCGCCGCCACCGCTGCTGCCGCGCCGCCGGAAGAGCCTCCGGGCACGCGGCTCAAGTCGCGCGGATTGCGCACCGGCCGCCAGGCGGAATTCTCGTTGGACGATCCCATAGCAAACTCGTCGCAATTCAGCTTACCCAACACTACCGCTCCGGCGGCCTCCATGCGGGCCACTGCCGTGCAGTCGTAGGGAGGAATGTAATTACCCAGGATCTTCGAGCCTGCCGTAGTGCGCACGCCGCGGGTGATCATGACATCCTTAACGCCCACCGGAACGCCGGCCAGCGGGGGCAGTGTTTCCCCTTTAGCCGCGAGCGCGTCGATTTCTTCCGCTTTGGCCAGCGCGCGCTCCTTCGAGAGCGTGAGGTACGCGCCGATCTGCGGATCGTCGCTCTGGATCTTGGAGTAGTGCGCTTCCGCCAGGGCGAACGCAGTGGTCTTGCGCTCTTGTACTGCTGAGTGAACAGCGTCGATGGTCAGCGAAGAGAGCTGCATACGAAGCAATTAACTTGAAACTATCTTTCAATCACTTTCGGCACCCGGAAGAAGGTTCCATCCGAGTCCGGAGCGTTCTCGAGCGCAATCTCGTGCGGTAACGACTTTCGCAGACCCTCAACGATATCCTCCCGGCTGGCCTGAGCCGGCGCCTCGCCCAGCATGGATCGCGCCGACACTTGGGCCATCGGCGGCACGTTGGAAGTATCCAGTTCATTGAGCCGGTCGATGTATTCGAGAATCGAGTTGAGGTCGCGGAGCAAACGGCCACGCTCCTGTTCCGTTAGCTCCAAATTGGCCAGGTCGGCGACGTAGGCTACGTCTTTTTGCGTGACTTTCATTGTCGTGTGAGGCAGCAATCCCACCAGGTCGGCTGCGGAAGCTTCTTAATTCCAGAATAGCAGTTTGCACCGGGCAGGTGTGAAAGGGTCCGCAAGAATATATTGTCTATCGATTCAAAAGCGTAGACGAATTCGGCAGGAAAAGGGGGCTTGACAAGATTTTCTCGGCCACGCGGTCAGGCGGGCCGAAGGCTGAGTTTTTCCCGAAAGCGGAAAGAAAATCCCATATTTCCTGCGACGCCCGGCTAAGTGCAGACCCCTCGCCTCGCTCGGGATGACTACTCAGGGAGATTCATCGGTCTGGAAATTCCCGGGCCACCAGCTGCAGGGCTGCATCTTTGCTCTCCAAACGTCCCTCGAGCTGCCCGTCCTCTACCGCAGACAGAATCTCTTTGAATCGGGGTCCGGGCTTGTAACCTGCAGCGATCAGGTCATCTCCGGTGATCAGCGGAGCTGGGTACATGACCTCGCCGGGCATCGTGGCCATCTTCTCGCGGGTGAAGTCGTAAGAAGTCAGTTCGCCGTGGCTGGCTTGGCAATCAAGGCGGTGCAACTCCAAATGTTCATCGAAATGTGGCATGCGAACAAATTTCTTGAAGGTGGATTCCTTCATGCGTTGCACATGGCCAAAGCGCATGTGATTGTCTACCAAGGCTATGATCTGTTGCATCTCATCGTTCGAAAATCGCAGACGCCGGCAGACGTCTTCGGCCATCTTCACTCCGACGTCGACGTGACCATCAAAGCGAATACGGTCAGGGGCGACGCGAAAGGTAGATGGCTTGCCAACGTCGTGTAGCAACGCTCCCCAAGCCAGAGTCGACGGACAAGGATGGGGCAGTTTCTCCAGCAGTAACAGGGTGTGCACGAAAACATCGCCCTCGGGGTGAAACTGCGGAGGCTGCTCGACTCCCTTCATGGCTTCAACCTCGGGCAGCAATTCCTGGAGCAGGCCGGTTTCATCAAGCAGCAGAAATGCCGAGCGGGCGTGTCCCTCCGTCAACATTTTGGTCAGTTCGTCGCGCACTCTTTCGCGGGAGACCTGATGAATCTGTGACGCCTGTTGCCGGATGGAACGAAATGTTCCGGGTTCGATGGCATAGCTGAAGCGTGCGGCGAAGCGGACAGCCCGCAGCATGCGCAGCTTGTCTTCGGCGAAACGTAGTGCGGGATCGCCGATGGTGCGGATGATCTTGGCTTCTATATCGCTCCGTCCGCCAACGAAGTCAAGCACTTCACTGCTCAGGGGATCGAGCAGCAAACCGTTGATGGTGAAATCGCGGCGTTGCACGTCCTCCCGAGGATCCCTGCTGAAGCGGACCTCGTCGGGATGGCGGCCGTCGGAGTATCCGATGTCGGCACGGAAGGTGGCCACTTCGATGAGCCCGGCTTTCCCATGATCAAGCGCTCTGGAGTTCGAACAGAATGCTTGGTCGCGTCCTGGGGAATTTTCTAGTTCGGACGGCACGGGTACCAGTACCACTCCGAATTGGGCGCCCACGGCATAGGTCTCAGGGAAGATGGCCATGACCTGTTCCGGCACGGCATCGGTTGCGACGTCGTAATCGGCCGGCTCGCGACCGAGGAGGAGATCGCGCACACATCCGCCAACCAGATAGGCCTGGTAGCCTTTGTCGCGCAGAGTGCGGATGATCGAAATGGCGTAATCCCTATCCATCTTGCTGGCCGAGGAACCGCCGGGCGAGACGCCCGGCCTCCATATATTTGTCCTTCTCTTAGCATATCGTGGAATTCCTGAGCGGATCGAGGTAGCAGCGGGTACGGATTCGGGACGAAATTCCCGAGAAGATCTCGTGCTTTTCCCCAACTGATGACTCTCTCCTCTGCCCGTTACCAGACGGGCCGGATTGTGACCCGCAACTCCTATAGAACTGGCACGTCCTTTCGTTCCCATGTCTCCGTAAAGAAGGAAAGCAAGGTGCACAGTTTTCTGGTGATCAAGGAGAACGGTCGTGAATCAAGCAGAACCAGTTCCCGGAACAATTTCCCAGCCGCTTCCACTCAGTTCTGACACTCAACTATCACAGGGCCGAGCCACCATTCTTCTGGTGGAAGATGAAACTCTGGTGCGCGAAACGATGTTCGAGACCCTGGTGTGGGCAGGATACCGAGTGTTGAAGGCCAGCCATGCGGCCGAGGCGCGTACTGCGTTTCGCCGGTGCAGAAAGGTGGTGGGGCTGTTGCTCACGGACGTGGTTCTGCCGGATAAAAACGGTAAGGAGTTAGCGGAGGAATTTCGGGAGATCTGCCCTGAACTAAAGGCCATCCTAATCTCCGGCTACCCCGGCGTGTTCACATTGGCCACGTTGTTGGTGGTTGCGTTCAGGGCGCCCTGTTCGGCTCCCAGAGCACCGGTTGCGATCGCCATCGAGCCGAAGAGACTGGACATCACTCACTCCTGGAAACCGGCGGCGAAGCGTACGACTGCAGGCCGGGGCGGCGGATAGGTCAGGGCCGAGTTCGCCAACACCCGGCAGAAAATATCAACCGTCCGGCGGGCGCGGCGCAACAAGGCCGCATACCTGCAGTTCAACCGCGCAACGGTTCGCTCCACCTCTGCCAACTCTTCCCCCAAAGCACGGGCGCCCTGCGAAATCGGCGCAGGCAAAATGCCGGGTACCCCTGACTGCGGCGACTGCGCTGGCTCTGCGGGCAGCAGGCGCAGCCGCCCACAAAGCGCGCGCTGGCATCCAGTCTGGCGGGTGAACTCAAGCAGATCCGAACTCACCACGGCGGCGTACGCCCGCTCGAGGGACTCAGCCAGGTCGCCTAACAGAACAACTCGGATTCGGCGTGCCTCGTGTCCTCGAAACTGCTCTGGATCCATGGCTCTTGTCCCGGGTCAGGCCAGCCAATCTGTCCACCGGAGGCTGGGCATCAGGAGCCGGAGGGAACCTGCGGAAACGCAGGTTCTTGCCGTTCCGTAGCGATATTCCCCGTTCGCGCCGGCTGTCAGGCGGCTGATGCCAGCAGCATGTGAGACATCAAGGCCTCGGCGGACCGTTCCGCTTGTGGCGAGTAAGCCCCGCCGCGCACCTGTTGCGCCAAAGCCGCAACTTTTTCCTGGCGGATCTCAGGAAGCTGATTGGCGACCGTGGCCAGCGCCAGCACGTTGGCCCCGCTCGAAGAAAGGTTCGAGGTGTCCGGCGCCAAGGCGCCGCCATTGCTTCCCGGGGCTGTCCGGGCGCCCGACTGAGCGGCCTCGCCCGTGCCCAGCGCTTGCGGGACGTTTATGTCTGATTGAATTCTCATCACGATCTCCTGGCCTCCCACTCCTCTGTGCAATTGGAGTGTCGCTCGCCCATTAGAAGCCTCTCATTGACCCAACTTTAAGGCCCTCTTATCATTTATCGGCACCCCGGCGCGAAGCTTGAGACATTTGCTCTCTCGCCCAGCACCGCCAAGAATACGCCCCCAATGCACAATCGGGGGTTGTTCCCGACGCCCAGTCGTGCTAGAAACTCGGGTAGGAATGTGCGGGTGCCGGCCGGTGCCCGGCCTTGGAGCTGGATGAGTTCCCGAAACCGAGCTGCAGCCAAAACCGTCAAGACCGCCGAAGTGGTGATCCCGGACAAGCTTTATTTCCGCATCGGCGAGGTGGCACAATTGTGCCGCCTGCCCGCCTATGTTCTGCGTTTCTGGGAGACGGAATTCTCCCTGCTCAAGCCGGTCAAGAGCAGTACCGGGCAGCGTATGTATCGCCACAAAGATGTGGAAAACGTGTTACACATCAAGCAACTGCTTTACGAGGAGGGATATACCATTGCCGGAGCGCGCCAGTACCTCAAGGCCGAGCACAAAGCCGACGGCAAGAAACAGGCGCCTCTGCCCTTCCCGGAACGCCGGCCTTCGGACTTGAAATATGTTCGCCAGGGTCTGCGCGACATTCTCACCATGCTCTCGGCGCGGCGCTGAGCCAGCATCCTTCAGCTGAGATCACAAGCCACCCGGAATCCGTAGTCGGCGTATTGGAATTGGGGCGGAATACTGGAGCGGGCGGCGCACCGGGTCACTTTGATATGGTGCCGCCATGAACCTCCTCGGGAGGCACGGCGTTCGCCTTGCTCCGGACCGCGCGGGTTGCGCTCCGGAGAAAGCGCGTAGTAATCCGCCCGATACCAATCACTGCACCACTCGTGCACGTTCTCGCAAATGTCGTACAGGCCGAAACCGTTGGCGGCAAAACGTCTGACCGGCTCCGGCCCGTTCTTCCAGCGCAGGTCGTAGTCAGGCAATGATTCCGGCGGGTCATTGCCCCAGGGGAAGAGCTTGCCCTCCGCACCGCCGCGGGCGGCCCGCTCCCACTCCGCTTCGGTAGGAAGACGGAACGGCTTGCCGCTTACTTCTCGAAGCCACTCGCAATATCGGGCGGCCTCGAACCAGGAGATTGCCACCACAGGCTGCTCGGGATGGTTGAAGTTCGGGTCGCCGTACAAGGGAGGCGCATGGGTTCCGGTAACACGAAGAAATTCGGCATACTCGGCGTTGGTGACCGGACAAACCGCGCACTGGAATGCATCCACCCACACCCGATGCGGCGGGCGCTCGTTGTCCTGGCCGCTTTCCGACCCCATCAAGAACCAGCCCGCCGGGATACATACGAGCATGGCAGGACCGGGGCCCCGCGATGGTTTTGGCTGAGGCAATGTCGCCATGAGAACCAATTGAGCCTAGCACAAGCCGTGGCGCAGACCTTCAAGGACCAGAGCGCCTGGAGACATTTTGCGTCGCTTAGCCCGAGTCTTGGACTTTCTGATAGTGGAAAGAAATCGACCGGCTAGCCCCGCAGAGCTTGCACTACTTGAGCAATGACATTGTCCTGAAAAATGCGGATGCCGGCCACTCCTGCGGCGCCGGCCTGCACACAGGAATGCGCATTCTCGAGCGTGATGCCTCCCAGGGCGAGGAGGGGAATCTTTTGTGAGCTGGCCGCCTCCAGGGACGCAAGTCCGGCTAAGCACACCTTAGGATCGTCCTTCTTTTCGAATACCGGTCCAAACACCGCAAAAGACGCCTGTTCGGAGGCAGCATGCGAGATATCCGCTACGGAGTGGCAGGAAACCCCGACCACCGGAGAATCGACCTCTCTGTCGCGAGCCTTGAAGTGCTTCGTCCATAGTTCGCGGACTTCCCTGGGTGAGATATCCTTCGAACGCAAATGCACTCCGCCGGCTCCGCAGGCGATGGCGATATCGGCTCGTGAATTGATAAGCAGGCGAGTCCCGAGTTGGGAGTTTTCACGAATCACTTCGGCCGCAGCCAGGGCCAGGGCTTCCAGATCTCGGGTGGAAAGATCCTTTTCGCGCAATTGGATAAGATCCACGCCAGCGCGCGCCGCTTCTGCGATCTTCTCCAGAAGAAGGCGGCAACGGGTGGCCTCGTCGCCGAGGAACTGAGTGCGATCCGTGATGTAGTACAGGAGCACGGGGAAATTACAGGCCGAGACGGGCGGGAGCTTGCCCTGCGCGAAGTCGAAGGGACGCCCGTCCTCCACAATCAGGGGTTGGTTTTCGCGATTTCCGGCATGGCTTCGCCTTTACGCTTCAGTTCAGGCACCAGATGGTACTTGGTCAACCCGTCCCGTAGAAACTCAAAACCTTCCTCCGGAGAATCCACGATCTTGAACAGCTCCAGGTCTTCCGCGGAAATCGTTCCCGCATCCACCATGACCTGAAAGTTGATGAGCTTGTTCCAGTATTCGCTGCCGTAGATGATCACCAGGATCTTCTTCGCCAGTTTTTGGGTCTGCGCCAAAGTAAGGATTTCAAACAGTTCGTCGAAAGTCCCGAAGCCTCCGGGGAAAATCACCAGGGCCTTCGCCAGGTAAGCAAACCAGAACTTGCGCATGAAGAAGTAATGAAACTCAAAGTTGAGCGAGGGAGTGATGTAAGGGTTCGGGGGTTGCTCGAAGGGCAGATGGATGTTCAAGCCTATCGTCTTGGCACCGGCTTCCTTCGCGCCCAGATTCGCGGCCTCCATAATGCCGGGACCTCCACCCGTGGTGACCACAAAGCGCCGGCGGCGGGCGGGAATCCGCACCGACCACTCGCTCAAGAGAAAAGCCATCCGGCGGGCGTCCTCGTAGTAACGCGCCATTTCGACAGCAGCCAGAGCCTTCTTTCGGCGGGCGTCATCCTTATCCGCGCGCTGGGTATCGACCTTCCCCAGGGCGGTGAGTTTCTCCTTGGCGACGAACAAGCTGTGAAAACGGGCCGATCCGAAGAACACCACGGTGTCCTGAATCTGCTCACGGCGGAAGCGCGCGAGAGGCTCGACATACTCGGACATGATACGCAGGCCCCTTCCGTCGGGACTGCTCAAGAAATTCTGGTTTTCGTACGCCAAAGGCGCACGCTTAAGCGGACTCTCACTCATGATTCTGCTCTCTTCTTCGCATCGCCTGCCCTGAAACGGCGGCACAGCCCCGGAATTCTTCGTCTTCTACTTCGCCGCTGTTACTTCGCTGTAGTGGATCGCTTCCCAAAAACCAATCCAGATGTCGAGCAGCCCCAACCCGCTGCAAATCCCGCGTACGAAACCGTTGGCTACGATTGCCCTCAAACCGGGGTTGGCGAACAACAGGCGGTTGTCTGTCCACTCGGGTCTCCATGGAAGGATCACGAGCAGAACTCCGACCACCGCGCACACAAATACAAACATCAGGACGGTAATGCGGTGCAGCCAGAGATCGAGGCCGGTGTGACGGCGGCCCGTGGCATTCGCTGGAGGCGTCCGCAGCGCGGCCCGTGGGACGGCGGGTTTCTCCGGGGGACACAGCTCCGCCTCGACCGCACTTCGAGTCCTGTTCTCAGAGGTATTGGGGTCAGCCGTCAATCCGTGCTCCCCAAAGGCACACACGGTTCACACCGCGTTTTAGTCGCACACGCCGCCCGCGTCAGAGAATAAAAACCCATCTGAGCATTCTACGACTTCAGGGGCTTAATGCGCTCGGCGACATCTCGATAATCGATATTACTGCCGTACACTTCCATGAAATGGTTCAGGGCAGTGGGTTTGTTTCCAGCGATCTCGTAAGAGGACGCCAGCTCATAGTGCAGGGCAGTCCGCGTGTCCTGATCGAGATTGGATAGCGTCAGGGCTTTTTCGTACCAGCGGATGGCCGCTTCCGCAACCCCCTTGTCCAGGAAGCACTGAGCCAGCCAGGTGTAGGTCTGCATGACGTGAGGGAAGGGGTGCCCGCGCTCCACCGACTGACATACCTTCTGCAATTCTCCGATCGCCTCATCCAGAAGCCCCATTTCCCGGAAGGCGACTCCCAGGTTGTAGTGAGTCTCGGGATCCTCCTCGGTAGCCGCGGAATCTTCTTCCAGTTCCTGCTTCAACTCCCCGAACATGCTGGCGAGATCCACTCCATCCCCGGCGCCCGATACGACGCCAGCGGAAGTCGGGGCTTCCGGGGCCAGAGACTGAATCGGGGTAGGCTGATAGCTGAATGTCGGGGGCGTGCCTGCCGGCGCGGTGGGCGCAGCTTGGGAAGCGGCCGCGGCCATCGCTGCCGGAGCGTGGAGTGGAGCGGCTGCCGGGACTGGGATACTTGCCGCCGGCACAGCTACTACCGGCGCAGGCTTCTCTTCCTTCTCTTCCTTCTCTTCTTTTTGCGAGTGCGATTCAACTTTGGGCTCGGGCTGCGGGGCTGCCGGTGCGGCGAGGAATTCATCGCCCAAAGACGCTTCCAGATCGGAAACGAATTCGTTCAGCACTCCAACTGGTTCAGGCTTGCTGCTGGCACGCGCAGCTTCAACGGCGGGAAGTTCTGCCGGAGCGGCTGGTTTCGCGCTTTTCGGTTCAAGGTCCCCTTCCGGCGACGACTTCAGGTCCTCTACAGGTGCATCCACAGCGCCCGGCTCGTCCGCTGCGACCACATCCATTTCTGTGAGGGCAGGGCCTTCCGCTTCCTCCAGCGACACTTCCTCCAGCTTGGTCGCAGGAGTTTGCGCCAAGGCAGCTTCGATCTCCTGACGTACGGCAGAAAACTTCGAGTGGTCGGGCACCAATCTGTCGAACTTGGAGTAGGCGGCCCGTGCCTCTTCCACCATGCCATTCGCCAGATAAAAACGAATCTCCTCCACGGCTTCGGCAACTGCTTCGTCGCTTGGAGGGGCCGTGTGCGCCGAAATCGCCTCGACGGCTTCTTCAGTGAGCGCTGCCGACTGCTCCGCCAGCTCTCCTTCCCACTCAGCCGAAATATCGATGGCTTCCTCACTCGCAGGCGCCGACTGAACTTCGAATTCGGCTGGTTCCCCGCTTTCGACCGGAGCCGCGGACACTGTCGGGGAATGAAGCTCTTCGGTGGCTTCGGGAACGGTTTCGCCTGCCGAAACCTCGAAATCCGCTGCGGTTGGAGCTGCACTTCCCGCAATCGGACTCAATTCGACGGGCATCCCGACAGCAGCGCGTTCCTCGTACTTCGCCGCCAATTCGCCGTAACGGGTGGCTTCGTCCGGATATCCGGCATCGTGGTAAATACTTTCCAGGGTGCGGCAGCAGACCGCAGCCTCGGTGAACCGTCCTGCCCGGGTGTGCAGTGCCGCCAGGCGCTGATTCATCCGGTGATCACGCGGCGCCAGGGGCAGTGCGGAAAGCAGCGGCCCTAGTGCCTTGGCCGGCATGTTGTAAGAGATGAAGAGTTCCGCATCCGTCAGGGCGGCGCGAACCGCTAGCGCGACATTATCGGCATAGCGCTGGTCGACAAACGGTGCAGTGGCTTCCAATTCGTCCACCAGCACGGCGCCTTCTTCCGCGGTGATGAGATGGGTGCTGGAGGTTGTGCCCAGCTTGGTCAACACCTGCTGGTAGTTGCGGGAGTGAAGCTGATTCTCCGGCTCCAGCTGGGTCAGCTTCAAATAGTAGTCGCGGGCCTTTTCGAGTCCTCCCGACTGCACATAGGCATGAGCCAGGAGCTCATAGACCTCGGTCAGATGGGAGGTGTCCGCCGTTTTGTTCAGCAGCTCGAGCACCAGTTCGAGCGCCGCGGCGTTCTCGCTCACCGGTCCGATGAGCGAATGCAGGTTCTCCAGAATCTTGGCTGAATCCGCGGCCAGCAAGCGATCGGAGTGCTGCTGGTAAACCTGTAAAGCTTCGACCGGCGAGCCGGCGGCGATCAGCGCGTCCGCATAGCTGAGAATGGCGGTAATGTCGTTGTGAACCGCCAGCAGCTTGGCTGATAGCGTCCCCGCTTCGGCCAGATGTCCGGTCATTAGATACGCTTGCAGCAGTGTCCGCAGTCCGTCGGGGTTGCTATCGAGGTCGGCAACCTTCTCCAGCGACTGGATGGCCGCGGGCATGTCGCCGGCGTCGAAAGCGTTACGCCCACGTAACAGCAGCGCGTAGCTGCTATTGGGATCCAGCTTGAGCATGCGCTGCAGGATTTCCTCAGCTGCGGGCAGCTGACCTTTGTTACGGAGCGTCTCGGCAGCCGCCGAGAAAATCTGCCAGGCTTCGGTCTTCTTGTTCAACTTCAGGTAAACTTCCGCCAGCTTGGTCCGCATGGCGACGTTTTCCGGGTCCATTTCCAGAGTCTTCTGGAAAATGCGCACCGCCTGCTCCAGTTCTCCGGTGCGCAGGAATTCTTCCGCAACCTGCAAGTATTGAGCGCGCGCGTCGTTAAACAAGCCCTGCTGGGTGTAAAGCTCGGCCAGACGAAGGACGCATTCCAGGGAGCTCTTGATCTTGCTGAGCTTCTTGTACATGGCAATCGCTTTGACCGTGAAGCCTTGGGATGCATAAGCGTCGCCGACGCTTTTGAAGCATTCCACGGCCTTTTCGTTATTGCCGAGGCGGGCGTAGAGGTCTCCGACGGTGTTCAGGACCGTGAGATCTTTGGCGTCGCTTTTCAGGATTTTTTCGTACTCAGTGATGGCGTTCTGCAACTTGCCCTGTTGGACAAATTTCTCCGCCGCACTGAGCACCTTCTGTTTGTTGAAGCCAAACCCAAACGCCATAGAAGCGGACTCCAGCTCGGTTGCAATTTGTCCGAGAACCCTTCCTAGCTCGGAGAATTCGCAGACGGTTCAACCCTGTTGTCGGTGTTCCACCGCATAGCAGGGAGATGGTCTTTCGGACAAGGGTCATTGTACGGCTGGGTAGTGAGAATCGTATGGTTACCAAGGGTTACCAAAAGGGAGTGTACGACCGGGTTACCAAGGGAACCGCGCTGGTTGACCGCCGCGCAATGACTAACGGAGGCTGCTGCGAGGGCGGGTGGCCCGATCCGTCTGGGCTCGTGGGATCCAGTGCAAGCCACCCTTGGAATATAATGGCGTCCGGAATGCCTCTCACCTCTGGCACCAAGCTCGGACCCTATGAGATTATCGAGTTGCTGGGCGCCGGTGGGATGGGTGAGGTGTACCGCGCGCGGGATGCGCGTCTCGATCGCCTTGTTGCGATCAAGATTCTGCCTGCCGCACTCTCCGCTGACCGCGATCGGTTGCGCCGCCTCGAGCAGGAAGCACGCTCGGCATCTGCCCTCAACCACCCTAATATCATTACCATCTACGAACTCGGACAGGACAGCTGCACCCACTACATCGCGATGGAGCTGGTAGAAGGGAACACGCTGCGCGATCTGCTTCGCTCCGGCTTGCTGCCCATGCGAAAAGTTGTCGAAATCGCGGCGCAGATTGCCGAGGGGCTGGCCAAGGCGCATGAAGCGGGCATCACGCACAGGGACCTAAAGCCCGAGAACCTGATGGTCTCGCACGATGGATTTGTCAAAATTCTCGACTTTGGCCTGGCGAAGCTCGCGTCTTCTAGCGGCGAACAGCCGGATATGTGCTCCACGTCGCACACCGCGCCAGGTCTGGTTCTGGGAACCGTGGGATACATGTCACCAGAGCATGCCAACGCCCGCCAGCTGGATTTCCGCTCCGACCAGTTCTCTTTCGGCTTGGTGCTCTACGAGATGGTGACCGGGAAACGTGCCTTTCAGAGAGACACTGTAGCCGAGACCCTGGTGGCTATTCTCCGGGAGCCGGCCGAGCCCATCGGATTGCAAAACCGCGACGCCCCGGCTCCGCTGTGTTGGGCTATCGAGCGGTGCATGGCGAAAGAGCCCGAGAAGCGATACTTCTCTACCCGGGATCTGGCGCGGGAATTTGCCGCCATACGCGACCGCTTCACCGAGAAACCGGTTAAGCAGGCGGAAATCCGTCCGACTCATCTTCCTGCGCAGCGGACCGGTTTTGTGGGGCGGGAGAAGGAGGTAGCGGCCGCCAAAGAACTTGTGCTGCGTCAGGATGTGCGCCTGATTACGGTCACGGGTCCAGGCGGAATCGGCAAAACTCGCCTCGCGCTGCAGGTGGCAGGTGAGCTGGTTGAACACTTTCCAGGTGGGGCCCATTTCGTCCCGCTTTCCTCGCTAACCGATCCGAGTTTGATTGCTTCGGCGATCGTGCAGACGTTGGGGATCGGGGAGGCGGGAGGCCAGTCGCCGCTTGAAATACTCAAGAAGAATTTGCAGGCTTCATCGCGCGCACCCATGCTGCTTCTGCTGGACAATTTCGAGCACTTGGTGCAGGCGGCGCCTACCGTGGCCGATCTCCTGGCCACGGGTCCCAACCTAAAAATCATGGTGACGAGCCGGGGAGCGCTGCACGTGTACGGAGAACATGAATTTCCCGTTCCGCCGCTGGCGCTGCCGGATTCGCGGTCCAAGCCTTCCGTGGAGGTCTTGTCCCATTGCCCCGCGGTCGCGCTGTTCGTACAGCGCGCCACCGCCGCTAAGCCAGATTTTGAACTGAATCGAGAAGACGCGCCGGTCGTCGCCGAGATTTGCGCCCGATTGGATGGTCTGCCTCTGGCGATCGAACTCGCTGCCGCCCGAGTCCGAGTTCTTTCGCCATCCTCCATGTTGACGCGGCTGGCCAGCCGGTTGCAGCTATTGACCGGAGGGGCGCGGGACCTGCCGCAGCGTCAGCAGACGCTTCGGGCTGCCATCGATTGGAGCTACGATCTGCTGAGCGCTCCCGAGCAGAAACTTTTCCGAAGATTATCGGTGTTCGTGGGCGGATGCAATCTGGAAGGGGTAGAAGCCGTTTGCGACACCAAAGGCGATGTCGATTTGGACCTGCTCGACGGTATGGCGTCCATGCTGGATAAGAGCCTGGTACAGCAGACCGAGCACGCGACCGGTGAATCGCGGTTCGTGATGCTGGAAACGATCCGCGAGTATGCTCAGGAAAAGCTGGAGACCAGCGGGGAAGCCGCCTCGACGAAACGCGCCCATGCCGCCTACTGCCTGGTTCTGGCGGAAGAAGAGGCTACGGAGCAGAGTGGAGCGGACGCGGGAGACTGGCTGGAACGCTTCGGCCTCGAACATGACAATTTTCGGGCGGCGATTGAGTGGCTGACAGAAACCGGAGACGCAGAGTGGGGTCTGCGTCTCGGTGCAGCTTTATTCCGCTTTTGGGAGATGCGTGAGTATCTCGCTGAAGGCAGGGGCCAACTGGGCAGACTGCTGAAACTCGCAGAAGCGGCAGCTCCCACGAAGACACGGGCACGGGCGCTTTTTGCGGCAGGCGTGCTCGCGGGCGAGCAGGGGGATTACGCCTCGGCGGATGCGCTCATCAGTGAAAGTCAAGACATCGCGCTTCAGTTAGGGGACAAAACGGGTGTCGCCGTTTCTCTAAACGCGCGGGCGGTCCTTGTTCGCGACCGGGGTGATGTCGCCACTGCCCACATCCTTTTCGAAGCAAGTCTTGCGCTGTGGAGAGAACTAGGCGACCAGAGGGCTGTCGCTCGAGCTCTCAGTAACCTGGCCAATGTCCTCAAGTTGCAGGGAGACTACGACCGCGCGCGATCGCTATACGCGGAGTGTCTCGTAATCTTCCGCGAACTGGGAGACCGGACAGGTGTCGCCTGGTCGCTAAACTACCAGGGGGATGTCGCCCGCGATCAGGGTGATTCCGCTCCCGCGCAGGCTTTGTACGAACAGGGTCTGGTAATGTTTCGTGAACTCGGGGACCGCTGGGGCATTGCCGGCACGCTCGCTGATCTGGGCAGCTTGGCGAGAGAGCAGGGGAATTATCCCACCGCCCGATCTCTCTACCGGGAAAGCATAAAACTTTTCCAGGAACTGGACCACAAACGTGGAATTGCGCGTCTGCTGGAGTGTTTCGCGTGCTCGGCGGCGGTTCAACTCGAAGCGGAACGTTCGCTGCGGCTGGCGGGTACAGCGGCTGCGTTGCGCCAGAATATTGGCGCTCCGCTCACGCCGGCGGAACAAGCCAAGCTGGAAGCAAGTCTGCATCCCGCACGGCAGGCATTGACCAACACGGCAGGCGTAGCAGCCTGGTTAGAAGGCTGGGCTTTGCCGGCCGAAAAAGCGGTTGAGGAAGTGCTGATGCCCGAGGCTGCCACTCTCTAGGTGGACGCAGTAGCCCAGACAGGCTGACGCCGCAGACGAAAGAACTCTGCATGCACCTGGCAGGTTAAGCCCAACCTTACCCCGCCATTGTCGGGTCGATAAGTCGGCGCACGGCGGAGACGCGATTAGCAGGAAGGCCTACGCGCCTGGCGTGTTCTTGAATCGTCGCATCGTCCGGGGCAAGGTAAACGCAGTACACTTTGTCGCCGGTTACGTAGCTATGGAGCCACTGGATCTCCGGACCCATTGCCTTCAGAACGTTGACCGACTTTTGGGAGATTTCCCGTAATTGGACGTCGGTTAGATCTCCGGCTCCCGGGACTTCGCGTTCGATGACGAATTTGGGCATGCGCCTCCCTTTGACGTGCTCAGATGCTAGCATGCGGATGGAGTGGCTTCAAGACAACCTGTCCGAAGCTGCTGGCCAACAAAAAGTGGCCGGGAATAAAAAGAACGAGGTGCCATGGATATTCGATCGCTTCAGAAACCGCTCAAAGAGCAATACCGCAATGACCCAAATGCCTCGCGAATCACAATCCGGGCGAAAGGTGGACAGACCGATATTCCGATGTCATGCTCGGTCGATATCGGGCGTGCCATCTACCAGGCCGAGGCCCACAAGGGAGTCGGCGGCGCCGGTGCTGGCGCTTGTTCCGGTGACCTCTTGCTTGGGGCTCTGGCGGCGTGCGCGCAGATCACCTGTCAGATGGTGGCCGCAGCTATGGGCATACCAACCAAACGCATTGCGGTCACGGTGGAGGGAGACTTGGATCTCCGCGGTACCCTTGGCATATCGAAAGACGTCCCCGTCGGCTTTGAGAGCATTCATCTTCATTTTGATGTCGCTGCACCCAAGGCAACGCCGGAACAACTGCGCGGATTGCGCGAGAAAACCGAACAGTATTGTGTGGTGATGCAGACCTTAGTGCAGCCGCCGAGTCTGCAGACTGAGTGGGACGGTCACGATTGAACACCCGGCCGCGGCTGGCCGCCGAACCGCCAGGTGACCGGTCAGAGACTTAAAGCGCAGGGGGCTGGCTGTAGATGATCAGGGTAAACTCGGGGACGGACGGGACGTTTCCTGCGATCTTGTTGCCCCACCCTGCAACCGTCCGGCGTGCAGAAAACTGGAAACATCCCGTCTGTCCCCAGGTTTCCCTACACCAGTTCCGCACAGATTGTTCGGGGATTCGCGAATGGGTCTGTCAGCCGCCGCCTGACTAATATAATTCGGTTATTGGCACCGGGGCAGTCTGACGGTAAGTTTGTCGACCACAGATTCTACAAAATCTCCCGGCGGACGCACGCTGTTCGTGGGGTTGGAATACCATGACCTGGATTCGCACTATCCCGCTCGACCAAGCTGACGACAAACTGCGCCAAGCCATGGGGGGCCAGCGGGATCTCTATCCCAAGGAATACGCCACCCCGGTGCATCCCGTCGAGGGCGGCGGCTCGCAGATTACCGCCTCCCACAGCCTGATTCCGGAAGCTCTCTACCACGCCTTTGCGACCTTCGGCGCGCTCATGTCTCCGGATCTGCCGCTGCAGCGACGCCAGCACGAGATGATCGCCACCATGGTCTCGGTGACTAACCGGTGTGTTTATTGAATCGAATCCCACGCAGAGTTTCTGCGTCGCGTGACCCTGGATCAAGAGTTGATCGACGCGCTGCGGCGCGACTACACCACCGCGCCCATCACCCCGCAGGAGCGCGTCATGATCGACTATGTGGTGAAACTCACCAAGGACGCAACCAAAGTCTGGAAAGATGACCACGAGCGGCTGCGGGCCGCGGGCTTCGACGACAAAGCCATCCTGCAGATCACCCTGATCGCATCCTGGTTCAATTACATCAACCGCGTAGCGGACGCGCTGGGGGTGGGACGGGAGTGAAAGAAACGGAGGACGGGCATCCCCGCCCATCTGGTCTTGTCAGCCAGCAAGCTCGCCAAGGTGCCTCCACAACCAACGATAATCCAGCGGATTCGAAACTAACCCCGCACCGACGGGATTGCCCAGCACTAACATCGTCAGCCTTCCAACGATCGTGATATTCAGGTTGCGATGGCACTGTTCTCCCTTTTTGGTTCGTGACAAGACGGGCGGGGACGCCCGTCCTCCATTTTGCTAACCTTTGATGTGATGGAGCGCCGGTCGCTTGCGGAATATCTGCCGGATTTTTGGCATCGCGGGGATGAGATTGCTTACGTGCAGCGATCTGGCTATCGCGCGGTTCGCTGGTCCTACCGGCGAGTCGCCGAAACGGCGTTTCAATTTGCGCGAGAACTAGAGGCACGCGAGATCAGCAAAGGCGACCGCGTGCTCCTCTGGGGGCCGAATTCGGCCGAGTGGGTGGCAGTATTCCTGGGATGCGCGCTGCGGGGAGTCATCGTAGTCCCGATCGACGACATCGCCACTCCGGAGTTCGCGTCCCGAGTTCACCAGCAGGTTAGTTCACGGCTGCTGGTATGTTCCCGGGAGCACGTCCAGCCGGTGCTGGCGGCGTTGCTGCTCGAAGAGCTCGCGCCGGCGCTGGCGCAACACTCCCCGGCTGCCTACCCAGCCTCCACGACCGAGCGCACCGACACCTTGCAGATTGTCTTTACCTCCGGCACAACGGCGGAACCCAAGGGCGTCGTCATCAGTCACGGCAATGTCCTGGCGAACATGGCACCGCTCGAAACGGAAATTCAGAAGTATCTCAAGTATGAACGGTTCGTCCACCCGGTTCGCTTTCTGAACCTGTTGCCCCTGAGCCACGTCTTCGGACAGTTCCTGGGGATTTTTCTTCCTCAACTCCTGGGTGGAACAGTGGTCTTCCAGAACAGCCTGAAACCCGCCGAAGTCATCAGTACCATCCGACGCGAGCGCGTTTCCGTGCTGGTCACGGTGCCCCGAGTGCTGCAATCGTTGAAGGAGAAGATCGAGCGCGATCTCGAAGGCGAGGGACTCTGGCCACGCTTCCAGAAGACGTTCGTTTCCGCGAAGGGCAAACACTTCCTGCAACGCTGGTGGATCTTCCGTCACATCCGCCGTCAGTTCGGATGGAAGTTCTGGGCCTTCATCTCCGGAGGAGCGGCGCTTGACGGAACCACGGAAGAGTTTTGGGACCGGTTAGGGTACGCCGTCATCCAGGGTTACGGCCTCACCGAGACCACTTCGCTCATCAGCGTGAATCATCCATTCCGTCTGGGAAAGGGATCGATGGGAAAAGTGCTGGCGGGACGGGAGGTCAAGCTGGCAGCGGATGGCGAAATTCTGGTGCGTGGTAACGGTGTAGCGGCCGGGTACTGGACCGGCGACAATCTGCAGCCGCTCACCGCTGAAGAAGGCTGGTATGGCACCGGCGATGTCGGGGAACTCGATGCCGCGGGGAATTTGTATTTCAAGGGCCGGAAAAAAAATGTCATCGTAACGCCGGCTGGCATGAACGTCTATCCCGAGGATCTGGAAGCAGCCCTGCGTCGCCAGCCCGAGGTAAAGGATGCAGTTGTGGTCGCGCTGCCACGAGACGGAAACGCCGAAGCCTGCGCGGTGTTGATTCTGCGGGAAGCTGCCGGCGATGTTGAACTCGCCGTAAAACGCGCCAACGAGTCTCTCGCCCAGTACCAGCGGATGAGTCGATGGTTCGTGTGGCCGGAGGACGATTTTCCCCGAACCTCCACGCAGAAGCCGCGCAAAACCGTGATTTTAGAAACTGTGCAGGCGCAACTGGCAAGCGGCTCCGGGGAACAGATTTCCACCAGCCCGCTGGTTGAGCTGATTGGCCGCATCAGCGGGCGTTCGACCATGCGCCTCGCGTCCGAGTCGAACCTGGAATCTGACCTGAATCTGTCGTCTCTGGATCGCGTGGAGCTGCTGGGTGCGCTGGAAGATCGATATCAGCTTGAATTGTCAGAGACGCGATTCGCCGCAATTAACACTGTCGGAGACCTGGAGCGCATGCTGCGCGGCAGCGTTCCAGCGGGCATGCGCTATCACTATCCCCGTTGGGTACAGCGTTGGCCTGTGACCTGGGTGCGCCTGGCGGTCCACTACTTGTTGCTGCGTCCAGCTGTTTTCCTGTTGGGCTGGCCGCGGGTTGAGGGCCGAGAAAAGCTCCGCGGAGTCCGCGGACCGGTACTGGTGATCTGCAATCACATCGACGACGTAGATCCCGGCTTTGTGCTCACTGCTTTACCGGCTCGCTTCCGGCACAAGCTGGCCATCGCGACCGGTGGCGAAGCTTTGGAAACACTGCGCACACCACCGCCAAGCCGCAACTTTGCGGTGCGCGCTTATGACCGGGTAAAGTGGGTGCTGGGAGTATCGTTGCTCAACTTGTTCCCGCTTCCCCGTGAAGCCGGATTTTGCGAAAGCTTTGCCTATGCGGGAGAATGCGTCGACCGCGGTTATAGCGTGCTGGTATTTCCCGAAGGACATCACACGACGGACGGTAGAATGCTCCCGTTTCGTGCCGGGGTGGGGCTCCTGGCGAACAACCTGCAGATCCCGATCGTGCCGATGCGCATTGATGGGCTATTCGAACGAAAACGGGCGGGGAAGAAATTTGCCTGGCCCGGACAGATCAAAGTCAAGATCGGCACCCCGCTTCGGTTTCCGGCGGAAAGCCATCCCGAGCGCATTGCCCGGGAGTTGCAAACGAAAGTAGAAGAACTGTGATCCTCTTGTGGCCGAATTCTAGAAGGCGCTGGTTGCCAGTTGTGACTTTTCTGGCCGTCTCGCTGAATACGTTTTTCGGTCTGGCACAGATGACGAGCGCAGCCCCACAGAAGAGGTCTGAGGTGCGTCGCACGTTTCCCCTGACGAAGTTCTACGACACCCCGAGTCCTCTGCCCGCCGGAAAGCCCGGGGAATTGATCCGTTCCCAGGAATTCGACGAATACATTCTGCCCGAAGGGGTGAACGCGTTTCGCATTCTCTATCACTCCCGCAGCGCGAGCGGTGAGGACGTCGCTACTTCCGGCGTAGTTTTGTTTCCGGATGGCGATGCTCCGCGTGGCGGCTGGCCAGTGCTTGCCTGGGCGCATGGAGAGGACGGAGTGGCCCGGTCCTGTGCGCCGTCGCTGGCCAGAAACCTGCAGCACGGTCCGTTCCTTGCCATGTATGTAAATCTGGGATATGCAGTGGTTGCCAGTGACTATACCGGTCTGGGAACCAGCTTTCGTCATGCCTTCGCAGACATGCAGTCTAACGCGACCGATGTGATTAATTCCGTCCCGGCGGCACGGGCGGCGGTACCACATTTGGGGACCAGGTGGCTGGCCATCGGGCACGAGGAAGGTGGAACGGCGGTGGCCGAAGTAGCGCAGTTGGAACAGGAGATTCGAGATCCCAATTATCTCGGTGGCGTAGTAATTTCCGGATTGGAGGATCTGCAGGACGTCTACCAGCGCGCCAGCACTCTCGACGGCAACCTGGGCCTGTTCTTGGCCTACGGCATTGAGACTCTCTACCCGCATTCTGCGGCAAGCGACACATTGACCGGCAAAGCTCTCCCCCTGTACAGAAAGATCGCAGCGGCCTGCGGTGATTCCAGTGCTCATACCGCGGCGGAGATGTTGAAGCCGGACTGGGAGCGCAACCCATTTGCCAGCCAGTACCTCAGCCGGAACCGTGTGGGCGAAAAGCGGGCCTACGGTCCGCTTCTCGTGATCAGCGGTGCCGGCGCGGGGAACGGGACCGCCAAAATCGTTGCTCGTCTGTGCAACCAGGGAGATCAAGTTCAGTTCGATCCCTACCCAGGTTCTGATTCGGGCCAGGTAATCGGCGACTCGGTGACTCACCAGATTGCCTGGATTCGAGCCCGGTTCGCCGGGGAAATGGCGCATAGTAATTGCCCTGGAAAGCAATGACGAACCTGGCTTGGGCAGCGACCGCCGAAACTGCTAGACTCGCTCTCCATGACGACGGGCTATAACCGCATTGCGGGCCAGAGCGTGGAGCGCCTGGCCGCGCTCAGCGACGGCATTTTTGCCGTCGCCATGACGCTGCTCGTACTCGACCTTCGGGTCCCGGCAGCCGAGGCGGTACACAACGAGCACAAGCTGTGGCGTACCCTGCTGACGCTTTCTCCGCGCCTGGTCATGTACATGATGAGTTTCCTAACGCTGGGCATTTTCTGGGTGGGGCAGCAGACGCAGTTGAATCATCTGAAACGGTCCGACCGGAGCCTGTCCTGGATTTATATCGTATTTCTTTTTGCGGTGTCGCTGACCCCATTCTCCACTACGCTGTTGGCTGAGTTCGTCGCTTACCGGCTCGCGCTGATCGTCTATTGGTTCAACATCCTGCTGCTTGGAGCTACTCTCTATTTCAGCTGGCAATGTGCGACCAAGTCGGGATTGGTGAAGGAAGATATGCCGGCGGAAGTCCCAGCCGCCATTCGCCGGCGCATCATTATCGGGCAATCGCTCTATGCCTTCGGCGCTTTGCTTTGTTTGCTAAACACCTATTGGAGCATCGCTTTCATCCTGATCGTACAGCTGAACTACGCTATCGCGCCGCGGCTGCCGGGACAGCCACGGTTGTAAATGCGGTATGCTGTTGCACCCGGCCCAGGAATCCATCATGCCTAAGACCGCATCGACAGTCTTCTCTTTGTCAGAAGCGTTGCTGTTTGCCTTCGATACCAATGATTGCATCAACCAATACTTGATCGAGAACCTCCCGGCCGAGGCGTGGCGTGCCGAGCCTCCCGGCGGCAAGGGTAGAACGATTGCGGCGATCGTGGCTCACATTCACAATGTCCGCGTGATGTGGCTGAAGGCGTCGGCGAAAGGCAGCAAGATTCCCGAGCAACTGGACCGCAGCAGCGTGACTCCGGCACAGGCCGCAAAAGGGCTCGACCAGAGCCGGGCCGCGCTCCGCGCTGTGCTGGAATCAGCGATGAAGGGCGATGGCCGGGTGAAGGGCTTTCGTCCCGATGTGGCGGGATTCTTCGGTTACCTGATTGCCCACGACGCTCACCATCGCGGGCAGATTTGTATGCTGGCGCGGCAGGTCGGCCAGCCGTTACCCCAGAAGGCGATGTTTGGCATGTGGGAGTGGGGAAGCAGAGGGAAGATGTAGGCGCGGGCGTCCTCGCC
>JBAUUQ010000031.1:0-32334 GCA_049582765.1 Terriglobales bacterium
GGCCTGAAACGCTATTACGGCGCAGATCATCTGCACTTTATCAACTGCAGCTGTTACCCTCGCCAGCGCTGGCTGGACAGTCGCCGGCGGCGCGATCTATTCCTCCGAGTCTTAGAGCAAGCGCGCCGTGGCTATGACTTCGTGGTAGTGGGATACGTCGTCATGCCCGAACATATCCATCTGCTGGTCAGTGAACCGGCGAAGGGCAACCCCTCGCGGGTGATGCAGGCGATGAAGCAGGGCTTCGCGCGCCGCGTCCTGCGGCAGATGCGGAGGCGTCGACTGGCGGCACAAGGGGAGTGTTTACGGGTGAAACCGAGCACGTGTGGCAGCGCCGATTTTATGATTTCAACGTATGGAGCGAGCGGAAGCGGATCGAGAAGCTGTGCTATATGCATCGCAACCCGGTGAAGCGTGGGCTGGTGGACGAACCTGAACAGTGGGCGTGGAGCAGCTTTCGGAGTTATGCTTACGGAGAAGTCGGGCCCGTGCGAATCAATCAATGGGGACCGGCAAAAGTGAAGATCAAGAGCGAAGTGCCATGAGTTCCTGCTCCCCACCTTTGCATAAAGCGCAAAGGTGGGCCACCCGTCACGCTCGGTGGCTCTTATGAATCCTGTTGGTCCGAGATTGAAGGCTTCGAACCAGTACGCTCTTTCTCCGGCCACTCGGCACTCGCACCGCAGTAACCGAGCGGCCGGAAAGCTGAATTACGGCGTGATCTCATACACTGCGCCACAGTGGGTCCAATAGCTGCAATCTGAGCTGCCACCCGCAGTTGTCCCGTAGAGATTGCCCGCCGCGTCCAGAATCACTCCCGCGTAGGGATTCCTGGCGGGTTGGCCTGCAAAGGCGTGGAGCACGTGCTCCCCCCACCTACCGTCCAAGCCTATGCTCAGTTTAAAGACCACGCCCAATCCATGAGCGCCGCCTGCCCACGTCGTGCCGTAGAAATTTCCGGCTGTGTCGAGGACCAAGCTGGCATAGGGATTGGCTCCGTCTTTGCCGCCGGTGAACTTGTGGAGTATTTTCGGCACCCAGCATCCCGCGGCGTTCGGCGTTAGTTTGTAGGCCACGCCATATCCGTAGGGGCCACCGTTCACGGTCGTGCCGTACAGGCTGCCAGCCGCATCGAAGATCAGGCCGGCATAGGGATTGGCTCCTTCTTTGCCGCCGGTGAACTTGTGGAGCACCTTCTCCGTCCAGCTGCCATGCGGGTTGGGTGTCAGCCTAAAGACAACGCCGTATCCGTATTTGCCGCCGCCTACAGTGGTGCCGTAAAGGTTTCCCGCATTGTCGAAGATCAGGCCAGCATAAGGATTGGCACCGTCTTTGCCGCCCGTGAAGCTATGCAGCACACTCTCCGTCCAGCTTCCGTCGGGGTTGCGCGTCAGCTTGAAGACGACACCGTAGCCTTGGCTGCCGCCCCCCGTCGTCGTGCCATAGAGATTGCCGCTGGCATCCACGATCACGCCGGCATAGGATCGGGCTCCGTCGTTGCCGCCTGTGAAGGAATGTAACTCGGTCCATGTCCAGGTCCCGTCCGAGTTGGGCGTCCCTGCAAAGACCCTTCCGCAGCACTGGTAGTCACCTGCTGTTGTGCCATAAAGATTGCCATTGGCGTCGAAAGTCAGCCCCGCCATGGGCCAGGACCCAGGATCAGTCCAGAAGAAGTCTAACAAGATCGCAGTTTCTCTCCAGCTTCCGTCTGGTTTTTGCGTCAGGATGAAGGCGGTACCGCAGCCATGCCAGTAGCATCCGTCACCGTAGCCGAACGCTGTTGTGCCGTAGAGGTTGCCTGCCGCGTCGAGGATCAGGCCACCGTAAGGAGAAGTTCCGTCCGGGTTCGCACGATCATTGCTGAACGTATGCAGCACCTTGTATTGGGGCTGTGCTGCAGTGGCAGACGCAAAAGCCAAAATCACGATGAACGTCACCGTCACGGCCGCCAACGCCTTACTTACTGTGGCCCAGAATTTATTTCTTTTCATAGCGTCTCCCTCCTTTCAGAGGAGTTGTGAATGAAGGACGAATTGAGAATGAAATTCGGTCGGCGGGTTAAGAAAGCGAACTCCGCGCTTCGCATGTTCTACCTCCCGCCACCTTTCCGTGGCTTGCATGAATCCTTCGGGCCCGAGATCGAGATCTTCGGCCAGCAGCAACCAAACCGAGCAGCCGAGAAAGAATCAAAACGTGATTTCGTACACCGAACCGAAAGTCGTGCTGCCGTCTCCGCTGGTCGTGCCGTAGAGATTTCCTGCCGCGTCCCTGATTAGGCCGGCAAAGGGATGGGCTCCTGGACGGTCTACAAAGGTGTGGAGTACTCCTTCTTTCCAACTCCCGTCCGGTTTCCGGCTCAATTTGAAGACCACACCGCAACCGTCAGAATAAGGGCCGTGATAACAGTCGTACTCGCCACCGAAGAGCGTCGTGCCATACAGGTTCCCGTCGGCACCGAAGATAACCCCTGCCTCGGGATGCTCACCGTCCACACCACCGGTGAAGCTGTAGACGGCGGTCTCGCTCCAGCTTCCGTCCAAGTTCGGCGTCAGCTCGAACACAACGCCTCCGCCCGTTCCTTTGTCCCAGAAGGCGGTACCGTAAATGTTTCCTGCAGCATCGAGCAGCAGACCGGAGAAGGAAAAGGGATCCCACCCGTCACCGTACGTGAAGTTGTGCAGCACGGTATCAGCCCAGCTTCCATCCGAGTTTGGCGACAGCCTGAAAACAACGCCCGCTGTGCCGCCTTGCGCCGTTCCGTAGAGATTCCCGGCAGGGTCGAAGACGAGGCCGCCAACCTGTGGCGATCCGTCCCACCCCCCGGTAAACGCGTGGAGAACGTTCTCGGTCCAGCTTCCATCCGCGTTCGGGGATAGTTTGAACACATTGCCCTGTCCGTACGCTCCGCCACCGTCCGTTGCACCGTAGAGGTTGCCGCTGCCATCAAAGATCACTCCCACCATGGGACTCGCTCCGTCCTTACCCCCCGTAAAACTGTGGAGGACTCTCTCCTTCCAGCCGCCGCTGGAGGTGGGCGTCAGCCTGAACACCGTGCCCATTCCATAGTGACCTCCTCCAAACGTCGTGCCATACAAATTCCCTGCGGCGTCGAAGATCAGACTGGTCATGGGACTGGCCCCGTCCTTACCCCCCGTAAATCTGTGGAGCACGGTCTCTTTCCAACGACCGTCCGCTGCAGGCGCCAGCTCGAACACGACGCCGTGTCCATAAGCACCACCCGCGGGAGTTGTACCGTACAGATTGCCAACTGCGTCGAAAACCAGCCCGGTAGAGAAATACTCGATGAACGGCCCCAAGTTGACGTACTCATTCCCGTCCTTGCCACCTTTGAACTTGTACAGAGTTTTGTACTTGCCGCACGCCCCCGCGCCGGGCACCAACATTAGAGTTACGACTAGCGTTACTGCCACGGCCAGCAGAATCCTGCTCGTGTCGTCCCAGAATTTGTTTCTCCGCATACGATTCCCCCCTTGAGATAGTTATGAATGATGACGCTGTCGAGAGTGGATTCTCTCGGCGGGCGGACAAGAACCCTGGCCGGGCTTCTCATGGTGATCCTGGCGCCACCGCTCGGTGGCTCTGACAAATCTTTCCGGTCTGGTTTTCCCCCGCTGTCTTTCGGTTGGAACTTCATCCTGCGGGGCAGAGAACTCGATCGGGAAGAGAATTAAACTTTCCCGACTTTCTGGACTTGGTCTGACGGGGCCCGACTGCTGACGGACAATTTCTGAGTCCGGCGTTCGACAAAGAGAACGTCACCACTCACCAACCAAGTTATTGTGAGTTACTGACGGCGTACAAGGACGAGGGTCACCGCGCCACGTGATGGCATCACCAATGGCGCGTGGCCCTCGATAAGAACGAAGGCTGTGTCAAGGACATAGTTGTCCTGGGCGGGCGGGTAGCCCACCTTTGCGTTCTGTGCAAAGGTGGGGGCCGGACGCTAGCAGTCACGTTTTCTCCGGGGGCGGTTTCAGATGTCTCGAATCAACGCAACCGTTTGTCGTGCCGAATGAGAAGCAGAGAAGAGAAGCTGCGTTACAATTCGGTCCGTGGTCCCCACCTTTGCACAGAACGCAAAGGTGGGAGCGGGAGGCCAGTAGCAACAGCTTTTTTTCAGTACCAACGACGAACCTTCCTGCGTGCGGGATGATCCGCGCGCGGGCGGGTGCCCCGTCCTTGCGTTTTTTGCAAGGGTGGGCGGCGACGCTGCCGGCGCAACTCTTGTCCGTTCTACACCGTCCGTTGTGTATGCCGTCGTCGTACCCGCCCTTTTCGCCTACGCGAAGGACGGGGCAGCCGCATCTGTGGTGGCTTATGCAGTTTGAAAGCCGGGCCACCCGCCCCGCCGCCCCCTTAGGTTTCCGGAACGGACCCGCGTTGCTTTACGTTCAGATCTCGCGCATGACGATCATCAAAACTTCAACTTCTTATTTCGCCTGCGCTAGCCCCGCAACAACCTCGGCAACTTTATCGAGTATCTGGTTCCAGCCCTCTAGTTGACCGCTATTTTTCGCGCTCTCCATGGGTTCATTTCCAATGTGGGTGAGTTTCGTCTGGCCGTTTCCGAGATCCTCAAAGATGGTCACGTCGTACGCACCGTCTATGGCCTCATGTTCTATTCCTAATTGCGCAGGCTCAACCTTGTTTCCCTTCGAGTCCGAAAAGTACATGGAGGAAACGATCTTCTCGTGCAGAACAATCTCGTGGTATTCAACCGCATTCCAGCACTCCTGCCCATCCGGCGCTCTCATGCAGAAGAGAGATTTTCCTCCCACGCGAAAATCCATCTTGCAAACAGGCGCAGTAAAACCCTTCGGTCCCCACCACTGCATCACGTACTTCGGGTCTGTCCACGCCCTCCAAACCAATTCGCGTGGGGCATCAAAAACTCTTGTCACAACCATCCGCTCTATCTCGTTCACCGTGTTGTTTGTCATCTCTGACCTCCGTTTTTTTCATTTGATTCACAACCACATCCAGCTTGTCGAAACTCTCTTCCCAGAACCGGCGATAATACGCCGCCCAGTCGCTGACTGTCTTGATCGCCGCTGGCCTAAGCGTGCACACACTCTCTCGTCCACGCTTCGTCTTGATCACAATCCGCGCCCGCACCAGGTAGGCGATATGTTTTGAAATCATCTGCTGCGAGAGTGCAAACGGTTCCGTCAATCCATGCACAGAGGCAGGCCCATGGGAGAGTCGTTCGATCATTGCCCGCCGGGTTGGATCAGACAAAGCCGCAAACGTTGTACCTAATTTATCCACAACCATATGGTAGTGGATTATCTGTCAATGTCAAGTGTGAATTTTGCGATCCCTGATCTCTGAACCCTGACACCTGCGCTAATCTATGTTTCCCCATCAGCGGACGGGTGGCCCACCTTTGCGTTTTTGCAAAGGTGGGAGCCGGGAAGGTTAGCAGTCTGGTTCTTTCGGGATTCTGCTTACGGGGAAGAAGGGATTGCGTGGTTCAATCAACCGAAGCCGGCGGACATCAGCAGCGAGGCGGCGCGGGTGCCCCGCCCAAGCCGATTTTACTCGTGTGGATGAGAAGAAAAAGGCCGCCTTCGCAGGCGGCCCTGTGAAACTCAGTGGTTTGATTTAGTCTCCCGCCACTGGTTCGCCCACTTCCGGCTTCGGAGCGCTCTTGGCCAAAGCCCCCAGCGGGATAAACCCATCCTGCGATTGCACCGGCTTCTCTTTCAACACTACTTCCCGGTACAACTGCGCCATTCGCGCATCGTAAGCCGCATCGTCCTTCTTCGGCCCACGCGCTTCCGCTTGCTTCGCATCCCGCGCCCGGATCTTCTCCTCGCGCGAGTTCTTGGCGATGCCCAGCCGGTCCAGATCGTGCTGCTCTTCTTCGGTCACAATCCCGTCGCGCAGCACCAGTGAATGGTCGGTGTTCTCCATCTTCACGTTCTTGCCACCGGCAAAAATCTCGTGCCGTCCATGCTCGTCGTACCACTTGGTGAGCGTGGCCGTCATGTGCATCTTCTCGATGATGTTCCGCCAGCCCACGCCGGTGTTGTAGGCGCAGAAGGAAATCTCGCCTTCCTGCGTCGCATACGGAATGATGCACTGCTCGGTCCGCCGGAAATCGTAGTTGAACAGATCCTGAAACCACATCCCCGCGATGAACAGGAAATTCCACCGATCCTGCCGCCGCTTCATCACGTCGTCAATGGTCCGGTCCGGACCGACCTTGCCGTAGTTCTTGCCCGTCGCGTTGTAGTTCTTGTCGAACTTCGTCAGCAGATCGATCAGCCTGAAATGCGTCGGCGATTGGAACGGATCGTAATTCTTCATCAAACAAAGCGCCATCCCTACCACGCTGAGAAACTTCCCCCGCGCCGCATCGTTCACCTTGGCAATATCCTTCGCCAGCTGATCCCCATGCAAAAACGCGGTAACCGGCACGCACTCCTTGGTTTCCTTGTCAATCATCACAGCCATCCCGGTCCCGCAATTCGGATGGCAGCCGCAGGAGAGTTGGCCCCAATCGTTGGTGGCTTCGCCGGCGTGCATTACGTCGCCCCAGTCACTGAAGGTGCCCATGAAGCTGATGGGGAACCAGTCGCGGGCGGGTTCGCCGAGGCCGGTCTGGTTTTTTACGTCGTGGGCCAGATGAGAGAGCGTGTAGCGCTGGGCTTCGCGGCGTTCGTCGGTTACGGCTTCGTCGCGGCCGGTGAAGCTGACCGGCTGGAAGGACAGGAAGCCGATCTTCTTGGGATTATCGAGCGCGAACTGGATGATGCGGCCGACTTGTTCGTTGTTGATGCCGTTGACAATGGTGACCACCGGAACGATTTCGACTCCGGCGGCGTGCAGGTTGTCGATGGCTTTGAGTTTTACATCGAACAGGTTGCCGACTTTGCGGTGCGCGTTGGCGGCATTGCCGATGCCGTCGAATTGCAGGTAGGCATAGCGCATTCCAGCTTCGGCGGCCTGCTGCGCGAACTCCAGACTCTTGGCGAATTCAATTCCGTTGGTCGCGGCTTGCACGCTGTTGTATCCCACTTTGCGGGCGTAGCGGACGGCATCCAGGAAGTACGGCGAAAGCGTAGGCTCGCCGCCCGAGAACTGTACCGACATCTGACGCCGCGGCTTGATGGTCACGGCGTTGTCGAGCATGGTCTTGATTTCTTCCCAGGTAAGTTCGTGCACGAAACCAACCTGATTGGCGTCCATGAAGCAGGGATCGCACATCATGTTGCAGCGGTTGGTGAGGTCGATGGTCAGAACCGAGCCGCGGCCGTATTTCACTGTCGAAGAGCCGTGATGATGCAGCTTTTCGTCGGCGTGGGCGGCGATGTCGCGGCCGGGGAATACATCTTCCAGATGCTTTGTGAATTCGGTGTCGATGGACATCACGTCTTCGAAGGTGCCGTGTTTGGGGCACTGCTTCACCATCAGGATCTTGCCATCGCGTTCGATAATGGTGGCCTTGATTTCGCCGACTTTCTCATTCATCAGGACTTCGTGGGGCAAGTGGCCATCGAGAATCTGCTGCCGGATTTCCGGGACACACTTCGGACAAAGCGAGTCAGTGGCGCGTGGCCAGCCCAGCGGCGGCTTGGTCTTCTCATAAGACTTGAGCAGCGGTTTTTCCGACCACTTGGGGGTGGGAGAAGGATTCTGCTTGATACGGTTGAGGCGGTCAAACACGGCCCACACGCCTGTCGCGGCAACAGTAACAACTTTCTCCACATACTTCACTGGCTTATGCATTGTTTCTCGCTTTCCATCGCTGGGAGTCAAGGCAAGATAAGATTCTTGCCGTTCCCTGGGATTTGCCTATCCCTACCGAGACGTAACATGTTACGTCTCTACCAAGTCCCTGTTTGCTGACCTTCACTCGCGGGTCGAGGGTAGATGCACCTCTCCCCTGGGAGTTCGTTGTAACTATGTTATTGAAGGGCCACAAGAAGCGCACGCACAACCCAATGAGCGGGTGAAAAACGAGGTTTAGTGGGGAAAACCGGGATTGGATGGTGGTAAGTGGTTGAAAGGATTAGGGGTTCTAATGGGGGATGGTCGTTCGTCGTTGGTCGGTGGGGTTGAAATGGCGAGTGCCCCACCCAAGCCGGTTTTGCTCGGGTGGGTCAGTCGTTTCCGCGAACATGCAACGAGATGCCCATGCGCTCTCTTCGTCGCGCGGTCCACTTCGACTCGACCTCTACCACTCCCGCCTCGCCCGTCAAGTAATGCCGGAAACTGCTCCAAGGCCAATCTTCCGGACGCTCCACCAACCCTCGTGTCACCGGATTGCGATGTATGTAACGCAGTTTTTCGAGCCGCTTGTCTTCCGTCCAAACGTTGAAATCGTAGTAGCGTGCCTGCCAAAAGTGCTGGCGATCGCCGATCAATCTGCGGCCCACGGACTGCTTCAGCGCCTGCAGTGCCTTCGCCACCGTGCCGCGTTCGGGTTCGCTGATAAGGAGGTGCACATGCTCCGGCATGATCACATAACCGGTCACATAGAAACGGTAGCCGAGGCGGGCTCGCTCCAATGCGCGTTCGAGCAAGTCGCGGGCCGACGCAGTGGCTAAGAACGGCTGGCGGCGGTAACAACTGAAGGTTACAAAATGCAGATCGCGCGTCTGCTGATACCTTTTCAGTCCCCACGGCATAGGGGCAGACTAGGTGAGATCGGCGGCGGGTGCAGTGATGAATGACCCAAAACCCCACCCAAGCAAAACCGGCTTGGGTGGGGCACCCGCGCTGGATTATGTCGCCCCTCCGGGGTTGGCGTCGTAGAGCTTCACGGGCAGGATGATGGCGTAGCGGGGGAAATCGTGGTCGGTGGTGAATATTTGCCAGTTGCGGCGGAGGGCGGTGGCGCAGATCAGGAAATCGATGGCCGATCCGGCTATGCCTCGGGAGCGGCATTGATTGTGCAGGCGGGCAGCCTCTTCGTAGTCGGCGATTTCGAGGGGAACCTGCTCGAAAGCCCGCAGGTGGTCGCGCAGCCGGCGGAAGCTGGACTCTTCGCGCAGGCCGGAAAGCAATTCCTGGCGGACCGGCCCCACGAGTTGAGCCCGCCCGTCCTGGATAAGTTCCTGCAGGGCGCTGCTCAGGCGACGTTCCCGGGGATTCAGGTCCGCGTTCTTGCGGCGCAGGGCCAGCGACCAGATGGGCGTGTCCACCAAAACCTGCATGGTCAGGAGCGCTTTCCGCGGCGCTCCGCTTTGTAGTCGTACTTGGGATCAAAGCCGAAAGAACCGAAGGCCTTGAGGATACGCAGCTGCTTGCGGTGCCGGACATACTCGGCCAGAGCCGCGGTGACCGCGTCCTTCTTGGTTTTGTGGCCGCCGGCGCGGCGGGCGGCCTCGATCAGGGCGTCGTCCAGAGCGAGGTTGGTTGCCATGTGTAGATTATTACACATAGCAGTGTGTAATCACAATCCTCCACCAGAAGCCCAGCCCCGGAGAGGCGACATAATTTGGCCCAGGACGCAAGTCCTGGGCAAGCCAGCTCAGTGAGACATTTTTGCCCCGGAGCCATGGACCATGGCGTCCCGCAAAAGCGTATTGATGCGGGTCTGGTAGCCGGGGCCTTGGGACTTTAGCCAGGCCAGAACGTCGGCATCCAGACGAAGCGTGACCGGCTCCTTGATCGGACGGTAGAACTTCCCCACCACGGCCTTACTCCAGTCGGCTACTGCGGAAATGTCGGAGGTGTCGATATCCTCGTCGCGCAAGGCGATGAGGGCGCCCATCTCCCGGGCGCGGCGGTCAGCGCGCGTCGTTGTACGCCTGCCGTTCTGCGCGGGTTGCTTTGCGCGCCGAGATGATGCGGATTTCTTCTTCTGCATTGTGCTCCTCCACTGTATGGACCACCAGAAGGATTACTACGCCCTGCACGAGGCCGAGGGTTCGCCAGCGATTCTCGCCTTCGTAGGGATCGGGAATGCTGACCTGCCACGGGTCTTCGAAGACGAGAGCTGCCAGTTCAAAGCTGACGCGGTGCTTGGCCAGGTTTCTGCGGCTTTTGCTCTCGTCCCAAACGAAGCGCATTGCTGTCCCTCGTTTGTGTACGTACAATTATGGATGTACGCAACGGGCTTGTCAATATTGTAACGACGAGACCTCGCATTCGAAACCCAGCCCCGGAGGGGCGACATAATTTAGCCCAGGACGCAAGTCCTGGGTAAGCCAGCCAACCGGTTCAGGCACGGCGATGCCGTCTGCATCGTTCTTGATTCGACGCCCACCACCCGGCTGGGGCCAGTCCCCCGACGGGCACCCAGGTTAGCGTCCAAAGAACGGACGCGAACCTGGGGCACCGGGCCGCCGGGCTCCGCCTATAAAGGCCTCCCCTGTTGTTCCCACGTTTGCCAGAGTCGGACCACGCCATTGACATTGCGGATCATGGTTATGAAATTTATTAGGTCGTAGGTGAGGACAAGAACGTTCATTCTCGTTAACCATGAAGATTCTAGGCAGGCGGTGAACAGCAGAAGGAGAAAGCCCAGCAGATAGCTGAAAATCGGAGCCGCAAGGGCCAGCGAGTAGTGAGAGGCTTCATTTTTCTTCCGAAGCCACGCTCCAAACTCGCCACCAAGCAGAGCAAAAAATCCAACCCAAACGGTGGCTCCGATTCCTAAAGCGATTCCTAGGATCAGCATCAGGTCGGTTCGAAGGCTGCACAGATGCTCGTGGAGCACGGCGCGCGGGGCAAAGCTGAATAACAGCACGGAAACCAGAAGAGCCAAAATGAGCTCACCGGCGTATTCCCACGCCGACATCAGCCATCCGTTGAATATGGGTCGTCCGTCCTGTGTCAACTTTCACCTGGGGGAGACTCAGGGTTTTCGACGATCCGGTCAACCTCTTCCAGTATCGAGGCTATCGCGGAGCGTGCCTCCTTCGACTTTGCGTTGGTCGCCATACCACGAACAAAGTCCTTTAGACCCTCTATACGGCCGCGAGCTGCCCTAGTACCAGTGCGGAGGGTTGTCCGCTTCCCGTCACGAATTCCTGACATTACGACGTCGCCTTCTTTATATCCGGCCTGTGCCATTGCCGCAGTAGCGAACGGGAGGTTTTCGTCGGATTTCGACAGCCCGCGTGGGTTTCTCATGTCTTGCGTATATTCACGGATTTCACCTGACACGAGTTCCTTCCTTAACCGTTCCGTCCGGCGGTCGAGTTCTGGATTCGGGATTCGCAACCGGACACGCAATCTCGTTAGTATCTGAAAGGATCGGAAAGCATTCAGAATTGCTGCCTCTTTGGGGACTGGCTCCAAGCGGATGACCGACTGAAATTCTAGCGACCGCGCACATTCGTCAAGGATGGAGTGCAGGGATGACCTCCATTGATCTGAGTCCATTATCGTACTGTTGTACTCCACGGCTACGAGATGGCGCGCCATGTAGAAAAACATGTGGATTGTGTCCGCGGCAGGAGGGGATAGTTCAGAGCGCGCTTCCTCGATGCTGTGGTCCGTCACTGTTTGACCGCTCCGGATGATCAGTGATCTAGCAAGCGTTACTCCGACGATGCTGGAGGGACTGCCATCTATCTCCCTCCCGTAAGACGTGAATTCCCGCAGGCTCCATTTGAAGGTTGCTCGATCCGATTCGAGTACACGGTCAAAACGACTGTCGGTTGATGCCTCAAGCACTCGCAGGATTTCGTCGTCCGCTCGAATGACAGAACCCATGAAGGGAAGCATACCTTCGTCCACAATGTTGACTCGATAGATATCAAATAGCAGTGGGCGATCAGGCATGTGTTGTCGACCTTCCAAAGCGATAATATTCGCCGACAGAACTCGACCGGTTTCCCGATGTCTGGTGCAACGTCAGCTCCATCTTCGATTCTGAGGCATTATTTCGACTCAGGTTCTAGGGTTGCATTCACATTTACCTGCCCGCTCGAAACCGTAATCTTCCGCTCCCAGGGTTTGAAGCCGGTTTTCTTCACGGAAATCTGGTGCGCGCCGGCGGCGACTCCGACGGTGGAGGGGGTGTTGCCGACGAAGCTGCCGTCGATTTCGATGTCGGCAGCGTCGGGTGTGGAGGAGATTTGCAGTTGCGCGGAGGCAGCGACTACGTGGTCTGGGACGGGGGCGGGCGCGGCGGCAACAGGAATCGGGACTGCGGCGGGAGGATTCGGCGGGGACGGAGGAACCTCGGCAGCACGGATTTCCTTCGAGTGGGCCGACCAGTCTGCGGTGATGGCTTCACAGGCGTCCTGCACCGATCCGCCGAGCGAGAGCGTCGACTTGCTGACAATCGAGTCGCCGCTGACTCGGTTGAATACTGCAACTTTGTTCTTGTGCCGCAGATAGCCCTTCCCACCCTCGTGGTCGAGAAGAACGATGTAGTTTGCTTTCTCCTGCTTGTTGTTGATGACGACCTGTGGGCAACGTTGACCGAAAGTCTTGATGATTTCGGCGGTCTGAGGGCGGGCGCCGCCGGCTACAGTTGATCCGTAGGCGCCATTTGCACCACCACCGGCACCAGCGATCGACCACGATTGGCTGTCGGTGATGAAGACGCGGGCCTTGTCGGCGTCGGGAGCCTGGGCTAGCAGCGTAGAACAGACGCATAGGAACACGGCCAGACGAAGGGCCTGATTCATGACTTACTCCAATGAGGCGTGACGTACCGGGGGAAGAGTGCGGGGCCCGTGCGGGGGAACGGGGCAACCATACTCCCGCCGGTTACGGGAGTCAAGGTTGCCTTGGCTCGGGCGATCGTGATTGGCGTCGGGTTGAGAGAACTGGTATAGGGCATCGCTGTGCCTAACGCGGTTGTTCGGCTTACCCAGGACTTACGTCCTGGGCTACATTGTTTCGCCCCGCTGGGGCTGGGGCGAGGATGCGGCCATAGTCAGACTCTCTTTGCTAATTGCCAAATAAAAAGGGGAGGCCATGGCTTTGCAGCCACGACCCCCCTCAGAGTCGGGAGATTTATACGCTGGCGAGCGGAATCGCGTCCAGCCCACCTTTGTGCTATGCCCCGGGGGAAGCAGATTCCTCGCCCGCTCACGCGGGTTCGGAATGACAAGGAAGATTAAGAGCGCGGTGGCGGGGTTGGTGACGGGCCGGAAAAATTCCCCGACCCTGGCGCAAACTACGCGCGCGGATAGGGTATCCGCTCTCGCGAGAAACTTCCCGAAATGGAACTCCGGGCCTGTTTCAACCCACGAAACCCGCTTCGCTCCCCCACCTTGTCAAGCCCCCTAAATACTCCAATTCCCCTCAACCCTCTGATTCCATGCCGAGAATAATCTTCGGCCGCCTGTCTCACTCCCCCCATGCGGCGGGATATACTATAACTACAGGAGATAAATAAGGCGCGGCTTATAGCTGCGCCATTTCTTTTTGGCGAGAGAGCAAGGGCCCCATTTATGGCAAAACCGATTCCCAATCCCATCCATCGCAACACCAAGCGTACCGGAGAACTTTCCGGCGCCGGCTTCCTGCTCAAAGCTGAAACCCTTGGCCTGCACGTTTCTTATCCCTGGGGAGACAGCGAGCGCTACGACTTCATCCTCGACGCCGGATCGCGCCTGTGGCGGATCCAACTCAAGTCCACCGAGGCGCTGCGTAATCAGGGTTATGACATTCGTCCCATCTACTTTGTCTACGGGCAGGGCGCGGTCGCCTACACCGCCGACGACATTGATGTACTGGTCGCGCACGTCATCCCCAAAGACACCTGGTACATCATCCCGGTCGAGGCCTTCTCTCCCTACAAGAACCTGCGCCTTTATCCCGACATCGAACGCCGCCGCGCCCGCTGGGAGAAGTTCCGCGAAGCCTGGCACCTCCTGCAACCCGGGGCAACGGATCGTCCGGTGTGACGCGCAAAATGCCCGGCGGCTACATTATGTCGTGTTGGGGGGGACGACGCCGTATTTGGCGAGGACGTCTTCGCTGGAAATTACGCCTTCGAGTTTCAGGGAATTGGCGCGGCTCAGCACGGGGACGAGCGGGGTTTGGTGGACGTGGCGGAGCGCCGCCTCCAGCGGGTAGTCGGGATGCAGGTAGGGGAGACGCTGCGTGGGCAGCAGCGAGCCCAGGCTCATCTCCATCTTGCCTTCGCCGGCGAAGCGTTTGAGGGTGTCGCGAGTAACGCTGGTCCATCCGGAGGGCTTCAGGCGGACCAGAAAAATGTTGGCCGGGGAGTGCTCGATTTGCTGGTTGGCCTCGAGCACCGAGTTCGAGGCATCGAGCACGGGAAGGGGCGGCGGACGCATGGCGTCTTCGACGCGCAGGATGCTTTCCTCGCGCTGCTCTTCGAGCGAGGGGAGTTCGAGGCCATCCTGACGCGTGAACAAATCGAAAATGGGAGTGGGCTGCAGGCTGCGAGAAATGACGTAGGCGATGGCGTTGGCCAGAATGACGGGAACAATAATGGAGTAGTCTCCGCTGACCTCGAGCACCATGAAGACGGACGTCATGGGGGCGCGGAGAAATCCGGCGAAGAGAACGCCCATGCCGACCAGGGCGTAGGTGCCGGTGGCGCCGGTGAGTTGGGGATAGAAATGCTGCTCCACGCCGCCGACCGCGCCGCCCAGCATGGCGCCGACGAAAAGCGTGGGCGCGAACATGCCTCCGGGAGTGCCGCTCACGAAAGATAAGGTGGTGGCCAGGATTTTGAGGCCGGCGAGAATGGCCAGCATCTTCCAGGCGAATTGATCGTGCATCGCCTGGTCCATGTATTGATATCCGGCGCCCATGACTTGCGGAGCGCCGAGGTAGCCCATCAATCCGATGATCAGGCCGGCGGCGGCGGGCTGGAAGTAGAGGGTCCACGGCGGAAGCGAGCGGAGACGCGGGCGGAAGTAGCCGATGGCCTTGGCAAAAATGACGGCGGCGAAGCCTCCGACGATGCCGAGGACAGCGTAGGCGAGAAGTTCGGTGGGACGCACGACGGTCAACGGAGGAATGCGGAACAGCGGCTGTGCGCCCAGGAACCAGCGCACCACCACGACGCTCGAAATGGCGGACAGCACCACGGAGCCGAGAATGCCGGCGCTCCAGCGTCCGATGACTTCCTCGATGACGAAGAGTACGGCGGAGATGGGGGCGTTGAAGGCGGCGGCTAATCCGGCGGCGGCGCCCACGGGAGCGAGCAGGCGCACTTTCTCGCGGGAAAAATTCATGCGGCGGCCCAGGGCCCAGGCCAGGCTGGCGCCAATCTGCAGAGATGGGTCTTCGGGGCCGAGCGACTGGCCGGAGCCGATGGCCAGCGCAGCGGTAATGAATTTTCCAATGGCGGTGCGAAACGGAATGTAGCCGTTGAAAATGTAGAGAGCGGCCTTGGTCTGGTTCACGCCGCTGCCGCGCACTTGCGGGAATACGTGGATGACGAGAATGGCAATCAGCAATCCAACGCCCGCTGGAGCCAGCAGCACACGCAGGGTGTGGGGCTCGGGAGAAGCGCCGAGCAGAGCGATGCTGGTCCAGTCGATGGCCAGACGGAAGCAGACCACCGCCATCCCGGCAAAAACGCCAATGAAGACGGCGAGCACCAGGAAGAAGCGCTCTTCACCGAGAGTGATGGCGGAGGCGAACAAGGTTTGCTTCCGGATGGGGAGAGTCGGCGAAGAATTGAGAGTAGTGCTCATTGCTCAACCCCGGCCCGGTTTTGTGCCAGCAGTAATAAGGCCTGGTCCTGCGGGGTGGTGGAGCAATTCGGCGTTTCCTGTTCGATCTGCTGCACCAGGTCCATCACCTCGTCGGCCAGACCGGATTCGCCGCGCGGCCCCAGGCGGGCAAGTTTCTTCTTCATTTCCAACCAGCTAGTTTTTAGCGGGGACACAGGGAGCGCAGGCGCCCCAGTTGCCGGCAAACTCGAAGGCACCGGCGTAGCCAGGCACGCGTCCAGGCGCTTGCCGCCCGCCTCGAAGATGGCACGGATGCGGCGATGACGCTCACTGGAAGAAATCTCGCGGCCAAAGGGGTTCACGTCCAGAACCACTTTGGTGACCTGGAGCAACTGAGCGCTGTCCGTGTCCCGTGGGTTGGCGGTGACCGCAGCCTCGAGGTAGCGCGCCGCGGTACGATAACGTGCCAGATTGAAAGCGGCCTCGCCGGCTCCCGCCAAGGCCTCAGGATTTCCCCGGCTGGTCTGCAAAACCTTCTGGTATTCGAGGAGCGCGTGGGGATAGTCCTGGGCGCGGGCAAAAAAATCCGCTACCCGAAGTTGCAATTCTGGACGCCGGGGCAACTCGGCAGACAACGCGATGAGCTCCGCCTGAGCCTGTGGCCGGGCATTCTGATGCAGCAGAAAATCGACCAGCTCGAACCAGGCGTTAAGCCGGTTCTCATCAGCATTCGAAGGCCAAACCCCATAAATTGCATTGTGGTAATACTGAGTGGTTTTGTCGAGCAGCTTCTCGCGGGCCGCCAGACGGCCGAGAGCTAAATTCACGGCGCCATCCTGAGGCGAGCGCTCCCACAGACTGATGAGATAGGTTTCGGCTTCGGGGATGCGGCCCGTATCGCGTAAGGCCCGGGCGAGACTGAGTTGATACTGGAAGTTATCGTGGCTGTAAGTCAGCGCGGCGCGAAAGTGCTCCACCGCCATTTCCGGCTTTCCAGCTTGCTGATCGGCGAGACCCTGTTGGTATAAGTGGCGAGCCAAAGCTTTTTGTTGCTCACCGAAACGGTTGGAAAGACGCGTAACACCGGCGAACCCTATCACCGCCAGAACCGTCAGGCTCGCGATCACCACTGCCGGGCGGTTCATGAATTGTGCAAACGCGACTCGATCCATAGCGAGTAGAACTTCATCGTAAATCATTTTGGAGTGCAAAAGCGGACGGAAGTCGTCTCCAGTGCAAAGAGGAGCAATCCTCGGGACGAAGTTTCAAAGCAATAGCTCGGCGGTCACCAGGTCTTCGAGGGCGCAGCCGACGCTTTTGAAGACGGTGATGCCGGCGGCGTCACGCCGGACCGTCTTCTTGCCGGATACAAGTTCGTGCAAATCGGCAAGAACATGCCGGCGGGAAATGCGGCCTTCACGCAGCGGGATCAGGAGGTCGCCGGCTTCGCCCAGAACGCCGTCGTAAGTGTCGACCACGAGAGATGCACGCTCAATAACAACCGAGTCGACTTCGCGACTCTGCGGCTGGAAGGCGCCGACCAGGTTGAGATGAGTGCCCGGACGCAGCAGGTTGCCATCGAAGAGCGGCGTCCCGGAGCTGGTGCAAGTGCAGATGACATCGGACTCTGCAGCACAGGTCTGCGGATCGACGGCTTCGAGGGGAAGATCCGTGGCGGCGGCTTCGGCCTGGGCGAACGCCTGGCTTCGGCCTGCGTCTTTGCCGCAAACCAGCACACGCTGAAAGCGGCGCACCAGGGGCAATACCTTCAGGTGAGCACGGGCCTGGCGGCCGGTGCCGAAAATTCCCAGGACTCGAACGTCCTCGCGAGCGAGAAATTTAGTGGCGAGCGCGGAGGCGGCGGCGGTGCGCAGGTCCGTGAGGTAGTTGGCGGGAACTACCAGCTGGGGGCGGGCGGTCGCAGGATCAAAGAGAAGATACGTTGCCTGAATGCGCTCCTCCGCATGCGTGGGCGCATTCTGCACAGCCACGACTTTCATTCCCAGGGCGCTGCCCTGGCGGTCGTAGCAAGTCATGATCAGGAAGAGGCCGTGGTTTGTTTCTAACGGGACACGCGGGGGCAAGGTGACGGATTCGAAACGATCGCGGAAGGCGGCTTCGAGTGCGGCAATGACGCGAATGGCGTCGAGCCGGCGACGGACATCGGCTTCAGTCAGGTCAGGCTGCATGGCAGGTTGCCAGCATAGCGCAGTCGCCCTCCCTTGTGCCGATTTGCACGGGATGAAAAAAATTGGTAGTGGGCTGTTTTGAGATCCGACCCCGTTTTCCATGCTCGACTACAAAGACATCACAAAAGCCGCTTAGTGTATTACAGTTGTTTTTGCTGGATTATAAGGGGTTGCACTAACGTTCTTCCAAGGCCAATCTTCCAGAATCCTATTTACCTGTCCTTCGGCCATTTGTGTGTGCGGGTTGAAATGGGCCTTTTTTTCTTCCCGTTCAATATGCCATGAACATTCCCATAGCTGCCGTTTAGGGTTAAATCGTACTCTCAGCGTTTCTCGGGTGGGTTTGTTGCGGGCAAATACAATGATTGTGTAGACCGATTCGCCGGTCATAGTGGGGGTAATCGTGCCACTTGTCCCCACAGTAAAATTGGGATCAATGGCCCCATAATAGATAAGAGATCCAATACCAGGAAGACCTAGCGGTGGGCTACCAGTCTGAAGATTTACACGTGCATTTGGAATGCTATATTGGCACCTCGTACACACAGTAACGACCAGCGGAAATGTGTTCTTGCCTGTCGGACTAAAGTCAGGGAATACGATTGCATAGCTATTACCGCCCGTGACTTCATTGATACTGACTTGCTCTTTTGCCATCGTTGCATCGAAATGCTTCGCCTGCTCAGCAAGCGTGGCTTTAAACTGTTCGTCGCTGTGATCCAGTAGCTTCTGAACATTTGTCGTAATAGCATCCCCGATTTTTGAAAATTCTTGCCTTTCCTCCTTTTGCCGCTTTGCTTCAGCAGCCGCGAAATCATCACGATCCTTATCGATTGCTCGGTATTCAACTGCCAACAGGACGAATAACATGGCAACCCAAGTCATCTTTCCAGCGACTCCAATCTTCTCCCAGAATAGGGGCATTAAAACCGCCCCGATGGCCAAGAACAAGCCACCTTTCCCAGTAGAAGGTAACCTGAAATTCCACCAAATCCCGAGTCCCAGCAATGCCAGCACAGATATCCACGAGAACACTTGCCACGCTCGGACCGTAATTCTCGACTCATCCATGGCGCACACCTCCAAGTGGTCAGGAGGAAACCCGACCGTGGAAGCCTACGCTTTTGCTGTGTTTTAGGGAACATTTTCAAAACAGCCCACCACTAAAAAATTGCATATTGACATCATGAACCATAGCCCAGACAATCCTTGACGGTTGTCCCTCTGGCGTGCAGCCCCAGGAACGAATGGGGAGCTTCAGTGCCACAATTCACTGCCACTCGACCAACTCAATAAGGAGAATCGATCCATTATGAAGACAGGTTGCGCACGTCTGTGTCAGCTGGCCTGGCTTGTTGTGCTTGCCGGTTTGTGTTTGGCGACCGGCGCCTCCGCCCAGGAGGACAATTCCGAAATGCAACTCAGCAAAGAACCACCCCAGGGGAAGTTTGTCACCCTGCCTCCCCGGTTGCGCTATGACATTGCTCCCCCGGCGACTCCGCTCACCACGTGGAATGGCACGTTCAGCTACAAAGGGAAGATCTATACCTACAATATGGTAGGCAAGGCGCCGTCCAGCAACGCAACCACGACCATTCCGGTTTACATTATCCCGCTCGAAATCGTGATCACGAGCACGACGGGGACGACGAAGAAATTTAATCCCAACCACGTGCTTGCCAATGGCAACACGGTGACGCAAAACACGGTTGCCTCTCCCCTTTTCGATTCGACCACGAACTACACCCAGGGCGGGGTCAACGTGGGCACTACACAGTACATCGACGCTTTCCAGAGGGCTAACTTCTGGGGCACGGTGGCAACGAATCCCAACTACCACCTGCTTTTGGGGGGCCCGACAGTGTTGTCGAAGCAGACCCTTTCCCCGCCGACGAACAAGGGGAAGACCGGTTCGCCATTCGGAGTCAAAGTAGGGCTGGTCGACATCGACTGGTTTGATGCGCAGCTGCTGACGCTCATCGGCAAGTTCAGCAAGATCAAGCCCAACAGCCTGCCCATTTTTCTGACCTACGATGTTTATTTAACGCAGGGCGGGGGATGCTGCATTGGCGGGTACCATAGCGCGGAAGGCAGCGCGGCGGGCCCGCAAGCGTACGGGCACTTCACCTACATCGACCACGTGGGGACCTTTGCCCAGGACGTTTCCGCCCTGTCGCATGAAATCGGCGAGTGGGCGGATGACCCATTGGTGGTCAACAATGGCAACAACAGCCCGTGCGGGGTTCTCGAGGTCGGCGACCCCCTGGAGGGGAACGCCAACTATGGCGGGTACCCGTATGTTCTAAACGGGTTTACCTACAACTTGCAGGATCTGGTGACACTTCCCTATTTCGGGGCACCGGCGAGCACATCGGTCAACGGCTACTTCACCTTCCAGGGGGAGAGGCTCGGAGTTTGTCAGAACGGCTCGTAAGGCTATGGCGTTATCCGGGAGAGCCCGCCTCGCAGGAGGCGGGCTCTTCTGCTTTGCGGGCGAAGACATATCGCTCGGGAGAAACAAAATCGGATAAGATACTGCGGCCAGCGTGTTGCCCTCAAGATGAACCGCGAATATCACAAGGGATACAGCCAGGAACTCCATCGTGACATAGAAGCTCTGGTCTTCGGACATGCGGGGACGCCGGTGCTGGTGTTCCCGACCTCGATGGGAAAGTTCTTCGAATATGAAGACCGGGGGATGATCTCGGCCCTGGCGCCCAAGATCGAGGCGGGAGAGTTACAGGTGTTTTGTCCGGACGCGGTGGACACGGAGAGCTGGTACAACAAGTCGGTGCATCCGCGGCAGCGGGTGCTGCGGCATCTGCAATACGAGCGTTACATCCTGCACGAGTTTCTGCCTTTTGTCCGCTGGAAAAACCAGACACCGCGGCTGACGGTAACCGGCGCGAGCTTTGGCGGATACCATGCGGTGAATTTTTCCCTCAAGCATCCCGACGTGGTGACGCATTGCGTGAGCATGAGCGGAGCTTTTGATATCCACCAGTTTCTTGACGGGTATTACGATGACGATTGTTACTTCAATTGTCCGCAGGACTTTGTGCCCAATATGAATGATGACTGGTTCCTGAACCGCTACCGGCAGATGAGGATTGTGCTGGGATCGGCGGATTGGGACATGTGCCTGGATGAGAACATCAAGCTGTCGGCGAAGCTGAATGATAAGGCGGTGCCGCATTGGCTGGATGTTTGGGGGGATAACTCCAAACACGATTGGCCGCTTTGGCAGCGGATGGCGGGGAAATATTTTTGAGGCAGTGGTCAGTCTGAGCGAAGGTTCGCCCATTCGCTCGTGAATGGGCGGCGGGGCGGTCGAAGAATTTCGGCACTTCAAAGCCATCGTCTTAGAACGCCGTCAGAAGTGGATAGGTGGTGATGTGAGAATGCCTTGCCAGGGCAGTTTAGGCTCGAGCGAATAGGGGTCCTTCGACTACGCATGAGAATTCGCGAGCGAATCCTCATGCTGCGCTCAGGATGACAAGGGGGGAGTGCGCTCGGGTTGACAGGGGCAGTGCGCTCAGGATGACATTGAAGGAGGGGATCGTGAAGAAGATCGGCGTGCTGTTTGGGATGGAAAATACGTTTCCGCCGGCGCTGGTGGAGAAGATCAACGCGATGAAAGTAGAGGGGGTGACGGCGGATTTCGTCAAGCTGGGGGGAGTGAAGATGGCGGACCCCAGCGGATACCGGGTCATTATCGATCGTATTTCGCAGGATATTCCGTTCTATCGGGCATTCTTGAAGAACGCCGCGCTTACTGGGACGGTTGTGGTCAATAATCCCTTCTGGTGGACGGCCGACGATAAGTTCTTCAACTATGCGTTGGCGACCAAGCTGGGGGTGGCGATTCCGCCGACCGTGATCCTGCCGCACAACAAACATCCGGAAGGTACGACTGATAAATCGATGCGGAACCTGATCTTCCCGCTGAACTGGGAGGAGATTTTCGCGTACGTCGGATTTCCGGCGTTTCTGAAGCCGTATGCGGGCGGGGGATGGAAGCACGTCTATAAAGTTGACTCGCCGGAGGAGTTCTTTCACCACTACAACCAGACGGGTGATCTGTGCATGACCTTGCAGCATGGAGTCGAGTTTGAGGAGTATTACCGCTGCTATGTGGTGGGGCAGGAGAAAGTTCACATCATGAAGTACGACCCGAAGGCGCCGCATCACGAGCGCTATGTGAAGGGGAATCCGCCGCCCTCGAGCGTCAACTTGCAGCAGCGGATCGTCCAGGACTCGCTGACCTTGTGCCGGGCGTTGGGGTATGACTTGAATACGGTGGAGTTCGCGGTCGAGGGCGGAGTGCCTTACGCGATTGACTTCATGAATCCGGCGCCGGATGCGGAGATTACCTCGGTGGGTCAGGAGAATTTCGACTGGGTGGTGGATGCGGTGGCGGAGATGGCAGTGCAGAAAGCCTTGAGCAATGAGAATCCGGCACGGGAGCTGAGGTGGGCGTCGTTTCTGGCAGGGCCGGCGGGAGTTCCTGCAGCGCCGAAGCTGCCGGCGAAGAGGAGGGTTAAGGCGTAACGCGCCGCGGAGCTTTGCAATACCGGACAGCGGAGGGCGACTGCCCCCATGCGGTCATTAGAGTCGAAAGTCCGGGTACTTTTCCTCATACGATTGTTATACTGATTCCCACCCTGTCGCAAGAAACGCGACAAGGGTTGAGGCACCCACCGGAAAGATGCAACCCACTTTTACTATCGGGATCGAAGAGGAATACCAGACAGTCGATCCAGTCACCCGCGACCTGCGCTCGCATATCCATGCCGAGATCATCGAGAAAGGCAAGCTGCTGCTGCAGGAGAGGGTGAAGTCGGAGCTGCACCAGTCGGTGGTAGAGGTCGGAACCTCGGTTTGCAGCAATATTAAGGATGCCAAGGACGAAGTGAAAGCGCTGCGCCGGGACATGATCAAGCTGGCCCGGGAGAACGACTTGCGGCTGGCGTCGGCGGCGACCCATCCATTTGCCGATTGGCGGGTGCAGGAGATCACGGCCGACGATCGCTACAAAAACATTGTCGAAGACATGCAGCTGGTGGCCCGCGCCAACCTGATCTTCGGCTTGCATGTGCACATTGGGGTGGAAGACCGGGAGACGGCGATCCACCTGATGAATCACGCGCGTTATTTCGTTCCCCATATTCTGGCGCTCTCGACCAACTCACCCTTCTGGCTGGGGATGAATACCGGGCTGAAGTCCTACCGCTGCAAGGTTTTTGACAAGTTCCCGCGCACGAATATTCCGGATTATTTTCCCAGTTGGGGGGAGTACGAGAATTTCATCAAGCTGCTGATCAAAACCAACTGCATCGACAATGCCAAGAAGATCTGGTGGGATATCCGGCCGCATCCGTTTTTCAATACGCTCGAATTTCGTATTTGCGATATTCCCATGCGGGCGGATGAAACCATTGCGCTGGCGGCGCTCATCCAAGCGACGGTCGCGAAGTTGTACAAGCTGTATTCGGCCAACCAGGGATTCCGGCTTTACCGGCGGGCTTTGCTGATGGAAAACAAGTGGCGGGCGGCACGCTACGGTCTGGATGGAAAGCTGATTGATTTTGGCAAGCAGATCGAGGTTCCGGCGCGCGATCTAGTGCACGAGTATTTGGATTTCGTGGATGATGTGGTGGACGAACTGGATTCACGGGAAGAATTGAATTACATCCATGAGATTCTGGAGACGGGCACTGGCGCCGACCGCCAGCTGCGGGTTTTCCAGGAAACCGGCGATATGAAGAAGGTAGTGGACTATATCATCGAAGAAACCGAGGCGGGCCTCGCTGAGACTACGGATACGGTGTCGGCTAGAAAAGTAGGATGATGAGAGATTCGCTCGATGAGGCACAAAATCCCACCCTCGCGCCAGAAGCGCGAGCAGCTGCTCTGAGAGATCTTCCCTTCGACGCAGAACTTACCCCCGGAGCTCGAAACGCGGTGCGGGTGTGCCTGCGGGTGCAGCCCGGCGAAAAGACCACGGTGATCACGGACGAGGCGACGAAGGAGATTGCCGCCGCCGTCGTCCGCGAACTGGAGAGCGTGGGGGCTCCTTACCGGGCGTGGGTTTTGGAGGATCTGGCTGCGCGTCCGCTGGCGGATTTTCCGCAGGTGATTGCGGAGGATATGGAAAGCAGCCAGGTCAGCGTCTTTGCGGTGCAGGCCCAGGCGAACGAACTGCGCACCCGCATGCAGATGACCGACATTGTGAACCGGCGCAAAATTCGCCACGCCCATATGGTGAACATCAATCGGCAGATCATGCTGGAGGGGATGCGGGCGGATTTTCAGAAGGTGGATCGCATCAGCGCGAAAGTGGTTGAGATGGTACGGCGGGCGCGGCAGGTACGCGCGCGGACGGCGTTCGGAACCGATCTGGTGGCCGATCTTAATCCCGCTTACCGGTGGTTGAAAACCAGTGGAATCATTAGTCCTGACAAGTGGGGGAACTTGCCGGGCGGGGAAGTGTTTACGACTCCGGGCGAAGTAAATGGGACGTTCGTGATTGACGGCGTAGTCGGCGACTGGCTTTGTGCCAAGTATGGAGATCTGGCGGAGAACCCGCTGACCATTCAGGTGAAGGGGAACCGGCTGACAGAGGCGCATTCCGCGAACCGCGAATTGGAGAGCGACTTCTGGAGCTACACTCACACGGACGAGAACAGCGATCGGGTGGGAGAATTTGCCATTGGGACGAACATTGAGTTGAAAGATGTGATCGGACAGATTCTGCAGGATGAGAAGTACCCGGGGGTCCACATCGCCTTTGGCAACCCGTATGGAGTGCATACCGGGGCGGATTGGGATTCTTCCACCCACATTGATGTGGTGGGAAGGAAGTTTGATATCTGGGTGGATAACGAACAGATCATGCGGGGCGGGCAGTTTCTGATCGAAGCTTGAGGGGGCCGGTGGAGGTAGAGATCCTTCGACTCCACCATTGCTTCACTTCGTGAAGCAATGGCTCCGCTCGGATGACAATCTTCACGTAGTTTCTCCGCGGGCGGGGGCGCCCGCGCCACACATTCCATGATTCCTTCTTTACGGAAGCGGTTCAACGCGCAGTTTACTCCCGAAAGATACAAGAAGTTTCTCAAAGTGATGGAGGAGCGGTGTGGGACGCCGGTGCAATTCCGCGTGTCGGAGACGCCTTGCTTTTTTCCCAAGGCGCTGCTGGAGCAGATGGCGGCGTACGGCAAGGAACTGATCCATCAGCTGGAGAGTCTGGAGTACCGCAAGCAGTCGTTTCGGGCGATTCCGCCGGAGTTCAACGTTCCTCACGAAGCGCCGCATCCGATGTTTATTCAGGTGGACTTCGGGCTGGTGCGCGATAGCGCGGGCGGGCTGCAGCCCAAGCTCGTCGAGTTGCAGGGCTTCCCTTCCCTTTACGCCTACCAGGCGATGCTGTCGCAGGTGTGCATGGAGGTTTTCGAGCTGGATGAGACCTTGCAATATCTACTCAGCGGGCTGGATTGGGAAGAGTACAAGAAGTTGCTGCGCCGGGCGATTGTGGCCGATCACGATGCGGACAACGTGATTTTGATGGAGATCGATCCTCTGCATCAGAAGACGCTGCCCGATTTCCTTCTGACGGAAAAATTGCTGGGCATTCCCACGGTTGCGATCACGGAGATCGAGAAGCGAGGGAAACGGCTTTTCTATGAGAAGAACGGCCGAAGGATACAGATTCAGCGCATTTATAACCGGGCCATCGTGGATGAACTGGTGCGCAAGAAGCTGAAATTGAACTTCCGCTTCGACGAGGAGTTGGAAGTGGAATGGGCGGGGCATCCGAACTGGTACTTCCGCATGAGCAAGTTTTCGCTCCCTTACCTGAAACACCGGTGCGTGCCGAAAACCGAGTTTCTTGATCGTGTGGAACATATCCCCGACGATCTGGGGAATTATGTGATCAAGCCGCTGTTTTCTTTTGCCGGGCTGGGCGTTCTGATTAACCCCAGCAAGGATGATCTGGCGGCCATTCCCAGGGAGAAGCGTGAGGACTACATCCTGCAGGAACGAATGAACTTCGAGCCGGTCATCGAAACCCCTTTGGGGGGGACGAAGGCCGAGGTTCGGGTGATGTACATCTGGGTGGATGAGCTGCTGCCGGTAATGACCATCATCCGCATGGGCCGCGGAATGATGATGGGAGTGGATCACAACAAGAATATGGAGTGGGTGGGGAGCGCTGCGGGGTTTTATCCGGCCGGCGACTGAGTGCGTCCTTACTTGATAAATCCTTTGCGCCTTTGCTCGCTGTAGCGGCGAAGCGCATCGTTGATGATCGGATAGGCCTCGCCTGCGGGGCGTATCTCGTCCACCTCCACTTCTTTGCCTTCAAGTTGTTTGTAATCCTGGAAGAATCTTCGCAGCATGATGAGCCGGTGCGGAGGCATCTCCGAGGCTTCGCGGTATGCATTGAATTCCGGGTCTTCGGTAGCGATGGCGATGATCTTGTGATCCTTCTTGCCTGCATCAATCATGGTCATGAGCCCAATGGCTCGCGCATGAATGATGGTCAACGGAACTACGCTTTCCTGACAAAGCACTAGAACGTCGAGCGGGTCATCGTCCTCGGCCAGGGTCTGGGGGATAAAGCCGTAATTAGCGGGATAATAAACGGCGGAGTAGAGCACACGATCGAGTTTGATCAACCCGCTCGCCTTGTCCAATTCGTACTTCACGCTGGAGCCAAAGGGAATTTCGATGACTGTATTGAACTCCTCCGGCAAATGCTGTCCGGGGGTTACGTCGTGCCAGGCATGAATCATAGGGTTGGTTTCATTCAGGTAAATGGGGGACAAGAGAATTGTAACCTGTGGATGTGTTCTTCGTGGTGGCGGCGCTGCCGCATGGAGCCGGAGCCAAGCCTCACCCAGATTACGTGCCCTCGACCGGGGTTCGGAGTGTAAACGTGTTAACGACAGTTTAGTATCGGAGACTGCGCATGACGGAAACAGCGCAACTTCACTTATTTGGTACGTTGCGAGACGCCCGTCCCTACAAAGACTGAGTGCCTCCTACCCTTTTGAAGGAGTTATGGGGTGTAGTAGAAGACTTGACCGGAGGAGTTGAGCCCCCACAAGGTTCCATCCGCAGCCACCGCAAGCTGAGCGAGTGTGCCGGGCAAATGGGTCCAAGTCTTGGTTGTCACATTGTACTGATAGATGCTGCCCGCCGAGTTTAGGCCATAGACAGACTCGTTCGAACCCACCACGATCTTTGACAGCTTGCCCGGTATTTGAACCCACCGCCCGGTGGCGTTATCGAATTGGTAGATGTTACCGGCGGAATTGATGCCGAATACGGCGTTTCCGAATCCCACGGCAATTTGGGATAAGGAACCGGCGATCTGCTCAAATTGTTGGGACCGCTGGTTGAAGCTATAAATTTGTCCGCTCGTGGTAAGCCCCCAAATGTTTCCATCGCATGACACGGAAAGCTGCGTCAGGGGCGTCGTGTAGGTATCGAGGGCATCAGTTCCCGGATTGTACCGCCCCACCCCGCCGCTCACAAGGAGACCCCAGGCGATGTACTGTCCACCCATATAGACCTTCGTTGCGGTAAAGTCCGTGTTCTTCCAAGCCCCCTTCGAAAAGTCGTATCTGTAGACTTGGTTGGCGGAATTAACGCCTAGCACCGTGTAATCTCCACTGGCAATGATCTGCGCGAGGGTCCCAGGAGCATGAATCCAGCCCCCGCTATTGTTGTACTCAAATATCGATCCTGCGGAATTGATACCCCAAATATCGTTCTGGTTGCCCACCGCAATCTGGCTTAAAGTTCCCGGCACCCGCGTCCAACTCTGTGCGTCCGCTGAGATTGACCCAACCGTGCACAAAACCGCGAAGCAAAACGCGGCAGATATCTTCCTGTACATATGTCCTCCTTAGCGTTCACTCTTTTTGAGGATGCACCCGGAATTTCATGAAATGAGTTCGTATTGAACTGCCCGATTCGAAAGGGATTTGAGTTGTCTCTCTCGCCTCAGGGGGTACTGCGTCTCCAACGGCGCGAATTGCTCTTCGGGGAGGCGACACTCTACTCGGAGAGAAATGCTATGCGGATGAGCGCGTAATGTCAGTGACTTGGGTCACCTGTGTTGGCACACACCGGACATTTGGACTAGCCTAGCCTGACGCGGCCTCAAGTGGCGATAAATCGCCATAGCACTCAAAATCCGTCAAAACGTGAAATCGCCTGTTTGCGTCACCTGTCGGTCATAAACAGCGATGGTCTGGACAGGAAATGACAACCAAGTGCCACCGCACCAGGTGCCGCGAAGAAACTCTTAACCTATGGCACAGGTGAGAGTTTCAATAAACACGTGAGAAGCCGCGGGTTATCAATTCCGTTGGTAGCCCAGCCAAGCAGCGATTTCCGCTTCTTGACCGCACCCGTCAGCCGCTAAAACTTGAGCGCAAGACCCGCTTGCACAATCCTTGGCGCGGTCGCGCTACTCACCGTGGAGTAGTTGGGATCGTCGATGTAGTAATCCGGCGTCCCCCAGTTGGGATGGTTGAAGATGTTGAATGCCTCCAAGCGGAACTGCAGACTCACAGGCTCGCGTAGGCGGAAGTCCTTCATGATCCCCATATCCCAATTCTGAAAACCTGGCCCGTAGACAGAGCCTCGTCGGGAGTCACCGAAGGTTCCGACTGCCGGCTGTGCAAAAGCGCACGGATTGAACCAATTGGCAAAAGTGTTAAGCTTGCTGGGCGCTTGGCATCCGGGATTGCCTGCAACGGGGCCGACTTTGAACGGATCTCCGACCTGGTCCGCACGCTCGTTCCAGCTGCCAATGCCGGCGTTGTCATTGAGAAACACTATAGTTCCGGGCGCACCCGATTGGAACATGGTGATACCGGACAACTGCCAGCCATCGAGCAAGGCCTTAGTGACACCCTTCGTGCTCCGGGCAAATGGAATGTCCCACGTATAGTTCAAGGCGAGCACGTTTCTCAGGTCGAAATCGGACGGTCCATATTCCGCCTTGATGTTATAGGAATCCTGCGGAAAGCTGGGATTGACCGAATTAGGCCCCGAGTTATCGGTGAGTGCCTTAGCGTATGTGTAGGAAACCTGGACGGAAACTCCATGTTTGAGCCGATGGATGAGTGAAGCCTGCAGAGCGTTGTAGTTGGAGTCGAAAATGTTGGTATACGCGGTGATTCCCGACCATCCTTGGTAAGGCCGAACATAATCGGGAGAGATCGTGTAATCGGCAATCAGAGGATTAGGCTTGGGCTGATTGATGTCCAAGTAGCCCAGCAGATGTGATCCCTTCGACCCCACGTAAGCAATTGATACGGTCGTGTCTTTTAAGACCTCGTGCTGCACGCTCAGAGACCATTTCTGTACGCTGGGGTACTTCCATGGAGGCAAAGCTGCGCTCAAGCCAGAGGCATACAGCGTGCCAGCAACGCCGGCGGGATTGTCGAGTGAAGTGCCGTAGATGTTGACCGAGCTGTTGAAAGGCGGATTGAAGGCTCCGAACTGGCTGTAAGAACCCCAGCGGTCATAGAAAATGCCATATCCTGCACGCACCGACGTCTTGCCGTTGGAGAACGGATCCCACACGAGTCCGATGCGAGGCGCAAAGGCGTTGGTGTGACTGGGGAAAAGCGCTCTGCCATAAGGCGAGTTCTTCCCGGCCACGATGATTCCATTCAGCGGATCGCCCGTACCAGGAACCAGCGTGCCGTCGGGGTTGACGGTCGGTGCTTTGCTGGGGTTAAAGAGAGAAGGACTGAACGCCCCGAACATGTTGTTCTTTTCGTATTCGGGCTGGTAATACTCGTAACGGAGGCCGGCGGTCAGCGTGAGGTTCGGTCGCAGCTTGATCTGGTCCTCGATATAAGGCTCTAGATTGTACCAGCGGTACTTTCCAAAGGGATCAAGCGCGGTCTCGGTATAGTTGTAAGCGTCTCCCAGGAGAAAGTCGGCCATCGCATTGTTGGTGTAGTCACCGCTGAAAGTAAATGTCCCGTTCGTATTGTTGCTGGAAGGATTAGCGAGCTCGCTCTTACCTTCTGGAGTAAACACCAAGCCAAAGCGGAAGGTGTGCCGCCCTTTGATCCATGTGTTGTCAAACTGAAAGGGTATGCTGTAAGCGTCGTTGTGGAAGAACCACTGCTCCACAATTCCCGTGTAGCCACCGTTAAAGTACAAGGTGGGAATACGATTCCCTTCGTCCAAAGGAAATGCTTGCTGCAGGCTGAGACCCGACGCCCGGCTCTTGCTGGAAAGCGGATCGTTCTGCAGGGCCTTGTCGTTGGCGAAATACATTCCAGTGGTGAACTCGGAGATAAAGTTGGGTTTGGGAGTGTAAGTGAGATGAACTGACCAGTTGTTCATCGGGAAATTCTGGGCTGAACCTCCTACGTTGGGAAATGGGTTCTCGTGCCATAGCCCGTAGGGATTATCGAGAAGCACGCTGTCCTGCGTGTAACGACCGTAAAGGTACAGTTTGTTGGACAGCTTGGCGTCTACGCGGATGGACTCTTCGCGCCAGCGTGTGTAGTCCGGCACCTCAGAAATGAAATTGTACGTTCCCTGAAAGTTGAAGCCCGGCGTCGGCAAGGGGAAGTAAGTCTGCAGGAGAAGCAGAGCATTTTTGTCGAGTCGGTTCTGTGGAATGATGTTGCCTTGGAACTGTAGTCCGGTATTCGGATCGATGATTGGCCCGCCCACCCAATTGCTGAAGTTGCCGCTGCGCTCCAACGCCGTCGGTGTGACGGTGATACTGGGCCCGGCGCTCTGAATAATCCGCCTCCACTCCTGCGACCAGAAGAAAAACAGCCGGTCTTTCTTAATAGGGCCGCCGACATCGTAGCCGAAATCGTTGTATCGATTCTCGGGATTGGAGGTCGAAAACCGGTTCATGGCGTTCAATGTGTCATTGCGGAGAAACTCGAACACGTCGCCGTGAAAGTTGTTGGTTCCCGCCCGGGAGATCAGATCGACTTGCGCACCTGCCGATCGGCCAGCGGTCGCTGTGTAGTCATTGCTCTCGATGCGGAACTCCGCGATGGCAAATAGGTTCGGCGCCACGAAGGCGTTGCCGCCGAAAGTATCGACGTTGCGCACTCCGTCGATCAGCAAGTTGTTCTCGTCAGGACGAACGCCATTGACTGAGAAACCCACGGACGAGTTGGATCCGAAGCCCGGGGTTTCGTCGACGGCCTGGGAGACTCCCGGCTCCAGCAGCACTAACTGGGTGAAAACGCGGTTCGTGAGCGGCAGAGAGTTTACTTGCTGGCCGGTGACAGTGTTGCCCTCATTAGCGGTTACCGTGTTTACCACGGCGGGCGCCTCTGAAACCGTTACTTCTTCGGAGACCGCTCCGACCGAGAGGGCCATATCCACGCGCATGTATTCGGCGGCGTGGACGGCAAACGCGGAGCGAATCTGTCTCTTGAAACCTGACTTGCTGGCGATGAGTTCGTATGAACCCACCGGCACAACCAGGAAGTTATACTGCCCGTATTGGTCGGTGGTCGCAGAAAAAGTGTTTCCCGTGCCAACGTTGCGGAGCGTCACTGCGGCGCCAGCCACTACCGCACCGGAAGGGTCTGTCACAGTGCCTAGCACCGTCCCGGCATTGGCCACTTGGGCATTCACCCCTGCCGAAAACAGCACCATGAGGGCGAGGATCAGAAATGACCCGCAAAAAACCGACAACGAACGCTTGTTTGTATTCATACTCTATCTACCCTTCCACCTCACCCCTGTTTCGCTACTCTGTCTGGCTTGCCGGCCGGTGCTATTGCCTGACCTCGGCCTCGTCAATGAATGTCTACACGTCGGACGGCGGGGTCACGTCAGGCTTCACGTAGCGTCCGCTGACGTTGTCCAGATTCTTTAACGTGTACCAAGCCGGAAGGTTCTCATTACACGCCGCCGACTTGTTCACGGTTCCCACCAGGGTGAAGTTCAGATTGTCATTCGACAGCGAATAAGCAACTTGCGCAGGCAAGAGAATGGCGGCTGACTGATATTGCAGCCAGCGGGAACGGAGTTCCTTGATGTTCTGCACGATTCCCAAATCGATGGTGAACGAGTAGACCGATCCGGTGTTGCGGCCCTGCCGGAGCCCTAGGGAAGAGAAGAGGAGAGTCAAAGCGTCCAAGCCAATCAGAGTGAACCTTGCCAGAGACGCAGAGGAGCGACACCGTCCTGGGTGCATTGAAGAACCTCCCAGGTAACTCGACGATCGAAAGATCGTAGGGCTATCTCCCTTGTTTATAGCTGGAAGGCGGGGATGGGTCCGTGACCTGGGTCACAGGACGTGGGTCCAATTCGGGAGCCGCAAGATCTCTTGAATGTAGTGTCGTTAGACTTCGTGATCAAAATCGTGCGGGTTGTTGGCGTAATATCGCCGTTACACGCAATATGAAAAGGCGCCCACTTTTGCGGTAGGTTGGGATTGTTGGCATCACCAACTACGCGAAAGGAGCGCCTTATGAGTCAAGACAAGTATATCGGGATGGACGTGCACCAGGCCAGCGTCTCGGTCGCCGTGC
>JBAUUQ010000032.1:0-514787 GCA_049582765.1 Terriglobales bacterium
CCTTGGCGCAACTGGAAATTACGCTCACTCGTTGCAGTTCCTTCTGACTCAACGCGAATGTCCTTCCTCTCATTGGGTGACATTTTCACGTTGCTGTTAGGGGGGACAGAATTATGGAGCTAAAACAATCGGCCAGTACATGGAGTTAGCGGAGCACCTTCGACGGCTTGAAGAGCGGCTTCTGGAGCCGTCGGTCCGACGCGAATCGGTCGAGCTGTCTTCGCTTCTGGCCAATGACTTTCTAGAGATCGGCAGCTCTGGCCGGAGCTTCGATAAGAAGCAGGTCATCGAAGAATTGCGTACGGAGCCCGTCCGAGCGCCGTCAATACTGACCGATTTCGTTGCCACACTGCTGGCACCGCAGATTGTCCTTGTGACCTATCGAACATCCCGGGAGGATGGATCCCAAGTCCGCGTGGAACAAGCTTTGCGAAGCTCTATCTGGGTCAACCGAGAGAACCGCTGGCAGCTACAATTCCATCAGGGAACCAGGATTGAAGCGCCACAGAAGGCGGAGTCGGCACAGCGCAAGGGTTAGAATGTCCGAATGCCCTGGGAACTGCGGGGTCTCCGCATCCGTGAGTTTTTCTCTATCATTCTACTTCTCGGGGGCCTAGTCTTTCCGGGGTTCCCGGCAGTCGCCCAGCAGACTTCTGCTCCTCCTGCTTCCATAAGCCCCAGCTCTGAAGCCGTCGACCCGAGTGGGATCGAGCCTCCCCCCGCCGTTCCTCCAACGCATCGCTTCTGGGATCACACCAACATTCTGCTGTTTTCGGGGATAGCCGTCATGCGAGGAATGGATTACGCCTCCACGCGGAATTTTCAGGCCCGCGGGCGCCAGGAGATTCTGCTGCCGGACGTTGTGGTCGACAACTCAGCGGGCTTTGCCAGCCTGGAAGCGGCCGCGACCATGACCTCGGTTGGAATTTCCTACATCTTCCATCGCACCGGCCATCACAAAATGGAAAGATGGCTGTCGATTGGCCATATCGGAGTGACCGGGTTCGGCGACGTCCGCAACTATTGCCTGGTGACTAAACATCGGCGGTAGACATTGGTAATCGCAGGTTTTCAATCGATGCGGCTTCTAGCTAAACCGTCATGTCTCGGAACCTTTTTGTTGTCAACCCGAGCGTCGCGAGGGAACCGTCGTTCTTATTGGCACACAGAAACTACAGATCCCTCGCTTTGCTCGTGATGACAACAAGTGTGCGCAATCGCCGGCCGTGAGCCCTGATGCGAGTCGCGTTCCTGCAACTTCGGAAACTACCACCGGCGGGTGCCGAAGTACTTTCTTACTCCGATCGTGTTGTACCTTCCCCATGGACCGTTGTTGCCGAGGTCTGCCGCTCCGAGGTTCTTGTCGCGGGCGCCGAGCCGGTCGAAGAGAAAATGTTGGGTGACGCGAAATTCGAATCCCTTTGCAATGTAAACTCCCAGACCCCAGGAACGCTCGATGCCGATCGCGTCCGGCGACCATGTGTAGAGAGTCTTGGGTATGCTTTTGCCAAACAGGAACGATGGTTCTCCGAACAGCATGAACCGGCGCAGTTGCCCCTTGCCGAAGGGACGCACCTCCAGCAGCCCGGAGAGCATGTAGCGCGCGAACAGGCTGCAGGGAGCATTCACCCCGCCATAGGTACCTGCGTTGGATGCACACAGATTAGGATCGATCTCGTTGTGCGGAGGAGCCAGATCAAGTTGTGCGTAGCCCCACAACGTGTCGCGGGGAAAGAACATACGATCGGAATCTTGCATAACGGGATCCTGCGCCCACAACGTTCCAGCAAACGCAGAACATACGATTGCCCACAGCAGCAACTGCTTCATCTCGCCTCCGGTTTGTAGATCGGGAAGTTTAAGAAATGGGGAGACACATTGTAACCCAGGAAGATTTGGGACTCGGGTTCTAGTTCCCCAGCGGAAGTTGAATCAGCGCTTCGCAACCTTTTGCGGGCGTGCGGTTCCGCAGTGTCAGGCTCCCGCCATGGGCTTCGGCGACCTGCCGGCTAAGAGCTAGCCCGATTCCGGATCCACCGGGCTTGGTGGTGAAGAAAGGGACGAACAAATTAGCAGGATTGGCGATCCCCGGCCCTTCATCACGTACGTACAAGTGAAGCCAGCTTCCATTCTTTGTCCAGCTCACTCTTACGCTGCCACCGGCGTCGAGGGAGGCGTCCACGCCGTTGCGGATCAAGTTGATCAGGGCCTGCTGCAGTTGATCCGGGTCAACATTCAGGGAGATGGCCGGACCCGGCTCGACTTCCACTGCCGCGCGGGTCTCCAGTCCTGCGGCTGTGCGCACCAGCGTATTCAGATCCATCCGCCGAAGCTGGGGCTTCGGCAGCCGCGCAAGACGGGAGTAGTCGCGCATGAAGCGGCTCAAGGCGTCGGAACGATCGGCGATAACCCGCAGCCCGCGACGCAGGTCGTCTTCCCAGTCGGAAGCGCGGACATCGCGCTTCATGATGTCCTCCAGACTCGCTGAAATGGAGCAAATCGGAGCCAGCGAATTGTTCAGCTCATGGCCGAGAACGCGCACCAGTCGCTGCCACGCCTGACGCTCTTCTTCGCGCAAAGCGCGGCTCAGGTCAGCGAGCACAATCAAGTAATGCGGCTTGCCTCCCTGCCGGAACACCGAGCGGCGGAAACCCCATCGTCCTGACTGGCCGGGGAAAGTCTTTTCCACCGTACGGGCGGATTCCCCTTCCAGGCATTCCAGCAGCCCTAACTCCTCGGCGCTTTTGCCCAGGAGACGCTCGGAGTTTTGCGCCATCATGCGTTCGCCGGCACGATTCACGAGGCGGACTCTGCGGTCGCCGTCAAAGGCAAAAATAGCCACATCGATTTCGGTCATCACCGTGGTGAGCAGGGCCCCAGCCTCGATCGCTCCCAGGCGCTGCTCGCGCAACATTTCGGACAGAGTGTTCACCTCGAGCATGAGTTCGCCCAAAGCGTCCCCGGTTTTCGCACCGCGCACCCGGAAGGAAAAGTCACCTTCGCGCAAGGCTGATTGCATATTGGAGAGAGTCTGCAGAGGCCGGACTACAGCGCCCCGCAACCCGAAGGCGAACCCCAACCAAATTATGACCACGAGAAAAGTAAGGGTCCAGCGGGTATCGGAACCATGATCGCCGGTCCAAAGCAGGACCAGCGAGAGCAACACGCCGGCAGCACCAGAGCCTAGAGCCAGCAGCAGGATCCGGTTCTCGTGGGTGAGGCGCCGCTTGGATTTGGGGCGGGAAACAATTCGTGCTGGCGACGCGGGAGTGACCGCAGCCGCCGGGCGGGGGGGACCGTTAACTGCTTCCGATTCCATATTTCTGCAAACGCCGGTAAAGTGCGCTGCGGCTCAAGCCCAACGCCTCCGCAGCCTGGCTGATATTGCCACCATAACGGTCGATTGCTTTGCGGATCAAGAGGGACTCGACTTCTTCCAGGCTCAACTCTTCCAAGCGCTGCGTGCTTTCACGAGGAGCCTTCAAACTCAAGTCGCTGACCCGCACCGCCTCGCCGTTGGACAGCAACACTGCACGCTCGACCGCATGATCCAGTTCGCGCACATTGCCCGGCCAAGCATACTCCAACATGGCCTGCATGGCAGCCGGATCGAAGGTCTTCGAGGGCTTGCGATAGCGCTGCGCATAGCGGCTCAGGAAATACATGGCCAGCAGCGGAATGTCCTGGCGGCGTTCCCGCAAGGGCGGCAGTTGAATCTCCACGGTGTTCAACCGAAACAGAAGATCCTGCCGGAAACGGCCGGCGGTCACCTCCTGGTTGAGATCGGCGTTGGTTGCGGAAATAATGCGGACATCGACGCGGCGGGTCTGGGAAGAACCTACCCGCTCCATCTCTCCGCTCTCCAGGACGCGCAAAAGCTTGGCCTGCTGGGAGAGCGGGATATTGGCGATTTCGTCCAGGAACAAAGTGCCGCCGTGGGCCAGTTCGAAGCGGCCGATGCGGTCGGTCTTGGCATCGGTAAAAGCTCCTTTGACGTGGCCGAAGAGCTCGCTCTCGAAAATTCCCTCGGGCAATCCTCCTGTATTGACCGCAACCAGCGGCCGGGAAGCGCGGTTGGAGAGCGCATGTAGAGTTCGCGCGGCAACTTCCTTGCCGCTGCCGTGCTCTCCAGTAATCAGCACATTGGCATCCGATGGCCCCACACTGCTGATTAGACGCAGCACGGGCTGCATGGCGTCCGCATTGGCGATGAATTTGGGAAGCCCCTCGGCACGCAGCAAGCGGTTCTCCGCCTCCAGCCGCTGACTGCGGCGCAGCGCGCCTCCGAGTTCAAGCTGAGTACGTAATACGGCCAGCAGACGGGCGTTTTCCCAGGGCTTCTGGACGAAGTCGCGGGCGCCCCGGCGCATGGCTTCGACAGCCAACTCGACGCTGCCCCATGCCGTCATCACGATCACCGGCAGGGTGCTGTCAATGGACTGAATCCGCGAAAGCAGATCGAGACCTTCCTGTCCGGAGGTGGTGTCTCGCGTGTAATTGAGGTCGATCAAGACCGCGTCGAACTCATGCGATCCCAGCGCGTCCAGAACGGCGGCCGGGGAACTGGCGGTTTCTACGCCGAACCCTTCCGGCTTGAGCAGGAGGCGCAACGCTTCCAGCACATCACGCTGGTCGTCAGCAATCAGCAAGCGCATGGGGGTGTTGGAGCCAGCCGACATAGCGGTCGAGCGCAAGTGAATTTTATCCTTTTCGGAGACGCTGTTCGTTATAGGAGTCAATTTTGTTGCACCCTCGACTCTTCGCCGGTAACTTCTGCGCGCGGCGCAACGCCGGAGAAACGCGGTAATTGCTGTACCGTGCCCCGTTCTGCATCTTCAATTTGGATGCCGGTGTGATCCAAGGTCAGCCCTGTGGCCCGATCCAGTTCGACTCGTGACTTTTCATACGTAGACATAGCTGTCACGAAATTGGAAGAGGCCTGGGCCAGATCCCGCTCCGCCTGCAGAACCAGGTTACTGGTGGAGGCGCCAAGGGCTTTCTTCTTCTGCTCGATGTCGAAGGTCTGTTGTGCCAAGTCGCGGGCTTTGCGAGCCGCATCCACTCTAGACCGGTTCTGCAACAAGGCAAACTGCGCGTTCCGCACTTCAATCCCGATCTGATTCTGCAGCTGCTGCAGGTGTAATTGCGCCTGGCGGTATTCCAATTGAGAGCGAATCTGGTCGGCCTGCGCCCCCCGGTTTCGCAGAGGGATACTGATGTTGATCCCCACGGCGTAATCCGGAGAATTATTCTTGAACAAGTCGGCGAATGCATTGGGATATCCCGAGCGAGGCGGCGGGGCAACCTCAGTATTGGAAGGATTTCCCAGGCCTGCCAGACCGTAAGCGCCATACCAGGCGATCAGGTCCACCTCCGGCTTCATGGCGTTGGATGCCGCCTTGCGGCTGAGATCGCGATTGCTCAGATCCATGCGCGCTTCGGCCAACTCAGGACGATGCGTCTGAGCGTCGGAGATCAACTCCTGTATCGGTGTCACCGACTCCTTCTCGGGGATGCTCATCGTATCGGTCGGAATCACGGGCACCGAAGCCAGCAGGGGATCGCTTAGGTCGCGCGTTACGGCATTCTTGATTAACAATTCCTGCAGCTGTAGTTCGTTTTGCGAGAGCAGCAAGTCTTGGTTCGCAGTCGCTTCCTGGCTTTCTGCTTTCATGACCTCCATCGGAGCAATGGCTCCAATTTTCACCTGCTCACGGTCATCAGAAAGCGTCTTCTCAGCCAATTCCAAGGAACGCTCCTTGACCTTCACGTCCTCATAGGCATTGACCAGGTCCCAGTAGATGTTCTGTATCTGGGAGACGGTGGCGATCACCTGGCCACGGAAAGATACATCTGAAATCTCCCGGTTAGTTCGAGCGATGCGGATGAAACGCATATTCGGCCCGAAACCAAATCCAGCCAGCAAATGCTGGCGCAGAGTTACACGGAAACCGGCATCCACCTCGGGAGTGAGAATCGAGAACAGGCTGTTGGTGGTGATACGGTCATTGTTGAAGTTCAAACTCATCAGCGTGCCCGAGGCAAAGCCTTGCGTGTAATTAAAGTTGGCCACACCGCTGTTTTGCTGCAGCGAGCTTACGCCGTTGAGAATCGTGCTGGACTGGGGAAAAGTCGCATGATCGATGTTCATGCTTCCGCTGATGATGGGATCGAAGGTGTCAATCTGAGTTCCCACGCCTAGGGTAGACTGCACCAATCCCGATGCACCGGTACCAGCGCCCCCAGCGCCCCCTGATGTGCCGCCCGCCCCCGCGCCCGGAGCGCCCGTGCCGAATCCTCCGATGCCACCGCCCGGCGTCCCCTGCACCAGGCCGGTCGCCACACCACGCACCGCTTCGCCGGACTTGGCGCGCATGATGTCCGTGTCCGCGATAGAGAGATTGAAACGGGCGATGGCTAGGTCAAGATTGTTTTCCAGCGCCAAGGCGACAGCGTCAGTCAAGGACAATCTCAGCTTGCCGTCCTTGAGCACATTCTCGATACGAACCGTGTTCCCAAAGCTCGGAGGCGGCACCTGGCGCGACAGGTAAGGGGCAAGCGGATTAGGAAACTGTGGCGTGGGATTCGCGTAGTTGACGAGGTTTTGAGCGGACGCGCCTCCTACCCACAAAATAATCATAAGCAGAAGTATTACTTTAATTACATGCCGTAATGGCCTTGTTCTATTGCTACATTTTGATGCTTGTATTCCCTGTCTCATAACTCTCCATTCCCTGACTTCGGTCACTCATCGCGTAGCGCCAGCATGGGATCTACCCTCATTGCCCGGCGTGCGGGAATGTAAGTAGCCGGCAGCACCACGAACAAAAGCAGCAAGCATCCTTCGAGAAACGTCGCAAAATCGCCGGGCGTGATTCCGAACAGCAGGCTCGAAATCAGCCGGCCTGCTGCAAATGCGCCCATCAGCCCCAAGGCTGTGCCGATCAAAGTAAGCCGTAATCCATTGCGGAGGACCAACTGCACTAACTGCCAAGGCTGCGCTCCCAGCGCCATGCGGAGTCCCAGTTCGCGGGTACGCTGCGCCACCGAGTAAGCGAGCAGCCCGTAGATACCGAGCGCGGCCAGCAACAAAGCGATCCCCGCCAAAGCTCCGACCAGGTATGCGGGATAAGCCCGTAGCAGCATGGTCGGGCTGTCAGCGATGACCTGGTGCATGCTGGCGACGCCAAACACCGGCACCTGCGGATCAATTTCTCGGATCGCCCGGCGCACGGCATCTGCCAGGCCGGTCGGTTCCTGGCCGGTGCGTACCATCATGGCGAAGTAGCCACTGGCGTCCTGCTCGAAATTGTCATAGATGACAGGTGTGGTATGGGCATCGAGGGCGGTCACACTCTCGTTTCCGACCACGCCGATGATCTGCCAGAGATGGGGCTCGTTCGTATAAGTGAAGTTGATACGCTTGCCGATGGGATTCTGGTGGGGAAAGGCCATGTCGGCCAGCGCCTGGTTCACGATGACAACGTTCGGGGACTTGCCGTTGTCTTGCTCGGTAAAGAATCGTCCGGCGCGAAGTGGAATGCCCATCACTCGAAAGTAGTTGGCGCTGATGGTGCGGCTGTTGGCTTCGTATTCCCCCCCGCCGCTGGCCTTGGGGTGACCTTCAAGATCAAAGCGCGAAGTGTTGCCGCTGCCCGACAACGGCACGACCGACACTGCGGCCGCCTCTTTGACTCCCGGAAGACGGTTGGTGTTTTGCAAGAGCTGCCGGGTGAAGACCAGGGCGCGCGGATCGTCCGGATAGCTTTTGTCCGGAAGTGCCAGCGAGAGCGTGAGCAGATGATCGGTCTTGAACCCGGGATCAACATTCAGCACGTGGCGCAGGCTATTCAGCATGAGGCCCGCGCCCACCAGCAGAGCGATCGCCAGCGAAATCTCGCCTACCACCAAAGCATTGCGGAGGCCGGAGTGCGGCGACGAGACCGAGCTTCGCCCACTCTCCTGCAGAGTTCGGCTGACGTTGGAGTTGAATATCTGCAGGGCTGGAGCCATGCCGAACAGGATTCCCGTCACCACAGACAGGGCGAGTGAGAACAGCAAGACGCTGCGGTCGACGCCGAGCCCTACCAGCGCTGGAAGCGAGGCAATCTGATTCCTGGGGATGGCTGAAAGGATGGCGGGCACCGACCACGCCGCGACCATCACCCCCGCTGCACCACCGAGCAACGCCAGCAAAATTCCTTCGGTGAGGAGCTGCCGGATAATCCGGGCGCGGGCCGCGCCCAAAGCAACGCGAACCGCAATTTCTCTTTGTCTAGGGACCGAACGTGCCAGCAGCAGTCCGGCCACGTTGGCGCAGGTGATCAGCAGGACGAAGCCGACCGAGCCCATCAACATAAGCAGTACGGGACGGATGGAGCCAGTCAACTGGTCGCGCAGGCTCAGCAACTGAATCCCGACACCCCGATTCGAGTCGGGATACTGCGCCTCCAATTGCCCGGCCAGGGTCTGCATACCAGCCTGTGCCTGCTGCAGATTGATGCCCGGCTTGAGACGGCCTACTGGATGAAACCAGTACAAGTTCCTTCTCTCCAGCATTCCTCCCGAAAGGTGCAGGGAACGCCAAACATCGGCTGAGCGGCTGGGTCCAAACTGAAAGGTCTCGGGCAGCACGCCGACAATGGTGCACAGTGCTCCGTCCAAGGTCAGGGTCTTGCCAACAATGTGAGGATCTCCGCCAAAGCGTCGCTGCCAGCCTCCGTGGGTCAGGATGACGGTTTGCTCCTGCGCTCCGTCTTCTGCCGGAGCGAAGGTTCTACCCAGACTGGGCCGCACGCCGAGCGCCTCAAAAAATCCTGAACTCGCCACTGCAATCGGGATTTGCTCGGCGCCGTCTTTGCCGGAGAGAGTCGCCGTCGTGTTCGAGTATCCGCCTAGCCGTGAGAACACCTGGCTGTGGTCTCGCATATCGAGATAGTTGGGGTAAGACGCTTCCATCTGCTGGAAGCTGCCCGAGGTTCGCGTCTGTGAGATCTGGACCAGTTCGTCCGGCTTTTCGAAAGGCAATGCACGCAGCAATGTCGCGCTAAGGATCGTGAACACGGCGGTGTTGGCCCCAATGCCGAGCGCGAGCATGAGGATAACGACCGTGGTGAATCCCGGGCTTTTGGCCAGCATGCGCCAGCCGTAGCGGATGTCCTGGATCAGAGTTTCCAAATCTCTCACCTCACTCGTAGCGCAGCGCCACCATGGGATCGACCTTGGCGGCTCTGCGGGCCGGAACGTAGTTTGCGATCAAAGCCACAACGGCCAGCAGCACCGCCAGCGCGCCAAATGTGAACGGGTCCCGGGCGCTGACTCCGAACAACAAACTGGCCATGAGCCGAGTCAGCAGCATGGATGCAACGACTCCAGCTGCCACGCCCAGCGCCGCCAGCTTCATTCCCTGCCCTACCACCAGCTTCAAAACGTCTCTCTTTTGCGCACCTAGCGCCATGCGAATTCCAATTTCGTGGGTCCGTTGCGACACGGTGTAGGACATCACTCCATAGAGTCCAATCCCCGCCAGCAACATGGCAAGGCCAGAGAAGATCGAGAGCAATAGCATGGCGAAGCGACGCCGCAGGACGGATTGGGCGATGACGTCCTGCATAGTCCGCAGGTTCGCCAGAGGAATGTCTTTGTTCACGCTGCCGACCGCATTCTGAGCCGCGACGGCGAGAGCCAGCGGATCGGACGTCTTACTGCGCACCACCATGAACGCCGAGGGCCAGTGCGCCTGCCCGAATGCGAGATAAACCTCCGGGCGAGGTGCGGTCTCGAGCCCGACGTGGCGAACGTTACCGACCACGCCTACGATTTGAATCTTCTCGCTGAGTGGCCCGAAGTTGACGATATATTTGCCGACCGGGTCTTCCCCGGGAAACACGTCCCGGGCCAGCGCTTCGTTGATCACCGCCACCTGAACCGGGCTGTGCGCGTCCTGTTCGGACAGGGTGCGGCCCTTGAGGAGCGCGATGCCCATCGTCTGGAAGTACGAAGGGGTGCTTACGCGAATATCGGCGTCATAGTCCTTGTCGCTGCCGGGGACTTTGAAACTGCGGCTGCTGTTGCCGCCGGCAAGCGGCAACCGGCTCACCGCTCCGGCGGACTGCACGCCGGGCAATGCTTGCAACCGCTCCACCACTTGATGGTAAAAGTCATCCTGCTGGGGTGGAGTTGTGGAAGGCGGAAGTCCGACGTTGAAAACCAGTAAACGGCTACCATCGAAACCGGGATCAACCTGCATCAGGCGCACGAAGCTCTTGACCAGCAGGCCGGAGCCGACCAGAAGAATCAGCGAGAGTCCAACCTCGGCCACTACCAGTACTGAACGAGTCCTGCCGTGACTGGCGGTGCTGCCGCGTTCTCCCTCTTTCAACGATTCATTCAAGTTCCAGCGTGAGGCCTGAAGTGCGGGAGCCAGACCGAAAACAATTCCGCTCAGCAGGGAAACGAGAAGGCCGAAACCCAGCACCTCCCGGTTCACTCCGATGGCGGCAAACTCGCGAATGTCGGGAGGACTCATCGCCAACAGCGCCGGCACCGCCCAGGCTGCCAACAGAACTCCGGCCACGCCCCCCATCAGCGCCAGCACCACGCTTTCGGTCAGCAGCTGACGAATCACTCTCAAACGGCTCGCGCCCAAGGCGGCCCGAATGGAGACTTCCTTCGTGCGCGTAGTCGCGCGAGCCAGAAGCAAATTGGCCACGTTGGCGCATCCGATCAGCAGCACGAAAGCCACTGCAACCAGCAGAAGGAGCAGAGTTGGCCGGATGTCGCTGACAACGTTGTCCTGCATGCCGATGAGGCTGACGCCAGTGTCGTTGTTGGAGTTGGGATATTGCTTCTCCAAGCGAAGTGCGATGGCGTCCATCTCTTGCCTGGCCTGCTGCAGGGTCACTCCCGGCTTCAGCCGGGCCCAGGCATCCATGTAGTGCGAATCGCGAATCGTACGCGGATCCTCGTCAGGCCGCAGGGGATTCGCCGGCACGCCCCAGCGGGAAGGCAGCCAGAGCTCTCCATATTCATCCGGGTTGAAACTTGCCGGCATCACGCCCACCACGGTGTAGGGTTCGCCGTTGAGCGTGATGTTTTGGCCCACCAAAGCGCGATCGGAACCGAAGAGCCGTTTCCACACGCCGCTGCCCAGAACCACAACGTGATCGTTGCCGGGCCTGTTGTCGTCGGGCAACAGGGTTCGTCCCAGGATCGGCGGCACGCCGAACAGCGAAAAGAAATCAGGGGATGTCATGGTCCCCTGGACGCGCTGCGGACGGGCGCCACCACTGAGATTGACTGGCCAGCCGCGCGAAGCCGCCATATGCGCGAAGACATGATTCTGCGCAGCCCAATCCAGGTAGTTGGCGGGAGATGCAGCACCTCCACCTTCGCCGGTGCTGCGCTGCGATTCCCCGACGCTGAGAATGCGGCTGGCGTCCGGGTAAGGCAAGGGATGCAACAGAACCACATCTACGACACTGAAGATGGCAGTCGTGCTGGCGATGCCGAGGGCAAGAGCGATCACGGCAATCGCCGTGAATCCCGGACTCTTGCGCAACATGCGCCAACCGTAGCGAACGTCTTGCAGCAGCGTTTCCAAGAATCACCTCATTCGTATCGCAAAGCCACCATAGGATCGATTCTGGCGGCGCGGCTGGCTGGAATGTAATTCGCCAGTAAGGCCACTAACGCCAGTAGGGTGGTGAACAAAACGAGCGTGAGCGGATCACTGGCACTGACGTCGAACAGCAAACCGGAGATCAATCGGGTCAGAGCCAGGGCTGCAATCAGTCCGACTACCACTCCGATCAAAGCCAGTGACATTCCCTGCCAAACAATGAGTTTCAGCACGTCACCTCGCTGGGCCCCGAGCGCCATGCGCACTCCAATTTCCCGCACCCGCTGGCTGACGAAATACGCCATCACTCCGTAGATTCCTATGGCGGCGAGCAGCATCGCGGTTGCCGCGAAGAGGCCGAGAATCTGCATGGCAAAGCGGCGGGAGGCTAACGAATCAGAGATCATGCCGCGCACTGACCGCACGCCGAAAACCGGGAGATCGGGATCGACAGCTTGCACCTCACGACGGACCGGGGCTTCCAGCGCGTCAGGACTGGCCGCCGTGCGTATGTACACCGTCATGGCGTTCAAGAAGTTAGCCTGTCTGGCTGGAAGGAACAGATGAGGGGTATAGGGAGCATCCAGTCCATCGCTGCGGATTCTTCCCACAACACCGACGACTTTGCGCAGCGGTTGATTCCCGAAAGCCACTTGCAAGCGGATTTGTTTTCCCAGCGGATCTTCAAGCGGCCAGAATCGCTCGGCAGCTGTTTGATCGATCAGCACCACCGCTTCTCCCTTCTCATTGTCGGAGTCGGTGAAGAACCTGCCGCGAACGAGCGGAGTTCCCAACACATGAAAAAGGTCCGGGGTGGCGAACCCCATTTCGGTGGTTGGCGCTTCACCCAGCGCCGCGATACGTCCCTCGATGGCAAAACCCAGGGAGTTGCGCTGCCCGGAAAGAGCCGTATTCCCTCCTCCGATCGCGGCTGCATCTACGCCTGGCAGCGAAGTGACGCGACGAAGAACCTCGTCAATAAAGGCATTTCGTTTTTCCGGAGTCGGATAGGGGTTGTGCCTGGGATCGTTCGGCACGGGGAGCCAAATCTGCGCGGTTACAAGGTGGTCCGAGTTGAATCCGGGTTGTACCTCCAGCACCTTCCAAAAACTGCGCAGCAACAAACCGGCTCCTACCATCAACACCAGCGAAAGGGCAAACTCGCAGGCCACGAGCACGCTGAGAAATCTGTGTTGACGGGAGGCAATTCCCACTCCACGCGTTCCCTGCCCGAGCCTGCCCGCCAGGCGTCGGTCCGACATTTGCAATGCCGGCACCAGACCAAACAACAAACCGCAGATCACGGAGATCGCAAAGACAAATAGAAGCGCGCGGCCGTTAACGGTGACCTCTGCAAGTCGCGGAAGACTCGATGGAACCATCATGAGCAGAAGGTCTTTCAACCAGAAGCTGACCGGCACCGCCATCAATCCGCCACAGAGGGAGAGCAGCACACTCTCGGTTAGAGTTTGCCGGATCAGCCTCCAACTGCTGGCGCCCAAAGCCTGCCGGATGGCAATCTCGCGGTGACGAGCTGAAGACCTTGCCAATAAAAGGCTGGCGATGTTAACACAAGCGATCATCAGCACCACTCCGACCGCCGCCAGCAGCAAAAACAACATCTGGCCGGCACTGCCCACAACCTCCTGCTGCAGCGGGACGAGACGCGGCCGCCACTGCGCGCCAGCGGGATAGTCCGTGGGATATTCTTCCCGCAGATGCGCGGCGAAGGCATCGAGCTTGGCCTGCGCTTGCGCCACAGTCAATCCCGGCCCCAAACGGGCAATGGCACCCGGCAGGAAGCGTTGCGCGCGCACTGGAGGTTTAGGAAAGGGCGGCGCGGCGTATCCGGCCGCGATCCAGATATCGACATCGTGCAGCAAAGTGTGCCCGGGATGACGAAAGTCGGGCGACATGACACCGATGATGGTGTAGAGATCGGTATCGAGCCGGATCGCTTGCCCCAGCACTTTGGGGTCGGCGCCGAACATGGTGCGCCACAGACTGTCGCTGATCACGGCGCCTTCGGAAAACCCCTCGCGATAGTCGCCGTCGTTGAAAACGCGGCCCAGCGCCGGCTTCGCGTGCAGCAATGTAAAGTAGTTTGGACTGATCCCGTTCGCCTCGAGTCTTTCCGGCTTTTCCCGGCCCGTGATGTTGGCGTTGAACGGCCAGACGACCGACATCTGCTGGAAGACTCCGGAACGCTTCTGAAAGTCCTCCAACTCCGGTTGCGACATTCCCGCGTCGATCAGGTTGACTCCCGGCAGGTCTTCTTTCACCGCCACCAACTGGCCGGGCTGCGAATAAGGAAGCGGCCGCAGTAGAACCGCATCGACCACCGAGAACAACGCTGTGTTGGCGCCAATGCCGAGGGCCAGCGTAAGCACGATAATTGCGGTGAAGCCCGCGTGCTTGCGCAGCATCCTGATTCCGAAGCGAATATCCTGCAGAAGAGTTTCCATATCTTGCTCTCTTAGGTTGCGGCCGCGGCCGGGCTGGTGGTTTGCGGGCTCGCCGGATCGTTGGTGATCCAGCCATCGAACAACTGAATCGTCCGGTTTCCGTAGGACGCGTTCACTTCCGAGTGCGTCACTTGAATGATGGTGGTTCCCTGATCGTTCAGCTTCTTGAATAGCTCCATGATTTCCTTGGCTTGGCTGGAATGCAGGTTGCCGGTAGGTTCGTCGGCCAGAATCAGCTTAGGATTTCCCACCACCGCTCGCGCCACGCCCACCAATTGTTGCTGTCCGCCTGACAACTGGCTGGGAAACAGATCTTTCTTGCCAACAATCTGGAAACGGTCGAGAATCTCAGCCACCATGCTGGCGCGCTGCGAGCGGCCTATGTTGCGATAGGAAAGCGGCACATCGAGATTTTCGTAGACGGTGAGGTTGTCGAGCAGATGATAGCTCTGGAAAACAAAGCCGATGTATTTCCGATTCAGATCGGCACGTTTCTTGCGGTCGAGCCTGTGGACTTCGTGCTCCAGGAAATAGTACTCGCCGTTCCAGCTGTCATCCAGCATGCCGACGATACTGAGCAGCGTGGACTTCCCCGACCCCGACGGACCCATCACGGTGAGGAAGTCTCCCTCGCGAATATCGAGGTTGATGCGACGCAGAACATAGGTCACACCGGCGCCAGTTTTATAGGTTCTCTCTATCCCGCGTAATTGAATCATTTTGTCATCCACCAATTCCCGAGATTCTTGCTACCAGCGAAAGATCGCCAAAGGAGGCGTGCAGAATTCCATTCCCAGCGCCAGGGTCAAGGCGGCGACTATCACGAATGCCGGACCCTTCCACAAACCGCGCCGAGAGTGACGGAGATCAGATAGAGTTCCAGACATTTCGACTTCTCCTATTCGTACCTTAGCGCGACCATGGGATCGACCCTGGTGGCGATAACAGCCGGCGCAAGCGCAGCTGCGAACGCCACCGCGAAAAGCACTGCGACTCCAGCCACCAAGGACACCGCATCGGTGGGAGCGATTCCCACGAGAAGGCTTCGCAACATTCGAGCGGCCGCCATCGCAGCTACGCCCCCAATCACCGTCCCAATCGCCGTCAGCAGCAGAGCGTGGCCGATCATCAGACGGAAGATGGCAGTGCGTTGTGCCCCCAAGGCCAGTCGAATCCCAATTTCCTGGGTTCGACGGCCCACCAGGAACGACAAAAGGCCGTAAATCCCCACCGCCGCCAGCAGCAGTCCCAGCGCACCCAGGGTGGCAATCAAACCCGCCATCACGCGCTCGTCGTAAAGCGCTTCGGCAATGTGCTCGCGCAGGGTCACAACCTGAAGAACGGCAACGTCGTGATTCAGATCGCGCAGGACTTGGCGAACAGGGTTTGCCAGACTGCCCGGATCGGCAGTGGTTTTTATGGCCAATGCGATCTCTCCGTAGTCATCCGGCTTCATGGGCAGGAAGAAATACGGCATTGGACTTTCCTGAAAGTCGTTGTACTTTCCATCTTCGGCGACTCCAATGACTTCGTACTCCTCACCGTCAATCTTTTCCAACCGAAGGCGCTTGCCGATAGGATCATCATTCGGCCAGAAACGTGCCGCCATCTGTTGGTTGACCACGACCACCCGCGCATTGGTCTCCAGATCGCGCTGGTCGATGGCACGGCCCCGCAGTAGGCGCGTGCCCAGCACCTCGAAAAAGCGGTCGGCCACGGGGTCAAAGTTAATGGTGACGCCTTCGCGATCCTGGCTGGCAAGGCTTCCCTGCACAAAAACCTTGTGGGTAGCGCCACTGCCGCTTATGCCAAAGGGCACCCTCATGCCGACCGTGGTCGCGACTACTCCTGGAAGCTCCTCAATGCGTCGCTGGCCATCCCGTACGAAACGCATGTTATCCGCTGTTTTGCCGGCGTCGGGAGACAGCTCAAGGACCAACATCTTCTGATGGGCGTTGAAACCAGGATCGAGCGCCAGGCCATTCAGGACAGATCGCACCAGTAGACCCGCGCCCACAACCAGCACCAGAGACAACGCCACTTGGGTGACCACCAGGGCACTCCGCATCGCCGGGCGCACCTTGGCGCTCTGGTCTCCGCGCTGTTTCAATTCGCCCGCCGGCAGCATCCTGGAAGCAATCAGCGCCGGCACCATTCCAAACAAGAACATGGACGCAACCGCAAGCACAGCGGCCGCCAGCAATCCTCTCGAACTCAGGTAAGCGTCGACGCCGACAGCAAAGCTCATCTGCGGCATCAATTTCGGAAGCGCATGCAGCAGCATGTCGCCGAGCAGCAAAGCGACGAGAATTCCGGCGGCCGCCAGCAATACAGTCTCCGCCAGCATTTGGCGGATGATTCGGTAGCGGCTGGCGCCCAATGCTATGCGGGTGGCAATCTCCTGACGGCGGTATTCGGTTCTGGCGAGCAGCAAACTGGCCACATTGGAGCAAGCGATGAGCAGAACCAGAGCAGCAACAGCGAGCAGGATGAACCCTGTGGTCGCAACATCCCCGCCACGTGCCTGGCTTTCGGCAACAACCGTTATTTTTCGGTTTTCGTTGCTCGCCGGATAAGCGCTCGCCAGTTGCGCTGAGATCCCAGACAACTCAGCCTGAGCCTGTCGCAGAGTTACGCCACTCTGCAGACGACCGAAGAGCTCGTAGTCGCGAAATTCCCGGGAAGTCAGCCTCTGGCGCTCCCCTCTGAGTTGCAGGAACGTGGACATCGGAATCCACAGATCGGGCACCACCATCGAGTTGGTGCCGCGAGAACTACGAGGCAAAACACCCAGGACCGTAACATGCTGGCGATCGACAATAATCGTTCGCCCCACAATGGTCGGATCGCCGTTGTACTGGCGCCGCCAGAATGGGTAGCTCAGCACGACTCTCAAGGTGTTGTCGCTCTGGAATTCGGTCCCGGTGAAAACGCGGCCTATCGCCGCTTTTGGCTCAAGCACGTCGAAGAAGTTGTCAGAGAGCGCCGCTACGATTACGAGCTTGTTCTGCAAACCGTCGTCGAGCATCGCCCCGCGCCCCTCATAAAGGGCGACGCCCGACAAGGTCTTCGAGGTCCGGCGGAGATCTTCGAAGTCGGGATACGAGCTGTATCCGCGTTCGACTTCACCCTCGCTGCTGGGGCTGCTGGTAAAAACCCGTACAATCCGTTCTGCGTGCGGTACCGGCATGGGCCGGAGCCAAAGTTCATCGACATAGCTGAAAATAGCGACGTTCGCGCCGATTCCCAAAGCCAGCGTGATCACCGCAACAGCGGTGAATCCCGGAAGCTTCCGCAGCATGCGGGCGCCGTAGCGAACATCCTGCAGTAAGGTTTCCATCACTCGTACCTCAATGCAACCATGGGATCGACTTTGGCTGCGCGGCGTGCGGGGAGGTAACTGGCCAGCAGAGCAACAACCAGTAAGATCGCCGCCATCACGACAAATGTCAGCGGGTCGGTGGCGCGGATTCCAAACAGCAGACTTGCCATGAATCGCGTCATTGCCAGGGCGGAAGCGATTCCAAGAAGGAGGCCAATCGTCAGCGTACGAAGGCTCTGGCTCAGCAGCATCACGAGCACATGATAGGGTTGCGCGCCCAGAGCCATACGAATCCCGAACTCGCGCGTCCGCTGGCTCACCGAATAAGCAATCACTCCATAGATCCCGACTACCGCCAGCAACAGTGCGAGTCCTGCGAATGTGCCCAACAGCGTCAGCACGAATCTCCGGCGTTCGAGTGACCCGGATATGATGTCGTCCATCGACTGAACGTGGACGGGCTGCTCCCGATCCACCGCCCAAATCTGGCCGCGGATGGCGGCTGCCAGGTCAATCGGGGCCGCCCGCGCACGCACAATCAGATACGTGGACAACGTGCCCTGTTCAAACTGCGCGAAGCTGTAATAGATGGCCGGTTGGGGTTGAATCTCGAGCGAGTCCTGCTTCACGTCGGAGACCACGCCCACAACCTCACCCGGCAGAGATTCTCCCCAATCTTTCATCACCACTCGCTTCCCGATGGCGTTCTCTCCCGGCCAAAACTGCTGCGCCATCGTGTGATTAATGATCAGGGTGATCGGATGTCCGACGACGTCCTGGGAACCAAATGACCTGCCCGTGAGCAAGCGAATGCCCAGAGTGCGGAAGTAGTCTGGAGTGGCCGTGAGAATCTGCGCCGTGGGCTCGTTGCCCGGCTCGTAGGTCTGACCTTGGATCTCCAGGTCAGTCACCGGTGCCGGCATAAAGGGGAGAGTGCCCGCAGCAGCCACCGATTGCACCCCGGGCAGGCTCCGCAACCGTTCGCTCACGTCGTCAACAAACCGGACCCATTGCGAGATTCCCCCGTACCGCGAATCTGGAAGTGTGAGGCGCACCACCGCCAGATCAGAACTGTTGAATCCGCAATCGACCCGGTGCAACAGAAGGAAACTTCGAATGAGCAGACCCGCTCCCGTGAGCAGGACCATCGCCAGGGCGACTTCGGAGATCACCAGCAGCGAGCGAACCCGCTGACGCCGGACGGAGGCAGTGCTGCGGCCACTCTCCCCCAGCTGGGAAAACAGGTTTAAGTCGGAGGTCTGCGCAGCGGGGAGGCTTCCAAACAGAAGCGAGGCCAGCAGCGAAGCGGCAAAGGCAAAAAGCAATACTCGAGCATCAAGCGTAGGAGCGGCAAAACCGGGGACGGCATCGGGATAGGCGGCACCCAGTGCTTTCACCAACCACAATCCCAAGCCCGCGCCGGCCACCCCCCCGATCAGACCCAGCAACATGCTTTCGGTCAACAATTGCCGCACAATGCGGGTGCGACTTGCGCCCAAAGCCACTCGCACGGCAATTTCTTTCTGTCTGGTCACTGAACGGGAAAGCAGAAGGTTCGCCACGTTCGCACACGCAATCAGCAGCACGAATGCAACCGCAGCAAGCAGAAGGAGCAAGGTAGGCCGAACGCCTGAGACCAGGTTGTCTTGCAATCGTTGCGCGCTGAATGTGAATCCTGGATCGACGTCGTGGTTCTCCTGCTGAATCTGGTCCGCGATCGCCTTGAGGTCGCCTCGGACTGCTTCCATCGAAACGCCGACCCTCACACGAGCTAACGTGGTGAACAGATGGGCTCGGCGGTTCTGGGGAAAAGCAAGATCCTGGGGCAGCGGCATCCACGCTTGCACGCCCTCGGGAAACGAGAATCCCAGCGGCATTACTCCGGCAACCAGCGCAGGGTTTCCGTGAAGCCTAATGATCTTACCGACGATTCCCGGATCTGACCCAAAATGGTGCAGCCAGAGACCGTAACTAAGAATCACCGAGCCTTCCGCATTCTCCCGAAACTGCTCTGGCGAAAACCCATCTCCAAGAAACGGCCGGATTCCCAGCAGCGGCAGGAAGTCTTGTGAAACGAACGCGGCGTCGATCTCCTCCGGGGGAGCAGATTGCCTGGTGTCGCTCAAGTTCCGGGAAAAAATGCGGTAGGCGGCGACCTGTGAGAACACTCGGTTGCGTTCCCGCACATCACGGAAGGTCGCACCAGTGACGTTCAGGGCCTGCTGGTGGTCCTCCTGTAATCTCACGATCCGTCCCGGTTCGCGCAAGGGCAAAGCCCGCAGCAAGACCGTATCCACCACGCTGAAGATGGCGGTGTTGGCGCCGATGCCAAGAGCCAGCGTGACCACCGCTGCGGCGGTGAAGCCAGGACTCTTTGCCAGCAGACGCAACGCATAGCGCACGTCTTGAGGTAATGGGTTCCTCACTGGTACCTCAATGCGACCATGGGATCGACCCGAGCCGCCCGGCGCGCGGGACTCGCAGCGGCACACAACGTGATGAAAACGGTGAAAACGGCAGCGGCAGCGTAGATTGCGGGATCTCTGGGGCTGACCTCGAACAGAGAGGCTGAAACCACACGCGCCAACGCCACCGCCAGAAGCGCGCCCACGGCCAGACCCGGCAGCGCGAGCATCAGGCCTTCCCGAAGGATCATCCGCAGCACATCCAATGGCTGGGCACCCAAGGCCACGCGGATGCCGATTTCATGGGTGCGCTGCGCCACCGAGTAAGCCATCACGCCGTAAAGACCGATGGCAGCCAGAAGCAGTGCGATGGTGCTCAGCGTGCCCAGCAGGCTGGCCGCTATCTTCTGCGGGAATAGCGAGGCAGCGATGTACTCCTCAAATGGCATGGCGTCGAAAACTGGCACCGAGGGATCGATGGTCTGGGCCTCGCGCCGCAACGCAGCCACGGCATCCTCGACCGGGGTCGAGGACCGCACGTAGAACTTCAAGCCCATCTCGGGCCGGTAAATCTGCCGGATCGGCACATAAAAATATGGTGCAGGGTTTTCTGTCAGGCGGTAGATTTTGCTGTCCTGAGCCACCCCGACGATGGTGAACCATCGGCCCCACCCCTGAACTTGCTGTCCAATAGGGTTCCGATCGGGAAGAAAATGGCGCACGAACTGCTGGCTGACGATCATGACCGGCGGACGCGTGCCATCGTCCTGCAGATTGAAGTCTCTCCCCTCAAGGAGGGGAATTTTCATCAAGTCGAAATAGCCCGGGGCTATCAGATTGCGGTAGATCTTCATGTTCTCGTTTGGTCCCGGAACATAGCCCTGGATCTGCAGATCCTCCCAGGAGCCGGCGGAAACACTGAGCGGGGCGTAGTCGCTGTAGGTGACGGCCCTCACTCCGGGCTGCTGTTCCAGTAACTCCCGCAGGCGGCGGCAGAAGGAATCGGCTTGCGCGGCATCGTAGCCGGCTGCGGACAGGCTCATCTGAGCGATGGCAATCTGATGAGGATCGAAACCGGGTTGGATCGCTCTCGCCATCTGAAAACTTCTGACGAAGAGTCCGGCGCCGATAAGCGCCACGACAGCGAGCGCCACCTCGGAAGTCACCAGGAAACCGCGGACGCGATGCGAGTGCGCCGTAGCCGTTCCACTGCGCCCACCTTCTTTAAGTGCGTCATTCACGTCGCCGCGCACGGAGTGCATCGCAGGAGCAACACCAGCGATTGCCGCGACGGCAAAGGCCAGCGTCACCGTGAAGAGGAGCACTCCGCTATCGATCGGCGGCCGCAGCATGCTGGGAATTTCGGAGGCCGGCACCAGCCATCCCAGTGATCCGCCAAGCCACTCCGTGGTCACCAAACCCAGTGCGCCGCCCGCCGCCGCAATCAGGAAGCTCTCAGTCAGAAGCTGACGGACCAGCCGCCAGCGCGGCGCGCCCAAGGCACGCCGGACGTTGAGTTCCTTTTGCCGCGCCACGGTACGCGCCAAAAGGAGGTTGGCCACGTTGGCGCAGACAATCAAAAGGACCAGACCGCAGGCCCCCATCAACATGCTCAGCGGGGCAAGCAATGAATCCTGTATTCCGTAATGCGACTTCCACAGTGGAAGGAGAGTCGCGCTCATTCCCTCGTTGGTATCCGCGTCCGCCTCCGCCATACGTTTGGCAAAGGCCTGGATCTCCGCGCGCGCCTGCTCGATGCTCACTCCGGGCGCGAGCCGTCCCAGCACCCGGAACATGCGCGTCTTACGGTCCCGCATCAACCAGTCGCCGGTGGAACTCAACTGCCCGAACATGGTCGCCGGCGCCCACATCTCGAAGGAGAGTCCCGGCATGGAACCATGGAAGTTCTCCGGAGTGACGCCGATGATGGTGTAGGGATAGCGATTGATCCTTATCGTGGCGCCGATCACCGATGGATCGGAGTGATAGCGGTTCTTCCACAAGGAATGGCTGATGATGAGGACGGCGTGCGCGTTCTGCTCGTCACCACTCTCGGCTTTCGAAAAAAATCTGCCTAGTTCAGGGTGCACCCGCAGCACGTCGAAGTAATTTCCTGAAACCAGCTCACCCCAGGTTCGCTGAATGTTTCGCTCGTCGCCGACAGCGAGGACCATGGGTTGGGTGACCGTCATTGACTCGAGCAGTTTGGTGTGGTCGCGAAAGTCGCGGAAATCTAGGTAAGACGTCGGAACCCACTCGTCCGAGGGAGTCAACGTTTCCAGGGCCACGACTTGTTGCGGCTCAGCGGTGCCTGGCAAAGGATTCAGCAGCACCGAACGAATCCAGCTAAAAATAGTGGTGCTGGCTCCTATGCCGATGGCAATGGTCAAAATTGCGACGGCGGAGAAGCCAGGACTCTTCCGCAACGTTCGCAAACCATAACGCAGGTCCTGCAGCAGGGTTTCCATATCACTCGTACCTCAGTGCCACCATAGGATCGATCCTGGTAGCCTTTTGCGTCGGTAGCCAGGCGGCGACTAGAGCGACGATCGCAACCAACGCCGTAGTAGCGCAGAGCGTCAGCGGATCGTAGTCGGAAATTCCGAAAAGCTGGCTGCGGACGAGGCGGCTCAAGATCAGGGTCAAGGGAAGAGCGAGCGCGATACTAACTCCCGCCAACCGGGTGACTTCCGCCAACACCATGCGAGCAACGGAGCCGCGAGTGGCTCCCAAAGCAAGACGAATGCCGATTTCCCGCGTGCGCTGAACAATGGCGTACGCCAAAACGCCATACAGTCCCACCGCAGCGAGCAGGGTCGCCAATATGCCAAAACTTACGGCAAGCATTGCGACCAGCCGTTCGGTGCTCAGGTTGTTGTTGATCTGCTCGTCCATGGTACGCATGGTGTCGAGCACCAGCTTCGAGTCAAGCTGTCGCATCGCGTTCTGGATCGCGCCTTCGGCTACCTCTGGAGCCTGCCAGGTGCGCACGTAGAAGTGCAGTGGGAGGTCGCCGGCTTCTTTGGTTTGCAGATAAGGGAGGAATACCGTGCGTCTGCCGTTGGGACGGACGCCCTCGTGCTTGGCGTCTTTTACGACGCCGATGATCTGAGTGTCCGGCGTGACGTCTCCTCGTCCGGGAGTCAAGAGATGTCCGAGTGCGAATTCAGGGGCACCGAAAAAATGGCGCGCCAGGCTTTCATCCACGATTGCCACTTTGGCAGCATTGGGACCGTCCTGCTCAGTGAAGCTGCGACCCGCCAGCAAGGGCCTTTCGAGTGTGGAGAAATACCCGGCCGACACTATCGACCACTCCGCATTCATGTCCTCGCCTTCTTTTGCAATGTATCCGGCGAGGGTGAAGTTTCGGCTCTCTGTGTCTCCGGCCAGCTCAGGATCGTTAGTCGCCGCCACCGAGCGGACTCCAGGTAAAGCGGCAAGCGTATCCTGCATGCGCTGGACAAGAGGCGGAATGTCCTTTGACTCATAGCCAGCGAGTTTGGCATCCACGCCGAACGTGACCAGGTGGTCGGTAGCGAAACCAACATCCAGAGTTTTCAATTTGTACAGCGTGCGTAAAAAGAGACCCGAGCCAACCAGCAGTACCAGACTCAGGCCGATCTGCACGCCCACCGCAGCGCGCCGTAGACCCGACCGACCGCCGGCCACGCTGATGGCTTGCTGCTTCAAGGCCGGAGTCAGGTCAGGCTGCCAGAACTGCCACATGGGAGCCAAGCTGAAGAGCACGCTCACCGCGAATGCCAAACCGAAGTTGAAGGCGAAGACACGCAGGTCGGGACGGGACGAGAATGCGATGAAAGTCTCAGGATCGCTCGACATCCTGAGAAATAGCAGCTGGGCAACGCATGGAGCCAGTAACACACCCAGGCTTCCTCCAGCTAGGCCCAGTAGTAAGCCCTCAGCCAGCAGTTGTTGCGCGATTCGGCGGCGTTCAGCCCCGAGGGCGTAGCGCACAGAAATCTCGCGTACCCGTCCCGCAGCTCGAACTAACAGGAGTCCGGCAATGTTGGCGCAGGCCATTAAAATCACCAGGGCAACCATGCCGGCAACAATTAAGAGTGGAGTGCGGATATCCTCGCGCAATGGCGAGAAGCCCAGCGACCCATCAAGCAGTTTGAGGTGGCTGTTGGTAAGGAAGTTTTCCCGGAAGGAAGCCGTGGTGTGCTTGAAGGATTTGAAATCTTCCGCCCGCAATGAGTGCCAGAGTATGTCACTCCCGGCCTGAGCTTGTCCTAATTTCACTCCTGGTTGGAGGCGGGCAAAAATATTCAGCCATTTTGACCGGCGGTTATCGAGATCGTTCCAGTCCGGCGTGATCTCCGGCTTCATCATCATGGGGGCAAACACATCTGGCGCTTTGCCCACGACAATACTGTGGAACTGCGGCGGGGTCACTCCGATCACGCTGAACGGATGGCCGTTCACCAGAATGGTCTGATTCACGAGGCCGGGATCGCTGCCAAATTTCCTCTGCCAGTACGAGAAACTCACGACTACGACCGGGTCGGTATTCTGGACTAAATCATCGGACTGGACAAAAAGCCGCCCGAGAGCGGGCTGCACTCCGAGCACTTTAAAATAGTTGCCACTTACCAGTTCGGTGTTTGCCAGATCGGGCTGGTTGTGCCACTGTACCCCAACCTCGGTTGAATCAGTCGCGATGACTCCCGCAAACACCCGGTCTTGGTCGCGGAGGTCGCGGTACATGGGATAGGAAAAGTAATCGCCCGGCTCACCCCCGTACGAGTCCCGCCGTCCCTCGTCTGAGCCAGAATACTGAAGCTGCACCAACTGCTCAGGTTGGCGCACTGGGAGACGCCGCAGGAAAACCTGGTCGAGCAAAGTAAAGATTGCGGTATTCGCCCCGATGCCGAGAGCCAGCGTGATGACCGCAACCGACGTGAACCCAGGACTCTTCCGCAGCATGCGCAAGCCATACCGCAGATCCTGAACGAAGGCTTCCATAAATCTCACTCGTACCTCAGCGCGACCATAGGATCGACCCTAGCGGCGCGGCGCGCCGGAATGTAGCTTGCAATCAGCCCAATCGCAATCAGGCTCACTCCTGCCACGCAAAAAGTCGCCGGGTCGTTTGGCTTCACACCGAAAAGTAAACTTGTCATCATCCGTGACGCCGCGATGGCGGCGAACAGCCCCACCGCGCCTCCCGCAATGATCGGCTTCAGACCGTTCCCGGCAACCCAGCGTTGGATATCCGCGGCCCGGGCACCCAGCGCCATGCGCACGCCAATCTCCTGGGTACGCTGCGTGACCAGAAACGAAATGACCCCATAGATTCCAATCGCAGCCAGTAAAACCCCCATTGCGGCGAACAAGCCTAGCAGCATCGCGTCGAAGCGTGGCCGCTCAGCGAACTTGCTTACCCGCTGATTCATGGTCTCGATGCTGACGGGAAGGTTCGGATCCAGTTCGGCAATTTCCGCGCGCAGCCACTCCGCAGTGGCCTTTGGGTTCGCGGATGTGCGAATGATCAGGCTGGAGGACGGCCCGTTCCGGGTAAGCCAAACGTCGTCGATGGTATGCCGCCTTACGTAGTAAAACTCGGGATTGGCTGGAATGTTGATGCCACTGTTCTTCACGTCCGCCGCGACGCCGATCACCGTGTACCAAGGTCCGTCGAGCCCCGGCTGCAGCCTTTTTCCGACCGGATCTTCCCCGGGGAACATCCGCCGCGCCAAAGTATCACTCAAGACGAGAGCGTACTGGTCGGGGTTTCGGTCGGTGTCCGCAAAGCCTCGTCCTCGCGTAATCGGAATATCGAGAGCGGCAAAGTATCCCGGCGTCACCGACCGCCAGGCGACCGTGCCGCCGGTTCCTTCCTGCGGCAGCTGGCGCCCATCGACACGGATACTGGCAAACAGTGTGAAGTGCTCTTGCCCGCCCGGCGGAAGCGAATCACTCAGAGCGAAGGCCTGTACTCCGGGGAGACTTGGCAGGCTCTGCTCCAACTGATCAAAAAATGCCAGCTGTTGCGCCGCCTTCGGATAATTCTGGCCAAGCTCAATATTCGCGGTGAGCACACTGCCGGAACGCATCCCCAGCGGCTCATTCTCCAAATTCCACAAACTCCGCAACAGGAGACTGGCTCCTGTCAGCAAAACCAGAGACACCGCGACTTGAGTAGCGACCAACCCTTGACGATACCAAGTGCGGGACGCGCCCACCGGGAACCGTCCGGTCAGCGCTTCCGGGCGAGGATTCTGAAAGGCCGGGACCAGCCCGAAAAGAATTCCGGAGAGAATAGAAACTGCTAAAGCAAAAAGCAGGACGCGCGGATCAATCCGCGCTTGTTGCAGCCGCGGAATACCCTCGGGTGCGATCACCACAAACAGTCGAAGCAGGAAATGACCTAGTAGACACCCGGCTACGCCGCCGATTATCCCGAGCAGCAAGCTTTCAACCAGCGCCTGCTGGACTAGCCGGGTACGGCCCGCACCTAAAGCCGCGCGAACCGCCAACTCCCTCTGCCGACCGGCAGTCCGCGCCAGGAGCAGGTTGGCGACATTGGCACACGCGATCAACAGCACGGCGAGAACAGCTGCCAGCAGGATCCAAAAGGCCAGCCGCACGTCGCCGATTTGACGATCACGCACCGACCTTACGCGCAGCGACACTTCCTTACGAAACTGCGGAGGAACCCACTTCAACGACTCCCGGAAAAGCGGCTGCAGGGCGGCTTGGGCCTGCGCGATCGTGACTCCCGGCTTCATTCGCGCGAATGCGCGCAACACCCTCCCTGTTTTCGGCCGGACCTGCTCCGCCTCGGGCAGCGCTTGGGGAACCACGATGTCGGGCCGGGCTAGAGTGGGAAACTCGAAATCCGCCGGCAGGACGCCGACGATTCTTGTGGGTTGCGTATCCAGAGAGATTGTCTTGCCGATGATGGTTCGATCTCCGCCGAAGCGTCCCCGCCACGTGCCGTAAGACAGCAGCGCGACACTCGGAGAGTTCGGCTGATCCTCGTCGCGGGTGAAGTTGCGTCCCAGCAACGGCTGGATGCCGAATGTGGGAAGGAAAGTCGATTCCACTTCGGCGCAACTCAACCGTACCGGATTCTGCTGGGTAAGATCGCAGTTATCCAGTCCGGGCATCATCGAGGTAATCGCTTCGAAGGGAGTTTGCTGCGCCCGCCACTCTAAATAATCCGTGCCCAGCATGAATTCATCACGCTCGATTGGCGCGACAAAGCCTAACGACACCAGCCGCTCCTGATGTGGGTACGGCAAATGGCGAAACAACGCCAGGTCCACCACGCCGAATACCGCAGTTGTCGCTCCGATACCCAATGCAAGCGTAACGACGGCAACCGTCGTGAAACTGAGGCTTTGTCCCAGCATGCGCAAGCCATACCGCAGGTCCTGCACCAGCGATTCCATCTAGTTCACCTCGACGCTCTCCTCGACTACGCGTCCGTCAAACAGGTGGATTTGCCGGTCGGCATGGCGTGCGAACCGGGGATCGTGGGTCACCATGCAGATGGTCGCTCCTTCGCGATGCAGCTCGCGCAACAGGTCCATCACCGCCTCGGCATTGCGCGAATCGAGGTTTCCCGTGGGCTCGTCCGCGAGCAGAATGGCGGGCGACCCGGCCAGGGCTCGGGCCACTGCCACACGCTGCTGCTGACCTCCGGAAAGTTGCGAGGGGTAGTGCTTGGTGCGGTGGCTCATGCCCACGCGTTCGAGTGCGGTTTGCACGCGCTGCTTGCGCTCGGCAGAGGCCATGCCGCGATAGGTCAACGGCAGCTCCACGTTTTCGTACACGCTCAGGTCGCCAATCAGATTGAAACTTTGAAAGATGAAGCCAATCTCGCGGTTGCGAATGCGGGAGCGCTCACTGATATTGAGATTGGCGACGGGGTGTTCATTCAGGATGTAAGTTCCATCGCTGGGAGAATCAAGCAGACCGATCAGAGCCAGCAGCGTAGACTTTCCCGATCCCGACGGGCCGGCAATCGATACATACTCGCCCTTGCGAATCTGCATGTGAATCCCGGAAAGCGCATGGGTCTCAACTTCATCGGTGTAGAAGACCTTGGTGATGTTCTCCATGCTAATCATCAATCCCGCATCTGCCATCGCATATCCTTTCTTGAACTGGTTGTCTTTCCCAGAGGCTCGTGTTCTGGTTTGATCGGTAGCATCGCCGTTACCAGAAAGAACCCTGAGGACACAGATTAGCCGTCTGTTGCTATTCCAATCGAATCCGGTCGAAATTGTCCCAGCGCGACATGTCCGAAAGAATGACCTGGTCGCCTTCCTTCAAGCCCTGCAGAATTTCCACGGTATTGACGGAGCTGCGGCCGAGTTTTACTTGCGCGCGCACCGCGTTGCTGCCATCGGGCTCCAGCTTGAACATGCCGACCGTGCTCTGCTCCTGCCCGAACGCCGGCCGTCCCACGTAGAGCACGTTGTCCATTTTCTCCAGATCGATGGTTCCGTCGACGCTGAGATCGGGGCGGGCGCCTTGGGGAAGAGCTCCGTCCAGGGCCACATCCACAGACACCGTCCCATTCACAACAGACGGATCAATGCGCACAACGTGACCAGGAATTACACCATTATGTGTGTCGACGGAAGCGGGCTGCCCCAGTTGAATGTCCTTGGCCTGGGTCTCGGCAATCTTCAACTCTGCTTTGAGGCGTTGGGGCTGTACCACTTTCGCCAGCACGGTGCCGGGGGTGACGAATTGTCCGATCTTTAAAGTTTGTTCCTGCAAAACGCCGTCAATGCCGGCGCGCACTCGCAGGCGGTCAACCTGGCTTTCTTTCAACTTTGCCAAAGCCCGGAACTCCTCCACTTCCGCCTCTTTCGCCTGAAGTTGCGCAATCAGCACTTCATTGCTGTTGGTTAGCCGCTGCTTCTCGATGTCGTTGCGGGTGGAGAGCTCCTGAGTCTTCTGGCTGGATACCTTCTGGCTGAGTTCCGAGATGACGCCCAGCTTGGCCAGCTCGGTATCAATATCGGATTGCATTTTGGCCTGGCTGTATTCCGACTGGGCTTGCGCGGACAAAGATTTCTGAGCCAATACCTGGCTGGCCAGCGTCACCTGAAAATTCTTATAGTCGGCTTCGGCGGCTTTTAACTTCCACTCGGCATCGAGCGCTTCCTGGCTCAACTGGGGGTTGCTCATTTCCAGCAGGATGGTGTCGGATTTCACTTGAGCACCGGGAAGCTCCAGGATCTTCTCCACCCGTCCGTCGGTGATGGCTGGGAGGAACTGAATCGATCCTTCCATCGGAACCAGTGTCCCCAAACCCCGCACCTGCCGCAGAATGGAGCCGCGCTTTACGGTGTCCACCCAGACCGTAGACCGCTCGACCGTGGGAGCCGCAGGCTTCAGTCGCGAGAGCCCCATCGTTACCAAGGCAAGCAAAACCACTCCAACCGCTGCGTAGATGATCCTGCGACGGCGTTTTTGGCGGGCCACGTCTGGACGAGCAATATCCATTTGAGTAGGGAATGGCACGCTCCGGACCACTGAAGAGATAGAGGTAAGGCACGATAAGCAAAAGAGTTAACCCATGAACGGAGCACCGAGGGATGAGCCATCCTGTTCGCTCATGGGAAGCAAGTGTCCGAATTCGAACACGCACTCCGCGCCACCTGAGAAGCTGCGATAAGTCAATGCAGGAGGCTCCAACCGAAAAGCACGCGAAGCGTACACCATGAAAACCCCGGCAAGCCGTGGTGAACTTGGTGATAGGTGAACCCGTCCCAATTTGACCGTTGCAACCGGTGTCAGCTATGCTGACCGCATTCCCGCCTCGCCGGTTTTCAGCAGCTACAAAGGAGGAATAATGACTGCTCGATCTTTTAGTGGCTTGCGCAATTTCCTGCTCTTAGGATGGGTGATTCTGATGGCTGGAACTACATTTGCTGCCTCCAATATTTACGATTTCACTTTGCCCTCGATTGACGGTCAACCCACGCCACTAGCGGATTTCAAGGGTAGAGTCGTGCTGGTGGTCAATGTAGCCAGCCAGTGCGGGTACACTCCGCAGTACAGCGCGCTCGAGGCCATCTACGAAAAATATAAGAACCAGGGATTTGTCATCGTAGGATTCCCTGCTAATAATTTTGGCTCGCAGGAGCCCGGCACCAATCAGGAGATCAAGACCTTCTGCACCCGCAAGTACAGCGTGACCTTCCCCATGTATGCCAAGGTTTCGGTTAAAGGCCCCGACCAGACTCCTCTGTACCAATACCTAACTAAGCAGACGTCCGCGCCCATCGCTGGGGAAATCAAGTGGAACTTCACCAAGTTTCTGATAGACCGCAACGGTAATCTAGTGCAACGTTTCGAGTCTGCGGTCACACCCGATTCTCCGGAAGTGGTCTCCGCCATTGAGAAGTTGCTGAAACCGTAGACGACTGAATGAAATAGGTGTTTCTTGACCTTGACCTGACTCTGGGTCGGTTTTGGGTGCGCGGTTCTTTCCTGGGAACCTGCCCTATGTAAATCCATATCCGACCTCCAAATTCTCCAATAACTTGAATCGAAAATTCCGCAAACACCGAAGATTCAGCAATCCTGCTTTGGCCAACCTATTGCTCCATACATTGGCTACAGGGGTTCCACATGTCTCAGGAAATTTCCGTCTCCTATCAAGCGATCAAGAGCAAGGTCTACCGGCTGATCGATGCCGCAGTGGAAGGCGAAAAGAACGAAGCACAGATTCAGCAGTCCATGCAACGTTGGTGGAAGCTGGTTCATCCCGCCGACCGGGTTGTGGCTCAGAAGTATCTTCTGCGGGTGCTGGAGAGGTCCCATGTCAGCTTGAATGCGATGACTCACGCTTTTTTGGAAGCCGCTGAATGCGAGGCGGTCGGCCCTATGGAGAGCGAAAAATTGGTCAAGCAGCAGACCGTCGCGACTCAGCCTGGATATCCCCAGGCATTCTGAGCTAAACCCTTAAAGAAATCTTACCCAAGCGGCCGGACCTTTCTGGCCTCGCCGTCTCTTCGCCACAATCAGAGTGTGGTTAGTCGCAGTAGGTGCGCCGTCTTTTGCAACAGACGCTGGTCCGCGCCGCAACCTAGTTCTGTTTTGGGAAAAGATAGAAATGTCCTCGCACGATTGGAGAAACTGGCAAGGCGGCGCCGCCCCGGATCTTAACCCGCTTTATGTCTTCCCCTCAAACTCGAGGGAGGGCAAACGCGATCCAGCCCTGGCAGCCGCCGCCTCGACCTAAACCTCTCTATCGGCAATTTGCCTCGCCTTTTTGAAGATTTCGACGAACATGGGACGCGTTAGTTTCCCCGTTTGGGTATTTTGGTTTGAAGGGTGATATGACGCTAGTAACGTTTTCCCGTCCGGCATCTCGTAAGCGGCCCCATGTCGAAAGCTGTAAGGAGCCCGGCTGGCCAGCCGTCCACCGCGTTTCAAGTGGTTCAGGTAGGCATCGAAACCAATCTTCCCTAGCGCCACAACAACGGTCACTTTGGTGAGCCCTTCCACTTCCCGGCTTAGATATGGGGCACAATTTGTCAGTTCTTGCGGAAGCGGCTTATTGCCGGGAGGCGCGCAGCATACCGCCGCGGTGATGTAAATATCCTTCAGTTCCAACCCGTCATTGCGATCTGTGGCACTGGGCTGGTTGGAGAATCCAGTCTCGTAGAGAACGGGATACATGAATTTTCCCGAAGCGTCTCCTGTGAACGGTCTGCCGGTGCGGTTGGACCCATGGGCGCCGGGTGCAAGACCGAGCACCAGGACTCGGGCTGCGGGATCCCCGAACCCTGCAACCGGTTTCCCCCAATACTCGCAATCGCGGTAAGCGCGACGCTTTTCTCGAGCCACCTTTTGCCTATACTCCACCAGCCGCGGACAGCGTTTACAGGCGATTACTTCTGCATTAAGCTGACGCAGCCAGCTGGGTAATGGAATAGTCATCGGTGGTTACGCAGGGGGTTGGAGGATAAAACGTAGGGGAAATGGAAAAGGCTGTGACATTGGTTATGCTCTAGCCGCCGGTTCCTGCGAGGGAACTAACAGCGTGGAGTCATGCACCGTCACAGCCCTTGATGTGATCACTGCTTTCGCAGTCCCAAACCCCAGCTACCCCTCGCAGAGCAGTTGGTTTTTTCAGGTCTGAGTGCCCGCCGGGTCACCCCGTCGAGCCGTTCACCCAGCCTACTTCGGCTTGGCTAATTTTATTTGAGCCAACCTTTCGGCCGTCGACGGGACCCACGCTAAACAGTTGGTCAAAAAATGTCAATGCCATTTTTCGGTGCAAAGTCCAATCCAAAAGTTCGTTCAGACCTATCTCGCAACTGGCTGACGAAATGAATCTTAATTCAAACGAAAAAGAATTATCCTTCTTTTCCACAGCAATATTCACAGCGGATAGTTTCGGGTTCTGAACCGTACCGCAATCAAATAGCAAGGACTCGCAGGTTTCAGGAAGAAAATCCATCGACCACGGCCTTTTCCTGACTTCGTGCTGTTTATCGTTGATTGGAAGATCTACCCCGAAGTAGCTTCTCTGGCATTTCTGCAGCGCTGTGTATATTCTTGTGTCCGAATGACTCGTGAGACCGTTCTCGATCCGCGCCAGGAGATTTTGCGGGTTGCTGCCCGGCTCTTTCAGCAGCAGGGCTACGACGCCACCTCGATGAACGACGTGGCGGCTGCCCTGAAACTCAGTAAAGGCGGCCTCTACCATCATTTCCAAAGCAAGGATGAGATCCTGTTCGATCTGATGAATCATGCCCTTGACATCACCCAGGAACGAGTCCTCGATCCTCTGCATAGCATCGGCGATCCAGAAGAACGCCTGCGCACTCTAATCCGTCTGCACGTCGACCTTGTGCTGAGTGTGCGGGAGCGGGAAATTACCGTGCTGTTGCACGAGAATCACCCCTTGCCCCCGTCGCTGCGCAAACGCGTCAACGCCCGCAAAAAAGAATACGTAGTCTTCCTGGAAAAGCTGGTGGAAGAAGTTCAGCACGCGCGGCAATCCCGGCGTGCAGTGAGTGCGCGCGCCGCGACCTTCGCTTTGTTGGGGATGATCAACTGGATTTACCAATGGTATAAGCCAGAAGGGCCACTCCACTCCGAACAGTTGGCGCGCGAGTTCACGGAGATATTCTTTGCGGGCGCGTTTCATTAGGCGCATTCTCGTCGGCGCTGCTCCAGAAAGCTACCTTCCCGTTCCCGATAACTGAGCTACCCGGCAAAGGTGTACTCCCTCAGCTGTTGCTGGGTAAACGTTTACGAGCAACCCACTCTGGATATCGGTGACAACCTGCGCCAGGCCGTCACGACCACCAGACACAGCCCCTCTTCACGCGCGGACGTGGGAATCGGAGAACGGGGGACCCAGGGTCGAGGAAGCTGCAAATACCTATGATTTATCTCACTTTGTTCTTGACAGTGTGCGATCAACGAGGGTACTGTGGCGGGCGGTTCTAGGATAAGCTGCGATCGAAGGGGTTCGTTTAGGGCCTAAAGTAAACGTTTACTGTGGAGGAGGTTCCATGGCGCGTTGCATGCTGAGATTTGGCGCTGCGTCTTGTGCTTTCTGTCTGGTTCTGGCGTGCCAACTCGTGGTTGCGCAGTCCACCACCGGATCAATCTATGGACGGGTGACCGACCCCACCGGGGCCGTGGTTGTGGGGGCGGACGTGACCGCCGTCAATCAGGCGACCGGAGTGAACTATAAAAGCCAAAGCGACGCGGCTGGAAACTACACGGTGTTCAGCCTGCCTCCGGGAACTTACACCGTGTCCGTGACCAACACCGGCTTCCAGACCGCGAAGATCAATAATGTTCTCATCACCATCGACCAGAAGCAGTTGGTCAATTTTCAAATGAATGTGGGCACCAGCACCGAAACTGTCACGGTCACCGCGCTGCCGACACTGCTGCAGACTCAGAGCGCGGAAACCGGCGATGTGATCCAGTCGCACGACATTCTGAACCTGCCCCTGTTGGGGCGCAGTTTCTACAGTCTCACCGGCTTGACCGCCGGAGTCACCGCCGGTTCGGGAAACACCAACAGCTTCAACTTCTCAGTGAATGGGCAGCGGGAATACGCCAACGCCGTGCAGATCGATGGGGTCGACTCCACGACCAATCGGACCCAGGACATTACGGCGACGCCGAGCGTGGACGCCATTGAGGAATTCAAGGTATCCACCTCCGGGTATTCGGCCGAATTCGGCAGTTCGGCGGGTGGAGAAATCTCCATCCAGACCAAGGGAGGCACCAACCAGTGGCACGGCGACGCCTATGAATTCTTCCGGCCGAACTTTACCGCGGCAAGGGATTACGCAATCGGCGCAATTCCCACTCCGCGGCCGATTCTGAAGCAGCACAACTATGGCGGGACCTTCGGTGGACCGATCAGGAAGGATAAAACATTCTTCTTCGTATCGTACGAGGGCACGAAGTCAACCACATCCGCCAACTACCTGGATTCGGTTCCCCCCATCGATCAGATCAAAGTTCTGCCCAATGGATCCGTGGATCTTTCCGGGCTGCTGGATCCGTTGCTGGGCACCCCCATACCGGAGTTCAATCCTCAGGTCTCGTTTAATTCCTACGGCGGTGTAGCGCAGCAGCTTCCGGGAAATATTATCCCGGCCAATCAAGTCAGCAAGGCCGGGTTGAATACGCTGCTGCATTTCTTTCCCAAGCCGAATTTAAAGGGAACCCTTCAGGGGTGGTTCAACAATTTCCAAGTGAGCGCACCTGACACGAGCACTTTCAAGCAGGCGGACGCGCGACTGGATCACAACTTCTCCGACAAGGACAGGCTGGCGGTGGTGTTTCACTACAACTACGGCCACTTACTCGACCCCGGACCCTACGGAGACCAGTCCACGGTGCCGAACGCCGGAGATGATGACTTTGGCAACGATCAGGAGAATGGCTCACAAGAGTATTCGGTTACGGAGACGCACCTGTTTTCCACCCGCCTCATCAACGAGGCCCGTTTCGGCTATACCCGTTATTACCAGAATCAGTATCCGCTCTTGCAGGGACAGAACCTTGCCGACCAATATGGCATGGCCAACGTAAATGTCCCCGGGTTTCCTGCGACCTATGGCTACCCTTACATTCAACTGTATTCGGGGTTTTTCACCGGGGGTTCGAGCTACAAGCCGTTCTATATCCGGGACCACAACTGGCAGCTCTCTGACAACGTAATCCTGAGCGGGGTGGGAAAACACGAGTTGAAGTTTGGAGCCGACTTCCGCCGCCTCAACTCGTTTCCCAACTTTTCTCTCTTCCCCACCGGCTATCAGTATTACGGAGCGTACTTTTCGCCTGCGACGAGCGATCCTACCTTTGCTCAGTATTTCAATCCCAACGCCTGGTTCCCCAATGGCGGCTCCGACATTGCCGACCTGTTGGTGGGACTGCCTTTCGTGACCTACGTCGGGCTGCAACTGACCAATCCCCACACCCAGAGCTGGGAAATGCACTTTTATGGTCAGGATACTTATAAAGTCACGCCTCGCCTGACGTTGGATTATGGACTGCGCTATGAATTTCAAGCACCGTTCACTGAGGCCAGTAACAACGCCTCCAACTACGATCCGAAGACCGATAGCATGTTGCTGGCGGGACGAGGTTCAAATTCCTCAGGGCTGATGAATTCCCGTTGGAACGACTTCGCTCCCCGTATCGGCTTTGCCTATCAGATCACACCCAAGACGGTTCTGCGGGGTGGGTGGGGTCTGTTCTACTCGCCGGAGAATGACGCGCGGGAAGACATCCTGAGCAAGAATTATCCGTTCGCGGAATTGAGTCAGTACAACGATTATTACTACTTCGGTCCGCCACAATATCAGCTGGATACTGGCGTGCCTCGTAACACGACCGTCAACATCCCCGCGGGGGCAAGCAGTATAGCAACCAAGAATATTCCCAACGGAAACCTGCTGACTTCGTATTACGTCAATCCCAAACTCAGGACCGGATACTCCGAGATGTTCAACCTGGCTCTGCAGCGAGAACTGGGTTCTAATTTCACCCTGGAAACGGCTTTCGTGGGGTCGAAGAGCCACAATCTCTCCTACAAGGTTGGTGATATCAATTTCGATTTCGCGACGGGCGCGGAAGGCCTCCTCACGCCGAATTTAGGGCAGATTCAGGCTCTGACCGACGGGGGCTGGGGCGAATACGATTCTCTCCAGGTGAAGCTCACGAAGCGTGTATCCCGGAACCTGAACTTTTTGGCCAACTACACCTACTCGCACAATTTGGACAACGGTCCTTCTCCGTTTAACCTTGGCGTCAACAGCGATTACCCGCAGAATCCTAATGATTTGAATGCAGAGATTGCATCGGCGGACGGTGACGTGCGGAACAACTTCGTTTTCAGCGGAATGTATCGACTACCCATAGGCCGCGGCCAGGCGTTTTTCTCCCACTGGGGACCCGTGCAGGAGGTCATCCTGGGCGGGTGGCAGCTCAATGGCATTCTCTCGATTCACAGCGGATCGCCGGTCAATGTGGTGCGCGGCGCCCCGCAAAACACCTGCCCTGGGGCGCGCCCCGACCTGATCGGCAACCCCTCCGGTACACCGCCCGCGCCTCCCGCCGACTCGGGTCCGCCTCTTACCGGGGATCGTGCCTTCTATTACTTCAATGTCGCGGCATTTAATGTCCCTTCGACTTTGACCGGTTGCACCCCTGGGACGGCGGGTAGAAACCTGATTGTAGGTCCCGGATTTGCCAGCGCTGACGCTTCCGTATTTAAGGAGTTTGGCATTAAGGACAAAGCGAAATTGCAAACCCGGTTGGAAGTATTCAACCTGACCAATACCCCGCATTTTTCCAATCCGGACGGGGTGATGACGGACGGAACATTTGGGCAAATTAACCGTGCCGGACAAATGCGCATTTTGCAGTTGGCGGCGAAAATTATTTTCTGAGTTGACTCGGACTGGAGGTGAGTGGCTGGGCCCCTGCCAAGTCTCTCGCAGTCTCAGGGCCGTGTAAGTCGCCACGATTTGTTTGACGCGGTCTTTCCCGATTCCGGAGGCGCAGCGGGGCGTAATCCTCCGCATGCGGGGATGGTTGCTAGAATGAGCGGATTTTCGGAGCGACGCGGACCGGCGATTCGGCAAGCGTAGACATGGACATTCGTGAAATCGCGAAGCGGGCACGGGTATCGACCGCCACCGTGTCTCGCACCATCAACCGCATACCCACGGTCAATCCCCATTTGGCGCGACGGGTGTGGAATGTTGTCGATGAGCTTGGCTACTATCCCAATACCCAGGCGCGCGCCCTGGTTTCCGGACGCAGCCGCATTTTTGGCCTGATCGTTTCCGAAATCACCAATCCGTTTTTCCCCGAAATCGTTCAGGTATTCGAGAACATTGCCGTTCAGCATCAGTACGAAATCCTTCTCACCTCGACAGTGCACGATCCGAGACTGATGGAGAGCGCCGTCCGGCGGATGATTGAGCGCCGCGTGGATGGTGTTGCAGTGATGACGTTCGGCATGGAAGAGCTGCTGCTCGAGGATTTGAAGCTGCGCAAAGTCCCGCTGGTTTTTGTTGACGTCGGCCCGCCGGACCCTCACGTCAGTAATATACGTATCGACTATCTCCACGGAATCCGGCAGGCGGTGCAGCATTTGGCTGCTCTGCGCCATGAACGGATCGCCTTCATCACCGGCCCTCTGAATCTGAAGTCTGCAGTCGCACGGAAAGAAGCGTTCTTGCGGTCGATGGCCGAGATCGGCCTCGAGGCAGGTGAACGCTTTGTGGTCGAGGGAGACCACACCATCGAAGGAGGAATGGTGGCGTTGAGCCGATTGCTGAGCGCGTCCCCTAGTCCGACGGCTGTGCTCTGCTCCAATGACATGACCGCGATTGGGGTCATGCGCAAGAGCTACGAAGAAGGGCTGGTTATCCCTCGCGATTTGTCCCTGATTGGATTCGATGACATCAGGCTGGCGCGCTTCGTTCTGCCTCCGCTGACTACCGTGCAAATGTCTCAGCCGGAACTCGCTCGTCTGGCTTTTTACGCTCTGCTTTCCGATGTACAGCGCGACCTGCCAGCGCCGAACGGAACCGAATATGGTCTTCAGACGAGTCTGGTGCTCCGCGAATCAACAGGCATGGTACCGGCCAGCGCCAGCCGCTCCAAACGGACGGTGCGACACGGGGACAGAGTGGTGGGACCGCGATAGAAACAGGCAAGTTGTAAGCCAATCTGGTACAAATGCAATACCTACAGTAAAACGTTAGCCGGACAAGCGTAAACGCTGGCTAGTTCCTAAACTTTAACGCGAGAGAGCTGTCGATGCTGCTGCAGAGTCTGCGAGAGCAGGTGTTGGAGGCAAATCTTGAACTGGTCCGCCGCGGACTGGTGCTCTACACCTTCGGCAACGCCAGCGGGATTTCTCGAAAGGACTGTCTGATCGCGATAAAACCCAGCGGTGTGCCGTATGACAGCATGACTCCCGAGGACATCGTGATTACCGATCTCGACGGGGAGGTAGTTGAGGGTGAACTACGCCCCTCGTCCGACCTTCCGACCCACGTGGAACTTTACAAACGGTTTTCGAGTATCGGCGGCATCGCACATACTCATTCCGAATTTGCCACCGCGTGGGCCCAGGCCGGCAGGCCAATTCCCTGCTTTGGAACTACACACGCAGATTATTTTCATGGACCGGTCCCGGTCACTCCCCAGCTGACCCCTGCGGAGATTGCCAACGACTACGAGAAGAACACGGGACTGGCCATCTGCCGCAAGTTCGATAGACTGAGCGCCGATGATGTGCCCGCGGTACTGGTCGCCGGACACGCTCCCTTCTGCTGGGGTCCCACTCCCGCGGCAGCCGCACATAATGCTGTGATCCTGGAAGCAATAGCACGCATGGCGTATTACACGATCAACATCTCGGAGGACTCCCCGCCACTTCCCGCTGCCCTGCACGACAAACACTTTCTCCGTAAACACGGAAAAGGCGCGTATTACGGGCAGGTCCAACCGAAATGACTCCCGCCGCCATCTTCTTCCTCGGTCCGCAACTGGTGCATCTGTCTACGGTTGATCTGATCATCATTGTGTTCTATTTTGCGTTGGTTCTGGCAATCGGTTTGTATCTCAAGGAACTGGCCAACACCAGCGAAGATTTTTTTCTTGCCGGCCGGGAAATGACCGCGTGGATCGCGGGCCTCAGCTTTCTTTCCGCCAATCTGGGATCTCTGGAATTGATGGGCTGGGCAGCGGCCGCCTATCAGTATGGCATCCTGGCCGTGCACTGGTACTGGATCGGCGCCATTCCGGCGATGCTGTTTCTCGGCATCGTAATGATGCCCTTCTATTACATTTCGAAGACCCATTCCGTGCCCGGCTATCTGAAGTTAAGGTTCGGCGAACCCAGCCGGACGTTGTCCGCGGTCTCTTTCGCCGCAATGACGGTGTTGATGAGCGGCATCAATATGTACTCGATGGCGCTGGTCATGAAAGTCATTCTGGGTTGGGATATCCATTTCAGCATCTGGGTATCGTCGATCACTGTCGCCATCTACGTGGCGCTGGGGGGACTGCGCTCCGCGATCTTCAATGAGGTGCTGCAATTCGTTCTCATCTGGGCCGGGGCGTTGTTAGTACCGATTCTTGGCCTGGTGGAAACCGGGGGCTGGAGTGGCCTGCGGGATCGGGTAGCGCAAAACGCAGGTCCGGCCTACATGCATGTCTGGTCCACGCTGGGGTCGTCCACTGCGAATCCCATGGGCATCCATTGGACCGGAATTGTATTTGGCCTGGGCGCGGTGATTTCTTTTGGCTATTGGACGACCGATTTTCTGGTGGTGCAGCGCGTGTTGTCGGCTCACAACCTGAGGGCGGCCAAGATGGCTCCGGTGATCGGGGCTGCCTTCAAGATGTTTGTGCCCTTCATCGTCATCCTTCCTGGATTGCTGGGCCTGGCTCTCTTGCCGGTGAAGTTAACCGGAGAAGGGGCGGCCGTGGCCAACGGCGGACACAGCTACAACGAGGTGCTTCCTTTGATGCTGGCTCGCTATTGCGGGCCCGGACTCCTCGGGCTTGGCATCACTGCGCTGATCGCCGGATTCATGTCCGGTATGGCGGGCAACGTGAGCGCTTTCGCCACAGTATGGACCTATGACATTTATGGGGCGCTGATCAACAAGCAGGCCACCGACCGGCAGTATGTTTTGATGGGCCGCTGGTGCACCATCCTGGGCGTGCTCATCAGCATCGGCACAGCCTACCTGGTGATGCAGTTCCTGAGCATCATGGACTACGTCCAGGCCTTGTTCAGTTTCTTTATCGCGCCATTATTCGGTACGGTTCTTCTGGGGATGCTGTGGAAACGAGCCACTCCGGCAGCCGGATTCTGGGGGTTGCTCGCCGGTACGTCCTCATCGATCGGGATGTGGCTCTGGGTAAAGCTGGATCCGGCTGCGTTGCGCTACGTCGCTCTTTCCGTTCATGCCCGCGATATGGCGGAAAACATGTATCGCGCACTATGGTCGTGGATCGTTTGCGTTGCAGTCACCGTGCTGGTGAGTCTGGTGACCCGTCCCAAACCCGACGCGGAGCTGGTGGGACTGGTCTATGGTGTGACCGAGATTCCGTCGGAGGGAGACATCGTGCTCTACAAGCGTCCGATTTTCTGGGCCGCAGTCGTGGCGGTCGTACTGGTAATTTTGAACATTCTTTTGTGGTAGGTGGTTATGAAGACGGGCGGATCCATCTCGATCTGGTTTTTCATCGGCGTCTCGCTGCTGTTCAATGGTGCACTCATATTGGCCGCGGGATTGTATGAGCTGCTATATCCGCCGCAGTTTCCGGTCGTGCTGTACTCCTTGCATGCCAGCATTTGGTGGGGAGCGCTGCTGCTGTTGTTAGGGATGGTTTATTGCCACCGGTTCTCGCCGAGCCGGGTTGCTCGTGCCAACCGCAGCCAGCCATGAATTGGGGAATTCGATAGAAGTCGGGGGCATTATGGCGAATAAGAAAATGACCATGGGCGTGATCATTGGGAATCGTGGATTCTTCCCTGATCACCTGGCGAAGACAGGCCACACAGAGATGACGAAGGCGCTCAATTTGGCTGGCGTGGATTATGTGATCCTGGGCCCGGAACAAAGTAAACACGGCGCTGTCGAGACCCACGAAGAAGCCAAGCGTTGCGCCGCCCTGTTCCAGCAACATCGCGACCGGATCGACGGCGTTATCGTTTCGCTTCCTAATTTTGGCGATGAGCGCGCGATTGCCGACACTCTGCGTTTGGCGAAGTTGAACGTTCCGGTACTGGTGCAGGCCACTCCGGATTCCACCGCGGATATGACCATCGCGGCCCGCCGCGACAGCTTTTGCGGCAAGATGTCCGCCTGCAACAACCTGATGCAATATGGAATCCCTTATTCTCTTACCACGCTGCATACCGTCAGACCGGATTCCAAAGAGTTCCAAAACGATCTCTCCTGGTTCGCGGCGGTTTGCCGTGTCGCCAATGGCATGCGCGATCTGCGGGTGGGAAGCATCGGCGCGCGTCCGGCGGCGTTCAACACCGTGCGCTACAGCGAAAAGATCCTCGAGTCGCAGGGCATCTCGGTCGAAACCGTCGACCTTTCCGAGATTCTGGGGCGCATTGCCCGGCTCAAGGACACCGACAGCAAGGTCGAAGGCAAACTGGGGGAGATTCGAAAATATGTCCCCAGCAGCGGGGTGCCGGACTCTGCGCTCATCAAAATGGCGAAGCTGGGTTCTGTTATCGACGAATGGATGAAGCAAACTGACGTCAAGATCAGCGCCGTGCAGTGCTGGACCGCCATGGAGGAATATTTCGGCGTGGTGCCCTGCACCATCATGAGCATGATGAGCAACGATCTTATCCCCAGCGCCTGCGAAGTAGACATATGCGGCACGCTGAGCATGTATGGCTTGGCGCTGGCCTCGGAAACTCCCAGCGCGCTGCTCGACTGGAACAACAACTATGGGGACAACCCCAATAAAGCAGTCTGCTTCCACTGCAGCAATCTTCCCAAACATTTCTTCGAAGAAGTGCGCATGGATTTCCAGCAGATTATCGCCGGCACTGTGGGCAAGGAAAACACCTTTGGAACTTGCGTGGGCAAGGTGAAGGCAGGAGCCATGAGCTTCGCCCGCTTTTCAACTAATGACCAGGAAGGCGTGGTGCGAGGATATGTAGGCGAGGGCGCGTTCACCAATGATCCGCTGAACACGTTTGGCGGCGCCGGCGTGGTTGAAATTCCCGGCATGCAAAAACTCCTGCGCTATATCTGTGAAAGCGGATTCGAGCACCACGTAGCCGCTAACTTTTCGACCGTCGCCAGCGCCACGCACGAAGCGGCTACACGATATTTGGGGTGGCAAATGTACCGGCATGAGCAGGACGGGTATTGATGCCAGAATCGCCAATTCCCTGTCGGCGTTTTCCCCCGACGTAATCGTGGCAGGTTACGAGATCCCATGGCCATTGTTGCAGGAGTAGACTTCGGCACTTTGAATGTCCGCGTCTCCATCGTGCACAGCGAGCGCGGAATTCTGGCGTCCGCCGTTTCTGAATATCCGCTGCACCGCAAGCGCGATGATCCCGAATACGCCACGCAATCCCACGACGACCACATGCGGGCGCTGGCCGACGCTACCCGCTCCGCGGTGAAACAGGCAGGGATTGCCGGTGATCAGATCGAGGCGATCGCGCTGGACACCACCGGATCCAGCGTGATTCCCGTGGGCGCCGGTTTATCCCCGCTTGATGAGTACTACCTATGGTGCGATCACCGCGCGAAAAATGAAGCCGCTGAAATCACTGAAATGGCGCGTCGCGAGAAGTTGCAGGCCATCGAGTGGTGTGGCGGGGTGTACTCCTCGGAATGGGGTTTTGCCAAGCTGCTGCACTGGTTGCGTCATAACCCTGAGAAGCGCAACCAATTCGTCAGTGCCTTCGAGCATTGTGACATGGTGGCGGCGACTTTGTGCGGCATCACCGATCCCAAGCAAGTGAAACGCAGTGTCTGCGCCATGGGACACAAGTGGATGTGGAATGCCGGCCTCGGCGGTCTGCCTCCGGATACATTTCTGGCCAAGGTTGACCCACTGCTCGCCGGGGTTCGCGCCAAGCTTGATGGTCAGTACGCGACCTCGGATCAAATCGCTGGAAGTCTCTCTCCACCATGGGCGGAGAAGCTGGGCCTGAAGGCGGGCATCCCGATTCCAGTCGGGGCCTTCGACGCTCACTGGGATGCGATTGGCGCGGGCGCAAAAGAAGGTGACGTAGTCAACGTGGTGGGTACCTCGACTTGCATCATCGCCTATGCGCGGAAGGCAGAGTTGATCCCCGGTGTTTGCGGCGTAGTGCAGGGGAGTGTTCATCCCCAATACACGGGAGTGGAAGCAGGTTTGTCCGCTACCGGGGACATTTTCCATGCCATTGCCCGCCGCGCCAATACTACTGTCACCGACCTGAGCAAGGGTCTGGAAACCTACCGTGCCGGACAGACTGGCCTTCTGCGAATGACCTGGGACAATGGCGACCGCACCGTGCTGGTGAACCCGAATCTGGGTGGCATCACCATCGGCTGGAACCTGCAACACACCGCGCAGGACGAACTGTTCGCCGCAATCGAAGGGACCGCCTTCCACACCCGCGTAATTCTCGACCGCATGACTGAATGTGGAGTCCCCACGCAGCGGGTGATCAACGGCGGCGGTGTTCCACAAAACAATCCTGTTCTCAACCAGGTGTACGCCAACGTGCTGGGCCGACCGGTTCTGGTTCCGAGCAGTAAAGTGACCGGCCTGGGATCCGCAATCTTCGCCTTTCTGGCGGCGGGAACGTTTCGTACCATCGAAGAGGCACAGCAGCAGGTTTGTCCGGTACACGCGGTTTTTTCTCCGCAACCGGATGCGCAGAAAGTCTACGACCAGCTTTATCCGTTGTATCGACGAATCTATTTCGATTTTGGCAGACCGGCACCGGACAGCCGTTTTGGCGACGTACTTCCGCAGCTCATTCAAATTGCCCGTGGAAAATCATCATGAACGAATTCGTTCCGAGGAGCAGTTTCGCGATGTCCAGAGAGAACCATCAACCACGAAGGACACAAAGGTACACAAAGGAAAGCCGTCGACTGCAATCTTCGTGTACCGGAGCCTGCCCTGAGCGAAGGCGAAGGGTGTCCTTTGTGGTTAAGCTTCCCCACTTTCCATTTCCAACGGTCATCCTCTTCCTGGCGGCGAGCAGCCTTCTATTCTCCACCCCAGCATTCGCGCAAACTCACGCCGCCTTTGCGCCCGACAAAATGGATACCGTGCTCTACGGAGCCGCATACTACTCCGAATACATGCCCTATGAGCGGCTGGATAAAGACGTCCAACTCATGCAGCAGGCAGGCATCAACGTGGTGCGCATCGGAGAATCCGGGTGGGGATTGTGGGAGCCGGAGGATGGCCGCTTCGAGTACGCCTGGATGGACCGGGTTGTGGAAGCGATGAGCAAAGCCGGGATCAAGGTGATCATGGGGACGCCGACCTATTCCATCCCCGCCTGGATGTACAAGGAACATCCTGAAATTGTCATTACCCGGCTGGGAGGGCAAACCATTTCTTTTGGACTTCGGCAGAACACGGATTTGCTCAATCCGACCTATCGTTTCTATTGCGACCGCGTCATCCGCAAGGTCGTCGAACACTACAAAGACAATCCGGATGTAATCGGAGTTCAGGTCGACAACGAAACTTCTTCGGGAGACGCGGCGAACCACGACGTGCAGGTTGGGTTCGTCGAATACTTACAACACAAATTCAAGACGGTTGACGAACTCAATAAGGATTGGGGCCTCAACTATTGGGGCCAGCGCTTAAACGACTGGACCGAAATTCCTCCCATGGATGGAATTATCAACCCGGGATGGAAGCTGGAGTGGCAGCGTTATTCGCAGTGGCTGACGACCGATTTTCTGGCGTGGCAGGCGGGCATTGTGAATCAATACAAACGGCCCGATCAGTTCATCACCCAGGATCTCGCCGGCCCTCCGCAACCCGTCGTCAACGAATATGACATCAGCCGCGCGATGGACATCATGGCAGTGAATCCTTACCACGGAACTCAGGACCAGTTCGATGGCATTGCGTCGAGCATGGAAGGCGATTACACCCGATCGCTCAAGCAAACCAACTATCTGGTTACCGAGACCAACGCGCAGACTATCGGGTGGGATTCCAAAGAGCAGTTCCCTCCTTACGACGGACAACTTCGTCTTGACGTGTATACCCATCTTTCATCCGGGGCAAACATGGTGGAGTATTGGCATTGGTCCTCGCTGCATTATGGGCAGGAAACTTATTGGAAGGGCGTGCTGGGGCATGATCTCGAGCCCAATCGTGCTTACGCCGAGGTAAGCCGAACGGCGCATGAGTTGCAGCGGGTCGGATCTCAGATCGTCGACCTCAAAATGGACAATAAAGTCGCGATTCTCTATAGCAACGACTCCCGCTACGGCATTGACTTCATGAAGTTCAGCGACCGAGTGGACTATGGCTGGGTACTGCACCAGATGTACAACACGCTGTATCACGCCAATGTCGGGGTGGATTTTGTCTTCCCGGAAAGCACTGACCTGGCGAAATATAAAGCGATCGTCGTTCCTCCACTCTACGTCGCCAGCGACGAATTACTGAACCGGCTGGTGGAATACGTGCGCGGCGGAGGAAATCTGGTTCTGGCCTTCAAGAGCGGATTCACCAACCAGTACGACACCGTTCGCTGGGACATGGCTCCCGGTCCGCTGCGGCAGGCGGCCGGCTTCCGATACCAGGAATTTTCCAATTTGCGCGAACCACTGGCGCTGAAGGGCGATCCTTTCAAAGCAGGCACTGAGAATAAGGTTTCGGAATGGGCAGAGATGCTGATCCTGGAAGGAGCTCAGCCTCTGGCTTACTACGATCATCCATTCTTCGGGAAGTATCCCGCCATCACTCGCAACCACTTCGGCAAAGGGACGTTGACATACGAAGGCACGGTACTGTCGGACAAATTGCAGGAGAAGGTGCTGTTCGATGTGCTCCAAATGGCCGGGCTCAGCGGCCCCGACCAGCAGTTGCCGCCCTCGATCCATGCCAAACAGGGAACCAATCGCAGTGACCGCACGATTCGCTATTACTTGAACTATTCGAGTGACCCGCAGACGTTCACCTATGCGCATGGCCGCGGGGAGGACCTGTTGACCCATGCTCCCGTGACTTCGTCACAGAAAGTTACTCTCAAGCCTTGGGATTTAGTGATCGTCGAAGAGAAATAACAGAGATCCTGGCGAACGCGCTGAATTCCTCACCAAGAAATTGTCAGCCGGATTTTGTTGTCGTGATACATGATCGAGATTACCTGCCGCGCGCTGCTCTTTGACCTGGATGGTGTGCTTGCCGATTCCACGGCGGTGGTGGCGCGCGTTTGGACCGAGTGGGCACTCGAGCACGGCTTCGATCCCGTGGAGGTGGTACGCCAAGCTCATGGACGCCCCAGTCTGGCGACCGTGCGCGACTATCTCCCCGACGCAGACCACGAGCTTGAGAACCTGAGAGTCGAGGGCCGCGAAATCGCGGATGTTCAGGGCGTGGTGGCCTTGCCGGGAGCGCAGGAACTGCTCGCTTCCCTTCCCCGAGATCGCTGGACCATCGTCACGTCCTGCACCCGGCCACTGGCGGAGGTCCGCATCCGCGCGGCTGGCTTGCCCCTCCCTGAAAATCTGGTGACCGCTGACGACATCATCCACGGGAAGCCAAATCCCGAGCCTTACATGAAAGGCGCGAAACAGCTCGGCTTCGCCGCTCAGGACTGCGTGGTATTCGAAGATGTCCCGGCTGGAGTTCGTTCTGGCAAAGCCGCCGGGGCTCGGGTAGTTGCTTTTCGCACTACTGTTTCCGACACCGAGCTCCGCAACGCCGGCGCCGATTGGGTTGTCGATGGATGCGGAGTAGTCTCGGTCATGGTCGGAGGCAACAATCAGATGTTGAGGCTCACACTGAGCGTCGAACAATCCACTGCAGGGAGACAGCGAAAATGATGAAGGCACCCCAATCGTTGCTTTGCGGACTTCTTCTTTGCGTTTGCTCTTTGCCTCTTCTCGCCGATCCGACTCTCCCGGGACTCTTCAGCGACCACATGGTTCTGCAACAACAGCAGGCCATTCCGATCTGGGGATGGGCTGACCCCGCGGAAGATATCGTTGTTTCCCTGGGTGCGCAGACGCAGCGCACGGTCGCAGCCCGCGACGGCCACTGGAAAGTCATCCTGCCACCGAGGCTCGCTGGCGGTCCCTGGCTCATCACCGTGAAAGGCAAAAAGATCGTCACAATCAAGGATGTGATGATCGGGGAAGTGTGGGTGCTCTCAGGCCAGTCCAACATGAGCTTTGCGCTGAGCGGAGCTGAGGGTGGAGAAGCGGCAATCCAGAAAGCGGACTACCCCCAAATACGCATGTTTACCGTTCCGCAACAAAGCACACTCGAACCGCAGCAGACGATTGGGGCACAGTGGAAACCCTGCACTCCCGAAACGGTGAAGGACTTCTCCGCAGTAGGCTATTTTTTTGGCCGTGAACTCTATCACAAGCTCGGCGTCCCGATTGGGCTGATTCACAGCTCCTGGCCGGGCACAGGCGCCGAGGATTGGTCCACGCCGCAATCGCTCAGCAGCGATCCAGAGCTGGCCCCGATTCTGCAACATTGGCAGCAACAACCCCCTGAGCGCAGGCACGAGTTGGCGGAGGCCGCCGACTTTCAACTTGAATTCGACGATTTCCAGTTGGTCAAGGCGGATTCGGCTAGTCCCGAAGACTTCTCCAACTTTGATGATGGCAGCTCGCGCATTTCCAACGGTGGCTATTGGACTTATTCGTGGGATACCGCTCCCAAATTCGTTCTCTCCCTGGTGCAACCGGGCCGCGGCGGTTCGGGATATGCCGCTCAAGTATCGGGACAACTTGCCACCGCTGACACGGCTTTGCTGAAGGCCGGATTCCGCTCCGACGGCGCGCCCGCCGATATGAGCTCGTATGCTGGAATTCGCTTCTATTGCCGAGGCCGGGGATATTTCAGACTGCGCTCGTTACAACCAACCGTGACGGATTGGGACGACTACTCGACTGCAGCGTTTGAAGCGTCTTCAGAGTGGAAACCCGTGACCATCTGGTTCAAAGATCTGAAACAGGAAGGCTGGGGTGTACCTCTGCCTTTTACTCAACAATCGCTCTCCGGCTTTGCCATTGAGATGGTCCGGGCACCCGGGTTCGACGAACTACCTCCGGCGGCGTTGTTCAACGGAATGATTGCTCCCTTGATTCCCTACACGATCCGCGGAGTCGTGTGGTACCAGGGTGAGCGCAATGCCCCCAGAGCGTATCAATACCGAAGGCTTCTGCCGGCGTTGATCCAAGGCTGGCGAAATGCCTGGGGAGAAGGCGACTTTCAATTCTTGATTGTGCAGCTCCCGAATTACGGCGGGAGTCAACCTATCCCGGGGGAGAAGGACTGGGCAGAACTACGCGAGGCGCAACTCATGGCTCTCCACTTGCCCAATACAGGTCTTGCCGTAACTATTGATCTTGGTGAGGCCAACAACCTTCATCCCCACAAGAAGGCGGAAGTGGGCCAGCGACTGGCATTGTGGGCGTTGGGAACTACCTATGGCAGGGATGTTGTCTACTCCGGGCCGCTTTACGATTCCATGAAGATCGAGAGCAACCGGATCAGAATCCACTTCAAACAGGTAGGCAGCGGCCTCGAAGCCCGCGCCAGCAACCTGAGAGGATTTACAGTCGCCGGAGCAGATAGGGTGTTTCATTTTGCCGACGCCGTCATTGATGGGGATACGATCGTTCTCTCCAGCCCGGACGTTTCCGCTCCGGTCGCGGTACGCTACGCGTGGGCGGGAAATCCCGACTGCAACCTCTATAACAAGGATGGATTACCCGCCTCCCCGTTCCGCACCGATGATTGGCCTGGAATCACCGATAAGCAAAAGTAGCACCCGCTGCGGCGCGCGATGAGCCCCTCGCTTTTCCTGTGGAATTCGCACATGAGCTGCGGTATGCTGATGTGGGAATAACACAGGAGAGGCAAATGGCCGAATCCAAACTCGACCTGCTGCCGGGCATACTCGATCTCATGGTCCTCCAAACCCTGGCAGCGATGGGATCGCTGCACGGCTACGGCATTGCCCGCCGCATCGAGCAGGTGAGCGGGGACGCGGTTCTACTGAACCAGGGAACCATCTATGCCGCGCTGGTCAGGCTGCAACATCGTGGGTGGATCTCTGCCGCTTGGGGGACGTCGGACAACAACCGCAAAGCCAAGTTCTATTCGATTACCAAAAGAGGCCGCAAACAGCTGGCCGAGGACGCCGCCTACTGGCACAGGCTGTCCGGCGTGATGGTCAAAGTACTGGCCGCGGAGGGAGGCGGCGACCGGTGATCGGCAGGCTGCAACAATTAATTCGACGACTGCTCTCTTCTTTCGCCGGCTCACGGCTGGACGACGAACTCAATGCAGAGATGGCGTCCCATCTGCAATTTGCCATCGAAGAAAACCTGCAGCGTGGCATGAACGCCGAAGAGGCCCGCCGCCAGGCGTTGGTTCGCTTCGGAGGAGTCGAGCAGGCAAGATTGCGACAGCGCGACGCCCGAAGTCTGCCCTTCCTGGATATTCTCCGGCAGGACTTGCGCTATACCTTCCGCAAATTGCGGCGGGACCGCGTATTCACGTTGGTCGCAGTGCTGATTCTCGCTCTGGGCATCGGCGGCAATACGGCGATGTTTTCGGTGATTCGCGCAGTCTTGCTGAAGCCGCTTCCCTACCGTGATCCAGGCCGACTCGTGCTTGTGGCCGATGGTGTCACACCCATACGCTTCGAGGAGTTGAAGGCCGCAAGCCGGTCTTACACCGAGGTCGGAGCCTTTACTGGCCAGGAAGACATGGCGCTCTCCGGCGTCGGCGAACCTGAGGTGCTGAAAGGCGCGCGTGTTTCGGCCAACTTCCTCCAGGTTCTCGGTATAACTCCGCTGCTGGGACGCAGCTTCCTCCCCGAGGAAGACAAAACGGGAGCGCCGGCAGTGGCAATGATCAGCGCGGAATTATGGCGGCGGCGATTCAGCAGAGACCCATCAATTATCGGCAAAACCGTGACCCTGGCAGGTACCCCGCACGCGATTATCGGCGTGCTTCCGTCGGGTTTCCAATTCCCGTTTTCCGGAGCCGACGTGTGGGTCCCGCGGCCATCGGAATGGTCGGTGATTTCTCTCCCCGGGCGACCTGATAGTCCGTTCTTGGGCGTATTTGGGCGATTGAAGCCGCATCTGGATCTACGAGAAGCAACGGCGGAGTTGAGCGTGCTGAATCGTCAATACGCGGCCGCTCATCCGGGAATGCTGGACAGCAAGCCGGGCTCCCCTGACATTGTGCAGCCCTTCAAGGACACACTTGTCTCGGACGTACGTTCGGAACTGTGGATGCTTTTTGGCGCGGTCGCGTTTGTCTTGCTGATCGTATGCGCGAACATTGCCAGCTTGCTGCTTGCGCGCGCCACGTCGCGTGCACGAGAATTTGCGGTACGGGCGGCAGTCGGGGCAGGAAGCGGACGGATCATCCGGCAACTGCTCACCGAGAGCATCCTGCTGGCGTCTCTTGGCGGCGGGTTGGGATTAGGATTGGCGGCGGGCAGTTTGAGCGGCATCAGAAATGTGACTTTTATCGATCTGCCGCGGGCGGGAGAGATCCGGATCGACGGCGCAGTATTGGGATTCGCCGCATTGCTCTCGTTTGTCACCGGCGTGTTGTTCGGGCTGGTACCGGCACTCACCGCATCCAGGCCGGATCTCGCAGGCGTCCTGCGAGGAAGCGGCGAGGCGCCTAGCGCCACAGGCTCAAAGTCCAGGCTGCGGTTTGGCCCGCGTGGCCTGTTGGTGGTGGGACAGGTGGCACTGTCGATCGTATTACTGATCGGTGCAACCCTGCTGATCGAGAGCCTGGCCCGCGTATACCGAGTCGATCCAGGATTTGAAACCTCACATCTTCTAACCATGAACATTTCCTTGTCGCCCACGCGCTACGACACGGACGAGAAAAGAGCCAGGTTCTATGATGAACTCGTCGAGCGTGCGGAGTCGCTGCCTGGGGTCCGTAGCGCGGCGGTAACCCTGACGCTTCCCATGAGCGACACCTGGATGGGAGCACCTGTGCAGTTGGCGGGAACCGCGCCGATGAAACTGAACGAGCGCCCCATCGCCGTCATTCAGGACATTACTCCAGCGTATTTCCACACCCTGCAAATTGCGCTGAAACGAGGCCTGGAGTTCACCGCACACGACAACGCACAGTCCGTTCCAGTTGCGATCGTCAACGAAAACCTGGCTCGCCTCTTTTGGCCACAGTATCCGAGCGGTCCGAATCCTATCGGCCAGCACATCCTTGTTGGCGCCAGTCCTCAGCCGCCGGAAATCATCGGGATCGCGCCTAACGTGCGTCAATACGGCAGAGACGACAACCCGAAACCGGAGGTCTACTTCTCCTGCGCCCAGAAACCTCCTCAGTCTGCGATGCTGGCCGTGCGAACCAATGGTGATCCGCTCTCCTTCGCCAATGCAGTGCGAAATCAGGTTTTGGCGATTGACGGCGACCAGCCAGTTTCGGCGGTCGCCACTATGGATGATCTGGTGGAAGCGTCGGAGAGGCAACTGCGACTGATGATGACGCTGCTCGGAATCTTCGCTGGCGCCGCCACGCTTATTGCCTCCATTGGCATCTACGGCGTCATCGCCTATTCCGTCGGACAGCGAACCAAGGAGATAGGAATTCGGCGCGCCTTGGGCGCCCAGCAGAGCGATATCCTTTCGCTGGTAGTCGGACAAGGGCTGCGCCTTGTGCTGGCCGGCGTTCTCCTTGGCGTTTGTGGCGCGCTCGCCGTGACTCGTTTGCTGCAAGACTTGCTGTTTCGGGTCAGCGCCACCGATCCGGCAACTTTCGTTGGGGTTGCAATCCTCTTCGTCGTCGTGGCGCTGGTGGCGAGCTACGTTCCCGCGCGGCGTGCCATTGGAATTGACCCGATGGCCGCGCTCCGCATCGGATAGCTCCGGGCCCTTGGGATGTTCGCCATTCCATCACACCAAACGGTGATGCCGGTCGCTTACCGGCGCTAGCCAAAGCGGTAGCCTTGGGTTGAGGTCCGAGTCCTTCCTTATTCGCAAGTCGGCCCCGCAAGACCCAAATCACAAGGCAACTCGGAAACGTTCCGGCTCCCCCGACCGAATCCCGCACACCTCATAAATCCGGGAGGAACCAAAGCACAAGAGTCACACCGGCCACAACTGGTGGCAAGGAGGAAACATGAAGGCTACGAAATTCAACTTCTTTCGTCGCGTGATGGCATTGCATCCTAGCGGGGCTCTCATGCTTACACTGTTGGTCCTGATCGTTGCGGCCACGACCGCAGCGGCGCAGACGAATGTCTTTGTACCGGCAAATGCGTCGGGTTGTTTTGGCAACCCGGATTACGGGTGCGTACCGCTCGTTGCGGCTCTAACGGTGAGCGGGCCGGGGACCATTACCGTCACCTATGTCAGCGGTACGGTGAGCTGGGGCCAGGGAGACACCGGCCCGAACGGCACATCATGCGCCTGCACGGGCATGCAATTCCCCCTTAAGGAAGCCCATGGCATCGGGCTCCGCGGCGGTAGCGTAAAGGACCTCGGGGCGCTGTTCGGTGTCTTCGTTCCCCAATCGAGGGTTCAATGCAAGGGCTTCAACGCACTCGATGGCACCAAGAACGTGACAAGAGTTGGTATTATGCCCAATAAGCTTTTCTTTATCGGCACGGGCGAAACCTTCTCGGTGACTGAAGCAGGGACGCTTTTCCTCGGCATCAACGATACGGTCGTTAGCGACAATGGCGGCGGCTTCAACGTCACGGTCACTGGGCCTTGATGCGGGTCATTCATTGACTCCGACTGCTCAATTGTTTGCACAGCAACAGGAGTTCGAAGCCGCTTGCTTGGGAGGCGGCTATTGCGGTGCCTCAGGCTTTGTGAGAACCGTTAACCGTTAGTAGTCCAGCACTTCATAGAATTCCACCCAAGTGTCTTCCATGAAGTCCTTCTGTCGGTTGTAGAGTTCTGCATGCGCAGCACTGTTCTCAAACGTCTTCAGGGCCGCTTCTGCCGCCGCAAGATTTTCGAACCTTTGCTGCCAGATCAGAGTGTTGCCGGGCTCACGGCCGGCCAGCGGCGACATCCGTTCACCCTTGGGGAGAATTCCCCGGTGTTCCAAGTTCGCAAATTGCTTTTCCAGATCCATGAATTCCTGCCGCCTGGATGACTGGAAGCGCTGCACAATCCGCAAAATGATCGCCACGCATGATCTCCTTAGGTATCGATTTGGCCCACGTGGGAGCCCTGAGTGAAGTCGAAGGGACGCACGCTGCGTTGGGTTACGCGGCATCGTCTGGCACATCGAAGGTCACCAGTTCAGCCTGGAATCCGCGGGTTTTGACGGCTCCGTACGCAATGCCCAGCGCCATCCAGATGGTTCCAGCAACCTTTGCCGCCCAACTGAGATTGAGCCAGAGCAGCAGACAAACCAGAAAACCGGCCACGGGCGTTAAGAAACTCGACCACGTTTTCCGCGGTTCACGCAGGTAATACCTCACAAAAGACGAAGCGTTCACTCCCATGAACGCCAGCAGAGCACCGAAATTTAACAGTTCCGCTGCGCGCTCAAAAGAGAGAACACAGGCGCCTGCCAGTGCCAAGGCGCCAACCAGGAGCACGTTATTCCGTGGAATGAGCCGCTTCGGATCAATCGCGCCGAAGAAGGATTTCGGGATGGCGTTGCCACGGCCCATGCCGTAGAGCAGGCGCGCGGCTCCCAACTGTGATCCCATGCCGGAACCGACGGTCGCCACCAGCAGAGTGATGTTGATCAGCCCGAAAAGCCATGGTCCGCCCGCGCGTCCCGCCACGTGAACGAAGGCTGTGTCCACATCGGGAAAAATCCAACCCGGCCAGACCAGTTGTGCGGCATACACTTCAACCGACGCCAGCACACCCGTGATCAAACACACCAGGACCGTCGCCAGCAGAATGTTTCGCCTCGGATTCTCGGCTTCTTCCGACAAGGTGGAGATGCCGTCAAATCCGATGTAAGTCAGCACAGCCAGCGACGTACCGCCCAGCACCGTCGTGGTTGAGAACGTCTGTGGATCGTAGAACGGGCGAGTGAAGAACGCGACCCCACCGTGGGGGCCATGAAAAACGTAGCGCGCAGCTTCCACCAGAAAAACGACGATGACGATTCCCATTCCCGCTGCCAGAGTTTCGTTGATCCGGGCCGAGGTGCGGATGCCGAACAGATTCAGTCCGGTAAAAAGCAGAGCAAAGCAGGCCACCCACGCAAAATAGGAGACCTCTGGCGCGAAGTTGATGGCGAACTTGCTGCACAGAATTGTGCAGACGATGGGATTGATCATGTAATCCATGGCCATACTCCAGCCAGTCACATAACCAAGCGCAGGGTGAATCTCGCGCCCTACATAGGTAAATGCGGAACCCGCGCTGGGATAGGCGCGGGCCATGCGTCCATAACTAATGGCGGTGAACAACATGGCGACCATGGCAATGAGCACGGTGGTGACGGCGTGGCCGTGGGCGCGCTCGGTCATCACCCCGTACACCGGCATGGGAGCCGTGGGCTGGATGACGATCATCCCGTAGAGAATCAGGTCCCACAGGCCGAGCGCCCGCCGCAACTTCGGTGATTCGGAGACGAGCGTGGCCGGTGTCGACATGCAGTCGGTCTAGATCTTAACCACGCCTGGTTGAAGGACGGGCATCCCCACCCGTCCGGACATAGGCTTACCGCGAAAAGCGTAAGGCTTTGTCGCAATCCGGTGGAACAGACGGCGCCGCGTCCTCCAACACCTTCAACCTAGAAGAGAAATTTCAGGCCGAACTGTACGAGCCTGGGATCACGCGCGGCCTGCGGAAATCCCATCTGGCTTGTCCCCAATTCGACCGCCACCGGCTCAAACTGGCCGTCCGATCCCGTCGGGCCGGTCAGGAAATTGGTGTGGTTCCATATGTTGAAAAAGTCGGCCCGGAACTCGAAGCGCATCTGCTCGCGAAGCGGAAACGCCTTGAAGAAACTCATATCCCAGTCCTGGTACCCCAGACCGCGAACAATGTTTCTGCGCTCGTCTCCAAACGTTCCCTGCACCAGATCGCTGGTGAAAGCGCAGGTGTTGTAGAAGGTTCCCAGGATGCAAGGCTTGCCGTTAGGGTTGCCGATCACGTTGGGCCGCGAGGAGTTAAAGACGACCGCTCCTCCACCGTCTGTGTTCGAGCTGTTCACAAACGGGTCGCTGACGGTGAACCAGTTGCCGGTGGAAGCCGAGGTGATCCCCGCCACCTGCCAGTTGCCGATAAGCTGGTTCAAGAATCCGGAAGCATTCCCTGCGAAAGCCTTGCCCTTGCCGAACGGCAGCTCATAGGCGTAAGCGATGACGACATGGTGACGGACATCAACATCGGAATTCCCGTATTCCAGTTGCGGGAAACGCTGGTCGCGAAAGTCTCCGTTGTTGAGCGAACCCAGACTCGCGCTGGACGCATCATCCAGGGCGTGACTGTAAGTGTAGGACACTTCGAATAGCAAGCCGTGGCTTGCCCGCTTTTCCAAGTGAACCTGCAGCGAGTCGTAATTGGAGAACGCGTTGGAGCGAAAGGTGTAGATGGTTCCATCAACGGAGGGGAATGGACGTCGGGGGGCTAACGGCGCATTGGGATCGGTGCTTGGAACTGCCTGATTGCCGTTGTAGAAGCCATAGAGGCGCTGCCCATGCGAGCCAGCATAGGAAACTTCGAGCATGGTTTGGCTCGGAAGTTGGTACTGCAGACCGAGGTGCCACTGCTGCATCATCGGCGTCTTGAGATTCGGATCGATCGAGTAGAGCACCGGATTGTTAGGATCAGTCAACGACGCTGCTGGAAAACCTTGCGTCCAAAAATTGTTGATCATCAGGCTGCCGGGCGGTGGCGGGCCGGGCACCTGCAAGCCGATGGCGCAGTTACCCGCGTCTAACGGGTTAGCATCGGGTGGAGATGGAGAACCGCAGGGCGAGTTGAACGCTTGTTGTCTGTAAAACGGCGGATTGAAGCCGGGGCTCGGCCAGGAGAACGGCCCGCTCTCTTGGCCGCCGTAGAAAATCCCATAGCCAGCGCGCAGGACGAGTTTGTCGGTGATTTTGTAAGCTACCCCCAAACGCGGAGCCACATCGGTGTAATCGGGGCTGATCAAGCCGGGCGAAGCGTTTCTCTGAATGGGGAGAAAAGAAGCAATCGTAGGCGTAAGCTGCGTGTTCTGCCCGCTAGGCACGCTCAGGCTGTCGCTTCTGAAATCAAACGTGGCCGCCTCGTTATGGCCTTCTGTAACCGGCATGGAGAGCTCATAGCGCAGCCCGAGATTCAGAGTCAGCCGGTGACTCACCTGGATATCGTCTTGACCGTAGAATGCGAAGATCTTCCGGTGATAATCCACATTCCGCAAACTGGACAGATCGGCAGTATCAGGAATGCCCAGCAGGAACGAGGCAAAATCTACGCCTCCCGTGTTAGGCGCGCCAGGATTGTCGGTGAAGTCGGGCCCGAAAACCATATCTCCGCGGGGCGCCTCGACTTCAAATATGGTGAATTGCTCCCTGCGGATCTCGGTGCCGAACTTCAGAGAGTGGCGTCCTCGAATCCAGGTGAGGTTCTCGTTGAACACGTAGCTGTTCTGCTTCTCGATCGAAGGCAGGAAGTCGGAGCTCCCGATGCACGCTTCATTGGTAAAACAAATGGAAGGAATGCCTCCGAAATTCGGTTCGAACGGCACTCCCAGCAAGCCCAGCTGGCCTGATACGTCGGTGTTAGAGTTGGGCTGAAAGCGATGCGAGTTGATGCGGTTGTAGCCGAACCGAAACTCGTTTACGACGGTGGGTGAAAAAGTGTGGATTTCGCTCAACGCCAGACTGCGATAGCTATTATCCTGCCTGCCCGCCGTGAACCCACCTCCATCGAGCTGGTTAGTGAAAGGTCCCGGAGTGAAAATGGGCTGGTCTTCGTAGCTAAACCTTCCAAAGAGATTGTCCCGATCGGAAATCTTGTGATCAACCCGGATATCAAAATTATTCTGGGTCGTTCTCTTCTTGGGATTAACTAAGAAATTATTTCCGCCAATGCTGAAGTTCGGTATGGGTGCAGGGTAAAGGGCTGCCAATTTGGCGGCCACCGAGTTGATGGTGCCGCTCGGGAAGATGTTTGTCGGAACTCCCGCGCCCGTCGTCGCGATCGGAACGCCACAGAAGCCGTCCGCGTTCAGGGCAGATGTCTGCGTCAACCCCGTATTAAAGACTTCTCCCGCATAGGTTGGATGGCCGCTGCAGTCCACCACTCCCGGGACAGGTGAAGTCAGGTCGAGGAAGCTTGAGAAATCTCCCGCCCGCATGGCGGGAGTGGGAATCAGCAGCAACTGCGGCGTCGCCTGACGAATGCGCAACCCCTCGTAGTCGCCGAAAAAGAAAGTGCGATCCTTGATGATCGGCCCGCCGAAGGTGGCCCCGAACTGATTCTGCTGATACAGTTGCCGCCCCAGAAAATCGAAGGCGTTTTTTCCGTCCAGTTTATCGTTGCGGAAGAATTCGTAGGCGTCGCCATGGAACTGATTGCTTCCAGACTTGATCACCGCATTCATGATTGCGCCGTTACCGCGTCCAAATTCTGCGGTGTAGGAATTGGTCTCCACCTTGAATTCGCCGATAGCATCGACCGATGGTTGGATCACGTAAGCGCTGCCGTTCAGCACGTCTCCAAGATTGGCGTTATTATCCACACCATCGAGGAGGAAGTTGTTCTGCAAGGAACGCGCCCCGTTTGAACTGAAGCCCCAACTGGTGTCGGTGCGGGAACCCGGCTCGCTAGGGGAAACTCCAGCGGCAAGCTGTGCCAGTTGTGCGAAATTGCGCCCATTCAGGGGGAGTGTCGTGGCCGTGCGCGTATTTACGACCTCGCCCAACTCTGAAGTCTCACTTTCGAGTTGCGGGCCTTGCGACGTAACCACTATCGTTTCCGCGACCTGACCAACCTGTAAGGTCACATTGACCGCCGGCCTCGCCTGCACGTCCAGAGTGATCGGTCCGACGACCGCTTTCTTGAAGCCCTGTTTTTCGACCGTGACGCTGTAGCGGCCGATTCGCAGCGGCGTGGCGATGTACTCGCCCGACGTATTGGTCGAGGTCTCGAAGGTTTTGCCTTGGTCAATTTCCGTGACCGTCACCTTGGCAGCCGCAACGACGGCGCCGGATGGATCTTTCACCACACCGACGATGCTTCCGGTGTCCTTCTGTGCCCAAGCCGTGGTTCCTAAGAAGAGAACAATCAGTACGATGCGTTCGAACCTGCTCGCCAAGTTACGCTGTAAGCCGATAACCGGCGAAAGAATAGCTGATTCCCGATGCATAACCGACTCCTTGCGTACGTCGTGAACGTCAGGGCTGGAGATACCTCCGTCCAGCCCTGCCCCCTCTGGGTAAAACGTTTTACCTCGAAAACCCTAGATATACTTGTTCTTCCTCGACTGTCAAGCGCAAAAAACGAATGTCAACGATGCCGGCGCCTTCTGCGACGTCAATCGGCTCGGATAGTGGGTCTGGGCGCATCGGCAAAACGTTCTACAAACTGAGGAGCGAACTTACGCCCCAATCTGTCCGCAAAGTCCACTACGGTATCCAGGGAGGCATCGGGATGAATGGTGTGCGGCGAGGTTACGGTATAACTGGCCAACATAACTCCGAACGCGAGTGCCGTGGAGATAGTGCCGTGCGGGCAAGTATTCTGGTGTTCCGTCGCTGCAAACGGCACACCGGCGGCTATCGCGGAAATCGCACCCGCCAGCAATGCGTCGCCTGCGCCTGCCGTGGAAGCAACCGGGATCTGGGGAGCCGGGCAGAAATTCCAGCGCCCGCCCGCGAAGCCGTACGCTCCGCGCTTGCCCACGCTGACGATCAAACGAAGATTCGGGTACCCGTTGCCGAGAAACGACACGCACTTTTCGGCAAAGGCGTCAGGATTCGATTCCGAGAAAGGACAGCCTACCAACTCCGCGGCTTCAGCCTCGTTCAAGGCCGCCAGGTCCAGTTCGCCGAACATTCCTTTCTCCTTGGCCGATGCAACCTCTGCAGAAACAAACGAAGCAGCACAGAATGCTCCCGTCTGGCGAGCGGCCGTCAGCAAATGATGACGCACGGATAGGGGCGCCTCGGGAACCGCCAACGCGATCACATGCCTACCGTTGATGCCGATTTGTCCCAGCGCGTCATCCACATCCTGATTGCAGATTTCGCTCGCGGCCGAGTTCGACGTGGTGATATTCCCTCCCGAGCCGTCGGGGTACTGGAAACAAACGCTGGACAAAGTGGGCTTTCCTGAGACTGCGCTTACGGAGCGAGTGTCGATGCCGGCTGCCTGCATTTCCTGCCGTAATAACCGTCCCGCCGGGTCATCACCGACCTTGCCGATCGGAACCACGCGGAATGAACCCTCTCCGGTTCCGGAGCCGAGCAATCTGGCGATATAGTGAGTCACGATGTGCAGCTTGCAGTAGTCTCGAATCTCAAGCAGTCGCCCCGGCCTGCTCTCGTTGCGGCCCAGTGTGTGATTCCCCTCCAGGGCAAAGAAACTTCCGGTCCCTATCCCGCCGACTCCCAGCAACGCGCCAAATAAAGATTCACCATCAGTCTTGAGAATGCGCATGACGATTTCTCAGATGAGCTCCCACTCCGGGTTTTCACTGATGGGATGGGAAGCGGTCTCCCCAGTGGCGGTCACGATTGCGTCCTGATGCTTCTGCAGCAGTGTCATGGGGTACTCGGCGGTGGGTTCAGAGAACAAGGCCACCCGCAGTGCGGTCTGCTTCCACGAACCGGTATCGCTGTAGACGCGCACCTTTCGCGCCGACAAACACTCCTTGACTCCCAGCGTGATCGACATCGGCGGAACGAATTGGTACGCGCCTCCGAAACTCCGCTGGGCGAGCGCCAGAATCGTGTCCAGATTGTTCTCCTGAATGCGAATGCTGGACTCAGCCAACTCCTCGACAGTGATGGGACTGTAGGGATTCCGGCGGGCCTGGTTGTAGGCGATGTGCCCGTCCTGGCCCCAGCCGCCGACCGTGATGTCCACTGGAGCCGCTGAAATCGCCTCGCGTACCTGCTCGGCTGTGGATGGCAGCAGCCAGAACCGTTGTGTCTCTGGAACGGCCAATTCATGCCGAATCCCTCCGTAGAAATATGTTTCCATGAACGTGCGGAAGTTATAAGGATGGTTGGGCGGCAGCGGCCGTGCCTGCCAGTCCAAACATTCGTCCATATGAAAGACAAACACATTCTTCAGAGAAACCTTGCGGGAGTTGACCAACTCAACGAATGGCGCATACCAGCACTTGGGCCCACAGGGAATAATGGCGCGCGTCGGCAGGCGCCGAGCGTTATTAGCTTCGACTAGTTCGACCAGTTCCCGGGCCATCAAGCTGCCCATCTCAGCGGAATCAGCCACCAATCGAAACCGTACTTTCAGCTGCGGATGGTTGGCGAGCTGCTGGGCCGGAATTTTGCACCAGCGATAGAGATCAGTCTTTGAGATCTGGCTCACAAAGTCTCCTGAGTTCTTCCACGGTATGCGGCTCCCCTGCTCAAGAGCGGGGCGCCGGGCATGTTGACTCTCGCACAATGAGTCTCGGTGCCACCTTTCTATGTCTGGGAACCGACGTTCTCTTTTCAACCGATGCTCGAATCAGTTCTTCCACGATCTCGGCTCCCAGAGATCCCTGCAGCTCCAGTTGCTGCTGGATGGTCGTTAAAGGTGGGTTATAAAAAGCCGAGCTGGGAATGTCGTCAAACCCTACCACTGAGCAGTCCTTCGGAACCACACGGCCGGACTTGGTCAGAGCGCGAATCGCGGCACATGCCGTTAGATCATCGAAGGCAACCAGCGCGGTAAAATCCGAACTCTTCCCTGCCAACTGCTCGGCCAGTTGGTAGCCCTCGGTGTAGGTGGAGTTTCGTCCTTTGATTTCAACCACCAACTCAGGATCGAATGTCAATCCCACTTCGTGAGCGAAGCTCTCCAGACCGCGCCAGCGTTGCGCGCTGTCCACCAGAGTCTTGGGACCTTTAATGAAGGCTATCTTGCTGTGACCAAGTTCATAAAGATGCTGCAAGACCTGCCGGGTGCCGGCAGCGTTATCCACGACCACGGAACTGATGGGATGACCGGTTAATTCCCTGCCGATCACAACTGCGGGAATGTTGCGTTTGGAAATCTCGGTGAACAGCTTGGTTTCCAGGTGGGTCCAATTGGCGATGGCGATAATGCCCTCCACCCGCCGCTCAAACAACACGTCAAGACATCTTTGGAATTGGGAACGATCGTTCTGCAGATCGGCAAGCACGGGAAAATATCCCGAGGGTTGCACATGGGTTTCGATCGCCCGCAGAATCTGAGCGCCATAAGGGTCGGTGATATCGAAGACCACGACGCCCAGGTTTTGACTCCGCTTGCTGCGCAGGGACCGGGCAAACAGGTTGGGCCGATATCCAAGCCGGTTGGCAGTCTTCCAGATGCGCCTTCGGGTGCGATCCGAGATCCGGCGGGCGGATGGTCCGTCGTTCAACACGATCGAAACGGTGGTCACCGATACTCCGCTCTCTCCTGCCACATCTCTGATGGTCACCATTCTTTTGCCTGATCACGACGACGCCAGATCGAGATGGCCCGAGCGCAGTCCGCTTACCTGTAACTTTTTCCTTGACCGGGGATACCCGTGAGCGTATTACATGGTAAATCGTTTCACCCGGTGCTTGGCAACTGAAATCTTTTTGAGTAACGGGCGAATCTTAGAGGCACGAAGAAAGTGTGCAGTGGAATAAACCAACGTAAGAGGCGCTTATTATGAAATCCTTCTTAGGCCTTGGGCTTCTGAGTTCGCTGCTAGTGGGTGCCGTCCTGTCGATCGCCTTCCTGGGTCAGCCTTTGGTGGTGGCATACAGCCCGGAAGCACAAAACGGCGCGGAAGAAACTCTTAGGGCCTTCGCCGCCATACAGCCCATCGACGTCCACGTGCACGTCTTCCAGACCGACGCCGCGTTTCAAGCTCTGCTCGAACGGCTGCATCTGAAGCTTCTCGACATTCTGGTAATGGACGATACCCTTCCTTACCGTAAGGAACTTGCGCCGCAGATCAAAGATGCGCTGACCTTGGTGCGTTCCAGCCATGGTCACATTGCTCTTTGCACGACCTTCGACCCTTACAGGTTCGGGGACGATTCCTTCACCACCGATGCCATCAAGCAGATCAATCAGAATTTTGCCGACGGGGCCGTGGCGGTAAAGATCTGGAAGAATATCGGCATGGAAATCAAGAGCGCTGATGGAAAGTTCATCATGGCCGATGATCCGAAGTTCGAGCCTATCTATAAGGACATCGCCAAACACGGCAAGACCTTGATGAGCCATCAGGCAGAGCCCGACGTTGCCTGGGGACCACCGGATCCGGCTGACCCCTCCTGGTCCTACTATCAGGAGAACCCGCAGTGGTTCCTCTACAACAAACCGGGATTCCCTTCGAAGCAGGAGATTTTGAAGGCTCGGGACCACGTGCTGGCGGAGAATCCCGGCCTCCGAATGGTGGGCGTTCATTTGGGAAGCATGGAAAAGAGTCTGGACAACATCGCCAGCCATTTAGATCGTTACCCGAACTTTGCGGTGGATATGGCCGCTCGCATGGAGTACCTGATGATTACGCCCCCGGAACAAGTGCGGGCGTTTCTCATCAAGTATCAGGACCGGGTGCTTTATGGCACCGACCTCGACTTTCTTCCCGGCGCGGATGTACAGGACGTATTAAAGGACTGGCAATCTACATATGTTCGCGACTGGAAATATCTCGCAACCGACGAGACGGTGGAATACAACGGAAAGAAGATTAGCGGCTTGAAACTACCTGACCCAGTGCTGCAGAAGATCTTTCGCAGCAATGCCCTGCACTGGATCCCCGGACTTTGAATCTTTACACCATCCCTATGACTGCAAAACGAACTTATGTCTCCGTAGTGAGATTTATTCTCGCGTTCACTACCGTCCTTCTTGTCCCGGCGAGCTGCCAGACCGCACCTCTGCAGAATCGCTGGCTCACCGTCGCCGTCCGTCCGCAGGACGGATCCTTTGAATTGCGGGCGGAAGCGCTTCGAGATCCGGTGCTCGCCGCCCGCGTGGGGGCAGAGGTTAACCATCAGTGGCTCTGGTCAACCGACTATCCGAACCATCAAGTCGCCGCATCCACCTTCCAGAGCCCGTTGGGGCCGGGCCATCAAGTAGAAATACTGTTCAGCGGACTGACCAACAAGCCCAACCTCCGGTGCATCCTTCAGCTTTTTGACGAGCGGCCGTTTGGAAACGTCCGGGTTACGATCGAAAACACAGGACAGGAGCCCCTGAGCGTTCAAAACATCCGGATGCTCGACATGATTGGAACGCCACTGGTCAATCTCGGAGCTCCGGAAGAGACAGACCGCGTCCTCTCTGACAGCTACAGCGAGGATCGCCCACCACTGCACATCGTCGATCTTGGCAAGGCTCACACTTACCTGGGCGAAGACGAATTCAGCGAAGACTTCGGGAACCTGCACCTGGCTGTCGGCAGCCAGTTGATTTACAACCGGCAAAGCGGTTTTAGCCTGCTGCTGGCGGCGCTCACCTCCGATCGCTGGCTGACTATCCTCCACTTGAACACCGCCCATCCTACCGGGGGGGATGTACAGATCTCGTCCTACACGGTCGATTCCACTGGCACCACGGAGATCATGAAAAAGGAATCGATACGAGAGAACCCCTCGTCCGACCAAATCGAATTGAGCCTGCCGCTGGCACCTGGTGGGCAGATTTCCTCCGAACAACTGGCATTCTCCGTGGGCAAGGACTATCACGCCCAGCTCGAGAGTTACGGGGAAATTATCCGGCTTCTGCACAATGCGCGCATCCCCGATGCAGCTCCCTGGGGCTGGTGGAGTTGGACCGCGTATTACTTCGGACTCTCCGAGGGTACGGCGTTGTCCAACGCGCAGTTTCTGTCTCAACACCTGAAGAGTCTGGGATACGATTTCTTCCATATCGACGAGGGCTACGCGTACGACGATGGCGAATACATGACGCCCAACGCCACCTTGTTTCCCGATGGGATTCGCCAGTTCAGCTATCGACTGAGCCAACTGGGCTTGAGATTCGCCATGTGGGCAGCGCCTTTCCGAGTGGCGCAAAGGGCGTGGGTTTATGAAAACCACCCGGAATGGCTGGTTCACGACGCACAAGGAAAACCGATCCAGATTGGATTCATCGAGTCCAGCCACGATCCGCTCTACGTGCTGGATGCGACCCATCCCGGGGCGCAGGACTATCTTCGAAAAACCTTCCAGACTCTCAGCCGCGATTGGGGAGCGCGCTACTTCAAGCTGGATTTCATGGACGACACCGCCATCGAGGGCTATCGCTACCGGCCAGACGTCACCGCACTGGAGGCCGAACGGATCGGGCTCAAGATTATTCGCGACGCGGTGGGCGACGCGGTTCTGCTCGACAAAGATGGCAGCCCCATGCTCAACACCGTGGGACTCACCGACCTGGGGCGAACTTCCACCGACACGGGCCATTCGTTTCTCGGCGAAAAGGAAGACGCCACCGGCATCGCGGCCCGATATTACATGAATGGTAACTTTTACGTGGCCGATCCGGACGCTTTCAGCGTTTCCGAACAGTTGATCACCGATCAGACCTGGCACCAGTCCAAAGCACCGCTTACTTTGGACGAAGCGGAGTTGTCTATAGCCCTTGCAGCGGTGGCGGGGGGTATGTTCGAAATAGGTGACGATCTACCAACGTTGGGTAGTGAACCCGATCGGCTCACGTTGCTTCAGAACCGCGACTTGCTCAACATGGTGAGGCTGAAGTGCGCTGCGAAACCGTTGGACCTGATGACTTATGCCGAGGCAGATGAGCAGCCCAGCATATTCCTGCTGCGCGAGGACAAGCGTCAATCGATGCTGGCCATTTTCAACTGGACAGATAGCGTTCGCAGCCACGATTTCCAGCTGACAGACCTGGGGCTATCGTCCGCCGCGGCCCACGCTTCCGATGTTTTTCGCAAGGAGCGAGCGGTTACGATAGCGCATGGCGTCCTCCGAATCGAGAATCAGGCTGCACACTCGGTGCGGCTGATCAAGATCGTGGATAATTCCACACCGGCGAGCCCACCCTTAGTCGTACTGCAAGCGCCCAGCCAGGCGCAGCTTGGCAAGGTCGTGCACCTTTCCGCGGCTCTGGAACCCGAAAGCGTCCCTGCTCTGGCATATCACTGGGATTTCGGCGATGGGATTTCTGCGCAAGTTCCCTCCGCTGACCATGCATACACCCGTAACGGGACTTATAAAATTGTGTTGCAGGTCGAAGGAGTGGACGGAATTATGGCTGTAAAGACTGCCGCGATCACGGTTCAAGGCACCCTGAAAACTACTTATGACGTTGAGAATTCCCGAAGGTTTCAGGAACATTAGAAGCTATCTCACTCGCTTTCGGAAAGGGCACGGCCTCAACCGGCTGCGGAGAAACTCACATTTCGCCAGGGAGTTCTTCCGCCGTCCATTGCCGGCAGGTGCGTGTAGGTCACCGGAGAGCTGAACCATGAAACTAGCCGATTCAAGAACGATTTGCCTCCCTCCTCGCGTACGGATGGCCGCTTGTCTTGCGGGTATCTGCCTCACTACTTTTGGCTGTGCCAAGTCCCCCAAACCAGCATCGCAACCGACTCCGCAGCTCTCTTCCGTCAAAGTCGAAGTTAGCCCCAACGGACCTGTTTTGGTTACGACCGACACCGCTGAATTTCAGGTTCTTCCCTCGGGCTATGTAAAAGCTTACCTGGTGAAGAACGGCAGCAAACTCACTCTCGACGACTCTCAAGAAGATTCCGGCTACCTGGTTCACGCGAACCAGAAGATTCACTTCGCCGCGGATTTTGCTCAAGTGAAAGTCAGTGAGGCCAGCGGCAAGTTGGGCCGGGGCAAGAGAATCGAAATTCCTTTCCATTCTCTCGATCCCGCCACAGGCGTTCAACGCAACCTGGTAATCGAAGCTTACGATGACTTTCCCAACCTATTGTTAACCAGTTCCGCCTACAGGAATACAGGCACCGCTGACTTCCGGATCGACGAAGCCGTCGAACAGCAGCACCTCTTCAATGCGACGATGGCCGATCCCAAAGTGCAACCGTATGACATGTGGTCATATCAGGGATCAAGCTACGACTGGGGTGAAGATGATGTCTTGAAGCTTCCCTCCTCGTTTACGCGACCGAACGTCATGGGCAGGATTGTGAAAGGCGGCTACGGCGGGGGCATTCCGGTCGTGGCGTTCTGGACTGGGTCCGTGGGCGAGGCCATCGGGCACATGGAAACTTTGCCACTCGTGGTTTCCCTGCCGGTCAAGGTCGAGGCTGACAAGCGGGTCAGCGCAGCACTCAGTATTCCAGCCGACACCGTGCTCAAAGGCGGAGAGACGTATTCCACGCCTCGCAGCTTCGTGGCAGTTTATTCCGGCGACTTCTACCAGCCGTTGCATTTGTGGTCGAGCGTACTGCAGAAAGAAGGATGGGAGATTCCCAAGCCTTCCGGTGAAGCTTACAACGTGAGTTGGTGCGGATGGGGATACGAGTTCAACGTCACCCCGGCGCAAATGTTGGGAACGGTTCCCAAGCTAAAGGAACTAGGCATCAAATGGGCCACGCTGGATGACCGCTGGTTCGACACCTACGGCGATTGGAATCCGCGGGCCGAAACTTTTCCTGGCGATTCCATCAAGCGGATGGCCGATGACTTTCACAAACAAGGAGAGCTGGTGCAATTGTGGTGGCTGCCCCTCGGAGTCGAAGACGGCCAGGGCCGCTGGGAATCGCACAAATACGTCGTTGCCAAAATCGCGCAACAGCATCCCGACTGGCTGATTCTCGACAAAGATGGAAAGCACGCCCGCATGACCCGCGATCTGGCGGCCCTGTGCCCGGCAGTGCCGGAGGTACAGGCTTACTACAAACAACTCACCGAGAAGTTTATCCGTGACTGGGGCTTTGACGGATCCAAGTTGGACAACATCTATACCGTGCCTGCGTGCTACAACCCGGCTCATCACCACAAGTCACCGCAGGACTCCATCAACGCGATGGCCGACGTCTACAAGACGATTTTCCAAACCACCCGCGCTCTCAAGCCAGAGAGCGTTACTCAAGCTTGCCCCTGCGGAACGCCACCATCTCTCGCCTGGCTGCCCTACATCGATCAGGCTGTCACCGCCGATCCCGTGGGCGCGGTGCAGGTGCGGCGGCGAATCAAGGTCTATAAGGCGCTTCTCGGTCCGGAAGCTGCCGTGTACGGAGATCACGTGGAACTCTCCGTCATGACCCGCACTGGTAAAGACTGGCTGGAACACGGCAACGATTTCGCTTCCACGATCGGCGTGGGGGGCGTGGTGGGGACGAAGTTCGTCTGGCCCGATCCAGGTCCGAAGTTCAAGAACGTTTTGCTGACACAGGAAAAAGAAGCCCATTGGAAAAAATGGATCGGAATCTACAACCAGAAGATGCTCTCTAAAGGAACTTTCCTCGACTTATACGTCTACGGCTACGATGTCCCGGAAGCCTACGCGATCGAGAAGGATGGCAAAATGTACTACGCCTTTTTTGCCCCGTCTGACCAGGCCTCCTGGAAGGGAGAAGTTGAGCTTCGTGGGTTGAAGCCCGGCACGTATCGCGTTTCGGACTACGGCAATGGCAGGGATTTGGGTACGGTGCAAGCGACCAGCGATCACGCTCCCAAACTCAGCGCCGAGTTTAGAGAACACCTGCTCCTGGAAATAAGTCCGCAGTGAGTTTGCTGTAGAAGCTGCGGAAAGACTCTCGCGTCTCTAAACTCTCCTTCTTGTCATCCCGAGCACCGCGAGGGATCTGCAGTTTCTCTCAAGGGGACTGCAGATCGATCGCCGCGCTCGTCATGACAACAAAAACCATCAGCCCGTTGTCACTACTCTCGCGTCTCCGCCTGCAAGTACATCTCATCGATTTGCCGGCGATACCGTTCCTCCACCGCACGGCGGCGCACTTTCATACTCGCGGTGAGGGTCCCTTTTTCGGGGGAGAACTCATCGGCGACCAGCACTACCTTCTTCAATTGCTCGAAACGAGCCAAATCCCGGTTCAGATCAGTGACAATGCCCTGGTAAAGCGCACGTACTTTCGCACTTTCAACCAACTCCTCGCGTGAGGAAAACACCACCTGATTGGCGCGTGCCCAGTCCTCCAGCAAGGGAAAATAAGGGGCGATCAGCACCGCGGGAAACTTGTGCCCGTCTCCTAGAATGACGGCTTCCGCCACCAGCGCGTTGTGTTTCAAAGAATTTTCCAACGGCTGCGGAGCGATGAATTTTCCTCCCGAAGTCTTGATTAGATCCTTCTTGCGATCAGTGACCGAGAGGAATCCGTCGTCGTCGATATTCCCGATATCCCCGGTCTTAAACCAGCCATCGACGAATGCCTCTTCCGTCTCCTTCGGCCGTTCCCAATATCCCTTGAACACCGACGGGCCGCGCACCAAGATTTCGCCATCTTCCGCAATCCGGACTTCTATATTCCCCAGAGGTTTGCCCACCGTGCCCAGCTTGTGGGCCTCCGGCGTATTGACCGCAATGACGGGTGAAGTCTCCGTGAGACCATATCCTTCGTGAATGCGGATGCCGATCCTGGCATACCATTCAGCCAGTTCACGCCCCAGCGGTGCTCCCCCGGAAATGAAGATCTGCCCGCGCCCCCCCATCCCTTCACGAATCTTGGAATAAACCAGCCGGTTCGCGAGCCTCCAGGAGTAGGAGTCCGGGGTCTGTCCATTGAGAGTCTCCGCTCTGTGGGCGCGGCCAACGGACAAGGCCCAGCGGTAGATTTGCTTCGTAGGAAAACTCTGCGCTTTCTGGTCAACCTGGGTGTGTATCTTCTCGTAGACGCGCGGCACGCCAACGAAGATAGTAGGCCGTACTTCCCGCAGCGCCTGCGGAAGCTGTTCGACAGAGGAAACATAAGCCAGCGTGGCGCCGTGATAGAGCATGGCAAAGTCAACGTGCCGGGCTGTCACGTGAGAAAGCGGCAGAAAAGAGATGCTGAGTTCTCCGCTTAGACGCGGGAATCCAATGAGCGAACACGCGATGTTCGACGCCATATTCCCGTGCGTGAGCATGGCTCCCTTGGGGATTCCCGTCGTACCCGAGGTATAGATAATGGTGGCCAGATCGTCCGGTTCGGCGGTTTGCGCGGCAGTGTCGAACTGCGGATCGCGTTCCTTGGGTCCATCGCGCATCAGGCGCTGCAGGTGAAAGGCATGGGCGGTCTCCACCGCCTCCATAACCACAGTTCTCTCGACCGCGGTTTGATCGCGGATGCTGTTCACTTTGAGGAACTGTTTCTCCGTCGAGACGAAGACCGCGCGCGCACCCGAATCGCGCAGGATGTACCCCGATTGGTCTCCCGTGAGGGTCGCATAAATCGGTACGACCACCGCGCCGATAAGCAGGCAGGCAAAATCGACAATCGTCCACTCCGGTCGATTCTCGCTCAGAATCGCGACCCGGTCGCCTTTCCCTATTGTCCACTCCCGCAGAGCGCGCGCAACACCAACAACGTTCTGGTAGAGCTCCTGCGAAGATATGGAAACCCATTGGATCGGCTGCCGATGCATCATCACAACGCGTTCATTGCGCTCGACCACTGCGAAGAAGATGTCGTTGAGAGTGCGCAGGCTCATACGCAGTCGGCGGTTCTGGTCAAACCCTTTTTGGCGTGGGCGTCCCCAACGCCCGCGGGGGCCAGCTGAACCTCATGTTGCTACCCCAGAGGAAATGTACTGGTTTCGTCAGTGATTAGGCAATGACAGGGACCCTTGGTGTCAACTACCGGCAGGAACACTCATCACCATCACTTGGACCTGTGATCCACATAGTTTGACGGTCTGTACCCCTGTTGCTATGATTCGTATGCGGGGTGGAGCAGTCTGGTAGCTCGTTGGGCTCATAACCCAAAGGTCGGTGGTTCAAATCCACCCCCCGCAACCATCCTAAACCTCCACATATTCAGTAATTCCAAAGATTCCCTCCCGAGACTTTCGAATCGCATGCCACGGTGGCCAGCGTGTCTTGCAGGGCTTCTCCACGTGCTTGTCAGGCCAGAGTTCCAGATCCCTCTCAGAACCCCAATAGGAGTTTCCGACTGTGTTTTAGAGGTCCTTAGAGCGCCACTCGTGCCCGACCACCACAATCCCTGTTGATGGATGGAATAATGCGCGAAAGCACCTCGGCGGCATTCCCGGTTCAAACAGTCACGACTGCAGAGGATACATTCATAGGATTGACAGGGTGCGGTGTGCGGAGTAGCGTTGCCGCTGTCTCGCGGACTCCCTATCGCGTTGGTTAGGAGGCAAGAAAATGTTGTGCAGATTGTTCTGCGCCGCTATAGCCTGCTTTGCTACGAACCTAGCCTTGGCTCAGTCTCCTCTCAAGGTTGAGCCCAACCACTACAAACTTGACTTTGAAAACGACCGGGTACAGGTGGTAGCCGTTCACTATGGCCCGCACGAGAAGTCGGAAATGCACGATCATCCAGGCGGCGTGGTCGTAAGTATCACGGCAGGACATCTTCGCTTCACTGACGAAAAGGGAAAGACGCGGGAGGTGTTCGCCAAACCCGGCGAGGCGCGGTGGTATCCGCCTTTCAAACACAAGGTCGAGAACCTGGACGACGAGCCCTACAATGCGGTGTATGTTGGCGTGAAAGGCAAAGCGGTGACGGATTCAACTGCTTCGGAGGGTACCACGATGGACAAAAAGACGAAGTGGCCGGCAAATTACATCCTGGCTGGTGTGAAGCCGTGAGCATCCGACTGCCAACCGGCGTACGGCCTTTGAGCCTCGGGAAGTGGCCTCTCCCCTTACGCTCACTGTGCGGTCAAACCTTGTACTTCCACCAGAAAGATCATTTAATCGATCATTTCCGCAGGATACCTGCAATATACTGACGCTCCATGCGCGCCTTGGTGTATACGGCCCCGGAAAGGGTTGAAATCCAGGAGACCACGCGTCCGGAGGCGGCTGCCGGCGAGGTCGAAATCGCGGTGCAGATGGCCGGAATCTGTGGTTCCGACATCTCAGGCTTTCTGGGACACAGCGCGCTGCGGCGGCCGCCGCTCGTCCTGGGACACGAACTCGTGGGCTGGCTTTCCGACGGACGCCGCGTAGTAGCGAATCCATTAGTAAGCTGCAATGCCTGCGATCCCTGCCTGTCTGGTCAGCAGAATCTGTGCGTTTCCTGGCGACTGCTGGGGTTGGGACAGACGCAAGGGTCCTTCGCCGAGTTCGTCGCGCTGCCTTCGATCCAAGTTCATGAAATTCCAGAGTCGCTCTCCTCGACGCGCGCGGTGATGGCAGAACCCCTGGCCAATTTGGTCCACCTTTATCGTATGGTCTCGCCTCCGCCGTTTTTTCGCCTGGCGATCGTGGGAGCGGGCACGATGGGAATTCTAGCTTTGTTCGTGGGCAAACTGGTGGGAGGGCACAACGTCCTGGTGGTGGATGTGAACGACGCCCGCCTAGCGACAGCGCGCAAGCTGGGCGCGGCGGAGGCGATAAATACTTCTGGGGAGGGGGGATTCGCAGAAGCCCAGCGGGTTGCGGGCCGCGGTTTCGACCTCGTCATTGATGCCAGCGGCAGCGCTGCCGCACGGCAAATGGCTTTCGATCTTTGCCGCCCTGGCTGTGTGGTGGCGTTGCTCGGTATGGGAGCGCAGAAAAGCGAAGTCAATTTTGTGGCCAGCATCCGCAAGGAACACCGCGTGATCATGTCATTCGCGTACACGCCGGTGGACTTCCGGCGCGCCCTCGATCTGCTCATCGCTGGCGAGATCGATATCGATCCGTGGACGGAGCTTATGCCGCTCGAACAAGGTCAGGCAGCGTTTGAGCGCATGACCCGGGCTCCCGGATCCAGGCTCAAAATGCTGCTGGAGGTCGCTCCTGCCCGCTAACTTCTTCCCGGCCGTTCACGCAACTTCCATCTCTTCGTCTGCGGAGATTGCGGGTCCCGACGCATGACTGAGTCCGTCAAAGCTTCAGTTGCTCCCATCGCCGGAATACCGCGCTGGCTCGCATTCTCGCTGCTCACCATACTGCTGTGGGGAGCATGGGGCGCGGTGTCCAAAGTCGCCTCGGATGGTGTCGACGCGCTTACGAACCAGATATTTTTCACTATCGGACTTCTTCCTCTGATCGCCGTTATCTGGCGTTCGCCGCGTCTGCGGGGTGGTGAACAGCGGCGCTCGGGCGTCGCCTGGGCTTTCCTGACTGGCATTCTGGGAGGCACCGGCAACATCGCTTTCTTTCGAGCGTTGGTACTGGGAGGAAAGGCGTCGATCGTTGTGCCCGCGACCGCGCTGTTTCCGCTGGTCACCGTTTTGCTTGCGGTTGTGTTCCTGCGTGAACGGTTGAGCCGGCCGCAGATATTTGGCCTGATTCTGGCCTTGGTCGCTATCTATCTCTTGAGCATGGTGTGAAATGATTCCTAGTTGGATATTGTTTGCGGTCATCGCGCTGGTGTTCTGGGGTATTACAGGGGTTACGCAGAAGCTCGCCACCAACCGGATATCCAGTGAACTCTCGTTCTTGTGGTTCGCTTATGCGATGATCGCGATCTCACTGGTGCTGCTGATGACCGCAACCATGCATTGGCATGTGCGGCCCTTCATTTTCTGGCTTGCGGTGGCCGGAGGAGCGCTGAACGGGCTGGGTGCGCTGACCAGCTTTACCGCGCTGGAGTCGGGTGGCAAGGCGTCGATCGTAATCTCGCTGATCTCGCTATATCCGTTGCTGACCGTGGCCTTCGCCGTCACGGTACTGCACGAGCGCTTGACCACGGCACAAGGGCTTGGTGTGGGACTCGCGATTATTGCTGCCATTCTTCTGTCGCTTGAGCCAAAGGCGCCCGATGCCGGGAAATTGACCTAACGCGCCACGATTGTTCCGTCGGGTTCGATGCGCGAAACTTCGGTGGTTTCCTCTTGCAGTGTCAGCAGAACGTCGGTGCTCAGCTTTTCCCCTGGAGCCAGGGTTCGTTGTCTGCCGGCAGCTCGCATGGCTTCGAAGTTCAAGGGGTAGCCTGTACACGGCTCGAGCACGGCGACGTTATAGTTTCGCCAGCCTCCATAGGTTGCAAAAAGCCAGCAACTGGGAAACACCTTCTGGTCGAAGACGAGGCCACAAGCCAGGCGGTTGGCAGTGTTGGTAAGCGCACACCATCCCGCCGCCATCTCCGTCCCATAAAAAAAGTACAGTTGCTTTTCGGATTCCGCCGGGACGCGCCGAAGATCCACCTCGCGTCCAGCGATTTCCGCGCCGGGCCAGTCAAGACTCGCAGGCCCGCCACCCAGAGTTCCGGGAAACGCGGGCTCGGTGATCACCTTCATCCGCGGAAAATCAATGCGATGTTGCGGGGTGACGGTCATTGCTGGGTGCAGTTTCCAGAGAAAAGGAAAAGGAGTCTGCGCCAAGTTCTGGAACACGTGGTGGAAATAAATATGGGACGAACCCCGGCGAATCTTGATCGTCTTTTCTACGGAAATTGCGCTGATGGGCGTGGTGAAACACATGCGCACGCCGGCTTCGTCGCCGCTCCGAAACGGCTCGGCGGTCCACTCCCCTGTCCACAGTTCGCCGTGGTCGGGATACATCTCGCCATGGATCGTCGCGACCTCATCATTGGGGAACAACTCGTCCCATCCGCCACTCCAGACGTCGTCGTAGCGCGAATTCAAAGGCAGTTTAGCCGGAGCAACCCGCGGATTGTTCCAGAGCAGCAGGGCATCCAGCGGCTTGTAGATGATCTGCCATATCTTGGCGCCGACCTCGGGAAGAATAACGACCCGAAGCACCCGGTTCTCGAGCACGACGGTGCGCAGCCCACGATAGCTCCATTCTGTGCTGACACTAAGCCCCATCAGTCGATTTCCTTTCGTGGCCTGCCCGACCCCAGGTTCAGGTTAGCTTCGTGGCGCGCGCCCGCCGCGTCGTTTATCGGACATTCCTTGTTGAATTCAGGCCTTGGTTGCCGGGTCTCCCAGATGCGTCGTATGCTGGCCATCGGGACGCTATGCGACTTGATGTAGAGAAGGTCCATCGCTGGTCACTCATTTTAGCCTTGAGTCTCACTTTTCCCTTGAACTCCGGTGCGCAGGATGGAGCGGACATCAAGTCTCTGGTTCAGCAAGCCTTTGAGTTGCACGAAAAGGGCCAATTTACTGCAGCCCTGCCCCTGTTGCGCCGTGCTTACAAGATTGGACCAAAAGATTACTTCGTGAACCTGCTCCTGGGAATTGATTTGCTTCGCACCGGTCAGCCCCAGAATGCAATCCCCTATTTAAAAGAAGCCTCCCACCTGCGACCCGGCGAAGAATTCCCGCTCGACTACCTCGGAGAAGCCTTAGCTCGTCAGAATCTTAACGCCGATGCCGCCGAGGCTTACCTTAAGGCCGTGCAGGTAGCGCTCGGGTCGGCGGACACGTCCGTCGCCTTTGTTGACTTCGCCCTGGCGCGATTTGCAGCGATGTCGGAACAATTACGCAGTTCGCAAAGCGGCTTGGCGGCGGAGTACCGTTTGCGTGCTTTGGCATTGCCGATCACCGATGTCTCGCGTATTCAGGTCCTACAACACTCCGCCGGGTTGGACCCGGCTGCTCCCGGCATCTGGTCTGATTTGGCCCGCTCCATGCTAGCTACTGGCGATGCGGTGGGCGCGGAGACTGCTTTACACCAGGCGTTCGAGCACGATTCAAACGATTTGGAAGCCTGGATGGTCGAGGCTCAACTCTCCGCACTGAAATCCGATTGGGGGCAGGCTGCCGACCGGCTCAGTGTGGTCGCACAGCATTCGCCGTCGGTTATAGCCCGCGCGGCTCGCGAGTGGCCGTTAGCTCTGCAACCTCCCAAATCGACCGGTGTATCAGGCACAGCGGCGGCATTCTTTGATTGCGTGCGCCAGCAACATGAGACTTGCAAGATTCTACAAGCCCCACCGGATACGGCACCGGTGCCCGGCTCCACGCTTTTCCGGGATCAAAGATGGGAGCGTCTGACGAAACTGCCTGCGCCTTTGCCTGAACAGCGCGAAGCCTGGTTCCGACGCGGCGTCGCGTTTGCCCGCATGGATGACTGTGAGCTCGCGGTTCCCGCGCTGGAACACAGTCATCCGGAGAGCTTCCCCACTGTCTACGACATGTTTTTGCTCTCTTGGTGTTATTCCCGTGAGGCTGGAGAGGTTGCCGAGCACGCCCAGCAATCGACGGACGCGGAGGCAATTCTCCACATGATGCGGGGCGATATCTTGCTGCGGCTGCAAGGCAATCCTCAGGCCGCCTACGCTGAATACGAGGCAGCCGCAGCGCATCGACCCAACGATCCAGCGCTTCTCGAAAGACTCGCCGAGGCTCAACTTGGCACCGGTCAGGTGGCAGCGGCCGGCGAGAACGCTAAATCCGCGCTCAAGCTCGATCCCCACCGGCTGTCGGCGGAGCGCATTCTAGCCAAGCTTGCGATGCAAGAGCGTGACTATGCAACTGCCCTGCCTTACCTGCGCGAACTCGTAGCCAGCAATCCACGGGACATCGCTTCCCGTGTCGAACTGGGAAACGCTGACGCGCAGACGGGGGCGTTGGAAGAAGCGCTCCGCAACTTGCAGCCCGCCCTGGCGCGAGGTTATCCCGATGAAAAAGGCAGCCTGCACTATCTGCTCGGCAGCATATTAAAGAAGATGGGCCGGAACGCGGAGGCCGAACACGCATTTGCCGAGGCGCAACAGCTTTCCGATGCATTCCAGCAAACCTCGCATCGCGACCAGGACGAGCATGCGCAACCCTAGGGATCAATTCACTCGCCGTGACTTCGCCAAGCTGCTGGCTAGCCCCTGGGTTACCGCGTTGACTCCTAACTTTCTGCAGGCTTCCGCAGCGTCGCTGGGCCCGATTCGGTTTGAGAACGCGGCTCCTGCCAACGGACTCGATTTTGTATTGCGCAACGATGCGACCGGACGTAAATATCAGGTTGAAACCGTTCTCGGCGGACTGGGCGTGATTGATTTCGACCAGGACGGCTGGCCGGACCTTTACTGTGTAAACGGCGCTTCTCTTCCCTCCCTCGAAAAGACGGAACCCCGCTTCTTCAACCGCTTGTACCGCAACAATCGTGATGGAACGTTCACCGATGTCACGCAAAAGGCCGGAGTTCGTGGCCATGGCTACCAGATGGGCGTGGCTGTGGGCGACTACAACAACGATGGGTTCGAGGACCTCTACGTCGTCGGAGTCCACGGCAATACGCTCTATCGCAACAACGGTGATGGAACTTTTACCGACGTGACGCAGGCGGCGGGGGTCAGCGGCGCAGGGCCGCGGGGGAACAATCTGTGGTCGGTGGCGGCAGCATGGATTGACTATGACAATGACGGACGTCTCGACCTTATTGTCTCCAACTACTGCGACTGGGATCCGGGCACTGACCCGGTTTGCGGTGGGTTGAACGGCGCCGACCGGACTTACTGCCATCCCGATATGTACCGGGCTGAGCCCATACTGCTCTACCACAACAATGGCGACGGGACTTTCACGGAACTGTCCGCCGCGGCAGGGCTGGGCAAGCTGCTGGGCAAGGGCATGGGAATCGCGATTGCGGACTATGATGGCGACGGACTCATGGACATCTTCATCGCCAATGACAACAACCGGAACTTTCTCATTCACAACCTGGGCCTGGGCAGATTGCAAGAGGTAGGCATCGAAGCCGGGATTGCGTTCAACGGGGATGGGCGCCAGATTTCCGGGATGGGTGCCGACTTCCGTGATTTCCAAGGCGACGGTCTCCTCGACATCGTGATGACGGGGCTGCGCGGTGAAACCTTCGAGCTCTTTCGCTACAAGGGTAAGGGCGGCTTTGAGGATGCGAGCGCGCAGAGCGGGCTGCTTAGTCTGAGCCGTCCGTGGAACGGCTGGGGCTGCGGCTTCGTCGATCTCGACAATGACGGCCACCTGGATTTGTTCATCGCCAACGGCGGTCTCGACGCCAACGAACCGCAGTCGAATCGCGTGTTGCGCAATCAGGGCGGGCGCTTCGTGGATGTATCCGCAGATGCGGGCGCGGAATTTGCCGTTCCCCGCATGCATCGCGGCGTTGCCTTCGCAGACTTCGATAACGATGGTCGTATCGATGCCGCGGTCACATCCATTAATGCCCCATTGGAATTGTGGATGAATCGCAGTCCGGCGCAAAACTGGTTACAACTCCGGCTGAGAGGAACGCGGAGCAATGCTTCCGCAATCGGGGCCAAGATCCTCTGCCACGGTTCACAACACACTCAAACCGCGTTTGTAACCAACAGCGTTGGCTACGCCTCCACCAGCGACTTGCGGGTGCACTTTGGCCTGGCCGAAGATCGCAAAGTGACACTCGAGATTCACTGGCCGTCGGGGACAGTTCAGCGAGTCGCGGAAGTGGCGGCAAATCAACGGCTCGAGATCGTCGAACCGGCTGCGGATGCCTCTAATAAATCAGCTTCCAAGAGTTAATCTGCCGTTAAAACAACACAAATAACCGTGTCGCGTCTGGATGCTCGCAGGTCTTGGCAGATAGAAATAGTGCTATCTGGTGGGGGTGTGGGCAGTCGACACCGTCGAGAAATCACTGTCGAAGATTTCGTGGGGGCAAACATGGGTCACAGAACAATTGCGCGGTTTAGCGGGGTGCGGTTTCTTTCGCTGTTCTTTTTGATCATCTGCTCACTCTTGAGCCCGAGCGCTTTAAATGCGCAATCTTCCAATGGACAGATCAACGGTCTGGTGACCGATACCAGCGGCGCGGCGGTTCCGGGGGTCAAGATCAGCGCCGCGAATGGTGACACCGGCGTTACCTACACCAACACCACCAATGGATCTGGCGTATATGTACTGCCGCAGCTCGTTCCTGGCACCTATAAGGTTTCGTTATCCAAAAAGGGATTCGCCACGGTAGAACGTCCTGATCTGGTGGTACACACCGGAGACCATTTGTCCGTGGACTTCGCTCTGAAACCCGCCACGGTTCAGGAGACCGTAACGGTGACGGGTTCGGCGCCGTTGTTGCAAGCTGATCAGTCGAGTGCCTCGACTGTTCTCGATAATAAGATGATTACAGAACTGCCCCAGCTCAACCGCAACTCGCTGGATCTGACGCAGGTAATTCCCCAGGTCCAGGGCAAGGGACCGCTGAGCGACAACATTGCCTCACTCGGCAATGCCACGTACCTGATCGCCAACAACGGCAACTCCTACGCCATCGCCGGTGGCCAGGTAAACGGCACCAGCATCTCGGTCGACGGCAACCAGTTGCAGGATTCCGAATTCAACGCGGTGAATCGTGCCATCCCGACGCCCGATAGCATTGGAGAATTCCGTGTGGAAAGCGGCGTTCTTACGGCGGACCACGGCCGCTACTCGGGCGGCATTATCACCATGAACACCAAGAGTGGCACCAATCAGTACCACGGCCGTCTCTTCGAATATTTCCGCAACCAAATTCTGAACAGCAACGACTGGCAGGACAATTCCCTGGGTAACGCGCGTCCGGCTTTTCACCAGAACAACTACGGGTTTTCAGTGGGCGGACCGATCTCGATCCCGCACGTTTACGACGGCAAAAACCGGACATTCTTCTTCTTTGGCTGGGAGGGAGAGCGCTACAACACCGGCGACACGGTGCTCACGACTGTACCCACCATGCTGCAGCGTAACGGCGACTTTTCCCAAACCATTCTGAGTTTCCCCAACGGAAATCCCCTTTACGCCACCATTTACGATCCTTACCACGGCTTTGTCGACGGGAGCGGCAACTTCGTTCGGCCACAATATGCCAACGCCAAGATCTGTTCCAAGGCCGAGGTTGGAACATCGGCCTGCCCCGCCGGCAATGAAAATCTGACGCTGCAGAGCACGCTGTTTGCTCACTATATGGCTCTCTGGCCGTTGCCCAACCACACTCCCCAGCCCAATGGCTACACCAATGATCGGCAGGATTCTATATCGATTACGCGGCCCACCGATCGATTCTTCACTCGCATTGACGAGAATATTTCCAACAATCAGCGCTTGAACCTGAGCGTGAGCCGTACCCACATGACTAACAGCATTCCGGCCCCCTGGCTGCATGGGGCCCGTTCCATCACCAGCGACCACGATGTAACTGGCAGCTTGCAGTACAACTGGGTGATTTCCCCGAGTTCAATTCTCGACGTACACCTGGGATTCGGTGTGGCCAAGCTTTATAGCGACGGAGTTTCCGGCGACGGCTCGGCTCCTGACCCGAGCATTGACACAACCACCTGGGGATTTGATCCCCTGATCGTCAATAATCCATCGCGGACCACCAGCCAGATTCCACCCGTCCTGAATATCGGCGGTATCAACGGCTATCCGGGTTACTCCAACGTAGGGGGGTCGGAGTTCGACACCTTCATCAACCAGACGGAAAATGGGACTGTGGCTTTCACCAAGGTCCTTGGCCGGCACACCATCAAGGTCGGTTATGAGCAGTACTTCGTTCGGTTCAATGAGCATGGAGGAGATCACACGGGTGTGGCCTGGATCAACAGCGGCGGCGGTTCGGTAGCCGACTGGCAGAATCCGGGCGATCAGACCACCGGCTTTCCCCTCGCAGAACTCATGATGGGATCGTCTCACGTGTTCCAGTGGGGCAACTGGAACATCTCGCCGTATGGATTCAACGAAGCCGCCTATGCCATGGACGATTGGAAGGTCAACAAGAAGCTCACTATCCAGATGGGGTTACGGTGGGACCACGATGGTCCCCGCACACCGCAGAGCTTCGCGCCTGGGCAGAGCTCTCCTCTGATGTATGACATCAACGCCAAAAACGTGCTCACGCCGAATTCGGGATGGGGTTGGAATCAGGTCACGGCAGCGACTCCGGGTCTGGCAGGTCTGCCGCAGCCGGCGTGGCTCTCGCAGGGAGCGACTGGACGGGATGTTCTGCTCAACACTCCCGAGTATCCGCAGAAAAACCTGTACTCGACCGACTGGACAAACTTCCAGCCGCGACTCGGGATCGCGTATGCGCTTGACGATAAGACGGTGGTACACGCCAGCGCAGGCATTATCGACCAGGGTCTCAATGGCCTTTCAACCGACTGGTTCAGCTTTTACTACAACACGATCACGATGAACCAGACATCAAGCCTCGATGGGCAACATTGGATCAGCGAGCTCGGACCCGATCACGGTCTCGGCACATTTCCCCTGCAAGCGTCCGGCGCCAACCTGGGATATTACCCCGCGATCCACACCAACAAGGATTATGGCTACCAGACTTTCGGTCAGGCGGCCAACCCCGATCAGGGCGGAGCTTCCACCATCAATCATTTCCAGACGCCCGAAGACTACACCTGGGATGCCAGCGTTCAGCGCCAGATCGGCAGCAGTTGGGTTGCCTCGGCGGACTATACCGGTATTCGTGGAATCCATCTGCTGATGCCGCTCTGGGGATGGAGTCTCAACAACATTCCGCTGGAATACTACTCGCTGGGACAAAAACTGTATTCGCAAGTGCCCAACCCGTTCTACGGGCAGTCCCAAACCTTCGCAAGCCAGCCTACGGTGCAGTTGTCCCAGCTATTGGGTCTATCGCCACAATACTCAGCAGTGACGCCCGGGCAAGCGACCTGGGGAAGATCTATCTCCAACTTCCTGAACCTGCAAATGCAAAGCCGAGGGTTTCACGGGTTGACGCTCCTCGCCTCCTATAACATTCGGAAGACTCTCACTAACACCTGGGGTAAGGACATTCAGCACTCCGGGCCGGCGGGTAGTGGGTACCTGCAGAACCCGCACAACATCATGGAAGCTTACGGCGTGGCCGGCTATGAACTGCCGCAAACGCTGTTATTGAATTATTCCTATGAGCTACCTTTGGGGCGGGGCCGGCAATACATGAACCGGAGCGATACCTTTGGCTATAAGGTGCTGGACAAAGTGGTGGGCGGATGGAACATCGCCGGCGTCTCCACTTGGAACCCAAAAGGTACACCAGTGCTTGTGCCGGACGTGCAATCCGGTCAGACTGTTCCGGGTGCGGCGCTGCGCTATTCACTGGCGCCCGGGGCCTCCATTGTGCAGTCCAAGAACTATTCGAACGCTCTGGTTAGCGCAAACGGCGATTTCGTTCACGCCAGTCCTACGTCGGTGCTGAACCGCAGCGCATTCGTGACTACGCCGGATTTCGGCCTGAGCAATGCGCCTTTCATTTTCCCGAATGTCCGAAATCCGGGAAGCTTCTTCACCGACGCCACACTTCTGAAGAACTTCTACTTCTCCAGTAATGAAGAACGGTACTTTGAAATTCGATTGGAGGCGCAGAACATCTTCAACCATTCGAATTTCAACCAGATCGACAACAACCCAACGGACGCGACCTTCGGCGGGATAGAAGGCAAGACCGGACAGCGTATCATGCAGGTTGGCGCGCGCATTTTCTTCTAAGTTCAGCACGAAGCCGGCTGGGTAGACAGGCCGGCTTCGTGCTTCCTTTCCGGGAGTGTTCTTCATGTGGACTTCAATCCGACGCTGGTGGGCGTGTCTTGTATGCATCGCGGCAAGCACAGCCGTTGGGGCTCAAACCACCGCGCGATTACAAACCGCCGACACCCAACTCGCTTTGGAGGCAGGCTCTGCCGTTCCCCGACTGGCCAGCCTGCAGGTTCCCGGACAGGCGAAATGGGAAAACCGTGCGTCTGAAAAGCTTATAAGTTTCGCGCAGGTCCAGGGTAAAGACCTCCCGCTATCGTGGCGATTCGAGCGGGAAGCGAGTCAGATGGACGAACACAACGTGGTGTTCGTCTACGAGTCGCAGTCGCCTCATCTTCGGCTTACCTGGGAGTGGCACGCTCGCTCTGCTTTCGGTCCCATCGAACATCAACTTCGCATCCAGAATCTCGAGAACGAGGAAATCTGGCTTCCCCTTCAAGACAGCCTGGCGTTCGATTGGCAGATTGATCCGCTGGCCCGTCTTGAGCAGCTTTACATTGAGAAAGGCGCAGACACTCCATCCGCTGTAGGCACTCACGACGTGCCCGTGGCGGAGGGTTATCAATGGACAGGAACCTCGAGCACCTACGGCGACCTTGACCATCGCGACCCGCGCGAAATCATTCCGTGGTTTCTGGTGCAACGCGGAGATGCAGGGCAGAGCGGCTGGTACACCGGAATCGAGTTCAGCGGACGCACTCGTCTGTCCCTCGTCCGTGAGAAAGATTCGCTCCATGGTGCGGCAGGATTGAATCCCGACCCCGCTCCCTTCCGTACCAGACTCGAGGCGGGCGAAACGTTTGAGACGCCAGTGATTTTCCTGGGCGGGTTCCGCGACGGGTTCGATGGTGCGGGCAATGTGCTTCGCCGCTGGGTGCGCGAGGTGCTCAATAATCCCGAAACCTGGAAGAATCCGCATTATCCGATGGCCGTCAACAACAGTTGGGGCGGCGGCATGAACATCACGGACGAGACGGCACGGCGCATGATCCGCGATTCTGCCGAACTCGGAGTGGAGATGTTTCACATTGATGCCGGCTGGTTTCGCGGAGTGGGAGACTGGTATCCGAATCCGCAAAAGTTTCCTCAAGGTCTGGCAGTCATCGCCGACGAGGCGCATCAGCACGGATTGAAGTTCGGCCTGTGGGTCGATTGGACGCAAGCCGGCCTCGACACCGAAGCCGGCGCTTTGAATGCGCAAGATCCCAAGGTGAAGGATTGGCTGGTAACCGATTTGCCCGCCGACTGGAGGCCTGAGCCGTTCAAGGGACAAACCATTGATCTGGGCGTGCCCGCGGCTAAGGAGTGGGCTCAGCATGAGGTTGAGCGCATCGTCACCGACTATCACCTCGACATGCTGGAGCATGATGGTTATCTGGTAGCCCACGGGTGCGACCGGACTGACCATCCTCATGCTGCACCTGATCCGCTGAACAAATGCATTTACAAATCCTGGGGATCGTACTGGGTGGACAGTTCCAACTCCACCGACGTCAGCTACCATGCGGTCCGCGCCTATTACGATATTTATTCCACGCTACGAAAGGATCATCCCGGACTCTTGTTCGAGATCTGCAATGACGGCGGGCGGATGGTGGACTTCGGCAGTGCCTCGCACGGCGATTATTTTTCGATCACCGACACCTATGATCCGCTCTCCAACCGCCGCGCCTTCTACGATACGAGCCACGTGTTGCCCGCCGCCATGCTGGAGAGCTATGTCGAAAAATGGCCCACGCCGCGCATCGAGAATTTTCGTTACATGCTGCGCAGCGGCATGATGGGCTGGTTCACGATCATGCTCGACACCACTGTCTGGACCGCTGAACAGCATACTGCCGCCAAAGAAGAAATCCAGCTCTACAAGAACGAACTCCGGCCGCTCATACGCGATGCCGGCCTCTACCACATTTCGGGACGTCCCGATGGGATACACTGGGACGGCATTGAGTATCTTGACCAGCAAAGCGGACGCGGCGCCGTCTACGCCTTCCGCGGATCGAGCGAGTCTGAGACCCAGCACGTGTTCGCGCTAAGCGGTTTGAAGGCGAATGCTCGCTACCAGTTGCGCTTCCATGACCATTCTTCTCCAGATCGCATCGTGAGCGCGAGTGACTTGGCCAAGAAAGGTTTGCGGGTCCGGCTTCCCTTCCCTGACAGCTCTGAAATTATTCTGCTGGAGGAGATCCACGCACAGGGACAATCGCCGGCCTCTGGTGGTCCGAAAGAGGGGCCGGCATGAGTTCGGATGGCCACAAGGATGGATTGCTGAAAGGCCGAGTTGCTCTGGTGAGCGGGGCGGCTCAGGGAATCGGCAAGGCTATTGCGGCGCGATTTCAACGTGAAGGCGCCCGCGTCGCGGTTCTGGATCGCGACGTTCCAACGGGTACAGCCACTGCCGCTGAATTGACGAAAGGATGCCCCTCGCGCCCCGTAGATTTCATTTGCGCCGACCTGCTCGATCCTGACCAGATTCGCGCCTCGGCGAAGCAACTGAAGGAGCGCTTCGGAGCCTTAGACATTCTTGTAAATAACGCCGGTGTGGAGATCGAAAAGCCGTTTGAGCAAACCACGCTGGCGGAGTGGGATTGCCTGCTGGGAATCAATCTGCGAGGCGCGTTTCTACTGACGCAAGCCGTGTTGCCGCTTTTCCCAGGGAGCGGCGGAGCCATCGTCAACATCAGTTCAATTCACGCCACGCATGCCTTCCCGGATTCGGTGGCCTATGCCTGCTCGAAAGCGGGTCTGGTAGCTCTGACCCGCAATCTGGCGCTCGAACTGGCGCCGCGGCAGATTCGCGCCAACGCCATCTGCCCCGGCTATATCGACACTCGGCTATGGGAAGAATACATTCAGCGCTCGCCTGACCCTGCGGCTTTGGCCGCCCAAACCGAGGCTCTACATCCCATCGGGCGTCGTGGTCTCCCGACCGACGTAAGCGACGCTGCGTTGTTTCTCGCCGGCCAGGAATCGTCGTTCATCACCGGCACCGTGCTCACGGTTGACGGCGGGCTGACCATTCGCGCTCATCCGTGAGCTGTTAAATCTACAGGCGTGCCGGTTAAGCGATGGACTGCTTACGTTTTTTGCTCTTATCTGAACTCACTTGTATTAGAATTCCGTGATTTGCAAACCTGAGCGGTGGGAACGAGCCATGAAAAGGCCGCAAACTGTGCTGAGTGGTGCACTCAAGCAAGAGTTCCAGAAGGATCTTGAACTCTTCAAGTATTTCCTTTTGCTGCTGAATGATGCCGGCCCCATTCGGAATGTCGAGTTGATGTGGAACGAAGAACTCGACCCCAGGAAGCCGAAATACAAGAACCGCATCGGTACCGGCGACGCTCTGGTGCAACTTCAGCCGGCCGGCAGTTCGTCCAAGCGGAATTCACCCAGCACCCGGTTCTGTGATCTTGTCCATGGCTTCGGGGCGCACGAGGAAGAGACCTGCGCCAAGTCTGATGTACCCGCCCAAAAAAGATGCCGCGCCACCGGATGCAGCCAGGTTTATCCCTGCCACGTCGGCCTGACCGACGTGGCAGTGCCGGTAATTTGCGACGGCCAGTATCTGGGGACGCTGTTCACCGGCCAGGTGCTCACCCAGCCCCCAACCGCCGAGGGCTTTGCCGTGGTGCGCGGGGCCCTGGCCGGCCAGCCGCATATCGATTTCCGCGCCCTGGAAGCGGCCTACTTTCGGGTTCCGGTGGTTAGCCAGGCCCAGGTCGCCGAAATGGTTCGCATGCTGGAGCTGTTCGCCCGCTACATCTCCAACTCCTGGAAACGGCTGCAGATCATCGCCGAGGCGCAGCGGAATCACGACCGCGAGCTTTCCCTGGACCGTAAGGAACTGGCAGCGCTGTTGCTCTCCGGTGAAGTCGGGGATCGCGAAGAACTTGACGAGCTCATCGCTCGCGCTGGATTGCACCGCGTCCCCGATCGCGTTCTCGTATTGCAAGTCGAGGTGGATACGGCAGCGAACGACGGGCGTACTCATATCGTCGAACACCTGACCTTGAACCGGCTCTCGCATGCGGTTGAAGATGTGTGCCAGCAATGGCCCGACACTTTGGCCACCGTCTTGCGCCCGGGTGAACTCTGTATCTTCACCTCTCTGGAAGTGCGTAACCGGAGCCATGAGCGGATCTCGCTGCGGGAGCTGGCTGAGTCAATTCTGGCCGCCGCCCGCGCCCAGCACGCCGTGACCGCGCGCATCGGCATCAGCAACCTGCATTGCCAGCCGGAGGAGCTCTTACGCGCGTACCAGGAGGCTTCCGCCTCGCTCGAATCCGGCTCCGATGCCGTTTCGTTTTTCCAGGACGTTGCCACTCCCGGAAACGACCATCCCGTCGACCGGCTCGGGCGCCTGCTTCGCGCCATTCTCAGGGGGGAAGGCGCCGCGTCCAGCATCAGAGAGTTCCTGGCCCAGGCCTTGCCTTCCACCCGGTCCACCACGCGAGTCCAGCAGCTGCGGGCGGTTCTCACTTGGGCCATTGAGCATTTGACGCTGGAGATCGTCACCGCCGGCGGCGACCGTCAGCGCCTGACGACCGCCAAGGAACAGGCCATCTCGGGAGTTTTGCACGCACCCACGCCGTTGATCGCGGGCGAGGCGTTTACCCGCTTTGTCGACTTGGTTGCCGAGCAGGTTGCCGCGACTTACAGCCAGCGGGAACACAAGATCGTCCGCGCCATTTCCGATCTGGTCGAAGAATATGGCCCTGCTAATGTCACAATTCAACATTTGGCCACGGCGCTTCACCTCTCTTCGGGTCATCTGAGCCGCGTTTTCCGGCGCACGACTGGTATGACCCTGGAGAACTTTCTGGTTCAACAAAGAGTCCAGCTGGCAAAACGGATTCTGCTCGACCCCCGGCTGAATGTGGCGGAAGTGGCCGACCGCTGCGGATTCTGCAGCCCCGCGTATTTTGCCTCGGTGTTTAGAAAATACATGCATTGCACTCCGCGAGAGTACGCCAGCGATCCTCATCGCCACACGGAGGCTGCACCTCGTGGACTGCCGCCGGTGAGGGAGGGTAAAAGCGAACTTGCCTCCATCGTTCAGCCTCCCCGTTGGGTCACCTCCCAGATCCGCACTCGTTATGAAAATTGAATCTGTCGACTTCTTCTATCTCTCCATGCCGGAGGTGACCACGGAAGGCGACGGAAGCCAGGATGCGCTGCTGGTGCGCGTCACCGCCGGCGGACATATCGGCTGGGGCGAGTGTGAAGCGTCCCCGTTGGTTTCGATCGCAGCCTTCGTGTGCCCCATGTCGCACGGAGCCTGCCGTCCGGTCGGCGACTCTGTCCTGGGGCAAAGCTTCGACGGTTCCGCCGACATCTACCGCATCGCCAGGCAGATCGAATATGACAGCATGGATCTCCTGCAGACGCCGCACACCTGGTCCGGGGTAGAGATGGCGCTTTGGGATTTGCTGGGAAAAGTCCGCGGAGAGCCCGTGTGGAAACTGCTTGGCTACCCGGAGAGCTATCGCAAAACTCCTTACGCGTCGCAGTTATTCGGCGACACACCGGAGCACACCCGGCAACTCGCCATCAACGCCCGCAAGCAAGATTACAAAGCGGTAAAGTTCGGGTGGGGACCGATCGGCAAAAGCACGCTGGACGCCGATGTTGACCAGTTCATGGCGGCGCGCGAGGGATTAGGACCGGATGGCATCCTCCTCGTGGACGCTGGCCAGGTCTTCGGTGACGATCTCGACGCGGCGGCCGCACGATTGCCCGCTCTCGAACAAGCCGGAGCGCGCTGGTTCGAAGAGCCGTTTCAGACATATTCCCTCGAGGCCTATGGCTTGTTGGCGTCCCGCAGCGGCCAGGTCAAACTGGCGGGCGGCGAAGGCGCACACAATTTTCACATGGCGAAACATCTCATCGACTACGGGCACGTCGGCTATATTCAGATTGATTGCGGGAGGATTGGAGGTATCGGCGTTGCCAAGCAAGTTGCTGACTATGCTGCAGACCGGGGCGTGACCTTCGTCAACCACACTTTCACTTCGCATCTGGCGCTCAGCGCCTCCTTGCAACCGTACGCCGGATTGCGCAGCCATGAAATATGCGAATTTCCCTTTGCGCCGAAGGCGCTCGCCCGTGAGTTCACCGCCAACCATCTGGAGCGCGGGCCGGATGGTTCCATCGCCGCCCCCGAAGCCCCCGGTTTAGGCATCGCCATCAATTCCGCATGCGCGCGCAAGTATCTGGTGGACGTCGAGATTAAGGCGAAAGGTAAAACGCTGTTCACTTCCTCGGATCAATTCTGAGGGCGGCCAGTTCCTGCTGCTTCACATGTTCTGAACTTACTCAAACTAAGAAGGATGCATACCTACGCGAAGTATAAATTGGGGGGACTAGGTAGCCGAGTTGATAAAATCAGGACTCTATCATTTCGCGCAAGGAACCAGAAACCTTGTCTCGCGCATCTATAATTAACTGAAGCCCTCCAGCGATGAAGGTGCAGAGGAGGTTCAAGAACATGAACATGTCCGGATGTGAATCAGGGCTGTTAACACCTCGATTGGGCAAGCAACTCTTGGGCTCCCTGTTGTCGTTGCTTCTTTTGTTCGCGACTTGGCCTCAAGAGCTGTGGGCTTATCAAGACGTGCCCGCCCCGACGCAGGCCGCCCCGGCACAGGCCGCCCCGGCACAGGACGCCCCGGCACAGGCCGCTCCGGCACAGGCCGCTCCGCCGCAGCAGTACGCCCAACAGAGTGCAGAGCAGTTGCAGCAGTTGGTAGCGCCGATTGCGCTGTACCCGGATTCGCTGGTGGCACAGATCCTGGCTGCGTCCACCTTTCCCGAGCAAATCGTCGAGGCCGACAGATGGGTGCAAGCGCATCCTGATCTTAAAGGCGACGCGTTGGCTCAGGCTGTGGACCAGCAGCCCTGGGACCCAAGCGTCAAGGCTCTTACCGCATTTCCGTCTGTCCTGGGAAATATGGACAAGAACCTGTCCTGGACCTCGTCTTTAGGAGACGCCTACTACAACCAGCAACAGGATCTGATGGATGCCGTACAGGTAATGCGCCGGCGGGCCGAGGACGCCGGCAATCTTAGAACGACGCCGCAGCAAACCGTAACTACTCAAGGCTCGACGATCATCGTTCAGCCTGCGAGCCCCGATGTCGTTTACGTCCCCGCTTATGATCCGTGGCTGGTCTACGGAGGTCCGGTTGTAGCGTGGCCGGGATGGTACCCCTATCCCGGAATCTGGTATGGCGGTCCGTACCTCTCGTTCGGCATCGGTTTCGGAATCGGCTGGTACGGAGGTTATGGATGGGGTTGGCATCGATGGGGATTCGATTGGCACAACCGATACCCGATCTACAACCACGGCAGGTATTACTCCCGCAGCAACACATTCTATAACCGAAACACCTTCTATCGGGGAGGCGGACCGCACGGCGGAGTTTACGGCTACCGTGGCGGAGCGCGTCCCGGCGTGGTACCGAGGCCCTTCGAAGGAAACCGGCAGGCGGCTCGAGGATACGCTGAACCCCGCGGCCAGAGCGGCGTCCGCTCCGGGGCGTTCAGCGGCTACGACCATGGCGGACAGACCAGGAGCTTCTCGTCCCGCGGAAGCGCCAGTTTCGGGGGTGGAGGATTTCATGGCGGCGGAGCGCCCCGAGGCGGAGGCGGGCGTCGGTAATCGAAGCCTTGTATTGTTTGGGTTAGATCGTGAAATTTAGAAGGAGAAAAGCCATATGCGGCGAACGAAGCTGAGCTTAGACAACTCTCAATGGGCCAATCTTCCTAAGTTAGCCGCGGTCGCCATCCTTTTGACGGGGTGTTTTTCCGCCCGCTCGATGGCGCAGCAGGCAGGTCAGAAGACTTTTTCGTCGGCGGAAGCTGCAAGCAATGCGCTCGTCACGGCAGCGCAGAATAACGACGAGAAGGCGATGATTGAGATCCTCGGACTAGCCGGGAAGCAAATCGTCTCGTCGGGGGACGAAACCGAGGACGCCATGAACCGCGCTAATTTCGTCCAGAAATATCAGGAAATGCACCGTCTGGTGAAAGAGCCGGATGGAACCACCACTTTGTATATCGGCGCGGAGAATTGGCCGACGCCCATACCGCTAGTGAATAAAGGGAATGCGTGGTACTTCGATACCGAGGCCGGCAAGAAGGAAATCTTATTCCGCCGAGTTGGTCGGAATGAAATGTCGGCCATCCGCATTTGCCAGGAACTTGTGGCGTCGGAGAAGGAATACTACTCACAGCACAATGAGTATGCCCGGAAAATCCTGAGTGATGAAGGGCAGCACGACGGCCTGTATTGGAAGGCCGCCAACGGCGAACCCAAGAGTCCCATTGGGCCGTTGCTGGCATCCGCAGTTGCCGATGCCAAAACCCCTGAGAGCGGCCCGACTCCTTATCGCGGATACTATTACCTCATCCTGACGCGTCAGGGGAAAAATGGCCCGGGCGGCGCAAAGAGTTTCCTCGCAAACGACAAAATGACCGATGGCTTCGCTTTTGTTGCCTACCCGGCGGTTTACCGGTCGTCGGGTGTGATGACGTTCATCGTCGGCCCGGATGGAGTGGTGTATCAGAAGGATCTCGGCAAGAAGACTGACGTTCTGGCCAAAGCCATGAAGGAATACGATCCCGATTCCACCTGGCAAAAGGCTGACGACCTTCAGGATGAAGCTGCCGGCGAGGATAAATCCAAGTAAGAGGCATCCGGACGCCAGGTCTTTCCGGGTATCTACGGGCTAGCCGGTACACCCAATGTACGCTCCAGCCAGGGAATGATGACTTGCTTGAAGATGATGGGGTCGGGCCAGACTTTGACCTGCCGTCCGAGGTGCCCGCCCTGAGGGTTGATCCAGGCATCCTTCGGAGTATCGCCTTTGCTGAGCAGCAAATAGATGTCCGAGATCGGAACCTGCGTGTCGAGGACTCCGCCAATCACCAGCATTGGCGCCATCGGCTTGCCCAGCAGACCCTGTTTCACCAGAGACATCTTGGCTAGCGCTGAAGCCAGCTCGTCCAGCGTGGTGACTCCGTCAAAAATGTTCATCAGGGCCGGCACTTGATCGAACAAATACTCCCGGTTTCCCAGCAACGAGTTCATCAGAAAATCTTTCTGAAAGAAGGTATCGATCGGCGGAGACTGGGCGCTCGTTCCGCGTAGCCGCGCATGTTCCACGATCGCCAGCTTGGTTGCCCAGTATGCCCCCCAACTCACGCCGTGGACGGCCAGCCGGTTCTTGTCCACTTCCGGCCGGGTCTGAAGATAATCGATGACACGCGACAACATGCGGTCAGCGGTGTCGCTCACCTTGATGGGAGACTGGCCAGTGCCTGGCCCATCCACCGCGAGGAAGCCGATGCCGTGCGGCAGTATGACGGCGAAACTCTCGGCCAGATCCTCCTTTCGGCTATCCAACCCGTTCACCGCGATCACCAGGGGTACGGGACCATTCGCATTCTTCGGCAGCCGCAGGTATCCGATGATTTCCTTCCCCTCGAAGGGGATGTGCACAACCTCCAGCGGTGGATCCCAGAATCGCGCGTGCTGGAGAAACGCTGCAATTGCTCTCTGGTAGGACTCCTGCTTCTTGGGCGATGCGGGGATGGGCCAGCGGCCGAAGGAATAAAGCCGCCAGGCGCGAACATAGTCGGCGTTGGCTTTGACCGGATCGCTAGCCTGCAGCGTTTTTGCCTCCGCCTCATATTTATCCGCGACGGCCATAAAAGACGTGGCCCATTCGTCTTTGTCTTTGGTCTTGATGGAAGCGAGAGCCTCGCGCACGTCGGCCGGTTCCAACCCAATCAGCGGATACATTCCGTTCTCGGCGCGCTTGGTGGCTTCGCTCTTGATTTCGTCGATGGTTCGTTCCTGGCGCTCCTGAGCGACGGCCATAGCCGTAAGGATAACCGTAGCGATCAATACCGTGATTGCGGTGATGAACTGACACTGTCTTTTGGCTGTATTCATGGGGTGAGTTGGCTATACGAACCTTCAACTTGCTGTGGCAAGAAATCCCTCTTCTTCCAGCTAATGTGGAGGACGGGCGTCCTCGCCCGTCTCAGCAGGTTGTGATAAAGCACTGGGTTTTTGTGGGCAATCGCCTCCGACCCGACGGGCGAGGACGCCCGTCCTCCACATGTTTTATTAGAACGACAGTTTCAATCCCAACTGGATCGCGCGGCTTCCTCCCGATCCAATTACAGGATTGGAAGCAGCTACGTCCGGTGTAGCGCAGGAGCAGCCGAATGAGCCAGTCGAAGGATCATTATGCGCCCAGCCGTTCTGTCCTCCGAAGGGATTGGCAAAGTTGGGGTGGTTGAGAAAATTGAAAAACTCCGCCCGGAACTGAGCTCCGAAACGTTCCCCGAACTTCCAATTCTTCGCCACCGAGAAGTCCCAGTTGCGGAAGCCGGTGTCACGGAAAATGTTGCGCCCCATCGTGCCGAATGTTCCAAAAGCGGGAGGAATCATAACTGAGCTCTTATTGGCGTAGCAGCCGAATGCGTTGAGCGATGCGGTCGCGCCGACCGCAGCGGCATTGGTCATGCAAGCAGCCGGCATATTTGGATCGCCCGGGGCGAAGTAAGGAATCCCCGTAGGCGTGGACTTGAAGTCGGCCGGGTTGCCGAAGAAATCCCAACGGTCGTTGGCTTCACCGCTCAAGCTGACGTCGGTTCCAGCGTCCATCACGCCATAGGGTTGAGCACCGTAAAGGCTGACAATGGAATTCACTTGCCAGCCTTCCAGCAACTGGGCGAACGACTTCTTGCCGGGAAGGGCATAAGTCATGGAAAGCGTGAAACGATTTCGCATATCGAAGTCGCTGCTGGCGTATTCCCGTCCCGGATGCGTACTGTCCGACGGAAGCCCTAACCCCGCGCCGAAGTCCCAATTCGCGCCCACCTGGTCGAGAGAATGCGAGTAGGTATACCCGATCACCGTGGTAAGCCCGTGGAAATTCCTCGCGGTCAAGGTTGACTGCAGGCCGTGATAGTTGGACTCGTAGTTGTTTTGCATCTGGTAAATAAAGCTGAGATATGGGAACTTGGCGTTGAAGGGACGTCCCAGCTGCTCGCTGCCGTCATCCAACACCGGGTTCACCTGGTTGATGTCCCGGATGCCGATCAACTTAGCACCGTGCTCGCCGACGTATGCCACTTCCAGGGAGAGGTTCTGGGTGAAAGCATGCTGCACATTCAGGGTCCAGTTATACACATAGGGAGTCCTGAGGTTCTGATCCATCCCCAGAATGCTGCACGGATTTCCGGTGGTGGCGCTGCAGTTAATCTGCCCCGTGGGAAAGACAGTCCCCGGTCCGTTCCAGTGGAGACTCGTATCCGAGAAGTTGACGGTACCGACCGCGATCGAACCGGTACCGACGGCTCCGCCTGGACCGACCCCGAGCGCTCCCGTCGGAATGGTAGCGATGCCCAGAGCATTGTTGAGTGCCAGGAATGACTCCCAGTTAATCGTCTCGTAGATCATGCCGCCGCCGCCGCGCACCACTGTCCTTCCGGTCCCCGTAACATCCCAGGCGAAGCCCAGGCGTGGACCAAAATTGTTGTGGTCTCCGTTATAGGGAGAACCGATCTGCGAGCCCACCTGCTGCAGTCCGGTGTTGGGATCAAAATTCCCCAAGAGGTTGTGATCCTCCTTCACCACGGTGCTGAGCTCATAGCGCAGCCCCAGGTTCAAGGTCAGATTCTTGGTGAGGCGCCAGTCATCCTGAACAAAGAGGGCGTATCCCCAGTTGTGGATGTGCCTGGTGGGATCACCTACGAGTTGGCTTCCAGAAGTGGGCAGGCCGGCAAAATAGTCTTGCAGCCCGGAGGAGTTGCCCCCGGCGAATTCCCCTCCGACAAATTTGATCCTCCCTCGGGCCCCGCCGTAGGCGCCGCCGCTGAAGGCGTCATGGTGGATTTCGCCACCGAACTTGATGGCGTGCTTGCCGCGGATGTAGGAAACATGGTCGACAAACTGGAACCTGGTATCCGGACCCTGCACTTTGGGCCAGTTAAAACCACCCAGTTCCTGGGGAAAGATGTAAAACGGAAAAACGTTGATCCGCGGCAGACCACCGTAGAGGGGATTGGTCACTCCGGTGTTCAGCCCGTAATCGCTCGCCAGCTTGTTGTGGTCAGCAGTAAAAGTCGGCTGGTACAGACGGTTGTAACCAAAGCGGGCTTCATTTACCCAGCGAGAGCTGGGCACCCAGGTCCAGTTTTCCCCGAAGACCTGTGCCCTAGTGTGAATCTGCGTCAACCATTGTGATTGCAGTTGGCTGGCGTCGGAAACGGTCCCCGAGTTGTTCCCGAAGAAATACATACTGCTGAGGGTGTGACGCTCATTGAAGTGATAATCGACCTTTCCCACGGCGTTATCCGAGCTGACGCTGTTGGGCAGGCCGAAGTTGATGGTAGTTGGACCGGCCGGGTTGGTGCCATTGTTCGTCGGGAAGCCGGTGCCACTGCAGGAGATGGGGGGACCCATGGTACATCCCGCGATCTGCAGGCTGGCTGCGCTCACATCATGCGGTATTGCGCCGGCCAAAAAGGCGGCATGCACATCGGCGATCGCGTCGGGAATGCTGTTGGCGCAATCTCCCGAGGCGATGAAGAAGCAAGTCGGAGTACTTGGCGTGGGCAATGAAACCGTGGCAGGTGTCTGGATCTGGCCCGTGTTCCCCACCGTGTAGCGCTGGCCTTCGTAAGCCCCGAAGAAAAATAGTTTGTCTTTGACGATCGCCCCGCCGGCGCTTCCTCCGAACTGCTCCAGGTTGCGGGGATTCTTGACTCCGGACTGCACCGTATTGAAATAGTTGCGGGCGTCCAGCGGCGTATCACGGCCAAAAGCATAGGCGGTTCCGTGTAGGGAATTGGCGCCCGACTTCAAAGCGACGTTGACCATGGCACCGGGCTTCCAGCCGTACTCCGCCGGAGGATTCTCCTGCAGGTTGAATTGCTGGATGGAATCTACCGGCAAGATAGTTGCCGAATCCCCAGCAATCCCCGCACCGTTGATGATGCTCTGACCGGAAAAGGGTTCGCTGTTGAACAGGCCCTCGATCAGGTAGGCGTTATCCTCGGCACGCAAGCCGTTCGTACTGGTGGTCGAGAAACCGCCACCCGGATACCGCACAATACCTGGGCGCAATTGCAACAGGTTCTCATAGTTGCGACCGTTCAGGGGCAGGTCATTGATGGTCTCTGTGCTCAACGTCCCCCCGAGAGTGGAAGACGTGGCGTCTACCAATGGCACCTCTCCCGAGACCTCCACCACTTCATTGACTTCTCCTGGCTGGAGGGTTACGTCAACGCGGGCGTCCTTGGCAACCTCAAGGAGGAGATTCGTCCGTTCCACGCTCTTGAACCCCTTCGCTTCGACTCGGACTTTATAGGTGCCAGGAGTAAGGTCGGGAGCAACATAGAATCCAGAGTCATCGGTCTGGACCGACCTCGTGACCCCTCGCTGGACGTCCGTAATTGTCACTTGTGCACCGTTGACCGCCGCACCGCTGCGGTCCGTGACATTTCCCAGGATCCGGCCGGTGACGGTTTGGCCAAATAGCGGGGAGCAAAACAGGAAACCCACCAACCCTACCCAGATAAACCGCCCGGCGCGACGCCGGTATTGTAAGCACAGCGAGAAGGAACGCATAGGCTAAGGAACCTCCGCGACCTAGGATATGTGGTCGGACAGCTGTACCACTATACGATATACACTGTCAAGTCTTTTGGCGGGAACTGGACTGCCATGGTATGGTGGTTGGACCAAGCAGAACGGAGGATTCCGCCACGATGGCCATTGCCAGCATCAATCCCGCGACCCGGCAAACCCTGAAGAACTTCCAGCCCCTGTCCGATTCCGAAGTCGAGGATAAACTGCGGCGAGCCGCCTGTGCCTTCGCCAAACACCGTACCGTCCCTTTCGCGGAGCGTGCCCGTATGATGATGAAGGCGGCCGAGATTCTGGAGAACGAGAAAGAATCGCACGCCAGGCTTATGACCACCGAGATGGGCAAAACCCTGCGGTCGGCCATGGACGAAGCCGCCAAGTGTGCTTTGGCGTGCCGCTATTACGCGGAGAATGCCGAACGCTTTCTAGCCGACGAGGTCATCGAGACCAACGCCAAACGCAGCTACATTCATTACCAGCCCTTGGGACCGATTCTGGCCGTCATGCCCTGGAACTTTCCCTTCTGGCAGGTGGTCCGCTTCGTGGCTCCGGCATTGATGGCGGGAAATGTCGGTCTGCTCAAGCATGCGTCGAATGTGCCGCAGTGTGCGCTGCGTCTGGAGGAAATCTTTTTGCGGGCAGGTTTTGCCGAGGGAGTCTTTCAAACCCTGCTGATTGGCTCCAAGCAGGTGGACGCAATCTTGAACGATCCGCGAGTGGTCGCAGCCACCCTCACGGGCAGTGAGCAAGCGGGCATCGAAGTCGGCATTGGCGCGGCCCGCCGCATCAAGAAGGTGGTGCTGGAGCTGGGAGGCAGCGATCCCTTTATCGTCATGCCCAGCGCGAAGTTGGACGAGGCGGTCTCCACAGGAGTGAAAGCACGAATCATTAACAACGGGCAGTCCTGCATCGCCGCCAAGCGCTTCATTGTGGCCGAGGCAATCGCTGACGACTTTGAACGCAAATTTGTGAGCCAGATGGAAGCGCTCAAGGTGGGTGATCCTTTTGATGCGAGCACCGAGCTGGGGCCTCTGGCGACCGAAAGCGGTGTCGACGAACTGGATCGAGATGTGCAAAAGACCGTGGCTGCGGGAGCACGGCTTCTGACGGGCGGAAGGAAATTGGAACGGCCAGGGAACTTCTATGCCCCCACCGTGCTGACCGACATCCCTCAGAGTTCGCCGGCCTATCGCGAGGAGTTGTTTGGCCCTGTGGCTTGCCTGTTTCGAGTGAAGGACGTCGGCGAGGCGATCGCCATTGCCAACGACACCCGGTTTGGTTTAGGTGCCAGCGTGTGGACTAACGACGAGCAGGAACGCAACCGCCTGGTCAACGAACTCGAGGCGGGGATGGTTTTCGTCAATCGCATGGTGGCATCGGATCCGCGACTGCCCTTTGGAGGCGTGAAACAGTCCGGTCACGGTCGTGAATTGGGGCCCTATGGAATCCGCGAATTCGCGAACGCAAAGACAGTATCTGTAAGTTAAGCCCAGAATTGTGGTATCTTGGTCCTACCACCATACAGCAAGTCCAAACTTGCTGTATTTGGCGGTAATTTTCAGCGGATTCCAGTTCTCCTGTGGCTACAGGCTCACGGTTTGGGAGACAGAAATGTACAGAACTATTCGCACATCGCGGCTTTACGAGCAGATCGTGCAGCAGATCGAGGAATCCATCCTGAAGGGCACGCTCAAGCCCGGGGACCAGTTACCGGCTGAGAGAGACTTGGCGCAGCGCTTCGGGGTTAGCCGCACGGCGGTGCGTGAGGCTGTAAAGGCGTTGCGCGAAAAGGGTCTGGTGGAAGCCTACTCTGGGCGAGGAACATTCATCACCAACGGAACTTCGCAGGCGATCCGGCAATCGCTGGATCTCATGATAAGGATCGGCCAGCAGGATGGGTCGATCCACTTGGCCGAATTACGGGCGATCCTGGAGCCGGAAATCGCCTCCCTTGCCGCCACCCGCGGAGAAGAACAGCATATCGCGGTCATGCGGGAGGCTTTTGGTGTCATGGACCGTGCGCGAGAAGATCCGGTTGCCTACATCGAGGCTGATCTCGACTTCCATCTGGCGCTGGCCGAGGCAGCCGCGAATCCTCTGATCCTCTCCTTGATTGATTCCATTGTCGGACTGCTGCGGGAACAGCGTATGCGGATCTTCTACGTGGAGGGTGGACCGGAGCGCGGGCAGTTTCATCACAAACGCATTCTTGATGCGGTCGAGCAGCATGACGCGGCCAAGGCTCGCGCCGCAATGCAAGCCCACTTGTTGCAGGTGCGTGAGGATTCAAAAGCCAGCGAAGCGCAGCCGGTGCTGGCTAGGACAACTTCGGAGTAGGGAGACGGTTACGCATGGCGAATCTCGGATTTGTCGGTCTAGGCACTATGGGCGGGCAGATGGTGAGCCGGCTGCTCGACAAGGGCCACACGGTCACCGGCTATAACCGGACCCGCTCGAAAGCGCAGTGGCTCATCGACAAGGGCATGCGCTGGGCGGACTCGCCCCGCGCCGTGGCCGCGGCTGCCGACGTGACCTTTGCCATGGTCACCAACTCCGCTGCGCTGGTCACCATCATGGAGGGGCCGGACGGCCTGCTGGCCGGAATCAGCGCCGGAAAGATCTTCGTCGACATCAGCACGGTGAGTCCGAATGTAAGTCGCGCCTTGGCCGCCAAAGTGCGAGAAAAAGGCGCAGACATGTTGGATTCCCCGGTCTCCGGAAGTGTAATCACGCTGCAGGAAGGCCGGCTGTCGGTGATGGTGGGAGGGCGCAAGGAAACCTTCGAGCGGGTGAAAACGATCCTGCAGGACATCGGCCCAAAGGTGACTCACGTCGGAGACAACGGACTCGCGTTGTCCATGAAGATCGCGGTGAATCTTAGCCTCGCGGTACAGATGCTGGCCTTCTCGGAAGGAGTTCTGCTCGCCGAAAAAAGCGGCATTCCGCGTGAAACAGCCGTCGATGTGCTCACGCACAGTGCGGTTGCCTCGCCCATGATTCAGTATCGCGGACCCTTCGTCCTGCAACAGCCCGCCGAAGCGTGGTTTGACGTGAACATGATGCAGAAGGACATGCTACTGGCGATGGAGCTAGGTCGCCAGCTGGATGTGCCACTGCCCACTACCGCCGTTAGCAATGAATTCCTCACCGCCGCGCGTGGCATGGGAATGGCGAAACTCGATTTCGCCTGCGTGTTTGACGTCCTGGCTCGAATGTCGGGAGTGACGAAGTGACAATTATCGCCGGCCAGCCCGAGACAAATTCATCGCTCAAAGTTGATCTCTGGCTTCGCGTGTACCGCCAGATGGTGAGCATTCGGCTGTTCGAAGAGCAGGTGAACGAACTGTACACGCGCGCTCTGATGCCGGGCCTGGCGCACTTGTATATCGGCGAAGAGGCGGTCGCGGTCGGCATTTGCGAAGCGCTCCAGGCGGACGACTACATCACCAGCACTCATCGCGGTCACGGCCATTGTCTGGCCAAGGGCGCTTCCCCGGACCGGATGTTTGCCGAGTTGCTGGGCAAGGAAGCGGGATATTGTCGCGGCAAAGGCGGGTCCATGCACATTGCTGACCCGGCAACCGGTAACCTCGGAGCCAACGCGATTGTGGCGGGCAGCGTCGGAATCGCCACGGGAGCTGCGTTCTCCGCCAAACGCCTGGGCACAAAACGAGTCGCGGTGTGCTTTTTCGGAGAAGGAGCACTGGGGCAAGGGTCATTGTATGAAGTCATGAACCTGGCACAACTTTGGAAACTGCCGGTCATCTACGTGTGCGAGAACAATCTTTATAACGAATACACTCATTATTCCGAGACCACCGCCGGGGATATTCCCAGCCGGGCCAGCGCATTCGGAATCCAAACCGACACCGTTGACGGACAGGACGTTCGCGCCGTTCATACCGCTGCCAGCCGTATGATCGAGCGCGCACGCCAGGGGGGCGGTCCCGGATTCCTCTTATGCAACACCTATCGCTACCACGGTCATCACGTCGGCGACATCAACCGCGAGTATTACCGCTCCAAGCAGGAGGAGCAACAGTGGAAGACCAGCCGCGATCCGATCAAGCTGCTGACCGCCTGGCTGATCGATCAGAAAATCGCCGATGCAGCCTCCCTCAGCCGTATAGATTCAGAGATCAGGTCTGAGATGGAGGACGCCGTGAAGTTTGCCGTGGCTGCCCCCTATCCCAGCGTCGAAGAAGTGGAGCAGGATGTCTATGCCTGACAGCGCCCGCGAACTGACCTTCGCGCAAGCCATCCGGGAAGCTATGGCGGAAGAAATGCGCCGCGATACCCGGGTTTGCATCTTCGGCGAGGACGTGGCCGAAGCAGGGACGCCGTTCAAGGTGCTTTCCGGATTGGTGGAAGAATTCGGCGCCGAGCGCGTGGTGGATACTCCCATCTCGGAGGCCGGTTTTACTGGCGTTGCCGTGGGTGCGGCGATGACCGGCCTGCGCCCGATCGTAGATATCATGTTCGGCGATTTCATCACCCTCACCATGGACCAGATGGTGAACCAGGCCGCCAAGGTCCACTACATGTCCGGAGGGACCTGGAAAGTTCCGATGGTGATGCGCACCACCCTGGGAGCTACCCGCCGCTCTGCTGCTCAACATTCGCAGTCGCTGCACGCCTGGTTCAGCCACGTACCCGGACTGAAGGTGGTGCTGCCATCCACGCCGTACGATGCCAAGGGCCTGTTGAAAACGGCGATCCGTGATGAAAACCCGGTGGTGTTCTTTGAAGACAAGATGATGTACAAGCTGAAGGGACCGGTTCCGGCGGAAGACTACACCATCCCGTTCGGCGTGGCAGACGTAAAACGTGAGGGAGACGACATCACGCTGGTGGCCACCAGCAGCATGGTGCAGGTAGCGCTGGGCGCCGCAGAGTTGCTGGCCGGCAGCGGAATCAGCGCGGAAGTAATCGACCCGCGAACCACCTGGCCGCTCGACGAACGGGCACTGATCGACTCGGCCAAGAAGACTTCGCGAGTAATCGTCATGGACGAGGGTTATGGCCGTTATGGCGTCACGGCGGAGATCGCGGCGGTCATCGCAGAGGGCGCTTTCTTTGATCTAGACAAACCGGTGAGGCGGATGGGAGCGATGCATGTTCCAATTCCCTTCTCTCCACCGCTTGAAGATGCAACCGTGCCCACGGAAAAGTCAGTGTTCGAGGCGGCCCGGGAGCTCTGCGGCTGAGAATGTATACAGGAGGCGTGTCATGGGGTTGAAAACTCATGGAACCATGGCGGTCGATTGGGAGCAGCGAATCGACTTCGATCGTTTGCGGCGTGAGCGCCTGGCTCGGGCCAAGGACTTGTTGGAGAAGTCCGAGATGGGTGCTTTGCTCTGTTTCGACATGAACAATGTGCGTTACCTCACGGCTACGCACATTGGCAGTTGGGCGCAGGACAAGTGCAACCGCTTCACCCTGCTTCCACAGAACGACGAGCCGATCCTCTGGGACTTCGGATCGGCAGCCAAGCACCACCAGCTGAATTGCCCGTGGCTGGGAGAGCGTTCGCGGCCCGGAATCTCGATGCTCCGCGGGGCCATGTCGCCGGAAATGGGGCGAGCGGAAGATGTCGCCAAGAAGATTCGTATCGAACTCGAAATGCGCGGCCTGCACAAAGAGCCGCTGGGCATCGACATCATCGAGCCCCCGGTCCTCTTCGCATTGCAGCGCGAGGGCATCAAGGTCGTAGATGGCCAGCAACTCATGTCGGACGCGCGGGTGATCAAGACCCAGGACGAAATCTCCCTGCTGAATACCTCCGCCATGATGGTGGACGCGGCCTACGACGAGTTGTATCGGGCCATGAAGCCGGGAATGCGCGAGAACGAGGCCGTCGGGCTGGTCAGCAAGGTCCTCTATGACCTGGGGTCGGAATATGTGGAAGCGGTAAATGCCATCTCCGGCGAACGCTGCAGCCCGCATCCGCACGTTTTTTCGGATCGTGTTCTTCGGCCCGGAGACCCGGTGTATTACGACATCCTGCATTCCTACATGGGATACCGGACTTGCTACTACCGCTGTTTCACGATCGGCTATGGTTCGCATGCTATGGTCGACGCATATAAGCGTTGTCGCGAATATCTGGATGCAGCCATCGAATTGGTGAGGCCGGGACGGACGACAGCCGAGATCGCATCCGTCTGGCCCAAAGCCCAGGAGTTCGGCTTCCCCGATGAAGAAGCCTGTTTCGCGCTGCAATATGGCCACGGGATTGGGCTGGCGATCTGGGAAAAGCCGGTCATCAGCCGCCTGGTCTCGTTCGACCATCCTCATGAAATCAAGCCGGGCATGGTATTTGCGCTGGAGACTTTCTGGCCTTCGACCGATGGCTGGAGCGCGGCACGCATTGAAGAGGAAATCGTGGTCACTCAAACCGGCCACGAAGTGATCACGCGGTTCCCGGCTGAGCAGTTGCTGGTGGCGGGAGCACACTATTTCACTGTCAACGGACCGCTTCCTACAACTCGTGAAAACGAGAACGAGCCCAGCCAGCGCGTGGTCGACATGATCGAAGCGAGTTCCAAGAGTGAACGTGTCGGAGTCGCAGACTAAGAAACATCGCGTTATCTAAAACACTATGGCCTTTAGCATTGTGATGCCGGCTCTTGAAATGGCGCAGGAAACCGGCAAGCTCGTGGCTTGGCGGAAAAAAGAAGGTGAGAGCGTAGCCAAGGGAGAGCCTTTGCTCGAGGTAGAAACCGACAAAGCGGTGCTCGAAGTGGAAGCCCCTGCCGACGGCGTCCTGGCTGGGGTTTCGGTGCAGGCGGGGGCAGTGGTTCCAGTCGGGAAGACGATCGCTTGGATCATTCGTCCCGGTGAAAGCCTTCCCCGGGAGGTTGCGCTGGAAGGTTCCGAAGGCCACAGCACGAACCAATCCCGGCCTCTTACTTCGGTTGCTTCGCAGATTCCAGTCCAACCCGCCGGCGCCCCACAAACGGCGGGCGCGAGAATCTCTCCCAAAGCCCGGCGCCTGGCCAAAGAACATGGCGTCGACATAGCGCGCCTGCGGGGCTCAGGGCCCAACGGCGAGATTCTGGCTTCCGATATCCTGGCTGCCGCCCAGACCGAGCCGTCGCCAACGCCCACGGCAGCTGAGACGCTTGGAACCGTCGGGCAGTTGATGGCGGAGCGAACCACCCAGAGCTGGACCAGCGTGCCCCATTTCTTTGTGGTGAGGGAAGTCGATGCCAGCGGACTAATCGCAGCCCGCGAGCACTCGAAATCGGCAGCGGAACCGGCAGGCACAGTCGCCCCCACATATACCGATTTTCTGGTGGCATTGGCCGCTCCTCTGCTCGCCAAACATTCCCGCATGAACGCAAGCTGGACAGACGGGAAGATTCGCAACCATGCAGAAGTCAATATCGCTCTGGCGATGGCGGTCGAGGGCGGTGTGGTGGCGCCGGTAATTCACAACGCGAATGCGGCAGGGCTTCGAGAAATTGCCTTCCAACGGCAGGCACTGACCGAAAGAGCGCGCGCCGGCCGTTTGCGCGCGCCTGACATTGCCAACGCCACTTTTACAATCAGCAATCTCGGCATGTATCATGTCGAGGCTTTCAGCGCAATTATCAGCGCGCCGCAAGCTGCCATTTTGGCGGTGGGAAGCATCACAGATCGAGTGGTGCCGATCGCCGGCCAGCCGGCGGTCCGTCCGATGATGACACTGACTCTTTCCTGCGACCACCGCGTGATCGATGGCGCGCGTGCAGCCCTGTTTCTGAACGATTTGGTTGAAGCCCTTCGCGAGCCGGAACAACGGCTGCGATGACGATGCCGGCGCACCGGTGCGCGTGTGCGCCGGCATCGTATAACAACTGAGCTGCGGAGCTGTGCTCCCTGGACGGGCGGGTCGCCTGTCCCCAGCACGCTAGGCTGTGTGCTTCATTTTGTCAGAGTGAATGTCCCCTGCAGCCGAATATCGTTAGAAGCGCTTCCCACGAAGATGCCGAAATCGCCGGGCTCTGCGCTCCAATCTTTCTTGTTCACGTCGTAGAACGAAAATGCCCTGCGATCAAGGGTCAGCCTCACCCGCCGCGTCTCCCCTGGTTTCAAATCAATTTTGGCAAACCCCTTCAGCTCTTTGACTGGACGTGGAACGCTGGCGTGAGTGTCTCCCACATACAACTCGGCGACTTCAGCTCCTTGACGATGCCCGGTGTTTCTCACATCGAAGGAAACCTCGATGGGCCCATCCATGGTACCGGAACGCGGTGTGACTGACAGTTTGCTGTAGCCGAAGGTCGTATAGGAAAGTCCGTATCCGAAGGCGAATAGTGGCTTGACCTCAGAGCGGTCGAAATGCCGGTAGCCCAGGAAGACGCCCTCGGAGTACTTCACCCGCATCTCGCCTTTTTCGGGGTAATAGCTGTGGTAGGTGGCATTGTCTTCCCAGCGGCGCTCGAACGAAGCCGGCAGCTTGCCCGAGGGGCTGTAGTCGCCGAAAAGGATTTGCGCCAGCGCCCTTCCGCCTTCCTGCCCGGGATACCAGGCGTGGAGCAACACCGGCACGCGATCGATCCATGAGGTCATATCGACGTTGCCTCCGGCAGTAAGAACCACGATCACATTCTTGTTGACGCCGCTGATTTGCCGGATCAGTTCATCCTGTCCGCCCGGAAGCTGGAAGGTACGGTCGGATCCTTCGCTCTCAGTGGAGGGATCAAAACCAACACAGATCACCACCGCATCAGCTTTTGCCGCCAGGGCCTTGGTTTCCCGGCCGATGAAGTCCTCCGCCCGGCTCACACCGAAACCAACGGTCGCCGAGCCTACCGCCTCGAAATATTCCAGACGCACCTTGTAGGACTGCCCCGCCTCCAGATGAGTGGAGAAAGTATCGACCGTCTCCGAGTGGCGTTGCCAATCATCAATTGCCGCCTTGTCGTCGATGAACAGGCGAACTCCGTCGTCGGCCGAGGTGTAAAACTTGTAGTCGCCAGAATTCTTTGGCACAAAATACCCGGTCCAGCGAACCGAAAAGTGGTCGTCCGGTCCGTTGGGCGCAAAGCTTCCGTCCTCCCATTTGAAATCGATCCGCCTGTCGGTACGAACCAGCGCCGGTTCCCCTTGCAGAGCCTCGTTGGCGAAGTACTCTCCGTGAAGTCCAGGTTCGCCGTTCGGAGCAGTCACGAATTCCGAACTCTGGAAGACTTCCTCCAACGCAGGCGTATCGGCCGCATACAAGACCCGGACCCCGGTGCCCAGGTAATTGCTGATGCCTTCGAGAAAACTGACCGAGTTGAACGGCTTGGTTTCAGAACTTCCGCCTCCTCCCGGCACCGCCGGGAAGGCATCCGGCCCGATGACGGCGACGGTTTTCACCTTCGTCTTATCCAGAGGCAGCAGACTACCTGTATTCTTGAGCAGAACCATTCCTTCGCGGGCAACCTCCAAGGCTACTTCCCGGCCCTCCTGACTATAAGAAGGAATGCTGGTGTCGGTCTGAGGCTCGTCAAAGAAACGAAACTCAATGGCCTTGCGGAGAATTCTTCTCACCTTGTCATCGATGGTTGCCACCGAGATCTTACCTTCCTGAATCGCAGGCAGCAGAGTCGGCTGGTTCATGAATTTCGCGGTAGGCATTTCTAGATCGAGGCCGCCATTTGCGGCCGCCACGCCATCGTGAGTAGCTTCCCAATCGGACATGAGAATGCCATCGAAACCCCAGTCCTTTTTGAGAATCTCATTGTTCAGGTGGTCGTTTTGGGTTGCGTGAACGCCGTTCACCAGGTTGTAGGAGTTCATGACGGCCCCGACTTTAGCTTCCTTCACTGCAGCTTCGAAGGCGGGCAGATAGATTTCGCGTAGAGTGCGCTCGTCGATGTCGGAGCTGACATGGTTGCGATCGTATTCCTGGTTATTGCCGGCGAAATGCTTGGCCGTAGCATAGACGCGCTCTTCCTGAATACCTTTGATCTCGGCGACAGCCATTCTCGAGGCCAGGAAGGGATCTTCTCCGAAGTATTCGAAGTTCCGCCCGCACATGGGCGCGCGATAGATGTTCATGCCCGGAGCAAGAATGAAGTTCACCCCGCGCTCCCGTGCATCCTTGCCCATCGAGATGCCGAAACGATGCGCGAGATCTAGATTCCATGAAGCCGCCACTGCAATGCCGGCGGGGTATGCGGTGGTGAGCCCATAATCGTGTACTCCGAGCGGGCCGTCGGACATGCGCAGCGAGGGAATCCCAAGCCGCGGGATGGGGCGAGTGTAAAAATCTTGGGTGCCGCCGATGATCTCGAACTTCTCTTCCAGAGTCATCTCGCTGAGAATCGACTTCACACGCTTTTCTACATCCGCTGAGGAGGGACCGGCTTGCGCCAGGACAAACTGAGCGACAAATAGGAAAACAATTGCGACTCTTGACTTACGATGGATCATCGTTGGCTCCATTTCAAAATAAGAACACAATTAAGAATTGCCGGACCCGGCCTTACCCCTCATCAACTGGATCGCCCAGAACGTACACATAAGCCACGAGCATACAGGCACGAGCAACTCTCCAGAAGAGTCACAGACAAGCGCGGGGTACGCCTGCTTGACGGACAGGGGGTTAACTGTAGAGATTCCCCGGGTCCGTCCTTTGCTGCTGGTTACCGGTCAAATCAGAGTAATTCCTTCTCGTCCCACAACACCACCTGACGGTTTCACTCCAGAGGCGAAACCATGAGAAATCGTCTTGACAACGCCCGTCACTCTGTCCGATATTGCGTGAAGGCCATGGTAAATCCAGTCGCATGGCTGACAGAAGCGCTTTAGATACAGTACGTTGTGATGCTCGTCACATACGCCCTTCGAGGCGATCCGCAACAATGAGATGCCTTACCCAGCGAAGGCGATCGCGGTGCCCAAGGAGAAAAAAGCGATGTTCCAGTCTTCTGAAAACAGTCCCTCGCAGTTCGTTCATCTGAGTATCTTGGTTGCATTGATTATCTGTCTCCTCTGCGTACCCTTGGTATCGCAAGTCACCTCTGGAACCATTTCCGGAACCGTAAGAGATCCGAGCGGTGCCGTGGTTACGCATGCAACGGTCACGGTCCGTGCCGGGGACATTGGTGTCAGCCGCGTGGTCACCACCTCATCCAGTGGCGAATTCGTGGTTCCGAATCTTCCGCCCGCAACCTATACGGTGACAATCGAAGCAGCCGGCTTCAAGAAGGTGGAAGCCAACGACGTGGTCTTGAGCGCCGCTGACAAGCTGAATACCGGCGACTTTGTGCTGGCCGTGGGAACCACATCGGAATCAGTGACCGTCGCTGCCGACACTGCCCAGCTGCAGTTGCAATCGAATTCCGGCGAGCGCTCCGACCTGGTTACCGCCAAACAACTCAACGACGTCGCTCTGAACGGCCGTAACGTCCTGGACTACATGAAACTGGTTCCCGGTGTGGTCAGCAGTTTCGACGGACATGCTTCAGGCACGGGCGGCATCGATGGGTTCAACATCAATGGCACGCGCGCCAACCAGCACGAGTTCACCATCGACGGTGCCTCCAACGTTGACACCGGAAACAACGGTGGAACCCATGTGACCATCAACCCCGACGCCATCGAGGAAGTAAAGGTTCTCACCTCGAACTATCAGGCTGAATTTGGCAAGGCCGCCGGCGGGCAAATCGCCCTGATCACCAAGAGCGGTACTAACCAGTGGCATGGCGACGGCCGCTTTTTCCATCGCAACGAGGGCTTGAATGCCAATGAGTGGTTTAACAAACAAAATGAGTTGAATGGCAACTTGCCCAACACTCCCGCTCTATACCGTTACAACTACGTCGGGTATCAGGTGGGTGGGCCCATCAAGAAGGACAAGCTTTTCTTCTTCTGGAGCCAGGAGTTCTACCGGCAATTGATCCCGATCGGAGGAACAACTCAGTTCTATACTCCGACCGCTTTGGAACGTCAGGGTGACTTTTCGAAGTCGATCGACGGGAACGGCCTTCCGATTGTGATCTCCGGACCGGGAATCACTAACGATAAGGTTGACCCCTCCGCGCTGCCGGCGGCCCAGCAGACGGCATTCAAAGAGGTACAGAAGATTCTGAACCTCTTCCCTTTGCCTAATGTGAACGGGTTCGGTGTCAACGGACAGAACTACAACTTTTCCGAAGCGCTTTCCGGCAACGCTCCACGCCGCGAAGACATCCTGCGGGTCGACTATCAGCTCAACAGCAAGAATCGTCTTTTCGGGCGCTGGATCCATAACGCCGAAAGTGATTCTTCTCCCTTCGTGCCCTTCCCGGGGCCGTTTGGAATTTTCGCCTGCGCGTCATCCATCAACTTCCCTGGCGGCTGCACGCAAAAGCACCCCGGCTGGAACGTTTCGGCTAACCTGGTCAGCACCATCACTCCGACCATCTTGAATGAGTTCTCCATAGGACCCAGTCACACCCTCTCAATCGCCGAGGGCACGAACGGGAATATCTCGCTGGGCAAGAACGGCATCAACCTGCCGCTGCTCTATCCGTTATCTTCCGACCAATCGATCCCGGATATGAGCTTCAACGGCCTCAACAACGTGAGTTTCGGAGGCGGTTATCTGGGCGCCACTCCGTGGCACCAGGCCAACACTACGATCAACGTTAACGACAACCTCACTTGGGTGCAGCACAACCACACGCTGAAAGCAGGCATCTTCTACCAGCGCAGCCGTAAGGACCAAATTGCCTGGGGCAACATCAACGGGCAGTTCGGCTTTGGTTTGGGACCCACGTCTGGAGGTACCTGCGCCGGTGCGGCGGACAGTTGCACTCTGGGTGACCCCTTGGCCAGCGCCTTGCTCGGAGACTTTGACAGCTTTAGCCAGTCGACCGCGCGGCCGCTGGGCAAATTCCGTTACAACCAGTTCGAATTTTATGTGCAGGACACGTGGAAAGCCACGTCCCGATTAACTCTCGACTATGGCATGCGGTTCGCCTGGATTCCGCCCCAGTTCGACGCCGGCAACCAGGTTGCGCTCTTCGATCCGGCGGCCTACAACCCGGCCAAGGCCGTAACGATCGATACTAACGGCAATATTGTTCCAGCAGATGGCGGCAATCCCCTGAATGGGATGAGGTTTACCAAGAATGGGAACCTCCCGGCTGGCGGTTGGAACAGCCGCGGAATTATGCCCGAGCCGCGGTTTGGTTTTGCCTATGACATGTTCAGCGATCACAAGACCATTCTGCGTGGCGGCTTCGGCATGATGCACGACCGCACTCAGGGCAACCTGATCTTCAACACTGTCTTTAACAATCCCGCACTGGTGGAGACAGCCTCGGTGGGTTCGGGCAATATTGCCAACCTTCCAACCTTGCAGTCCTCCTTCGGAACTGGAGTGTTAGGAAATATTCTCGGCGCCCAGAGCAATGGCAAAATACCCACCGTATACAGCTTCAGCCTAGGAGTACAGCGCGAACTGGGTAGCGGCACAACACTCGACGTGGCCTATGTGGGCACGCTCTCCCGCCACCTCGTTACCTCACGTGATATCAATGCTGAGCCGTACGGCACTCTGTTCAGCAGGGCCGCCCAGGATCCGAACTGCTCCCTGTTCAACGGCGCGGTTCCCGCAGTCCAGCCGGGATTGCAACCGCAATACTCGGCGGCGGGGTACAACTTTAACGGATGGTGTGCATACGGAGCATCCTCGTACACGAATAACTACCTGGTGCCTTACAAGGGCTATGGGCAGATCTCATACCTTGGGTTCGACGGCACCTCCAACTACAACTCGCTGCAAGTTTCGCTGCAGCGCCGGTTCAGTAAAGGATTGACCTTCGGTGCGGTCTATACCTATTCGAAATCGTTAGCAACGGCGGATTCCGACCAGGACATTCAGGATCCCTTCAACGCCTTGCTCGACTATCGTGCGGCGTCGTGGGATCGTACCCACGTATTCGCAGCTAATTACGTCTACGACTTGCCGAACCTTACCAAACACTTCGGTGGCCCGACGTGGCTTTCCTATATCACCGACAATTACCAGTTGAGCGGGGTAACGCAGTTTGAAACCGGAACGCCGATCGACCTCGGCAATGGTTGGTCGTTCCCGCCCGGAAGCGTCACTGGCTCTGATCAATACGGAGCGATCCCGTTCTACTATTCGCTGGACTCTAGCGGGAACCCAATTCTTCCCGCCATCGGACCTCCGGGGCGAGGAACACGGGACATTCTTCGCGCTGGCGGCATGCAAAACTGGGACATGTCTTTGTTCAAGAACATCCCGCTGGGTAAGAACGAGGCACGCTACCTTCAGCTTCGGCTGGAAGCGTTCAACGTCTTCAACCATCCCAACTTCGAAGACAAGAATTATGGTCTGAACGTGAACGGACCGTGGGAGTATGCGGACCCTACCACTCCGCTGTCTATCTCGAAGAATGCGAACTGGGGAACAAACTCCGACACTTACAACACTGGTCCGGGAGGCTTCCGGGTGCTTCAACTGGGCGCCAAAATCTACTTCTGACTCCGGGGATTTGCCAAGCAGCCCGTGGCTTCGGCCGCGGGCTTTTCTTATGAAGGCGAAACGCTCATCTCCACACCAACGTGGTCACGGAGTCTTCGTCCAAGCGAACCTCTGCCGACATCTGGTTCAGTTGCAGATATACGCTGCGCTCGACGCCGGAGTTGGTAATAACCATCACGCGCTGGCCGTCTGGATTCTCCATCGCCACATGATCCAGGTCTGGAAACGCGCCTTGCGAATCCAAACGACGCGCCCCGCGGCGAATGAAACGGGCGAATTGAGCGAACGTCCAGTACTGGCCGCTGCGAGTAATGTCTTTGGTCCCGGAGTCGATGGTTACGAGGCCTCCGCAGGAGAACGGTCCGATATCCGGCCGCCCGCGCTCGTCGAGCGCGAGATTCCATGCGGTAATCGAACGGCACCAGTTTCCCAGCACGGCGCTAAAAGTCTTTCCCCAGCGGGCCCAATCGTTCAGGTAGTCCGGGCTGTTATAGTCCGATCCGCCTTCGGTCCAGTACATATTGACGTCGGGATCGGCGTCATGGACCTTACTCATCATTTCGGGTCTGCCGGCGTAACCGTGCCAAGCGACCGCGTTGCAATAGCGGCGCAGGCCAGGGTCGTCCAACTCGCACACTACCCGGCCCCACAGGTTATAGTTGTGGTCGAGTATCCAGATCTTGGTATCCATTCCGTTTTTTTCAAGCAATGGACCGAGATGATCCCGCACGAAGGCAATTTCATATTCCTGGGGCCAGATGCAGGCCGGCATTCTGCCGTCCTGATCGGTATCGGGTTCGTTCTGGGGAGTAACCGCTTGCACCGGCACTCCTGCGGCTGCGTACCCCTGGAGAAACTTCAGGAAATACTGGGCGTAGTTGGGCAGATATTTCTGGCGCATCGATCCTCCCAGCATCGAACCACCCGACTTCATCCAGCCGGGAGGACTCCAAGGCGAGGAGAACAGAAACAGGTCAGGATTCACCTCGCGAGCAAGGCGTAGCGTGGGCAGAATGTATTCCTGGTCGTGCGCGATGGTGAAGCGCTGCAATTCCGGGTCGGGATCGCCGTCGTCATAGCTGTAGACGCGGGTGGAATAATCACTCGCTCCGATGCAGGTGCGACACACGTTAAGACCCATTTGCGAAGGATGAAAGAGCTCGTGAAACAGCTGCTTTCGTGCATCCGGAGCAAGCTGATTGAACATGTAGCAGGAAGCGTCCGTAAAAGCCGCCCCGAAACCGAGAATCTCCTGAAACTTCCTGTCGGGATTGAGAACAATTCCCTGCTCCGCAGACTTCGGCGAAACCGGCTGCCATGACAGCGAGGCAGCGGAGGAACAGCGCAGCTTCTTGTTGGTGACCCATACTTCGATCGCACCGGCCGGCGCGGTGGCAGGCGTTACACCTGTCCAGGCCGAGGACGCTTCTGGAATAGTCGCAGCTGCCAGTCCAATGGCGGACAGCCTCAAAAAGTCCCGGCGAGTAGAATTAATAGACATTTTGGCTTCTCAGTTTCCCTGGCGCATTTTGCTCTGCCAGGTGTTCACTGGCGCGGAGCGAAAGCGCGAGAATCGATAGCACCGGCGGCTTGTCGGGCCATTCTCCGTCGGGTCCCACTGAGACGGGCGGAGACGCCCGTCCTCCATATCGTTTGTCGCTGCAGCTCAGAATTCCGGCACGAAAGCCTTCGCTTCTTCCAGGGTAATCCGCTGCCGGCGCCGGTAGGCAAGATTGGCCATATGAACAGCAATCGCCGACTGGTAGCCGATCTCGACCGGCGCATTCGGAGTCTTGCGTGAGCGCACACAATCAATCCAGTTGCCCATGTGGTCTTGATCTTTTGTCTTTCCAACCAGCGCAGCGGCGTGGGGACGATTGACTCTTTCCGGATAGTAGCGAGTAAATTCACCCTCTTCGCCGTTCACCATGTCAGATCCGGTCCATCCATGCTCAATTGTCCCGTCGCTCCCCAGAATGTGCTCACCTAGGCCGAAGTGGCGGTTGCTGAAGGTGGATTGCCAGGTAACAACCAGATCGTCGGGAAAATCGAGCGTAACCGCAATCGTATCCGGCACCTCGCGGCCGTCTTTTTCGGAAAACACACCACCCGACATGTAAGCCGAGGTCGGGAGCGGCAACGCCAGGGCGCTCATGATCCATGCAATCTGATGCACCATGTTCTCGGTCACGTTGCCGCCGGAGAATTCCCAGAACAAGCGCCAGTTGATCAGGCGATACGGATCAAAGGGCCGGTCGGAACGTCCGTTCAGAAACGAAGTCCAATTAACGTTCTGGGCGGTACAATCCGCTGGGACGGGGCGCACCCATTGGCCCTGGCCATGGGGCGTGTTGCGGCTCATCCATGAGTTAACCTGCGTAACCTTTCCAGCGATACCATCCTTGATCCATTTCCTGGCGTCCGCCAAGGCGCCAGAACTCTCCCACTGCAAGCCGATCTGCACCACGCGGCCGGATTGCTTGGCAGCGGCAAGGCATTGCTCAGCTTCGGGAATCGACCAAGTCATGGTCTTTTCCGCGTACAGATCCTTGCCCGCGGCCAGAGTGTCCTGGAAATGCCGGGCATGAGTGTGCAATGGGCTGGCCACGATGACGGCATCAATATCCTTCATATCGAGCACGCGGCGGTGATCGTCGTAGGTGAGAATGTCAGGCGCCATTTTTTTCGCTTCAACGAAACGTCCGCGGTAAACATCCGCCATAGCCACCAATTGGACGTTGGGAACGGCTTTGACCTCATCCAGCAAGTCTTGACCGCGGTTGCCGACACCGATCATCCCGACCCGAACCCGGTCGTTTGCGCCGAGCACACGCGCCGGCGGATAGGCCAAAAACGCCGCGGTGCCCAACGCCGTCTGTTTCAGAAAATCGCGTCTCGTGTTGTTGACCATGGCTGTTGTCTGCTTACAACGCTTCCGCCTTCTGCAACAGATCCTTCATGCCCGCCCAACTTTGGCGGGTAGACTTTTCCGGCGTGCCGCCGCCATCCCAGTGGGTTTCCAGACTCACGGCAAAATGGTAACCATCGCGCTTGAGTGCCTGAAACTGTCCCTGCCAGTCGATGATGCCCTTTCCCATCGCCGCCCAGTCGTAGTCCTTACCGCTTCTTACGGTATCTTTGCAATGGCAGTGGCCAATCCGATTCTTCGGCAAGAGATTGTAGCCGTCTGGGTAAGCTTTCTCACCATTGGCCGCAGCGTTGCCCGGATCCCAGTTGAGCATAAGATAAGGAGATGGCACCGCAGCCAGAACTGCGGCCGCTTCCGCGCCTGTGCTGGTGTTGAGCCCACCGTCATTCTCAAGGAGAAGAATCAGTCCTTTCTTCCCTACCTTGTTGGCGGTATCAAGCAGCGTTTGATTGATGGCGGCGCGATGCGGCGCCGGATCGTCCAGTCTCCAGAAATCGAAGCAACGTATGCGATCGGTTCCGAAAGCCTTGGCCAGCTCGATGCTGCGCTCCAGCACTTCGTCCTGTTGTTCGAAAGTAAAGCTGGCGTGAAAATCTTCGGTTTGTCTTTCTTTGGCCTTGGGATCGTCTTTCCACGCCACCTTGAAAAGCGGGCTGGCAATGTCGGTTACGCGCAAGCCATACTTCTTGAGAATACGTTGCGATTCGGCAATTTCCTTCGCGTCCAGATTGACGATGTTTTTCTTCCACATCCCGCGCAGTTCGATCCACTGCATTCCGAACTCGCGCGAGGCAACTTCGCAGGACCGGCCAAAGTCCTCAGAAATCTCGTCGTTGATAACGGAAACTCTGAAGGGAGAACGAAGTATGGGAACCTGCATCTCGCTGCTCGAGACTGGCAACGATACGCCGAGGGCTGCACCCGTCGCCGCTCCCATTCCCACCAGGAACTCACGCCGTGAGACTCCCATGCCATGCCTCCCGGATATCCGGTCAAACTGTCGCTTGAGCGGCTTCCTTTTTCAGACTGATGGTTGCGTTAGTGATCAGCGGCTTCGCCCAGAAGCCGACACTGAAAATGACTGCGAAGGTAATGTAAAGAAATGATACGCCACTGCGCAGCCCCAGGTGATCTCCGATGCGGCCAATGATCAGAGGCACAATCGCACCGCCCATAATTCCGGTGCTTAGAATGCCGGAGAAGGAACCGTGATACTCCGCCACCGAATTGAGAGCCAGCGAAACCACGATCGGCCACATGATCGAAGTGAAGAGGCCGATGGCTGGGAAAGCCAGCACGGACACGCCGGCAGGCCCAAACAAGGCGGCAGACAGACAAGCCAGAGCTCCAACCGAAGTCCCGATGAGAAGCTTGCGACTGTCAAAGATCTTCAGCAGCAACATGCCGATCAAACAGCCGATGGTAAGCAGTCCCCAAAACCAGGAAACTACGGAAGCGCCCGTGGTGTGGGGATCGAAGCCGTGGTACTGCGCGAGAAACTCCGACATCCAGTCCGCCGTTCCCTGCTCGCAGCCTACATAGGCAAACATCGCGACGAAATACATCCAGACAACCGGTTTACGCGCCAAGCTGCGGTACATCTCGACGGAACCGGCCCGCTCCTCGTCGGTGTGATGAACCTGGGGGAATCTGGTTAGCGCCAGAATCACGACCATCAAAAACGCGAAAACCGTGAATATCCAATAGATGGATGCCCACGGCAACCCGATTGGAGTAAGTCCGGCTAGAACACGCAGAAGAAAGTTAGGCTGGGGGGAGGGCTGCCCGAGATTCAGCACCAGATAGGAATAAATCCGCGGACTGAGAAAAGATGCGCTGCAGAAAATAAATTGGGCAAAAGCCGAGTTAAAAGCGTAGTGCTCTTCCCCGCCGGAAACCCTCAACAAAGGATTGATGGCAACCTGCAGAACCGCCATCCCTGCCCCAATGACGAAGTAGGAAACCATCGCCACGCGATACTGGGGAAGCAGGGCAAAACTTAGGGACCCCAGGGTTCCGGCCAGGAACGCCACGATCATGACTGGCTTCTCGGTGAAACGCTCCACCAGGAAGCCGGCCGGAATCGACATTACGCCGTAAGCAATAAAGAATGCGAATGCCAGCAGCCCTGCGGCGGTCAGGCTCACGTGAAAGCTGCTGATAATGTCGGGCACAATGGGACCAAGAATATTGGTCAGCAGAGACATCACAAAGAATGTCAGGAAGACGATGCCAACCATTTGGCGATTTCTTGTCATAGATTTCAGCGTGCTCTCGGCATGGAGACGGGATGATAAATCATCAAGGTTTCGACGACAGTCAACTCAAAGTCAGGCGAACACTGCTTCCTTCTGTCTGAAGCGATGATGCCAAACCCTGGCCGCGCCGATGAGATTGGCATCCTCCCCCAGCGACGCTAACACCAGTTCCGTTTTTTCAAACGGCACAAAACGACAACCCTGGCTGATCACTTTGCGGATTCCATCGAGAAGAAGGTCCGCGCTCTTCATGACGCTGCCGCCTAATACGATCGCATTCGGCGCAAACAGGTTAATCAGGTTGGCGAGGCCGAGGCCCAGATAGTAGATCTCCCGCTCCACCGCCTGGCATGCCAGGGGATCACCCTGGCGGGCCAGCTGGCAGATGCGCTTGGCACTGAAATTATCGGAGGAGCTGGACTCCGCCGCCTTCTGTTGTTGGAACCAGGCTGCCATCGCCGGCCCCGTTGCCAGCGCCTCCCAGCATCCCCGGAAACCGCAAGAACAAGCCGGGCCGGAGGGATCAATGACATGATGACCAATTTCCGGATGCGCCCCGTCGACGCCGCGATAGAGTTGCCCATTCAGGATGATACCGCCGCCGATTCCCGTCCCGATGGTTACATACACCAGTCGCGAATGATTCTTTCCAGCTCCCCAGCCCGCCTCGCCGAGGGCGCCCGCATCGGCATCGTTCTCGAGGGCTACCGGCACATTGAAAGCTCCGGTCAGGTCGCGCACGGGATTCTTGCCACGCCACCGGGGAAGAAAATCGATGTCTCCAAATTCTCCGGTAACGGGGTTGACAGGCCCGGTCGAGCCGATTCCAATGCCGTCGATCTTCTGACCGGCATCCTGCAGGACTTGGCGCAGCATGCTGACCACGAGCGCCAACCCTTCCTCATAACTGCGCTCCACCTCGGTCGGCGATTCGGCTCGTGACAGCACTCGGCCATCACCATCCACCACGCCCACCGCGATTTTGGTGCCGCCGATATCAACCGCCCCGATCATGATTCTCGTTGTCTTCCCCCTGGACCCTTACGGCGGTGGCGGCCCGGCATGCGGCCTCAGAATAGCACCTTCAGCGCAAACTGCAGTACTCTGGCCATATGAGCGGAGTAGGCGCGCATGAAATTATCCGTGCCCACATAGTTGTTGAACCTGGAAAATTGGGTGTGGTTGAAGATATTAAAGCCTTCCGCGCGGAATTGCAGATCAATCTTTTCCGTGGGCTTGAAAGTCTTGTACACCGACATATCGAAACTTGTCCGATAGGGCATGTTCAGGCTATTACGGCCCGAGTTCCCGAAGGTCAACCCCTGGGTTTGGGCGTAGGCACTGGGATTGAAAAGCACTGGGCCCTTGATCGCCGGGTCAGACGCAAACCGATCCGCGGGGAGAGCGTGGGGATTGCCTACCAGATCCGCGTAGGACCCGGAGCCCGAGCCGTTGGCAACGCCGGCGCTGTCTCCATATACGCCATCCACGATCGAGACCGGAGTCCCGCTCTCCGAGGTCATGATACCGGCATACTGCCACCCTCCGAGAAAGGTTCGTTTCAGCCCGGACTGCCGGACAGTCGGGAGATCGTACACCCAACTCGCGGTGAGAATGTGCCGTTGGTCAAAGTTGGAGCTGGCGTAGTTCTTCCTGATGTTGGTGGAGTCGACAAAGTTGCTGTCAAATTTGTCTGAGGAATCATCCAGGGAGTGGCTGTAGGTATAAGCCACGCTCAGTGTGAGCCTTCCACTCGTCCTGCGCAATGAAAACTGCAAAGCGTTGTAATCGGAGAATGCGCCCGGTTCCACACGTTCGATATTTCCCAGGCTGCAATAAGGGCGGAAGGGGTTCGGGTCGTTTCCGCAAGCGACGGTCAAGTTGGTGGCTGGCTGGCCGCTGACCGTCTGCCCGTTCACCACAAAGGTCGGGGCCGTAGCGGTTCCGTCCTGCGAGTTGCAGATATCGTCGGTAATCGGCTGGCCCTTCCGGAAGGGGTTCATGGAAGCCGGCAACGTTGGCACCTGGTTGTATTCGCGCTGCAACGTCAGATGCGTCCCTCTGCTTCCCACGTACGCGATCGTAGCCACCGTGTTCCGGATCAGGTCGCGCTGCACGTCCAGGTGCCATTGCTGGTTGTAGGGCCAGAGCGCGCGGTCGGGGATAGAGATCGCCGAAAGCGGGAAGAGCAGCCCGCCGGGTCCACCGATACTGGTATAGCCCACGGCGTTATACTGGGTCGGCTCTTGTACCAGCGGTGGCGTGCCCTCCAGATTCTCCGCATTGGCTTCTTCACCGTTGGTGTGATCGAAAAAGATGCCATAGGCGGCGCGAATCGAAGTCTTTCCGGTGCCAAACGGATCCCAGGCGAATCCCACGCGCGGCGCCATGTTGAACAGATGTCCCTTCTCACAGCCTCGCGGCACACCGGGCGCACCGCACTGCACCATGCCATCGAAGGGCGAAGTCCCGGGCGAAATCAGCAAGGCCCCTTCTTGCCCGGTCACGTCGCCGTTAACGTCGATCTGCGGAGCCGCGCTGGCTTTGTAGGCTGACGGGTCCCAGTTGTAAACCTGCTTGCTGCGATCAAAGAACGTTCCAAAGAGGCTAACCCGCAAGCCAAGATTCAGAGTGAGATTCTTGGCCACGTGATAATCATCCTGAATGTAGGGTTCGAACATCTTGTAGCGGATGTAGTACTTCGGCTGGGCACTGTCCTGGGAGAAGCTGGCGATATTCCCCATGAGCATGTCGGCGAGAGCGTTTCCAGTGGAAACCGGAGAGGTAGTATCGAAGCTGAGGTCTCCTCCCAAATCCACGTAGGCCATCTCATTCTTTTGCGCGGCGACGAAATATCCGCCAAATTCCAGATTGTGCTTGCCCAGTTGCTTCGAAACATTGTCACGCAAGGTATAAGTCGGATTGGAGTTCTGCCAGGGAAATGCGGTTGGTCCTTCACAGAAGCCACCGCCGTAAGCTCCGTTCGTGGAGAGGCAGATATCGGGCAGCTTCCCCCCGAAGTTGGGAGACAATCCGGTCATGGTGAAACTAGGGGTACGCGTCCACACTGCGGGGTTGGTATTGTTTTGCGTGATGTGGTCGGTGGTATAGCTGGCGACGAACTCGTTGAGCAGGGTGGGCGAAACCGTCGCCGTCAATCGGGCCACAGCACTCACCCCGGGGCCATGGAAATGCGTGCCGATGGTGGGAAAGCTTTCCCCTCCCCAGGTGACCGTGGCGTTGGTCGTATCCCAGGAATCGTGGATGAAGCGGAAGGTGGCGCGCAGTTTAGAGTTGAAATCGTGATCCACCCGCACCAGTTCCTCGCGCCAGCGAGTGGGTTGGCCAACGGCCGCGGCAAAGAAGGAGTCCGCCCCTGAACCGACAGTGGGCAACGGAATCATCGGCAGCAACTGCTTCCCGTTGGGATCGATAAAGGGGATTTGGTTGTTAGGAAAATAATTTCCCGTGTTCGGGTCGAAGGGACAGTCATCCGGTTCGGCGTTGCAAATGTCGTTGAAATTGCCCTGCCGGTTGGCGACCGACGGAACCGGAGTGAAGAAATTCTGGGGAACGTTCTCCCGCCGCCATTCCTCGGACCAGAAGAAGAACGTATGGTTCTTCCAGATGGGACCTCCCAAACTGTATCCAAAGTCATGCTTCTTGTAAGGGGGCTTGGCCTGTCCGGCGGGATCGAAGTAGTTGTGCGCATTAAACATCTCGTTGCGCAAGAACTCGTACACCGAGCCATGAAAGGCGTTGGTGCCAGACTTGGTTTCCACTTCAATGGTGCCGGACGCATTCCGTCCGTACTGCGCTCCGTAGTTGGAGGTCAGCACGCGGACTTCCTCGATGGCCTCGATGCTGGGGTAGACATTCAGCGTTTCGTTGCTGCCGTTGTCCATCAAGTCGCCGCCGTCGACTTCCCAGTTGTTGTACTCGACCCGCCCGCCGTTGATGCTGTAGTTCACATTTCCCTGCGGACCAACCGTCCCTTCATCCTGTCCGGTTTGGTTGCTGACGCCGGGAACCAAGGTTACTAATTGGGTGAAGTTACGGCCGTTCAATTGAAGCTGGGAAAGTTCTTTGGCGGTAACCGTCCCCGCCATTTCCGAGGACTCGGTATTGACTTCCGCCAGGGTAGCACCATTCACCGTGACCATGGTGTCCACACTACCCAACTGCAGGGAAACGTCGATGCGCGCGTTCTGCGCCACCCGCAGGATCACACCCTGGGCCTGATACTGCCGGAATCCCTGGGCCATAACCGTCACGTCGTACCGGCCGGCCGGCAGGGCCGCTGCCAGGTAATCGCCGTCCCCGTTGCTCTTGAGTTCACGCTTGAGGCCGGTGGCGGTATTCTTGACCAAAACTCTAGCGCCCGCAACCACGGCGCCGGTCTTGTCCCGAATCGTTCCCGTCAGCGATGCCGTATCCTGCGCTGCCACCCACGGAACCAACACCGACACCCCGAGAAACAAGCAAAGAAGTTTTGGGATCGCCTTCTTCATCTCCGAACCCCCACGGGCAGAGGCCTGCAACCACGCCTGTTCGAATTTGCTAGCTCTTGATGCTCTTGGACGTTTCGTCCCACCACACCGCTTTCTGACGGAAGTACGACTCGTTCGCCATGTGGCAGGCCAAAGCCGCGTGGTGACCGAATACCGCATCCTCGACCACCGGCTTCCGAGACCGCACCGCTTCGAAAAACGTCCAGAGATGCGGCTTCACGTCGTCGTAGTCAGGTCCGCGGTACGATATCGTCTCTGGCATGGGTTCCTGTCCCAGCTTGGGATCGTTTTCCTCGTGCCACTTCTTTTCGTAGGCGTTGCGCATCTCGTGCGGGAAGCTGGAATCGTAATAGCTGGGTCCGGAGTCCTTGCCGGTCTGCGGCGTGTAGTTGAGTCCGAACTCGGTCACTTCCAGAATGCCCTTCGATCCCTGGAAGCGGTAGGTCTCCGGCATTTCCGTGCCCTGATTGAGCCGCATGTAGACTGGAAGCTGACCGTAATAGTAGACAGTGGCATGCACGTCGGGCATATTGCGGCCATCCTTCCAGCGCAGGATTCCGCCAACGGACATGGCTTGCTTGGGAGGTTCGTTGATGCCCAGCATGAACATCATGCCGCTCACCAGATGCACCAGAAGGTCCCCAGCCAGACCCGTGCCATATTCCTTCCAGCATCGCCAGCGGGCGAAAGTGTAAGGATCGAACGGTTTCCTGGGCACCGTGCCCTGCCATGTATCCCAATCCAGATTCTGAGGAGACAAATCAAAAGGCGGTGGATACTCCCAGGCGCCGGTGGGATCATTGCGGCCCAGCCAGCCTTCCACCAGGACGATGTCGCCGATGGTTCCCTGCGCAATTAACTCCTTGGCCTTTTTGCAAATCAGCGAACTCACGCGCTGCGAGCCGATCTGCACAATCCGACCGGTCCTCTGAGCGGCCTCAACCATCGCCACTCCGTCGGCGGCGCTGTGCGACATCGGTTTTTCGCAGTAAATGTCTTTCCCGGCATTCACAGCGTCGACCACCACTTGCTTGTGCCAGTGGTCGGGAACCGCCGCCACGATGCAGTCGATATCCTTGTTGGCAAGCAGGTCCTGATAGCGGCGGGTCACCGGCAAGTCCGGCTTCGCCGTGATCTCTCTGGCCAGGGTGTGCCGGCCATCATAAAGATCACAGGCGGCGATGCATTCGATTCCTGGCAATTCGATGGACTCCGCCAGCAGCCCCGATCCTTGCATACCGATGCCGACCATGCCGAAGTGAAGCCGGTCGCTGGCCACAACCGACTGTTCGGCCCACAGCGGCTGGGGATTCAGCATGAACGTCTTGCCAGCCAGCGAAGCGCCGGCAGCTGCGGCGCCGATGCCGAGAAACTTACGACGCGAGTATTTGCTCATGTTTTTTGACCTCCGCGATGCGCGAATCCTGTAGCTCTCCTACTTGTGTAATTTCTTGACCGCTACTTCCTTGAAGAACACGATGTCATTGTCGCTGTGATTCTGCAGACCGATGTAGCCCTCCAACGGCCTCCGTCCGCGCCACGGTTCGAAATCGAACTTCTTTTCCGGCACCGGATCGCCTTCGGTGTAGTCGGTGACTTTCACACCGTTCAAGACAACCACCGTGTGGGGCCCGTCCAGCGTGATCTCCATGGTGTTCCACTCCGGGCCGGGTTTGCCGGGTTTCGCCAATGGTTTGGTCAGTGAATAGAGAGTGCCGGTGACGTGATACTCATCCTCGTCGGACGTCTCTGGGTGATTGTCGATCTGCACTTCGTAACCATAATGCACCGGCATCCACTCTTCCCGGGGCTCGATGGGAATGCGGATGAAGACGCCGGAGTTGTCATTGTTGTCGCGCATCTTATAGACCACGCGAATGGTGCAGTTCCCCAGCTTGCCGCCCGTCCAGTAGAGCAACCCCATGCCACCGTGGGTGCGGATCAGACCATCCTCCACCGTATCCCCGCCGGGGCCCACGTGCTTCCAGCCGGTCAGGTCTTTCCCGTTGAATAGTTGTTGCCAGCCGTCTGATTGCGCCTGCGCAGCAAACGGCAGGAACGCCAGCAGTAGAAACAGACAAGACCAAATTCTGCTCATAAATGATTCCCTCTCACATCGATGTTGAAGCGGGCAGCAGGAACCGGCATCCGCCCAGGTCCTCTAAACTCCCGCTTTCTCATGCAATAAGCCGTACTCGTCCTCCACGATGAAGGAGCAGAGGCGAAAGGAGTCGCAATCGACTCCAGTCAGCCCCGCCAGACGTTCGGCCGCGAGTTGGGCAGGAATGATGTCGATCAGAAACTGCCATCCCGGCACGATCACGGGGAGCGGAAACACCAGGTCTCCTGCGTCCTGAGGAATGTCCTGGCCAATCAGCATAACCGAAGCTCCCACGCGCCGCAGGTCGCGCGCCACCGCCAGGTCCTGGGCGCGCATGCGTTGGCCGTCGATCCACACCCCAACCCGTGTTCCCTCCTTTACCATTTCCTGCGGACCGTGCCGAAAGCTGCCCGTCCCCATGGCTGTGGCGGGGGATTTGACGCCTTCCTCCCACAAGAGCCGGGTCTCATAGCAACTCCCCAGAGCGGAACCGCGGCCCAGAAAATAAGAAACCGAATTGGGCAGAAGCCAGGCGGTATCTTCGATCCGCTCTTGCCATCCCGGAATCGCTTGCGTCGTCTGCGCGATCGACGACGACAACGACCCTACCAGGGCGCTGTCAAAGGAATCGCAGCTGGCCGCAGCCAAGGCACCCACCGCTGCGGCCAACGTGGAATAAGTATTCACAGAAATGGCGTGATCCAACTCAACATTGATAACAATGGGAATCTGCGCCTCGCGGGCCAGCGGACCGTCGGGCGAATTGGTGATGCCAATCACAGTCGCGCCACTCTCCCGGGCCTTCGCCAGCAGGTTCACAATCTCCACGCTGCGGCCGGTGCGCGAGATGAGAATCAACACGGCGCCCGTCGGAAGCGCGGCAAACTGCAGCAACTCAGCCGCATCCTGCATGTATACCGGGTGGGCGCTCAGAGAGAACAGCGGTCCGGCGGTCAGTGCGGCGTGCCAACTGCTGCCAATCCCAGTCAAGTAGACATGACGGGCACTTCGAACCGCCGCAGCAGCGCGTTGTAGCGAGGGCTGGCCAGCCCCGCAGAGATAGTCGAAGGTTTGCTGGAGCTCGGCGGGCTGGCGGAGAATATCGTTGAGGAAGTAAGTCATGCGCGGTTCCGGGGATACATTGAAGCTGGGAAACCGGTTTCGGAAACCGGTTTCCTAAACTCCCCTTTTTATGCATCCGCACGTGGCTTGTCAAGCTTTTTATGGAGAGGGCGGCCGATCTGCGGAGTCGGTTCCGCAATGGTCTTTGCCAGCAAATCGTGATAGCTTCGACCCAGACGGGCAAGCAGTTTAGGAAAGCGCTTTCCCCGGCTCCTCAGTGCATCGGATCTACAAATGAGCATTGCCATTCTGCACTCCCCTGTTTCGCAACTTCGGACCAGCGCAAAGGAGGATTGATGGGTTACACCATGCGTGAGGTGGCCAAACGGGCGGGAGTCTCCCCGGCCACGGTATCGCGTGTCCTGAACAAAACTCAACACATTGCTCCAGAGACCGAACAGCGCGTGCGCGAAGTGGTGCGCCAGCTCAACTATCACAAGAACGTTCACGCCCGCCGCCTGGCTACCGGCCGCAGCGATTTGTTTGGGCTGGTCATCTCGGAGATCACCAATCCTTTTTTCCCGGAAGTTGTACGGGGATTTCAAGCCGCGGCCTGGGACCGCGGATTCGACGTGCTGCTCTGCAATACCGAATATCAAGAGCAGCGGGCCCAATCGGTGATGCGGAAACTGATCGAAAGTGATGTCCGAGGAGTCGCCATTATGACTTCCTCGGTTGACCAGAGTGCGACCGCCGAACTGCGCGAGGCGGGTGTCGGTCTGATCTTCTGCAACCTCGGACCTGCGGCCAAGCTGGTCAGCAATATTTCGATCGACTACCAGCGCGGGATTGCGCAAGCTATCGAACATGTGGTCGCCCTCGGACACCGGCGTGCCGCGGTCATCGCCGGCCCCGGCGACAACCGGACGGCGATTACCATCAAGCAAGCCTTGGTCGCAGGATTGAATGAACGCAACCTGCATCCTTCCCCCGTCCTCGATAGCAACTACCATGTGGACGCGGGAGCCTCCGCCGTGCGCGCCGTTCTTTCCCAGCCCGAGATACCGACAGTCATTTTCTGCGGAAACGACCTCATTGCGATGGGAGCGATGAATGCGTTGGAGGAAGCCGGTGTCCGGGTGCCTGAGGACGTCTCAGTGATTGGCATCGATGACATTTCCTTTGCTTTCCTCGCCCGTCCCCCGCTCACCACCATCAGCGTTCCTCGCGAACGTTTGGGAAGAGTGGCATTCGAGGCGCTCGACAAGATATTGAAGCTCAAGCGGCAACGAGGAGACGAGTATTATCTCGGTACTGAGCTCGTAGTACGCCAATCGACGGCGTCAGCCCGGCAGCATCGCCTGCACATTGCCGAACCATCCGCCACCGCTCTCGGAGGATTACATTCCGAAGGAAGCGATGACTGAGAACCTGGGCGCTGCGGTGGTATGCTATGGCCGCACAACGTTTAAATGTAGGGCACGCGCCATGAACCTCAGATCGACTCGGCTTTATCTCGCTCTTGCAATCACGCCTCTACTCCTTTGTTGCGAGGCATTTTCGCAGACTCCGCCGCCATCCGACTCGTTGGGCGTGTTCGAGGACCACACCGACGTTGGCATCACCCCGCAGAAAGGCTCGGCGACTTACGACTCCGGCAGCGGTGAATATCGCATCACCGGCGGCGGCGCCAACCTGTGGGAGCGGACTGACGCATTTCAATTCGTCTGGAAGCGCCTTTCGGGAGACCTGAGCATGACGGCCGATGTGCACTTCGTCGGGACCGGCGCCGTCGAACATCGCAAGGCGATCTTGATGTTGCGTCAGAGCCTCGACCCCGACAGCGCCTACGCCGACATCGCGCTGCACGGAGATGGCCTCACTTCCTTGCAGTACAGGTTGACGAAAGGTGCCGAGACTTTGGAGGTCCGATCTACCGAGAACGCCCCGGTTCGGATTCGCATCGAGCGACGCGGCAATCGATTCACCATGTACGCCGGCAAGCCGGGCGAGAAGCTCGTGAGCTCAACCCCGGTGACGGTCGAACTTCATGATCCGATCTATGTCGGTCTCGGCGTGTGCCCGCACGACGCCAATGTGCTGGAAACGGCCGTATTCTCGAACGTCAGCGTCGAGGCACTCCCGCCCGACGAGGAAACTCAGAATCCCACCCACGTTCGCAGCAGGATTTTCGATCTACGATCTAGAGACGAAAAAAACCCAGGTTGTGTACACCGCGGACAAGCTCTGGGAATCTCCTAACTGGTCTCCAGACGGAAAATATCTACTGGCGAACTCGGGCGGCATCCTTTATAGACTTGCGCTCGGCGGCAACGGACCGGTCCAGCCCGAGAAGGTCGACTTAGACACGTCATACAAGTCGAACAATGACCACGGCCTTTCGCCCGACGGCAAACTGCTGGCCTTTTCCGCCGACCACGCCCCTTCGGAAGAGTCACAGGTTTTTCTGGCTTCGTCGGATGGCGCAAGTCCTAGACTGCTCACACCAAATACCCCCAGTTACTTTCACGGCTGGTCGCCGGATGGAGAGTGGCTGGCCTTTGTCGGTGAACGCGGAGGTGGGCACTACAACATTTTCCGTGTTCCGGCCAGTGGTGGCACCGAACAGCGGCTCACCTCGCTTCCGGTTTACGACGATGGGCCCGACTACTCGCCCGATGGCAAGTGGATCTACATCAACTCCAATCGTTCTGGCGGCTGGGATATCTGGCGCTTCCCTGCCGACGGCGCGGGACCTGGCGACGGCAAAGCCGAGCGCGTGACCAGCGACGAACTCGATGACTGGTTCCCGCACCCCTCGCCCGACGGGAAATATATAGTGTTTCTCTCCTTCCCAAAAGGGACGCCGGGACACAATGTTAAAACCAGAGTTCACCTTCGCATGATGCCCATGCCGCAAAGTGACAGGCCGATGGCTGGACAGAATCCCACGATTCAGGTGCTGACAGACTTCTTCGGAGGGCAGGGCACCATCAACGTCAACTCCTGGTCGCCTGACTCAAAGAAATTCGCGTTTGTAAGCTACGAGTTGCTGCCGTAGAATCTCGCACCGAGAGTCTTTCCGCGGCCTCTGAAGTGCTATCAGAACCAACCATGCGCTATGGCAGTGCGCCGGAGTCACCTATTCGGCCGCGAACGATGGTGAGCGAGGCTGCCGGAAGCGTGTACGTCGCGTCCGGGCCTCCGTCAACCGTGGACTTCGCCGGCGGCCCGTCCGGTTCGGCGTATCCACTCTTGCGGTTGGGATGCCACTGGTACTGCGCCTTCCCAAACGTGATCGATGTCACCGGTCCCAGCAAGGAGCGATCCTGATTGCCGTCGGCATCGTGAAACACGATGCGGATCGGATGCGGATTGTCGTGATCTTTGTTAATCAGCATGATCGCCCACTGACCATCTGGGCGTTGCAGAGCGTAAGCGGTCACGAGCACGTGGCCGTCGGAATCTTGGACATCACTGGCAGCCCTGAAAAGCCGGTGCTCAGCGTCTTTTGGCTCGGCCCACTCCTGAGTGATCAGTTGCGCCGCAAAAAACTGGGACGTCCGCTCCTTGATCTCATAATTATTGTCTACCATGAACATGTGGTAGGTGCCCCAGCTGTTTTCACAGGCGGGATGCGGCGGAGAATACGACAAGTCATGATAGTAGTGAGTCGACTGGCCACCCGCGGCAAGAAAGCCGCCGAATGAATCGGCCAGCCACAACGCCCCAAAGATATCGACCGCAGCCTCGCCCCCGTGATCGTTGGTCTCGGTATCGAGTAGCGGAATGCCGGGCGGCAGGCCATCGTCCCGCCACACCTGCATGATGTGCGTGATCAACTCCGGTTCCTGATAGAGATTCTTCCAGGGCGTCTCGCAGCCGTCATACGGATAGTGTTCGAAGGACATGAACGACAGGTCCTGAAGACGATCGTGAGCTTTCAGATAATCGAGGAATCGTCCCAACCAGGAAGTCCGTCCATGTGAATCGGGCCAGGCCTCGATATCTTCCGTGACTCCCTCAAAAACGGGCCCTCCCAGCTTGAAGGTCGGGTCGACACCATGGAGAGCCTTGGCAAACTGCAAATACAGAGTCGCATAGTCCTCGGGCAGCATGTATTGGCCATCAGGTTCTTCCCCCATCTCGATATAAGAGACCGGGTAACCCCGCTTCCTGATGTAGGCCATTTGCGCTGCCGCATCTTCCGGTGTGCTGTACAGCATGGCGATAGGAATAATTGCGGGTAAGCCGCGAGTAATGCCGCTGGTGAAAAACAGATCGAAACCGGGCTGATCTCCAGATTCCATACGGTCCGGAGCGACATACAGATTCGAGGGCTCGTGCCACGGGTCTACCGAGGAACAAAGCGTCAGCGTCTGTTTCTGATCGGGGGAGTGATGCAGCAGATCTTTGACGTCTCCCTTTTCGTCTGCCATTCCCAGATAAAGTTCACGAATGGCATAACCGACACAATTCCGGCGATCGCTCGAACCGTGGGTGTCGCAGGTGTTCGAGGATTGGGTCATGAGGATGCGCACATACTTTGTGTTTACCGGCGAAGCACCGAGCACTAACGTGGCCGCGCCTCCCTTCCCTTCGGTCACGTTTCCGTTGGTAAATGTCCTCCATTCTCCCTTGTCCTGTTCGTCCATGGCGTCGCCGGCCCCAACCCAATATTGCACTTCGTAAACTCGCGCGTACGGCTCCGACCAGGCAATGCGAATCGCGTTGAGTGTCCGCATCTGTTCCAGGCTAATTACGACCCACTGCGGGTGGAGAGAATCATCCTCACCTGTGTAAGCACTCGTGAGGTACGGATTACTCTTCCAGTAAGTGTTCAGATCACCGTCATCCAGGCGCGAGAAGCCGTCGAACTCGGTACCATTGTTGCGAGTGAAACCGCGATGCGGAAGCGAATAGCCGTAGGAGTGTCGAATCATTTCGCTGGTGGGGTCGGCGTCACCGACGAAGTATCCCTTCCCGGCGGGATCACTCCATTTCCCTTTGGGATTCCAATGCCAGGTTTGCACAAACAGGTCGGTATTCTGCCGGTAGCTGATCACTCCCCACCCGGCGGACAGGACTTGCTTGATCTGGTCGGGCCGGAAAAACATGTCCGTGGCGTTGCTGGGCACGCGGTCCACGGTCGAACCCAGCGCATACAAGGGGCTGAACGTGTTCAGCACGTGGCTGGGGGTGGCATCGACCTGCACGGTTTGCGCCCCGCAGACGAGACTCAGTCCCAACAGGACCAGCGGAAGCGACAAGCCGCCGAGGAAATTACAAAACATTGACGAAGGCCTCCAGGCTGGAATCGTGATCCAGCGTAGTCATACAACATTTCCACCTCTTTTGTCACTGGCGTGAGAATTACTTTCACGAACTGAAATCCTTTGCCGCAGTTCAAGCACCGATAGCCGCACGGTTTTGTATAATGCCTGCGCCTTCGTCTTCGATTTTCGTTCTTTACTGTTAAGGAGCCACGGTCATGTTGCTGAAGATGTTCAAAGACAAAATTTCCCTGGGTAAGGCGGCGGCCGAACAGGCCGCAACCGCCATTCGGCGCGCGATTGCAGAGCGTGGCCAGGCACGAATCGTTGTCGCGAGCGCAACCTCGCAACGCGAATTCCTGGATGCGCTCACCAAGGCGGAAGGAATCGATTGGCAAAAGGTCGAAGCTTTTCATCTCGACGAGTACATCGGGTTGCCGATTACCCACCCTGGCAGTTTCCGAAAAATGCTGAACGAGGAACTCGTCAGCAAGACCGGGATCACGAATTTTCACGCGCTCGATGGTGACGCACCCGATCCTTCCGAAGTGGTTAAGCGAGTCGGGAAAGATCTAGCATCCGCGCCCATCGACATCGCGTTTCTCGGCGTGGGCGAAAACGGACACATTGCCTTCAACGATCCGCCGGCAGATTTTGAGACCGAAGAACCATACCTGATCGTTAATCTTGATGAAGCTTGCCGCCGCCAGCAGGTCGGTGAGGCCTGGTTTGCCAATATTTCGCAAGTGCCCGAGCGGGCGATCTCGATGTCACCGCGACAGATTCTCAAAGCCAGGGAGATCCTGGCGGCGGTTCCCGATGCTCGGAAAGCGCGGGCGGTGAAGTTGTGCTTTGAAGGACCGGTCAATCCCATGGCACCGTCTTCCATTCTGCGCACCCATCCCAACGCAACCGTTTATCTAGATACAAACTCGGCGACATTGCTAAGCCCCGCCTTGCTGAACGTGCTCAAGGAGAGGTCTGAAGTGACGGTGAGCGCTTAAACCAATCCTCATGGCTACCGCCGGGAAGCCGCCTGCCGCTCGTGCCATTGCCAACTTGCGCTGGTGGATTGGCGGAATACTGTTTGCCTCCACGGTGATCAACTACATCGACCGGCAAACTCTCTCCCTGCTGGCTCCTTACTTGAAGGTACAAAATCATTGGACCAACAGCGACTACGCCGATATTGTCATCGCGTTTCGCATCGCCTACTCGATTGGGCAGACCGTCTTCGGGCGGGCGATGGATCGCGTCGGCACGCGGCGCGGGCTAAGTCTGACCGTAGCGGGGTATTCGATCGTTTCCGTTTGCAGCTCGCTGGCGCGAGGGCTCTACAGTTTTGCCGGGTTTCGATTTCTGCTGGGAGCGGGAGAGTCGGCGAACTGGCCCGCCGCGACCAAGGCGGTCTCTGAGTGGTTCCCAAAGCGCGAACGTGGACTGGCCACCGCGCTGTTTGATAGCGGATCTTCGATCGGCGGCGCAATTGCGCCTTTTATCATCCTGCCAATCTACTTCCGTTGGGGATGGCGTCCAGCATTCATGATTCCCGGCGCGCTGGGATTCTTGTGGCTCATCGGATGGCGCTGGCTCTACTACCCGCCGGAGACGCACCCGCGAGTCGGCCAGTCTGAACGAAAGATGATTCTCGCCGACCGGTCTGATTCGGAGGCGAGGCCTGCCAACGCCGCACAACCTCGCTGGCGTGATCTTTTGAGGCTCCCACAAACCTGGGGGACGATTATCGCGAAAACCTTCACCGACCCTGTCTGGTTTTTTGTGACCGACTGGTTTCCTATTTATCTGGTGGCGAAGGGCATCGAACTTCGGAGTGGCCTGATCGCAGTCTGGATACCATTCCTGGCGGCTGATCTTGGCAACTTCTTCGGCGGTGGCATGTCCGGATTCCTGATCAAGCACGGCTGGGCTCTGGGCAGGGCGCGAAAGGCGTTGGTGATCTTCGGAGGAATCGGAGTGACGTTGCTCATTCCGACGATTCTGACGACCAATCTTTATCTGATTACTCTGTTGTTCGCACTGGCCACTTTCTGTTATGCGTCTTTCAGCACGATCGCCAACGTGTTGCCGTCTGATCTCTACAACAGCCACTCGGTCGCATCGGTCAGCGGGTTGAGCGGCACTGGCGCCGGGATCGGGACGATTGTTGCTTTCAAACTGATTGGCTATTTCTCCGATGCCCGCCGGGCAACTACTACCCATGCGTTCGATCCCATCATTGTGGTTGCCGGCCTGGTGCCGTTCCTGGGTATGATTCTGGTGCTGCTGCTGGTGCGCAACACGCAAGCCACAGAGGATGGCCTGGTGCGGCGAATATGAAGCGTCCGATATAGACTTGAGGAACTATGGGCTACAGCCGCCTTGAGCTAAAGGGCAAAGTCGCAGTCGTGATCGGAGGAAGTTCGGGAATCGGGCACACGCTGGCTCTCGGTCTGGCCGAGGCTGGGGCGGACGTTGTGCCATCGGCGCGGCGCATCGAACTGGTCAAGTCTGCGGCAGCCGAGATTGAAACGCTCGGACGCCGGTCCCTGCCCGTGGCGTCTGACGTCGCCGACCGCGGGTCGTTAGAACATCTACTGGAGGCCACACTGGCAGCTTTCGGCAAAGTGGACATCCTGGTGAATTGCGCAGGGTTCAATCAACGCCAACCGACGCTGGATTTGCCCGAAGCCGACTGGAATCGGCTGATCGACACCAATCTTACGGGCACTCTGCGAGCCTGCCAGGTTTTCGGACGTCACATGATCGAACGCCGCTACGGTCGAATCATCAACATCGCATCCATGGGTTCATTCCTGGCTTTGTATGAAGTCGCGGCGTATTGCGCGAGCAAGGCGGGCGTGGCCTCGCTCACAAAATCGTTGGCCATCGAATGGGCCCGCCACGCAGTGTGCGTAAACGCGATTGCTCCCGGTTATTTTCGAACGCCGCTCACCGAAAAACTGGTCATGGGTACGCCACGCGGGGAGGAAGTTCTGCTGCGCACCCCCATGAAACGATATGGCGAACTCGAAGAGCTGGTCGGCGCGGCAATATTTTTGGCTTCGGATGCAGCCAGTTTCGTGACCGGCACGCTGCTGGCGGTCGATGGCGGGTACCTGGCGAGCGGCGTAAATCAATAAAGTGTAATGAGGTGCCTTCTGCCGTCAACTTGGCAGGCGGGCTGAGATAACCGCTTGTATGAGCTCGCGTGCCGCCTGGGTGATTTGCGCGAGATTCCCTTCGCGCAATGCCACGGGGTTTACCAGTTCCGCGCCAACCCCGAGCGCATAAGCCCCGGCTGCGATGAATTCGCCCGCATTTGCGGCGTTCACTCCTCCCGTGGGGATGAGCTCTGCATCTGGAAATGGAGCCTTCAATGACTTTAGATATTTGGCCCCTCCTACACTTCCGCAGGGAAAAATCTTGACCAGCCTCGCGCCGTTGGCCCGAGCGGCCATCAGCTCGGTCGGAGTGAGCGCGCCCGGGATCGCCAGCTTCCCGCTGGCCAGAACCGCGGAAAGGACCGGCAACGACAATCCGGGACTTACGATGAACTCCGCTCCGGCGGCCAGGCATGACTCGGCCTGTTGCGGAGTGGTAACGGTGCCGGCACCGATGAGAACATCTCTTCCGTATTGACGCGCAACATCACGAATGACCGCGACAGCATTGGGGACAGTCATGGTGATTTCGGCTATCGGAATGCCGCCGGCAGAGATCGCTTCCACTGCCCGGGTTGCATCCTCCACGGTCGCGGCCCTCACCACCGGCACAATTCCGATCTCTCCAATCCTGCGAATTACCTCATCGATGGTCATTTTGTTGGTCTCGAATCTCTCGTTAACAAGCTCAGCGCGCAATCCGCGCCGTTTGTCCCTTCATCACTTGCAGAACTTCCTCAAGAGTGGCCATTGAGGTGTCGCCGGGCGTGGTCATGGCCAGCGCACCATGGGCTGCGCCACACTCCACGGCCCACTGAGGTTCTTTGCCGGACAGGAATCCGTAAATCAATCCAGAGGCAAACGAATCGCCTCCGCCGACGCGGTCATAGATCTCGAGAGCTTCCCGTGTAGGCGCCTGGAAAAAGCGGCCGTCGTAGTAACACACGGCCCCCCAGTCGTTCAGGGTTGCGGTCCTGGCATGCCGTAAAGTCGTGGCAACCACCGCCAGCCCGGGAAATTCCTGAACCACCTTCTCGATCATTCGTTGAAAGTTTGCTGCATCCAGTTTGGTGTGATGCTCATCCAGGCCAGCCACAGAGAAGCCCAGCGCAGCCGTGAAGTCTTCTTCGTTTCCGAAGAGCACATCGACCAGCGGGGCCAGGCTTCGATTGACTTCCTGGGCCTTGGCCTTTCCTCCGATCGACTTCCACAATGACGGACGATAGTTGAGATCGTAGGAAACAATCGTGCCGGCACGCTTTGCCGCTTCCATGGCCTCGCGAGCAACCAGCGGAGCGGTTTCCGAAAGCGCACAAAAGATCCCGCCGGTGTGAAACCAGCGAGCGCCATCTTTGGCGAACACCTTCTCCCAGTCGATTTCGCCGGGCTTCATCTGGGAGACGGCCGTGTGTCCACGATCGGAGCAGCCGAGCGCGGCGCGCACACCAAAGCCTCGCTCCGTAAAGTTCAAACCATTGCGCACGCTTCTTCCGACTCCATCGAAGGGCACCCAGCGCAGGTATTTCAGGTTCACCCCACCTTGCAACATGAGGTCTTCAATGAGCCGCCCAACCGGATTATCCGCAAGAGCGGTCACCACTGCGGTGTCCAGTCCAAAGCAGCGCCGGAGACCGCGGGCGACGTTGTACTCGCCTCCGCCTTCCCAGGCGCGAAAGTGACGGGTGGTGGAAACGCGATCGTCGCCGGGATCGAGCCGGAGCATGACTTCGCCGAGACTCACCAGGTCCCACATGCAATCGCGCTTAGCTTTGATGTCTAACTTTGACATGGTTTCATGAACTCGCTGGCGTTACGCCAATGTTCTCTATCGACGGATTGGATACTGATGTTGAATTAGCAGCTTCCGGGCGCGGTGCAAGAATCCTGGTGGGATCGACGACCAACCAACTGATCGCCCCCACCAGACACAAGCCGGCCGCCACCAGGAAAGATGCCGTCCAGCCCAGTCGTGCAGCTATCCAGGGAGTCAACGACGCGGTTAACGCACCCCCGGCCTGCGCACCCATGTTCATAAACCCGGAAACTGATCCGGAAGAAGCTCCGGCGATATCCGCCGTGACCGCCCAGAAAGAACTCTGCGCCAGATACAAGGCTCCAGCACCCCCCGCGAGAATGACGCTGGCAAAGCGAGCGCTGTGGACCAAGGACCCGGATGAGAGAAACGCTGCCGCCATCATCATGGCGACGCTGGCCGTCGCGCATCTGCCAAATCGCGGGCCGCGCCATCGCGTGAGCCGGTCGCTTACCGTTCCTCCCAGAGCGCAGCAAACTGCCATGGCGACAAATGGCAGCATGGCGTAGAACGCGCTCGCTTTCAGATTCAGGCCACGTACCTGCGCCAGGTAAATGTAAAACCAGCTAAAGAAGATCCACGCGACGTAACCGAAACAAAAATAGCTCAGGGTCACCGCCAGGACACTTTGGTTTTTCAGGACCATCGCCCACGGGACAACCCGGGGTGCACTACTCCGCGGCTGTGGTACGCCGGAATCACTTCTTCCTGCAAGCGTCAGCCCAGAGCGAATAAGAGCCAGCTCTGCCGGTGAAACCCGGGGATGCTCGGCTGGATCGTCACGCGCGATAAGGTACCAGACCACGCCGACAGCAACTCCGATCAAGGCGCACACCCAAAACGATGACCGCCAACCGTAGCGAACCATGATGTAGCTGATCAACGGCGGCGAAAGACCGGCTCCTGCGCCCACGCCTGCAAAAATCCAGCCGTTCGCGATGCCCCGTTCCCGGGAAGGAATCCAGCGCGCGACGAACTGGCTGGAAGCGGGATACATGATCGCTTCACCCGCACCCAGCAAGAAGCGAATTGCTATTAGGATCTCCAGCGCCCCCGCTATCCGTAAGGGCACGGTCGCCGTCAGCGCCGTGAACACACCCCACCACAGAACACTGATAGTCAGCACGCGCCGCGCTCCCAGCCGGTCTGCCAACCGCCCCCCGACAGTTTGAAATAGCGCGTAACTGACGAGGAAGGAGCTGAAGATCCACCCCAACTGAATGTTGCTGAAACCGTAGGCAGAGGCCAGTAAGCCTCCCGCGACCGAGATATTCACTCTATCCAGAAAGGAAACAGCGCTGAATACGAATAGCCAAAAGACAAGCAGCCAGCGCACATGCGTTGTTGGTCTCTCCGTCATCGCAACTCCTGGGCGGCCGGGCTGAGGACTTCGACAACCTGGAGTTGACGATTGTTTGCTGGACAACGGTGTGATATTTTCGCCGACACCGTGAATCTGATGCGCGACTCGTTATTCCCTTTCGGAGCTTTATGACCAGAACTGTTTGCCTTCTTATTAGTGTCGCAATTTGTCTGACGCTTGCCTTGACGCTCCCGGCCCATGGCCAGCTCGATCTTTTTACCCAGGACCAGCGAGTCGAATTCACGCCCGAGTGGCACGGCGACCGCTTTCCCGACGGACGTCCCAATGTGCCGGATACGGTACTGGCTCGCCTGACCGACGTTACCGCCGACGAAGCCTGGGATGTGCTGCAAGAGGCCGGCTACCACAATCAGTTCGAAGACGGATGGAAGGTCATCAATCCTGGGCATCGGATGGTGGGCCGCGTTGTGACTGCGGTTTTCATGCCGCGCCGACCCGACGTGGATTCGGTCATTCAGGCCAACGGCAAGAAAGAAGGCCGCATTGGAGATGAAAATTCCTGGATCATCGACATTTTGCGACCCGGCGATGTCCTGGTGGTGGATCTGTTCGGAAAGATTCGCTATGGCACCATCATTGGGGACAACCTTGGCACCGCCATCTACACCAAGAGTCACAACGGACTGGTTGTGAACGGCGCCATTCGCGACATGACCGGTTTGCAGCAGATTCCCGGGTTCCAGTGTTACGTGCGCGGCGTCGATCCCTCGGCGCTGGAAAATGTCATGCTTACCGGAATCAATGTCCCCGTCCGTATCGGAGAGGTCACGGTGATGCCAGGCGACATCGCCCTCGGCGATCCTGAAGGAGTCACATTTATTCCTCCGCAACTGGCGCAGAAGGTCGCTGATGACACGGAGATGGATCACATGGTCGACGAATGGGGCCATGCCATGCTGCGGGCGGGCAAGTACACACCCGGGCAAATCGACGGACGCTGGACGAAAACGATGGTGGAAGAGTTCAATCTTTGGCTCGCCCAAAGAGGCTCGAAACTCCGTATGCCGGTACCCTAGACCGCGATACTTCATTCGGTGAATCCGGCATGTCATTGGCTGCAATCTCCCGATAGTCGTCTTCCGTTCCGGTTAGGCTGAGTGCTCGCGTAAAATGCGCGCCAGCTGGTCGGCAATAATCTGATCCTCTCCCGCTTGCAGCATGAACGAATTCATCACTAGGCCAGGCTGCTTGCCCTCGCCGCCTCCCATCACGATTGACGGCTTGGCGTTCCGCAGCATTTGCGACACTTGCTGCGGGGTCAAAGGCACCCGCGAATCCCATACAATGCGCATGTGGGGCACGTGATTGGCGATGTCGGGAGTAAAGAACGATGTGCTGACTCCAGGCAGGCGTGTAACTGCGCGAGAAATCAGATCCAAACGTCCTTGCCATTCTTTGGCCAGGGCATCGTGATCTTCGTTGAGATAAAGCTCAAGCGCCTTGATCATTCCAAGAATTTCTTCTTTCCCGACTTTTTGTCCTCGGCCCAGCGTGTCTTCGTAAGGGCTGTTGTTGAGCAAGGCATAGTGAACCAGATCCTGGCGGCCGATTAACAGGCCCGCGCACTGCGGACCGCGCATCGCTTTGCCGCCGCTGTAGGCCACCAGATCGTAGCCCATGTTGGCGTAGTCCCAGAGATGCGAAACTGGAGGGGTGTCGGCAGCGGCATCGTTGAAGCAGGGAATTTTATATTCCTTTGCGAGCTTTACCCATTCATCCACTTTGATCTGCCCAGCTTCATTGGCGAAGTTGGAAAAATGCATCATGGCGGTTCGCTCACTGACCGCGGCACGCAGCTGGTCGCGAGTTTCAATCACCACCAGTTTGGCTCCGGTGCCGCGCAGCTGATGATCGAACGGATTGCGATGGGATTTCTGAATGATGACTTCGGATTTCATCCCAGTCAGATCCGGCAATTGCTGGATGAGGTTCTCGTTGTCACCCGTGAGGATGCCTGCCAGTCCGGACTGTATAGCGCACGCGGCTCCCGAAGTAACTAACGCGCTGTATCCCTCCGGCAGCTTGAGCATCTGCGCGATGCGCTTTCCCGCCGCCTCCTCCAGAGCCGGAATACTGACAAAGTGGCGCGCCCCTTGAGCCATCACCGCCTCGACTTCAGGGCGCATCAACGACCCCCCAAGCATGGTCATGGTGCCTTCAGCATTGATGACCGTCGGCACGCCCAACTCCTCGTAGGCATTCCCGGACGATCCAAACCCGGTGGGAGCAGCTTCGTTCCTGTTTTGGGGATTCGAGCCGAATAATCTCCACGGCATGGCGATCGAGCTGGCGAGAACGCCAACCCCGCCTAGAAAATTACGCCGATTCCACTTCGAAATAAGTCCCATGATCCACTCCTTACGCACATCCGCGAAACTCTGCAACCTGGTTATGGCAATGCGAAACTGAAAATATCACTCTCCGCCGCAACGGCAACGTACTGCTTGCCCCCGACGGCGTAGCATATCGGCGACGCGCTCATCCGCTGCCCCGTATTGAAATGCCAGAGCGGTTTCCCGGTCTCTGCCTCCACCGCCTCGAACGACTCGGAGTCATCGCCGAAGAAGACCAGGCCACCCGCGGTCGCCATGGTGCCGCCGGAAGAACGTCCCTGCCCTGTCTGGGGATATTTCCAGGCAAAAGAATCGGTATCCAGGCTGAAGGCGAGGAGAAACTTCTTATTAGGCTCACCTGCGATGCCCTTTACTCCGGTGGAATAGTAGACCTCACCTTCCTTGAAGGGCTGGGGTTGCGGCCTCGAAAAGTATGTCTGGCACTGTTCAAGCGCCAAGAAGTAGACGCTGTGGGTGAGCTCGCTATAGGACGGCGAAAACCAGTTGGTCGCTCCCGTATATCCGGGGCACACCCGCGTGCCCTCGGGAGTCGGCATCACGTCGCTGCGGATCGGCCGCCCCTGGTCATCAATTCCCTTCGCCCAGTTCAGCTTTTCAACAAACGGTCTGGCGGATAGAAATTTGCCGTTGGTGCGATCGAGCACGTAGAGGAAACCATTACGATTCGCCTGCACCAGCAATTTGCGGGCTTCGCCCTTGTACACCGCATTGATGAGAATTGGCGTCTCCACTCCGTCGTAGTCGAACAAATCGTGCGGAGTGGCCTGGAAATACCATTTCAGTTTGCCGGTATCGGCATCCAGCGCGATCAGGCAGTCAGTGTACAGGTCATCTCCTGGCCGCCCTCGGCCTTCAAAGTCCGGCGAGGGGTTGCTGGTACCCCAGAAAATCAAATTGAGGTCGGCATCGTAGGTGCCGGGCATCCAAGAGGTTCCGCCGCCATGGAGATAGGCTGTACCGGGCCAACTCTCCGAGCCGGTTTCGCCGGGGGCGGGGATGGTCCAGAAACGCCAGGCAAGTTTCCCCGTCACTGCGTCATAAGCGGCCACAAAGCCACGCACTCCATCGTCGCCGCCTGAGGTCCCTACTACCACCTTGTCCTTGACGATCAGCGGCGCACCGGTGGCGCCGTAGTTCTTGTTCCAGTCCGCGTAGGCTACGTCCCAAATCAAGTTGCCCGAGCGCGCGTCCAGACAGAGCAGGTGGGCATTATCAGTTTGCATGTAGACTCGGCTTCGCCATACCGCAACCCCACGGTTGATGTGTCCTGATGCGTCGTCAATCAACCCCTCGCTGGTGGGACGCGAGTGATGCCATACCTCGCGGCCGGTGCTGGCGTCCAGGGCAAAGGCGTCATTGGCGGCGGTGGCGAACATCATCCCATTCACCACCACAGGAGTTACCTCGAGCCGGCTCGAGTTATGGGCGTGGAATACCCATTGGGCGCGTAACTGCGCAACATTTGTGTTATTGATCTCCGAAAGACCGCTGTATCGGCGGCCGGAATAATCCCCGTGATAGCTGATCCAATTGGCCGTGGGAGGACGCACCAGCAAGTCCTCGGGGCGCACGTCGATCACAGCCGAAACCGAAGTGGCGGGAGCGAGATCATTGGCCAGCACGAGCCAGCAAATGATCACCGCCGCGAAGGTCGCCGCTGTCCGCATGACTGGGAGTTCTTCTCCTCCGCTTTCCACCCCTCGAAGCTCATCGACTTCATTTGGCACGACGAGTGGAAGAGCATGGTCAAACCCGTACTTAGCGACCCCTGGTATCTGCCGCTCACTACGTCATCACACACTTGGCAAACTTTGGTTGCGGGAAATGATTCGCAAGCAGAGCACACGTCGCGGCCTAGGAACCGGTGTTCGCAAGGATTCTCGCCTCCCCGACGCCACCTTTCCTTGAAGACAAACCGGGCAGGGGCAACCGGCTGCCGATCCTTCCTCCCGGCTGGCCATTGGCCTGGTATCCCAACTCCCTCGAGATTCGCAACCCGGCTTCCTGCACCAGCGGAGCAAGCTGCCGCAGGCGGGTGACGGGCATGCGCACCATCGGCGCCGTAAGGCTGAGGCTGGCGTGCACTCCGCCGGTGTGGTCCCAGATCGGCGCAGCGATGCACCGGATATGGATCTCATGTTCTTCCATGTCGCAGGCGTACCCGTTTTTGCGCACCCGGTACAACTCGGTTTGCAATTCCTGCAGGCTGCCGACTGTGTTGGGCGTCAGCCGCTTGAGGTCGAGCTGCCGGATCACCTTGTCCTGCTCGTCTTTCAGCAGATACGCCAGCATGATCTTGCCCACGGCAGTGCAGTACAGAGGCACACCGGCGCCGATACGGGAGTGGATGCGCAGCGGCTCAGGGGAATCGAGTTTCTCGACATAAACCGCAGATAGTCCGTGACGAATTGTGAGGTGAATGGTTTCACGCGTCTGATGATTCAGTTCCTGGAGGTACGGCAGGCTAAGGCGGCGAATATCAAGCTGGCCAAGAGCCGCCTGTCCGATGGCGAAACACGCAATTCCCAGATGGTACACGCCATCCCCGCTGCAGTTGAGAAAACCTGCGCGATCCAGGTTCACCAGAAATCGATGCACGGTGCTTACCGGCAACCGGGAAAGCACCGCGACCTGCTTGGCGGTGAGACCGCGCGGCGATTCGCTGAAGAGATGTAAGAGCCGCAGGCCCCGCTGCAACGCGGTGATGTTGTAGCTTCGTTTTTCGGGATCGGCCATGAGCGGCTCCATGAATCGTGCGGTCGCAGAAATGAAAGTGCGAATTATCTGATGAAAATCGATTTTCCGCAACAGATAGTTGCTCTAGAGCCGTCCAAATTTTTTCACCGCCTCCTGGATGGATTTCAGCTTCTCGATCTCCGGATACATGGAATGTTCCTTGAAATCCATCTGCTGGGCCAGCTTTAGAACATCTTCCGCCTTGGCGATGGGCACCACTACGACTCCGTCGCTGTCCGCCACCACGATGTCCCCCGGGTTCACGGTCACGCCATCGCACGATACCGGAATCTGTGATGCCGCAAAGCGGTAATGATGCACCGAGGTGGAAGGCACGATGCCAGTGGCATAGACCGGGAAACCAATCTTCCGCAGGTAGGCAACATCCCTCACTCCGCCGTCAATGACGGCTCCGGCGTATCCCCGGGCAGCCATGGCTGTGCCCATCAGTCCGCCCATACCGGCGATGTCAGCGCCGTCTTCGACCGACATCACATACACCGAGTCGGTCGACCCTTCATCGATAGCAGCCAGCATCCCGTTCAGCGCTCCGGGATCGCTATTGCCTTCGTCCTTTTTCAATTGGACTGTGCGCGCGAAGCCGGCAAACTTGGTGGTGAAAATCGGCTGCATGTGATGGCTCATGTACATGCGCTTGCCGGTGATTTGCTCGAGAGCGTCCGAAACTGAAGCGGCTTCGACCCGGCGAAACTCGGCGACCAAAGCACTACGATCTTCCGCGGGAGACGGATTCGCGCCAGATCCTGCCTGCAGCCATTCGTGACTGAGACCGACACATAACACACACAAGAACAGAGCGCGTACGTCCTTCTTACGAAGTGTTACAAAGCGGTAGGTTTTACCCATCATCTTCTCCTGTGGTCACTATGTGGGCGGACTCTAGCAGAGTATTTCTCCGCGGAAAAGGGGCTGCAGCATGGTTGCCTTCACCGGGATCGGTACCCACGAATCGGATTTCTGAATCGGACGCAAAAAACCGCTCACAAAAACTCTGCGACGGTGCAAGAAAGGGTTGACATCGCTGCATGACTTGAGATAATCCGTAGATCTACTGTTAAAACGATTTTCTAGGAGCGAAATAACAGTTTTACCAGATAAGAAGCAGCAAGCTCCCTTAACTTCGATAGCATGTCGCTTCCGGGAGGTCTTCCTTTGCGTAATCATCAGGTTGCAAGCGCCGCGGTGGTATTGTTCCTATTTCTGGCATCGGGACTGGTGTGGGCCAGCATCGACGGCAGCATTTCTGGCGTAGTAACCGATCCCAGCGGCGCGGTGATCTCCGGCGCCCAAGTAGTTGCCGTCGACACCCAAACCGGAGTCAGAACCACTCTGACTACCGATTCCAAGGGTTTCTATAACTTCCAGGCCCTCCCGGTCGGCACCTACAACCTGGAGGTCAGCCAGATCGGCTTTAACAGTTATCGCAAGAGCGGCCTGGTGGTGGATGCTAATTCGGTGATCCGGGCTGACATCAGTCTGAAAGTCGGGGCGGTGAGCGAGAAAGTCGAAGTCAGCAGCGATACCGTTCATGTGGAGACCGAAAGCACCCAGATGGGTGAAGTGATCGCCGGCAAGACTATCACGGCGGTTCCTTTGAATGGCAGGGCCTACACCGACTTGCTGGCGCTGCAGCCTGGAGTCTCCCCCTATTCGGGGACAGATGGCGCGACCAGTGACCGTCCCGTCGACGGCGGCTTGAACTCGGGCAACCAGTCGGTAAACGGGCAACGCGAGACCGCTAACGGCTTCATGGTAAACGGCTCAAACGTCGAGGAAGGCAAGAACAACGGCGCGGCCATCATTCCCAACCTGGATTCGATTGCGGAGTTTCGCATCATCACCAACAACTTCGACTCCGAATACGGAAACTACAGCGGCGGGCAGATCAACGTTGTGACCAAATCCGGAACCAATCAGTTCCACGGCAGCGGGTTCGAATTCCTCCGCAACACCTCGCTGGACGCCAAGAACTATTTCTCGGCCCCCACGGATCCGACGCCGGTCTTCCGCCAGAACCAGTTTGGCGGAACCTTCGGCGGGCCCATTGTCAAGGATAAGACGTTCTTCTTCGTCGACTACCAGGGTACGCGCCAGACCGTGGCGCCAACCGTAAACACCCAAGTGCCATCGCTGGCAAATTTTAACGGCGACTTCTCCGACTCGGCGGATTCATTCAGCAAAACCGTACAGAGCGACGTGAGTCAAAATCCCACGTCGTGGGCCAACGTGCTTTCCCAGCGGCTCGGATACCCAGTTGCGCCTGGTGAAGCCTACTATTCTCCGGGTTGTACCACGACCGACCCGCAGACGGGTTGCGTCTTTCCGAACGCCATCATTCCCAAGAGCGCCTGGTCCCCCGTTGCGGTCAACATGTTAAAGCTCGGCCTGATTCCCCAGCCGAACGCGCCTAACAACTTTTTTGAGAGTTCCAAGTATGCGCAAAAGCTGCGGGACGACAAAGGTGGAGTCCGGGTGGATCAGACTACGGGTTTCGGGACTCTGTTCGCCTACTACTTCGCCGATGATTATTTATTGAACTCTCCGTTTCCCAGTGGCGGAGCCTCGGTTCCCGCAGCTGGCTTTGCGTACAATGCCGTCACCTCCGGCCGGGCACAACTAGTCAATCTTGGTGACAGCAAGAATTTCGGCGCCTATTCAGTCAACGAGATTCGTTTCAGCTACGTGCGCAACACCCTTGCTCTTGGGGACCCGGTGGGTGGGGTAGGATCCAATTACAGCCTAGCGGCCTTAGGCTTCGTTACGCCGTGGAATGCAACCACCGGGGGAATCAGTGCCATTCAACCGAATCTGGAAGGCGTGCCCTACATCACCTTCAACCAGTTCGCCATCGGCGTGCCGCAGGTAAGCACTAGGCAGTACAACAATTCATTCCAGATTCTGGATAACTTCTCCAAGGTGATGGGAACCCACACCCTGAAGTTCGGCGGGCAGTTCCACTACGACCAGATCAATGAAAGAAACCTCGCCGCGGAAAACGGCCAGTACGGGTTCTCCGGATCTGAGACCGGAATCGATTTCGCGGACTTCCTGATTGGCGCCCCGGATAATTTGACCCAGGCCAGCCCTCAGATACTGGATTCCCGCAGTAAGTACTATGCGCTGTTTGGCCAGGACAGCTGGCGCGTCACATCGAACCTGGCCCTCAACTATGGCTTGCGCTGGGAAGCCAGCATGCCTTGGTACGACACCCAGAACAAGATTGAGACCATCATACCGGGAGTACAATCCGTCGTCTTTCCCGGTGCGCCCAAGGGTTGGGTAGTTCCAGGCGACCCCGGAGTCCCACGGACCTTGGCGCCCACTCAATGGCACAACTTCTCACCTCGGTTGGGCTTGGCCTATTCCCCCGGCGCGTCCTCAGGCATCCTGGGAGCCCTGTTCGGCGGACCGGGCAGGACCAGCATCCGCATGGGTGGAGGTTTGTATTACACATCCGTGGAAGATCTGTCGCAGTTCCTCGAAGTAGGTGATCCGCCCTACGGGTTGTATTATGGAAGCGCCAACTCTCCCTTGCTGGAAGCGCCTTTCATCAATCGCTCGACTGGAACCAGCGTAGGCCAGCGCTTCCCGTTCCCTTTTCCTCCGACCAACGTCTCCGCCAAGAATCCTGACACCACCTTCCCTTGGGCCCAGGTGGAGCCGATCTCCTACGGCTTCTCATTCGATAATCGGAATAAGCTGCCATATTCGGAGCACTACGAGTTTTCCCTGCAGCGTCAGCTGGGCACGAACAGCGTGGTTACCGCGAGTTATGTCGGCAATCAGGGACATCGACTGGTTACCTCAATTGAGGCCAACCCCGCGAATCCCGCCCTGTGTTTGTATTTGAGCGATTCCGCCAACCTCGCTCCAGGAAGCGCTCCGCCATGTGGTCCGTTCGGAGAGACCCCTCCAACCGGCACGGTGTGGAAGACCCTCCCCGGAGCGTCGCCTTTTGCCGGCAAGAGCTTCGCCAGTACCCGCCCGCTGGGACCGCTATTTGACACCAACCCGTTCGTCTCCACCGTAGCCAATTCCCGCTACAACTCGCTGCAGTTAAGCGTCAGCCACAATACCAGGTCGCTGACCTTCCTGGCGGGCTATACCTACAGCAAGTGCATGGACAATGCATCAGGCTTGCAGGACTCCACGTATCCCTTCGATCCCAGCCGGAGCGTCAGCCTCTGCAATTTCGACGTGACGCATAACTTCGTGTTCAGCTACAACTGGCTGCTGCCATTCGAGCGGTTCGTCAGCACTGGCTGGGCCAAGAAGGTAGTGGGGGGGTGGAGTCTCTCCGGCATTACCAACTTCGCGACCGGACTCCCGATCACCCTGACCGAGAATGACGACAACGCGCTGATCGGCGCCAATGCGGTTCCGGTAGACGTTCCAAACTTCCTCGGCGGACACGTGCTCGTCGACACTAATCCTCGCGACCGGAAGCCATATTTCAACGGAGCGCTTTTCAGCAACGAGGCGCTTGGCCAGTTCGGTGATTCCCGGCGCCGTTTCTTCCATGGTCCGGGGCTCAACAACTTCGACATGGCGTTGTCCAAGAACACGAAAATAACCGAATCCAAGCAACTCGAACTGCGTTTCGAAGGGTTCAATTTGTTCAACCATGCGCAATTCAACAATCCCGACTCTGAGATCAACGATGGTCTGCCGGCTGACGGCGGCACCTTCGGCCTGGTCACTGGTGCGCGTGATCCGCGCATCATGCAGGTGGGGGCGAAGTTTCTCTTCTGATTACCGGTGAAAACATCTGTGGAAGACGAGCGTCTTCTACAGATGTAATCTCTCGTAGGAGCAGCGCACATTCCGAAGCGATTGTTTCTGTTCCTTTTTGCCGGGTGGGTGGCGGCCTGCGGAAGCCCGTTTCTGGTAGAGCCGGCGGCACAGACTCCAGCGCGGTCGAATTCGCGCTCATCCGGGCAGCGACTTTTTGCCGCTAACTGCGCCAGCTGCCATGGGCTGGACGGCCGAGGTGGAGAGCGTGCGCCCAATATTGCACAGAAGGCTGAAATTCAGCGCCTCCCGGACTCCGCGATCATGCGCATCGTTCAGGATGGAATCCCGGGCATGGGGATGCCGGCGTTTCATTCCTTCACTGCCTCTGAAGCCAAGGCCGTCGTCCTTTACTTGCGTACCCTGCAGGGGGTGAACCAGACGGTGGCGCTCCCGGGCGCTCCCGGGGGCGGCAAAGACATTTTCTCCAGCAAGGGGAGATGCTCGGCTTGTCACATGGTCGCGGGTAGCGGGGGATTTATCGCCTCTGATCTGTCCGGTTTCGCGCGCACACATTCGGCGCAAGAGACACGCAGGGCAATCGTCCAGCCAACCGCGAGCGCTGATAGACTTCTCGTCGTCGTGAAAACTCGTGACGGTCGGAAGTATTCGGGTAGAATCCGCGACGAAGACAATTTCTCTCTGCAATTGCAGACGCTTGATGGAGCGTTCCACTCTTTTGACAAGGTAGATATCGACCGGGTGGAACTCGATCCGCAAGCGCAAATGCCCACCGACTATGGTTCAAGCCTCAGTCCAAAAGAACTCGACGACCTGGTGAGCTACCTCATCACTTCGGCAAGAACCAGCGAGTCCACGTCAAAGAAAGGAATTGAGGAACGGGAATGAAAATCCCAGCCAGTTGCCTGGCAGTGGTTTTGCTGCTTGTATTCACTTCAGGCCCGGTTTGCGCCGCAGATGCTTCCCGCAAGTTCGCGCTACAAGCCGAGGCCCCGCAGTTCTGGAACCTGGTGGACCACGATGCCCAACTCAGCGTCGTCGCCGGCAGCTTTGGCTTCACGGAAGGGCCGGTTTGGGATGAACAGGGATTTCTTTATGTCAGCGACGAAACTCTGAACAAGATTTTCCGAGTTTATCCTGACGGGAAAAAGGAAGAAGTGATCGCTCTGGGCGATCCCGACGGGAACACTTTCGACCGCCAACATCGCTTGATTGATTGCGCCAGTGAGTTACGCGCCATCATCGAAGTGACCCCCAGCGGGAAATACAAAATCCTGGCGGACCACTACGAAGGCAAAAAGCTCAACACTCCGAACGACGTCATCGTCGGACCCGATGGGGCTCTGTACTTCACTGATCCGACCAGCGATTTCTTTCCCGGAGCGACAACAGAACTCTTTTATCAGGGCGTTTATCGGCTTGATGACAAAGGCAAACTCACCTTGCTGACCAAGGAGTTGGCTCAGCCCAACGGCCTTGCCTTTTCGCCTGATGGCAAGCACCTCTACGTCGATGAAGACGAACATAGAAACATCCATGTGTATGACGTTGCCGCCGACGGCACGCTCGCCAACGGCCGCGTCTTTGGCGAAGAACCAGGTGGAAAAGGCGACGGCGTACCCGATGGGATGAGAGTCGATAAGGACGGAAACATCTTCGTCACCGGCCCAAAAGGCATCTGGGTGTGGGATCCGCAGGGACACCACCTGGGAACCATTGCGTTACCGGAGCAGCCTGCAAACCTCAACTGGGGCGACAATGACTACGGCACACTGTACATCACTGCCACCACCTCGGTATATCGGCTGAGAACAAAGGTACGGGGGTACGTGCCCTCTCTGGAAGGCGTGCACCAGTAGATTCCCGGAAAGCAGGAATTCGCATGTCACAGAATCGCGGGATTCGTCCTTTTGTCACTCTCCTGTTGTCTTTTGCATCTGTGATGCTGACACACGCCGACGCCCAGACAATACGGATTGACGCAGCTCCGGATCATGCGACCAACTCCTTCATTCCCACCCAGGCGCTGGGTGCCGGGATCGACCGCATGCCGGCGGCCGCAGTCGAGAAGTACTTCAGTCAACCCCCTCTACAAGCCATTCTGTCGGCTGGATGGCAACCCGTAACCTACCGCCAGAATACCGAGCTTGCGGTCGAGGCCTGGCACTGGAATCCGCAAGGCACCTGGAGCGATCCGAGTGGCAAGGGCTACTTCACCGGTTCGGCGACGCCTGGCGAGAACATTCGGCATTCCTACGGCTATCCTCTCCCGCATCGAGGCTTCACCCGAAACGAGGGTACCGAGTCGCGGGGTTTTTCGCGTATGACCGATGGAGATCTGAGTACCTACTGGAAGAGCAATCCCTACCTGACCAAGGCATTCACCGGTGACGACGACTCCTTGCATTCGCAATGGGTTGTCATCGACATGGCAACACTGCAGGCAGTCGATGCGCTCCGCATAGCCTGGGGAGATCCCTACGCCACGCAGTATCTGGTGCAGTATTGGACGGGGGAAGAGGCGATCAAGCAGCCGACGAAGGGCGCTTGGGTGGTATTCCCAGGCGGGGTGATTGGAAACGGCAAGGGCGGCACCGTTACCCTCGCTCTGACGTCGTCGCCAATGACAGTGCGATTCCTCCGCATTTGGATGAGCCGGTCGTCGAATACCTGCGACTCACATGGGTCGGCGGATCCGCGCAACTGCGTGGGGTATGCGATCCGCGAACTCTTCGTCGGCACCAGCGATGCGAACGGGTTCCACGACCTGGCGCGGCACACGCCAGACCAGGACCAGACCACAACTTTTTGCTCTTCGATCGACCCCTGGCACGAGCCGTCGGATCTGGGCTCGACCCAACACGAGCAGGTGGGACTCGACCTTTTCTACAACAGCGGTTACACGCGTGGCCTGCCCGCCATGATTCCGATCGCCATGCTTTACGGCACGCCGGAAGATGCTGCGGCGGAGATCGCCTACGTGGAGAAGCGGGGCTATCCGATCTCCTACGTCGAGATGGGAGAGGAGGCCGACGGGCAATACACACTTCCGGAGGATTACGCGGAGTTGTACCTGCAATTTGCCAGAGCACTACACCGCGTCGATTCGAATTTGAAGTTAGGCGGGCCTGTCTTCACCGGTCAGAACGAAGATATTGTGGTTTGGCCAGATGATGAGGGAAGAATCTCGTGGACTGGGCGTTTCCTGGATTACCTGAAAGCTCACGGCCGCATTCAGGATCTGGCTTTCTTTCCCTTCGAACATTATCCCTACGAGCCTTGCAAGATCAACTGGAGCAGCTTGTATGACGAGCCGAAGCTGGTCAGCCACATACTTCAGGTCTGGCGCGATGACGGGTTGCCGCCCAATGTTCCCATGTTTATTACCGAATCAAATGACACCTGGAATACCGGCGAATCTTCCGTGGATATTTTCGGCGCGCTCTGGTTGGCTGACTACGTTGGAGCCTTCTTCAACGCAGGCGGGAAGGCACTTTACTACTTCCACTATCTTCCTCTGGGTGTGCACGAGGGATGCAATGACTCGATGGGGACGTTTGGCATGTTCACGACTACGCGCGACTACGAGATTCTAAAACCCACGTCACAGTATTTCGCCAGCCAGCTCATTAACGCCGAGTGGGTACAGCCTGGCAAGGGAGTGCACAAGACCTTCTCCGCTGCCGGCGATCTCTTCGATGCTGCCGGCCACTCACTGGTCACCGCTTACGCGCTGCTGCGGCCGGATGGTCAGTGGTCGCTGATGTTGGTCAATCGCGACCAGGAGAACGCCCACACGGTGCGCATCCGGTTTGACGATTCCGCTGCGGGCATTACGCGCTTCTTTACCGGACCGGTGAGCCTGATCACCTTTGGCAGCGCCCAATATCAGTGGCATCCCACCCCCCAGGGCGGTTTCCCGGACCCAGATGGCCCGGCAGCGAAATCCACGATAAATGCCAGCGCGGATAGTGTCTATGAATTGCCGCAGGCTGCCATGACCGTGGTGCGCGGAGCAATTGCGCCAGTTTCAGCCGGAGTTCACTGAAGCCGGAATGCGGGGACCAATTTTCATGGCTCATGCCCGCTTTCGAAGTGACACCACGGTGGCCGTGTAACGGTCGCCGCGCAACAACGAGACGCTGTATTCGATGGCGACATCCTGGTCGTCGTAGGTTGTCTCTTTAATAAGGAGGACCGGGCTTCCCGGCTGGGCCTCAAGAATGCGAGCTTCCTCCTCTCCCGCGTTCATAGCGCCAATGACTTCCTCCGCCCAATGCAGCCGGCGCTTGTAGATGTGCTCGAAGATGTGGTACAGCGATTGCTTCTCCAGATCCTGTTTGTCGATCCCGGCGAAAATCCGCGCGGGAAGATAGCTGGTGACCACGGCCACCGGTTCTCCGTTCACGAAACGAAGACGCCGGGCACAATACACACGTTCGCCGGGAGTGAGTTTCAGAGCTTGCGCGACCTCAACCTCAGGTTCCAGAATCTCCAGGCTTAATAAGCGGGCAGAGGGAATCAATCCTCGCCGTTTCATCTCTTCGCTGAAGCCACGCAGTTGTTGGAAATTCCACGGCACACGACCAGAACCGATGACTGGCCGCTTTCCCTTGGCGATCACCAACAAGCCTTCCGAGCGCAGCTTCTGGAAAGCCTGGCGCACCGGCATCTTGCTGATGGAGAGAGTGCGCGCCATTTCTCCCTCCGAACAGAAAACCTCCCCAGACTTCAGTTTGTTTTTCTTGATCAGAGTTCGGACTTGATCGACTACCTGCTCGTAGTAAGGGACAAAGCTGCTACTGTCCAAAACCAAGCCGAGTTCGGAAGCGCTTACCGGTCGTCTGGTGCCTATCCTTGTCATAACTACATATCATACAATGCGTATAGCATGCCGACAACCTGTCCTTGCCACTCGCCGCCACAAACTGAGAGATTTCATATAACATACTGTTTACAATCATGTTATTGTGATTCTGTGAGTGGTCTCAGATTCCAGATTGGCTCTTCTCGAAATGTTTCTCTTGACACCGTTTATACATATCACGTTTATCTGAGGCCAACGCAGAAATTGCCTCGAACGGAGGTTTGTTTTCCATGACACAAGAAAATTCTGCTCAAACACTTTTGTCGCGCCTGTGCTCGTGGGCCGCTATCGTGGTCTTGGCAGTGGGCAGCTTGCCGCTGCACGCCCAGGTGGAGTCCGGGAAGGTCGTCGGCACGGTGCGTGACAGTTCTGGGGCAGTCGTGACTGCAGCAGCGGTGAAGGTCACGGAGGTCGAAACCAATGTGCCGCATACCGTTCAGACCGACAGCAACGGCGAGTACGTAGTGACGCAGTTGCCGCCGGGTACGTACACCGTTACCGCGGAGCGTGCGGGTTTCAAGCGGGTGATGCAATCTCCCTTCAAGCTGGACGTCAACCAAGTCGCCCGAGTCAACCTGACGCTGGTGGTCGGCGCGGTAACTGAGCAAGTAGAGGTCACGGCGGCGGAACCGCTGGTCGAATCGCAGACGTCGTCACTGGGCCAGGTGGTTGAAGAAAACCGGGTGCACGAATTGCCGCTGGATGGACGGAACTTTGTGTCATTGGCCTATTTGGCTCCTGGCGTGAATGCCGGTCCTTCGCTGGGATACACGGTGCAGCAAGGCGGGATTCCTGAGGATCAAAGAGGCAGCGCGGCGATTCAGGCCAATGGGCTTACAGCGACTAACAACAATTTTCTGCTCAACGGTTTCGACAACAACGAGCAGCAGATCGGGATTGAAGTGATCCAGCCGGCGATTGACGCCATTCAGGAATTCAAGGTCCAGACCAGCGACTTCGGCGCCGACATTGGCAGAGGCGGGGCGGTGGTGAATGTTGTGCTGAAGTCGGGGAGCAATCAGTTCCACGGCAGCTTGTATGAATTTCTGCGTAACTCGGTCTTCGATGCCAAGAATTATTTCGATAGTGCGACCACGCCGATCACGCCGTTCAAACAGAATCAATTTGGCGGAACTATTGGCGGGCCGATCATCAAGAACCGAACATTTTTCTTTGCGGATTATCAGGGCACGCGTATTCGCCAGTCCCAGACCGACATTTCGACGGTGCCGCTGATGTCTGAGCGCGGCGGCGACTTCTCGGATCTGGGAACTCCGATTTACGATCCGCTGACTACCAAGGCCGATGGCTCACGCACCGCGTTCCCTGGAAACGTAATTCCCCCGTGCGTGGGGTCAACGCACCGAAGCGCAAGCGGAGGGGGATGTTTGGATCCGGCAGCTCTCAACCTGGTGAAACTGTTCCCCGCGCCGAACCTGCCCGGTTCCGCCAATAACTTCCTGTTTAATCCGGTCGCCAGTAATAACCAGGATTCGTTCGACATCCGGGGCGATCACCAGATCTCGAACAAGAACAGCCTTTCGCTTACCTTCAGCTACAACAATGTGAACGCGTTCGCGCCGGATCCTTTTCCCGGAGAAGCGGGAGGGGGGAACTTCTCCGGCCACATCGAAAATCTGGCGCGGTCGGCGGGGATCAGCGACGTCTACACTTTTTCCCCGAATAAGATCAACGAACTGAAAATCGGATACTCGCGCTACGTGGTTCATGCCACGCCAAACTTTGCCGGCCAGCCGATCTCTCAGCAATTGGGCATTCCCGGCATCTTCGATCCCAACAACGCGGCTGCCACCGGCGGACTGCCCTTTATCCAATTCCCCGATATCAGTCCAATCGGAACCACCGACTGGTTTCCGGAGTTCTTGAACGAAAACAACTATCAGTACGTGGATTCATTTACCTATGTACGCGGGCGCCATTCGCTGAAGTTCGGAGCAGACATCCGCCGCCGGCTCCACGGATTCTTTCAGACGCAGAACTCCCGCGGCGATATGAACTTCGATCAGCAGTTCACCGAGGATCTGGCAACGGGTACTGGCGGCAGCTCCCTCGCCAGCTTCCTGCTCGGCTATCCCATCAGCGCCGACCGCGACGGGCAAAAAGGGTCCTTCGGGATGCGGTGGTGGGAAATCAGCGCCTATGCCATGGACGACTTTCGCGTCACCCCAAAGCTGACGTTGAACCTCGGGTTGCGCTACGACATCTTTACGCCTCCGGTCGAACAGGAGAACCGGCTGGCAAATTTCGATTTTGCCACGGGAAGATTTGTTTCTCCCCAGATGCCGGGAGTCAGCCGCTCCGGTGATGTAGTCACTGACCATAACAATTTTGCGCCACGGGTAGGTTTTGCCTGGACGCCATGGAACGAAAAGACGGTGATGCGAGGCGGATTCGGCATCTTCTACGATGTGCAAGCCGACCAGAATGATGCCGAACTGGCCTACAATCCGACCGGGTTGTTCTTCAGCCAGAACTTTTTTAATCCAGCCAACAAGCCTGACCTCCAGCTTTCCCTTTCGCAGGGATTTCCGGCGCCTGTCTATCCCACTATAAGCAATCCCTCCGGCCGGGCCAGCGCCTCCTTGTTCAACAATCGCACCACCTATATTGAGGAGTGGAACTTTAACGTGGAGCGCTCGCTCTCCAAAGACTCGGTACTGCAAGTCGCCTACGTGGGCACGCATGGCGTGAAATTGTCGTATCTGGCCAACCAGAACCAGCCCTTTCAACCTCTGGATAGTAACTTCTCCGACTCCACCGGAAATCTCGGCCGGCCATATTTCAGCACCGTTCCGAATATCGGACCGATCCGGACTTTGACCAATGGTGCCAGTTCGATCATGCACGGCTTACAAGCCAAGTTCGAGAAGCGTTTCTCCTCGGACTGGACGATGCTGACCTCCTATGCCTGGCAGCACACCATTGGACAGACGGAGGAGGACGAGTACTACGAGCCGCAGAATACCCACAATCCGGCGGCAGAACGGGGTGACAATGCTCCAGACTTCCGCCATCAATTCTCGTCGGCCTGGTCGTATCAGCTACCCTTTGGACCGGGCAAGCGCTATTTGTCGGATACCGGCCCCATGCATTGGCTGACCGGCGGCTGGCAGATCAACGGGATTGTCGCCATCCATTCGGGCGAGGCACTGACTCCTATCCTCGACTTCGATCCCACCAACACGAATTCCGGGGCTCCGCGTCCCGACATTATTGGCAATCCTTACAATTTTTCCAATGCCGCCAGCGTGGGTTGCCCGACCCGCCAAACCATCGTGTGCTGGTACAACCCTACCGCCTACACAACTCCGCCGGTCGCTCCTGGTCAGACCTTTGCGACTCTTTTTGGAAATGCACGACGAGGCACTCTGCGAGGGCCGGCTCAGTACAACGTGGATGCATCGGTGTTCAAGAATTTCCACTTCGCTGAGACGTGGAATTTACAATTCAGGGCTGAGGCTTTCAATCTATTCAACACCCCTGAATTTGCTGTCCCCAATCCCGCCACCGATGAGTACGGCTCGCCGGGCTCGCCCGGGCTGGCTGGGTCGATTACCAGCACGGTGCATGCTTCAAGGGAGCTCCAGCTGGCGCTTAAGTTGTCGTTCTAGGATCTCAGCCCGGACAGGACGGCAACGCGGTAGGATGCTTGTGCAGCGATTGGTTTACTAAGGTCTGAGGAGGCATATGGAGAGGCGACGAACACCCGGACTCATAGCAGCAGCAACGCTTACCCTTGCGCTCGCGGGAACGGGAACACGGCTCCTGGCGGGCGAGCTTCATGCACTCACTTCCTCCAAGGCGAGCGTAGCCGCACAAGTCGCAGAGTCTCCTCATCTGCCGAAGGTTCATCTCGATGGAACCTATTTCATTCGCGACGGCAAACGCTTCGTGCCGGTAGGGGCCCATTGGGTTCCGGCCAAGGCGGCGATGCAATGGCCGATTGAGTGGGATCCCAAGGACATCGAGTTGGACTTTGCGAAGATGCATGAACTCGGCTACAGCATTGTGCGCTTCGACATGGTGTGGCCCTGGTTCGAGCCGCGTCCGGGCGACTATAACCCAGCCGCCTTCCAGCAACTCGACTATCTTGTCTCGCTCGCGCACAAATATCAGATCTATTTGCATCCATCTTTATTCATAGGTGGCGAAGTGGGCGAGGCCTATTGGGACGTTCCATGGCGCCACGGCCGCCATCCTCATGCCGACCCTGAGATGTTGCATCTGGAAACCAATCTGGCGGCGGAGTTTGGCCGCCACTACGCCAATGAAAGCGCCATTATTGCCTGGGATCTCACGGACGAGCCGCCCTTCTGGATCGTGCAAAACCAGACTACCGACGCGATGGCAATCAACTGGACCAATCTGATTGTGGGCGGCATTCGGCGCTATGACACGCTGCACCCGATCGTGGTCGGCACCAGCGGAGAGGAAATCGGCCACGGGCCGTTTCGCGCTGACAACATCGCGAAATTCGTCGACTTCTTCAGCGTGCACCCTTTCACCATTTACTCCCGCGAACTCTTCCCCGATCCCATGCTGTCGCAGAGAGGCACGTACGGCGCGGCCTTCGAAATCACTCTCTCGAATGGGGCCGGTCATCCCGCGATGATTCATGAAATGGGAGCTTCGACTGCCCAGTTTTCTCCGGAAAAGGTTGCCGCTTACGACCGGACAATGATTTACTCCGGCTTAGGCGCAGGGAGTATTGGCGTCGATTTGTGGTGTTACACCGATGCTTCTCCGCAACAGTTTCACAAAGTGCCATATCTGCGTACTCCCCAGGAAACCGGGTGGGGAATGACCACCTGGGACCGCCAAGACAAGCCACTGGCCCGGGAGTTCAAGAAGATTTCGCAAGTGGTGGGCCAACTGGACCTGACCGGCCTCTCGCCCGCTCCGGCGGATATCGCAATCGTCATTCCGGATGAGTGGGCAAAACCGCACGGCGACTTTTCGCACTTCGGCTTGACCGGGCCGGAAATTACCCCGTACGTTTCCATCGCTGACGCCGATGCAGTGCCCAACCAGCCGGCTCCGGACGCAAGCAGCGCGAACCAATGGCTGATGGGTTCTTCGCTGTTGACGTTCATCCTGGCTCGCCGGGCCGGTCTCAAGGCGGACTTCCCGCGGGAATACGGAGACTGGCAAACTCGCCCGATGCTGTTCATGCCCTCCCCTTTGACCAGTACCGCCGATCCTTTCCTCGTACACGTCCACACTGACTTCTACGAGAAGGCGAGGAAGTATGTGGAGGACGGAGGATTCCTCTACGCCTCGGTCGCTGCCGATGCCGCCATTCCTGAGATGGAGTCGTTGTTCGGAGCGCGGCTGGCAGACACGGTCACGGTTTCCGAAGTCACCATCAAGGTTGTAGCCGCTTTCGGCGGACTCAAACCGGGAGACAGTTTCCACTACTCCGTGCCGGCGCAGAATACGAAATATTGGGGGTCCATGCTCGAGGTCAAGGGAGGAAAAGTCATCGCCGTTGACCAGGATGGCCGCCCCGCGCTGGTTACCAACACAGTGGGTAGAGGCAAGACTTTGCTCTGTGCATACCCTATCGAAGCCTACTTGGCCAACGTGCCCTCAGTATTCGAGCAGACGGAAAACACCCATCGTATCTACGAGGCATTCCGAGACTGGACAGGGATCGAGCCGATCATCCATACTGACCAACCTGATGTAGAGGTTGCCGCGCTCAAAGGTGATAGGCGCGGTTACGCGATTGTAGTGAACCACAGTCCCCTGCCGCATGCAGTCACCGTTTCCACCACCCTCGCCCCGCACTCGCTGAATCGAATCACTCCGGATGGTCCTAAGCCTCTGGCACTCGATGGAGCGCGCTGGAAGATGGACATTGGCGCCTATGATGGTGCGGTGGTGGAGTGGAAGTAGCCGGAGAGCGATGCATGATCGGTGCGGTTGACATCGGGGGGACGAAGATCGCGGTGGGCCTGGTGGATGGTGACGGCCATCTTTGCCATCGGCTGGAGCGTCCCACGCACCCGGAAGGCGGCTACGCCCCCGCGTTGGAGGGTATCGCAGCTATGCTGCGCGAACTGGCGCAACTCGCCGGCGTCGAGGTGACCGGTATTGGAATTGGTTCCACGGGGCCTGTATACCCCTTCACCGGGGAAATCGGGGATGTGAATTTCTTTCCCCACTGGCGCGGCGAAAATCCGGTGCGAGACCTGGAGCGGCTTTTCCAAGTATCCGTAGCCATGGAAAACGATGCCGATGCGGCGGCCCTTGGCGAGGCCGGTTGGGGCGCGGGAAGAGACAGGAAGCGGTTGATCTATGTCACGGTCGGCACCGGTATCGGCGCCGGAATCGTGCTCGACGGGCATCTCTATCGCGGAGTGGATGAGGCCCATCCCGAGATCGGTCACCACCTCATCGATCCTTCCGGTCCACTGTGCTCGTGTGGCTTCCATGGCTGCTGGGAGGCTCTGGCGGCGGGGCCGGCGATGGTCAACTGGCTGATTAGCCAAATTCCGCCGACCGATCCGCAGCGGAGCAATCTTACCGCTAAACAAATCTGCGAATGGGCACGGGAAGGCGACGAACTGGCCAGGAAGGCAACAGATCGTGAAGCCTACTATCTCGGTCTGGGGATGGCAAATCTGGTGACTCTCTTTGCCCCGGACGCGATTGTCCTCGGTGGGAGCGTCATGAAGAGCGCTGATCTTTTTCTTGACGGCATTCGAAAAGTCATCGCGCAAAGTTGCCGCTATGTTCCGTACGAAAGAACTGAACTGACTCTGGCCTCATTAGGCGAGGACACAAACCTGATCGGCGCAGCACGAGTTTGGCATCACCGTTTTGCGACGAGGGAAGGACACCGTGTTTAACGACCCTTCCGTAATCGAAGGCGACTATCTCTTCGACATTCTGAGCCAGCCGCAAGCTCTCGAAGACACGCTGCGGGCTCTGCTGCCGGCAAAACCGTTGCAAAGGCTAGCCGCGCAAATGAACCGCGGCAAGTTTCAGCGGATCGTATTGACCGGAATGGGTTCTTCGTTTCACGCGCTGCATCCGCTCAACCTGGAGCTCATAGGCCTTGGCTATACCGCCGTCATGGTCGAAACCTCAGAACTGGTGCATTACCAGAAGGCCATTCTTGATCCCAAGACTCTGCTGGTAGCGGTCTCGCAGTCCGGACGGAGCGCAGAAATGCTGCGCCTTATCAAAGCGAACCGCGGACATTCCCCTTTGATCGCGGTAACCAATACCCCCGAGAGCCCTCTCGCGGCTAGTGCCGATGCGGTGGTGCTGACTCGCGCCGGCAAGGAATTCTCGGTTTCCTGCAAGACTTATGTCACCGCGTTGATGGCATTGCAATGGCTGGCAGCGGTCCTCGCCGAGCGCGACTTAGATCGGGCGCGCCGGGAGTTGGCCCACGCCTCCAGCGCGGTTGCGAACTACCTGTGCGCGTGGAAGGAGTACGTGCGGACTTTGGCGCAGGACTGGAAAGGCATTCGACACTTGTTCCTGGTTGGACGAGGAGGTTCGCTGGCCGCCGCGGGAGCCGGCGCGTTGATCGTGAAGGAGTCGGACCACTTCCACGCCGAGGGGATGAGCAGTGCCGCCTTCCGCCACGGCCCCTTCGAGATGTTGAGCCAGGAAACGTTTGTCCTGGTGTTTTCGGGCGGCCGGAAGACTAAAGACTTGAACCGGCGATTGCGGGAAGATGTGCAGATCCAGGGAGGCCGCGCCGAACTTCTTGGCGAAGAGTCGTTGTATGCTCCTCTCCGCATTCCTGCTATGGGCGGGCAGGTTCGTTCTATTCTCGAAATCTTGCCGGTGCAAATGGTGACTCTGGCCATCGCCGCACAAACGGGGCGCGAGCCCGGGAAATTTGAACTGGCAAGCAAAGTAACAACCATAGAGTAATGAACAACAAGCGGAGATGGGAGAATCTATTATGTTTGGCGCACGCCGTGTTCGTTATTTGTTGCTGCCGCCGGTCTTTGCCGTCTGTGCCTGGAGTCAGACCACAGATGTCAAGAAAAGCGCTGCACCCGTTCCCTACCTTCAGTTGACCGCTCCTCGTCACGTCATGCCTGACTCGCAACCCTGGGAAGGCAACCAGTTTCCCCACACGCTAAATGTCGTCGAACTCAAGCGAGACGGGTTCCGGTACTGGGGTTGGTACGGACTCAACGAAGGACGCGGAATTGGCCTCGCGCGCAGCAATGATCTGGTGAACTGGACGAAGTATGAGAAAAATCCTCTGTGGACAAATGCGCGCTGGCCCTCTCTATTGAAGAGCGGTGATCCCAAACATCCGGAAACCTTGTTTTTCGCGATTACGCGCGACTACGATACGCCCAGCAGCTACATCGTGCTGGCAACCTCGGAGGATGGAATTCGCCTGACACAGCAGAAAACGCTGGTTCAGCCAGTTCCCGATCAGCGCAATCAAAACCCCAATCTGTTTCTTGATCCTGTGTCAGGGCGTTTTTATCTGACTTTCTACCGGGGGAATGATCGCGATCACTTTGAAATCATCAGCAAGAGCGCGACCACGATCGACGGATTGGACCGCAGCCCGGAAAAAGTCCTGCTGAAATCCGAGACCACCGTCGCTGCACCGACACTTCTCTACCTGGCAGGGGCGAAAAATGCGGCCGGCAGGCAAGCCGGCATTTATTATCTGGCCACCGAAATCTATCCTCACCGCTATACCACGGACCCGGAGGGCGAGTGGCAGGTGAAGGTCTTCGCCTCAGACGCCCCGGACGGTGATTTTCAGCCTGTGGAAGGCAATCCGATTCTGCATGGCCAGCGAGCTTGCCTTTTCCAGCACGTCTTTGAAGGACGTTTTTATGGCTACGACTGTCATCTGGAAACGGCGGACAAATGGGTTCTTGAAGAGGTTGAGGCTCCGCTGCCTGATCGGATTTCACCATCGGGAAAACGGCTCTAGGCCAAGCGCGCCGGCACACTCCCGCCGTGCTCACGAAAAAAGCTTTCGAGGTATTCGCGGTCGCGGAAAGCTTCTGTTCCTCCCGGACGCGTGGTGGAGAAAGCACCGGCCAGATTGCCATAGGCCAAACACAACGAAAGATCGGCGCCGCGCACGTATTGGTGCAGGAAGCCGGCGTTAAAGCTGTCCCCCGCGCCGACGGGATCCACCGAGGTGACGCTCAGGCCGGGACTGCGAAATCTCTCTTTGCCCTGAACTGCAATCGCACCGTCGCGACCTGTCTTCACGACCACAATGGGAACCATCGCCGCCAGCTGCGTGACCGCGCTTTCCAGGTCGTCTGTCCCGGCAATCCGGCACGCTTCGCGCCTATTAGGCAGGAATACGTCTACAAATCGCAGTAGCCCTTGCAGCCCACCCTGCCAGAGATCCTCAGGATCATCGTTGGTATCGAGCGAGATGGTAAGACCGCGCGCCTTGAGTTTTTGAAACAGCTCCGGCAGGTGTGGCCTCAGTCCGGTCTGCAAATAATACGATGACAAATGGAAGTGACGGGCACCGGACAGATAGTCGAAATCGAGGTCGCCAGCACGCAACTCCGCAATCGTCCCGGGATACGTTAGTATGTTGCGCCCGCCCGGATGCTGGAGGATTACGGTGAGGCCGGACTTGACCGCTCCCGGAGCCAGGCGCACCAGCGACACATCTGCTCCCGCTTGCGCCAGACGATCAAGGGCAATCTGGCCCAGCGGGTCATCGCCGATGCGCGATTGGAAACCAACCCGGCTGCCGAGCGCTGCGAGATTGTGCGCCACAATCGCCGAAGAACTCCCGAGAGTCAGCGTCATGCGATCGGCCAGGACTTCGCGCTCGAGCGGCAGCGGTTCCGGAAGTCCGTAGAGGATCAGGTCGAGATTCAACTCACCCGCGACGGTGACATCAAAGCGCGGCATGCTCGGGTTCCTGGGCCGACATTCCTTTGTTGAGAACAACGACGCGGCTGAGGTTGCGGGGCGAGTCCGGGTCAAGCCCCTTCTTCAAACCAGTGAAGAGTCCGAGCAACTGACCGGCAAACAAAGAGGGAGCCAGCCGCGCCAACTCTGGAACGTCCAAAGACAATTCCACGAGCAGGTCTGCCGCCGCCCTGGCACGGGCAGTGGCTCGATTCGCCACCACCAGCGTCGTCCCGCCCAGAGCCTTCATTTCCTCGAGCACATCGCACTCCGCTTCGTACCCACTCTCTGAGAGGAGGAAGACGACCAGCGTTTCCGGCCCAACGATGGACTTGGGCCCATGCCGAAATTCCAGAGTGTGGAACGACTGCGCGTATGAAACCGACATCTCTGTGACTTTGAGAGCGCATTCGCACGCCAGCCCATAGAAAGGACCCTGCCCGAGGGACACATAGTCGGCAAAGTCGTGCGTGGTGACAAAATCCTGGATTCGCTCGGGAAGCGGCCGCAACGCGGAGGCGGCCTCGGTAAACAAACGCGGGAGAGAATCGGGGAAGGTACTATTTTCCGCCAACGTCGCGGCCACAGTCTGCAGTGTCAGAAGCATAGAACTGAAGGAGCGGGTCATCACCGTGCTCTGCTCATCGGCCGCCGGTAGAACTATCGTCAAATCGGCTAACGCTTCCAGTGGCTGGCCAGAGGAGCAGGATATGGCAAGGGTCGGAACCGCGCGCGACTTCAACAGCTCAGCGGCCTGCAACACCTCTGAAGTGCGGCCCGAACGCGAGATCAGCACCGGCATGCAATTCCGGGTCAACGTAAGGTCGGGATAGAGTAGAACCTCTGAAGCCGGAACCGCCCGCGCACGGCGTCCGCCCAGGGCGGTCATGGTGGCGGCCGCTGAGAGCGCAATGTAATAGCTCGACCCGCAACCGATGAACAGCCATTCTATTTGCCCGCCAAAGCGTTCGCTCACGGATTCCAGGATCCGCTTTTCGCGAAGCATCGTAAGACAGGCGCTCCAGCGCTCCGGCTGGGAGAGTATCTCTGCCAGGCTATAAGCGCCCGGCTGTTTGATCAGATTAGACAAGGGTTACCTCGATTCCAGCTTTTCTAAGAGCGTTTAAGTCGGATTTCGCAATGCCACGGTCGGTGATGACTTCATGCATGGCAGAGGTGGGGGCAATGAGCGACAAACTCCGCCGCCCGAATTTGCTCGCATCGCAAACCGCAACCGTGCGCTTGGCGATCTCGATCATCACCCGGTTTACCTTCGCTTCCAGCAGATTGGGCGTGCTCAGCCCGTAGTTCACATCGAAACCGTCGACGGCGAGAAAGAGTATGTCAGCATTCAAACGACGCAATGTTTCCTCAGCCATGGGACCCACCAGCGAGAACGAATTCTTGCGCAAAGTTCCTCCGGTAAGGATTACCTCGATCACTGTGCCCGCGAGTTCGGCCGCAATATTCACCGCATTGGTGACAATCGTAAGATTATGAAAGCCGCGCAATGCACGCGCGATTGCAGTAGTAGTCGTTCCGGAATCCAGGATGACCACTTGACCTTCTTGCACCATCTGGGCCGCCGCCGTCGCAATATGAACCTTCTCCTTGCGATGCAGTTGCTCCTTCTCGCGAAGGGTTGGATCCTGGATTGCTCCTTCCCGGGAAGGGAGGGCACCGCCGTGAGTGCGCTGCAGATGATGCTGTTGCTGCAGCACCTCCAGATCCTTCCGGATCGTCACCTGCGAGGTGCGAAAGTGCCGCGCCAGTTCCGTGACCAGCACCCGGCCGTCACGGTTCAACATCTCCTGGATAGCCCGCCGGCGTTCTTCGTTCAGCACGATTCCTGACTGCGTATCCGACCGCTGATGTGGCGTTGGAAAAAACTCCTTTTCTTTGCAGTTTCCTTTTCTAACGTCTACTTTCGTTTACCTCTAGCAGGATATCAGGTCTCTTCTCCGTCGCCTCACTCAATGTCTCGCGCTTGCAGCCCCAGGTTCCAACCAAAAGACCGCCCCCTTCGAAATTGTTGGCAGGATGTAGGAGACGGCGCTGTCAGTACGAACGCCTTTCAATTCCTGGACATCTCCCAGGAAGGGCAGGAAGAACGCTTTTCTTCCAGGCTCGCCTGAAACTGTGACACGAACCTCGGTTAGTGGCGTCTGCACCGGATTGACGCCACCACGCAAGCCAGTAAAATTCGCAAGGAAAATGTGCGGCTTGCGGTCAACGCTCGTGATTGAGGCCGCTAAACTTGCCGGACCCGAGATCGTGAGTATGCCGGTCTGGCGCAGGCCGTCCAGGAAACTCTGTTGTAACTCTGGACCGGTGCGGTCAAAGTTGCTTTCCAGGGCTGCCATGTATGCCTTGCCCGGACAATCGGGAAACCGTATGACGTTCGATGAATTGCTCAGATCGGTGACGTCTGCGCCAGTAATAACCAGTCGACTCCCGGCCGCGACATACTCTTTGAGCTGAGTCTTCTCTGCATCGCTCAAAATACGCACGTTGGGGAGAACCAGCGTTTCGCCTCGGAATCCACCCAGAGTGCGCGGGGTGACCACCTGGAACTCCAGATGCTTCTGCATTAACAGAATCAGGATTCCGCGGTAGGACCGGATAAAGTCGTCGGCGAAGAGATTCCGTGTCGCCGGCGAAAAATAGACTCCAATCGGATGCATGGGCGTGCGCGGAGCATAAAACGTCTTCTGATGCTCTTCGATCCAGGTAAAAATTTTCTTCCTGGTCGGCGGATCGTTCGATCCCGACATCACGTGCCCGGGCGCGTCCCAGAAGTTCGCTCCCGCCATGATTTCCGACATGGCTAGGTTCATCATCGATTCGCGTTTATCCACGTTCTTATCGCCATCCCACGAATAGTTCAGAATCCATGTGGCTTTACCCTCGGCGAATGCGCGGAAGGAATGCATGCCGACTTGATAGCAAAACCAGTCGAGCGGCGTGCGCGACGACGCCATGTGGTCGCCTTCGCCGTATTCGTACTCGTGAGCGATCGCATCCACGACCGGATAGAGACTGTAAACATCCGCCCCCACGCGAACAGCGGCTTCTTCAATCCCGGGATAAATTTCCGGAATCGTCTTGATTGCAGGATTCACCGCTTTCGCATTCTGATCGATTTCGTGCATGAAATCCGTGATTGTCTGAATGCGGAAGGCGATCCATTTTTGAAAGTTCGGATCGGTAAAGTCGCCGAGCTTGAGATCCTTCTTGGCATCGAGGCCGGTCTGTTTCTTGAACGCCGCCACGGTGTAATCGTCAAAGCTCGCCCAAGTGTCTTCCCAGCCGTCGAAATGAGTCATCCAATAGGGAATGTCCACGTAGATGCCGTCGATACCGGTAGCCGCAATTTGCCGGATTCGCGTCATGTAGATCTTGCGCCATTCCGGCGCATACGGAGTCACCCAGACATCCTCATCGCCCTTCCGAATCCAAAAGGCCGTGCCTCCGCCGAAAAGCGCGGGCTCGCCTGTGATCTTCCGCTGCAGCCAGTCGGGATGTTCTTTCGCCAGAGTGTGAGGCGTGCCGGAGGCGTTTGCAGTAATGCATTCCGTCCCGGCAACGTAGACGAACGCATGGTTTCCCGCCTGATGGGCTTTCGTCGCTACCGCGCGAATCGCCGTCAGCTTCTCCTCAGGATTAACGAAGCTTTCATAGCGGCCGGGAATATCGTTGTCCACCTCGATGCCAAAAACGTGATTCCCGGTGGCGTCGGCCACAATTTTGTCCGCATTATCCGACCGTAGACTATAGGCTCCAATCCGAACGTAGTTCGTCCAATTTGGTTCGAAGGAATCGGAGCTGGAGGCTGGGGTCAGGGCATAAAGGAACAAACAGATGGCGAGAGCGCTGTTGTGTTTCACAGGTTCAAGACTCCGATCAAGAGAATCGCACGCCAGAGGTCAGCGAACGAAAAACTAGTTGAGGGAAACTCCCCCGGTCTCATCGTTCTGACCGAGCCCAACCGTGCGCCGCAAGGTTAAGCTGCCGTCTTGATTCATTCCTTGCCGGCTCGCCCAGCGCACCGGATGACGTTGCCCTTTAACCTCGATCTCGGCTTTCAATCTAAGCCCCTTCCAATTCGTATCCTTGGGCAAGGGGAATTTTGCCTGGCGGACTTTCCCCGGTAGTGGATAACCTGGATCCAGGCTGCCGCTGGCGAGCACGCTCCCGTCTTGCTTGACGACGGTCACGACCAATGCGCCGGGAACTGCGGCCAGGCCGTCGTTGACAAAGCCGATGATCAAGCCAGGATATCCTTGTTCCTCGTAGGTCCACACCCAGGACGGCCGAACCCGATATCCGATCCGTCGCGCCAGTTGATCGATCGCCGCAGGAAACTGATGGTAGTAGTTCAGGATCCGGTCGGCCTGAATGCGATGCCAGTTCCACAACGAGAAGTAGCAGGGAGCGACATCCTGGACGTGGTGGATCACGTTGTCGGTGTAAGGCACGTCCTCATCCAGCTTCAGGCTTGCGGGAGAACCGTCCGACATGCCGACTTCCACCGTTACACCCGTCCATGGTGGTCGGTTGCTTAACTCTTCGATTTGCTCGTTCTCAATGAAAATGGTGTCGGTGCGCAGCCAGTTAAGGCTCCGGATGGTGCGGTCGAGCAATTCCGAGTTGCCAACTTTACTGAAGTCGGGCTGAGTGTTGGTGACTAGTGGCGTCTTCTTCCAACGCTCCGCCTGGTACTGAAACATGCTAACAAACGTGTTCTCGGCGGTAACGGAATCGGGGAAGGGATTGATTGGCAGGGGCCAGGTGTGACCTTCGCCCCAAAAGCCATACATCACGGTATCGACGTACTCCACATCTGGGTGGCCGTCGTACTCGGCAGACAGAAGGTCCACTAATTCACGGAACGCTGCTTGAAATGCAGGATCGTCATAGCGCGGCTCGTATCGCATTCGGTGCTGCCATTCGCCCAGCTTGACCATCGGGATTTTCGGCACGAGGAAGTCCGGGAGAGCCGCGCCGGGAATATCCGGGTTACTGACCATCACCCGGAATCCGACCCGTTTCCCGTACTGGCGCGCCAGATCGAAAGTGAGTTTCCAATGGTCGCAGAAATCGAGCCGCCCCGGCCGCTGTTGCACATCTTTCCAGTTCACCCGAATGTAGAGCTTGGTGCCGAGCGGCAGCTTGGCCAGATTCTCCAGCGACTGGGCCAGAGACTCACCGTCCTTGTGCGCGGGGCCGACTTCGTCACAGACATAGGTGATCAGCCCCATGCCGTAGTTGGGCACAATTTCCTCGGAAGGGGTGGTCGCCATGACCACCGTCCAACTCGGATAGTCATCGGCGGAGAAGGGCCCCTGGTATAGCCGGTCGGCGACGGGCGGTCCTGCGCCGAACGGGTAACCATCAAAGTTGTGGATGGGAACCTTGGCCGAGGAAATCGACCGGCCCACGCTGGCAAGAAGCGCGGTGGCGCCGCCCGCTTTTAGAAATGTGCGCCTCTTCATCGAGTCCTTTTTTCTCCGTACCACCTTTAGAACTCGAAGCGAATGCCGACCTGCCCGCGCCGTGGTGGGGTTCCATTCGCGGTCGACGAAACCTGCCCAAAGGTTGAGTCTCCCCACAGGTTATCGGGCAAAGCGAAGCGCGGCGTATTAAAGAAGTTGAAGAACTCGCCCCGTACCTCAACTCTCATGCCTTCCCGTGGAACAAACGACTTCTCGATGGAGAGGTCGATGTTGTGAACGCCGTCGGTCCGTAGATTCGAAAAATAGCGGGGTGCATTGCCAGGTTGCTCATAGCCCGGATCTGCGAAACAACTAGTGTTGAAGGTGCTGAGACCGGTCAGGGCGGAGCGGTGCGGGCTGACACCGCTGCTTGGATTGCAAATCACGTTGGGCCGCTGGTTGCCGTCATCCAGCGTGGCTTCCGACATGCCAATGTCGATTGGTTGCCCCGATTGCAAGGTGATAATGGTGGATAACGTCCAGCCGCCAACCACGCCGTCCAGAATGCGGTTCATATCCCGGCCGATCCAGCGTCCGCGTCCGATCGGCAGATCGCCGATGACGGCGAAGGCCAGCCGGTGAGTGGCGTCATTGGCGCTGATGGAGTGCTCAGCGTTCAAGTTGTCCAGTTCCTGCGGATTGTCGAAAGCCAGCCCATCGACCCAGGCGTTCCGGCCAGAGGAAGAATTGTCAGTGGCCTTGGCGAGCGTATAGCCTCCCTCGAAGCCGATGTAATGGCTGGTGCGTTTTTGGAAGCGAATCTGCAACGCGTTGTAGAAAGACTGGGCTTCCAGGAGGGGTAACCCTTCGAAGCTGCCGTCAAATTGGGGATACGGTCGCAGCAGGTTGATGAGCGGAATCTCCGCGTCATTGTAGATGGAATCGGGCTCGTTGAACGTCCCTCCGGGGGCGAACATCGACTGGAATGGATTCTGTACCGTATCGTGCAGCGAGTTGTACAAATCCTGTGTGTTGAATTGGCGACGCAGCGCCGACGGCATGAAGTTGCGATTCCGGGTAGTGGATCCGGCCGCACCGCCCCAGGGAAGATGCGTGCTGCGATTAGCTGAATAGTCTACCGAAACTACGAGCTGGCCGGGCAGCAAGCGCTGCACACCCAAACTCCATTGATAAATCTCAGCATTTCGCGCCTGGGTAGTGCCTAAATCGTTGCCATTGCCAAATCCCCACATGGCAAGCGGCCCGTACTTGGTGCCCTGGGGGGCAGGGAGACCGGCGGGGAATGGATTCTCCAGGGTCGCATACTGGCAGTTCGCCTTGACACCGCTTGAGCAATCGAAATTGTTCTTGGTGAAGATGATGTTGCCATCTTTGCGAAACGCCGTGCCCACATACTGATAGTTGGTGGCAACGTTCATGCCGTAGTAGACGCCGGCGCCCCCACGAACCACGGTTTCGGGTGTGAGTTGGTAAGCGAATCCCAAACGAGGCGCCCAGTTATTGCGGTCCACAGGGACATTGCGCTGAGCCGAACTGGGGAACTTGGTAATCCCATTCAGAGGCGTGGGTCCGAGACCCAGAGCCTGGAGTCCAGGGTCGCCACTGCTCAAGTCACGAGTAATGCCACTGCTGCCGGTAAAGTCGCTGAATTCGATGTGGTTGAAGCGTTCGGTGTACGGCGTGCTCCATTCGTAGCGCAAGCCCAGGTTGAGGGTCAGCTTCGGTGTGACCCGCCAATCGTCCTGCACATAAAAGGAGGTGTCCTTCGACTTGTTCAAAGCCATGGGATCGACGCCAATCCCACCGTAGTCCCCAATTCCCAAAAGAATGTCAGCGAAAGGATTTCCCTGGATTGGGTCGAAGGCGCCAATGGCCTGCTCGGTTACGGTCTGGGCAAAATGGAAATATCCGCTGGCGTAGTTGGGCTCCTGGAAGTTGTTGAAGAAGAGGCGCTGCTCAAAACCGAACTTGATGTTGTGTTTCCCTTTGGCCCACGCCAGGGCGGAGGAATACGAATACAGGTTGTGGTCCAGCTTGGTATCCACGCAACACTGGTCGTAGATGGAGGTCCACGGGGAATCAACCTGAATGGCGGGCATGCGGGCAATCCCGTTTGCCTGATCCAGGAGCGAGGGGAAGCCGACCGAGGCGGCGCTGGGATAGGTCGTGAACCCAGGGGCGTGAACATAGTCGATCGCAAACCGGCTGCTCAACAGCAACGTGGGACGCAGCGTCCAGTCAAACTGCAGTCCCGCATTGTTCACGGTGGTGAGGTAGTTATTGCCATCATTGAAATCGCCGTCGGCGAGTACGGTGGGTACCGCACTGGAATAGTGCGAGTGACTGTATCGTCCCGCCAAGTGGGTAGTGTTGGACATCTGTTCATCGAGCTTGACATCAAACTGCAAACTCTTGCTGGTGTTGTTCGTATTGGCCCGGAAATTGTTGGTCCCATCCGGGTTACCGGGCTGGTTTGGCAAGGGATACAGATTGAGAACGTTCTCCCCGACGGAGTCCCACAGCGGCTGAGGGATCTTATTGCCGGTGAATTGTGGTCGAACACCGCTGGGGTCACTTTGGAAGGGATTAAATATGAGGTTTGGAACCACATTTCCGGAGTCCGGATCGGTAATGAGAGCTTTGGAAAAGTCTCCCTTGCGCTCATCCGCAGTGGGGACCGTACCGACGATATGGATGGGGCTTGTTTCCAGAACCCGTTCGATATCGACAAAGAAGAAGGTCTTGTTCTTGCGGATCGGGCCACCGAGCGAGATCCCATATTGATCACGGGAATGAGCCGGCTTGGCCAATCCGGCTTGATTGCTGAAGAAGTCGTTTGCATCAAAGGCATCGCGCTGCCCAAACCACCAGCCGCTGCCATGAAAGCCGTTGGTGCCGCTCTTCAACGCCATGTTGACTACGGTGCCGCCGTTGCTGCCAAATTCGGCGGAAAAGGCGTTGTTCTGGACCTTAAACTCCTGCACGGCTTCCACCGAAGGCTCATAGAATACGTTCGAGTTGCCACCTTCCCCTTCCTCCGGCGCAGTGAGGAGGGCGCCGTCCATACGAATCTCGGCGGTGGCGTTGCGCTGCCCGTTGGAGACAAAGTTCGTGCCGGATGGGTAGTTATCGGCGTCACCCGAGCCTGCGGTCTCGCTGACCCCGGCATTCAAGAACACTAGCCCGAAGAAATTCCGGTTCAGCAGGGGGATTTCCTTCACGTATTCGTTGGTGACATCAGTGCCGAGTGATGAACTCAGAGTATCCAGCAGCGGCGCAGCCTCGCTCACCTGAATTTCGGTGCTCGTGCCGGCCGGGCGGAGCGTGAAGTTGAGGCTGGTTTCCTGGTCCACCGCCAGCACCACGCCCTTGCGCTCGACCGTTTGAAAGCCGGCGGCCGAGACTTCTACCTCATAGGTCGACGGCCGCAGCGCGCGCAAGATGTAGGATCCAGAACTGTCCGTCTTGGTGGTTTGAGAAACGTTCGTCCCGACTTCGGTGATGGTGACCGTCGCCTTGGTCACCATCGCGCCGGTCGCGTCCGACACCGCGCCGCGGAGTTGGGCCTGATAGCTGGCCTGACCGGGAGAAATGTGCGAGAGCAGCAGCACGATCGCCAGGGTAGAGACGCATCCACCGCTAAGACTACGCAAGCCAGCTTTCATATCGAACCCCTTTCCCGAGTTGGGTCAGTTCCGGGCATTTCCATCGGGCATTTCGATTTGTTTCGAGTTAATACTATTAGTTGCGAATGTCATCGTTCGTCAAGGCAAATTTTCAGGCGCCAGAACATATGTGCACGAATTTTATCACTTTGTGATTGTTTATCAACATATTTTGTTCTATAAAGATTGATTCCAGGCCGGATTCAACTCCGGGCGAGGATATCCAGAGTGCTTGCCGAAGAGCGCCGCTTCCGTATCCGCGAACTGCTGTCCGCCCAGCGTACCGTGACTGCGTCCGATCTTTGCGACGCGCTAGCGGTGACCGCAGCCACCATCCGGCGGGACCTCGCCGCTTTAGAGCAGGAGGGCGTGCTGGTTCGCTCTCATGGGGGCGCCGTTTCCCGTATGTCGAGCACCGGCTTTCAGCCGTCGTATGAGGCCTTGCGACGCAGTAACAATGAGGAGAAGCAAGCCATCGCGCGGGAAGCCGAGCGCCTGGTGCTCGATGGAGACACCATCTTCCTGGAAGGCAGCACTACGACGTATGAACTTGCGTGCAGACTGCACCACCGCAACCGGCTGACGGTCGTGACCAACTCACCGACCATCGTTTGCCAGCTGCAACGCAGCTCCGGAGTCACCGTTCTCTGCACCGGGGGCGAACTACAGAAGGGCACTTTTTATTTGTCGGGAGAATGGACGCAACGCGCGCTCTCCGAGATACGTTTGGACAAGGCGATTCTGGGAGTCAGTGCGATCGATTCCGCCTATGGCGTCTCGACCGCCAACCATGCCGAGGCGCAGATCAAGAAAATGATCATGCAGGCAGCGAAAACCTGCATCGCCCTTGCCGACCACAGCAAGTTCGGCGCTCAGTCCTTCGCTTTCGTAGGCCCGGTCAGCGATCTCGACATTCTGGTCACCGATTCCGCGACGGAGCCAAAGTATGTGAAGGAGCTGCGCGAGGCCGGCCTGGAGGTGATTATCGCCGAAGTCCCGCAACTCTCGCGGACTGGTACAAAGCGAAGAAAGGGTGTGACACCTTGAGCAACTGCGGTAAGAAGCTTCGTCTAAAGCGCATTCTCGGCAGGCCTGATCGGCGTGCACTGATAGTTGCCTTTGATCACGCCCTGGTGCTGGGACCAATTCCGGGGACAGAAAATCCGGTCGGACAGATCCGGCGGTTTGCCGAGGCTGAAGTTGACGCGGTTCTGCTGAACCTCGGTCTAATCCGGCAGTTTGCGGAATCCTCGTGTGCTGTGGAGATCCCGCCATTCATCGCGCGCATTGATTGGACGACAGTCTGGGCTGTCATGCGCGACGGGGGCAAGGGCGAGCTCTATAGTTCCCTGTTAGCGCGCCCGGAGGAGGCTCTGCGGCACGGCGCCGACGCCGTTCTCACTTACATGGTTGTAGGAACCGGAGACGCGGCATTCGAGTCGAAGGAAGTTGCGCGGACCGCAGAAGTGGCGCGAGAATGCGAGCGCGTCGGCATTCCGCTGATCGTCGAATCGCTGGCCCGCGGCCAGAATGTCAGGAACCCGGGAGATCCCGAGTGGCTGAACCTGCACACTCGTATGGCGGTGGAGCTGGGCGCTGACGCGGTGAAGACTGACTATTCTGGCGATCCAGATTCCATGCGCACGGTCGTTGCAGGGTGTCCTATTCCGATCCTGGTGCTCGGAGGCAACCGGCAAGCTTCGGATGAAAATGCCTTGGATGTAGTTCGCGGCGCAGTGCTGGCCGGAGCTGCAGGTGTTTTCTTCGGCCGCAATGTCTTTCAGGCGGACGACATGCATTCCTTTCTCCGGCAGGCGCGCGCCGTTTTGGACGGCGCCGAGGCCTTGCAGCCGAGCAGATGACGCGAGCAGCAAGAATCACGCTATGAGCCTACTGGCTATCGACATCGGGTCGAGCACCTGCAAGGCCGTCGCTTTTTCCGTCCAGGGAGGAATTCTGGCTCAGCATGCGGCGGGATACGCGCCCGATTTTCCTGCGCCTGCTCATGCCGAGATGGATCCCGAGCGATTCTGGGACGCGGTGTGCGTTTGTTCAAGGACTGTTGCCAAAGACCTTGGCGATCCGGTGCGAGCCTTGTGCCTGAGTTCACACGGCGAGACTTTCATTCCGCTGAATGCTCACAACCGGACTATCGCTCCCGCTATTTTGAATCAAGACAGCCGAGCAACGGCCGAGACAGTGTGGTTGGAGCGCCAACTTGGCCGCCAGCGTACTTTCGAGATCACAGGCCTGGTGGCCCATCCCATGTACCCGGTTCCGAAGATTCTGTGGCTGCGCAATCATGTGCCAGAGGTTTTTTCGGCGGCGGCGCGATTCGTCAGCGTGATTGGCTACATTCTGGTTCGCTTCGGTCTGCCTCCGTACATTGATTACTCGCTGGCCTCGCGCTATCTTGCTTTCGACGTTCGCCGCCGCTGCTGGTCGGAGGAGATTCTTGCAATTGCGGATTTGCATTCCGATCGCCTGCCCATCCCCGTGCCCACGGGAACGATTGCAGGAACACTCGCCGCGGATTCAGCGAGTCAACTCGGACTGCCCGCCGGCACTCTTGTCGTGGTCGGGGGACACGACCAGCCCTGCAGCGCTCTGGGAGTGGGGGCCGTCGATCCCGGTCACGTCGCGGACTCCATCGGAACTTATGAGTGCATTCTGGCAGCAGTCGACAGTCCCAGTCTGTCCGACTCGGCTTTGGCCGCCTGTCTGAATTCGTACTGCCACGTCGTTCCCGACAAATTTGTGACCATCGCATACTTTCCCTCGGGAATTATGGTGAAGTGGTTCCACGATCTTCTGTACACGAACGGAGCTGGGCGGGTCGACTTCAGCGAGAGATCGGAGGGAGAACATTACTTGTCCCTGGAGGCGCAAGCCCCAACCGGACCCACGGGCTTGTGTATCACACCCAATCTGATTGGCACGTGCAATCCGGATTTCAATCCTCATGCCCGCGGAATCATTGCGGGGCTGAATCCTGGCACTGGGCGCGCCGAGATTTATAAAGGCATCCTGGAAGGATTATCCTGTGAATTCTCCCGACTTACCACCGTACTGGCAAACACGGTGGGAGATTTTCAGGACATCTACGTTACCGGGGGTGGAACCCGCTCCAAGCTGGGGTTGGCGCTGCGAGCCGCGCTCACCCGAAGGCGCCTGCACGTGATGAGGTGCCCGGAAGCCGTGTGCCTGGGCGGAGCTGTGCTCGCTGGAGTCGCAGCCGGGGAGTACGCGAGCATCCCGCAAGCTGTGGCGCAGCTTGTCCACGAAGCCGGGGTTATAGAGCCTGATCCTGCAATTACGGAGGCGTACGCTCAGCAAGTCGGGCAGTACGAACGGTTGCGTTCAGCGGCGGTGCCGGGGACAAACTAAGTTTGTCATCGCGACGAGCGAAGGCGAAGGGGAATCTGCAGTTTTCTTGGAACTTCCAGGATAGTTCGGTCATACCAGAGGAGGAGCAGTGATTCAACCGACAGTTGGATTCATAGTTTACGGCGTCCATAAGAACGGGCTTAAAGACCCCATGGGAACGCCTTTTATCGATGACGCAATCGTGAAGCAATCCAAGCGAGCATTGACACAGGCTGGACTGAAAGTAGTGGAACACGGCGTCGTGGTGGCCTCCAAGGAGGAGGCTCGGACCGCGTTGAAGAAGATGAAGACCAACGACGCGGTTGACATGATCGTGCTTTTCTCCGGGACATGGGTCTGGGCTGCACACCTGGTCGGCGCTATTCGCGATTACGCCGCTACCGGCAAGGCGGTGCTTCTGTGGACGCATCCCGGCTCGCAAGGCTGGAGGCCGGTTGGCGGATTGGTGATGCACGGAGGCCTGCTGGAGATCGGTGTTCCCCACAAGTTCGTTTATGGCGAAGCCGCCGATCCCGATACGGTTGGAAAAATCGCGAGCTATGCCCGCGCCTCTCATCTGAAAAACTTCCTGAATTTGTCGACGATGGGAACATTCGGCGGACGCGGCATGGGCCAGACTTGCGGCGTGGCCGACCCGTCGCAATGGATGCGAATGTTCGGAGTGGATATCGATTCCCGCGACACCAGTGAAGTCATCCGCATGGCCGAGAAGATTTCTCCTAAGGAATTGGCCAATCTGCAGCCCAGGCTTAAAAGACTTTTTGGAGCTGCGCCGGAGAAAAACGTAGTCAACGAGCGCTCGCTCCGGCTGTACCTTGCGCTCAAGAAGATAGTGGCGAAGGAGAAATTCGATTTCTACACCATTCAATCATTCCCCGGCCTGGGCGACGACTACTCGGCCACCTGCTTTGCCCAGAGCATGATGCTGGAAGACGGCTACGGCACTTCCACCCTGGGCGATTTCAATACCGGCCTCACGGTTCTGCTCCTGACCAAGCTCAGCAAGGAACCCGTGTACTACGGCGACCTCCAACACATCGATAAGAAGAAAAAGGAGATCAAGATCATCGGAGACGGTGCCTGCCCGCCTTCTTTGGCCAGTGAGTTGGGTCCGGCAGGTTTCTCCGAGCACGGCATACCCACCGAGGGAGAAGCCGGCGGACTGTCGGTGAAACTAATCTGCAAAGTCGGCGAAGGCGTTCTCGCTCGCCTGGGCCGAATCAATGGAGAATTCCAGATGGTGATCACTCGCGCCGGCATTTTCGAGCCGCCCAAAAACCAAGTGGCGAAGCGGCTTGATGAGTGTGGAATTCCCTTCTGGCCCCATGGCTTTATTACCGCACACTGCGACATCGAAGTGCTGCTGCAGAATTGGACAAACGAATACGCTTGCCTGGGTTACGGTGCTGACTTGTATCCGGCGCTGGTTGACTTCTGTGAATTGACGGGAATCAAAACCATCCTACCGTAGCACTGTCGCTGTAGGTTCGCGGCGTGGCCGCAGATGTTTTGAAGCCGTTGCTTTGAAAAGGGGCGGCGTCAGCCTCGCCGAAAGTTCTGGTTGATTTCGTCATGCTTCCGTTATATTACGACTTGTTACCTTTGCTTTCCTTATGCATGGATATGACGAGAATATCTCCAGTAGATCGGAAATCCAGACCTTGAGCCAGGAACGTGAGGATCTGAGTACCCGTCTACGGGACATTTTGCGTAGCAACCGCGAGTCTGGCAAGGGTGGCATCTATGCAGTGTGCTCCGCTCACATTGCAGTGATCGAAGCGGCCGTCCGGCAGTCGATCGGAGATGGGTCGGTACTGCTTGTGGAGTCGACTTCAAGCCAAGTCAACCAGTTCGGTGGCTACACCGGCCTGGCACCTAGCCAGTTCGCACGGTTCGTTCATTCCGCTGCGAGAGGTGCCGGACTGCCGGCGGAGCGAGTCTTGCTGGGCGGGGATCACCTTGGCCCCTTCCCATGGCGGCAGGAAGCATCGGTTACCGCATTAAGCAAAGCTTGCGCACTGGTGCGGGATTGTGTGGTTGCGGGTTACCAGAAGATCCACCTGGACGCGAGCATGCCTTGCGGCGACGACAAGGGAAGCCTCACGGAGCGAACGGTTGCCGAACGGGCCGCTATTTTGTGCCAAGCCGCAGAGGAAGCGCATCCGGAATTACCGTCGGGCTCTCCGCAACCGGTTTATGTGATTGGAACCGAGGTTCCTGCGCCTGGTGGAGAATCCGTTGACGCACACTCCCCTGCGGTAACCAAAGCCGGGGATGTTCATCGAACCCTGGAAGCATTCCGGCTTGCGTTTGTAGAACGGGGACTGTCGTCCGCTTGGGAACGTGTGATCGCGTTAGTTGTTCAACCGGGAGTAGATTTCGGATCCAATGCGATCTTCGGCTATGATCGTGCCAAGGCACAGTCGTTGTCTGCTGCACTGTCGAAGCATCCGGGAATCGTCTTTGAAGCACATTCCACGGACTACCAATCTCCGCAAGCCTTAGCCCGAATGGTCGAGGACCATTTCGCGATCCTGAAGGTAGGCCCATGGTTGACCTTTGCCTTCCGGGAAGCGGTGTTGGCTTTGAGTGCCATTGAACGGGAGCTGTTCACTACGACGTCGAAGCGCCAGGTCTCACAGGTGCGCGAAGCCCTGACAGCGGCAATGTTGCGCGACCCGGCTCACTGGCAGACTTACTATCGTGGCGATGAAGACGAGGTGGGCCGCGACCTCATCTATGGCTATAGCGATCGCTGTCGATACTATTGGAACCAACCCGCAGTCCAGGAAGAGCTCGTTCGACTGTTTGACAACCTCGCGGGAAGACCAATTCCTCTTACCCTCGTTAGCCAATATCTGCCCCTGGAATACAAAGCCATCCGGACCGGAGAGCTGCAAGCTGTTCCCGAAGGAATGATTCACTATCACATTCGACGAGTTGTTCGTGTGTACGCTGACGCGTGCTCAATAAAATAGCTGCTTAAGGGGTTGATGGTCCTGACAAGCCTCACACGATGCGCTCGTGGTTGTAGCCCGCCTTTTCCAGAGCGGTGATCATCGCACTGCCGTGCTCGTGGCCTCGAGTTTCCATCGTCAGGTCGATGACTGTATGCCCCAGGCTGGCGCCGTGAAAGGCCCGGTGGTAGCTGGTTTCGACGATATTGACGCGATGTTCCGCGATGACCTCGGTGAGCCGGTGCAGCGCTCCGGGATGATCCGGCAACGAGATTCTTAGTCGCACCAGCCTGCCGTCCTTCACCAACCCTTGCTCGATGATGCGAGCCAATAGCGTCACATCCATGTTTCCGCCGGAGACGATGGCAGCCACGGTCTTGCCTTCGACTCGAAGTTTGTGTTGCAGAAGAGCCGCAACGCCGGTTGCTCCCGCGCCCTCAGCCAGGGTCTTCTCCCGTTCCAGAAGAAACAGGACTGCGTTGGCAATCTCTTCCTCGTCAACCAGGACGATCTCATCCACATACTTCTGCACCAGACAAAAAGTTCCCTCCCCGGCGGAGCGCACCGCGATGCCATCCGCAACGGTGGGCATGGCGGGAACGACCACGGGGTGTCCGGCCTGCACAGCTTTCAACATCGACGGCACCAGTGATGTCTGGACACCGATGACCCGCACGGCCGGATTGAGCTCCTTCAACGCCACGGCCACGCCCGAAATCAAGCCACCACCGCCGACCGGTACGACCACGACCTCCAGGTTGGGAACCTGCTCCATCAGCTCCAACGCTAGCGTGCCCTGGCCGGCAATCACCTGCGGATCGTCGAAGGGATGTATGAAAGTAGCGTGTTGCTCCTGACATCGCTGTTGCGCGGCTTGATACGCTTCATCAAAGTTTGTGCCATGCAGAACCACTTCGGCGCCATAGTTTCGCGTGGCCGAGACTTTCACCAGAGGCGTCGTGAGCGGCATCCAGATCTCGGCTTTAATGCCCACCCTGGTGGCATGGTAGGCCACCGCCTGGGCATGATTGCCGGCGGAGGCGGTGACCAAGCCTCGCTCGCGCTCTTCCGGGGTGAGCGTCAAAAGTTTATTCAGCGCGCCCCGTTCCTTAAACGCTCCCGTCCTCTGCAGGTTCTCCAGCTTCAGAAACAGGGAACAGCCTGTCAGTTCGGACAAGGCGTGGGAGCGTGTGCATGGGGTTACGTAGATCGCTCCGCGAATGCGATGTAAAGCGCTGCGGACATCGTTGAGGTTCACCATGGGCTTTGGTTGAAAACTTAAATCCTCTATCGCAGAATTGGCATTCTCAGTGGCGGCTGCACTAGAAAAGAGAACTTGCTCATCTCAGACAGTGCCGCTTCCGCCCGGCTGGTCTTGCACGCTTCCAGGGTAATCACAAAAGGCAGAGTGGCCTGCTGGTGGCCCGGTCTCTGGAAAACAGCATCGATATTAATGTGGTGACAGGAAAGAACTCCGGCCAGGCTGGCGATGATGCCCGGAGCGTCCTTCACCACAAATCGCAAATAGTGCGGCGTTTCGAAGTCGTGAGAAACTTCGTATACGGTTGCCGCAGGACGGTCCGGCTCCGCGATTCCCGCCGAGCGATGGCGCACGATGTATAAAAGGTCGGAAACGACTGCGACCGCCGTGGGATTGCCGCCCGCACCGTGACCGGCGAAGACCGTGTCCCCCCCGAATTCTCCCGTGCTGACCACCAGGTTATGACTCCCCGACGCGCTGGCCAGCCGCGAATTCTGAGGAACCAGGGTGGGCTCAACCGCAGCAAAGAGTTGTCCGTCGCGCAGCTCTGCGCGTGAAACCTGGCGAATGGTACAGCCGAGATCTCGAGCGTACTCGAAATCAACGTGAGCGAGGTCGCGGATCGACCGGCACAACACTTGCTTCGGGGTCACTTCAGCATTCAGTCCGACGCGCGCCAGGACCACCAACTTCGCGCCCGCATCCAGCCCATCCACGTCTTCGGCCGGATTCGCTTCCGCAAAACCAGCGGCCTGAGCCTCTTTCACAGCATCGGCGAACGCGACACCGGACTGCTCAATGCGGGTGAGAATGTAATTGCAGGTTCCGTTGAGGATCCCGGCGACTTTGACTAAACGGTCGCCAGCGAGACCCTCGTGGAGTCCGGCAAGGACGGGAACGCCACCCGCCACACACGCCCCAAAACCAAGATGTTTGTGCTGCGCCCGCGCGAGTTCGATCAGTTCCGATCCATGATGCGCGATCAACTGTTTGTTGGCGGTGACCACCGATTTGCCCGACTGCAACGCCCGGCGTGCCCAATCGCGGGCAGGAGCCAGACCTCCGACCAGTTCGACGATCACGTCCACATCAGAACCCAGCAGGTTGTCGAAATTATCAGTCCAACAGACGTCGTCCGGTACCCAATCCACTTTCTTGCTTTGTGGGTTGCGCGCAAGAATGTGGGTGAGTTGCAGCTGGTGCTCGTCTTGCCGGGCATATAGAAGACGCACGACGGCGCTGCCGACCGTGCCAAACCCGATCAGCCCGACCTTGCATATTTTTTCCGGACTGAGTCGCGACGTCCCGGACTGGTGAGCAGACGTCATTGTGACTATGCGATCTCCGCGCGTGCGCTGGAATCCGGGGCGAGAGGAAGAACCGGCGCGACAGTGGAAGCAAGCGGAATGCCTTCAAAGACCCCAACGCCGTAGTGCAAACCCGGTGTCAGGAAATAAATGGCGGCATCCCGGTATGCCACAAGCTTGCCGTTCATCCAGACATACTGCGATTCGAAATTCATGCTTTTCCTTCCGCTCAAATAATGTAGGTCCGCTGCTCAGGGCCGGCTAAGAACATCGCCCATGCGCCACGCCGCGTCTAACATATGACGGACGAACACTGTCTGACGCTAGTCGGCCGCTGCCGCAAGGCTCTTACCGCCTGCTCGAACCCGGAGAGCGCCTGCCTTTGGCGATCGCTTACCGGCTGACTCCCGAGGCACCGCAACTTCGTGCTCGAAAAAGTGAGCGTGCAACTGTCTGACCGCCTCTGGCACATCTTCTTCTTCAATCACGAAACTGATGTTGATCTCCGAGGCGCCCTGGGAAATCATATGCACGTTGACCCCAGTCTTCGCCAGCACGTTGAATACGTCGGCGGCAACACCAATGCGGCCGCGAAGATTCTCGCCCACCAGGCAAACGATCGCCTTCTTGTCTTCCACTTCCACTGTGCCCAAACGCTTCAAGTCCTGTACCAACCCGCTGAGATCGCGGGCGCCCTCGACGGTCACTGAGACGCTTACTTCTGATGTCGAAACCAGATCAGCGGGGCAGGCGTGCCGGTCGAATGCTTCGAACAGCGCGTGCAGGAAGCCATGCGCCACCAGCATCCGAGGCAAGCGAACATTGATGACTTTCGCGCCACGTTTGGCGGCGATAGCGCGGAGCACGGTCTTGCTCCGCGGAGCATGGGCGCGGATACACGTACCCTTTGATTCGATGTTTCGCGAATTGAGAATGTAGACCGGAATACTCTTCTCGACCGCCGGAATCAGTGTTGCCGGGTGCAAGACCTTTGCTCCGAAGTAGGCCAGTTCGGAAGCCTCGTCGAATCCGATCACATCGATGCGTTGCGCGTCCGGGCACAAACGCGGATCGGTGGTCATCATGCCTTCGACGTCGGTCCAGATCTCGATCTTGCGCGCACGGAGACCTGCTCCCACGATAGCCGCAGAAAAATCAGAGCCACCACGGCCAAGGGTCGTGGTAATTCCGTCTGCGGTCGCGGCGATGAACCCTCCCATGACCGGAACCCGGCCTGCATCCAACCAAGGCTGCACTGAACTGCGCAAGCGCTGATTCGTCAAATGAAACTGTGGGACGGCTCGCGTATGCGCGGCATCGGTAACAATAGTCTGCCGCGAATCGACCAGCACCGCATCCAGTCCGCGGGCGCGGAATGCCGCCGTGACCATACGGCTGGAGAGAAGTTCCCCAAAGGAAAGGATGCTATCGGTGGTGCGGGGAGAGAGTTCTCCAAGTGCGGCGACGCCTCGCAGCACCTGCTGCATGGCGTCAAACAATACCTGAAGGTCCGCCCGGACCGGACCCTCGGACTTAGGCTTGACCAGGGTCGCCAGCACAGCAAGATGCCGCTGGCGCAACTGGCGCAGCAACCGCAAGGCTTCCGAAAGCGAATCCGCAGCAGCCAGTCGGGACATGGCGACCAGCGAATCGGTAATGCGGGACATAGCGCTGACCACCACAACCGGCTTCTGGTCCAGCCGAGCGGAGACAATCCGTGCCACGCGGTCGATTGCTTTGCCGTCCTCCACCGACGTACCGCCAAACTTCATGACGATCATGCTCTTCCTCTTGAAAAACCCTTCCTCAACAGACCTAAAAACCGAAAGGCCATCATCTCTTCTGGATGATGGCCTTTTCGCATCTCGTTTCGGCTACATCATCCGCTGGCCGTGTCCTTAATAATCATGCCTGTAATAGGCAGGACCAGCAGAATCAGTGCGTGCGAAACCTCCGCCGATAAACCTATCGTGCGTCCGGATAACCGCAGTTCTCGGCTGAAACCCATCGTCTTACCAGTCCAAAATTGCAAATCAGGGTGCTGCAGGAAGAGACCCTGTCTTTTAGCCTTACAGAACATACTATTGCATCGTGGTTCCAGAGCTGTCAATACTCCCGAGTAACAGTGCGCGTGTGCAAGCCCCGTGGCAGAAGGCTTCTGCCACCGACGGCCGAAAAAAGGATTGACGACGCCGGTAACGAGGAGTAGTGACTTCAGTAACTCGGGACCACCTAGGTCCGGGTTCTACAATGTCGCGGGGGCGCTGCGTCTGACTGCACGGAAACACCTGTTAATGGCGGTTGCGGGGCTGATGGTGTGCCTCGAATCTGTGTTGTCGCTCACAGTACGGCGCAGTTATGTTTTGACGACCGTGGGAGACCTCACGCAGTGTCTTCTACTGGTGTTGATTCTGCTGGTTTTCCTTCCCCTCACGACAACCGCGGAACGCCGTTCGCGCCTCTTTTGGGCGCTCATGTCTTTGGGTTGCGGGATGTGGCTGCTGGTTCAGATCCTGTGGACCTTCTTTGAGGTATTCCTGCGTCAAGAGGTTCCCAACCCCTTTGTCGCGGATATAGCCCTGTTTCTCCACTTAGTTCCGATGATGGCAGCGCTGACCGTGCGCCCCCACATCCCGCGCGGCGAACAACCCAATCGAATCGGCACCATTGACTTCGTGCTGCTCTTGATCTGGTGGCTCTATCTTTATCTTTTTGTGGTGATCCCCTGGCAGTACGTGCAGCCCCAGGCAGCCGTTTACGGCCGTAACTTCGACTTCTTGTATTTTGTCGAACACGTAGTTTTTCTCGCCGGCGCCGCCGTCGTCTGGCATCGCAGTGCGGGTGCGTGGCGTGTTCTCTATGGCAACCTGTTCGGAGCGAGTTTGTTGTACGCGCTGGTTTCGGTGGCGGCAGATGTTGCTATCGACTCCGGAAAGTATTACACCGGCAGCGCTTACGACATCCCTTTGCTTTTTTCCATGCTGTGGATGATCTGGATAGGATTGAGTGCACCGGTGCCCGCGACGCGACCCGAACCGGTTCGAGAAATGGGAGACAGGAAGGGCGTATGGGTTTCGGCCCTGGCCATGGCTGCGGCGCTTTCACTGCCCTTTCTAGCGGGATGGTCTATCTATGTCAGCCAGGCTCCGGCTGAAGTACGGGACTTCCGTTTATTGCTGACCCTGGCCGGCATCGTAGTAATCGGCGGTCTGAGATCGATGAAGCAACACCAGCTTGACCGGGAGCTGGACCGGGCCAATCAGGAGTTGCGGGAAGCTTCCTTCACCGATCTCCTCACGGAGGCAAGGAACCGGCGGTTCTTTACTACCACCATCGAAAACGATGTGCGGCATGTACTTCGCGGTTATTCTCCGCAGGCGCCGTCACACGAAAAGAATCGCGACCTCATCTTTTACCTCATCGACGTAGACCATTTCAAAGAGGTCAATGACCGGTACGGACACGATGTCGGCGATCTGGTGCTCATCGAGATCACGCGGCGGATCAGTGCCGCGATGCGCTACTCCGACGAATTGATCCGCTGGGGCGGCGAAGAATTCCTGGTGGTCTCGCGCTATACCAATCGCGACGAAGCGAATACCCTTGCCACCCGGGTACTGGAGGCGATTGGGACCTAGATGTTCACCGTCCCAGGGGGACAACAGATCCAACGCACCTGCTCGATCGGCTGGTCCGTTTTTCCTTGGTTTGCGGACGCCCCTGACGCTGTGCGCTACGACAAGGTGCTGCAACTCGCCGACTCCGCCCTGTACGAGGCTAAGAACACCGGGCGGAATCAGGCGATCGGTATGCTGCCTTCGAGCGGTCACACCGCTTTCGTGTCGCTCGACCTGGCATCCGGGGGGAGCTTGATCGAAAAACTGGGGGCCCGAACGGTGTACACCCAAGGGCCAAAGACTCCTGCGGAATCAAGCACAGAACCCTCGACCAGAGCGCTGGCGGCCTCGGAGAAGGTTTGATCTCGTCAGACTTTCGAAGTTGAGGATGGCCCTCGGAAGCTGGGCCCTGCTTCCACGGAAATCAGATGAATATTGGCAGCCTCGCAGGGATTCGAACCCCGATACTCTGCTCCAGAGGCAGATGTCCTACCGTTGAACGACGAGGCTACCAGATTGATTTTAGTACATCCTCCCGCAACAGCGGAAGTGTCAGTTCTTCATCAGCCTAATAGCCACAGGCGTCCCCCCATTCTCTGCGGACGCGCTAGAATCTGGTATTAACCCAACCGGAAGGAATACTCATGGTCAGCACCCTCGGCAGCGTCTCCCAGTTCAGCAGCGACTACTCCGAAATCGCCCGCCGCCCGCTAGCCGCGGAACAGTGCGCCCTCCTCGTCATCGATATTCAGGAGAAGCTCCTCCCTCCGATCTTTCAAAAGGAGCAGTTGGTCAAGAACTCCCAACTGTTGATTCGGCTGGCAGACATCCTGAAGATTCCCGCCCTCATGACAGTGCAATACGCCAAAGGACTGGGAAACACCGTCCCGGAAATCGCTTCCCTGCTTCCCGAAACTGAAGCCATCGACAAGCAGACCTTCTCCTGCTTCGGCAGCGACACCTTCTGTTCTTTGTTGAAGCGCTTGCCGGGGAATCGCAATACCGTTCTTCTCTGCGGGATGGAGAGTCACATTTGCGTGACCCAGACCGCTCTGGGAGCTCTGCGCGAGGGCTACATCGTGCATGTCGCATCGGACGCCGTCAGTTCCCGGACCGAGTGGAACTGGAAGATTGGGCTGGAGAGGATGCGTGCGGCAGGAGCCGTCATTTCCTCGACGGAGATGATGATCTACGAACTGCTGCGATCGTCCAGTGCAGCGGCATTCAAGGAGTTAGTTCCCTACTTGAAGGGCTAGGCAAGACGAGTGTGGGGCGGCGGACCCTATTCCTTCGCCTTCACCCGCACCACGGTGATCTTCGAGAAGCCCTCTTCAAACGCCGGGGGCCTTAGTTTTCCCGCCATGCGGCGCATGACGTCTTCGGACACTACCCGTTCCCGCCGCTGGTTTCGCTCCAGACAGACCTCCACCGGCACATCGAAGAACACGGCTTGCACTTCATATCCGTAGTCCTTGGCCAGCTTGACCCACGCATGGCGGTCGTGCGACGTGAGATTGGTGGCATCGACGTAGTTCATGGGGCGGCGCGCAATCAACCGCGCCTTCAACATGGAACGCAAGTTGGAGAAAACCAGATCCTGGAAGCGCTGCTCGCCGGGATCGTCAAACAGAAGGGCGCGCAGCATGTCGCTGGAGAGCGGTGTGATCTTGTGCCGCTTGAACCATGAGCTCTTGCCTGATCCGGGCAAGCCTATCGCAAGCACGACCGTACCTCTTGGCGGCCGGGGGGTGGCACCCGATACGGCGACGGTCGAAGCTCCGGCGGACTCATCCGGACCCGTCGCTTCCGCCGGCGGGAACTTTGCCTCGACGGGGACAGCGGAGGTTGCCTCCGGGACGATGGGTGGAACCGGCATTCGTTGCCCACCCATTCCGCCGCGCCCACGTCCTCCTCTACCTCGCTTACGCCGCCGCCGGGGAGCGTCGCCGATGCCGACTCGGACTTGGGAACCAGGTGCCGGAACCGACGGGCTTGATCTTGCAGGCATCGCCTCAGGCTCGGAAGTCTCTGGTTCCGCGGCAGACGGTGTGGAATGACTCTCTTCCGCCCGGGGCTCTTCGCGGGTGGGTTCGGTGTCGTAGAACGCCGGCTGTAAGGGCGCGGGCGTGGATTCAGCTCCGGCCTTCTCCGGCTCTTTTTTGCGGCGCTTTATGCGCTCGCGCATCCATTTGCGCATGTCTGGCTTTTAACACACTGGGAGGCTGTCCGGCAATGCGTCCCTGGATGCTCACGCATACCACCGGCAATATTTCCCGTAAAATAGCTCTATGGCTATTCCTCCCCAGATACAAGGCCAAAAGTATATCCGTCTTACCACATTTCGGAAGAACGGCACGGCGGTGCCCACCCCGGTCTGGTTTGGCGAGGCGAACGGCAAGCTATATGTGATGAGCCGCCCCGACTCGGGAAAGTGCAAGCGCCTGCGCAACAACCCCAAGGTCCGAATCGCCGCTTGCACCATCCGCGGCAAGGTTACAGGGCCGGAGTTCGAGGCTACGGCCCGCATCCTGCCCGCCGAAGAGTGGGCTGGCGCCCGGCAGACGATCAACCAGAAATACTGGGCCGCGCGGCTTCCCATCTGGAGCAAGAAGAACGTTTATATGCAGATCGAAATCGTGTGACTCGTCGTGGTAGACTTCGGGTGCGATGAGCCGCATCACGCTTGGCATCATCTGTGGGCTCGCGTTCGGGTTGCTCGACTGCGCCCTGATGCTTCCCCTGTCCTTCCCCGATAAGCGAGTCGCCATCGCTGGCGCTTTCCTCGACAGATTTGCCATCGGGTTTCTGATCTGCGTGACCGATCTTCCATTACCCCATTGGGCGACTGGCTTGCTGGTGGCTCTGCTCATCAGTCTACCTAGCGCGGTGGTGACGAAGTCCTACTTACCGATTCTGGGCATGGGTGCGGTGGGCGGAATCATTGTCGGAATTATCCGTGCCAAGTTTGGGAATTGACTTCGTATTGGACTTTGTTAACCCATCCTCATTTGCTGCGCACCTCGTTTCCCTGCTACCATTTTTGGTTTCGAGTCTCAACGTTTTTTTCATCCATATCTTCATCGTCAATTCGGAGGAGCAATGGCAATCAAAGTAGGAATTAACGGTTTTGGTCGCATCGGGCGCAACGTATTGCGTGCGTCTTTGCACGACTCCAACATCGAATTTGTCGCCGTCAATGATCTCACCGATCCCAGGACGCTCGCACATCTTCTGAAGTACGACTCGATCCTGGGTAACCTGCCGAACAAAATCACCGCCGGAACAGACAGCATCACGGTCGACAACAAGACCTTCAAAGTGTTCGCCGAGAAAGACCCGGCCAAGCTCCCCTGGGAATCGGTAGGGGCACAGATTGTGCTCGAATCCACCGGCCGTTTTACCGATGCCAACGAAGCCAGGAAGCATCTGCGTGGTTCGGTCAAGAAGGTAATCATTTCCGCGCCCGCAAAGAATGAAGACGTCACCGTAGTCCTGGGTGTGAACCACGAGGTTTACGATCCGGCCAAGCATCACATCATTTCGAATGCGTCGTGCACCACCAACTGTCTCGCCCCGATCGCCAGAGTCATCCACGACAATTTCAAGATTGTCTGCGGCACCATGACCACCATCCATTCTTATACGAACGATCAGGTCATCCTCGACTTCCCGCATAAGGATTTGCGGCGCGCCCGGGCGGCGGCGCTCTCCATGATTCCTACCTCCACAGGCGCGGCCAAGGCCCTGAAGCTAGTCATCCCGGAGTTGGCGGGCAAGCTGGACGGGTTCTCCATGCGTGTCCCCACCCCCAATGTCTCGGTGGTAGACCTGGTGGCGTATGTGGAGAAGAAGACCTCCAAGGAAGAGGTGAATGCGGCGTTGAAGAAGGCTTCCGAAGAAGGGCCGCTCAAGGGCTACCTGGGATATGAGGAGCACGAACTGGTTTCTGCGGACTTCCGCGGCGACTCGCGTTCTTCTATCGTGGATGCACTCTCCAGCATGGTAGTCGGCGGCAACCTGGTGAAAGTGCTTTCCTGGTATGACAACGAGTGGGGTTATTCCTGCCGAGTCCGCGATCTTATCGAGTACCTGGGCAAGAAGGGTATGTAAATGGGGGACGGGCGTCCTCGCCCGTCTTCTTTTTTTGAGGACAACCAGCTATGTCCAAGCTTTCCATCCGCGATCTTCCGCTGAACGATCACCGCATTTTCATGCGCGTGGACTTCAACGTCCCACTGGACGACGGCCGGGTGATGGACGATACCCGCATCCGTGAGACACTGCCCAGCATCGAGTACGCGTTGCGCCATGGTGCCCGCCTCATCCTGGGCTCACATCTTGGCCGCCCCAAGGGCAAGCCGAATCCCAAGATGAGCCTCAAGCCGGTGGCGGAACGGCTGCGGATGCTGCTCGACCGCGAACTGGCGCGGGGAGAAAACGTGGGATTCTGCCCGGATTGTGTTGGCGTTGAAGCTGAAGAAATGGCGGGCAAGCTGGAAAAAGGCCAGACCCTGCTGCTGGAAAATCTGCGCTTCCATAGCGAAGAAGAAGCCAATGACGAAAAATTTTCCAAGCAACTGGCGAGCCTGGCGAGTTTCTACGTCAATGATGCTTTCGGCACGGCCCATCGGGCTCACGCTTCGACCGTTGGCATGACCAAGTTCCTTCCCAAGTCGGCCGCCGGTCTGCTCATGGAAAAAGAGCTCGAATATCTCGGCAAAACCATGCAGCACCCGGAGAAGCCGTTTGTGGCAATCCTCGGAGGGGCCAAGGTCAGCGACAAGATTGGTGTGATCGAGCATCTCCTCACGAAAGTCGATACCCTCATCATTGGCGGCGCAATGGCTTACACCTTCCTCAAGGCGGAAGGCCACCAGGTGGGAAAATCCCGGGTAGAGGACGATAAACTCGATCTGGCGCGCCAGATCCTTCGCGATGCCAAGGCCAGGAACGTCAGGTTCCTGTTGCCGGTGGATCACGTGATTGCGGACCGGATTGACGTCAACGCAGTCGTACACACCGTCAACGGCAATCAGCCCATTCCCGCCAACATGATGGGGCTGGATATCGGGCCGCAGAGCATCGAGGAATTCTCGGAAGAAATCTCCCGCGCCCGCACCATCGTCTGGAATGGCCCCATGGGTGTGTTCGAGGTTGCGCCCTTCTCCAGAGGAACTTTCCAGATCGCGCGGGCGCTCGCCGAAAACGCCGCTGCGATTTCCATTGTCGGCGGGGGAGACTCGGTCGCCGCCGTTCGTGCCGCTGGAATCGCCGACAAGATCACCCACATTTCGACCGGCGGCGGAGCATCCCTCGAATTCCTCGAAGGCAAGAAGCTGCCGGGTGTGGAAGCGCTCACGGACAAACGGTGATACGCTGCCCAGGTAGTTGTCCGTCTTGATCGGCGTGTTCTGCGTTCTCTGCTGAAGATTCCCCGAAAGGACCCCATGCCCCGCAAGAAATTGATGGCTGCCAACTGGAAGATGTACAAGACTCCCGACCAGACACGCGACTTCTTTAACGACTTCCTTCCCCTGGTTTCCGGACACGACCGCGACGAAATTGTCGTTTGCCCGCCTTTCGTCGACTTGCAGGCCGCCCTCGAATCCGCCAAAGGATCCAACGTCAGTATTGGCGCACAGAACGTGCACTGGGCAAATGAAGGGGCGTATACCGGAGAAATATCATCGGCGATGTTGCTGGCGATTGGCTGCACGCACGCGATTATCGGCCACTCTGAGCGCCGCCAATATTTCGGCGAAACGGACGATACCGTCAATCTCCGCCTGAAAACCGCTCTCGAAGCTGGGCTTATTCCGATTGTCTGCGTTGGGGAAGTTCTGCAGGAGCGCGAAGCTGGATTGACCGAAGACGTCCTGCGTCGCCAGTGCGCGCGCGCCTTTCACAAGGTCTCGACCAAGAAGGCCGGCAAACTGGTGGTTGCCTATGAGCCGGTGTGGGCCATTGGGACGGGCAAAACCGCTACACCCCAGCTTGCTTCGGAGGCTCACAGCTTGATTCGTGGCGAGGCTGCCAAGACTTTCGGTCAGGAATTCGCCGATCAGCTTCGGATTCTTTACGGTGGTTCGGTCAAGCCGGAGAACGCCAAGGCGCTTATGTCTGAGGAAGAGATTGACGGAGCGCTGGTGGGCGGTGCCAGTCTTGATCCGAAATCTTTTGCGGCGGTCGCTAAATACTGACCATTCAGTTGATCGGAGGGGGAAACGATGTAGGCGCGAGCGTCCTCGCTCGTGCTTCCGCCCCGGCATCACCTGCACGGGCGAGGACGCCCGCGCCTACATTCTTCAAGACGAGATGACAATAAAAAAGTTCTAGGCTGCGGCCAGGTAGACGTAGCGCAAAATAAACAGGACCGTCAGAATCCAAATGAGCACGTTGATCTCGCGGATCTTCCCCACCGCAATTTTCACGACGGTATAGGAAATCAAGCCCAGGCTGAGGCCGGTCGCGATGCTGAAAGTGAGAGGCGTAGCTATAATCGTGATGAACGCCGGCACGGCCTCACTGAATTCCTGCCATTCGATTTGTGCAATGGATTGCGTCATCAGAACGCCAACCAAAATCAACGCCGGGGCGGTCGCATAAAGCGGGATCGCAGTGGCGAGCGGCGAGCAAAATGTAGCCAGCAGGAATAGCGCGGCAACGGCGATATTGCTCAGGCCAGTACGAGCCCCGGCGGCAACTCCAGCCGCGCTCTCGATATAACTCGTCAACGTGGAAGTTCCCGTCAGGGAGCCGAAAATGGTTCCCACGGCGTCCGCAACCAGGACTTTGCCTACCCGGGGAATTTTACCGTCTTTGACGAAACCGCCCTGTTCGCATACCGCGACCAGAGTACCGACGTTGTCGAAGAGATCCACAAACAGAAACGCGAACAGGACTTCAAGCAAGCCTAGGTGGCGCAAGCCGCGAAAATCAAGCTGCAAGAAAGTGGAAGAAGGGTGTGGCATGGAAAAGATCGCCGCCGGCCAGTTGGTGATCCCGCGAAGAATTCCGAGCAGCGCGGTTCCGAAGATACCGACAAGAATGGCGCCATGCAGTTTTCGTGACATCAGGATCAGCGTCAGGAAGAGGCCAAAGCAAGCGGTTTGCACAGCTTTGTCGGATAAGCTTCCCAGGCCGACAAACGTGGCCGGATTGGCAACGACAAGCTTGGCATTCCGCAGTCCGACAAAAGCAATGAACATTCCAATGCCTGCGGCCAAAGAGTGCTTCAGACAGTCGGGCATGCCATCGACAATCTGCTCGCGAACCCGCGTCACCGTGAGCACCAGGAAAAGCACGCCGGAACAAAAGACCACCGCCAGCGCCGTGCGCCAGGGAACGTGCATGGCCATCACGACGGAATAGGTGAAGTAGGCATTCAGAGACATTCCCGGCGCCAGCGCGATGGGATAGTTGGCGTAAAGGCCCATCACCAGCGTAGCCGCGGCGGCTGAAACGCAGGTGGCAAAAAGGACGCCTTCCAGCGGCATTCCAGTCAGGGCAAGAATCTGGGGGTTGACCACGATGATGTAGGCCATCGTCACGAAGGTAGTAAGGCCTCCCAGCATCTCCTGTTTCACGGAGGTCTGGTTCTCGGCGAGTTTGAAATAGCGATCGATCAAACGTCCTCCGCGAGCCTGGATTGGCAAGTGTTCGAACCGACTCAATACTCGATCTTGTTGGGTCTGGCTTCCCAGGCACGAAAAGCTGCCAGCGCCTCTTCGCGCATCATCTGAATCATCGGAATCTTGCGCTGTGAATGCGGCTGTGCGAGCTCACGGTAGATCAGAGAATCGTCAAATCCGATCTCGGCTGCATCTGCCGGATCATTGGCAAAATAAATATGAGAGATGCGAGCCCAGTAGATTGCTCCCAGACACATGGGACAAGGCTCACAGGAGGTGTAGATCTCGCAGCCTTCAAGATCGAAGACGCCGAGTTTCTGGCAAGCTTCGCGAATCGCAAGTACTTCCGCGTGCGCCGTCGGGTCATTGGTCGCAGTGACCTGGTTCGCGCCTTCGGCAATAATGGCGCCGTCTTTCACCACCACAGCACCGAAGGGTCCGCCGCGTCCAGAGTGGACGTTTTCAGTCGACAGCTGAATGGCCCGAGCCATGAAAGGATTGTCCATGCGATAGCTCTGTCCTATTCGTAATCGTCAATGGTATGCCGCCGCCAGCAACGCGACCCGCAAATCAGTCGACATGGACTCTTTCAAAGCCGCTTGGTTGAGAAGCGAGTATAAGACGAAACCTGGAAATTCGTAAAACTCTTTCAAATCCAGCAGTGAAGGGATCAACCACGAAGGTCGCAAAGGTACACAAAAGAAAACCATTAAACCAAAACCTTTGTGGAACTTCGTGTCCCTTGTGGTTTATGGTTTAAGCGCGATCGCGGTGTGTACGCACTGTGATGGTAGAGCGCCGCGGGAATACATTTTCGTGCCTCGCCGCTACTCGCTCAAGGAGTCATTATTTTGAGTTTGCAGGCCTTCCTCGCTCGCCAAGTGACCACTCCGGAAGGAATCCGCCCGGCGGCGATACTGGTGCAGGGAGAGCGGATTGAGGCCGTTGTTTCGCCCGATCAACTGCCTGCCGGGTGCAAAATTCACGACTTCGGCGACCTCGCCATTCTTCCGGGACTGGTCGACTCCCATGTGCATATCAACGATCCCGGTCGTGCGGAGTGGGAGGGATTCGAAACCGCGACTCGAGCTGCGGCAGCGGGAGGCTGCACTCTGCTTGTCGATATGCCCCTGAACTGCCTGCCTGCGACCACGACTGTGGCTGCGCTTGAGGCCAAGCGTGCGGCCGCGCGTGGCAAATGCCGTGTGGATTGGGCAGCGTGGGGCGGAATAGTCCACGATAACCAGGGTGACATTGAAGCTCTCGCGGCGGTGGGAGTGCCGGGGTTCAAATGCTTTCTGGTCAATCCCGGCATCGATGGCTTCACCATGGTTACGGAGCAGCAACTGCGAATGGCTCTGCCGCATGTTGCACGTACTGACCTGCCGCTACTGGTACACGCGGAACTCCCCGGCCCCATCGATCGCGCAACAGACGCTCTGGCAGATACCGATTGGAGCCGTTACTCAACGTATATCCAGTCACGGCCAGACGAGGCGGAGCTGGCTGCAATCGGGCTGATGCTGTCGCTGTGCCGCGAATACGGTTTTCGTTTGCACATCGTTCATCTGTCGACCAGCCAGGCCCTTCAGGAACTGCGGGCCGCACGCACCGAAGGACTGGCGGTAACCGTCGAGACCTGCCCGCACTACCTGCATCTGTCCGCAGAGACCATTGCCGACAAAGCAACGCTGAACAAATGCGCCCCGCCTATCCGAAGCGGTGAGAATTGCGAAAGATTGTGGCGGGGCCTCGGCGATGGAACCATCGACATGGTGGTCACCGACCATTCTCCGTGTCCCCCTGCGATGAAGCGGCTCGCCGAGGGCAATTTCCGCACTGCGTGGGGTGGTATTGCCAGCCTTTCCGTGGCGCTGCCGCTGATGTGGACTGAAGCCAGTAGACGAGGCTTTACGTTGCTCGATCTGACACGCTGGATGGCGGAAGCTCCGGCTCGACTGGCCGGTTGCGACACGCGCAAGGGCCGCATTGCCGCTGGCTACGATGCGGATTTTGTTGTCTTCGATCCCGACCGCGAATTCATAGTGACGGAAGACAGATTGCACTACCGCCATCCGGTCTCTCCGTATGCCGGAGAAACGCTGCGCGGCGTGGTGAAGGCTACCTATCTGCGCGGAAGTCCTGTCTTTGAGCAAGGAGAGTTTCCCGGTGAACCTGGCGGACGGGAATACTCCGCGAATTCACGCGGCCAATCGGCCTTATAAGCCCTTTGGGGACCGGGTCAGTTTCAGGATGGCCAGAAAGTGCATCAACCACAAAGGACAGGAAGCTCCACTAAGGCTTTGTCCCTTTTGTGGTTAATCTCAATCACTACCAGCCTTGTATCTTTGCTTTGCGAGCACTTCCGCTCCAATGTTAGCTCACTCTGTCATACACTATCCCATCCGTGAATCTCGGCCCCCGCTCGATTTGGGGGAGTCTGAAGATCTTCGCGGACTAGAGGGTCGGAATGAAGGGCAATAGCATCGTCGGCCAATCGGTTCCGCGTAAGGAGGGACGAGACAAGGTAACCGGAAGGTCTCAGTACGTCGACGATATGGTTCTGCCCAACATGCTCTTCGGAGCAACCGTTCGTAGTCAGATTCCCCGCGGCCGGATCAGAAAGATTACTTTCGGTCCCGGAGTAGCCTGGGACGAATTCGTGATCGTATCTGCGAAGGACATTCCCGGGACAAATTGCATCGCGCTGATCGGGGACGACCAGCCGTGTCTGGCGAACGAATCCGTCAACCACCCCGAGGAACCCATTCTGCTGTTGGCCCACTCGAATCGCCATCTTCTTCGGAAGGCCGTTGAAGCGATAGCGATTGAATACGATCCGTTGCCCGCCGTCTTCACCATCGAAGAGAGCGAACGGCGCTCACCCGTTGTGTGGGGCGGGGACAACGTCTTCAAAACCTATCTGATCGACAAAGGCGATGTGGATGGTATCTGGGAGAAGGCCGACTACATTGTAGAAGGTGAGTACACGACCGGCGCGCAGGAGCAACTCTACATCGAAAACAATGGGGTGATCGCGGCCTATGATGCAGAGCACGGGATTACGGTATGGGGCTCGCTGCAGTGTCCTTACTACGTTCACAAGGCGCTCGTGGCACTCTGCAACTTGCCGGCGGAACAAGTTCGCGTGGTACAGATGGAGACCGGAGGCGCTTTCGGCGGGAAGGAAGACTATCCTTCGATGATCGCGGGACATGCTGCCCTGCTGGCGATCAAGTCCGGGAGACCGGTAAAGATTATTTACGATCGCATGGAAGACATGGCGGCGACGACCAAGCGGCATCCCTCGCGCATCCGCCACCGCACGGCCGTCAGCCGGGACGGCAAGATCCTGGGCGGAGAAATCGACTTCACAATTGACGGCGGAGCGTACCTTACCCTCTCACCGGTGGTTCTTTCTCGCGGGACCATTCATGCCGGCGGACCCTATTACTGGCCAAGCGTTCGTATCCGCGCCAAGGCGGTCGCTACCAACGCGCCGCCGCATGGAGCTTTTCGTGGCTTTGGAGCGCCACAGAGCTTGTTTGCCATGGAACGGCATATGGATCGAATTGCGCAAGCGGTGGGACTCTCTCCCGCGGAGATCCGCCGCCGGAATTTTCTGCACCCCGAACAGTCCACCACTACAGAACAGGTGGTGCACGAACCGATTGATCTCGGGAAGTTGCTTGACCGCGCGCTGAACGAGTCGGACTATCACGCCAAAAAACGGCGCTTCGCAAACGAGAATCAGGCCGGCACCGTCAGGAAGGGCATGGGCATTGCCGCGTTTCTGCACGGTGCAGGTTTCACGGGGTCGGGCGAGCGCTATCTGAGTTCTGTTGTCGGCGTGGAAGGTTGTGCCGACGGTAGCGTCCGCGTGCTGGTTTCCAGCACAGAGTTTGGACAGGGAACAAAAACTGTTCTCAGCCAGATTGCGGCCGAAGCTCTCCGTCTGCCCTACGAGAACGTCAACGTAGCCCAACCGGATACTTTGCAAGTCCCCAACAGCGGCCCTACAGTGGCATCACGCACGGTCATGGTGGTTGGGAAATTGGTCCAGTCTGCGGCCCTGGGAATCAAAAAGACGCTGATTTCGTCCGCCCTCCTCCATGACAACTATTCCGCCGTCGAGTTTCTCACCGCCTGCCAGCGCTATGTTGCTGCGCATGGCCAATTTCGCTGCTGGTCACGTTACGAGGCGCCCGCCGACATTTTCTGGGATGATCAAACGTACCGAGGAGAAGCCTACGCCGCCTTCACCTGGGCGGTTTACATCGCGGAAGTCACAGTTGACCTGGCAACCTACAGCGTATCGGTGGACGACTTCGTCGCACTCCAGGAAGTCGGCAAAGTTTTGCACCCAATTCTGGCGAGGGGACAAATCATTGGTGGCGTTGCCCAAGCCATTGGACTCAGCCTGTACGAAAAAGTGGTTTGGCAGCACGGACGCATGCAGAACGGCCAGATGACGAATTACATTATGCCAACTTCTAGCGACCTTCCTCCCATTCGCGTGTTCTTCGAAGAGTTGGGAAATGTTTACGGAGCGTATGGTGCGAAAGGCATAGGTGAACTTCCGATGGACGGTCCTGCCCCTGCAATTCTCAATGCGGTGGAAGACGCCTTGGGAGTTCACTTCAATTCCGTTCCTTTGCTCCCGGAAGACATCATGGACGGGCTCGCGGCGTCGTTGCAGCAGAGCGGCGTTGGTTCCGCAGGCGAGGTCCGATGACCGATTCTCGCGAGAGCCGAGGCAAAGCCGAGATTTCATTCACGGTAAACGGCGAGCCGAAGACGGTGCGGGCTTATCCGATGGAGCGCCTGCTCGACGTTCTGCGGCTGGAGTTGGGGTTAACCGGCGCGAAAGAAGGTTGCGGAGAAGGTGAATGCGGTTCGTGCTCGGTGTTAATGGACGGCACACTCGTGAATAGCTGTCTCGTGCCGGTTCTCCAAGCTGAAGGCTCTAGCCTGGTTACGATCGAGGGACTCGCGTCGGGAGAGACATTGCACGTCTTGCAGGAGACATTTCTGGAATACGGTGGCGCACAATGCGGCATCTGCACGCCGGGGATGATTCTCGCCTCAGTACATTTATTGAACGGAAAACCCGAACCTACAATGGACAACATCCGCGAAGGACTTTCCGGCAATCTGTGCCGCTGCACCGGCTACAGTCAGATCGTGGAAGCCGTGGCGGAAGCGGCGCGCCGCAGGACGACCGCATGAGAGCAAACCCATCTGACTACGAAATGATCGCGCCCGGCAGCTTGCCTGCGATTATGTCGCTACTGGCACAGGAACCGGGGGCGTGGGTGCCGATCGCCGGAGGCACTGACGTGATGGTCTTATACGCGGCGGGAAAGCTTTCCGCGCGGAAGCTGGTAAGCATTTGGAACCTCCCCGAGCTGCGGCGTATTGAAGTCACGGCAAGCGAGATTCGCATTGGTGCCGGATGTACCTACACGGACCTCCGCACCCACGAGGTCGTCGCACGGGAGTTCCCTCTTTTAAGCAGCGCAGCGCGCTGGACTGGCGGAATCGCTAATCAGAATCGCGGAACCATCGGTGGCAATATCGTGAACGCATCGCCGGCCGCGGATTCGCTGCCGGCGCTGCTGGTGTACGAAGCCGAATTGATCCTGGCGTCAGTCCGAGGTGAGCGTCGCCTGTCCTATGTACACTTTCATACCGGCTATAAGAAGACGCAGCTGGCGCCTGACGAGCTGATTCAAAGCGTGTGCCTGCCGAGGCGATTCTCGGAATATTTCAGCCACGCCCGCAAGGTGGGGGCTCGCAATGTGCAGGCGATTTCGAAAATCTGTATCGCAGCTCTGGGCCACATCGCGGATGGTGTGGTCGAAGATGTTCGCATCGCGATGGGAAGCGTGGCACCTGTCCCGCTTCGTCTGAGGGAGACGGAGCGAACCGTCAGAGGAAAGACCATCAACTCCGATCTCGTACTTTTCGCAAAAGAGACGGCAGCTGCCGAGATCCGGCCGATTGATGATATTCGATCTACGGCGAGGTATCGTGCGGTGGTGGCAGGCAATCTAGTGGCCGAGTTCTTGAATGGGCTGAATTCGGAGCAGACGGGCGCAGAACACGGGGGATCGAAGGATGTTCTGGCGCGATGGAATCGTCTTCCGATGGATGAAGCCATGAGGGCAATTCTGCCCTGCTGCGGATCTACGTCCTGGGCGCGAGGAATGGCGGTCCGAAGACCGCTCACGGACGAAGCTGCAGTGCTGTCTGCGTCGAACGAAACGTGGCGTAGTCTGAGGCCCTCAGACTGGATGCAGGCGTTCCAAAGTCATCCCCGCATCGGGGAGTCGCTTCCATCGCAGTCTCCACCAGCGCAGTCCGTAGCCTGGTCAGCGCAAGAACAAAAGGACATAGGAGACGCCGATGCTGCCGTAAAGTTCGCTTTGGCGGATGCCAATCGAGAATACGAGGAGTGCTTTAATCGTATCTTCATTGTGTGCGCCAGCGGTAAATCTGCGCCGGAGATTCTGCGAATTCTTCGCCGTCGTCTCGGCAATGACGCGGAAACCGAACTTCACGAAGCAGCCGAGCAGCAGCGACAGATCACGGAGGTCCGGCTGAGAAAATGGCTTCAGGCATGAAACACATTTCTACTCACATTCTGGATATGGTTCATGGCAAACCCGCAAAGGATGTGCCGGTGCGGCTGGAGAAACAGGATGCGTCCGCAACGTGGCGGCTGCTGACCTCGGCGCGCACCGATCAGGATGGCCGGTGCCCACAGTTACTGCCGAAAGACGAGGATTTGTCCACCGGAGTCTATCGTTTGATTTTTGACACTGGAAATTACTACGCATTGCAGAAGATCGACTCGCTGTATCCGTTGGTCGAAGTCACGTTCCAGGCGCGCGGAGGCGAGTCACATTTCCACATTCCGTTGCTCCTGAGCCCGAACGGATATACGACTTACCGGGGGAGCTGAGCTTAAGTATCTTCCAGATGGAGTTGAAGCGGTGAATTCGTCAATTCGCGAATGGCTTAACCTGCTGGTGCGCTGGATCCACGTCTTTGCGGGAATCATGTGGGTCGGCCAGACCTACTATTTCACCTGGCTGGACGGCCAATTTCGCAGGCTGGAGAGGAACGCCGCCGGCGATGGCACGAACCCGTCGCTATGGATGGTTCACAGCGGCGGTTTCTATACCGTCGACAAGCAGAAATCCCTCGGGGTCGCACCCGGGCAGGTTCATTGGTTCCGCTGGGAAGCATTAATGACATGGCTGAGTGGAATGGTGCTGCTGTTTCTCGTTTATTATCTGAGCTCGGGACTCATCGATCCCGATGTCGCGGACATCTCCCGAGGGCGTGGTATTGCCATCGGACTGGCTGTGCTGGCGGGCGGGTGGATCGTCTACGATCTCGCCGTACGGTCGCCTGTGGCCAAGTCGGAAGTGGTCTTCGCTGTATTCTCTCTGCTCATGATTGCCGCGCTCGCCTGGGGATTGATGCACGTGTTCAGCGGACGCGCGGCCTATATTCACATCGGGGCTATGTTCGGTACGATCATGACCGCCAACGTCTGGCTCCGTATTCTTCCCTCCCAGCGCAAGATGATCGCAGCGGCGGCGGCTGGGGCGAAGTTCGATTCGTTGCTCGGCGCTCAAGCCAAGCTGCGCTCTAAGCACAATACGTTCATGGCTGTGCCAGTTGTCTTTATCATGATCAGTAATCACTTTCCAGTCGCGACCTACGGGAACAGATACGGTTGGGAGGTCCTCGTCGCCCTGGTTCTTCTCGGGTGGGCAGCGGCGAAGGTGATACGGGAAGCCTGAGCCTGCTGAGGTATCCGTTCGTCGCTGGAACTAGAATCTAGTGCAGACAACTGAGACCAAAAATCGCGCGGCCGAAGTCATCGCCCGGTGCCAAGCGTTGGCGTCGTTCTCGGAAGACTCCGGCAGCATGCGCCGGACATTCTTGTCTCCGCCCATGCGTGATTGCCACCGGGAAATTGCCCGCTGGATGGAACCGCTCGGGGCCCTGGTGCGAGTTGACGCCGCCGGAAACCTTCGCGGATTCTATCCCGGAGCACCGCCGAGTGCTCCGCGCCTGCTGATCGGGTCACACCTTGATACAGTTCCTAACGCGGGTGTTTATGATGGAGCCCTCGGCGTTGTTTTGGCGGTCACATTGCTGGAAGAGTTGCACGGAAAGAGGCTTCCCTTCGCCATCGAGGTGGTTGGCTTTTCCGAGGAGGAGGGAGTACGCTTCGCCACTCCATTCATCGGGAGCCGTGCACTCGTAGGCAGGCTGGATCGGGAGCTCTTGAATATACGGGACGCGCGAGGTGTCTCCGTGCGAAGAGCGATCGAGGAGTTCGGACTGAATCCCCAGGAGATTCCTCAGGCCGAGTTGGCGAACGATACATTAGGCTACCTCGAGTTTCATATCGAACAGGGACCGGTTTTAGAAAAACTGAATTTGCCACTCGCGGCGGTCGACGCCATCGCTGGACAGAGCCGATTGGAGTTCACATTTCTTGGCCGCGCCAACCACGCTGGCACAACGCCCATGGATCTTCGCTGCGACGCCTTAGCTGGCGCGGCGGAGTGGATCAGCACGGTAGAAAGAGCAGCTCACGAAGTGCCTGGTTTGGTGGCGACGGTGGGAAAGATCGAGGCAAGGCCGGGAGCGACGAACGTGATCGCGGCGGAAGCGCGGCTCGCCCTCGACGTTCGGCACAGCTCCAACGAGACTCGAACCCGGGCGGTGGAGGATATTCTCCGTCAGGCTCAAGGAATTGCCGCACGCCGCGGATTATCTGTACGGGAGAGTTCCCTTTTAAATCAGCCGGCAGTTACGATGAATCCGTTCCTTGTCGCAGAGATAGAAGACGCAATCCTCAAGACAGGATGCAAACCGCATCGGATGATGAGCGGCGCGGGGCACGATGCCATGATCCTGGCGGAAAAAGTACCCAGCGCCATGATTTTTCTGCGGACTCCCGGTGGGATCAGCCACGATCCCGCGGAGTCGGTCGCAGCCGAGGACGTCGAAAAGGCCATTCAGTGCGGCTTGCATCTTCTCGATCAACTTGCCTCTTCGACTGAATTTCAGAAAAGGACAACCCGTGCATAATCTTGGCCGGACCCGTAGCTCTCAACAACCGAATCATTTGCTGCTGACTGCCGACACATTTGTGCGTACGACTCTGCCGGCAATGAAGGCGTGCTCCGCGATTGTGCACGTCAGCCCAGCCTTGGGCGCCAGGTTTACGCAATACACAGCTGAATTTGAAGCAGGCGGTGCATTGGGTAGCCCGTCGGCGCAGCGCTTCCTTTATGTGATCGATGGCGACGTGAAATTGGAGGTTGGCGGCAAATCGAGCGAATTGGGTGTGCGTGGTTATGCCTATCTCCCCGAAGGATTGCAGCATCGAGTGGTGGCCATGAAGGGGAGCCGGGTCGCGGTCATCGAGAAGCCCTATCAGCAGCTCGCTTCGGCCGAGCCACCCCATTTAATCGTATCGAACGAAGATGCAATATCCTCCCATCTGCTCGGAGACGATCCCAGCTTGCAGGTGAAATGTCTTCTCCCTGACGAAATGAGTTTCGACTTCGCGGTGAACACCATGGTCTACCAGCCGGGAGCCGCGCTGAGCATGGTCGAAATGCACGTAATGGAACACGGGCTCATTATGCTGGAAGGTGGCGGAATTTACCGGCTCGGCGATTCCTGGTATCCGGTGACCGCCGGAGATTTCATCTGGATGGGCCCATGGTGTCCGCAGTGGTTCGGAGCGATCGGCAAGATACCCGCAAAATATCTCATCTACAAAGACTGGAACCGTCATCCTTTGGCAGGCCTGGAACGATGAGTCTTACCATCGACCGAGATCGCCTGCTCTCCGAAATAGAGATGCTGGCGGCATTTTCTGGCGCAGAACCTCCGGCGGTGACGCGCGTTGTTTTCACACCGGCGGATCTCAAGGCTCGTGCCTGGCTGGAAGCGCGTTGCCAAGAAGCTGGCCTCGCGGTTCGCCACGATGCCGTTGGAAATACTTTCGCTCGCTGGAACGGTTCTGACCCGGCCGTCCCCGTGGTCGGCACCGGCTCGCATATCGACGCCATTCCAAATGCCGGGAAATACGATGGCGTGGTAGGAGTGCTGGGAGGTTTAGCAGCGATACGTGGGTTGCGGGAAAGCGGATTCCGTCCGAAACATTCGATTGAGTTGCTTGTCTTCACGGCGGAAGAACCTACTCGCTTTGGCATCGGTTGTCTCGGAAGCAGGCTGTTGTCTGGCACGCTTTCTCCAGATGCGGCGAGAGAACTAACGGACAACGACGGCGCCACGCTCGACCAGGTTCGCCGCGGGGCTGGTTTCGGTGAGGACATCGAGCAAGTAAAGTTGCCCGGCGGCTATTACAAGGCATTTATCGAGCTACACATCGAACAGGGGCCATTGTTGGAGCGCCAGCAGATTCCTCTTGGTATTGTTACGAAAATTGCGGCTCCGGCGAGTCTCCGGATTGTGATCGAGGGCTCCGGAGGGCACGCCGGAGGAGTTCTGATGCCCGACCGCCGCGATGCTCTCTGCGCAGCCGCCGAGCTGATTCTAGCAATTGAGACAGCTGCCCGATCCAGCGGAGCGGTAGACACAGTGGCGACAGTCGGCATCTGCGAAGTGTTTCCGGGTGCGGTTAATAGTATTCCCAGCCGAGTTCGCCTTACTGTGGACATTCGCGACACGGAGCTACACCGGCGCGACCTGGTAATGCGCACGATTGAAAGCGCGTCCCAGTCGATTTCGGTCAAACGGCAAGTATCGTTTCACAGCGAGTTGCTAAACGCCGACGCTCCGGCTAACTGTTCTCCCCCAATCATCGAAGCGCTGTCTCAGTCTTGCCGTAAGCACGAACTTAACTTTCTTCCCATGATCAGCCGCGCGTATCATGATTCACTCTTCATGGCCCGCATCGCTCCGGTCGCGATGTTGTTCATCCCCTGCCGCAAGGGATACAGCCACCGGCCCGACGAGTACGCGGCTCCGGAAGATATAGCTCGGGGAGCGCTGGTGCTCGCCGAGACTCTGGCGGCCCTTTCGAGCTGACGGTTTCCATTTAGGGTACGTGAGGAATCGTGGATTCGCGGTCGGCCCAATGCTCCACCAGATCCCGCACTACTCTGTCTGCGACGGTCTGTGCTGCTTCCAAGGCTGGCAGATAAGCCGAATAGTTGCCGGAAACCATCTCTTGCAGACTTTCGGCGGCAGGTACGCCCGGAGCTTCACGGTCGTAGTTGCTGACCGCGCGCAGCACCAGCACCCGTCGCAGATCAACGCGTCCCGCCTGGTTCAACAACGTAAGAGCCTGCAACGTGCCCGAATCCTCCATGGCCGCTACCATGTAATTGCCTTTACCGCCGGTGTAGTAACGAGTCCAGGCATTGGCCCATTCATTCATCTTTGAACCATGCCAAAACGTGCTCGCCGATAGCGTATCGCCGCGGGCGACGAACGGCGGCTTCAGGGCGTTCGGGAAGCCCGCGAACCGCGCTCTCGACTTTCGCAGCGACTCCGAGTCGGAGAGCGGCAAGTCTTGCGTAAGATGAAATGCCCACTCAACCAAGTCCGGGTTGAGCGTGTACCCTTCGCCGTAAATATCGCTGGCGGGCTGCTCGTAGGGTATTCCTTTGCGCAACGGCACGTAACCAGTCGACCAGCTTTCGGGAATTTGCCGAGCGTCGATCTCAAACGCCAGGTCGCCATCCACCACGTGATCCGCCCAGACTGCCGACCCAACCGACACGTCCGCCGGGTCTCCGCCGCCAATCCCCGCAACGATCCAATAGGCCTTCGAAAGATCAAAGCGTGAATCGAGGCCCAACGCCATTACGGATGCCGCCGCTTTGGCTGTTCCGACTCCCGTAACCATACCGAGGACGCCGCCCTTGTTCAGGCGAACGTGGTGATAGCCGGCGGGCAGCAGAAGAATCTGGTCCAGATGCTCGCGTTCCACCCAAAGTTGAAACTCGCCGGGAGTGTCGCCAGTGTCTTCGCCGCGCTCGAACATGGTGACTACCACAACTTTTATGCGGATCGGGTCAACCGGGGCCGCGGTTTGGGCAGAAAGAGAATCACAACCGAGTGCAGACAGCCAGAGCGTGAGGAGCAACCATCTAAGAACAACACCCATGAATTCTCCGTGTGCCTGCGTGGTTTCAGACAGACGCCTTTGACTCGAACGATTCGCGGACTTTGGCGTAACCGGGCTTGATCGCGGAATAGATAAAATCGCAGCGGTCTTTGTATGGCAAGAACGCACTCTTCATCGCGTTGATCGTGATCTTCTCAAAGTCGTCCAAGGTAAGGCCAAATGTGTCGGCGGCTGCTTCAAACTCCTGGCTCATGGAGGTCTGGCTCATCAGCCGGTTGTCGGTATTCAAGGTAACGCGGAACTTCTCCTGATAGAGAATCTTGAAGGGATGCTCGGCCAAACTGGGCGTGGCGCCGGTGTGTACGTTACTCAGCAGGCAAATCTCGAGCGGGATGCGCTTGTCCAGAACATACTGAGCCAGATCACCCAACTTCACCGCCTTGCCCTCCACGAACGTAATATCATCGATCAGCCGCGTCCCGTGCCCGATGCGGTGTGCCCCGCAATACTGGATCGCCTGCCAGATTGATTCTTTTCCGTAGCCTTCGCCGGCGTGAATGGTGATGTTGAAGTTCTCCCGCTGAATGTAATGAAAAGCATCCACATGTTTCTTTGGGGGGTACCCGCCTTCCTCGCCGGCCAGATCGAACCCTACTACGCCGCGAGCGCGGAAATCGACGGCAAGTTCCGCCATTTCGAGCGAAGTATGCATGTTGCGCATGGCACAGATGATCAAACCGGAGGAAACTCCGAAGTCCTTTCGCCCTTGTTCCAGTCCTTTCAGGACCGCCGCGACAATCTGCTGGTGGGTCAACCCTTTCTGCGTGTGAAAGATGGGCGCAAAGCGAGTCTCGAAATAAACCACTCCATCTCGACTGAGATCTTCGGCCTGCTCATAGGCCACACGCTGCAACGCGTCTTCGGTCTGCATGACCGCAATCGTGTGGACAAAGCCCCGCAGATATTTTGCGAGACTCCCCTGATTCGCTCCGTTGAAGAACCACTGGGAAAGTTCCCCAGCATTGTCGGTTGGAAGGTCTCTGTAGTTTGCGTCCCTGGCCAACTCGATGAGAGTTTGGGGGCGCAATACACCATCGAGGTGCTCGTGCAAAAGCACTTTGGGAAGGCTCTGCAACAGCTCTTTGCCAACTTTCATGAGTGCGGTTTTCTCCCAGCAGAGGTGTTGCCCAAGCAAGCCGGCGATGCGTTGCAAGATAATACACCACCGCTCAGATGGGATTCCCTCAGTACCACTGGTCGACCTGTGTTGTACAATCCCACTCCAATCTGACTCGAGGCAACTGGTTCTGAGGAAGGATCGGCCCTGCATGGAGTGGACGGCACAAGAATTTCCCCCGAGCGCGGCTTATGGTTTGCGGGGCGAAGTGCTTTCTCCGATGGAGACATTGGCGCAGTCGGTTTCGACAATCGCGCCTACGACCACGCCTGCGGCCACCATCCCACTCGTTTGCGCTCTTGCCGGCAATGGTACCTGGCTCGCGTATGTGCTGGCGACGGCGGCGGTGTTGCTGGTTGCATTGTGCATCGCCCGCTACGCTCGCCATTCCGCCTCGCCCGGTTCTCTGTATACGTATGCTGCGATGACTATGCCACCGTGGCTGGGCGCGACCGTTGCGTGGAGTCTCCTGCTGGCTTACGTCGCCACCGGATCCAGTGTCATCGGCGGCTTCTATCATTACGCGAACTTATTGCTGCGAGATGCCACCGGCCATGTCTACTCTGCTGTCCTGCTGGCCACGCTGGTCACCGGTGTTTCGATATGGATTGCCTACCGTGACGTAAAGATCTCTGCGCGGCTGATGCTGTGGATCGAAGCGGCATCGGTTACGGTCATTGTGATCGTGGTGACGCTGTTGCTGGTACGCCATGGCTGGCATGGAGACACGGAGCAACTCCACCTCCGCGGAATGACCGGCAGCGGGCTTCGGCTGGGGCTGGTGCTGGCTCTATTCAGCTTTGTCGGCTTCGAGAGCGCGACCACGCTGGGGTCCGAGGCGCGTAACCCGCTGAAGACGATTCCACGCGCGGTCATCCAAAGCGCGATCCTCGCCGGGGCGTTCTTCACAATCTGCGCTTACGCCGAGGTTTTAGGGTTCCACAGTGTGGGTCAGGATCTGGGCTCGAGCCCGGCTCCCATGCATGTGCTCGCCGGAGTCGGCGGCCTGCCGGTGCTCGGCCTTCTGATCGACATCGGCGCGCTGGTGAGCCTGTTCGCCGGAACTCTGGCTTGCATTACGGCGGCAGCCCGGGTGTTGCTGCTGATGGCGCACAACGGCCTTGCTCACGGCTCTCTGCGCAACACCCACGCCCAGAATCAAACCCCCAGCCGCGCTGTCGTTATCACCGGCGTAGCCGCGCTACTCCCCGTGGCGGTGCTGGCCGCCCGAGGCGCCAGCGGCTTGGATGTGTATGGCTGGATGGGCTCACTGGCCACGTATGGCTTTATCGTGGCATACGCATTAGTTTGCATCGCGCTGCCGCGCTACCTGCGTGACCACGGCGCCTTTCGCCGTGGAGCGCAGATCGTTCCCTGGCTGGCTGCCACAGCTATGCTGCTCGCGCTGGTGGGGAATTTCTACCCGGTGCCGGAAGGACCGTATGGCAAGCTACCCTACGTCTATCTCGCCTATTTGACCGCAGGGCTGCTGTGGTTCGTGTTGCGCGGACGCAGCAAAGAGGTGGCTCTGGCCGAAAACTAGGTCTGCCTTTCGCGCTATCGTCATAAAAATATCTGATCGGCACCAAAGAAATTTTCACTGCACATAACGCTTTTGTTCCGCCCGCAACTCGCGTAGATTCGGTCAATCATTCTTGCGGGTGGTCGGCAGAACAAAGCATCTCGCTGACAACGTCCTTTGACAAGACATTGGCGGTTCGCTCGCAAGCAGGCGGCCCTGCACTGCTGCAGTTAATCTACACGAGGTCATTGATGCTCAAGAGAATCGGAGTCGTCGCTGTTCTCGCAACGTTGTCTCTGTGGATGCCGTTGTCCCTTACGCCATATGCTCAGGCTCAACAGACGCTCGGTGGCATTACGGGGACGGTCACGGACAAAACCGGCAGTGTTCTGCCAGCAACCGTTGTGATGGTCGTGGGTGACCAGACAAAACTCACGCGCTCTCAGAAGACCAACTCCAACGGCAGCTACGATATCGTGAACCTGCCCATCGGCACCTACACGCTCACCTTCACCCATGACGGCTTCGAGACGCAAAAAGTGCCCTCCATCACGGTGCAGGCGGATCGCACCGCCACGCTCAATGTGGCAATGCCGGTCGGCCAGGTAGGAACGATCGTCGAGGTTCAGGCGGACCCACTGCTGAACGCCGTCGACACCACCAACGGCTACGTGCTGGACGAGCAGCAGATTCAGTCCTTGCCGCTGCCTACGGGCAGCTTCACCGGGCTGGCGATTCTTTCCCCGGGAGTAAGCGCTGAACTGCCCGCCGGCACAGGCGTCAATGCCGGCCTGGGAAACCAGCCGATCTGGGCAAATGGCCAGCGCGATACCAGTAATACGTTTCTTCTGAACGGCGTCGACGCCAGCAACCTGTTCAACGGCAAAAGCACCAGCCAGGTGGCTTCGGCGCGAATCGTGAACAACACCGGTGTTGCCGGCGCCGGCAGCACCACCGCGGAAATCATTCAGAGTACCTCGTCCCCGTATCTGGCCATCGGTCAGGCGTTGCCAACGCCCGCACCAGAGACGGTTCAGGAATTCCGGGTGAACACCTCCATGTATGATGCGCAGCAAGGATCCACCAGCGGCGCGCATATCGACATGAGCACCGCCTCGGGCACCAACACCATACACGGCAGCGCTTATGTTCACCGCGGAACTGACTGGCTCAACGCCGCGCCCTATTTCTACAAACAAGATGCCAACATCCCCAGCAATGAAAAAGTGCCGGAGTTACATCGATACACGGCTGGCGGAGCCTTCGGCGGGCCGCTTATCAAGGACAAGCTTTTCGGCTTTGTCAGCTACCAGCACGTCCATGTTTCGGATCTGGAGATTGGAACTTCGCGTACGGCGGTGCCTTCCGGACTCACCAACGATCGCAGTGCGGCCGCGCTGGCGAACGTCACCAACCTTAATTGGCCAGGTTCTGACATAAGCCCCGTGGTAGGGACCGGCGCCGGTGAGATCAATCCGGTTTCTTTCGCCTTGTTGAACTACAAGTTGCCGAACGGCCAGTACATGATACCGTCCGCCAATCCGTCGTTCGCGCCGACCCTTAACTTCCCGGAAAATGTTTTCATCACGCAGCCGGCATATTTCATATCTGACCAGGCCGTATCCGACCTCGATTACCTGGTGAACACCAAAGACACGCTGTCCTTGAAGTATTACTACCAGCATGATCCGACGACAGCGCCTTTTGGGTACTCCTCAGTCGAGGGCTTTAGCCAGCACTTGGACGCGGGCAGTCAGGTTTCGAGCATCACCAACACACAATCCATTACACCGAACTTCAGCATTGCGGAAGTATTCGGGTTCATTCGCGAGAAGGTCTACAGCACGATTGCCCAGCCCTTCACGCCTCAGTCGGTGGGCATCAATACCTTCGGTTCGCCGGTCTTCCCGGGAATTACGATTGTGGATAATTTAGGCAACGACTCCCCGTTGAATTCGAATTTCGTTTTCAACGCGGGAATGAATATCGGCTCGACGGCAGCTTCGCAGGGCGCCTTCACCGGTATTTTTCAAAACCGCTGGATGCCCTCCGCCAATGCCGTTTGGAACCACGGAAAACACACAGTGACCTTCGGGGGGAGTTTCTCCTACACCCAACTCAATGCGCGGGATCGAAGAACCGACACAGGGATGATCGGCTTCTTGAGTTTCGCCGATTTCCTCACCGGCTCGCCGATCACCTACACCGCCGATGGATTCATTGCCACGACCTTCCTGCAGGGCAATGCCAACCGTTACTACCGCTCGAAGGAAGACGGCTTGTACGTTCAGGATAAGTTTCAGATCCGCCCCAATCTCAGCATAAGCGCCGGTCTGCGATTCGACTATCACGGGGGTCTAACGGAAAAGTACGGCAAAATGTTCAACTTTGATCCATCACGCTACAGCTACGATGCGGGAACGGACACAATCACGTCGAACGGCTTCATTGTCGCGGGTAACAATCCGCTCTTCCCGACTAAGGGCGTCAGCGATTCGACTCTGACCGGACGCCAGTGGGGCTTGGCTCCGCGCGTCGGCCTGGCCTGGAGCCCAAAGATGTTCAATGACACGGTTGTGGTTCGCGCCGGCTGGGGCTTGTACTACGATCGCGGTGAACTCTTCACCTACCTGTCTCCGGGCTTCGCCTCCGGAGTGATCGCGGGCGGTCCTTTCGGTGTGAACCAGAGTCCGCCATGGGTGAATTCGCAGGCATGTAGCCCGTACGGATACTCTTTCTGCAGCAATTTTGAAAACCCCTGGGGCCCGACGTTAGGCCGGGCACCCACAGGAAATCCCGCAGATTTGAGCCTCCCCAATGCGGCCACAAGCTCAACCGGGATACCACTGTTCTCCTTCGCTGATTACAACCGCGCCAACAAGCTTCCCTATACTCTCAACCAGACGCTCGACATTCAGTGGCAGCCGCGCAACGACTTAGCGATCGACATCGGCTACGTCGGCAACCTCGGCCGTCATGAGGTCGTTCCCCTCCCTTTCAACCAGGCGCGGATCGCCTCGCCCTCCCATCCCCTGCTGAAGGGCACGCCTTTTGAACAGGACTATACCTACGGCTATTCGATCCTCACTGATCCTGACACCTTCGCACCGGCCACCCTCCCCAATGGACAGCCGTATCTGCAAACCTTTGAAGGCGGAAACGTGAACCTCCGCGTCCCCTACATCGGATATTCGTCCGAGTCGGAGTCGTACACCGCAGCGGGTATCTCAGCCTATAATGCGCTCCAGGCCCATGTTGAAAAACGAATGAGTCATGGTGTGCAGGTGGGCTTCTCGTATACCTATTCTCACGCGACCGACGAACAAAGCGCGATGGGACTCTTTTACAACGGCAACAATCCTCTGGATTTGCGTTCCGGTTATGGCCTTTCCGATTTCGACCGCAAACACGTGATCAATTTCACCTACACGTACCAACTGCCGACGTTTTTCCCGGGAGCTTCATTCAAGGGCAAGCTTGCCAATGGGTGGGCTTTTTCCGGTCTGACCGTCATCCAGAGTGGTCAACCATACAGCGTTGTCGACTACTCGGGCGCGGTCGGCAGCATTTTTTACGGTGTAAACGACGGCATTACGAACCCAGTGGTTCCGCTCGACGGTTGCTCTCCGCAGCAAGCGCTCACCGGAGCGTCAGGTGCGGGCGATACCCCTGCGCTCAAAGCCAGCTGTTTCGGCATTCCTCTGTTGAGTCCAGGCGCCTTGAATGGCGCGATTCCTTCTAATGACCCCTACGAAACCAACTTCATCGACCATGGCCAGCGCAATATCTTCCGGCAACCATGGCAGCGACGCGCAGACATCTCCTTACTGAAGACAACCGAGCTAACCGAGCGTGTCTCCCTGAAGTACAGCTTCGATGTCTTCAACCTCACCAACACGGCGAGCTTCGATATCCCGATCGACGATGTGAGTCAGAACATCAACTTCAACGGCTTTCCAACCGTCGGCACGCCGGCGACGACGAATCCCTGCAATCAGAACTTCTCAGGATCTGTCTACGTCTGCCCCACGCTCAGCGGTCTGGGCATCACCAACAAAACCATCGGCAGTCCAAGACAGATCCAGATGTCGATGCGGGTTGAGTTCTAGGAAAGTTTTCCCGACTGCGCAGGACGGGCGGGAACGCCCGTCCATCGCTTGCCCCTGTTACTCTTCCCCGATATCTTCGTTCCAAATCTCGGGGTTCGCGCGAATATACTCGCCCAGCATGGAAACGCATTCCGCGCAGTCGAGGTCGATGACCTTCACTCCGAGCGAGCGTAACCACTCGACGCCGCCCCGGAAGTTGCGGCTCTCCCCGACTATGAGAGTGCTGAAGCCGAACTGTCGCACCAGCCCGCTGCAGTACCAGCAAGGCGCCAGGGTCGTGACCATGATGAGCTGACGATAGCTGCGCTGGCGTCCCGCGTTGCGGAAGGCATCGGTCTCCCCGTGCAAGGAAGGATCGCCGTTCTGCACGCGGCGGTTGTGGCCGGCGCCGATGAGTTTGCCGCTCAAGTCAAATATCGCCGCACCGATCGGAATCCCACCCTCAGCCAGTCCTTTGCGGGCTTCGGCTTTCGCCACTTCCAGCATTGCATCGTAATCGGGACCGGACATTGCCCTTGATTATATGCAGTCATCTGGCTACAGACACAAACCATATCAAGATGCACATTGTTAAAAGAGAAACTTCATTGCCAACTGAATCACCCGCGGCCCCACATCCGAGTGAATTTGTCCAAAGGTAGGCGAACTGATGTCGCTGTCCGGCAAGCGAAAATTCGTATGATTGAAGAGGTTGAAGAACTCAGCCCGAAATTGAAATTCCTTCGACTCCGCGACCGGGATATTCTTAAAGGCGGAGAAATCCAGATTCACCAGTCCCGGCCCCTGCACGACGTTCCGGCCCTCGTTTCCGAACACCTGGAAGCGGCCCAGAGGATCGGGAGCGAGTTTCTGGAAAGCGCCTACGTTGAACCATTCCTGCGGAGTGCCCGGACCTGAGTTCGGGTTTCCAACCACATTCGGGCGGTTGGCGGAGAAACCGGTGATTTCCGGCGCACCTCCCTGAAGAGAGTTGTCCGAGGAATCGAACACGGTGAACGGTGTCCCACTCATGAGAGTCGTAATGCCGTTCACCTGCCAGTCGCCCAGTGCGTGCTGGTACCAGGTATGAGGCTGCTTCCAGAAACCTAGACTCCACTGATAGCTCACCACGAGCCGGTGGCGCGCGTCGAACATGGAGCGGCCGCGCTCCGCGGCAAGATCAAAGGGATTTTGCGCCAGGTCATTCTCTCCGGCAACCGGTTGCGACGCCGAGCCCGTTATGTTGAAAGAGGAAACGTCATCGATGGATTTCGACAGCGTGTAGGAGGCCAAAAAGGAAAGCCCGTAGCTAAAGCGCTTCCGCAGGCTGGCCTCTAACGCGTGATAAGACGAATCGGCGATTCCCGCAATCAAGCCAGAGGATGCGAAGACGCAGCTATTCGGGTCCGCCAAGGTGCATCCCGAATACAACCGCCGCTGGTTCACGTTGTTTTCGTTCGATATGGGGTTGCCGCCGGAGTCGACGCCAGGAATGAAGGCGGTCGGGTTCCCTTCGATGAATCGTGGAAGCTTGGTTCCCTTCGTCCCCACGTATCCCACCTGCGCCAGCCAGTCGCCGCCGAACGATCTTTGGATATTGAGGTTCCAGTCTTGCGCGTAGGGCAAGGACAGCTTGGGAGCGAGCGTCAGAATGGTCATCGGCTCGGCAAACTGCCCGGTGAAAAGATTTCGCCCGGCGTAGGGATTGGCGAAGTTGGGGATATTTACCTGCGGGGTCTGAAGAAATGGCGGTGCGCTGATAGGCGATTGCAGTGGACCGCCCTGCCCGGTGTAGTACGGTTCGTAGAAGATGCCGTATGCCGCACTCACCAGCCACTTGGTGCTGCCCGTGGGATCCCAGGCCACGCCAACGCGCGGAGCAAACCCCTTTTTGTCGGTTGGAATCAATCCCGCCGGCACCCCCGGATCGCCCGGATATAGCAGGCCGGGCGGAGCGCTCGGCACCACTTTGGACTGGGCTCCTGGAACCCAGAGGTTCTGGCGATTATGAATTTCTGTGTCCGGCGACGGTAACTCATAGCGGAACCCCAGGTTCAGGGTCAGACGTGGCGTGACTTTGTAGGTGTCCTGGGCATACAGATTTGAAGCTTGTCCTCGGATTCCCCGGGAGAAGTTGCCCACACCTTGCAGGAAGAACACAGGCTGGCCAGACAGGAAGCTGGCGAATCCATCGCTGTAGGGAAAGGTCGAGAATACAAAAAAGCCGTTGGTAGCGATGCCCTGCAACGCGTTGATATTATCGTGCCGGTAGCCTCCGCCAAACTTCAACTCGTGATTGCCATGGATCCAGCTCAGAGAACCGGAATAGTCAAAGGTGTTCTGGTAGGTGTTACGCGGCCCGGTAATGGGATCGCCTACTGAGGCGTAACCGCCCACTTGAACGAAAGGTGGTCCGATGGCTGCGTCCAGACTCGGCTGGTACTGAAAACCCAATTCCGACGGCGGCTCATGATTGACGTGTTCGCCAAACAGAAACTTGTTGCGCAGATAAGAAAACCGGGCAACACCAATCACAGCGGGCGAAAAAACATGGGTCTCCTGGGCTACAAAGTTCTGGGCACGATCATCTTCACCCACCGGGAATCCGGGCACATTCGCGCCGGCTGGAGAAAGAGGATCGGTAGTGGGGCCGCCGCTGAACATGTAGCGGAAATTCAGCGCATCGCGGGGAGAAAGATAATGGTCCAGGCGTAATCCGAATTGATCATTGGACTCGCTCAGGGACTGGGTGGTGATAAACGTATTGAGCCCGCTGTTGGGCACAGGAAAGAACGGAAGGATCTTGCCCGCAATAGGATTTATGGATGGTAGTTGGTTGTTCAGCACTGGAACCGGTCGGCCGGTTACAAAACTGTAGAGCTGCTGACCGTCTGTGGGATTGGGGTCGTTGCACACACCACTCGTAAAACCTGCGGTGCACAGCTGCGAGAAGTCTCCCTGCCGCTCCGGCAAGGAGGGCACAGTCGCGGAATCGGTTTCACCCTGGCGGTTGCGGAATCCCTCGTAATATCCGAAAAAGAAGGTTCTGTCTTTGATAATCGGCCCACCGAACGTGCCGCCGAACTGGTTCTGCTTCAGGGGTTGCACGCTTCGCGTGAAGAAATCCGACGCGTCGAAGGCGTCATTGCGCAGGAACTCCCACAGAGCGCCATGAAACGAATTGGAACCGGAACGAGTGACGATGTTAGTGGTGGAGCCAGTATTGCGGCCGAACTCCGCATTGGCGTTGTGGGTCAGGATCCTGAATTCGGCAATCGCATCGATAGGCGGCTTGAGCACGAATCCGGCGTCCACGTTGTTACCGTTGTCAGCGCCATCAATTAGGAAATTATTTGATTCTGGCCGCTGTCCGTTCACCGAGTAACCCTGATTGTTTCGCAGTCCTCCGCCAGCCTCGATAAGTCCGGGGGTTAGAGGCACAACGCCTGGTTGAAGTACTCCAAGCTGGGAAAAATTGCGACCATCCAGCGGCAAGTCGAGGATCTCGCGTTCCATCACGGTTTGCCCCAGACTGCTAACCGTGTTCTGAATCAGCTCGGCGTCCGCGTTCACCTCAACTTGCTCGGTTTCGGAACCGACTTTGAGACGGATGCTGACCGTCGCGGTCTCGTTGACGTCCAGGGAGATCCCCTGCTGCAGGTATCTTTGGAAGCCTTGCGCATGGACCTCTATCTGGTAGTGCCCGATCGGGAGTTCGAGCAGTACGTAGGCTCCCTGACGATCGGTATCGGCCACACGAGTCAAGCCGGTTTCGATCTGTTTTGCGGTCACCGTAGCAGCGGGGACGACGGCGCCGCTCGGGTCCAGCACGATCCCGCGAATACTCCCGGTAATCTGCTGCGCCGCGATGTTTACAGTTACGAGGCTCAGACCCGCAAGAAGTGTCGCGAGCGCAAACCCAAGGTTGCCCAGATTACTCACCCATCTCTTCATTTTCCCTCGCCGATCGTTCCTGGAGGTTGAGATGGCCAGCGCCAGCAAGCAGAAATTTGCGACCCACGGCACAAGCTCACCCACAGATCAGAGTTTCGCGATTATAGGGACGTTTAGCGGTGGGTCAATAATGCGAAAGTAGTATTAGCCCTCAGAGCTCGAGGCGAAGCGCTGGTATCATTGGATTACTGCGTGGCGCGGCTTCCGACAAAATGTCCGGCGACTTGGAGGTTTGTCCCTTCCCGTCGTATCCTCGGCAGGTGCAACGCGCAGCCAAACCGCAGCGCTCGCCGACCGCAGGACTGTTGCTGGGCCTGATTCTCACCTTGGCAGCCGTCGTAGCTTACTCTTCCTACATCATCCTGCAAATCCGGGGATTACGGCAGTTGCAGAGCGACCTCGTCGACCGCAGCCGCAAGAATTCCCTGCAACTGCTGCGCGTCCAGAACGACTTGAACTCGCTGGCCTTGGCCATGCGGGATATGCTCGATGCCAATGAACCCTATCCGCTGACCGCATGGGCGCCTCAATTTCAACGAATCCACACCGACCTGGATGACGCGGTGCGCCGCGAGGAACAGGTGGCGCTCGTGCAATACTCTCCCGACCAGCGCGAATATCTGCGCTCCTCACTCAGCCAGTTCTGGGCCACGGTAGATCGAACGTTTGCGCTGGCCCAAGACGGACACGAGAAAGAAGCTCGCGCCGACATTCAAGTCACTTTGCAGGCCCGGCAGGCCGCGCTGAGCACGGCGGTCGCCAGATTGCTGGTGCAGAACAACGAATACGAAGAGCAGGCCGGGGCGCGCACCGGAGAGATCTACAACCGGGTTCAGCGTCAAGTGTATGTCTTTCTGGCGGCCACATTGACAGCTATTCTGCTCACCAGCCTTTACCTGATCCGCGCCAACCGGCAGTTGTTCGCACAGCTTGCGGCACTTTCGGCCCAACGCAGCGACCTTGCGCAGAAACTGATCGCAACCCAGGAATCTACCTTGCATTACATCTCCCGCGAGTTGCATGATGAGTTCGGCCAGGTGCTGACCGCGGTTGGTTCCATGCTGGGCCGGGCCGAGAAGCATACTCCGGAAGACTCGCCGTTGCGCACGGACCTTCGGGAAGTCCGCGAAATTGCTCAAAACACTTTGAACTCGATCCGCACTTTGTCCCAGGCGCTTCACCCCGTAATGCTCGACGAAGCGGGTCTGGAGAGTACTCTGGATTGGTATCTGCCCACTGTGGAAAGGCAGACAGGAATTGCCATGTCCTACGAGAAATCAGGGGAATCGTTCCCCGTCCGCGGAACGGCGGCTATTCAGATCTATCGCATCGCGCAGGAAGCACTGAACAACGTCGCTCGCCATTCCACGGCCCGCCAGGCTTGGCTGCGGTTGCGCTTCTTGTCCGATGCGCTGGAACTCGAAGTCGAAGATCACGGCAAAGGGTTTGCAGCCACAAATGTACGACAGGGGATCGGATTGGTTGCGATGCGCGAGCGTGCCGAACTTTTGAACGGCCATATCGAGTTTCTGCAGCCCGCCGATGGCGGAACTCTGATGCGGTTGCACGTGCCCAGGGAGGCGCCTGAAGGCGATGCCTGACAAAATCTCAGTCCTGTTGGTGGACGATCACAATCTGGTTCGACAAGGCTTTCGGCGTATTCTCGAAGACGAGCCGGACATCGTCGTCGTCGGCGAAGCCAGCAACGGTTTTGAAGCCGTCGAACTCGCCAAGAGACTCAAGCCGCAGGTGGTCGTCATGGACTGCGCGCTTCCTCGGATGAGCGGGCTGGTCGCGGCTCGCCAGATACTGGAAGCTTCTCCTGAGGTCGCGGTTTTGATGCTCAGCATGCATTCGGAGGAGACATTGGTGCGGCAAGCAATGGACGCGGGAGCTCGTGGATACCTCCTCAAAAGCGCGATGGAACTCGAACTCCCCCTCGCCGTCCGGCGAGTCGCGGCTGGAGAAATGGTTCTCGATCCCGCGCTTCCCCGGCCTGCAAGCTTGAAAGGCGAGCGCAACGCCGCGCTCACGCCGCGAGAGGTCGAGGTCCTCCAGTTGATCGTCGAGGGAAAATCTAACAAAGAAATCGCCGATCGCCTTCGACTCAGCGCCAACACGGTCGCCGTCCATCGTGCCAACATCATGGATGCCCTTGGGATTCACAAGACAGCCGAACTCGTGGTTTACGCCATCCGGAACGGGTTGGTAAACATCCCGTGAACCGCCGGGACTTCCTTCTGGGCTTATCCGGACTCGCGGGCTTCGCCTTCCTCCCTCAATCGTCATGGGCCGCTGACCCTCAGGGCTCGACGAATCTTCCCTTTCTCTTGACCGACGTGACCGGGCCGGCCGGAATTCGTTTTCGTCACAATAGCGGAGCGTTCGGCGGCAAGTTTCTCCCCGAGACTCTCGGCTCGGGTTGCGCTTTTCTGGACTATGACGGCGATGGCTGGCAAGACATTCTTCTGATCAACGGCACCGACTGGCCGGGACATCGCACTCAGCGCACCACTCTCCAGCTCTACCGCAACAACCGCGATGGCAGCTTTACTGATGTGACTCACCGCACCGGACTCGACACCGCGGAAATGTATGGCATGGGTGTAGCGGTCGGCGATTACAACAATGACGGCTTCCCCGACATCCTGGTCACCTGCGTGGGCCAGAACCGTCTCTTCCGCAACACCGGCAAGGGCAGTTTCGTCGACGTAACGCGCAGCAGCGGACTGGGCGGGCGAGTGGGTTTCAGCACCTCCGCCTTGTGGTTCGATTATGACCGCGACGGCCACCTCGATCTCTTCGTGTGCAACTACGTGAGGTGGGCACCGGAACACGACGTGTTTTGCAGCCTGGACGGAAAGCACAAGTCCTATTGCACGCCCGAAGCCTATCGCGGCCAGACCTGCTGGCTCTTTCACAATCGGGGCGACGGTACCTTTGAGGACGCGACCGCCACCAGCAGTATCTTTGACAGCAGTTCGAAATCACTGGGAGTGGCCTTGCTCGACTACGATCAGGACGGGTGGCCCGACCTCATCGTGGCCAACGACACTCAACCCAATAAGCTCTATCGCAACAAGCGCAATGGCACCTTCAAGGAAGTGGGCGTCGAAGCTGGCATTGCCTTCAGTACCGATGGCAAGGCACGTGCTGGAATGGGCATCGACACGGGAGATTTCTCGGGTTCAGGCGTGCCCGGGATTGCCATCACCAATTTCGACAATGAAATGCTCGGGCTTTATCGTTCCACCGGGAAGGGAACCTACGAAGACGTCGCGATTCGTGCCGGGGTGGGAATGCCGACCAAGCCGATGCTGGGCTTTGGATGCTTGTTTGCGGACCTGGATCTTGACGGCGCTCTTGACCTGGTGGTCGCCAACGGCCATATCGATGAGACGGTCCGGAACATCCGCGGCAATGTTGGCTATGCCCAGCCGCCGCAGTTGTTTCTCAATCGAGGAGACGGGACCTTCCGCGACGCTACACTCGACGTGGGTCCGGACTTCAGTCTACCCAGAGTCGGGCGCGGCCTAGCCTACGGGGATTTCGATCGTGACGGCGATCTTGATCTGCTCCTCACCACCAACAACGGGCCCGCTTACCTGTTCCGCAACGAGCAGCGCGCCGGGAACCACAGCATCCGTTTTCGACTGCGCGGTACGCAATCCAACCGGGACGCGATTGGCGCGGCTGTGCGCATCGATTTCGGCGGCAGGTCCCGGTCGGGAATGGTGAAGAGTGGCTCGAGCTATCTCTCCCAATCAGAACTGCCGCTGACATTCGGCCTCGGCAAGAACGACCATGTAGACCGCCTCGTAATTCAGTGGCCAAATGGCCGAACCGAGGAGTTCAAGAATCTCCAGGCCGGAAAAACCTATGACTGCGTGGAATCCAAGGGGATCACGCCACAATCGGGATTCTAGTAGCGAGCGGCGATCCGGCCCCACAATGAGGTTATTTAGTCTCTGCAGATCTTCGTACCTTCTCCGCGATGGCAACTTCGGACGCACCGTTTCTTGCTTGACTTCCCGTCCTGGACGCCGAACGAAGCCTATATAATTCAGGCCCGTGTCTGAACCACCAATCACCACGCCAGACAGTCAACTCGCTACGCAAGTGCCACGCCGGAGGTGGAGGATTGCGTGGCTGCTGGGTTTTGGCGTCCTGATCAACTACTTTGACCGTGTCAACCTGTCGGTGTGCCAGGGCGCGCTTCACGCTGAATTCGGCATGTCCGTGGTGATGTTTGGTTACTTGTCCAGCGCGTACAACTGGACGTACTGCCTGTTGCAGCTGCCGGTTGGAGTCATCCTCGACCGCTTCGGCGTACCGCGGGTCGGACGGGTCAGCACCTTTCTGTGGAGCGTCGCCTGTTTCGGAACCGCGGCGGCGACGGGCGTCGGCAGTTTGTTCGCATCGCGCTTTCTTCTCGGCATCGGCGAAGCTCCTTCGTTTCCCACCAGCGCGAAGGCGGTTGGGTACTGGTTTCCAGCTCGAGAACGGAGCCTGTCTACGGCAATGTTCGATTCCGCAGCCAAGCTGGCCTCCGCCATCGGTGTTCCGCTGATCGGCTTTGTGTTGCTGGGTTTTGGCTGGCGCTGGAGCTTTGCGGCGACGGGTTTCGCCAGCCTTCTCTATTTCGTGTTGTTCTATTGGGTCTACCGCGACCCCAGCCAGGATCCACAACTTTCCGGCGCCGAACGGGAGTTCATCACTCGCGGTGGAGCTCAGCCGGAAGTCCTCGGAAAAAATAAACGAGGAGCGCCACTGGCTTATCTGCTGCGGCAGCGTGAGGTCCATGGACTCGCGCTCGGTTTCGCATCGTATAACTACACCTTTTATCTCCTCCTGACGTGGCTGCCCAGTTATCTCTCGTCGAGCCTCCATATCGATCTGCTGCACTCTGTGGTGTACACCAGCGTCCCCTGGGCGTGCGCCACCATCTGCGATCTGGCAGTGGGGGGATGGCTTGTCGATAATCTGGTTCAGCGCGGCTGGAATGCGGTACGAGTCCGCCAAGCCGTGCTGATCGGGGGCACCACACTCGGTCTCGGCATTCTGGGCGCAGCTCGCGCCCGGACCCCGGCAGTCGCGTTGTTCTGGATCAGCGTCTCGCTTTGCGGACTATCCGCGGCGTCACCGGTTGGATGGTCTATCCCATCCCTGATCGCTCCCCGTGAGAGCGTAGGCCGGATCGGCGGCATTCTGAACTTCTGCAACCAGGTGTCAGGGATCGCGGCTCCGATTGTCACTGGGTATATTGTGTCCGGGACCCACTCCTTCTCCGGAGCGTTCATTGCCGCCACCGCTTTTCTGGTGCTCGGCATCGCGGGATACATATTCCTGCTGGGCGGCATGAAGCCAATCCCGGAACCGGTAATGTAGGCGCGAGCCTCCTCGCTCGTGCGGACTACTCAGAGAGTCCGGCCAGGCACTGGAGAGAAGGCCCGCGCCCAGTCAGACTGATTTCGCTCAAGTGCAAGCTATACTTGGGACGGTATGAAGGCGCTTTTGCTCTCGAGCTACCGTCACCTTGAAATTACCGACATACCGGCGCCGACGCCGGGTCCAGATGAAGTACTTGTCCGAGTCGCAGCTTGCGGGATTTGCGGCAGTGATGTGCACGGATACGATGGATCATCAGGGCGCCGCATACCACCGCTGGTGATGGGACATGAAGCCGCTGGAATAGCCGCGGTCCTGGGCGCGGCGGTTACCGGAGTATGCGAAGGCGATCGTGTAACCTTCGACTCCACTGTCTCTTGTGGAGTGTGCGGATATTGTCTCCGCGGAGAAATCAACCTCTGCGACAAGCGCCGGGTGCTGGGCGTTTCCTGCGGCGACTATCGCTGCGCTGGCGCCTTTGCGGAGTATGTGGCGGTTCCGCAGCACATCGTCTACCACCTGCCTGAGAGTTTGTCTTTCTCCGAGGCCGCGATGCTCGAAGCCGTAGCCGTGGCGCTGCATGCGGTTTCACTTTCCAACGTTGCGTCCGGGCAGACGGCGTTGGTCCTCGGATCTGGAATGATCGGGCTCCTGACCTTGCAAGCGCTCCGCGTTGCCGGTTGTTCGCGGGTTTTTGTCGCCGATGTGGATGCCTCCCGGCTGAACCTCGCTGCCAGCCTGGGAGCGCACGCTCTACTTGCGACGGGAGCAGACTTAGTGTCGCAGATTTCTGCTCTCACCGATGGAAAAGGAGTCGATGTCGCCGTGGAAGCCGTCGGAGTCGATGAAACGGTCCTCACCGCCATCGACTGCGTCGGCAAGGGCGGCACAGTCACCCTGGTAGGCAACGTTTCACCGGAGGTGACCTTGCCTCTGCAGAAAGTGGTGACCCGGCAAGTGCGGCTGCAGGGTTCCTGCGCTTCCGCGGGAGAGTATCCGCGGGCAATCGAGCTGGTAGCCAGCGGGCGAATTCAAGTCAAGCCATTGATCAGCGCGATCGCTCCGCTCGAAGAAGGGCCGCGATGGTTCGAGAAGCTGTATCTCCGCGAACCGAATCTGATGAAGGTAATACTCACTCCCGGCGAACCCGGATAAATTAAGGATCATGAGCGGCGAACTCTTCGATCTCAGCGGACAAGTTGCAATCGTGACGGGGGCGAGCCGCGGCTTGGGACAACAGATTTCTCGCGCCCTTGCCAAGGCGGGAGCGGACCTGGTGATAACCAGCCGGGATCGCAGTCGTCTCGCCGCTTTCGAGGCCGAGATCACGGCGACCGGCCGGCGGGCACTTGCCCTGGAACTCGATGTCCGCGTCCTGGAAAGCATCCAGAGCATGGTCGCTGCGGCGGGTGCGTTCTACGGAAGGCTCGATATCCTGGTGAACAATGCCGGCTGCAACGTCCGCAAACCTGCGCTTGATGTTACCTGGGAGGGCTGGAACCTCATCCTTGATACCAACCTGCGGGGCAGCTTCTTCGTTGCGCAGGAAGTCGCGCGCCGCATGGTGCCGCGCCGTTATGGACGGATCATTAATATCGGGTCGGTTACGAGCGTCGCTGGCTATGCTGGGCTCGGTCCGTACGGCGCCAGCCGCGGCGGAATCCGCCAGCTAACCATGAGTCTCGCGGACGATTGGGGCAAGCATGGCATCACCGTGAATTGTCTGGCGCCGGGCTGGTTCTGCACTGACCAGAACAAAGCCCTATACCAGAACAAAGAATGGGTTGAATATCTCTGCGACCGAATCCCGGTGAAACGACCCGGCGAGCTGCGCGATCTCGATGCCGCAGTTGTTTTCCTGGCGGCGGAGTCTAGCCGATACGTGACCGGACAGACGCTGCTGGTGGACGGTGGCATCTCCACCGGATCGACACGCGCACTGGAAGAGCCAAGATAAACCCCGGAAGCTCCGGGCCACGATTCTGAGGGGACCTTCGTTGGCCGTCGAGCGCTTTGCCGTCTCATTTGTCTGCCAGGATGATGTCCCGAACCGCGATTGCCCGGAGTTTCGACCCTCCCGAAAACGCTCGCCACTGAGAACCCAGCTTTGAGGTCCCCGCTTTTTCGTCTGAAGCATACAAGATCGAAAGTCTTTGCCACCCAACTGCAATCAGATGCAGATATGCCTGCACCCTACCGATCGAACACCGGAGCATAAGTGCCTCATACATAAAGGCCTACGATATGCCCTCAAAGGCGCATTCCTTGGCTGCTGGCTTGCACAAGGTTGTATGTATATAATGTCCATTAATCTAATGGACTAAGTTGCTATTATCTGCTTTACTCCCTTGGAGGGGAGACGCCGAGAGCCGCACCCACGGCCTTGTTCTTGGGCAAGCGGTGCATCCGGCACTGGAGCAAACAGCCACTTGAGTAACCCAGAGTTCAGCGTTGTCATTGTCGGAGGCGGGTTCAGCGGCACCATGCTGGCAGTCCAGTTGCTCCGGCGCGCGCCAAACGTTTCGGTCGCGATGGTGGACACAGGGGCAGTACCGGGTCGTGGTCTGGCCTATGGGACCAATTACCGCTGCCATTTGCTGAATGTTCCCGCCGGCAATATGAGTGCCCTACCTGAAGAACCGAACCACTTCTTGAGTTGGGCGCGAACCAACTACAACCCCTTGGCCCAAGATACAAGCTTTCTGCCTCGTGGTATTTACGGGCGATATGTGGGCTCTCTGCTGGATGAAGCAACGGCAAGCAATAGAGCGGCCAACTTTCGTCGGCTGCAGGGTGAGGCGTCGTCGTTCATGCGAGAGCCTTCGCACGTCAAGGTTCAGTTGAAGGATGGCCGCAAGCTGACTGCTCGCACCGTGGTCCTGGCCTCGGGTAATTTCCCGCCCGGCAACCTCAACATTCCAGGACTTCCCGAACGCAGCGGCCACTATTTTCCGTCCGCATGGGCGGCGGGCGCATTGCAAGATATCCCCAGGAACGGGAGTGTGCTCCTGATCGGTTCCGGCCTCACCGGCCTCGATCTGGCGGTCGCGCTAGAATCTGAGGGGTTCGCTGGGCACATTCACATTCTTTCGCGGCACGGCCTGATGCCGCAGCCTCATCGGCAAACTTGTCGGTGGCCCCAATTCTGGAACGAGCAAAGCCCACGAACCACTCGGGGGCTCTTGCGGCTGGTACGCGAGCAGGTCCGGGCTGCATGGGAAGTGGGGGTAGATTGGCGGGCGGTGATCGATACACTTCGCCCCGTGACGCAAGAGATTTGGCAATCCTTGCCACTCGGCGAACGGCGGAGGTTTCTGCGGCACCTGCGGTCTTATTGGGAAGTTCACCGGCATCGCATTGCACCCGACATCGGAGGCCTGATCGCCAAGCTCATCCACAAGGGGCAGGTCGAGTTGCATGGCGGCCGCCTAACCCATTATCGGGAATATGCCGACCATGTGAAAGTTGGCTGGCGTGATCGCAAAACCGCCGGTCAGCGGGTGCTGCGCCTGGATCGAGTGATCAACTGCACCGGCCCCGAAACGAACTGCCGTCGCATCGACAACCCGCTGATCATTTCCCTTCTTGCACACGGACTCGTCAGACCGGATCCGTTGTTTCTTGGGCTGGATGTGGATGGAAACGGAGCGCTGATCGACGGTAAGGGGACTCCATCCAACGCTTTGTACGCCATCGGCCCGGTCAGAAAGGGAGACCTGTGGGAAACCACTGCCGTGCCTGAAATTCGTGTGCAGGCATCTCAGTTGGCCGAGCATCTGGCGTCCATCGTCGAGACCCAAACTCGAAACGCAACCAGCGCGGTATCGGAGACTTCGGTTGGAGATTTTACGGCGGTTGCAGTCGCGGAAAACGCCAATCGTGGAAAACCGGCTCTGCGGATTTAGACACAACATGGCGGATTTAAACACAACATATCGGACTCATCATCCGGGTTGAGGAGAAGTTCAATGTCAACAGACACATCCACCAGCGAGCCCTCAAAGAAGGGGAGCTCGCTTTCGCTGGACACCTGGGCCGTATTTGTCGCCTTGGTACTGGCCCTGGCAGTGAAATTCAACATTCTTAAGAGCGTGCCCTGGTAGGGCGCGTCAACAGCGACTCGAATCTTATTTCTGACGGAGACCGGTATGGCATCTACCACTTCCCTATCGCATGTGGAGTCCGATAATCACCTTCTGAATGCGTTCGGCGTCGTGCCCGGCGTTCTTCTTCTGGCCGCGATCGGATACGCCGGCAAGACTCTCGAGCACTCGGTAAACGGCTACGCTAAAGCACACCATTGGACGTTTCCCAACATTGAGTACGTTCTTTGGGCGATTCTCATCGGCCTCCTCATATCCAACACCCTCACCATCCCGAGGATCTTTCACTCAGGCATCGCAACCTATGAGTTCTGGTTGAAAATTGGGATTGTGCTTCTGGGCGCGCGCTTCATTCTCGCCGACATGCTGAAACTTGGAGGTATCAGCCTGGGACTCGTGGTGATCGAAATCACCGTTTCACTGGCATTGATGACCTTCCTGGGCCGCCTGTTCAAGTTAAAGCCGAAGCTCATATCGCTGCTCGCCATCGGATCATCCGTTTGTGGTGTCTCCGCGATTATCGCCGCCAAAGGCGCCATCGACGCGGATGACGAGGATTCCTCTTTCGCAATCGCCGCGATCCTGGCACTGGGAGCCCTGGCGCTGTTTACATTTCCGGCTATTGTTCATGGCCTGCACATGAACGACGTCCCGTACGGTTTGTGGGCTGGGCTGGGAGTCGACAATACGGCCGAGGCCACTGCCGCAGGCGCATTATATTCGGATGCCGCAGGCAAAGTAGCCGTCCTCGCCAAGACAGCTCGAAATGCCATGATTGGATTCGTCGTCTTAGCCTATGCTCTCTATTGGGCCGGTCGAGGCCAAGCCGAAGTTGTCACAAGCAAGGCCACGTTCTTGTGGAAAAAGTTCCCTAAGTTCGTCCTCGGTTTCTTGTTGATGTCATTGCTGGTTGGTTTTCACACCTTCAGCAAAGCACAGGTCGCGTCGTTGGGGAATCTGTCGAAGTGGGCATTCCTGCTGACTTTTGCCGGTGTCGGTCTGCGCACGAATTTTCGCGATATGTCCAAACAGGGCTTGCGTCCCTTCATCGTAGGAGCTCTCGGGGAGGTGTTGATTGCAGCTCTGACCCTTGGTTTGGTGGTTGGGGCAAACCGGATCTGGGGTCTGTGAGAAGAACGAGTCGGAGTCGGCGTTCCTGGTGTGGCTCTGAATGCGATTGGCGCCACGGAGACATATATTGGCAACACTGGGCCAGTCTGTCAGGTTCCTACTTCTAGAGCTGGATTGACCTCGATCCCCGAGGCAATGCCGGCCACCCGCTGATACGACTGCAGCCGGTCTGCGTGCTCATACGTGTCAGTCACAACGATTATCTCGTCGGCCCGCGTGTCACCGACCAGTTTCTCGAGCCCTGCCTTCACGGTTGCATCCGACCCTATAATCGCCGCGCTCAGTCTGCCCTCCACGGCTGCGCGCTCCTCGTCTCTCCAGAGCGAATCCATGGAGTCGACTGGAGGCAACAACTCCACTGGCTGGTTTCGGATTAACCGCAGAAAACGCTGCTGTGGGGTTGTGAACAATCGCTTCGCAGCCGCATCCGTCTCCGCGGCAATCACCTGCACTGCAACCATCAGGTACGGTTTCCGCAGTACCTCACTTGGCCGAAACTTGTCGCGGTAAAGCTGCGCCGCTGCATACAGATACTCAGGAGCAAAATGCGCTGCGAATGCGAAAGGCAATCCCAGCATGCCAGCCAACTGCGCGCTAAAGCCGCTGGACCCAAGGAGGGTGATCGGCACATTGCTCCCTTGTCCGGGAATCGCTTTTACCGCTTGCCCCGGTGTTTCCGGCCCCAGGTACGTCCGCAGTTCTTCTAAGAGCTCCGGAAAGTCGTCCCCACTCTGGCGCAGATCCCGCCGTAGCGCCCTCATGGTTTGCGAGTCGCTGCCCGGAGCACGTCCCAGCCCGAGATCGATTCGCCCCGGATACATCGCCTCCAGGGTCCCAAACTGTTCCGCCACCACCAGGGGCGCATGGTTCGGCAGCATCACGCCACCGCTACCTACACGAATCGTCGTGGTTGCTCCTGCCACATGTCCAATCAGCACCGCCGTAGCCGAGCAAGCCAGTCCAGAAATGGAATGGTGTTCTGCCAGCCAATAACGCTTGAATCCCAACCGCTCGACGTGCTGCGCCAGTTCGACCGAGCGGGCAATCGCAGTACCCGGGGACTCCCCTGCTCGCATCCCCACCAGATCCAGCACTGAAACTTCTAACCCGTTGCCCATGCAGACTTAGATGACCCAGCTGGAAAAGCGATGCGGACCAATCATTTGATCCGATTACGGTCCGCCCGGCGTGAAGTTGCTGCCCTTAGCGGAATTGATACCCGGGTTTCAGTTCGCAGCGATAGGTCTTGGATTGGTCCTTGTCGACCCCGATATGGCAATCTGCCCATCGCAAGAAGAGGTTTGGGCCGAGGGGAAAGACGATGGCTTCGCCGTCGACTTCCGCTTCGATACTTGGGCCTTCGGCCGAGGCCGGCAGGCTGAAATTCAGCGCGCGCCCGAAGATTACCGGATAAGACTCGCGCACCGCGTCGCTGACCATTGGGTGAACGACTTCGGCTTCTACCAGGAACATGGTGGTATCAGACCAGTTCCGAACTGACACGTTGAGACGACGGCCATCCGACGAGAGTTCCTCGAGCTCGATCTTCGTGAAAGGGCACGGCCCTGCGATGCAAGAAACTCTCGCGTTTCGGAATTCGTTTCCCTCGCCAGCGTCGAGGGAGGTGGAACCGATCGCCGCCTTCCACTTGCCGTCGGGTGAGCAAGGAGGGTGTTTGCGACAAGGTATGTTCCCGGTATTGCTGACCTGAAATGTCTTGACGGCGCTTCCTACGTTTGCCTCAGTTGTCGCTTTCACCGAATACCTTACGCGGGCATTGGAAACTACCGCGTGGGAATGGTGATCCATTGCCTTCGTTTCCTGACGAATCGGCACCATCCTGGCAACGTAGAGTTTATCTCCGATGAAGTCGTGCAGATCGAGCGGTTGATAATCCTTATGACGGAACTCGAGCATCACGGGCTGGCGCCGCCTCAGCCCCTTGGGAAGAGTAATGGTGAATAATCCGGAAGCCTCAGACTTGGACTTCCCGACCCCCAAGGCGTTGATGGCGGTAATTTCGACATCCGCAATCGGGGATTGTTTGTTTGGATCGCTGTCCTCCGTTAAGACCGCACCCTTGAGGGTAATCGGTTGCCGCCGGTGCCGCAGAATCACCACCAATACTATGCTCAAAATCCCCACAGCCAGGATGGCCCAAATCGCAGTTTTCTTCCCGGCGCTCATGGCGTCATCCTAGACCAAGATTCCTACTTTAACCAACATTCTGACACGCCTTTGCCTATGGCGCCTTACGGCTCTCGACGCGCTTCCGCCCAACCCGGCACGGCAAGCCGGCAAAATTCGCCCCGGACTTGGCAATTCACACGGCATCCGGAAGCATTTAGACTTCAGTGGATGCGCGAGTTCCGTAAGGTCATCCATCCGAGTTACCGCCCTTCACGACGAGATCTGCTGCGGCAGCTCGCGGGCATGGGCATCTGGGAAATTTTCGACTGCCCGAGGATGTTCTCGCTTCTGGCGGCGGAGGAACAGCGCACCAGTCCGCAACCCACGCCAACCCCCACGTCCTTGTCTCCCGCAGACGATCAGTTTCTGGAAGACCTGGAGCAGCTGACGTTCAAGTTCTTTTGGGAGCAAGCCAGCCCGTTGACCGGCATGGTAAGGGACCGATGCAATGTGCTGACGAATGAAAGCACTACGGTCGCGAGTATAGCGGCAACGGGTTTCGGGCTGACTGCTCTTTGCATTGGACAAAAACGAGGGTTCGTTTCACTGCCAGACGCGCGTGATCGTGTCCTCGCCACTCTGCGCTTCCTGTGGAAGAAGATGCCGACTCATCGCGGATTTTTCTACCACTTCGCCGACCTCAATACAGGTGAGAGGGTGTGGGATTCCGAGGTTTCCTCGGTCGATACGGCCATTCTGCTGTGCGGTGTTCTTACTTGCCGGCGGCATTTCCAGGGGCATTCCGAGATCAGCCTGCTGGCCTACGAGATTTTTAACCGGGTAGATTGGACCTGGCTTTCGGAGGACACATCGTTATTGCCGCATGGCTGGACGCCCGAGATTGGCTTTCTCCCCTATCGTTGGGACTACTACAGCGAGTTGATGATGATGTACCTGCTGGGATTGGGATCTCTTACCCATCCCCTGCCGGTGGAAGCCTGGAACGCCTGGAAGCGGACCACGTTTGAATACGATGGCATCCGCTATATCGGCTCGTTCGCCCCTTTATTTGTCCATCAATACTCTCAGGCCTGGTTCGATTTCCGGGGCAAGCGCGATAAGTATGCAGATTATTTCCAGAACTCGGTCTTGGCTACGGATGCTCACCGTCATTTCTGTCTGGAACTGGCCAAGGAATTCCCCGATTACAGCGACGATTTGTGGGGTATTACCGCGTCAGATTCGGAAAATGGGTACGTGATCTGGGGAGGTCCACCGGCGATGGGGCCGATTGACGGGACCGTTGTTCCGAGTGCGTCAGCGGGTTCCCTGCCATTTCTGCCGCAGCCCGTGATGCGTGTGCTGAAAAACATCAAGGATCACTATGGGCGGGCTTGGAGCAAGTACGGTTTCGTGAACGCGTTCAATCCGCTCAAGAATTGGTATGACAGAGACGTAGTGGGGATTGACCTGGGAATCACCCTGCTCATGGCCGAAAACGCCCGCAGCGGGTTCGTCTGGGACACGTTTATGAAAAACCCCGAAGCGCAGCGCGGCATGCAATTGGCTGGCTTCAAGAAGTACCAGCAGTCCGGTACTCAGGAATCCCGGTGAGACACGCATTGCTCAAACTCTTGCCGCTACTTGAGCTCGATGATTGCCAGACCGTGGGCTGGAAGAGTCAATGTCAGCTCGCCATTCGTTATTCCGTCTAGCTCTAGTCCAAGGTCGGTGGATCGGCGCAGCTTCTCGATCTGGGCCTGGGTGGGATAGCGCGGCGAGCCCATCTTTTCGTAGGTAGAGTGAAAATCTCCATGCTCGGAGTCGACGCGCGAGATTAGCGCTTTTTCGGCCTTCGTACCCTTCAGGCGCAAGATGACGGTTTTTGGAGAACCGCTTTGCTCCGGCGGGGCGTAGTTCCACACCGCCAACACTAGGGTTCCATCCTTCCTGCGGGTGAGCAGAGCAGAATCGGAATCGAGCTGGAGACGTTCGTCTCCCAGCTGGTGCAGCAGCTTGAAGACGTTGAAGGCCGGTTTGGGAATGCCATCCGCTGCAATCAGTCCGTAGCCGCCATAAAACTGTGTCTTCACAACGCCCTGCTCTTCGAACACGTCCGAGAAAGTCCAGTACGACATCATGTCCACCAGAGCGTCGCATTGGCGGATGGTGTCCGCGAGCCACGGTCCCATATAGGCAGAGTCGGTGACATCGGGTTCGTTCTTGTAGCTGGCGTTGAATTCGCTCCAGATCAGCGGCAAGTGCGGCAGGCCCGAAGTCTTGATCTGTTCGTGAACCTTGCCTACTGCGCGGCACACCATCTGGTCGCGCGGAATGTCGGCCTGTACCGCGAAAACGTCATGTGACTGATCGTTGCCGTACACATGGGATGAAGCGAAGTCCACGGGAATATTTTTCTCGATGCAGTGGCGAATGAAGGCATCCACCCACGCGGCCTGGGCGGTTGCCGGTCCCCCGACGCGCAATCGTTTATCCACCATTTTGATCGCGAGTGCGGTGTGGTCGTATAGTTCCCAGTAACTGGCCTGCCTTGGCTCTCCCGCCCAAAAATCGAGGTTGGGCTCGTTCCAGACCTCGAAGTACCATTGCGCAACCTCATCGACGCCATAGCGATCGATGAGATGTCGGGTGAATGCCGTGATCAAACCATCCCATCGGTCCCAATCCTTCGGAGGAGAAACGTTGGGCTTGTACCAGAAGGCTTGCAAGATGCTGCTGGCCGCCAGCTTGTTGGGCATGAAGCTAATCTCGACGAAGGGCCGCACCCCGCTGGCCAGCAACCCATCGTAGATCTGGTCAACGTAGGAAAAGTTGTAGAGAGCGTTCCCGGTGCTGTCCTCGTCGTAGACACCGACTTCATCGTGGAAAATGCCGTGGAATCGCACATACTGGAAACCAGTGATTTGTTTGACCGCATGCAGGTCGTGGCGATAGCTGTCGCGCAGGGCCAGTATCGCCCGCCCTGAGCCAAACATTTTCTCCCAAAAATGCGGAAACGGACGGGCTGTGGCGTCGGCGTCTACGATGATCAGGTCCCGGGATGGGTGGGATTGGGCGTTGATCGGGCCTCCATTCAACCAAGGCAGCAACATAGCCGCGAGGCCGATGATGCGGCAAGTTCGCAATGAGGCTCTCCTGAGCCCCGACCCGGCCTCTCGCCAATCTGATCTTTTCATGCTGCCCTGATGCGGTTGTGGGTCCTCCGCAACGGACGAAGGTGAGCCGCCGGCTTCTCTTGCAGAAGCAATTCCGTAGCCTGTACCCGCGGATGGCTGTGAAACCAGTTCTGCACCACGTCATCATGCAGGAAATTAGCGATCGAGAGCAAGCTCATGCCCTGATGATGAGCCATCCAGGAACGCACCACCTCGGAGCGACGGAACCAGGAGCGGCGCCGGGAACGATGGAAGTCGATGGCCTCATAGAATCCGTAGACTCCCAGCCATTGCTTGTCTTGCATGGCGCGCAGGTTTCGCAGCGCGGCCGAGGAGTCGACGTGGAGCGCGAGGAACGACGAATAGGGCGAGATGACGGGGGCGTCCAGATCAACTTTGCTGGCAGCGAGCTGCGGAATGCCAAAAGCGTAGTACTGGTAATTGCCGGCCTCGTCGGTCCTGAAGTAGGCCGACTCGGAGATGCCCCAGGGAATGCCGCGGTCTGCCGCGTACGCTCGTTGTGACCGCACGGCGGCCGCAGCCGAACGTTCCAAAAGTGTGTTGGGGTAGACGCGCATCCAGAGGGTCGGCATCAGATACTCGAACATCGTCCCTGTCCATGAGAGCAAGACAGCTCTGCCGTGGTCGAGGATATGCGCCCGGCCGAGGAGGAACCAGCTCTCTTGCGGGATGTCATCTTTCGCGATAGCGGTAAAAACTGCGATGCGCGATTCCGTAGCCAGCAAGTCGTAACACGCAGGTTCGAGTTGCTGAGCTTCAACGTCAAAACCCACCGAGAGCAGGCGCCTCCTGCCGTCCAGAAGGAATCCGAAATCCATTTCATCGGCGAGCCTGCCTGCCTCCAGGGCTATTTTCCTGAGGTCGTCGATCAGACGCACCACATTCGACCGTGCTTCTGGCAACTGCGAAAGTAACTGCCGGTAAAGAGCGCTCGCTTCTGCGGAACCCGCGGCATCCGCCGCCGATTGCAGCCTGAGAGCCAGATTGTCGATAAAGCCTGGCAACCGTTCGAGCGCCACAGCCTCAGGCCTGCACTGCAGATTGACCGCAGGGTCATTCTTCCAGGCGGCATACTGGGGAAGCAACCAAGGAACACAATCTTCCACGCTGCGGCGAAGCTGGTGAATCCGTTGTTGGGCTTGCTCGCCAAACCACCGGGCATCGTCGGACCGTTTTGAGCTGGAAGCACGCTGCGTGATTTCCTGGAGAACCGATTCCGGTATACCCAGCAAGTACTGCAGCCAATCCTGTTTTTTGCGCTCTCTCCTCAAAGCGGAGAACCTTCGTCGAGGCAGGGCGCGGACACTGGCCAGCAGCTGAAGATGATCCAGAAAACCATCCGCCAACTCAGGCTGCAGGAGAGGCAGGTCCAGCAACTCCAGGCATCCGCGCTGCAGAGTCCAGAGAGATGCCAATAAGTTGCCGCTATCGACGGTCGAAACGATGGCAGGCGCAAGTGGAACTAGCGATCGTGTGTCATACCAATTGAGCAAGTGGCCGCGGTATCGCGGCATGCGAGAGACCGTTTCCAGGGTTTGGAGTGTCTGTTGGACGAATTCCGGCACCGTAAGATAACCGAACTTGCAGGCCACCTGGCGGGCATTGAGAAGAAGACCGAGATTGGTCGGGGAAATGCGGCCTGCAACATTGGCTGGCTCCTCTTGCACATTGTCGGGAATCAGCCAATGGTGCTCTTCAGTACTGAACTCGGCGAAGTACCGCCAGATACGGAGAGCGGCCCTTCGCAGGAACCGTTGATCTTTTTCCGACTCTGGCTGGCGCGGTGCGCGAGACGGCCGGTTCAGCCACAGCGAGACTGGCTTGCTGAAAGCCCACAGCAGAAGAACCGGCAGCGCAGCGGGTAGAGCCCGGCGGTTTATCAACCACACCAGGAGAAATAATCCCAGCGCAAGCGCAGGAGTGCAGTCCAGATAAATGTCCAGCGCCGTGCGTTGATAGACTGCAAGTTCCGCTTGCGCCGCGGTTTCCCATTGCAGAAGTCTTTGGCGCGTAATCACGCGGCGAACGATGGTTCGCACCACCGCGTCGATTGACAAAAGCGCCTGATGGGCCAGGAAAGTGAGCGTCAGTGCGTCGGTTATATTCGCGTCAAAAAAAGCTTCCACAGCGTCGCTGGCGATTGCGCGTTTCTTGACCTCCGCGGCGTGCGCCAGGTCGAAGAGGAACTGGAACCACGCGGGCAGGAAGAGGATGGCGATGGTGGCGAGGGTCCAGTACTGCGGCCGTCCCGGCAGCAAGAGCCAACCCAGCACGAGCAGGAGAAATGTGGCGGGCTCCACCAGGCTGCGGCGAAGGTTATCCAGAATCTTCCATTGGGAAACGACCGACAAAGGATTAGGCACCAGAGTCCCCGACTCATCGGGAACATACCGGCGCAACCATCCTGCGACCTGCCAGTCGCCCCTCAACCAGCGGTGCTTCCGCCGATTGTGAGCGTTGTAATGAGAAGGGTAGTCCTCAATTACTTCGATGTCGCTCACCAGACCGGCACGGGCATAGGCGCCTTCCACCAGGTCGTGACTCAGCAGGGCGTTTCGAGGGAAACGGCCATCAAGGACACGGTGCAGGGTTTCCACTTCATAAATGCCCTTTCCTACGAAACTGCCCTCTCCGTAGAGGTCCTGGTAGACGTCCGACACCGCACGAGTATAGATATCGAAGCCAGTCTGCCCTGAATAAATGCTGGCCAGCCTGGAACGCGCGGTACTTTGCACGCTGACTCCCACCCGCGGTTGCAGAATGCCATAGCCGGTAACCACCACGCCTCGCTCTGGATCAAGGATCGCTTGATTCAACGGATGCGCCAAGGCGCCGACCATCCGACGGGCGGCCCCCCGGGGCAGTTCGGTATCGGAATCTAGGGTGATGACGAAACGCACCCTTGGCAGTATGGAAAGATTGCCGGTCTTCCGCGGAAAGTTGTCCTCCCGGCCGCGCAGCAGGTTGTTCAGATCCATCAGTTTTCCCCGCTTGCGCTCCCAGCCCATCCACAATTGTTCGCGCGGGTTATAGATGCGGCGTCGATGCAGCAAAAGGAAGGAGCCCATGCCTTGGCCAGCGTACTTGTCCTGCAGGCGACGGATCAGATCCGAACACAGGTCAACCAGGGTGCTGTCTTCCCGTGGCGCCACGGGCGAATCAGGGAGATCGGTAAGCAGCGCAAAATGGAGATTCGGATCATGGTTCCCCAGGAAGCGAACTTCCAGATCTTCTGCCAGCTTGTTTACCTGTTTTTCATTTAAAAGCACCGCCGGGATGGCCACCAGGGTTACACAATCGTCGGGAAGTCCGGTAGAAAAGTCGAGCTTGGGCAGAATCTCCGTGGGTAGCAGCGTTGTGGCCAGGTAGTTCATGATTTGGACGGCACTCTGGGAACTGGGCAACAACACCGCCAGGGTCGAAAGTAGAACAAGCCCCAGCGAACTGCGCGGATCCGTCAGGAGCAGAACAGCGGCTGAAACGATCGCGAAAGTGAGCACGGCGATTCCGGGCAGATAAACTTCATCCGGGTGAGCGCGCAGGAAGGCGTGCAGTCGCTGCGCAATGGGAGGATGGAAACCCACCTTTTGCTCAAGTTGCGCCGTGCCTTCGGCAAGCAGATAAGAGCCGACATGGGATCGGCGCAGGGTGACACGTGGATCCTCGTTGGCTTGTTCCTGAGCCTTGCTGGCAAGCGCCAGCGCTTCGCTCGCAACCTCCATCTCGGTGCAGTCGGACCGGTCTGCGATATCCACCAACTTGCTCCGGTACAGCTCCCGGCTGTCGTAGTCCATCCGCGAGTAAGCCCCGGCGGGGTCTTCGCGCAGAATGTGGTCGAATAGAATGAGCGGCTCGATAACATCTTTCCATCTGGCTTGTCCGACTTCTCGAAGACTGCGGACCAGGACATCGACCCCATACGATCCGGCCGGACTCTGCAGCAGCCGGCAGCCACGCGTCGCGATCTGTTCGAGCAGAACCAGCTTGACCACTGGCACCAGCATCCACAGTTCGGACATCTTGAGAGGGGTGAGTTCCTGAAACGCCTGAACGTAAGCGGCGAACCCTGATTCGCTAAACTGGTAGGTAGTGGCCGCGAGAAAATCCTCCGCCAAGGCCGCTATCCTTGGAACAACGGTGCCGTCGGCGGCGCGTACCTGTGGAATCTTGTGGGATAGCTTGAAAGCGTCACGGATGTCTTCCAGTTCCGCCTCAAGCAGGAAAATGTTGTCATGCAGCCAGCGAAAATCATCCGAGACAGTTTTCGGCCGGGGAGATTCCAGCGCTGCCAGCAACGGTTTTGAGGCACGAGATAAGCTCCGGCAACGGTTCCGAAACGGCCGCGCCGCACGCTGTCCCGGCAGCCACGCCAGGTTGGCGGATAGTTCAGCAGCGCGCAGACGCAAACTACGGGTATCCGGCGTAGTTGCCTTTGGAGTTGGACGGGCGCCAGCAGTTTCCGCGGCGCCGAGTTCCAAATGAGTGTTCTGTGCCATCTCGTATGTTTCCTAGCGATAACTGGAGGCCTGCATCTCAAACATCTCGGCGTAACGGCCGCCCAGACTCGCCAGCTGGTCGTGACTCCCTTCTTCCGCGATCCTCCCGTTTTCGAGTACTACGATGCGATCGGCCATGCGCACTGTGGAGAATCGGTGCGAAATCAAGAGTGCCGTCTTTCCGGCGGTGAGCTCGGAAAAGCGTCGAAACACTTCGAATTCGCTGCGCGCATCGAGCGCCGCAGTCGGCTCGTCGAGAATCAGGAGCTGCGCGTCACGCAAATAAGCCCGCGCCAGTGCGATCTTCTGCCACTCACCGCCGGAAAGATCCACTCCTTTATCGAAGCGCCGGCCCAGCATCTGCTCGTAACCACCCGGCAGGAATCCGATCGTTTGATCGGCCATGCTCTTCCGCGCAGCAGTTTGCAGGAGGTCCAAGTTGTCCATTTCCTCGACACGGGCCACACCGATGTTTTCCCGCGCGGTCATTTCATAGCGCATGAAATCCTGGAAGATGACGCCTATCTCGCCATGCAGATCCTCGAGGTCGTATTCGCGAAGATCAACACCATCGAGCAGGATTTGTCCTTCCGAGGGGTCATAGAGCCGCGTAATCAGTTTGACGACAGTGGTCTTGCCTTGGCCATTTTCGCCAATCAGCGCCACCCGCTCTCCGCGACGCAACTCAAAGTTCAAGCGATCAAGAACCCGGCGTGAGCTTCCCGGATACTGAAAGGAGACATTTCGAAACTCAAATCCGCGCGCTATGGGTCGGGGCGCCGGCAGGGCATTCGGTTTGGAGTAGATGGTGGCTTTCATGTCGAAGAAAGCCAGCAAATCCGTCAGGAACAGCGCCTGGTCAGCGATACCGGCAAGGGTGGAGAACATCTGCTGGATATTGCTGCTGGCCTGTTGAATCGCCCCCGCCAAAAATACCAGCGTACCAATGCTCATGGCGCCGTTAACCGTGCGCCAGATGACGAAAACGTACGCCGAGTAGTAGCCCATGGTGCCGACCACTGACAAAAACGAGCCTGCAATCAGCTTGCGCCGGGACAAGGCGACGTTTTCTTTGTAGATCTGGTCGGACAAACCAGCAAATCGTTCGCGCAAGAAATTCCTTAGCCCGAAGAGCTTTAATTCCTTGGCGGCTTCTTTGCTTCCTCCCAAAACCCGCAAGTAATCGAGCTGGCGGCGGACCGGCGTCTGGCGGAAGTTCTTGGCGTATCCCAGGAAGGCAAAATGACTCTCGCCGAGGAATGCCGGCACCACCCCGGCGATCAACAGGAGCAGCAGCCATGGAGAGAACAATACAATTGAGACGGAAAGCGTTAGCGTAGTAATGGCTTGCTGGATCAACCGTCCGACGGCTTGAATCATCCCTAGCCGGTCGGTCGCCTGCACTCGAGCCCGCTCCAGACGATCATAGAAAACGGGGTCCTCGTAGGCCACTAGATCCAGCCCAGCGGCATGATTCATGACTTGAATACTGACGTGACGGGTATATTTGTCGGCCAGCAACGAATCCGAGTAATCGATGGCGCGACCAATGACGCTGCTTAGAACGGCCAGTGAAAATTCTGCCGCGACCAGCCACCAGAACCGAGGCTGCACCGGCTGATGAATCGAGACAGCATGCACGATGCCGTCAATAATCAGCTTGGTGATCCACAGAAGCGCAACCGGCAGGAGCGATGCTAACAGGCGAGAAACTAGCCCAAACACTACAACAGCTGGACCTGAGTCCCATACGATCTTTAGGACAGCCGGAACGTTACGAAGCGCCGAGAGGCGCTCCCGCCATCCCATCGAGAAACTTCCCTGCTCCGCCATGCTTCGGTTCTACCGCTTTCGAGTTTCTTCCCAAAGGCCAGATGGGCGAAGTGGCAGAGTGTGTTGGAGTTTGATTGTGTCCGCCCCAGTCACTCGGATTTGCCCCCACGAAAGATGCCGAAACCGAATCCAAGGTTTGTCGCGACCAAGACTTATCTGTGCCCCAGGATCAGCGTGAAATCAGTATAACGCGAAATAGACCACATAGATCACTGTTGCGACGGGGACCTGCCTAGCTGACACTAATGTTTGACCTAACCTTTGCGTCGAACGTTCAACTGAAGCCGGGGGGCGCTTCCGTTGCAGTGCGTCGCCGGACACGATAACATTGAGGCCACACTACTTGTGGCCACGCCAAAATGCAGCGAAAGCTCTAGGCGGCGCGGCAACTTCGATGGTTCGGACTCGGGTGCATTACGAAAGTGCGGAAGTGGTGGAATTGGCAGACACACCATCTTGAGGGGGTGGCGCCGTGAGGCATGGGGGTTCAAATCCCCCCTTCCGCACCAGGTCTCCTATCGTTTAGAAACGTCTCTACCGGGCGCTCGCCGTCTGTTTACAGCCCGTAGGCCATAACTTACAATGTCTTGAAAGCTAGAGAGAGCGCACCCGGCGCTCTGCCAGTTGTTGAGGATGCAATTGAGGGCATTTCAAGTCCTTCCTTCCTCACCAGTTACTACCATCTGAGAAGGGACTTAAAGCGAGACGCTTAACCAGACATGATAATTCTGATCACCATCATTCACATCATCGTTTGCCTGTTCCTCATTATTGTGGTGCTGCTACAGAGCGGTCAGAGTGGGGACATCGCGGCCGCCTTCGGTGGCATGGGCAGCCAGACTGCGTTCGGTCCGCGCGGCGCGGCCACCGCACTCTCCAAGGCAACCACCTGGTCGACCATCATATTTATGGTGACCTCAATTACGCTCTCTGTGTATGCTTCCCGCCGGGCAGGTCCTAAGTCGGTTCTGCAGGGTTTAACTGCCCCGCAAACCAAGTCGCAACCGGTGAAACCAGCCCCGGCACCAGGGACGCAACCGAAATAAGCTTTCAGCTTTCAGCCGTCAGCAAGAGCTGAAAGCTGACAGCTTCCTTTATGATCCACGAAATCCTTCCTGTCGGCCCGTTGCAGTGCAATTGCTCGGTCATCGGAGACGAGAATAGCCGCGAAGGCATGGTGATCGATCCCGGCGACAATATTCAGGACATACTCGCGCTCATCGCCAAACATAATCTCCAGGTCAAGCAAATCGTCATTACCCATGCCCACATTGACCACGTGGGCGGGGCCATGAAGCTCCGAGCCGCCACCGGCGCACCCATTCTGCTCAATCAGAATGACTACGCTTTGCTCAAAATGCTCGACATGCAGGCCGCCTGGGTAAGGATGCCTTCTCCCGGCAAAGTGGAGATTGACCAGAGCGTTGGGCAAGCGGATACGGTGCAGGCCGGTTCACTCGCGGCCCAGGTCATTCACACGCCCGGACACACCGAAGGCAGCGTCTGCCTTTACTTCCCTGCTCAGAAGAAATTGATTGCGGGAGATACGCTTTTTGCGGGCAGCATTGGACGTACCGACCTGCCCGGCGGCTCGTTCGAAAAGATTATCGATTCTCTACATGACAAAGTGCTCGCCTTGCCGGATGACACAGTGGTCGTGCCTGGCCATGGCCCTCTGACCACCATCGGTGAAGAGAGGGAGACCAATCCGTTTCTGAAGTAGCGGCTGGTCGCTGATGTGGAACTTACGCGGTTCCGGGCTACTTCTTCTTCCCTAGTCGCTCGCCCAGAGCGCGCAGCGTTTCCTGGGTGGAGGGACTCCACCAGCTTGCGATCACCTCATCCAGTTCAGCCTCGAGGCTGCGATCGAATATCGCTACCAGATCCGCGCGCGCTTCCCGCCTGGTTTTTGCCATAGCTTCAGCGGGTAGAGCGAGCAGGCTCTCGCACCATTGCTGCGCCTGCTCGACCACCCGGTCCAGGGAAACTACTTCGTCGATGAGGCCAAGTTCCAGCGCTTCCAGTGGCGAAACCAGCAAACCTCCTACTGCTAGCCGCTCGGCTTGACGTGCACCGACCAGCCGTCGAAGCGCCGCCAGGATGATTGGAGGCAACGGGATCCCAACCTGCACCTCGTTCAATCCCATCTTGAATTCTCCGGCAGCCATCACCCGCCAATCGCAGAACATTGGCAGCACGGTACCACCGGCTGGAGCGTGACCGGTGATGGCGGCTGCGATCGGGACCGACGAGCAGGCCAGTGCCCTCATCAGCGCGTACAGGTCACGCCAGAGTTCGGCCATGGCAGTACGGTCGCATCGGAGCATTCGGGGAACGTCCAATCCAGCGGAGAACCTGCCGGGCGATCCCGAAAGAATGAGTCCTCTCACACCCTGCCGCGGCGCGTCCTCGATGGCCTGCCGCAACCCCAGAATGAGTTCACCTGTGAGCGCGTTCACCGGAGGTCGATCCAAACGCAGCTCGCGTACCGGCCCGTGGTCAATGGTGAGAATCATAAAGCTGGTCTTCCGGCAATCTGAAGATTATAGGGTACGGCCTTCATCGATCGAGGAACTGTACAAGACGAACAACTCCCTGGCGGAAGCGTTCCGGAGTCGTAATCAGGCTCAGCACCAGGTAGCCGTCTCCGGAAAAATCGTAAAAGTGCCCGGGATGCACCAGGACCCCAATCTTGCGCAAAATCTCGATAACCAGCTCTTCGTCCGATTGCGTAACTGGAACTCGCAACACCGCATACCAACCACCTTCGACCTGCAGACGCTGGCAGCTTTTCTGCTTTGCCAGGCATCGATCCAGTTCGGCCAGATTTGTCCGCACCCGATCCAGCAGCAGCGGCTGAATATGCTTGCGCTGCTCCAGAAGTGTGGGCGCAGCCAACTGGATGGGTGCGTTCAGGGAAAGGTAAGTATCGGCGATTACCTCCAGCCGTCCGAGCGCCGCACTCACTTGCTCCGGCGGGCCGCTGGTGACGATCCACGCCAGCTTCATTTGGGGTAGACCAGAGATCTTGGAAATCCCGCTCAGCGTGAAGGTCAAGACGTCATGGTTGGCGGCAAAGGTCTGTCGTGGCTCGCCATCATGCGGGTAGTCGAGAAAAACTTCGTCCACGATGAGCGCCAATCCGTATTCGCGGCAGAAGTTATTCAGTTCGCTCTGCTCCAAGGTGGAGACATACGAGCCCGTGGGGTTATTGGGATGCACCACCACCACCGCGCGCGTTCGATGATTCACAGCCTTATATAAGGATGGAAAGTCGATCTGCCAGCCGTGATCGTAGAGCAGGGGATACGGAACCAGCTTCACGTCCTGCAAATCGGCAAGAAACTCGAACAGCGGATAGCTGGGTTTAGAGACCAGGATTTCGTCGTCCGGATTGCAGAGCAGGCGAAACACATACGAATAGCCTTCGCTGGTGCTGGTAGTGAGCACTACCGACTCGGGATCGATCTCGAATTCTTTATGCAGCTTCCGGTAGTAGTCGCTTACGGCCTGACGGGCCGGGCGCAGACCCTTGGGCTGAGGATCATAATCCATTGCCTCCGGATTGCTCAGGCTTTGCAGAATTACTTCAGCGTCATAATGGAGTTCAGCCCGCGTCGGATTGGAAACCGTCAAATCAAGCACATCCGCGCCCATCGCTTGCAATTCTTTCTGCGCTTGAGTGAAGCGGTTGGGCGCAAGCTTCCAGTCGGTGCGATGGGAGAACATTACTTTATGATACGCGGCAGCGAGCGGCGGGGACGCTGGATAAACTGGTTTTGAGAGATGGTTCAGCTCACCCAATCCAGGAACCTGTAGTATGCCCCGGCCAGCGGCAGCGCCCAGGTATGGCCGCTACGCAGGCCCAGTGGCGGATTGGGGAAAGGGATTCCGTCGAAAGGTGAAACGTCGGCATCCCCGCAAATTGCGCCAGCGATCTTGGCCCCGAGGTAGGTTCCGATGGCAACTCCGTGTCCTGCATAACCCACGGAATAATGCATACCATCAATGCGCCCGGTGTGCGGCATGACGTCAAAGGCGAAGTCCAGCGTTCCGCCCCAGACAAATTCTACTTTTGTGTCGCGGAGTTGAGGATAGACGGTAATCATGCCTTGCCGCAGAATTTCCGCACTCTGTCGAACCGTGTTTTCGGTCTCGGGAAAGAACGCGGCGCGTCCACCGAATAACATGCGGCGGTCGGGGGTAAGCCGGTAATAGTAGAGAAAGTGCTTGGAGTCGTAGATCATCCGGTTCTTCGGACTCAACTCGCGGGCGAGTTCTTCCTTCAATACCTCCGTCGCGATGATGTAGGAGCCGATGGGAATGATTTTCTTTCGTAGCGCGGGTGTGGCGGTGCTGGTGTAGGCGCCGGTGGCGAGGATCACTTCCCCAGCCAGCAAGCTACCTTTGGACGTGCGCACACGAAACTTCCGTGCGCCGTTACTGGTTTCTGGTTGCACACCCTCGGCGCGCACGTGGTCGAACAGGACCGCGCCCGCGCGTTGGGCTGCCATGGCGAGTCCGGCGACATAGCGAGCTGGGTTCAAACCGGCGCTGACTTCGTCCACCATCCCACCGTAATAAGTGTCAGAGCCGATTTCGCCGTGTAGTTGGGACTTTGGGATGATCCGCAAGGGATGGTCGAACTCGCGGGCGATCAAGGCCGCCGATTCTTCGTAACCGTCGAAGTGAGCCTGTTTGCAGGCAACTTCCAGATGGCCACAGCGTGAGAAATCGCAGTCGATCTTCTCCTCGGTGACGATTTTCTCCACGCAGTCGATCGACGCCAGTGAGGCGGCGTACATGCGTTGGACAGCTTCGCGGCCATAGCGCGAGATCAGCGTGGGGACCGGGAGTTTCATGCCAGTCAGCACCATTCCGCCATTGCGCGAACTGGCGCCCCAACCCAGGGTTTCGGCTTCCAGAGCGGCGACGCTGACATTGCGTTTCGCCAGCACGCGCGCGGCGGAGAGGCCGGTGACGCCGCTGCCGATCACAGCGACATCGACCATTTCAGGCAAAAGCCGCGAATCGCCGGCGGGGATGGAAACGGTCTCCAGCCAGTAGTTCTTTTCTTTGATCGCCATGTGGGGCGCGATCATCTTACCATCGGCGCGAGAGCCATTGTCATCTTGAGCGGAGCCGAGGCTTTCGCTTGCGAAAGCTCAGCGCAGTCGAAAGATCGCTAACACGCGTGTGCTACGGGTGACGTGTCAGGGAATTTCGGTCGCGGATTGCTGAATCGAGAGAACACCTTACGAGGATTCTGGCACTGCATGCGAGTCCAGGGGTCCTTACGTCTCCGCAGCCCGATTCGCGAGCGAATCGGGCCGCTACGCTCAGGATGACAAAACTAAACAAATTAAACTGGAAAACGCAAGTTGGAGGAGCTTATTTTTTTTGAGCATCCTGGATCAGCACCAGGTCGGAGGGCGAGTCGCCCCGCACCAGGGCCAGACCCTTGCCATCGAGCGACCACTGGTAGGAATAGATTTTTAGCGAGGAGAAGTTGGTGATCTGGCGGCCCACACCACCAGCTATCGGCTGCAGCCACAGATTGTCCACGCCCTTTTCGCGGACGGGGTAAACGATGCCTTTGCCATCGGGGCTAAAACGCAGCTGTCCGGAATGCCGCGAATCATATTGCAGGGTTTGCTGGATCTGACCAGAATCGAGAGAAACCAGGGAGATAGCGGGCCGTTGGGCCTTGAAGTCATAGGTTCCGAGCAGGATGGTTTTGCCGTCACGGGCAACATCGAGCCCGCCACGAAACTCCGCCAGTACATTTACCACTGGTTCCGGCTTGCCTCCGTCGATTGGCACCTTCATGTAGAGCCGGGAAGTGGAGTCCATATAATAGACCGTTTTGGCGTCGGGAGAGCACGAGGGGTACTGGTCGATCTTGCCCTCGGTAAGCTGGCGCAGCCCGGTGCCGTCCGCATCGCTTCGCCATATGCCCATCGAATGTGTTTTCAGCATTGGGCGGGAGAAGACGATGTGGCCGTCGCTGCAGCCGTAAGGCTGCAACGCGCCCGACTCCTTGTCGGAGGCCATCCCAGTCTTCGCACCAGTATCCAGGCTGAGGAGACGGATGGCGGCGTCCTGCTCCATGACCAGTTTGGCGCCGGGCATCCAGGAGACAACCCGAACCAGATCCCCGGACGTGACCTGCCTGGCATCGGAGTAGTCGGGCTTCTGACCGGAGCTTACATAAACATCGCGCTGCGATTGCCGCATGATGGTCGCAATCGTGGCGCCGTCGGAGGAGACACTTAAGGTCGCATAGTCATTCGTGTCAGCCGTGATTGGGCGAAACTTGCCGTCCTGGGGAGTGAGCAGCCCGACCTGCTGCAGGCTGAAATTCGATTCCGGGGTGGCGAAGACCATGGCCAGATTCTTTCCATCAGGAAGCCACGCCAGCTCGGGCGGCACACTGTCGGTCCACTTGTAAATCGTTCTTTGGCTTCCATTGCTGGGATCGACCAAAACAATAGCGCTCAGGGCGTCGCTAGTCGGATGGAGCTCGACTGCAGCGATACTTTTCCCGTCCGGCGACCAGACGGGTCCTAGCATGGAATTAGCCATTGCGCCGGCCACGATACTGTTTTCATCGCCTCCCTCGGCGTTGGCGATGAGGATGTGATACTTGCCGGGATCGGGATCGTTGGCGCGCACGAACACAAAACGCTTTCCGTCGGGAGAGAAACTGGGCGTGCTATCAATATCCTTGACCAGCAATTGCGGAGTCCCGCCCAGCACGGGTGTGCGGTAGAGATCGTATTCCTGGGAAGCTATACCGCTGGCCAGCAGGGTATGGAATAATAGATGTAGCTGCCGTCTGGAGCGAAACGCAGAGCGTTGTACTGAACCTGTTCCGGGCTCACAATCTGCACGTTGCTGTCGCTGGCGAGATGGCGAAGCCACAGAGATTCGTTGCCTTCGTTATTGAGAACGTAGGCCACGTAGTTGCCGTCGGGAGACATGGCCGCCAGCCGCGCATTGTGGGTGCCGCTGACTTTGGTGATCTTAATATTTTGGAACGGAAGCCTGCGCGCAGAGAAAAACAGACTATAGATGCCGAATCCGGCGGCGGCCAGCAGCACCAGTGCGACCACCCCAATCACTCCCAGCCCCACTTTGTGCTCTTGTGCGGCTGCGGCCAGCGTCGAACTACTTGAGCCCGGCCCGGATTGAGCAACGGGAAGACCCGCGGCTGAAACAGCAGTGGGCCCTGAATCGTGGGCTCGCTCGCGTCCCGACTCGGTGTCCCGTCTGAGGCGTTTGAGGTCACTCCGCAGTTCCGCGGCGGACTGATAGCGCAGGTCACGATCTTTCTCAAGCAGCTTGTTGATGACATCTTCCAGCTTGGGTGGAAGATGAGGATTCAGCCGCAGCGGCGCCAGCGGGGTGCGATTAAGGATGGCGTCGAAGATGGTTGCCGAAGTCTCACCTTGGAATGGCAAGGCTCCAGTCGCCATCTCATATAAGACTGTGCCGAAGGAGAACAAGTCGGTGCGGGGATCGAGTTCTTTGCCTTTGGCCTGCTCAGGGGACATGTAGGCAACCGTACCGACAGCCGTGCCGGGACTAGTCAGATATTCCGGACCGACCGCCAGGGTCGCTTCTGTCGGGGCTCCCGCCGCTTCCTTCAACGGCGCAACCTTGGCCAGCCCGAAATCGAGAATCTTGGCGTTGCCGCGTTTGGTGACGAAAACGTTGGCGGGCTTGATATCGCGATGCACGATGCCGCCGGAATGGGCGGCGTCCAGCGCATCTGCAATCTCGATCGCCAAAGAGAGAAGCGGCTCGGTTTCCAGCGGCCGGCCGGCGATGCGGTGGCGTAAAGTTACGCCATCGAGGAACTCCATCACGATGAAGGTCTGACCGTCCTGGTCGTCGATCTCGTGAATAGTGCAGATGTTGGGATGGTTCAGAGCGGAAGCAGCCTTGGCTTCGCGGCGAAAACGGCTCAGAGCTTGCGGGTCCTTGGCGACCTCGTCAGGCAAAAACTTCAAGGCGACGAAACGGCCGAGCTTGAGGTCCTCGGCTTTATACACCACGCCCATACCGCCGCCGCCGAGCTTCTCGATGATGCGGTAGTGCGAGATGGTCTGGCCGATCATGACGATGGAGTCGCCCTATGTTAGGCGGGCCAGTGGATTGAAGTCAAAGGCGGGAGCGCTTATCGACGCCCGCGGCCTGGCGGCCACAATGCACGAACAAGAGCCTGGAAATCCGGGGGCGGTTCGCAGTTGACGGAGACGCTCTCTCCCGAGCGCGGATAAATGAACTGAAGATATCCTGCATGAAGCGCGACGCGAGCAATTCGCCGTTCCGACGCTTCCGCCGGGTGGTACTTTCTGTCGCCTACAACCGCGTGGCCGATCGCTGAAAACTGCACTCGGATCTGGTTCTGCAATCCCGTCAGCAGCGTAACTCGGACGAGCGAAGCGTCCCGAAGAGGGCGTTCGACGGAGTACCGCAGCTCCGCCCGAGCCCCTTTTGGGTCGCGGTCTGTGGTCAACCTCTGAAACATTCCTTCTCGTTGAAGGTGGTGAACCAGTATCCCTTCTTTCGCGCCGAGATGCCCGCGCACTACTGCGAGATACTGTCTCACCGGGGTATGTTCGAGAAACTGTCGAACGAGATTGTCTCGATCTGCCTCAGTTTTTGCGAAGAGCAGAACTCCTGATGTGAAACGATCGATCCGATGTACCACCAAGGCCCGTTGTCTCCTCGGCTTCAATTCTGCGGAAAGAAGAGATAGGCCGGATGGGGTATCGGAGCCTTGCACTGGTACAGCCAGAAGTCCAGCCGGTTTGTTGATAGCCACGACCGCATTGTCTTCGTAGAGAATGGCAAGTTTCCGGGAGAAACGAGGCGTTCGCCGATCTGTTTTGCTTGAACGGCGATTGCTCTTGCGTGGACGTTTCTTCATTTGCTGAGTCGCTGATCGCCCGGACCGCTACCCAGATTATGCCAGTATCGGGTTCCGATCCCCGCTGGAATCATGCGCGCATTGGAAATAGCTCGATGTTCAGCGAGGTGCAGGTGTTTAGACGGAGGCTGCGCTGGCGGCTTCCCCGAGCGGACCTCGTTGCTTGCGCAACTCTTTCTGAAAATCCTCGGCGGTGAGGTCAGCGCTTCGGTCGAAAAGATCCAGCAAGGCATCGTCGCCATCCTCGTGAGAGGTGCGGACCGGAGTGGACGACGCGGCATCTTCCATACCTTCCGGTTCGACCTCAAGCTCGGGCTGGACGCCGTGAGAATTCTTCAGGCTGTGGATGAACTTCTCCACCTGTTGCTTTTGCTGGCTGGTGCTTTGAAAAAATTCCACTCCCATGCCAGCTTCGGGATGCATCACCCGGACCACTCCTTCGACATGCAGGCTGAAATCGGAGTTCCGCATCAGGATGAGAACCCGGCTGCGCACGGGGAATGGTGAGGGCATTTCCAGATAGCATCCCCCCGGACTCAGATCGGTGAGCTTGCAGGGAACCGGCGGATCTTCTTTTTCAATTTCCGGACAGTGGCGGGTTACCCACGACTTGAGGTAGGTGCGTTGTTCTCGCGTGAGGTCGACAAAACGAATGCCGGTATGCAAACCGGGATTTTCCCAGGCCACTTCCGCCGCGCAGTCAATAACGTGATCGGTCCCGGGCAAGCTGAACTTGACCCGTAGTGAACCCTTCTGCTTGGCACGGCGCGGAAGCTGAACCGCGAGGCCGCCTTCACTGAGATCCGAGGTTACGATCCGCTGGGTGGCCTTCGCCAGACCAGTCAGGTTTACGGCGATTTCGACGGCCACTCGAGTATTGCGGCGGCGCTCGCATTTCATCAACGCGCGGGCCGCCCGGAAACTGCTTTTGGCGCGCTCCGAAGAGAAAGGCTTGTAGAGGACAAAATGAGCTCCCAGACTGAAAGCGCTGCCTACGTCCTGCTGGTCAGTGATGAGGGCGACGGCGATGGCTTGCTTGTTGCAAGGCGCCGAGCGCACGCTGGCAAACACCTTGCCGGCTACGAAGTGGTCGTCGCAATCGACGATAACGGCTTCGAAGCGGCGGCGGGTCAACCGGCGAATGGCCGCGTCGGGATCGTCGCAATGCTCGACATCGATTTCCAGATCGCTGAGCACACGCCGCACCAACCGCACGGTCTTGTCATCGGAACACAAAAACAGAGAACGCAAACCCATGATTGTCAATGCCTTGGCGGCTTACCCGTCGATCTCTGCCGCTTCCCTGGCTCCTTCTTCCTCGCTTAACAAGTGGGCGACACCGCGAAGTTGTTCCGCGGCCGCCTGCAGGGCCTCAATTTGCTTTCCCAGTTGAACCTGTTCGGCTTGCTTCTTGCGCAGTACCTCATGGATATCCCTCACGATACAAGCCTCCTCATGGAACTGTAGGTTCGGCACGGGGCGGGGTCAATGAATCTGGCTTAGAGGGGCGTTACGGCGGTAATTGGAGGCTATGGGATCTGCAGTTTCCTGAATGCGAGGCATCGGCATGTTACTTATGGTCCGCCTTACGTAGCTTGTTATCAATAGCTTACGGTGACATAGAGGAAGCTGGCCCAAGATTTCGATTGACTATTTCGCGAAAGGCCTATAGAATCATGGACTTCCAGTTATTTTGTTGGTGCTCTTGTTGCGGACCTTTTCATTTGTCCCACGGGATGGGTGTGAATCCCGGCAGCGCTGGAAGGAATCAAAGCATTTAATAAGCGAATTTTATCGGGGAAGAAGAGGCGTTATTTTATGGCTAAGCGACGTGGAAATCCGAACTGGGGGAAACCCGAACCGATCGGTCCAATTACCCCAACCATTACCGAGTTTGAGCAGGTGGTGCGTGAGTATAAGCTCTCGCCGGATCAATACTTACGCTCGACCCGCCTGCGCGAGTGGGCGCGGCGCAACAAGAACTCGAAGTACATTCCGGAGCCGTTGCTTGAGGCTTGGGGTTTTGAGATCGAATCTACCCTCTAAGAACGAGTCCACGAAGCACGAGGCACAATAACAGGGTCGCTAATCGGCGACCCTTGTTTTTGTGGTGGATTACCCGAGAGGGCTAGGGACCGTGTCTTGCCGAGTTCCTACTTGGCTCAATTCCTAGGGGCTTCTTGCTACAATTTCTCATATGACGCCGCCATCGCTATTTACGGACGTCCCCAGTGCAATTGCAGACATTCGCGCCGGGCGCATGATCGTCGTGGTCGACGACGAGGACCGGGAGAATGAAGGCGATCTCACCCTGGCAGCAGAAAAAGTGACGCCCGAAGCCATCAACTTCATGGCGAAATACGGCCGCGGACTGGTCTGCCTTGCCATGACTGAGGAGCGCCTGGACCATCTGCGTATTGGTCCGATGACCGCCGAGAATACCTCGAACTACGGCACTGCATTCTGCGAGGCCATTGATGCGCGCGATGGGGTGACGACCGGCATCTCGGCTTTCGACCGCGCTCGCACCATCGCTGTAGCCATCGATCCCAAGACCCGCCCGGCGGACTTAGCTCGTCCCGGCCACGTGTTCCCCCTGCGCGCTCGTAAGGGTGGCGTCCTGGTGCGTGCCGGGCAAACCGAAGCATCGGTCGACCTGGCCCGTATGGCCGGGCTGGTGCCGGCGGGCGTGATCTGCGAGATCATGCGTGACGATGGAACCATGGCCAGGGTTCCCGATTTGATCGAGTTCTGCGCTACCCATCAGATGAAGATGCTGACCGTCGCCGAACTCATCCGCTACCGCATGCAGCACGAGCGCTACGTGCATCGTGTGGGCGAGGCGATGATTGGGACTTCTTACGGGGAGTTTCGTCTGATCGCCTACGAAAGCGAGATCGATGGTGGAGAGTCGCACGTGGCTCTGGTCCGGGGAGACATAGAGGCCGGGAACGAGCCGGTGTTAGTCCGCATGCACTCGCATTGCGTGATGGGAGACGTCTTCGGATCCACCGCCTGTGATTGTCATGCCACCATTGAGGGTTCCATGCAGGCCATCGCCCGCGAGGGCAAGGGCGCGCTGATCTACCTGCACCAGACCTCGAAAGGCTTTTCGGTGGAACGCATTGCTGACCGAACCATGCTCACCTTCCACCGCGACAAGCGGCTTCCCGCTCTTCCCGAGAGCGAACGCAAGACGCAGCGCGAAATCGGCATCGGGGCGCAGATTTTGTCGGATTTGAATCTGCGGCGGATCCGGCTGTTGACCAACCATCCGAGGAAAGTGCCAGCGCTCGAAGGATTTGATATTGAGATTGTGGGGCAGGTGCCGGTGGTGCTGGGAGTTGCGAAGGTCCGAACTTAATACCCACTACCTCGGCGATGAACGGACGGGAACGCCAGAGCCTACGTTCCCTTAGAACGGCTTTCGGATCACGACCTCGCTGTCGTGGATAAAAAACTGTGCAGGGCAGTGCTGTGAGCCGCAGATGACAGGTAGTAAACCCGCGAGTTGCTTGCGGGTAATCAGGCCCAGGGTCCCGCACTCAGGGCAGGACAGCACGGCCCAGTAAGGGTCTTCCTTTTCGCCGACCTTCCCCGCATTTTCCAGCACAAAAATCGTGCCGGGAGCCATCTGCTCCGGGATCCATTCGCTCAGGACGTCCAGTTCTGCCACCATCTTGCCTCCTCTGGGGCTATTCCTCGTGGAACCAAACTTCCCTGCTTCATGAAGCCTGTTGGATCTGGCGCAATGAACGCGACATTATCTTCCCGTTATTTTTTTTTGCACGAATTTCAGCCCGTACCTGCCGCACGGTATCGCTTAGACAAACGTCCAATATCGGCTGGCGCGAGTTCTTCAAGATATCCACGATGTGACGTGGCGAGGTTTCCAGGTACAGCGTCTTGCCATCGGTAAGCAGGTGATACTCGGAAGTGCCGCTGACGGTTTCGGCCAGGCGCTTGCTGAATTCGCGCTGCAGGAAACGCATCACCTTGCGCACCCTTTGCAGCGAGAATCCTTTGCGGCGAAGTTCGCAAATCACCGCTACTTCGGCCAAATCTTCCATAGAATACAGGCGCCGATGCCCCTCCCGCGCCGGGACCACAATTCCGCGCTCATCCCACCACTGCAGCTGCCGCGCCGTGATGCCGGTCAGCAGAATCACGTCCCGGGATGTAAACGGTGCTTGCACTTTAGTTTCAAAATGTTTCAAACATTCCTACAGGTAAATGTTTCAAACATTCTAGGCTGGGAAAAGCAAGTGTCAAGCCAACATATGGTTAGAGGGGGTTGACTAAGCGAATTCCGGCCTGACCCGGAATCTGGTGGCGGAGTTATCCATGACGATTAGAGGTGATGGATACCGCGCCTCCAGCGGTGTGTCATCAATGGTCCCGGCTAGACCGGAGGACAGGAAATGATCGTCCCCCCGCCAACGAAGTGCACAATCTCCAGCTGATCGCCGTCATTGAGGGCGGTTGCGGGCCATTGGTCACGGGGAACGATATCGCGATTCAGTTCGACCGCGACCCGATCCGCCTTTAGACCCATTTGCTCCAGCAAGGACGTAAGCGACAGAGGCGAGGAGAACTCTCGGTCTTCACCATTGATCTGCAGTTTCATTCTTGAGTTCTGAAATCAGGGTATCAGGAAATGCTGAACCGGGAAGTCAGACGACAGCGACTTCGCGGGCAGAGGTAAGCAGGGGAGGATTGGTAATCCTTACCCGGACCGTTTGTCCCTCTGCAATGGCAGTCTTGATCTTGCCAAAAAGGGCGTTGAACGCCGCCCGCGACGCCAGGACAGCGTTTGCGGTGCGCCGTTTCCCGACCAGAATGCAACCTTCGGTATCGGCAGCCACGTTTCCGGAATGGATTCGGACGCCTTCGAATCCGGGCACCTTCAGCAACAACGGAAGCAATTTCTGGAAGTGAGCCGACTCATCGACGATTACCTCGTAGGTACCCGACGGGATCGCGGTTTCATCCGGCACCTTCCATTTCTCCACCGCCAGCATCGGGACTTCGCGCACCACATCTTCCAGCGTAAAGCACTCGAATTCCCCGTCGACATAAAGAGAGCCGAGAGTGCAAGCGGCGGCGCTGGGTTCGCGCTTCACTTCGAGCAACATGTTTCGTCCGATTGGTATACTTTCGGGGCCGTTTCAGAAATCGTAGCCGGGCCAAGCCGCTAGGCTTCCACCTTGCGCAACTGGAACTTACGCGTGGCGGTGCGCCCAGTGTGGCTGGCCTGCACCAGAATCGCCGCGTCGGGAAGAGAGAACTCGTCGGCGTCGATCTTCATTTCCGCATCTCCGTTGCTGCCGGTCAGCACCTGGGTGTAGAGTGGCGCGGCGTCAGGGCGGGCGAAGCGCACGGTGAGCCTGGCGCCTTCAACGCCGGCGCCTCCATCGGTCACCCTCAAAAGCAGCGTCATCTGGCGACCGGCATAGACCGAACTGGAATTCAGCCAAAGAACATCCAGCTCTTTGATTGCCGACAGCGTTTCGGGAGTGTCGCGCTTGTCCAGCACCTCCGCCAGGCGGCCGTCGCGAATCGAATCCAGCACCAGGCGATGCTGGTCGCGCAGGATGTGCTCCTTCTGCTGGTCGGTAAAGCTTCTCTCGGCGGCTTTATCCGCATAGGAAGTCGCACGCTTGCCCACGCAGCGGCCGCGAACGAAAACCTGAGTCTGCAGCAAAAGCTCGTTTTCGCGGGCTTCGCTTTGCACGTGGTAAATCGTGTCCTCGTGCTTGACGTCGGTGTTAAAACCGAAAATCATTCTCTTTCACTCGCAAGTTCCGCAGACTTCGCGCCCATGTTAAAAACCAGTGACAAATGTCAGCGCTCGCTTGACACATTGTTACTGCGAAATCTAGTCTAGAATGTTTAACAAGTTCTTGGCTGCGAATTATATATAGCTGCCCTATGCCGGACAATTATTTCGCCCGTTACCTGCCCTTATTGATTCATCTCATCGTAGCAGGGGCTTTGGCTACGGTCATCGTGCTGCTTTCCTGGCTGGTCGGCCAGCGCAAACCGACGCGCGCCAAGCAGTCGCCCTATGAATGCGGAATGACTCCTGTGGGAGACGCCCGCGAGCGCTTCTCGGTTAAATTCTACCTTGTAGCTATGCTCTTCATCTTGTTCGACGTAGAAGCCATATTCCTCTACCCTTGGGCGGTAATCCTGCGCCAGCTCAAGATGTTTGGTTTCTGGGAGATGATGGTATATATCGGCATCGTGCTGGTGGGTTACTTCTACGTCTGGAAAAAGGGTGTCCTGGATTGGGGTACGGTCTCCTCCAGAAGAGGCGAGGTATAGGTGCCGCTCGCCCCCCCTATTACTGATCTCGAACTGCTGAAGGAGCATCCTGCGATCGCACGCCTGCGGGGTTGGAACCCGGCCGCCGTCGAGGGAGCGAAGTTTGACCGCGAAGAGATGAGCATCTTCATCGGGCGCTCTTCCATCCGTGAAGCCTGCGCCGTGCTGCGGGACGATCCCGGGTGCCCGTTCAACTACCTCGCTGATGTCACCTGCGTCGACTGGTATCCTTCCGATCCCCGTTTTGAGGTGATCTACCACCTGCTGTCGATTCCGAAGAAGGAACGGGTCAGGCTCAAAGTCCGGCTGGACAACGATAGTCCGGCTTTGGAATCCGTCACCTCGGTTTGGCCGTCGGCGAATTATTTCGAGCGCGAAGTCTTTGATCTGTTTGGCATCCGCTTCAGCGGGCATCCCTATCTGCGGCGCATTCAAATGCCGGAGAACTGGGAAGGCCATCCCCTGCGCAAAGACTATCCGGTGGAGGGATATCGCTAAGCTTTATGGGTCACCTCACGTCCATGCCGGCGCTCGAGCCCGTACAGGATCGCACCATGATCCTGAACATGGGGCCACAGCACCCGTCGACCCATGGCGTTCTGCGCGTAATTCTCGAGATCGACGGCGAGACCGTGGTGCGCATCATGCCGGACATCGGCTACCTGCACACCGGCATCGAGAAAACCTGTGAGGCCAAGTTCTATCAGCAGGTGGTGCCCCTGACCGACCGCATCGACTACCTCTGCCCTATGACCAACAATCTGTGCTACGCGTTGGCGGTAGAGAAGCTGCTCGGTCTGGAGATTCCCCCAAAGGCCCAGTGGTTGCGAGTCATGATGAACGAGTTGACCCGCATCAATTCGCACCTGGTCTGGCTGGGCACGCACGCCATGGATATCGGAGCGCTGACCGTCTTTTTGTATTGCTTCCGTGAGCGCGAAGATGTTCTGCGGCTGTTCGAGGCGATCAGCGGACAACGCATGATGACCTCCTACTTTCGCATTGGAGGGGTTGCGCTGGAGCCTCCGCTGGGCTTCTTTGACCGGGTGCGGGAATTCGCCAACCGCTTCCCTTCGAAAGTGGACGAATACGAGAACCTGCTGACCGGCAATCCTATCTGGGTGATGCGGACCAAGGGGGTGGCGAGGATCTCTGCCGAAGACGCCATTGCTTTGGGTGCGAGCGGGCCTACGTTGCGCGGCAGCGGCGTGGATATCGACCTGCGCCGCGATATGCCCTACTCGGGTTACGAGAATTTCAAATTCAAAGTACCGGTGGCCCAGGACGGCGATGTTTTCGCCCGTTACATGTGCCGCGTGCAAGAGCTGCGGGAATCAATTGCCATCGTGCAGCAAGCGCTCGACGGAATGCCGGAAGGTCCCATCAAGGCAGACGCCCCTAAAGTGGTGCTGCCTGACCGGGAAAAGATGAAGACGCAGATGGAAGCGCTCATCTATCACTTCAAAATCATCACCGAGGGTTTCGCGGTTCCGGTGGGCGAAGTTTACCAGGCAGTAGAATCCCCCCGCGGCGAGATGGGCTATTACGTGGTCAGTGACGGTACGGCCAAGCCCTACCGCGTGCACATGCGTTCGGCGTGCTTGGCCAATCTGCAACTGCTGCCCAAAATGTGCGAAGGCCGATTGATCGCGGACGTGGTGGCGGCAATCGGAAGCATTGACATTGTGCTGGGAGAAATCGATCGGTAGAAACTGCTGCAGATCAACCCCCGAAGGGGCGCAGCAGCTTTTTCCAGGGCGTAAGCCTTGGGGGAAAAGGCAGCAAGCAGAGCGAGTCCTGTAAGGACGCCACAGAGGCGATGAAGTTTTCCGACCAATTCGAGCAACGTTTCGCGGAGATGCTCACGCATTATCCGTCGAAACGTTCCGCGCTGGTGCCGACTCTGCTTTACGCCCAGGATGAAGTCGGATTCCTGAGCGACGAAGTTGTCGCCGAGCTCGCCGCCCGCGTGGAACTGACCGAACTCGAGGTCCGCAACGTGATCAGCTATTACTCCATGCTGACCACCAGGCCTCGCGGCAAATACAACGTGCAGGTTTGCACCAATATCGCCTGCCTGCTGCGCGGCGGCGAAGAGATACTCGATCACTGCAAGGGAAAGCTGGGCATCGGACATAAAGGAACCACCCCCGACGGCCTGTTTTCCCTCGAAGAAGTCGAATGCATTGGCGGCTGCAGCTGGGCGCCGGCGGCGCAGGTAAACTATGCTTTCCACGAAAACCTGACGCCGGAGAAGATGGACAAGGTTCTTGAGGAGTACAAGAAGAAGGCAACGCAGTAACGAAGTCAGAAGTTAAAAGTAAGAATGCAGAAGTAGGACCGGATCTGCCTTCATTCTGCATTCTTACTTCTCACTTCTGCATTTATATGGCTGACTTGGTCTCCCATCCCGACGAAGTAAAGGTTGTCTCCAAGCGCTTCGGCCAGGGTGCGGCCAAGATCGATCGTTACCTGGAGCTCGACGGCTACAAAGCGGTGCAGAAGGCGCTCGCGATGAAGGCGGAAGACATCATCACGCTGGTGAAAGATTCCGGGCTGCGCGGGCGCGGCGGCGCCGGATTCAACACCGGGATGAAATGGTCGTTCGTCCCCAAGCAGTCGGCGAAACCCAAGTACATTTTGTGCAACGGTGATGAGAGCGAACCGGGCACCTGCAAGGACCGTCTGATCTTCGAGCACGACCCGCATTCGATCATCGAAGGAGTAGTGATCGCCGGGATTGCGGTGGGTTCGCATGCGGGATACATTTACGTTCGCGGTGAGTACCGCTACCTGCTCGAAATCATGCAGAAGGCGATCCGCGACGCTTATGCCAAAGGATTCCTGGGCAAAAACATTTTCGGCAGCGGCTACGACTTCGACGTGTACTGGCACGGTGGCGCCGGCGCCTACGAAGTCGGCGAAGAGTCGGCGCTGATGGAGTCGCTCGAGGGCAAGCGCGGTATTCCCCGAATCCGGCCTCCCTTCCCGGCTGTGGTCGGGCTGTGGGGTGGTCCCACAGTCATTAACAACGCCGAAACGCTGGCCAGTGTGCCGCACATTTTGCTGGGCGGAGCGGAGTGGTTTGCCAAGCTGGGGCCACCCAAGAATGGCGGGACCCGCTTATTTTGTCTGAGCGGGCACTTGAATCGTCCCGGGGTGTACGAGCTGCCCATGGGCTACAACCTGAAGAAGATGATTTACGAGGTCGGCGGCGGCATCCCTAATGGCCGCACGCTGAAGGCGGTGGTTCCGGGCGGTTCGAGCTGTCCGTTATTAACCGCCGGTGAAATCGATATTCCCATGGATTTCGATTCCCTGGCCAAGGCAGGCTCGATGTTGGGCTCGGGCGGCCTGGTGGCCGTCGACGACTCCACCTGCATGGTGAAGTTCGCGCTGCGCATCATGAAGTTCTACCAACACGAGAGCTGCGGATGGTGTATTCCCTGCCGCGAGGGGACAGACTGGCTGAAGAAGACGCTCATCCGCTTCCATTCCGGCGGTGGAGTGAAGAAAGACATCGACAACATTCAGTACCTCTCGGAAAACATGCTGGGACGCACCTTCTGCCCGCTGGGCGACGCGGCCGCATTGCCAACGATTTCGATCGTGAAAAAGTTCCGGAAGGAATTTGAAGACCATTTGGACGGCAAGGCGTGCCCGTTCGAGAAAAATGCGGTGACGGAGCAACAGCCGGTGCTGGCCTAATCAGTCGTTGGTCGTTGGCCGTTAGTCGTTGTATCAAACTAACGGTTTGCGAACGACCAACGGCGAACGACTAACGACGGATTCTATGCCTGACGTAAACATCACGGTGGACGGCAAAAAGGTCACAGCTCCGGCTGGGACGTTGCTGATTGAAGCCTGCAAGACTGTGGGCATCGAAGTACCTTCATTCTGTTACTACCCCAATCTGTCATTGCAGGGCGCATGCCGCATGTGCCTGGTCAAGATCGAGAAGATGCCCAAGCTGCAGACCGCCTGCACCACTGTGATCACCGAGGGAATGGCGGTCACGACCGAATCCGACGAGATTCGCCAGGCCCGCAAGGGCATGGTCGAGTTGCTGCTGGGCAATCACCCACTCGATTGTCCGGTGTGCGATGCGGGCGGCGAGTGCGAACTGCAGGATATGACGTTCTCCTACGGCGCGGCCGAGTCCAAGTTCATCGACATCAAGAATCATCGCGAAGAGCAGCAGTGGTCGCCGGTGGTTTATTTCGACCGGCCGCGTTGCATTCTGTGTTATCGCTGCGTGCGGGTGTGTGGCGAAGGCATGGACGTATGGGCGCTGGGGGTACAGAACCGCGGCGTAAGCACGATCATCGCCCCCAATAAAGAAGACCATCTGGAATGCGAAGAGTGCGGCATGTGCATCGACATATGCCCGGTGGGCGCCCTGACCTCGGGCGCCTATCGGTACAAGACGCGGCCTTGGGAAATGAAGCACGTGGGCACCACTTGCACCCACTGTGCCGACGGCTGCAAGACTACCCTGGGTGTGCGCCGCTCCGACACCGGCATGGAGATTGTGCGCGGCGACAACCGCGACAAGAGTGGCATTAACGGTGATTTCCTGTGTATGAAGGGCCGCTACGCCTTCGACTTCGCCAACAGCGAGCATCGCATTACGCAACCCTTGATCCGCAAGAATGGGCACCTTACACCCGCGACCTGGGAAGAAGCTTTCGAACTCGTCGGCAAGCGGTTCAAGGAGGTTCGCGACAAAACGGGCGGACAGGCCATTGGAGTCGTCGGCTCGACTCGCACCACCAACGAAGAGAATTATCTGCTGCAGAAGTTCGCGCGCACGGTGCTGGGGACCAACAATATCGATCATCATCGCACCGCCGACTTCCCTGCCCTCGCCGCCGCGCTTACCGGAAAGCCCGAGGCCACGGCCAGCATGCGCGAGGTATTCAATGCTCCCGCGATACTGCTGATCGGCAACAACCCGACCGAGCAGCATCCCCTGCTCGCCTGGCAGATTCGCAACAATGTGCGGTTGCACCGGGCTCGGCTGTACGTTATTAATTCGCAGCCCATCAAACTGCGCCGCCAGGCCGCAAACTTTGCGCAGATCCCCGCAGCCAGTGAGGGAAAGCTTGCCGCTTTCCTGGCTGGAGACGACGCGTCCGTGACCGCAATCCTAAGCGAAAACATTAGCCGCGAGGGGTGGGCTGCCCTGCGAGAAAAGCTGCGCGGCGAGCAGAACCTCGTCATTATCTTTGGATCTGAGATTCGTGGCAGTGAGATTGCTTCGCTGGCGCGGTTTGGCTCTGGCATTCCGGGCGCCAAACTTGTCTGCCTCGGCGACTATGCCAACTCGCGCGGGGCGGCCGACATGGGGCTGTATCCCGACCTGCTTCCCGGCTACCAGCCGGTCGCGGATACCGGACTCTTTCACCAGGAGTGGGGCGGCGTCCCGGTTACTCCGGGCCTGACTCTGCAGCAGATGGCAGACAGCGCGCAGGCCGGCCAGCTCAAGGCTCTGTATGCAGTGGGGGCCAATCCAGTGGAGCAATTTGGCATCGATCCCTTCGCCTTCTCGCAGGGTTTCGTGGTAGTCCAGGATATGTTCCTGACTGAGACCGCCGCCATTGCCGATGTAGTTCTTCCAGCCGCCAACGCCTACGAAAAGTCCGGCACCTTCACCAACACTTGCGGCGACTTGCAGTTGACCAAGAAGGCTGGCGAGGTAACGGGCACGAAGTCGGACTATGAAATGATCGTGCGGATCGCCGATGCCATGGGCGCCGACGTTCGAAAGCTGGTGCCCTTTGGCCAAGGTGAGCGAGCGGACATGGGACAGTCGCGCGGCGCGCAATCCGGCGAGGCAGACCGGCACGGGGTTTGGCTCGAAGCTCAGGGGCTTGAGCCGAAAATGAGCCCGTTTGATCCCATGGCAATTCTGGATGAGATTCAGCGGCTGGTCCCCGGATACGATGTCTCGCGGATGAACCTGATTGCCGGCAACGACCAACATACGACTTTGGCGGGCAGCGGACCTGGGGCACTGCATGATCCGTCATTGATCGTGCCGACCAACGATGACCTGTTCAGTTCCGGGACTCTGGGGCGTTACTCCCGTGCCCTGAACTCGGTCATGGAGAACCGTCACCAACAGCCGGCAGAAACCGAAGTTGCAGCCGACTGAGCTACACCCCTCTGCAGAGTTCCTGTTGAGTCGCTTCAAGGGCGAACGAGCAAGCGGGGCACCGAACCAAAGATGACAAGGTCAAACTTTTGAACGCTGAAACCTTCATTCTTATCTCGATCGTCAAGATCGTGATCGCGCTGGCCGTGCTGCTTACGGCGGTAGCCTACACGGTGTGGCTCGAGCGCAAGGTGGTCGGCCATATTCAGAACCGCTGGGGACCTACTCGGGTCGGCCCCTTTGGTCTGTTGCAGCCGCTGGCCGACGGGCTGAAATTTATCTTCAAAGAAGACCTGACGCCGCCCCACGTGTATAAACCGTTGTTCATTGCGGCCCCCATGATCGCGCTGGTTTGCGCGCTGACCTCGATTTCGTTGATTCCCATCGGCAACTGGGTCACGATCGGCAGCATTCACACGCCGCTCGAAATCACCGACCTCAACATCGGACTCCTGATTATTCTGGGAGTAACTTCGTTGGGCGTGTATGGCGTGGCCCTGGCGGGATGGTCTTCCAATAACAAGTATTCCCTGCTCGGCGGATTGCGGGCCAGCGCGCAGATGGTCAGCTATGAGGTGGCTCTCGGTCTCTCGCTGATTGGCGTTCTGATCATGGCCGGCAGCTTCAGCTTACGCGACATCGTAGACGCGCAGGCGGGAACGTTTTGGGGATTCATTCCGCGCTGGAATATTTTTCAGGGTCAGTTCGTCGCCTTCTTCATTTATCTGATGGCGGCATATGCCGAAACCAACCGCATCCCGTTCGATTTGCCGGAAGCCGAGACTGAGTTGGTCGCCGGATATCACACCGAGTACAGCTCGATGAAATTCGCCATGTTTTTCATGGCCGAGTACGCCAACATGATTACGGTGGCTTGCCTGGCAACTTTGCTGTTTCTAGGCGGCTGGCATGGACCGCTCATTGGACCGCCATTCTTGCGGGCAATCTTGCCGGTATTCTGGTTCGTGGCAAAGGTATTTTGTTTTTTGTTTCTCTATATATGGATTCGCGGGACGCTGCCCCGGTTCCGTTACGACCAACTGATGGCCTTCGGCTGGAAGTTTCTGCTGCCGCTGGCTATTGCAAATTTGGTGATTACGGCGTTGGTGGTTGCGATTCGATCGTAAGGTTCAATTCTCGGTTCATGTTGGCAGTGAAATCTGATGCTTCATCTGATCATATTCTTGGCGTTTGGGATCATCTGTGTGGCGGGTGCGGTCAACCTGCTAGTACAGCGCCACCCCATCAGCAGCGCATTGTCGCTGGTGGTGGTGATGGGATCGCTGGCGGTTGAGTTTCTACTCTTGGGCGCCGAGTTCGTGGCCGCCGTGCAGGTCATCGTATATGCCGGTGCGGTCATGGTTCTGTTTGTGTTCGTTATCATGCTCTTGAACGCAGGTGAAGAGGAGCACACCAAGGGCAGCCGGGTGGCGGCCCTGTTTGGAATTCCGGGCATGTTGATTGGCAGCGTGCTTATCGCCTGGGTTCTGCTGGAGCGCTCGGGAACCCGGTCGGTGGCCGTGGGAGCGCTTCCCGGGCCGCCGAAAACGATTGGATGGCTGCTCTTCCACGACTACCTGCTGCCGTTTGAAGTGACCTCGATATTGGTTCTGATTGCCATCATGGGGGCGGTGGTGCTCGCTTCCCCTCAGGAATCCCAGCAAACCAGGAGGGAGGGCTGAATGGTACCGCTGTCTTACTATCTGATTCTCGGCGGCATTCTGTTTGCCTGTGGAGTGACCGGCTTCCTGATCAAGCGCAACATCATCTCCATCTTCATGTCCATCGAGTTGATGCTCAATGGGGTGAACCTGTCTTTCGTGGCATTCGCAGCGCAGTGGCACGCGCTGAGCGGGCAGGTTTTTGTGTTCTTCGTGATGGTGGTGGCCGCAGCCGAGGCCGCAGTGGGACTCGCCATCATCATCGCCGTATATCGTACCCGTGAAACCTTGAACGTCGATCGGATAGACCTGCTCAAACTATGACGCCGAATTTGCATCTCTGGCTGATTCCGCTGTTACCGCTGGCCGGCGCCATTCTCAACAGCTGCTTCGGAAAGCGTTTTTCCCGGCAGACGGTGTCGGCGGTCGCGTTAGCCTTCTGCGGCGCGGCCTTTGCCATGGCGCTGTGGATCGCGGCCCAGTTCTCTGCCCTGGATGTTCCCCACGTGGAACTACTGGCGACGTGGATGCGAGCCGGCGGTTTCCAGGCCGACTTTGCGTTCTATCTCGATCAGCTTTCGCTGGTCATGTTGCTGGTTGTGACCGGAGTTGGGTTTCTGATTCACATTTATTCGGTTGGTTACATGTGGGAAGAAGGCGGATTCTACCGCTTCTTCGCATACTTGAACCTGTTCATGTTTTTCATGCTGACGCTGGTTTTGGCCAGTAACTACCTGGTGATGTTCATCGGCTGGGAAGGCGTGGGCTTGGCGTCGTATCTGCTGATCGGTTTCTGGTTTACCAAGGATTCGGCCGCCGCCGCGGGCAAGAAGGCATTCATCGTCAATCGCATTGGCGACTTCGGATTCCTGATTGCGCTCTTCCTGATGATCCAGCACTTCGGCTCGCTTAATTTTTCGCAGGTATTCCTGAGTGTTTCGCAGAGAGGCGTGGAGTCCGGAACCGGGTTGCTGACTTCAATTGGACTGCTGCTCATGGTCGGCGCAGCTGGCAAGTCGGCGCAGCTTCCTCTTTATGTTTGGCTGCCCGACGCCATGGAGGGCCCGACGCCTGTCTCGGCGCTGATTCATGCGGCAACCATGGTCACGGCCGGCGTTTACATGGTTTCGCGGTCGCACGTGATCTTTGAACGGGCGCCAGTGGCCCTGATGGTGGTGGCCATCGTCGGCACTTTAACCGCTTTGTTCGCGGCGACCATCGGCATTTGCCAAACCGATATCAAGAAGGTACTTGCCTACTCCACCATTTCGCAACTTGGCTATATGTTCATGGCCTGCGGTGTGGGCGCGTTCTCCATGGGCATTTTCCACCTGATGACGCATGCCTTCTTCAAGGGGCTGTTGTTCCTGGCGGCGGGCTCGGTGATTCATGCCGTGGGCGGCGAGCAGGATATGCGGAAAATGGGCGGCCTGCGAACCCAGATCCCCTGGACGTTCTGGACGATGACGGCCGCGACCTTTGCGATCGCTGGATTTCCGCCGTTCGCCGGGTTCTTCAGCAAAGACGCAATTCTCTTCCAGGCCTTTACCAGTCCGTACGGCAGCTGGGTGTATTGGGCGATTGGCGTGTTCACGGCTTTTCTGACGTCGTTCTACATGTTCCGGCAGTGGTTTCTGACGTTCTTTGGCGAATACCGCGGGAAAGAACATTCGAGTCACGACGAACATTCGCAGTCGTCGCACGGTCATGGAGGGATTCACGAGAGCCCCGCGGTCATGCTGGTCCCTCTGGTGATTCTGGCACTGCTTTCAGTGTGCGGCGGTTGGATTGGAAGCGAGCGCTTTGACAAATTTCTGGCGCCGGTATTTCATTCCGGCCCGGCGGTGACGGACACCGCGACCTCGGCCCCCGCGGAGCAGGGTGTCTCTGAAGGTCTGCTGACCAGCGTTTCGATCGTGGCCGCCTTCGCCGGGCTGGGGCTGGCCTGGCTACTTTACCTTCGCCGTCCGCAGCTGCCCGAGGAAATCGCCCAGGCGCTCGGCGGCTTCTACGAAGCTGTTCTCCACAAGTACTACGTGGATGAGTTCTATGCCGTTCTGTTTGTCAAACCGCTGGTAGACGGCTCAACCAAGCTGCTGTGGCACGGCATTGACCGGGATGTGATCGATGCGACCCTGGACAACAGCGCGGACGGGGCCCGCACTGTCTCTGACGTTACCCGGCACATGCAGTCGGGCAATATTCGTTCCTACGCCGCCTGGGTGGCGGCGGGAGCCGCCTTGGTCATCGCCTATATGGTGTGGATGGGGACCCGATGATTACGGCCCTGGACAGCTCGATTCTGACCCTGGTGACGCTGATTCCTCTGGCGGGGGCGTTGTTTCTGCTGGTCTTCCCCCGGCGCGATCGCGATATCCGTTTGTTCGCTCTGGTGGTCTCTTTGCTCGATTTTGTTGTATCCCTGCACTTGCCGGTCTACTTCCAGCGTGGGCAAGCGGGGTTCCAGTACGAACTGAATCGCGCATGGATTCCAACCCCCAACATCCATTACCACATGGGGGTGGACGGCGTTTCGATGTGGCTGGTGGTCCTTACGACGTTCCTCACGCCGCTGTGCGTTTTGATCTCGTGGAAGTCGATCCAGGACCGGGTCAAAGAGTTTTTCATTTTGCTCCTGGTCCTGGAGACCGCGCTGATTGGGGTCTTCGTCTCTCTGGATCTCTTTCTCTTTTACTTCTTCTGGGAAGCCACGCTGATCCCCATGGCGCTGCTGATCGGCATGTATGGGCACGGACGCCGCGTCTACGCAGCCGTCAAGTTCTTCATGTACACCATGATCGCGTCGGTTTTCATGCTGGCAGCCATCCTGTGGCTCTATGCAAAAACTGGCACCTTCGATTTCGTTACCATTCAAGCCGCCATCCACAACGGACAGGTGGACGGCTTTGCGGGCGCAGTGCAATGGCTGTTCCTGGGCTTCTTCCTCGCCTTCGCTGTAAAAGTTCCACTCTTCCCCTTTCACACCTGGCTGCCTGATGCGCACGTGGAGGCGCCAACCGCAGGCTCGGTCCTGCTCGCCGGGGTTCTGCTGAAGATGGGGACCTACGGCATGTTGCGCTTTAATCTGGGGCTATTTCCCGAGCAATCGCGCAGCAATGCCTGGTGGGTCATGATACTGGCTCTGATTGGCATCATTTATGGCGCGCTGGTCGCGATGGTGCAGCCGAACATGAAGAAGCTGATTGCCTATTCATCGATCAGCCACCTGGGATTCGTGGTACTGGGTATCTTCAGTTTCACGGCGGCGGGACTGGCCGGCGCGACTTTCGTGATGCTGGCGCACGGGGTCTCGACCGGCGCGCTGTTTATGCTGGCGGGAATCCTTTACGAGCGGCGGCATACCTATGAGATCGCCGAATTCGGTGGCTTGGCTACGCCGATGCCGGTCTATGCGACGTTCTTCTTGTTCATCGTCCTCGCCTCTGTAGGATTACCCCTGCTCAACGGCTTCATTGGCGAATTTCTCGTATTGAGCGGAGCGTTTCGCGACCGCGCGGTATACGGCGTGTTAGGAGCGACTGGCGTGATCTGGAGTACCTGCTATTTGCTCTGGATGTATCAGCGCGTCTTCTTTGGCAAGGTCACCCACGAAGTCAACCAGTCATTGCCGGATATGAGCGGGCGGGAGCGCGCGGCGTTGTGGCCCGCAGCCGCAGCTGCCCTGGTCATGGGCGTAGCTCCCTTGCTGTGGCTGAACGCCATCAATCCCGCGGTGGAGACTGCGCTGGCTCCGTTTACGCAAATGGTAAGTAAGGTGGTGGGCCAGTGAGCGGCTCTTTCCCGGTGACCCAGGAGATGGCGCAGATCGTCCCGCACGCGGCTGACTACATCCGTTTGCTTCCGGAAATCGTGCTCTCGATTTTTGGAATGATCGTCATGGTGGTGGACCCGCTGCTGGACCCACGCCGCAGCCAGCGCACGCTGGGTGCCATCGCGCTGGTCGGATCTCTGGTGACACTCGGAGCGGTACTCTTTCAGGCTCAATATCCCGGCATGGCTTTCTGGGACATGGTGCAAGTGGATGCATTCAGCATCTTCTTTCATTTCCTGGTGGCTGCGGTGACCCTGGTGGTGATTCTCACTTCGTTTGAATACATGGAAGTACAAGAGATTCGCGCCGGCGAATACTACGGGGTGATCCTGTTTGGCGCGGTTGGCATGAGCTTGATGTCATCCGCGGTCGAGTTGGTGCTCATCTTTATTGCGTTGGAGATTTCGTCGATTTCCACCTACATTCTGGCTGGATACCGGCGGCGGGCGGCCATCAGCAGTGAGGCCTCGGTCAAATACTTCTTGCTGGGTTCGTTCGCCACCGCGTTCTTCCTCTATGGCGTGGCGCTGATGTTCGGGGCTACGGGCTCCACCAGTATTCAAACGGTCGGAGATGTGCTGCGCTCGGGGAATATTCCCTTGCTGGTTTATGCCGGAGTTGCAATGATGTTTGTAGGCCTGGGCTTCAAAGTGGCGGCTGCTCCGTTTCACATCTGGACCCCGGACGTGTATGAAGGCGCGCCCTCGCCGGTAGTCGGATTCATGTCGACGGCGCCTAAGGCCGCGGTATTCGCAGTGTTGCTGCGCATCATGTTCGAGGCCCATGCGCCGGGTCGAATTGCCCTCATTTGGGTGACGGCCGCTCTTTCCATGACCTTGGGCAACGTGGGAGCGCTGGTCCAGGAAAACGTGAAGCGGTTGCTGGCATATTCTTCTATCGCCCACGCGGGTTACCTGCTGGTAGCGTACGCGGCGCTGCCGGCCAACGGAATTCCGGCCGCCATGTTTTATACTGCCTCGTATGCGGCGATGAACGTTGGTGCCTTTGCCGTTATCAGCCATTTTGGCGGCGCCGGCGAACGCTACGTCACGCTTGACGATTACTCCGGTCTGGGACGGCGCTCGCCGCTTTTGGCGGCAACTCTGACGCTCTTCCTGCTGTCGTTGCTTGGCATCCCGATCACTGGCGGTTTTTTCGCCAAGTTCTATGTTTTCAGCGCGGCCCTGCAGGCTAATCTGGTTGGGCTGGTGATCATTGGCGTTCTCAATAGCGCCCTCGGCGCCTACTACTATTTGCGCATCATCGTCGTGATGTACATGCGGGAGCCACGGGGAGAAATCAACGTATCGCCCGTACCGGTCGGACTCGGTGCCGCTTTGGCCATCAGCCTGGCGGCAACCATCTACCTGGGCGTTCTTCCCGGACGCGTCCTGGAGTATGCAGCGCAGACAGCCACCGCTTGGATGCGCTGAGTACGCAGCCGCGAAGCAGCTAAAGACAGAAAGCTGCCATTCCTCGAGATTGCGAGTTTCGCGTTCACATCAGCTTTTGCGCCCGGGGCTAAATCCTGCCTTCCGGGCTGAATTTCCCACTCATTCCACGGACACAGCTATATCCACATAAGAGAAGACTCTCGCGGAAAGCAGCCAGCACACGAGCGTTTCGATCACAGCGAGAATAATCGGGAGCCAGGAGACCTTACCTGGAGCATCGAACGAAGCGTTCAGAACCGTAGTACAGAGTGTGGATACCGGCATGGCATATTCCAGTGAGTGCAGCCCGGCAGTACGGCTGAGAACGAAGGGAAACACCATTACTGCCGCGGTTGCTCCTGCGGCGAAGAACGGATTCAGAAACGTCGAGAACATGAGGGCTACCGTGCCGGCGAGAGTGCAGGCGGCAATGAGGCACACCATGAGGAACCACACCTGTGACGCGGGGAAACCAGCTTCACCCAGCGTCCAACTGCCCGTCATGCCCAAGGCGAAGCAGTAAATCGCGCAGGCGATGGTGATTCCTAAAACCAGGCCGGAGAGATATTGCTGCCGGCCCACGGCCTTGGAGAGCACGCTCAGGATGCGGCGCGATCTGCGCTCGTTGTAGATTGCCGAACAACCAAAGAAGACGCTGAACGCCACGAAGTACACGGCCACTTGCTTGAACACAAATAGCAGGTCTTCGCGTTGACCCGCAGCGCCGGTGGTAAGTCCAAGGAAGGCGAGAAGCAAGACCCAGAGCAGCAGCACCAGGATCGGCCAGCGTTGCTCGCGTACAAAATTGATTGCAATAAGAATGACCGGCTTCAACGGATTCCTTTCTCCGTCACAGTTTTCTGAGCGGCCGTCGCTTCCAGGAAAATCTCTTCCATGGATCGTCTCTGCGGCGCCACGCTGATTACTTCACCGCCCAGCTCCCAGATTCGCTCCAAAGTTTGTCGCTGTTGGCGGCCCAACACAGAAATGGTTACCACCCCATCCTGTGCCGCCGCTCCTGCGAAGCTGGCGGGGGCAACCCCACGGGCTGTAATTTCGGTTCGCTCACTGGACTGCAGCAGCTCCGCCGTCTTTCCCACCCGTACTAACCGGCCATGATGAAGTACTGCCACCCGGTCACAGACCAGCTCCACTTCCGAAAGCAAGTGGGAGCTCAGGAAGATGGTCTTTCCGGCTTGCCGGGCCGCCAGCAAGATCTCACGCACCGTAACCCTCGCCACTGGATCCAAAGCAGAGGTGGGCTCGTCGAGGATGAGCAGTTCCGGGTCGTTCACCAGGGCTTGAGCCAGACCGACGCGTTGCAGCATACCGCGGGAAAATCGGCTGACATTTCGCCTGGCGTCATCTTGCAGACCAACCATTTCCAGCACCTGTTCTGAACGTTTGTTCAGCTGCGAGGCCTTCATCCCGTTGATCGCACCGTAAAAGCGCACCAGGCGTTCCGCACGGCGGGGATAAAGGGCGATGTTCTCGGGCAGGAAACCCACGCGTCGACGGGCCGCCGCATGGCCAAACGGTTCTCCCAACAAACGGCCACTTCCACTGGAAGGCCGCATGAAACCCATCGCCAAGTGGATGGCAGTCGTCTTGCCTGCCCCGTTCGGCCCCAAAAAGCCGAATATCTCTCCCGCCTCGACCTGTAGGCTAAAATTGTCAAGCGCGCGAAATCTCCGGCGACTGAGGAAACCGCGGTACTCTTTAGTAACGCTGTCGAACTCCAGCACGTAACCCATTGCATTCATTCTAAATCCTTCCCCATCGGAGCGCGGGAGCCTTCCCGATACACAACTTTGGGTTTGACAAGCGCCGCTGAGCCCGGCATGATGGGTGCGCGCCATAAAGTCGTGGTGGAGGGAAACTATGGCTGAGCTTGTAAGGAGGCTCTGGTCGGAGGATCAGGGTCAAGATATTGCGGAGTATGCGGTTATGTTGGCGGTCATTCTGGTCCTGGTGGTGGGAACCATTCGGTTGATCGGTGGAAACGCCAACAATGCTTTTTCCGCGACCGCTAGCGCGATTTCACAGTAACTTGCGGGCTACCTTGGGGTTGGGACTGGGCAAAGATTTGACCGCCGCTGCAAAGGCGGGCTATCTTCCAAGTCTTGACGCAGACCGTTTAAGGTCAGAAGATCTCATCCAAAGGATTCCGGTGGCAACTCTTCAATCTGCAGAGGCCACCGGTTTTTTGCTGGAAGCTCGGCTGGGGGAACGACAGTTTGATTCCCTCGCGGCTCCGCAAGAATTGGGGCAACGCAGCGCAGCGCTTCCACTTCTTTGCGCACCCGCACCAAGTCTATTTCCTTCTGCCACAGCACCTCGCGCACATTTCTCATAAAGCACCTCACGGCGTCGGCATGCCGGGTCGGATCGGCTCTCAATTGGATTGTCTTGAGTGTTTCGCGGCTGGATGGTTGTGATTGTAATCCACGACTTCCACATTTCGCTACTTCTCCGTAATATGTAGGCCCTGCGAGGTACTCATCGTCCCGACGATACCGAATCCAGTGCCGAGCGCATAAAAGGAGAACGATAGGCATGCCGGTCCGTAGGGACCTGACGCGCTGCGATGGAGTGTTGGCCGATGATGAAGTTCACGTCTGGCACTTCTCTCTGGATCTCCCGGAGCAGGCTGTTGACCCACTTCTCGCAATACTCGACGCTGGCGAGAGGGACCGGGCGGCGCGCTTCAAAATCCCCGCACCACGCAATCAGTACATCGCCTCCCACGCCTTTCTTCGCGCAGTGCTCGGACGCTATCTACAGATCGATCCCACAGGAATACGATTTCGCACTTCGACCAAAGGCAAACCGGAACTCACAGAAGGCCACCTTCGGTTCAACTTGTCCCACACCGAGGGAACAGCCGTAGTAGCGATCAGCCGCCGCTGGACGGTGGGTGTCGACGTGGAGAAAGTGCGAGAGAATCTGGAGCCGCTTGAACTGGCGGACCGTTTCTTCTCTCGCCAGGAGGCAGAATGGATCCGCTCCCAGCCCGACGCCCGGCGCATTCCGGCCTTCTTTGCCTGCTGGACGGCGAAAGAGGCGTACATCAAGGCATGCGGAGGAGGTCTATCCATTCCGCTAGCGGGGTTCTGCGTGATACCGTACGCCGGCCAACCGGAACTGAACCTGGATGTCTACGGCAAACCAGAAGACTCTGCGCGCTGGTCCATCTGGCAGCTTGATCTGGACGCTAGCTTGCGCAGCGCGCTCGCCGTGGAAGGGGAAGGGAGAGACCTTACGGTGCGTGTGGGACGAACGAACCGCGAACAACTATTCGACCTCGCTTAGTTAGGTGTGGGGCGGACACTCTTGTCCCACGCCTTTGACTTTGCTTTGCTCTCCCAGGAACAAGCCATCGGACAGTCCCGCTCTAGAAGAGTAATCTCTTCCGGGCGCCACATCGACACCGCCACCAAAGTCACCATCAAGGCGGCGGACATGAGTGTCCGCCCCACACGAATTACTGTGGTACGGCGGGAACATAAACCTGACTGGCTCCGACCAACTCCGCATTGGGTACTTCGGTTTGCAGTCGCACACGCTGCATTCCGGCCTTCTTCTCCGGTTTCGCCAGGAAGGTCAGCCGGTATTGGCGGTTGAACCGGCGGGTCAGGTCGTCCAAATAGGGACTGATGCTTACCGGTGGGCCGTAGAATCCTACCGAGTAGGATTCGCCCCCGGTTTCATCGGCGACCTGGGACAAGTAATTCTGACCCCAGTTCGTCCGCCAGTAGCTGTGGGCGTCGTGGCCTTCACCGGGCGTGTAGATGGCAAAAACAATGATGCCGGCACGCTGAGCGTCGGTGATCGCAGAGTCGACATAGGGGTCCTGGCCGCTGCTCTCCCAGTAGTGATCAATACCATCTGTGATCATAAGAACTTCGCGCCGGGCAGTGCTCTCGGGCCAGCGATGGATCAGATCGGTGAGGGCGAAATACGGACTGCCATTGATACCGGGTTGACCCAGCGGCAGCCGCAGAGCTTTGGCCGCCTGGGCATGATCCGCAGTGAGGTTCTGCTCGATCCGCGCGCTCCCATCCCGCATGTAAGCCACGCCAACCTTGCTGGTCGGGGGTTGCGCCGCGATGAACTGCCGGATATCTTCCAGTTGTGAACCTTGGCTTCGATTGGAGGAGTCGTCCAGCAGAATGAAAAGTTCGAGAGTAGCCTGATCGCCCCGCATAGGCACCCAGTCCGTTACCTTGTCCCGGTCGTGCCCTTCATATACCGTGACGTCATCGCGGCTTAGCTCGGGCGGAGCTGAGCCGTGCCGAGCCTCAACGGTAACGACCATGCCGACCGGAGTTCCAACGTCGGACGCTTGCTGCGCGACGGACGGGAGCGCATCAAAGCTCAGCGCCACCAAGGCCAGGATCACACACGCAATGGGGAACCTTTTCATAACATTCTCCTTACCCATTTGGATGTCCCAAGTACCGATCTGGATGTTACCCACTGCGGACTTTTGGGCTGGAGGGATCCTGAACCCGCCCTTTCCACAGACCACCGTATCCTCGCCAGTACTGCACGGCCGAAAGAATAGTGGTACCGAGGTAGAACAGCGACGCCAAAGGCAGTAACGGCGCCCACAACGGCGATAGCCCATAAAATCGGAGCGTGGGCCAATAGGCGATCGACTGGAGCAGCCAGGCGGCTGCCCCGAGAGTTGCGGCTAACGGCCCGCAGAGGAGCAGGGCCGGCGGTGCGAGATACGTGATGGCCATTCCCGCGACCGCCATGAAGAGCAACAGGGTAGAGTGCCGTAGCTGTGTAAAGGCCGTGCGCGCGATCATACGGCCAATCTCAGTCCAACTTTGATAACGGCGTAGACTCCACGCGCTTGCGGTCGGGCCGAGCCATACTCGCCCGCCGGATTTCACAGCACGCGCCAACGCGCAGTCATCAATAAGGTGATCGCGAATGACGGCAATCCCGCCGATCCTTTCCAAGGCGGCGCGACGGACGAGCATACAACCCCCGGCTGCCGCCGCGGTACGTCGGTCAGGGCGTGCAACCCATGCCGGCGGGTACAACTTGAAAAAGAAAAATACGAACGCCGGAATCAACACGCGTTCCGCCAGAGACTCGCAGTGCAACTTCACCATCAGCGAGACCAGATCAAAATCGCCGCCTTCAGCCCGCAGAACCAGGCTCCTTAGGTTCTCCGGCTCGTGAACCACATCGGCATCGGTGAGCAGGTAATACTCGGCATCGAAGTGTGCGGCAGCTTGCAGCCCCTGGGAAAGCGCCCAGAGTTTGCCGGTCCATCCTCTGGGCAAAGGTTGGGCCTCGACCACGCTAAGCCGGTCGGAATTTCCAGCTTCGCGTGCAGCCTGCCGGGCAATCTCCGCCGTGCCGTCTGAGCTGTGGTCGTCTACCAGAAAAATGTGAATCGGGCCGGGATAGGCCTGTCGGACTAAAGACCGGACCGCCTGCGCAACCGCTGCCGCCTCATCGCGCGCGGGCACGATAATCGCGATCCGCCGGGCGGGAGATGCCTGCCCACCCGACAGCTCCGGGCCCGGTCGCATGCGCCAGAATCCGCCACGCGCCAGGATAAGGTAAATCCAGGTAAGCAGCGAAACGGCCCCGATGCATGTGGGGATCATGTTTTCCTATTATCGCCTGCCCGCCGAATAAGGAATTTCCCGGCGATTGGCGCCCACGTTAGAGCTCCTTTGTTGTAACCTTTTTGGCGTACAGACAGCGGCCTGCCGAAAACGTTCACACAACAGCACAAAGGACACGTCCTTATGAAACGATTCGTCATTTCGTGTTTTCTCGTAGTGGTGCAATTGGTAATTCTCAGCTACTCCCAGGAATCAACGGCGAATCCCGATCCCTATAAGCCCGTTCTCGATCACCTGGAATCGCTCGCTACGATTTCTTTGCCCGGCTGGCGCCTGCACGTTGACGTGCCCCATCCGGAAGACGTAGCGCTCGACGACTCCAGCTGGGAAGTAGTGCAGGAAGATGGCAAATGGATGGGCCCTCGCGTCTTACGCCGCTGGATTGAGATTCCGGAGAAGATCAACGGCTATGCGGTTCGCGGTGCGCAGGTGAAGCTTGACTTGCGATTCGATTTTCCCTGGAACAACACCGGGCCGGTGGCAATTTCATTATTCTCCAATGGTTCTCTGGTCTCTCGCGGGGACGCGGACATGCAACAGCCGGTTCCGCTCACCGAGAGCGCACAGCCCGGCCAGCGCTTTCTGATTGCCGTCCGCGTAGTCTCCGAGAATGCCGAAGCCACCCTGTATCATGCCGAACTGATGGTTGAGCCTACGGCTGGACGACCCAGCCCTGCTCTCCTGCGTACCGAGATCCTCGCCGCCCGCCCCATGGTCGCCGCTTATGACGACGGCAAGGCCGAGCGTGAGCAAATTCTCAATGCCGCCGTGCAGGTCATCGACTTTGCGGCTCTCAACAAGGGCGACCAGGCCGGCTTCGACGCTTCCCTGCGCTCTGCCCAATCCAATCTGCAATCACTGAATCCCTGGCTGAAGCAATTCACAGTGCGAGCCATCGGTAACTCGCACATCGACATGGCGTGGCTTTGGCCGTGGACGGAAACCGTCGAGGTAGTACGTAACACATTTCAAAGTGTTCTGGATTTGATGCGGGAATATCCAGATCTTAAGTTCACCATGTCCTCGGCGCGCACCTACGAATGGATGCAGGAGAAATACCCCGACCTGTTTGAGCAGATAAAGCAGCGGGTCAAGGAGGGGCGATGGGAGGTAATCGGCGGAATGTGGGTCGAGCCGGATTTGAATATGCCGGACGGCGAGTCGCTGGTTCGCCAGATTCTTGTCGGCAAAGAGTATTTCCAGAAGAACTTTGGCGTGGATATCAAGATTGGCTGGAACCCCGATTCCTTCGGTTATAACTGGCAGCTTCCCCAGATCTACAAGAAATCCGGCATCGACTATTTCGTAACCAGCAAACTCCTGTGGGCCACCGACTTCACCAGGTTCCCCTATCGATTGTTCTGGTGGGAGTCGCCGGACGGAAGCCGCCTGCTCTCGTATTTCCCCCATGAGTACGCCAACGATTTCAATGCCGAACAGATTACGAAGGACTTGTCATTCTATGCTCCGCTGATTTACGGGTCCAAGGTCCAGGATTCGCCACAGATGATGTACCTGTACGGCGTTGGCGACCATGGCGGCGGACCGACTCGAACCATGCTGGATACAGCCGATCAACTCCGCGCGCCGGATACGGTCTTCCCCAAGATTGAGTTCAGCACCGCCAGGGACTTTTTTGCCGATCTCGAACCTGAGATCCCCAAGCTGAAGGTGCCAACCTGGAAGGATGAACTCTACTTCGAGTATCACCGCGGCGTTTACACAACCCAGTCCGAAACCAAGCGGCGTATCCGGAGGGATGAGGAACTCACGCTCGACGCGGAAAAATATTCTTCCGTGGCTTCTCTGCTCGGCCACGCCTATCCCCAGGACGAGTTGCACACGGCCTGGAAGAACCTGCTGTTCGATCACTTCCACGACATCATGCCGGGGTCCGGCATTGCCGTGAACTATCTCGACGCCGAACGCAATCTGGAAAATGTTGCCCGGGCCGACCACCAGATGATCCACAGCGCACTGGTCGATATCCTGGCCCATGTCAATACGCAGGGCGAGGGCGTTCCGGTAGTGGTGTTCAATTCCCTTTCCTGGCCGCGAACGGAAGTAGTGGAGATCGCGGCTCAACTCCCCGGTCCAGCCCAGAGCGTGGAGGTCGTGGACTCTGCCGGCGGGCGAGTTGAGTCACAGATGATTTCGATGGAAGCGGGAACCAACCGGGTTCGTTTACTAGTTCTGGCGACGGTGCCATCGTTGGGCTATGAAACCTATTTTGTGCGGGGGGCAAGTCAGCTCGCCGCTGTTCCCGAACGGCGAAACACGCGTCTGACGCAGGTTGTCACGGCGACTCCCAACACTCTGGACAATGGATCGATCCGCGTGCAGGTTGATGCGGCCACCGGCTGCATCGTAAGCCTGCTCGATGAGAGGACCAAGACCGAAGCTCTAGCCCCCGCCGAGACCGATACCGGTGGCCCCAGGAACTCCTCCTGCGGGAACCTGCTGCAAGCTTTCTACGACAAACCGAAAGAATGGGACGCCTGGAACATCGATGCTGATTTTGAGAAACAGCACTGGGACCTGGACAAAGCGGACGATGTCAGGCTGATCGAGAGCGGCCCTCTGCGGGCGATCATACGCGTAACCAAACATTTTCAACACTCACAATTCACCCAGGACATCACCATGTATGCCGGCGTTGCGCGTGTGGATGTCAAGATGCACGCGGATTGGCACGAAAAACACATCCTCCTCAAAGTTGCTTTCCCTCTCAGCACACATAGCGATAAGGCGACGTTTGAAATCCCCTTCGGCTCGATTGAACGCCCTACCACGCGGTACACTCCCGCCGAGCAAGCCAAGTTCGAGGTGCCGGCACAGCGCTGGGCCGATCTTTCCGATACCACTCATGGCTTCAGTCTGCTCAACGACAGCAAGTACGGATATGACGTGAAAGGAAATGTGTTGCGGCTGTCCCTGCTGCGCTCCCCGGATTGGCCGGACCCGCACGCGGATGAAGGGCAGCATGAATTCACCTATTCTCTGTATCCTCACAGCGGAACTTGGCGTGAGGCCCAAACCGTGCGCCGTGGTTATGAACTCAATTACAAACTTGTTGCCATGCAGACAGGGAAGCACCAGGGTGCGCTGCCGGCCCAGCACTCGTTCGTGCGCATCGAGCCTGACAACGTTGTGCTAACAGCCGTTAAGAAAGCAGAGGATGGAAGCAGTCTTGTTCTGCGCTTCTACGAGTGGGCGGGACACGCGGCAGATGTCAAGCTGCAGGTTCCACCGGGGGCGCAATCCGCCGCGGAGACCAATCTGATGGAGAAAACTGTTGGACCTCTTCCGCTGCAGAACGATACGGTCACGGTCCCTACCAAGCCCTACGAGATCAAGACGGTGACAGTGCAATTCGCTCCCGCCGTTCTTGCCTCAGCGGCTCCGGAGTGATCTACCTGACTCAATGCTGATCGAAGAGTTCGGTGCGGTCGATGCGCTCGCCTTTGAAGACGACCAGCGAGATTCGCTCCGTCGCGGTAATGTCTTCCAGGGGATTGCCGTCGACAACCAACAGGTCGGCAGCGTTTCCGGGGCGAATCGAACCAATCTGATTATCTTTTCGAAGGAGACGCGCCGCGTTATAGGTAGCAGCCTGTAATGCCACGGCGGTTGGAATACCTGCTTGCACCCAGAGTTCCAGCTCATGCTGCACGGTTGGACCATGAATCACCAGATAATTACCGGCGTCGCTGCCCGTCACCAGCGAGACATGGTGCTCATACGCCCGCTTCAGATTTCCGGCCGCGATTTGCATGTCGATGGGATATTTGGCAATCGTGCGACGCTGCTCCTCGGTGTCTTTTGACGCCAGCGCATCCTCTGTCCCGCGCAGCAGTTCTGGTGGTGCGACTTGCTGCACCAGCGATCGTTTGAGCAGATCGGTTCTCCCTGCTGCAAAATCTCTGAAGGCTTCCCCGACGCTTAACGTCGGGTCGTAGAACGTCCCTTGCCGAGCCATCTGGTCAAAGAGCGCATCCGGAAGCGCTTCGCGAAAAGACCCGTGCTCGATGGAGTCGGCGTGCGCCTGCACCGCATCGGCTACATCGCGAGCGTCCCCGGTGTGGACCGCAAGCGGCAGGCCGTCGGCATGAGCTGCCCCCGCGACGGCATCAAACAATCCAGTATCGAGGCGATTGAACACGCGTCCCCCAGCACCGGCCTCCAGCACCGCTTTGATACAGTCCACTCCCTGGCCTTTCAGCTGGTCGACCTGCTGGCGGGCTTCTGCCGCCGAGGTCGGAATCCGCGTGAATTGCTTCTCCAGATTTTCGCGAATATTTTGTGGCAACCCTTTGAAATATTCGGTGCCATGGCCGCCTTGCGCGGTGAATAGGGGACCACAAGTGACCAGCTCCGCGCCAAGCCTCTCTCCGCTGTTGGAGGTTGCACGCGTTCGCAGAATCATGTCCAGCGGATCGCCAACACTCCTAACCGTGGTGACGCCGCTGTACAGATAGGCGGCGAGATTGCGGAGCATGCTCTCTTGGGGATCGGAATTGCTTGTGTCGGGATAGATTCCACCGGGTGCTCCGAGGTGGATGTGGACATCGATAAGACCCGGCAGGATCGTCTTGCCGGCGGCTTCCACCGTCTCTGCTTTCACCGATTTCGGATCCGGCCCCTCGCCGTCGTAGACGGCGGCGATTTTTCCGCCCCGTACCAACACCGTGCCACTCTCGATAACCTTGCCATCGCCAACGAAAATACGCGCGCCGCGAATCAGGTAGGTATCGCTGCGCGCCAGTTCGCGGTTCAATATTCTGGTTTTCTCCACGTTGGTGTGGCTATGCATCTGCCATGCACCGAGGACGACGAAGGGCGTCAGAACGCCTGCCAGCCACAGCTTGGCGGAGGCCCGAATCTTCTCCTCTTTCTCCCAGCGAAACAGCTTGTAGGCGATGAAAAGTCCCATCACGGCTGTAATGATCAGCGCCACTGCTGGCTGGATATTCGTCCGGATGCCTTCGTTCCGCAGGAGCATGCCTTGCACTCCCGTGACCAGGTAAGTCGCGGGAACAAATTGGGTCAGGTTCAACAGCCAGGGCGGAAACATGGAGAGGGGAAAGGTGGCTCCACTCAGGAACAACATTGGCAGGTAGACCAACTGCACCAAGAGCTGGCTCTCCTGCATGGTGTTGGTGACCGCGGCGAGAATCATTCCAATGGCGCGAAAGCCCGCGACCGCGACGCTGACGAAGAGCAGAATCGATCCCATGGACTGCGGCCACGGCATCCCGTAGAGGAAGTGGGCCAGCGAAAGGATGAGGACCACGTTGGGCATGTACAGAATCCAGCCAGTGACCACGGATGCGACCAGCAAAGGGGTTGGAGTGATGGGACAGACCTTGTAGCGGCGGAGAATATTAGCTTCGCGCTCCTGCACCGCGCGTATACCGGCCCCAAAAAAGCCATTACCCAGGATTCCAATTATGAGGACCATGGAAATGACTATGGTCATGGCGGAGCCGCGCTCGGCATGCATTGCCTGCGCAAAGATGAAGAAGAAGATGAGTGGAAAGAGATAATTGAAGAAAATTACCGACCGCTGGCGCAGGGCCAGTTTGAGGTCGAGCACGATCAGAGCTTTATAGCTTCTCATTCGCGCAGGCTTTTCCCAGTCAACTCAATGAAGACATCTTCCAGCGTCGGCTGCTTGAGATGTACGTCGGTAAGTTCGAAGCCTTGCTGATCGATCCACTTCACCAGGTCAACCAGCGTGGCCGCCGGACGCCGCGAGCTTACTGTCAGCGTACGGCCGGTCGAGTCCAGCAGGCTCTTTGTGGCCTCCGCGAATTCAGGTCGCGCCGCGGGAAACGGCGTGGCGCAGGTTACCACGATGCTGGAAGCGCTGTGGCTCTGTTGCTGTAGGTTGCGGGGCGTATCCAAGGCAATAATCCGCCCTTCATCGACGATCGCAACCCGGTCACAAAGGCGTTCAGCTTCTTCGATGTAGTGCGTGGTCATCAGAATCGTACGCCGCTCGGTTTTCAGTTCTTCCAGAAGAGAGTGAATTTCCACCCGCACCTGCGGATCGAGCCCGGTAGTGGGTTCATCCAGGAAAATGAGTTGCGGATCGTTGACCAGCGCAAGGGCAAGCGCCAGGCGCTGCTTTTGTCCGCCGGAGAGAGTGCCGTAGAATGCCTCCCGCTTCTCTTTGAGCTGCAGGCGCTGCATCAATCGGTCAAGGTCTACGTTGCGGCTGTAGAATGCCGAGAATACCTGCAAGGCCTCGCGGACCCGAATCTTCTCCGGAAGATTCGTAGCTTGTAGACAGACCCCGATGCGATCCTTGAGCTGCTGACGCTGCGTGTCTGGATCATAGCCGAGGACCGAAACCTGGCCGCCGCTGCGCGGACGCAGGCCTTCCAGAATTTCGACAGTAGTGGTCTTGCCTGCTCCGTTGGGCCCGAGCAAGCCAAAAACCTCTCCCGTCTGAATTTCGAAATCGATCCCTTTGACCGCCTGCACTGCTCCGTAGGACTTCTGGAGACCAGCAACCGAAATCGCTGCAGCGGTTGGACTCATGCGGGAAGAGTCAAGGCTAACCGAGAACCGGACACGAGTCAAAAACCCAAGAAGGTTCCCGCCGTACACCGGAATTCACCGGAGGTGGGGAATATCGTAGGAATCCTGAGCGAAACGTGAGAGTTGTTGGCGAGGACTTGGCAAACCCGTCCAACAAGCGTACATTGGCGTTTCCCCAGCGGTAGTTTTGTTTCTTCTTTAGATAGGAGTTATGTTGCATGGGCTATCGTCCGTTTCTGTTACTTTCCTTACTCTGCTGCTTCAGTCTCGTTGCCTCATCTCAAACCGCAGACGAACTGATTAACAAGAATATTCAGGCCAAAGGCGGGATGGACAAGATCAAGGCCATCAAAACCGTGCGTATGACTGGGAAGACTGTTTTCCCCGGTGGATTTGTCGCCGTCTCCACACAAGAAAACGCGCGACCGGACCAGGTGCGGGAAACTATTACCCTGCAGGGTATGACCGGAGTACAGGCCTACGATGGCTCGACGGGCTGGCAAATTCAGCCCTTCGGCGGAAAAAAGGACCCCCAACTCTTGGGAGAAGATGACCTGCGGGATCTGCTGATCGATTCCGACTTTGACGGTTCGCTGGTGAATTACCAGGCAAAGGGCAATACGGTCGAGTACCTGGGCCATGACATCGTCGACGGTGACGATGCTCTCCGGCTCAAAGTGACGCTCAAGAACGGGGACATCATTTATTACTACCTCGACCCCGACACCTACCTGGAGATTCGCAAGGAGACCCAGGAATTCATCCGCGGTTCAGTCCGGGAAAACGCCAGCGAAATGGGCTCTTACAAATCTGTGGATGGGGTGATGTTTCCCTTTTCTATCAGCGTAGGGCCGAAGAACGATCCCACCTCCTGGCAGGCAACGACCTTCGACAAGATCGAGGCCAACATACCGTTAGAGAATTCTGAATTCGCGGTGCCCGCGTCGCTGAAGAAGGAAGCGTCAGCGAAGTAGCCAGTTACTAGGCCCCATGCATTACTTAATAGATTCTTCAAAGAGGACTTCCGGAATGATTGCTCCTACCCATTGTTCGCGCACCTTGCTCCGGCCACCGTTGCGGTTGTTGGTCGGATTGTGCTTCCTTTCTCTGACCGTCTACGCTCAGCAAGCGATCAGATTTGACTCGGCTACCATCTCTGGACTGCCGGCTCGCAACATCGGCTCCGCCACCATGAGCGGACGGATCGCGGCGGTCGACGGTATTGAAAGAGACGGACAAACTACGGTCTTCGCTGGGGCAGCCAGCGGCGGGGTTTGGAAGTCCGTCAATGGTGGCACCACCTTCAAACCGGTCTTTGACCGTCAGCCGGTGCAGTCGATCGGCGCCATCACCATCGACCGGTCCAATCCCAACACTGTTTGGGTTGGGACCGGTGAGGCGTGGACGAGAAACAGTGTTTCCGTGGGCGATGGTATTTATAAATCATCCGATGGCGGCGAGAACTGGACCAACATGGGTCTCAGGGACTCCGAACGCATTGCTAAAATCCTGGTCGATCCCAAGGACGGCAATATCGTCTTGGCCTGTGTCACCGGTCACCTCTGGAACAATAACGACGAGCGCGGCGTCTTCAAAACCACAGACGGCGGCAAAACCTGGAAAAAGGTCCTTGCCGGGGCCAATGGCTCGACCGGATGCGGGCTGCTCGCGATGAGTCCCTTGGAACCGAAGGTCCTCTTCGCCGACATGTGGGACTTTCAGCGCCAGGGATGGACGTTCCGCTCCGGCGGCCCGGGCAGCGGCCTGTTTAAATCAACCGACGGCGGGGACCACTGGACTGAACTCACCGACGGCAACAGCAAAGGCCTTCCGGAAAAACCGTGGGGGCGAATTGCGGTGGCGGTGGCACCCTCAAAGCCGCAGGTGGTTTACGCCATGATCGAATCGAAAAAGAGCGCACTCTTTCGCTCCGACGACGGCGGCCAGAACTGGAACCCGCTGGATGCCAGCCAATTTGTGGTCTGGCGTCCATTTTATTTCGGTAACCTGATCGTGGATCCCAAGAACGAGAACAAGCTCTTCAAGCCTGATCTTGGCCTGCTGCTTAGCGTGAACGGCGGGCAGAGCTTTAGCTTTGTGGCAAATGCGCACGGCGACTTCCACGACGTTTGGATCAACCCGGCGAATCCCAACGTCATTTTTGCCGGCGATGACGGGGGCTTATGGCGCAGCGAGGACGGCGGAACCCGCTGGAAGCATCAGATGAACCTTCCGGTTTCGCAGTTCTACCACGTGAGCGTGGATAATGCGAACCCCTATCATGTTTATGGAGGTCTGCAGGACAACAGCAGCTGGGTCGGAGACTCATCCTATCCCGGCGGCGTGACCAACTCACGCTGGGAGAATATGTATGGCGGTGATGGATTCTGGGTCTTCGAAGACCCCAGTGATCCGGATTATATCTACGCCGAGGCCCAGGGTGGGGAAATAGGCCGCGTCAACCGGCATACGCTGGAGAACCGGAGTATCAAGCCCTTCCCCAATTACAATGAGAAAAAACTGCGGTTCAACTGGAACACTCCCATTCACATGAGTCCCAACGAAAAAGGGACAATCTACATCGGGGCCCAGTTTTTGTTCCGCTCCCGCGACCACGGGCAGTCCTGGGAACGGATTTCTCCTGATCTCACCACCAACGACCCCGAGAAGCAGCGCCAGGAAGAGTCTGGCGGAGTGACCGTTGACAATTCGTCCGCAGAAATGCACACCTCTATTTATTCCATCTCCGAATCACCCAAGAACGGACAGATCATCTGGGTCGGTACCGACGACGGCAATTTACAAGTCACCCAGGACGGCGCCAAGACATGGACGAACGTCGTCGATAACATCGTTGGGCTCGGTAAGAACTCCTGGGTCTCCACCGTCGAAGCCAGCCGATTCGACCAAGCCACTGCCTACGCCACCTTTGATCGTCATACTTTTGGCGACATGAAACCGTATGCTTACAAGACCACCGATTATGGGAAGACCTGGACTTCTTTGAATGTGCAGCAGAACGGCGTCGCCGGTTACGCCCACGTAATCAAGGAAGACAGCGTGGATCCGAACCTGCTTTTCCTGGGCACCGAATTCGGTTTATGGATTTCTTATGACGGCGGACAGCATTGGGCCCAGTACAAAGGACGGAATTTTCCCGCCGTGGCGGTACGCGACATTGTAGTGCAAGCTCGCGAGTCGGACCTGGTGCTCGCCACCCATGGCCGGGGTATCTGGATCATCGACGATATAACTTCGTTGCGCGCGCTTACGCCCGAGCTCATGGCGAAAACCGCAGCACTGATTGAGGGGCCACCTTCGATTCAGTATTTCAATGCGAACGGCGGTTGGCCCGAGGGCGACGAAACCTTCAACGGCCCCAGCCGGAGCACAGACGCGTTCATCACCTATTATCAAAAGAGCCGACATATCTTCGGCGACCTGAAGATCGAGATCTTCGATCAGGACGGCAAGCTGATGGACACCATCGCCGGCAGCAAGCATCGCGGGCTGAACCGTGCCACCTGGTCAATGCGGATTCAGGCGCCCATCGTCCCCGCCGCCGCGAGCGCCTTGTTTGCGGCCGCTCAGGGACCGCGCGTCCTGCCCGGCACCTACACCGTCAAAATGACTAAAGGGGAACAAGTGTACACAGAGCCATTGAAAGTGGTCCTTGATCCCCGTGCCAGGTTCAGCCTGGAAGACCGGGAGGCTCAGTTCGATCTCACCATGAAGGTGTACAAAACCATTGAACACATGAGTTACGGCGTGAGCGCCATCGAGGGAGTACGCGATGACGCTAATGCCCGCGCCTCCAAACTGCAAGAGAAAGATTCGTTACGTACTCGTCTCCAGCATCTTGCGGAAGAATCCGACAAGTTGCGTTCAAAGATCGTCGCCACCAAGGAAGGCGGTGGGATCACGGGCGAGGAGCGAATCCGGGAACACCTGGGTGAATTGTATGGCGACGTAAACAACTACGAGGGCCGGCCGGCTGACTACCAGGTCACCCGCAGCGACTCGCTGGCGCACGAACTGGAAGACGTGATTACCAACTTCCGCAAGCTAACCGACATGGAGTTACCCACGATCAATGCGGCTCTCAAGAAGAAGAAAGCAGAAGCTATCGTCGTGTTGACCGAAGCAGACTGGCAAAAACAACACCACGAAGGGGCGTCCGCGAAAACCGCAGCCGCTGGGGTTCGCGAAGTGGACTGAGCGTAACCAAATCGCTCGCGACGTATTGAATGCACGGCAAGAAGCGGTTGCGACCATTGCAAAGTTCGAATCGCAACGAGGCCCGACTGGCCGATAGAAGCAAAGAGCTTTTTGCGTAACAATAACCCTCGACACCTGTGTTGTTCATAACAAACCGATCTGGATTTCTGCGCTGCAACTGCTTCCCACACGGCATCCTTGCGGTTACAATTTCGTAGGCTAAACGTCTAACCTGCCGTTTATCGACGAAAGAGGTAAATCTGCATGCGATTTCTTAGAGTCTTGTTTGTGCTTCTCACGCTTGGACTATCGCTGAACGGCCAGCCGGCTGCGGCTGAGAGCCCCGAGGCCATGCCCAGCCTAGAACGTTTCACTCCCGATCAGATCGACAAGTCTCTCGACCCATGCTCTGACTTTTTTCAATACGCCTGCGGTAAATGGATGAAGGCCAATCCAATTCCCCCAGACCAATCGGGATCGGGCACATTCAACAAGCTGGTCATTTGGAACATCGCCGCGGTGCACAGCACGCTCGAAGACGCAGCCAAGGCTTCGAATCGCACGCTCGTCGAGCAGCAGGTGGGAGACTATTACGCATCGTGCATCGACGAGGCCGCCGTCAACAAGGCCGGTGTAACCCCACTGCAGCCCGAACTCGATCGCATCGCCAGCATGGAAAGCAAGTCCCAGCTTCCCGAGATCATTGCTTCCATTCACCAGATGATTCGCCCGGCCAACCTCAATTTCATCGATGCCGAGTATCAGGGCGTCCTGTTCGGACTCTATTCCTCGCCCGACTTCGACAATGCCCAGGTGACCTTGGCTGTTCTCGACCAGTCCGGCATGGGTTTGCCTGGGCGGGAATTCTATCTGAATGACGACGAGAAATCGAAGGGGATTCGCGACCTCTATCTGAAGCATATCGTCAAGATGCTCGAACTAACCGGGGAAGCGCAACCACAGGCAGAGGCCGACGCACAATCTGTGCTCGCCCTGGAGACCGCATTGGCAAAGGCGGCGATGGATATTGTCACCCGCCGCGATCCCAAGAACCTGAACCACAAGATGTCGCTCGAACAGGTGCAGGCGCTTACGCCGTCTTTTAACTGGAGCCGCTATTTTGCGGCGATGCAGGCTCCGCCTTCGCCCCAGTATCTGGTGCTAGCTCCTGATTTCTTACGGGACATAGAAAAATTGATTTCCTCAGAATCGATCGAGCATTGGCGCGCTTATTTGCGTTACTCGACCTTGACCTTCATGGGCTCGTACCTGAGCCAGCCATTCGTGGAAGAGAATTTCGACTTCTTTGGCCGCCATCTGTATGGAGCCAAGGAGATCCAGCCACGCTGGCGGCGCTGCTCGTTAAACGCCGATGCGGACCTTGGAGAAGCGGTCGGGCAGGCCTATGCAGCAAGGTTCTTTCCTCCGGAAGACAAAGAGCGGATGGTCGAGATGGTGAAGGCCATCGAGACCGCTCTCCATCAGGACATTGATACAGCTTCCTGGATGTCGCCCACCACCAAGAAACTAGCACATGCCAAGCTGGCCGCCCAGATCGACAAGATTGCCTATCCCGATCACTGGCGCCAGTACTCCTCGGTGGTCATCAAGCCTGACGACTTCTTCGGCAACGTAGCGCGCTCCTCACGCTTTGAGATCGATCGCCGTCTGGCCAAGGTCGGCAAGCCACCTGATCGCCAGGAATGGCAAATGACACCGCCTACGGTCAACGCCTATGAAGACGCGCAGACCAATACCATCAACTTCCCTGCCGGAATCCTTCAGCCTCCGTTTTTCGACGCGAAGGAGATCGATGCCGTGAACTACGGCGCCATCGGCATGGTCATAGGCCACGAAATTACCCACGGCTTCGACGACCAGGGGAGGAAATTCGATGCCAACGGTAATCTCAAAGACTGGTGGACTCCGGCTGATGCAGCGAACTACGAAGAACGCGATAAGTGCATTCAGGACGAATACACACAGGACGTTCCCGAAGCGGGGGTGAAGCAAAACGGAAAACTATCGGCGGGAGAAGACACCGCCGATAACGGAGGAGCCCGCCTGACGCTGGCCGCACTGCAGAATACGCTCAAGTCACAAGGCAAAGATCTTGACACACTGGCTCCCGATGGCCTGAGCGAGTTGCAAAATTTCTTTCTGGCCTTCGCCAATGTTTGGTGTGGAGAAAACCGTCCCGAGGCCGCCCGCACCGAGGTGATGACCCAGGGGCACTCGCTGAACCGCTACCGGGTGAACAACGTGGTCGCGAACATGCCCGAATTCGCTCACGCCTTCGGATGCCACGCCGGCCAGCTCATGGTGCACGCTAATGCCTGCCGCGTCTGGTAAGTATGCAGGCGCGGGCGTCGCCGCCTCTGCGGGATCACCCGTGACCACCGCACGAGCGGGGACGCCCGCGCCTACACTTGAAGCTAGAGCGCGCAGCAAACTGCTTTTACTTCCGTGTACTGCTCCAGCACCTCGTGGCCCATCTCGCGGCCCCAGCCCGATTGCTTATAGCCGCCAAACGGGAGCGCCGAGTCGAAGATGTTGTAGCAGTTGACCCACACCGTGCCTGCCCTGAGCTGTGCTGCAATCCGGTGCGCCTTCTGGATATCGCGCGTCCACACTCCGGCAGCCAGCCCGTAGACCGAGTTATTGGCTTTGTTCACAACCTCCGCGGGATCTTCGAACGGAATGGCCGTTACCACCGGCCCGAAGATCTCTTCCTGCACGACTTTCATCTTCTCGTTGGTGTTCACCAGCACAGTCGGTTCCACGAAATATCCCTTGTCGCCAGACCGGCTTCCGCCCACCACTGCTTTCGCGCCTTCGGAGAAGCCGGACTCGAGATATCCGCAGACGCGGTCGAGTTGTTCTTTCGAAACCAGCGGACCCATGTCGGTAGAATCGTCCAACCCCGACCCGATCCTGATCTTGCTGGCTTGTTCGGCGACACCCTCGACTACTTTGTCGAAGACCTTCTTCTCGACATAGAGTCGCGAGCCGGCGCAGCAGCACTGGCCGTGATTAAAGAAAATGGCGCTGGCCGCGCCGCCAATGGCCGCGTCCATGTCCGCCACATCGGCGAAAACCACGTTGGGAGACTTGCCGCCCAGTTCCAGCGAGACTTTCTTCAGATTCCCCGCGGCCGCCTGCAGAATCAATTTGCCGACTTCGGTCGATCCGGTGAATGCGACCTTGTCAACGTCCGGATGAGCCGACAGCGCAGCGCCTGCCGTCTCTCCATAGCCCGGGACAATGTTAACCACGCCATCCGGGAAACCCGCTTCCTGGAACAACTCGCCCAATCGCAGAGCCGAAAGCGGAGTCTGCTCAGCCGGTTTCAGCACCACGGTACAGCCCGTCGTCAGCGCCGGACCGAGTTTCCAGGCCGCCATCAGCAGCGGGAAGTTCCAGGGGATGATTTGGCCTACGACACCGACTGGCTCCCGCAGCGTGTACGCCAGGAACTTCGCCCCCGGTGCGTAGGAAACGGACAGGGGAATGGTGTTGCCCTCGATCTTGGTCGCCCATCCCGCCATGTAGCGGAACATGTCCACTGCCGCGGGCACGTCTGCTACGCGGGCGATCTTGCGCGGTTTGCCGTTGTCCAAAGACTCCAGTTCGGCAAACTCTTCAAGGTTTTCTTCCAGCAGGTCGGCCAGCTTCCAGATCAGACGTCCGCGCTGCGAAGCAGTGAGCCGCGACCATGGCCCGTTTTCAAAGGCATTCCGGGCCGCGCGCACGGCGCGGTCAATGTCTTCCCGGTCGCCCTCGGCGACATAGGCCAGGACTTCTCCGGTGGCTGGGTTGTAGGTGGGGAAGGTTTTCCCCGAGGCTGAATCCACCCACTTGCCGTCGATCAACATCTTGTGTTTCCTGGAAACAAAGCTACTAACTTTTTCTTCGGACGGAGCAATGTTCAGAACTGTCGCCATATCGTGTTCCTCCTTTTTCGCGTGCGATGGGAATTTGCTGAGAACGTATTGGAAAAGAGTGGGGCGCAAAATGCCCGGACAAGAACCGAAGGGCCAGCCTTCAGGCTAGTTGCAGATTGTAGCTCATGTTCGGGCGCCTTTGGAAGGCGCTGTGCCGAATAGTCAGCCCCCGCGGAAGTGGGTGGCTCGCACCGTTGACTTTGCGAAGTTTCCGGCTCAGACGGGCAGGGACGCCAACGCCTACATCATCTGCGCCGTCAGCGCGTTCACTGGCGCTACCGTGGAATCGCTCAGGGGTAATTCCACCGTAACCCGGGCGCCGTGGGGCTCCAGGTTTTCTAACCTGATCTCGCCGTCGTGTTCCCGGATGATTCCATAACAAATGCTGAGGCCGAGGCCGGTGCCCTTACCTACGGGCTTAGTGGTATAGAAGGGATCGAACGCCCGGTTTAGGTCAGCGAATCCCGGGCCGGTGTCATCCACCTCGATGATCGCGCGATTCCCGCGTGGGAACGCGCGTAGGGTGATGCGTTTCGGCTCCGGCTCCGGCTCTACGGCGTCAATGGCGTTGTTCACCAGATTCAGCAGGATCTGCTTAAACTGGTCCTCATCGACAGCAACCTTCGACAAGTCCGGCCGGATGTCGACAACTACTTCCAAGCCATGTGTACGCACGTAATATTCGCGCAATGCAAGGACGTCCTGGACCACGGAAGGCAGATCGATAGACTGGCGATCGACCCCTCTTTGCCGTGAGAAACGCAGCAGATTCTCCACAATCTTCTTCATGCGGCGCCCTTCATTCACTAACTTATCGAGCCGCTGCCGTAGTGGCCCGGAAGGAATGTCCTCGCTGAGCAGTTCACCGTAGCCCAGAACCGAGGTCAACGGATTGTTAAGCTCATGAGCCACACCGGCAACCAACTGACCGAGAGCAGCCAGCTTTTCCGAGCGGATCAGTTGATTCTGCAACGACTTCAGTTCCAGCGCGACTGACAGATCCGCCGCCAGCAACTCGATCCGCGACAGCTCGTTGGCAGTGACCGCGTTCACGTCCCGTGGATCATCCAACGAAATACAACCTAAATACGCACCGCCGACAGAGCAGAGTGGGACGAGCAGTTCATCCCCGGTGTTCCAATAATCGTTCGCCGGGTATTGGATCGCACTCGTAACCGGGCTGTATTTGCTGGCTTCCACAGCAGACAGCCGGAATGAATTCTTTCCGATTTTGCGCCCGCGAGCGCAAAATTCTCTGATGTGTTCGGTGGCCCACCGTCTTGCTGTGTTCTGGAGGGCACCTAGCTCCTCTGGCGTTAGCCCGCTGGCGCCAGCGATCCGCAAAGCGCCGGCGTTATCCAATTGCAGGGTCGCCCTCCGGAAGGTACTCACTTCGGTGATGGCGGAAGCAATCTCGTCACACAGTGAATCGACCGGTGCGCGCCCCAGCAACTGCGAGGTGATCGCCGAGAAGCGCTGCAACTGGTGATTGATGGCGTGCTCCTTGCGCTGCATCATCTCGATCGCTTCGGACTTGTCCTCCACGATGGCCAGAATCATGCCAAAAGCTACAAACATTTTGGGCGTGTTCCAAAGCTCGGGCGGAACGCTCAGGCTGGGCGCGAGGTGGTTCAGCAGCATTGCGACCGGGAACACTGCACCCCAGCAGAAGAATCCAGCGGCAATGGTCAGAATGCCGGGCGAGCGGCGCCAATAGTTGCGGCAAATGAGGGCTCCGGGCAGAGCAAATCCCAACCCGAGCAGTGCGGTCAGACCCTCGTCAAAAGAGCCGTGTACAGCCGCACGGATGGCCCAGAAAGCGACGGCGCAGCTAAGTATGGTTAATGACGCAACGTACCGGGAGAACACTCTCCTAACCTGGATCAGGAATGCGAGGCCGCCAAGGAAGGCCGCCAGCAAGCTCAGGACAAACGGCCAGCGGGCACGCACGTCGCAGCAAGCCAGGACCGAGTAGGCGACCGCTGGCGCGCCCGTTAACGCTAGCAGCAGGCTTCGCTTGAGCCTGTCTTCGACGACGGAGGAGACCGAAACGACAAACGCGATGGCAGATGCCTGCAACGCTCCCAAGTCCACTGCCGAAAGCCAGGGGCTGACCGGTCCGGTAGAGGGTTCAAACAGCTGGGCTACGAAGTGCGTGAAAACCAGAAACCACGCAATTAGCCATAATTGCAGGCGGGCGGAGCGGCTGTGCCGCTTTAATCCGGCAAATATTCCAACTAGGACGGCGACCGTAACAACAGTGGGGAGCTTTTCCAGAATCGTCATAAAAGACAGTCAGATACACGGTATTTCACCTCTGCAGGTTGGCCAAGAGTACAGCCATAATCTCCCCCACTAAAGTAACCTCACTGGCGCCACTTCAGCTCATCACCGCAACTTCCAGACAGCAGATTGGTTTAAGTAACTGGGATAACCAGTGTTGTTCACAGGTTCGCCTTTGAACATTCTTTACAATCTACGCGGTAGAGTTCGTGATTGAATAGCGAATCGCGTGAAAGCTATTGAAACGTCATCACTTGGCGATATAGTGGAGTGCCGCTCGACATTAAATCCAACTTTAGGGTTTGGGGACTACATCCAAACTTGCAGATTAGCTTTCGGAGAGAAACTTGAAAAATCTTACTTTGCTAAGCGTCTCAGTTGTATTTTGTTTGGTCGGATCCAATGCTCTTGCCCAACAACTGGATGTGGGTTTTGGCATCAGTACAACCTCGTCCGCCAGTGGAACTACCACAAATGGACTCTTCTTCCCTAGCGATCGCGGAGGCACATACCCAGGCTTCAGCGCCGACTTCATGGTTCACCATCGCCTCGGAGTTGAGGGAGAACTCTTCTGGAGAGCCAGTCAGGGTCTCTACGGCGGATACCAGCCCTACCGTCCCGTGTTTTACGCCTTCAACGCAATGTGGGCGCCACAGCTTACCAAGAACCTCACTGCGGAGCTTGTAGGCGGCATCGGCGGCGAAGACCTCAGATTCTACGGGTTCACCAATTGCAGCGCCTTCTTCGGATGTACCACCTACACCAGCAGCAATCACTTCATGGGAGACTTTGGCGGCGGCATTCGAGCCTACGTATGGCATAGCGCTTTCGTCCGGCCGGAGGTGCGGCTGTATCTGATCAACAACAATGCGGAATTCAGTTCAGGGCGGGTGGTGCGCTACGGCGTAACGCTGGGATATAGCTTCGGCGGAAGGTAGCAGCGCCTGGCCTGGGGAAGGGCGGCGGCAGCCAGCCGAGCACTACTTCGCCTCACTTCGAGGCTCCCTGCGTTCGAGCAGAATGCAGGGAGCCTTTCCCGTTCGTTCCCTTGGCTCTAGACCCAAGACACATTTTGGATTCGTCCCTTAGGCCAACCGACACCGTTGGCGACACACTATCCACCCATGGATTCTCCGACGGCGACTCTTTAGTGTCTCACTAGCGATTCCTCAGGAATGAAAAAAGGGAGCCAGAAATCTGGCTCCCCAAAGAACTAAACAATGCTTAGTTAAAACGTGAACTTGATCCCCAGTCGAATAGTTCGGGCCAATTGGTAGAGATAGGGCTGATTATACTGGCTGTTCAGGGTGATCTGATTGGTGTTCAGCAGCGACTTCCAGTTATACGGATGCTCATACAACGAGTAAGCCTCGCCTCCGTAGTAGAAGGGAAGGCCACCCGGAGTTTCAAACGTCGCGAACTGCCCGGAGTCGACTTGCTCCCCGTATGCCGTCACAGCGCGCTGGTTCCATAGGTTGGGGATGATGGCCTGGAAGCTGATCACCCTGGACTCGCTCAATTTGTAGTTTTGCGTCAGGCTGAAGTCAGTCTGCGTAAACCACGGCGTCCGGCGAGTGGAAACACCGGTAACGCTCAGATTGCCGGTAGTGGGATCCTGCACAACGTTTGCCCACTTTCCGCGGTCCTCCGTATAGACAGCGAAGTAGTTGCCTGGTATCACGCTGTAGCCCACATCAACATAGCTTGAGACTGGCGAGCCTTGGTAAGCGAACTGGAAGATGCCCAGATCGGTCGTCCACTTGTTCTTCCAGCCCAGCTCATAATAGGCATATCCCTTGAACGTACTCGGACGATCGGTGGGAAGCAACCCGCTGGACGAGTTACCATCCGCGTTGAATTGGAAGTAGGTCTCGTCGAACGCACGGCTATTGTTCGGCGCATTCCGGCCTCCACCACCATCGGATATGTCAGTGCTGGTCAGGCCTGTGTAATTGCCGCGCAGGTGGCTATACGTGTAGGAGAGCATGCCGAACCAGTGCTGGCTGGTGCTCTTGACTAGACGGAATTCAACGCCGTCGTAGCTACGAGCGGCGCTCGGGTTCACGGGACATGCCGGATAGGAGTCGCCCGTGTAGGGGCTCACACCGGCAGTGGCGCAAGTCGTATTAAGGCGATTCTGTCCCTGCCCAGGGTTGACGATTGTGAACACCTCGTTGCCGGTGGAATCGAACAGCGCCGCATCTTCGATCACGTGATCAAGACGGCGGCGGTCCCACCGGGCTTCGAAAGCAAGATTCTTCTTAATCTGATAATCGACCCCAAACACCGACTCGTGCTGGCGGTACGGCTTCAGGCCGGGAGTAACGCCTTCCGTGCCCCGTTCGTTCGCATTCTCCAGGAAAACCAGTCCCGCTGGTGTCGAGCCGTTAGCGAAGTTGGCTCCGCCTGTGCTGTCACCAGTGCAATAACGTCCAGCGCTGTTAAAGGCGATATTCAGCAGGCTAACAGAATTGGGGCTCATCATCGCATATGCGCAGTTCTGCCAGTACTGGCCGCCAAATGAACTGATCGCTAGGTTCAGTTTCATCATGTCGTTGAACACGCCATAACTGCCAAACACTTTCATCCTTCCATCTTTGAACACGTCCCAAGCCGCACCGATGCGAGGAGCAATCTTGTCACCCCAACCGAACTCAATCGGCTGCTTCGGAAAGCCGGCCGGAGCGTTCACGGTCTCGCTCGGCAAGTACTCTTTCTCGATACGAAGACCGGCGTTGATGGTCACTCCTCTACCGAGGGTCCACGCATCCTGAAAGAAGAAACCGTGGTTGTAGCTCTTCGCCGTTCCGAAGGAGCCATAGTCCTGCACCACGGCATAGCCGTAGGTACCCGTGCAGTTAGAACCAGCCGGGTCCCCGTAAGCCGGGTTCCCTCCCTGAGACGCCACCAAAGCAGCGCAATTTGCGAAGCCGGTGCTGCCTCCAGCGTAGTAGAACGACTGGCTTCCGGGAAATATCTGCACAGCCGGTTCGTTGTAACGTTGGAAGATGTCGTTGGTTATGCGGTGAAGCTGATAACCAAACTTGAAGTTGTGCGTGCCAAACCATCCACTCTTAAACCAGGCAAGATCCTGATCGAACTGGATATGCTTGTTGGCGTTACGCACGGTGTAGTTTTGAGAGTTCGCGACGTTGAAGTACCCGTTCGCCTGCTGGAAGGCAGCGGGCAGTGGGTTGCCATTCACGTCCGTCTGGTTTATGCCATTGGCCTCGAAGAAATTGATGTTGCCATTCGTCGGAAAACCGAAGTCATGGTAATTCTCGAAGTAATAGCCGAAGCGCGTAGTAGCAACCATTCGCGGAGTGATGGTGATGTCCGCCCCGACATTGGTGGTGCTGTTGGGCGCGGAGTAACCAAGACTGTGTGAGTACGCGAACGGTGGGATCGAGGTACTGACGTTATAAAAGCCAGCTGGGTTGGCGAAATTGAAGTTGAAGGGAGTAGTAGAGTCGGAGCCCGGCATATTTTCACCGGACTGACGCTGGTACTGGTAGAGCCAGGAGCCAAACACGCGAATCTTTTGCGACACGGCCGCATCGATGCGAGCGTTTGTGTAATACGTTTGGGTATTACGGCTAAACTTCAGCGGCCCCACACCAGGGCCAAAGTTCACCGTACGCTCGGTGTTACTCCACTCCGGATTGAATCCAGCGAAGAAGAAGATCTTATCCTTAAGGATTGGACCACCCAACCGGAATCCGGGAAAAACGTCGCTGGAATGGGGTTTGATTGGCTGATAGCCCTGGTACGCGGGATCAATCGGCCTGCCGGAGGCAAACGCCGAACCTGAATCGAGCGGATCATAGCGAGCATAAGCATTCGGGTGTCCATCCATGGAGTCGTTCTCGAATTGAGTCCAAACTCCACCGTGCCAGGCATTGCTGCCTTTGTCCATAACGACGTTAACCACTCCGCCGAGCGCGCCGCCATGTTCGGCCTCAATACCCGAACTCTTTACCTGCACTTCTTGGATGAAATCGAATGGGACGTTGGTGTGAGAGTAACCCCCGATAAGGTTGGCCGTTTCCTGACCCTCAACCAGATAGGAGTTCTCCGAATCGGCACCCCCTCCCACTGAGTATCCGAAAGCTTGGCCGTTGGTCGTGCTCCCCGGAGAGGATCCACCGCTTCCATTACTTTGCACAGTATTACCCGCCAAAGGTTCATTGCGGGCCGAGGGAGCAAATTGGATAACCGACTGGAAAGAACGTCCGTGCGGGACTTCGTTGATCACGTCCTCGGTAACGTTGGTCATGGTGCGGGTCGTCGTGACATCAATCACCGGAGCCGCGCCACTGACCTCAACCACGGTTTCACTGGCACCCACTTCGAGGGTTAAGTTGAGCGTCGGAAGGTGGCCGACTTCGATGGTCAGACCTCCCCGCTTGACGCTCTTGAAACCCTTCGCCGTCACCGTCAGGGTGTAATCGCCAGGCGGAAGGTTGGCGAAATGGTAGTAGCCACTTCCATCAGTCGCGGCCGCCTTGCTGCCGACGAGCGAAGCGCCTGTAATCACCACCTGCGCGTGGGACACAACAGCACCACTGGGATCGGTCACGGTACCCTGCAGTCCGCCGGTCGTCTCCTGGGCGAACACACCAGCACTCAACAAAAGTAGCGCAAACGTCTGCAGCAAGAGGGGGAACAACGTCCGACTCTTGGCGAATAAGCCTTTAATATTCATTGTTGCCTCCACGAAAGTCGATGGTTTGCAAACACCTGGGTTTTGACATAATGCGGGCGTGCTTTCTTGCGACAAAGACTGCGGCTGACAAAATATGGATACACTTGATTACAACAGTAACCATGCACACACGTTGCCAATAACTGGCTTGTTATAAGTGTTTTGTTTATATTGCCTTATGGTCAGCACAATGCATGGACGAGCCGAATCTATGGTTTTCTGTATATATCCACTGAGGGCCTCTCCATAAACTCATACGGCTGCGGCCCGCAAATTCCTCTATGGAAGGCAGAATATGGCTTCGGGCAGGTTCGTTCCTATGGCTTGGGTTGGGCCTGTGAGGTCTGAGATTCTTCGGCAACGCCCAGCTTGCGCAAAGCCTTCTTTGCCTCCTTGGAAAAGGGGCCGTCGGGCAATATCTTCAGATACTCCTTGTAGCTGGCAACGGCATCGCCGGGTTGGTCGAGTTTCTCGTAGCACTCGGCAATGCGAAAGGTAGCGACCGCGTCGTGTTCCTTCCAAGCGAGAGCATCCTGGTAACGGGCAAGGGCCGCTTTGTAGTTCTTGCGCTTGAAGTAGAAATCTCCCACTTCGTCGTCCTTGACAGCGCGGTAAGGATTCCAGGGATGGAGTTCGTGTACGTCGCTGGTAGTGTCTTCGGTAGCGGCTTCCGCCGGAGCTTTTGGGGCGGTCTCAGGAGCGATCACGCCGCTGTTCGGATGATTCTTGGCGTCATCCTTCGGGGGGCTGGTATCGATTCGAGTGTCGCGGCTGGAACTCTCTCCAGCCTCTGGATCACGGGCGTGAGCTTTCTGCGTATCCGAGCGGGGAGGCGCCTGGTTCTGATCAGGCCCTTGATCCGACTGTGGCTCCTGTTGGGCGAGACCGGAAGCACTCAAGCAAGCAGACACGACTAACAGCAACATCCAACGGCGCATAATAGAGAATTTTACCAGCCTTGATCGTCACCGGCGGTGCCCTGACATAGGAAAAAATGAGGCCACTCCAGGGGGATTGGAATGGCCTGTTTGGCGAAGTCCTCCGGGGAGGAGGGTAAACTTTGTTTACAGTCCGGGCGGCGTCGCCGACTGGGGCACGGGCGCCTGGGCCGGAGTGGTCTCACCCACGGTATTGGTCATCAGCCGGATGTCGACGCGGCGGTTCTTGGCGCGCCCTTCACGAGTCTTGTTCGAATCCACCGGCTTATCCTTGCCCATACCGATCAAATAGATCTTGTATGCCGGAACATTGCGCTCCGCCGCCAGGTACTGGATGACAGCATCGGCACGACGTTGGCTCAGAGCGTAGTTATACTCGGCGTCGCCGGTGGAATCGGTCGCACCCTCCACCGTGATGATGTAACCCTTGGTGTTCGGAACAACGTTGGCAAGCTGATCGAGTGCGGCTTTGGCATCAGCGGTCAGGGTGTCTTTGTCAAAACCGAAATGCACGGCGGTCTCGGTAACTACCCGGTAATTGTCCAGGTTCGCCACCGTGTTCTGCAGCGTGGCAACGCCGTTGACTGCGTTATTGGCCAGGGTCTGCGCTTGATCGGCCTGCTGCCCTGCTGCCGTGGCTTTCTGGTCGACTTCTGCAGCCTTGGCTTGCACTTGCTGGATGCCGGCTTGGGCTCGCGCATCGACATCTTTAATGTCGCGCGAGTTCTTGGCGGTCATATCGTCGAGTTCGTTGGTCTTGTTGATCAGCGGCGTCGTTTCCTGACGAACATAGTTCTTGCTGGCGCATCCGATCGTTGCCGCCATGGTCATTGCCAACAAGGCTGTCAAAGAAGTGCGGGTCATTTTAGAAGTGCTCCTTCAGTTTCTGTCTCGAAATCGGTCGTTCCAAAATCCCTGGGTTCGCAACCTGGTCATTTTGCGCCGGTAGAGTTACGGGCTCAGTTCGTATCCACACTGTGAGATAGCACGAGAGCTGCCAACTCCGTCCTCTGTGGCCGCAATCCTTAACCTGTTGATGCGTAACATGATATCGCTTGTTGGCTGGGGTATGGATTGTTTTTCAGTGTAGAGCAAACAGACACAAAATAGGGAAATTTTATACGGTAACTGCTTTGGGACCGCCCCAGGCGACTGCCACTTTGGAACCGGTTTGACTGCTAAGGATTTACTCTATATTGTATAGATAATGTCTGGACGCGATTATCTCGGCGAGTTCGAGCACATCATTGTTTTGGCACTCTTGCGGCTGGCCGATCGAGCGTATGGAGTCACCGTAAGGCAGGAGATCGAATTCCGCATCAAACGAGAAGTGTCCATCGGCGCCGTCTATGCCACCCTTGATCGCCTGGAGACGAAAGGGTACATCAAGTCACATCGCGGCGATCCTACCCCGGAACGTGGCGGACGTTCGAAGCGCTTCTTCCGTGTCACACCCAAGGGGATGGCGGCGGTGAATCGCACACACCGCGCACTTCAGAACATGACGGCAGGCCTCGACCTCATCCGGAGCTTCTCATGACGTCCCCCGAACATTTCGAGCAGCCGCCGCGCCTGGCCTCCTGGCTGGTGAGTTTATTCGCCCCAGCCGAAGAAGCAGAATCGATCCCCGGGGATCTAGTAGAAGAGTTCTCCCTGCTCGTGTCGAGATCGGGAACTGCGGCAGCCCGAAGGTGGTATTGGCGGCAGGCTGTGAAATCGACCATACATCTCTTCGGCAACGGTGTTCGCGGCGCTCCGTGGTCGACACTCGCCTACGTGACGGGAGGGTTCTTGTTGCTCCGGTTTGTCGGGGGGTTGCCCGACAAGTTATTGTCGGCAGTTACTGACAGATATCTCCCGTTCTGGTCGACCCATTTCAAGGCTTACACGTTGGTTCTGAACGCAATCTTGGCTCTGCACCTCGTTGTGTCGCTATTCGTTGGGTGCATGGTCGGGCTGGCAGCCAAGGGAAGGGAGATGATCGCCACGACGGCCCTAACTCTGGTCCTTTGCTCCCTGATTGGTGTTGCCTTCGTATCGATAGCTACGCATCAACCTCCGGATCTTGCTTGGATGCTCTGGTCGTGCGCTGATCCGCTCGCGGTCATGGCCGGCGGAATATTCGTCAGGACGCGTAGACTGGCTGGGACGACTCCGACCTTAGACGCCTAAGAACCTGCGGGGAACACGGAATTCTTTAGGCCGACCAGCCTAAGCCAGCGTCAGCGGATTCACCCACGCGGTCCAAGTATCGGGATGCTCTCACGCTTATTACGCCGGTATACGCGGAAATCAGCTTCGTCGACCGTGATGACGGTGTGTCGCGGATAGAGTTCGCTCATGCGGATCAGGCAAAGATCGGCGAGGTCAGGCTTCCGCTCTTCGTACCGCCGAGCCAATTCCCGCAACTGTTCCAGATTGCGTGTCGCGTCGAAAGCCACGCGCAACATCTCGTCTTGCAACAGAGAAAGGACGTAAAGGCTAGACCCGAGGTGAAAGGCAGCTTCGGCGAGTACCGGCTCACAGGTAAGCAAAGGCTCAGTCAGGGTCCGGGCGAGATCTAACGCCCAGGCGTGATAAGTGTCGCCGCGATTGCCAAACGCGACAATGAAGCCGGTGTCAGCAATGCCCTTCATCGGCGTGAGAAGCCTTCACGCGCCGACAGGTCGGGTGGCCCGTTGATCTGACCTGCATGCCGAAGGAAGTTTTGATTTCCCTTCTCTGCTTTGGCACTTTCCAGCTGCTGGCGAATAATTCGCCCAACCGGCAAGCCAGTCCGTCGAGAAACTTCTTTCAGCCAAGTCAAGAGTTCCTCTGTAAGGCGTATTGTCAATGTATGACTCATACGACATAAGTGTAACACAACTGACTGTTCTGTACGGCCCCTGCGTCTAATACAATTACCTCACCTCAACATTGGATCTTTCGGCCAAAATCCGCACTCTGCCCACCTCTGCCGGAGTGTATCTCTACAAGAACGCCGAGGGAGAAGTCATCTATGTGGGCAAGGCCAAGAACCTGCGCAGCCGGGTCAGTTCTTACTTTCACGAGGGCCGTATCACGGATGCCAAAACCGGCACTCTCGTGCGCGAAGCGGCCGATGTCGATTACATCGTCGTCGCCAATAACAAGGAGGCGCTGGCGCTTGAGAACCACCTCATCAAGCAGAAGCAGCCCCGCTTCAACATCCTGCTGCGCGACGACAAGACTTATCCCTATGTCATGCTGACATTAGGCGAGCGCTTCCCCCGCGTCTATGTAACGCGCCGCCTCAGGAAAGATGGCAGCGCCTATTACGGTCCCTATTTCCCCGCCAACCTGGCGTACCGTATCGTGGACCTGATCCACCGCCATTTTCTCGTTCCCTCTTGCAAAGTCGACCTGACCCGCTTCCATCCCCGCCCCTGTCTGCAGTACTACATCCATCGCTGCCTGGGTCCGTGCGTGGAGGGATTGACCACGTCCGAGACTTACTTGGAGGCGGTTCGTGACGTGAAGTTGTTCCTGGAGGGACGAGCGACGGATCTTTCACGCTCGCTTCGAGAACGCATGGCCAAGGCGGCAGAAACTGAGGAATATGAACGAGCCGCAAAATATCGTGACTTGATTTCGACGGTGGAGCAGCTGCAGGAAAAGCAGCGCATCGCCGCCGTCGAAGGGGATGACGCGGATGTGTTTGGCTACCATTACGAAAACGACATGCTGGCCGTGAACCTGTTTCATATGCGCGGCGGCCGCGTCCTGGACCGGCGGGAATTTTTCTGGGAGGACCTCCCGGAGTTCGCGGAGCACGTGGGAACAGCCGACCTCGGTGGGCCGGCCGAGCAAAGCTCAGCAGTTGGCGCGGCGACGACTAAACCGGGTTGGTCTACGGCTGACCCGGACGACCAGGGCCGGTCGTCTCCACATGGACTGTTTCATCCCGGTGAGTTTTTTTCCGCTTTTCTTACCCAGCTCTATATCGGGCAGCCGTATGTTCCGCGCAATATTTATATTCCCGTGGATTTTGACGATCGCGAGGCGCTGCAGGATTTGCTCTCCGAACAACTCGCGGCCGAGGGCGGGCGCGCCACCCGGGTCAATATTCTGGTGCCGCAGCGGGGCGACAAGCGAGCCCTCCTCGACCTGGCGGCCAGCAATGCCAAGCAGTCCTACGACCAGCGCTTCCGGGTCATGAAGCCGAATCAAAAGCAAATTCAGGAGGCCCTGCAGGACGCGCTGGGGTTGCCTGACCCGCCGCGACGCATTGAATGCTTCGATATCTCGCATATTCAGGGTGCAGAAACGGTCGCCTCGATGGTGGTCTGGGAAGACGGGAAGATGAAGAAATCGGACTACCGGAAGTTCATCATTCGCAGCGTGGATGGAGTCGACGACTTCGCCTCGATGCGAGAGGTAGTCACGCGCCGTTACAAGCGGCTGCAGGAAGAGAAAAAGACGATGCCCAGCCTCGTGTTGATTGACGGGGGCCTGGGCCAGTTGCACGCGGCCGCGGAAGCGCTGGCTTCGCTCGAAATCATCAACCAGCCGCTGGCCGCGATTGCCAAGCGCGAAGAGATTATCTATGTGCTGGGACAGGAAAACGAACCAGTGGTCCTCGATCATCATTCGCCCGTGCTGCTGCTGGTGCAATTGATCCGCGACGAAGCCCACCGCTTTGCTGTGACCTTCCACCGCAAGCGCCGGCAGATGCGCGATCGCGCGACTGAATTGCGGGAAATCCCTGGCGTGGGGGCGAGCACAACCCGCCGTCTGCTGGAGCATTTCGGGAGCGTGCAGGCGGTCAAGCAAGCGGATGTCGCGGCGCTGTCCGCCGTGGTGACACGGGTTCAGGCCGAGGCGATTCTGGAGCACTTTCGCGGAAAGAGCGCCTAGTTACGTCTGGCTCCCGCGCAGGCGGGGACGCCCGCGCCTCCATTCTCTATCTCGGTGCAGGCGAGGAATTACCCATATCCAGCACCACCTTCCAGCTGCCGTCTTTTTGCTTCTTCCAGATGCTTGTGTACTTGCCATAGTTGACGGTGGCTTTGCCTTCCTTGTCCTTCGATCGGAATTCATAGGTGCCATAGGTGTATCCAAGATCGCCCGAGGCCGCCATGTCGGCACCTACCGGAGTCCAGGTCAGGTGGTTGTCTTTCTGATCCAGGAAGCCCATGGTCTTGGAGACGCTCTCTTTGCCCTGAAGCATGACTTCCCCATCAGGCAGTTCGACCGCATCCTGGGCGTAATAGGACATGTATCCTTGTGAGCCTTTCTCTGCCGCAGCTTTCATAAACTCGCCTTCGAGCTGGCGCAAAGTATCGGGGTTAGCTTTGGCGCTCGCCGAGGCTGACAGTCGCACATTCGGGAAGATGACAACCGCGAGGACAAGGGCAACAACAAGAGTTGGCAACAGGGATTTCATCGGCCCTCCATAGACTAGTCGTGACATTTTACCCTCTCGCGCTTGGCCACGGCGTCGAGAACAGTCAGGTTCCTGCTACACTAGCGGCTTCGTAAAAATGAAATCCACGGTACTGCTTCTGTCTCTCGCGCTTAGCGGATTCGCACTATTCGCTGCTGCGCCCCAAACGGACGCTCCCGATCTCGCCACCTCACAGGAGAAGCACTTGCGCAACGTCCGCCAGCTTACCTTCGGCGGGCAGAATGCCGAAGCCTACTTTTCCGCCGACGGCAAACAGCTGATCTTCCAATCCAGTCATGGTGACGTGAAGTGCGATCAGATTTTCACCATGAACGTGGACGGCTCCGACATGCGCATGGTCTCGACCGGCAAGGGCCGAACCACTTGCAGCTATTTCTACCCCAACGGCAAGAAGATTCTCTACTCATCGACCCACCTGGCAAGTGCGGAGTGCCCGCCGCGCCCCGATTTCTCGAAGGGATACGTGTGGGCAGTGTATTCCGGTTACGACATCTTCACCGCCAATCCCGATGGCTCCGATCTGAAGCAACTTACCAACGCGCCGGGCTACGATGCCGAAGCTACGATTTCCCTCGACGGCAAGAAAATCGTGTTCACCTCCCTGCGCCACGGTGATCTCGACATCTACTCAATGGATGCCGATGGCAGGCGTGTCAAGCAACTCACCCACGAACTGGGGTACGACGGCGGGCCATTCTTCTCGCCGGATCGCAAATGGATTATCTACCGCGCCTATCACCCGACTTCCGAAAAAGAGATCAGCGATTACAAAGAACTGCTCAAGCAGAATCTCATCCGCCCCACCTCTCTTGAATTGTGGATCATGAAAGCTGATGGTAGCGGCAAACGACAGATCACGAACCTGGGCGCCGCCAGTTTCGGTCCGTCTTTCTTTCCTGACGGGAAGCGCGTCATCTTCTCGTCAAATCAGGGCTCGACCGGTGGGATGGGAAACTTTGAGCTCTATACGATCAACCTGGACGGTTCGAACCTGGAGCGTATTACCTACAGCGAGGGCTTCGACGGTTTCCCCGTGTTCAGCCCCGACGGCGGGAAGCTGGTGTGGGCATCCAACCGCAATGCCAAGGCACCGCACGAAACCAACATCTTCATCGCGGATTGGATACCCTAGTTTCGGTGTCCCCCGGGTTCGTGGTGTTTCTCCTACCGAACCGTATAATGGCGCTAAGTCCTTCTCTTTCTCCAAATGGAACCGGTTATGAAATCCCGCCAGTGGCTGATCACGCTGGGACTTTTGGTTCTGGCACTGGCGGCCGTGATCGGTGCAGTCTTGACGCGAAACGCGGCGGTTGAGGACTTGGCCCAGGGCTCAGGCGGTCCAGGCCATCGCACGCCCTTGGTTGACGAGCGCCCGCTGCGAACCGCGAACAATATGGCCAAGTTGGCCAGCACCTGGGATCAACGGAGACTCGCGAACCAGGCTCTGAAGGCCGCCGATCATGAAGTGGATCTGGCTTTCCAGGATGCCCTCCGTGACGCCACCAATCATCCTCCTCAGCCCACACCACAAACGAAGGAACTCTACGGCCGCTTGAGCAAGGCCCAGGCAGCGGTGGCTAGCGGCCAGGACCGGGTCGATCAGCTCAACAAACAACTTGCCTCCTCCAAGGAAAACCGTCACGACGAAATCCAGCAGCAATTAGACCTGGCGCAAGCGCAGCTCGAGCTGGACAAGGACGACCTCGATGATGCGCAGGAGGATCTGCTGCGTTCGGGCGTGGATGTTCTAAGCAGGATTCAACGCCAGTTTAAACGGCACGAAGATACCGAACACGCCAATGACGCAAGCAGCTCCCAGTCCCCAGCCGGAGCACAGATCAGTTATCAGGCAGACAATCTGTTCGGCCAGTTCGTGGCCTGGCACGCGCTGCGGGGGAAGGCAGCCCAGCTGCAGTCTGCGCGGGATGAGGCCGCCGAAGTCGCAAACACATTGAACCAGGCCCACAACACTTTGGAGCAGCAACTCGCCACAGAGAAAGCCGCTCACCAGGCGGCGACACCTGCGGAACAATCCTCGGCAATCGCTTCGTTGCGTCATCTCTCCGCTGACCAGAAAAGCCTTTCCGATCTCGATCGGAGAATCCAGGACGCGCAGGAGTTACAGACTGCGTATGCCGGCTGGATCGTTCTGGTGCAAAGCCATCAACGCACGGCGGTCCACGGAATCCTGCAGTCGGCGTTGTGGATTCTCCTCATCGTTTTGTGCTTCTATCTGGCAGGAATCGTGGTTGACCGCTATTTTGCCGAAAGCGCCGCGGAACGCACCCGCCTGCACACTCTGCGGGTGGTCATTCGTTTCGCTTTGCAGGCCGTGGGAGTTCTACTGATTCTTGTGGTCGTCTTCGGGGTTCCCCAACAAACGCCCACCATTCTGGGATTCGCCGGGGCCGGCATCACGGTTGCCATGAAGGATTTCATCGTCGCGTTCTTCGGCTGGTTCGTATTGATGGGCAAGAATGGCCTGCGCGTAGGCGACTGGGTTGAGATCAATGGAGTCGCCGGTGAAGTGATTGAGATTAATCTGTTGCGCACTGTGCTGCTCGAAACCGGCAACTGGACTACCACTGGTCATCCCACGGGCCGCAAGGTGGCCTTCGTGAATAGCTATGCCATTGAGGGACACTTCTTCAACTTCACCACCAGCGGTCAATGGTTGTGGGATGAAGTTCAGATGATGGTACCCGCCGATCAGGATCCCTATAAACTCATAGACGCGATCCAACAGACAGTAACCAAGGAAACCGAAGGGAATGCCAAGGCCGCCGAGAAGGAATGGCAGAACGCCACCGGCCGCTATCGCGTGCAATCGGTTTCTGCGGCCCCGGCAGTCAACCTCCGGCCAACCCCTTCGGGGGTGGAGGTGCATGTGCGCTACATCACCCGCGCGCACGAACGTTCCGCAATGAAGACGCATATCAGCCAGGCACTGGTGCAATTGCTACGCCGCAAAGGGGTGGATGAAGAGGAGAGTGTCTCCGCGGAAAAGTGACGACTGCCGAGGAACGCCTTTCCCGCCTGCAGCTGCGCTAACTTCCTTTGAGGAGGCAGTTTTTCGCGTTTCGTGGCAGACGGGAGTTCTCCAAGACTTCCTTCAGCACCGCAGCCGGAAAGGTGTGGGCAAACTCCAGGGCAAAACCCATGGGAGTTTTTTCGTTACGCAGCAACGCGATACGAATGTCGCGGCGCAGCGACCATTTGGGGTGATTACAAACCGCGAGAACAAGGGCCGACGACACACCTGTCCGAGCTACCGCTCTGACAATCAGGACTTCGGTCATTCTTGGATTTTCGAGGGCTGCCCGGATGATGCGCGGATCGGGATCAAGCAGCAACATACCGGCTACCCGCCCCGAAGCGCGTCGCGCAAGCGATATCTTCTCGCCGGAAGAGACCGATTCCAGCCGTTTGATCAGTGCTTCTTCCGCCGCCACCTTCAAGTCGCCAGCCAAGCCAGGCAACAGCGCAATCTGCATCAGATCGAAGGTAAAAAGCTGGCGAATGATCGAGACTGCGACGTGGTGTGGAGCCCTGGGATGCGCGACGACTGCCCGCTTCACCTTGCGGCTCTTCATCACAACGCTGTTCTTGCTGAGCCGTTCGATCAGTTCCGGGAGGAGGTCTCTTTCCTTCAAGAACGCCAACGCGCGGTCCTCGTTGAGAACCGCTTCCGATGCCGCAGTCTGGGAAACCTCCGGAGACTTAGGGGCGGGAGTTGAATCCTCAGGAGCCATAGAGCTTTTTGGAGCGCGAATGGTCGACGAAATCTGGCGCTCGCGGGTAAACCTCACGGGCTCGGTCTTCGGGCTCCCTTGCGCGCCAGTTCCAATGCCCCTTTCACCGGCTCGACGATGTCCGTATTGACCACGACGCCGGGACACTTCAAGCGCAGACTATTGTAAAAAACCCGTCGCACCAGCGCGGAATTACCGAAGACACCTCCGGACATGGCCACTGGAACGTCTTTTGTATCCTCGAAAATACGGCTGATCACAATCCCGGCCAGGGTCGCGAGTTCGGCGCCGGCCTGCGCCAGAATGTCGTGGGCAGTGGCATCCCCCGCATCCGCCGCCGTCAGCACCGCCGGCAACAAGGCAGCGAAGTTCGGCGGAGGAGATGCATTGGCCGACAAGATGACCTGCTCGCGAGTGCTCACACCCCACGACTTCATCGTAGTGTCGAGCAACATCGTGGTCTGGCCTTCGTCGTAGGCTCGCATGGTTGCGGACACAGCCATACGCCCAATCCATTGCCCCGATCCCTCATCCGAAATAGCGAATCCCCAGCCACCCGCGCGTGCGGTACGACCGGCGGAGTTGCGGCCGTAGGCAATGGATCCGGTGCCGGCAATCACGATAACGCCCGGTCCACTGCCCTGGGCCGCCTCGGAGGCAATGACCATGTCGCCGACGACTTCAATTTCGCCAGATACCAGCTCTGCCAGCGCCTTCCGAATCGTCTCCGCGATTTCGGGGCGTGCCGCGCCAGCCACGCCCACACAGGTTCTCTCGACTTGTTTGGGATTTACCAGAGCAGCAGCGCAGGCCTGACGAACTGCGGACGCAATCGCCTCTCCAGCTTGCCGCTCGCCCACGCGCACCACATTACTGCCTTCGGCGATACCGGTTCCCAGCAGGGTGGTTTCATCGCCGACTGCGCATGCCGTCTTGCTGCCACCACCATCAATTCCCAGAAAGATGCTCACCAGCGTAGTTCTATCATAGGGATTTCGCGCCTGCAGATTGACCTTTCCGATGCTGCGAGGCGCAGGCGGCAGCTTACGAGGTAGATACCTCTTGCCAGATGTCGGGTCCACATCGCTCAAAGCCAGATATCTTTGAAAAGCCGATTCTCGGCGTAGATGCCGCACCATGGCTGCCGAACAAAACAATTCGTCTCAAGACGTGGTTCAACACTACCAGCAGGCGGATGAAGACGCGCGCCTTCAAACCGGCTGGTTCCATCTGGAGTTCGAGCGCACCAGGGAACTGATTTTGCGCAACCTCGTACCGGCTCCGGCCGTACTCCTCGATGTGGGAGGCGGTCCTGGACTCTACGCGGCCTGGCTGGCTTCGTTGGGCTACGAGGTGCACCTGATCGATCCCGTACCCAAGCACGTCGAACAGGCACGGCAACGTTCCATTCCCCAGCAGCGAGCGATCGCGAGCGTGCGCCTCGGCGATGCGAGGAAGTTGGAGCAGAGTGATAACTCCGCCGACGCCGTCCTCCTGCTGGGCCCGCTCTACCATCTGACGGAGATGGAGGATCGCATCATTTGCCTGAAGGAGGCATTTCGAGTCCTCCGAATCGGCGGTGTGGTGTTCGCCGCCGCGATCAGCCGATTTGCCTCTCTGCTCGATTCCCTGGCCCACGGGTTCTTCGACGTGCCGGACTTCGTCCCCCTTCTCGAACGCGATCTGCGTGACGGGCAGCATCGCAACACAACTGGTAATCCAGAGTACTTTACGACGGCATACTTCCATCGCCCGGAGGAACTTGCAAGCGAACTGAGTGCAGCCGGTTTCCATCTGCAAGACGTGGTTGGCATCGAAGGTCCTGGATGGCTGGCGAGAGACTTCGATCGCCTCTGGTCCGATCCTGGTGCGCGCGAACGAATCTTGCGGTGCGTGCGCAAGGTCGAGCATGAGCCCGCCCTGCTGGGTGCCAGTCCGCACATCATGGCAATTGGGAGAAAATAGGCCGGCCGTACCCGACTGAATTGCGGACCCGAACTCATGGGGCTCAATAAGCTCGATCTCGCGATCATTGCGCTTTACCTCGCAGGCATCACGCTGTTCGGCCTGCGTTTTCGTAAGCGGCAGCGCTCGTTGCGAGATTATTTCCTGGCGGACCGCAATATTCCCTGGTGGGCGATTGCGCTTTCCATCGTGGCAGCTGAAACCAGTACCTTCACCATTATCAGCATCCCCGGCTTGGCGTACGACACCAACCTCACTTTCCTGCAGGTGGTGTTGGGATATCTGGTGGGCCGTGTCATCATCAGTTTCACTCTTCTGCCGCACTATTTCCGTGGCGATCTCTATACCGCGTATGAGTTGATCGAGCGGCGCTTCGGCCGAGGTCTGCGCTCCCTGACGGCGGCGCTATTCCTGCTGATGCGAGCCGTGGCGGAAGGCGTGCGCGTGTACGCCGTCTCCATTGTGGTGGCGATTGCGCTGGGCACCGGCGAGATCGCGTCGATTGCGATTATCACTGCGCTGACCCTGGTCTACACCTTCGAAGGCGGCCTGGCGGCGGTGATCTGGACGGATGTGGTGCAGACGGCGATCTACGTGGGGGGAACGCTGGTAGGGCTTCTCACTATCGTGCACCTCGTTCCGGGAGGATGGCCGGCGATTCACAGCATGGCCGCGAACGCCGGCAAGCTGCGCGTCTTCGACTTCAGTCCGGATCTCTGGAAGCCCTATACCTTCTGGGCTGGATTGGTGGGCGGAACTTTCCTCACCACCGCCAGTCACGGCACCGACCAGCTTATCGTGCAAAGGTTGCTGGCGGCACGCAGCCAGCGGCAGTCGGTGACTGCGCTGCTTTCGAGCGGGATTGCTATCCTTTTTCAGTTCTCTCTTTTTCTGATCGTGGGCGTGTCGCTATTCGTGTTTTATCGCGCTCCCTCGGCGCACTTTGGCACCGCCGACCGCATTTACCCGACATTCATTGTGACCCAAATGCCCCACGGTATCGCGGGCCTGCTGATCGCTGCCATCCTCGCAGCGGCAATGTCGAACCTGAGCGCTTCCCTGAACGCACTGTCCTCCACCTCGATCATCGACTTCTACCTGCAACGCAAGCCGCAAACGGATGAGCGCCGCCGGGTGCAGCTGTCGCGACTGGCCACGGTGTTGTGGGCATTGGCTTTGTTCGGGCTGGCCGTCTTGTCGTTGCATAAGGTCGGACGGGTAGTGGAGGTTGGGTTGCAGATTGCTTCGGTTGCCTACGGCGCTTTGTTGGGAGTCTTTCTGCTTGGAGTGCTTACGAGGAGGGCCAATCAGCAGGGCGCAATGCTGGGCATGCTTTGCGGCTTTCTCACTGAACTCTACGTTTGGCTGGGGACGCGGGTGCCTTGGACCTGGTACGTGGTGATCGGCACGGTGGTGACGTTCGCTGTAGGATACGCCGCCAGCATGGTGCTCCAGCGAGAAGAAACAAAACCCTAAATCATCAGGAACAGCGGCGTTCTCGGCGTTACAAGGTTTTCGCTTATACTTTCCACTCCCCAGATGCCGCGAGACACCCAAACTCGACCCCGCCCTGGACTTCTCCGCGACCTAGGCGTCAGCCAGGCTTGCGCAATCGTCGTGGGCACCATCATCGGCAGCGGCATTTTTCTGGTTCCCGCCGAAATGATGCAGGCGGTGGGCTCGGCCAAGTTGGTGTACCTGGTATGGCTGGTGGGAGGTCTTCTCTCTTTCTTTGGCGCTTTGACCTACGCGGAACTCGGTGCCATGAAGCCGCAGGCCGGGGGCGAATACGTTTATGTCCGCGACGCTTACGGTCCGCTGCCTGGGTTTCTTTATGCGTGGACGTGGTTCCTGATCGCCAAGCCGGCATCGATTGCCACAATTACTACCGGCCTGGTCCGCATCCTGGGTACATTTTCCGCTCTGGCATTTCTTGCTGCTCCCCTCGTCCACCGGCCATTCGCGATGACCTACGGGCAACTGCTCGCTATTGCTACGACGGTATTCATTTCTGCGCTCAACTACATCGGCATCAAGCGAGCTGGCGAATTCCAGCTAGTCTTCACGCTGTTAAAGGTCGCCATCATTCTCGGCATCGTGCTGGTCGGATTCAGCTACACCGCCGGCAGTTGGAATCATTTCACCGAAAGTTACTCCGCGGCGAAGGGCGGGGTCGCCGGTTTCATGGCCGCTCTGGTGGCAGCCCTCTGGGCATACGACGGCTGGAATGATTTGAACATGGTTTCCGAGGAAATCCGCGAGCCGGAGCGCAATGTTCCGATCGCGCTCATCGTAGGTGTCGCCACGGTCGGAGCTCTTTACATGCTGGTAAACGCCGCCGTGCAATTCGTGCTGCCCGCCGGGGCGATTGCTGCCTCCCCGCGTCCCGCCTCAGACGCGATTGGGCTGGTATGGGGACACATGGGTGCGAGCGTCGTCTCCGCCGCCATGGCCATCTCCATGCTTGTGACTTTGAACGGCACCACCATGAGCGGGGCGCGCGTGCCGTTTGCGGTGGCTCGCGACCGTTATTTCTTCTCGGCGCTGGCCGAAGTCCATCCCCGTTTTCACACGCCGTCGGTCGCGCTCGGGGTGCAGGCGGTTCTGTCGATCATCCTGCTCCTGATCGGAGGCAGCTTTCGCCAGTTTTTTTCGCTGGCTATTTTCGCGGAATGGCTTTTCTACATGATCGCCGGCAGCACGGTGTTCGTCTTCCGCCGCCGCGATCCGCAAGCTGTCCGGCCGTATCGAGTTTTTGGGTATCCCGTCGTCCCCGCCCTGTTCGTGCTGGCTTCCGCGCTACTGCTCTACTACACCTTTACGGACAATCTTCGTATATCCGCTCTGGGCTGTGTGGCGATTCTTGCCGGTATCCCGGTCTTCTACTTCTTCGCTCGCCGACGCCGGGAAAATGGAGGACGGGAGTCGTCGCCCGTCAACTGAGCCGGATGTTCCCCAGACCCCAGAGTACTTTGGTCACGGCCAGTTCCGCCTTTACACCGCTGACACCTTGCAGCCTGAATCCGCTCCGGCCCACAATCATCTACAGGCGTCCCACCGCCGCCTATTCTGCGGAGATCAAGTTGCGGACCTGGTTGTTCACCATATCGAGAATGCTCTGGGGAGTCTACTTGATCCTCACCTCGGTCTATTGCCTGCTGGCTTTTCTGCCGTACACTTTTGTGGCCCTGATCAAAGAACCTCCTTATGCCTGGGTCCCTTGGTTTGCCCATCACCAGGCGGCTCTGTACTTTCTCATCCTGGCGCTGCTGTTGGCGGCTGACTGGCCCAAAGGAAAAACGGTGCATACCTTCCTGCTCTTCGGCGTCCTGTTGTTCGCAGGCAGCTACCTGATCGCCCGGCCATTTCTGCTGGCCCTCGAAGACAACTGGACCACCTACGGATGGAGCTTGATTTCGTTGCTTCCGCTTGCGCTACTCGCGATCGCAGATCTTCGATCGCACTGGCCTGCGAATGGCGGTAAGTCTGGCGGCATTGCTCTTCTTCCCTATTCCATCGGGATCCTTATCGCGGTTTCGACTTCGCTGGTCTACGTCGTCGCCTCCGCGTTACACGGCTATATCGAGAATGGACATCTACAGCCGGGAGCGGTCGGTCTCGAACTCGCCGCATGGAGTCTGATTTCGCATGTTCTGTTGGCAATTCTTATTCTCTCCACTCTGAACTTGATTCGCATACTCAGCCAGCGAACCCGCTCCACACTCCTCCATCTCTCACTCCTCGGAGCACTAGCCTTCGGCGTCTTCTGGGTAATGCTGTTCCATTTGCTGACCAGTTCGCTCGGGTTCGAGGGCTGGGCGGCACATCTATATGCAGCATCTCTGGCTGCCGCTCTGACTCTGTGGCTAGGGTCGCTGGCCCTGCCGTTGTCGGCGAGGAAAACCGGCGCGTTGCCTGCCCGGAGCCGCGGCTTCAGATCCTTGTTATGGGTCACCATCTTCGGATTGTCGTTGTTTGCCGTGGTTCTGCCGACGATGATCGCCGGAAGCGATTGGGACGGAGTGCTGCAGAACACCTATACGCTGATTCTCTGGGTCGCGCTCGGAACCTGCTTCTACACCCTTTGGGGACGACGCCGAACTTATTCCTGGGTAAACATTCTCGCGATCGTGTTGCTCAGTGGAATCGCCTACAAGAGCCTGCAGGCTACACAAATCCTGTGGGCGCGACCTTTGGGCGCAACCGATGACGACGTCAGGCATGCCATGGACAACTATGCCGCCCGAGACGCGTCGTTCCGGCTGGTGCACGATTTCCTGGGCGGTGCTCGGGGGGAAGCCTGCAGCGATCTTTGCCGCATTTTGCGGGAGAACACGAATATTCGCAACGCGCGGGTCAGTACCGATTTGGAGCTGGTCGACCAGTTGGCGCCGGCGCACGGCGAGCGACCCAACATTTTCATCTTTGTGGTCGATTCCCTGCGACCCGATTATCTTGGCGCTTACAACCCGAAAGTAGATTTCACTCCCAATCTGGATGCGTTCGCGCGCGACAGCATCACGGTACATGACGTCTATACCCCGTATGCGGGCACATCCCTTTCGGAGCCGGCCATCTGGGCAGGGTCCTTGCTTCTGCACGCGCATTATCTCCAGCCATTCGCGCGGATCAACAGCCTGGAAAAACTGGCTCGTACCGATGGCTATCGCATGGTGGTGAGCTATGACGAGATTTTGCGACAGCTGCTCTCACCAGCAGACGACCTGGTGAAGCTTGATACCGACAAAAAGCTGTGGAACCAGTTGGAGGTGTGCTCGACCATTCATCAAGCCGAGCCGCTGCTTGAGGGCGGACTAGGGCGGAACCAGCCTGTCCTTTTTTACACGCAGCCCAAGAATGTTCATCAATTCGCGCATAACGACTTGCCCTTGCCGAGCCAGGATCACTGGCAAAATCGACCGGGCTTCAACAACCGCATCGCGCACGAAGTCCATCAGGTGGATGGCTGCATGGGCGAATTCTTCCGCTTTCTTAAGGGACAGGGCATGTACGACAACAGCATCGTGTTGCTGACATCCGACCACGGCGATGCTACCGGAGAATTCGGCCGTTCCAGTCACTCGCTCTCGATTTATCCAGAAGTGATGCGAGTCCCGCTCATCGTTCACCTGCCTCCAGCCATGAGGCGCCTGCTGTACGACGAGAATCATTTGTCGGCGCTCACCGATATCACGCCCTCGCTGTACTACCTGCTGGGTCACCGTCCTGTCCGTGCTAATCCTCTTTTTGGGCATCCTTTGTTCGTCGAAACCCCAGCGGAACTGCAAACCTACCAACGCAGCAAGCTTTTTCTCGCCTCGGACGAACGTCCTGTTTATGGCCTGCTCTTGGATAACGGCCGGTGGTTGTACACCACGTACGATTCGCCCGCGCAGAGTTTCCTGTTTGACCTGCGCCGCGACCCCAATGCACAACACAACGTGCTCACCCCTGCCTTGAAAAAACAGTACGACGAGGAGATCATCGACCACCTGCAGGCTGTGGCCGGCTTCTACGGGTACAAGCCTGGGATAGGTTCGTTGCTCGCGGCCGCGCACTGAACCAGGTTCGGCTGCGTTAGGGACTTAGTTCTTCAGGAAAATTTGTTTTGGCGTGGGAAACAGGCTCAATCTTCGACACTGATCTTAAAGTCGGGATTGAGCAAGGCGGGAAAGTCGTCTTCATCGTGGCAGCCAAGCAGATCATCCAGGAGTCTCGCGGTATCTCCATCCTGCAACGACTCGAGACAGAACTCGACATTGCGAGTTTCTTCCAATTCGCTTGTGGCGGCGTCAAACTCGTCGATCACATTCATGCCCTGCGGTGACTCCTGGGATATTCTTCAATTTCTATTGTGTTGGAATGATGGAGAAAGCGGTAGATTACGAAGGGTCGTGATCGTTGCAGAAGCTTTGCGCCAGGAAAACCGCCTACCCGGATGCCTTTTTCCCCGGCAATCCCGCCGGGTTTTCGTGGGTACGCTCGCGGAAACCGCCTTTCAGGCCGGTGGCAAGCGACACACTGGATTCTCCAAACCTGTCGCGCAGTCGATCCGCGGCGGCCAAAGCCTGGTGCCAGCGCTTCCGCCGCTCGCCTTCGAGTAAGTCTCCCTGGCCCGCTTGAGCCTCGAATTGCGCGGCATGCACTCCGAGTAAACGCACCTGCAGGCCCTTGCGCCAATTCTTGTGGAACAAAGCCCGCACCTGCTCAAAGATTTCGGTGTCGAGTTGCGTGGCATCCCCCAGCGTATGGGCGCGGGTGATGGTGGTGAAATCCTTGTAGCGCAGCTTGAGTTGGATGGTACGGGCGTGCAGGCGGTGCTCGCGCAGGCGGCGGCCGACCATCTCGGAGAGTCTCATCAACGTGGACTCGATGGTTTCCACGTCGGCCGTGTCTTCGTTATAAGTATGCTCGTGGCTGATGGACTTGGGGTCGGCATCGGCGCCCACTTCGATGTCGAACCATCCTCCGGCATCTTCGCCGCGGGCTTTGCCAGCCAATGCCAGCCCCCACTTGCCAAAGTGTTCTTCGAGAAACGACTCGTCAAAATGGGTCAAATCACCGACCCGGCGAATTCCCAGCGCATTCAAGTTCTTCTCCGTGACCTTGCCGACGCCCGGAATATCGCGCACGTCGAGCGGCGCGAGAAACTTTGCCTCTTGCCCGGGGATGACCCACAGGATTCCGTGCGGCTTGGCCTTGGCAGAGGATACTTTCGCAATCAGCCGTGAGCTGCCGATTCCGATGGAGCAGTTGAGCTGCGTCTCCGACTTGATTTTCTGATGAAGCTGATGCGCGGCGTAGAGCACTGGGCCGTGCAGCCGCTCGGTGCCGGTCATATCGAGATAGGCCTCGTCGATCGAGGCCATCTCTACCAGCGGGGAAAACGAGGTGAGCACGGCATAGACTCTCTCCGAGCACTCGCGGTAGCGTGCTGGATGCCCGTCGACGAAGATGGCATGGGGACAGAGTTTGGCGGCGGTGCGCAGGGGCATGGCCGAATGAACGCCGAACTTACGGGCTTCGTAAGATGCAGCCGAGACTACTCCGCGCTCGTTCTTCTGCCCGCCGACGACGACCGCCTTCCCTTTGAGCGAGGGATCGAACAGCTCTTCCACGGAGACAAAGAAGGCGTCCATATCTACGTGGAAGATGGTCTTGGCGAAAGGAGGCATGATGCTGCGCCGAGGGCGGTTCCAATTCTATCGCGAGGGGTTGCATGTCGCAGAGGAAGTTCCGACGAACGGGATTGGTCACTGAACTGAGGGGCGAGATTTCCTTGTGCGCACCAAGAACAGTGAAACTCCGAACAGCGAGATTGGTAGCATATAAGCACGCACCAAGCCAACAGGATTGCCCTGGGTGACGCTGTACTGCGTCGGATCTCCGTCGTGGTCATAGCGGGTGATCGCGAGGACAATGGGTTTCGGGTGCTTCTGAAACCACGCGATGTAAGTGGACTGCAACACTTGGATCCGTTCAGGCGGCTGCGGGCCATTGCGATGAAACGTGGTGGTCACTCCGGAGTAGTATCCAACCGGGATGGCCCTGCCCAGGTATCCGGCGGCGGCGATCGATTCCTGAATAACCTTGGCCGATTCTGGAAGTGGAGCCGCACGCCCTTCCAAAGCGGAGAGCACTCCGCTGATTCCCTCATTCGGGAACATCCCAGAATATAAAAGGGGAAGAAAAGTTGTTCCAAGGAAGAAAACCGAGAGGACCAACAGGACGATCGTATAGCGCGGAGCACTCGGTCTGAAGATCAATATCCGCTCCGGCAGCCTAGGGGCGACCCCGTAAGCATACTACGGCCTAGAATCGCGGGTCCGCGAAGCCGGCACCCAGGCAAATATCACACGCCCGCCATCACCGGTTGAGCCCGGGTCTGCCGCGCTTTTTCGTAAACCCGGCCGTATTCCTTGGCTGAAGCGTCCCAGGAGAAATCTTTGTTCATGCCGTTGCGCATGAGCGTCTGCCAGGAAGTCTGGTCGCGGAAGGCACGCAAGGCTTCTTTGATGGTCAGCAGCAAGGACTCACCGCTGTACTCGCTGAACTTGAACCCCGTCCCTTTACCGGTCCGCGCATCCCAAGGTTCTATGGTGTCGTCCAGGCCGCCGGTGGCGCGCACAATCGGCACCGTGCCATACTTCAGGCTGTAAATCTGGTTCAGGCCACAAGGTTCGTACTTCGAAGGCATGAGGAACATATCACCGCCAGCCTCGATCTTGTGGGCGATGGCATTGTCATAGGCGATCTTGACCGCAATCTTCTGCGGGAATTGCTTCTGCAGGCGGGCGAACATCTCTTCGTAGGGCTTGTCGCCGTTGCCGAGCGCGACCACGATCATCTCTTCCCGAGCCAGGCGGTCCATGATTTGTGCAATCAAGTCAAAACCCTTCTGTGCGGCGAAGCGGGAGACGATGCCGATTACTGGCAGCCGCAGGTCGGCATTGGCCATGCCGAAGGTCGTCAGCAGATCCTGCTTACATTTGGCCTTGCCTGATAAATCCTGGGGCGAATATTTCGCTACGGTGAACTTGTCGGCCTGCGGGCTCCACTCATCGTAGTCGACGCCATTCAGGATCCCGGTCACCGTCGCCGCCCGGTCGCGCAGCACGCCCTCGAGGCCAAAGCCAAACTCCGTGGTCTGAATCTCCTGGCTATATTTGCGGCTCACCGTGGTAACGAAATCCGAATAGACCAGAGCGCCTTTGAGAAAGTTGACGTTGCCGAAAAACTCCATTTTCGAGATGGTGAACAGGTCCCAGGGCAGCGTCAGCAGGGGCAGGGTGTCGGGCGAGAATAAACCTTGATATCCCATGTTGTGGATGGTGAACACCGTGGCCACATCCTGGAACGCCGGATCTTCCGCATACTGGGTTCGCAGCAGAACCGGAATCAGCGCAGATTGCCAATCATGGCAATGAAAGACATGGGGAACGCCCAGAATCTTGGAAGCTTCGAGCACGGCCCGCGAAAACAGGGCAAACCTCTCGGCGTTGTCCGGGTAATCGCCGGAAGAAGTGCCGTACAACGCATCGCGATCAAAAAACGGCGGATAGTCCACGAAATAAAACTGCACCCCGGGATGACTGCCGCCTCCGGCGACCACCGAACAAAAGCGGTAATGATCGTCGAATGGGACGGTGATGCTCCGGACTACGGTTTGCGCATCCTTGAGTTTAGTCTGGCGATAACGCGGAACATAAACGCTAACCTGGTGGCCGGCGGCGGCCAAGGCCCGGGGCAGCGCCCCTACGACATCCGCTAAGCCTCCCGTTTTTGAAAAAGGAACGCATTCTGAAGCAGCAAAAGAGATATGCATGAAAGCAATCCTCCTGGTTCATTGAGGCCGGTCCAAACAGTCAATCCCAGGGCACGCTATCATTAGGAGGGCGCGCTCGGTTGCGCTCCGTGCATGGCAGGGCAACACCTAGTCTAGTCGCCCGCAAGAAAGAGGGTCAACGTGCCGAAAGTATCAGCCGCGCGTCCCAGTCCTAGAAAGCCCAAACTGGGTCAGCATTTCCTGGTCGACGGGTCGGCGGCCACGCGCATTGCCGATTCTTTGGGAGATTTGTCTCAGAGCACCGTGCTCGAAATCGGCCCCGGGCGAGGCGCGTTGACCTCCCTTCTGGCCCGGCGGACGCGGCGGCTTATCGCCATCGAACTCGATCGCGTCCTGGCGGCGCAGCTGCGCATGAATCTTGCGCTCTCTCCTAACGTCGAAATCATCGAAGGCGACATCCTGGCGATGGATTTTGACACCATCTTCGGCCCCAAGCCGGGGACTACACGCCCGGGAATGGATCACCAACCCGAACGCGTCAAGGTCGTCGGCAACCTTCCTTACTTTATTACCTCCGACATCCTGCTGCGTCTGTTCGAATACCGCAGGTATTTCGAGACCATCGTGCTCATGGTGCAGCGCGAGGTGGCGGACCGGCTGGCAGCGCCGCCGGGAAAGAGCGAGTACGGGTTGCTTTCGGCAACGGCACAGCTTTACGCCAGAATTGAGAAGCTGTTCACCTTGCCGCCGCAGGCATTCTCTCCACCGCCCAAGGTGCACTCCACGGTGGTACGGCTTACCCTCGATCCCAGGCTGGAAAGTCTGCATGTCCCCGAAGCAGACTTCATCGCTTTCCTGAAACTCTCTTTTGGGCAAAAGCGGAAGACGCTGTGGAATAACTTGAAGGAGAACTATCCGGCAGAACTATTGCGCGGCGCACTGGAAAGGGCCGCGATCAAGCCCAACGTGCGGGCGGAAGCGTTGTCTCTGGAGAAGACCGCGGTGCTCTATCGGGCGCTGGCGGATGCATCGTCGTCCTGAGCGCAACGACGGCTTCGCTCAGGACGACAGACATTGCGCAGGACAGACACCGTTAAAGAATTGGGCGCTTTCATCGCGTCAGGATTACAATCAGGCCAGGCAAGAGTCCCAGGAGCGTGCTGATGGACAGCGTGCGCCTTCCCGCGGTTGCTGGACGCTTCTATCCCGGGGCGCGTCAGGTTCTTCTCGACGAAGTCAGTTCCTATCTTTCTGGCGCGGAGAAATCCCAGGCAGCTCTCGGTTGCATTGCGCCTCATGCTGGCTATATGTATTCCGGATCGGTGGCCGGCGCAGTGTACGCCAGCCTAGAGGTTCCGCCGCGATGCATCATTTTGTGTCCCAATCACACCGGCCGGGGACGGCCTTTAGCCATCATGAGCCAGGGTGGTTGGGAAACGCCTCTTGGCACGGTGCAAATTGACGCCTCCCTGGCCAACACGCTCAAAGAACAGTTCCCGTTTCTCACCGAAGATGCCGACGCCCATCGCAGTGAACATGCAATCGAGGTGCAATTGCCATTTCTCCAGCAGAAGCGAGCGCACTTCACCTTTGTGCCGATCGCTCTGGGGACCGGACATTTCGAGACCCTGGAGAATCTCGGCGAAGCTCTCGCCGCGGTTCTTAAAGCACAGGGCGAACCGGCGCTGATCGTCGCCTCCAGCGATATGAATCATTACGAGAACGATGGCATCACCCGGATCAAAGATAACAAGGCGATCGAACGCATTCTTGCTCTCGATCCGCGCGGCCTGTATGACGTGGTCGTGAAAGAACAGATCAGCATGTGCGGCTTCGGCCCCGCCGTAGTGATGCTCACCGCCGCCAGGCACCTAGGTGCCACTTCTGCGAAACTGATCAAGTACGCCACTTCCGGCGACGTTTCCGGGGATCACAACGTAGTGGTGGGTTACGCAGGGATGGTGGTGAGATAGGTTTCTAATGTGGGCGCGGTCGTCCCCGCCCGTGCAAAGCATTAGAACAAAAGTTGGCGTGGACCTCTGATTCAACTAGGTCTCAATCAGATTCCGCACGGGCGGGGACGCCCGTGCCTGCATCGTACGATCAGTGGCGTCCGCTGCCGGCTACATGACCGCTGCTGGCATGTGCTGAAGGAGGCGCCGAGATCGAAGTGTTAGACCCGCGCCATACCGGGGCACTACCGCGAGAGTTCGCCCCGCCGAATCCCACCTGCCCGCCGGAAAAACCGGCCGGGGTGGTTGGAACCCTTGTGGTCACAAATCCCCGCTGTTGCACGGTTTGGGAGAGCTGGCCCAAATCCTTGATGCTCCCGCGTGGAATTCCCAATCCCGCAGAGTTGTTGGGAATCTCGACCCGGCCACTCGACTTTCCCTGCACGGTTGGCAGCGGGCCGCGATTCGCAACGATAATGCGCTGCCCGGGGAGAAGAGGACTTCGCGGCGGCACAAATGTGCTGGGCGCGTTGGTTACCACTGGAACGGTATTCCATCCCATCCAAGACCCGCCGGGTTGCCACCCCCAGCCGTATTGGGGGAGGTAAACCCAAGAACCGTAGTGATACGGCGTCCATCCCCAGGGATACCCGGATACCCAGCCATATCCAAAACCCGGGTTGAAGGCCCAGGCGCCGTTCATGAACGGGTCCCAGCCAGCTCCGGCAAGATAGGGCTGCCAGAGCATCCCGTAGCCGGGTGCGTTGAAGAAGTTTCCGTAGTAGTTAAGGTCGCTGGTGCCGTAGGCATAGGGAGAGTAATTGGACTGGGCCTTGGAAGCGTAGAGCTCGTCGTATTCATTCTGCCGCTTGTCCCAGGAATCGAAGGGCTCTTCGTCGACACTCTTGGCTAGCTGGTGACGTTCGTTATTCAGCAGATCAAAACTGACAGTATGATTCTTGCCGACCTGCACAGTCTCCGAAGGACCAGCCACGTCGACGTCGCCTTTGAACACCGCCACGGCCGCGTCGGTATCGCCGACGTCAACGCGGAGATGGGCGGCGCGGGCAAGCGTCAGCTTCTCCCGCACAAATGTCACAGTCAGCTCATCGTCTTTGCTGGCCAGGAAATTGACATAAGCCGTACCTTCTTGCAGGTGGATCTCCGACACCTTGGCTCCGGAGTCGCGGAGCGACAGTTGCGGAATCTCTATGACCGTATTCGGGACGATCCTCAGACTGCTCGAGTCCTCAAACTGAATTTCGGCTCGGCCGCTATTCCCTGTGCGGATCTTCATCCCCTGGGTGATCGGCAAGTTGAGGAACGCCTTCTCAAACCCTTGCCCGGTCCGGCGGTCGACTTGCACCTCGCCCTGGACATCGCTCAGCCGCACGATACGTACCTGCGAGTCCGCGAAGCAAGGTAGGACCCAAAGACTTGCCAGCATCAATCCAATCAGGAGCTGAATTCGCGATTCGGATTTGAACATAGGGCACCCCGGAAGGTCTTCACCTCATTAGAACACCGTTTCGGCCTTTCGGGTTGTCAAATCTTTGTCAAGGGTGGGACGAACGGTGTAGCCCCAAAACCGCAGTCTGGAGTGCTATTTAGCGCCCGGGGAGGGGCGGTCAAGCAGGCGCTGGGCCCGTGCCCGGACGGTATTCATGACTGACTGGTCGCCAAGAACCTTCAGCAGGATGGGCGCAATCACGGTCACTTCTACGACCTCGCCCCGGGATGCCATGTCTTCCAGACTCTTCAATTCGTCATCCAGCGCCAGCTTCTGGTAGTGCCGTTCGAACTCGATCCTCCGTCCGAACTCCAGGGTGGCGGACAGACTCTGAAACAGGCTTGTAAGGTCCTCGACGGCGGGTATCAGCGAGTAGTTATAGCTCGCCGTGGCGCTCCTCTGGGCATCCTTGTAGACGAGAGTCTTTTCTCCGGTTGACGCCAGGTTCTTTTTCCCGGAATCAATTTTTCCCTCGAAATAATGCGCCTGTTTGGCGAGATCGATGATGTGGGCGACGGAAGCTGCGGGCAGGGTAAAATCCTGGGTAAAGGGTGCGTCGGGTTCGGAGTCTCTGGCCAGTTTCCCGTCGGAAACATAGGATGCGTGCCCGTCGGAAGAAACCGAGATGCCATAGTGCGACGGGTCGGAGCCAGGGAAATCGCAGGTGAAGGATACGGTTGCAGCGGTTCCCTGCTGGGCGAGCGCGGGAAGACCGAGTGCGAGAAACAGACTCACAAGACAAATGGAAGGGAATGCGATTTTCCGCAGCCGCTCAAGAGACATGTAAAAGGAATTATGCCAGAACCTGCGGTAAGACTGCGAAGTTCCCGAAGCGTTACCTCGCTGCGCTCTGCCGGATCAGCGTCGCCGCGGTGTGAAGATGACAAATCGCGATCGCCAGCGCATCGGCTGCGTCCGGCGGCTCGGGAATCTCAGCCAGGTTTAGCAGGCGCGTGACCATGTGTTGCACTTGCTGCTTCTCCGCCCTGCCGTAACCAACCACAGCCGACTTGATGCTCAGAGGTGAGTATTCGGCGACTTGCAGGCCGGCGGACGCCGCCGCCAGCATGGCAACCCCTCGCACCTGCCCGAGTTTGAATGCGGATTTGACGTTGACCGCGTAGAAGACATCTTCGATGGCCACGTCGTCAGGCTGATGTTCCGCGATGATTTCTGCCAGCCGGGTAAAGATCGTAGACAGGCGTGCCGGCAAGGGTTCGCGAAGGGAGAGCTTGATGGCACCGCAAGTCAGGCAGAGCAACGTGTCGTTCGTGGAGAGTTCCACCACGCCGTAGCCGGTATATTCCGTCCCGCAGTCGATGCCTAGGACCCGCATGGGGGAAGTTTACAGTGCCCCCGGTATGACCTGCCAGCTACTTCAACAGCACCTGGGTGCCAGCCTTTCGCGTACTTTGCGCAGGCCGGGGTAGTTCGGGTGTAGTCGGACGACAAAAGTCCGCGCCCGGTTCATTCAATCCCTCTGAAGATTGGAGGGACAAGGACGGGGCGCCGTCGAAGTAGCTCAACAACAGCGCGGCCTCCTTGCTTTCAGCACTTCGTGTTCCCGTCGAAAGGCGGCGTAGGCTTGGCGAGAAGACGGCCTCTGGGTGCGGCTTAAGAAGCGGGCGTAGGCGGATTCGTCGAAGATCTCGCGGATCACGCAAACCAAAGTCGCCGCAAGGTCTCGCAACCAGCCCGTGTGGCGCGAGCGCCCTCGCCCGCGTATGACGACGGAGGAGCTCACAAAAGAATGCGCTGCCGAGCTTGGCTCGGCTGGACGGGCGAGGGCGCCCGTCCCCACACAGTTCCAGTCTTCTCTCATTTCATCCCTCCTCGGCAAATCTGCTCGCGACGAACGGGGACTCTTTGACATTGGCTTCTTTGCGCCCGGCCAGCACGCTGGCCCACAGAAAAACTGACTCCAGCAGAATCAATGCCACCAGAAACATGAGAACTGCGGTGACCAGCGTGTCCAGGCGATCATTGAAGATCAGGCGTTCGACCTCATGGCTCGGAGCCAAAGACGCCAGCTGGCGAGCATTCGCCAGGAATCCGATGCGGGGATTGGGATCGAACATCTTGTCCCACGAAGCGGTAAACGTAACCGCCACCAGCCACAGCAGTGGAACCAGGGTCACCGCAGAGAATCGCACTCTGCCCATCTTGATGATGATGGTCGTGGCCACGCAGAGAGCGACCGCGGCCAGAAGCTGGTTGGCGATGCCGAAGAGCGGCCACAAGGAATTGATCCCGCCCAGTGGATCCTTCACGCCCTGCCATAAAAAACATCCCCAAGCGGCGACTATCAGCGCACTAGTCGCGAGAATCGAGGGATACCAACTGGTGCGGCCAATCGGCTTCCAAATGTGTCCCAGTGCGTCCTGCAGCATGAAGCGGCCTACGCGGGTGCCGGCGTCGAGAATGGTGAGGATGAACAGGGCTTCAAACATGATGGCGAAGTGGTACCAGATGGCCATCACGGCTTGCCCGCCCAGGCTGTTGGAAAAGATATTCGCCATGCCCACGGCGAACGCCGGAGCGCCGCCGGTCCGGTTGTAGAGCGTTTTCTCGCCGACCGCCTGCGCGATGGCGTGCATGCTCTCCGCTGTCACCGGAAATCCCCAACCGGTGATAGTAGCGGCGGCCGTTTCCGGCGCCGCTCCCACGATGCCCGCGGGGCTGTTAATTGCGAAGTAGGTCCCTGGCTGCAGCACGCAGGCGGCAATCATGGCCATCACTGCAACCATGGACTCTGCCATCATGGCGCCGTAACCAACCATCCGCGTCTGGGTCTCGCGGCGAATGAGCTTGGGAGTGGTACCACTGGAGATGAGCGAGTGGAATCCGCTGACCGCGCCACAGGCAATCGTGATAAACGCGAAGGGAAAAATGTTGCCGGCAAATACCGGACCCGTTCCGTCAATGAACCGCGTCAGCGCGGGCATGTGCAGGGTCGGACGCACGGCCACAATTCCCAGCGCCAACAATCCGATGGTCCCCAGTTTTACAAAAGTGCTTAAGTAATCGCGGGGGGCGAGCAGCAGCCAGACCGGCAGAGCGGACGCCGCGAATCCGTAGATCATAATCACGATGGCAAGGGTCGGCGCGGTCAGCGTGAACCAGCGCGCTACTCCCGCAGTCTGTGAGACCCACTGTCCTCCCCAGATCGCCAGCATGACCAGAACGAATCCAAGCACGGAACTTTCCAACACCTTTCCGGGGCGCAGTCGCCTCAGGTAAAAGCCCATCAACAGCGCGATGGGTATAGTCATGGCGATCGTGAACACACCCCAGGGACTCGACTTCAAAGCATTCACCACAACCAGCGCTACTACCCCGAGGAGAATCACCATGATGCCGAGGATGGCCAAGTAGGCGACGAATCCGCCTATCCTTCCTACTTCCTGACGCGCTATTTCGGTCAGAGATTTTCCGTCGCGGCGGACCGAGAAGAGAAGGATCACGAAGTCCTGCACACATCCGGCAAAGATGGCGCCGACCAGAATCCAGAGGGTTCCCGGCAGATACCCAAACTGGGCTGCGAGCACCGGACCCACCAACGGCCCGGGACCGGCAATGGCGGCGAAGTGATGTCCAAAGACAACCCATTTGTTAGTGGGGACGAAATCGCGGCCGTTATCCAGTCTTTCCGCGGGAGTAGCCCGTTGCGCATCGAGAGCCAGCACTTTGTCCGCGATAAACCGGCTGTAGAAGCGGTATCCCAGTGCGTACGTGCAAAGCGCTGCCAGCACCAGCCACATGGCGTTGATCTGCTCGCCACGATGGAGGGCGATGGTGGAAAAAGCCAGGGTGCCGAGGGCGCTCACGCCTACCCAGATCAGAATCCGCAAGAATCTTGGATAGCGTCCTGATCGCAGCCGTCTTTGCGTCCTCTGCGGACTTTCCTGGCGACCTTCGCGGTTAAGAGCTTCACCGGATTGTGGCAAGATCAAAACTCCTTTCACCGCAAAGTACGCCAAGGTTACGCAAAGCTCGCAAAGAAACCCAGGCGAGAGCAGGCACTTCTCTATTTTGCGATGCGTTGTTGCTACCGATTTTAATGGTAGTCTTAGACATTTCGCCGACCAATGCGCGCTGATTCCGCCGCCCCAGAATTGCGATTTGCTGCCGCGATCCCGTTTTCCCTGGGATTGCCAGCCTCCTCGCCGCAAGCGGAAGGCTGCCGACCATGACCGGTTGGGACATCTGGCTTGCCCGCTGGGCGCTCGACCTGATCGAACTGCTGCTGACGCTGACGCTCACAGCTGTGATTCTCGCGCCCCGCCGCAGGATACATCAGCCTTCCACTTTTCAACGGATACAACGCTGGTTCGGCAAGATCGCGCGGCGCAGAACGCTCTCGGTTGCACTGGTCGGATTTCTTTCTCTTGGAATTCGATCCGCTCTGATTCCGATTCTTGGGGTTCCACAACCAGATGCGCATGACGAGTTCAGCTATTTGCTGGCAGCCGACACCTTTGCTCACGGGCGTGTGACCAATCCTCCGCACTCCATGTGGGTACATTTTGAAAGCTTCCACATCATCCAGCATCCGACTTACATGTCTATGTACCCACCCGCTGAGGGGCTGGTGCTGGCGGCAGGTCAGCTGCTCGGGCATCCCTGGATCGGTCAGCTGTTGATTACGGCCCTGATGTGTTCCGCACTTTGCTGGATGCTCCAGGGGTGGCTGCCAGCGCAGTGGGCGCTGCTGGGCGGAATCCTGGCGGTGTTGCGGCTGGGGATTTTTGGCTATTGGATAAACGGCTATTGGTGCGCCTCCGTGGCAGCCTTGGGAGGGGCGTTGCTGTTGGGGGCGCTGCCCCGCTTGCAGCGCCGCGCAGGAATGCGCGACGCGCTCTGGATGACGCTGGGCTTGGTGATCTTGGCGAACAGCCGGCCCTATGAGGGATTCGTCCTGGCGCTGCCGGCCGGTGTGGCTCTACTGATTTGGCTGGTTCGATATCCGCATCGACCGGTCGCGCTGGGCCGCGTGGTCGCCCCGCTTTTCTTGGTTTTGGGAGTGAGTACGGCGGCCATGGGGTATTACAACTACCGCGTGACTGGCAATCCGCTGCGAATGGGATATGCGGTGAACCGCAGTACGTACTCGCGGGCGCCTTATTTCATGTGGCAGGGTCCCCGGCCCGAGCCGGCGTACCACCACGAGATCATGAAGAGGTTCTACGACGGCGAATTTCAATATTATGAAGAGCAGCGGACCTTTTCTGGATTTGTCGCTCACACGGCGGTCAAAATCTCCTGGTTCTGGCGCTTCTTTCTTGGTCCCGCCTTGACGATCCCGCTCCTCGCCTTTCCGTGGATTCTGCATGACCGCAAAATGCGGTTTGTACTGTTCGCCGGGGCGGCGTTCCTGCTCGGACTGGCCATCGAAATCTGGTTTCGGCCGCATTACTTTGCTCCCGCGACTGGTCTTCTCTACCTCATCGTGATGCAATGCCTGCGCCATCTCCGGCTCTGGGAGCGGAACGGCAGACGCATCGGAGTTGCGCTGGTACGCGCCGTTCCTCTCATCTGCCTGGCGATGGTGCTGCTGCGGGTAACCGCCGTACTGGCGCATACCCAAATCGAGCCTTCCTATCCTCGCGGCAACGTTGACCGCGCAAACATCGTCCGCGAACTGGAGAAATCGCCCGGTCAACATCTCATCTTCGTGCGCTATGGACCAAATCACATTCCCGATTACGAGTGGGTCTATAACCACGCGGATATCGACGATTCAAAAGTGGTTTGGGCGCGCGATATGGGGGAGCAAAGCAACCAGGAGCTGCTGCGCTATTTCCCGGCTCGTCACGCCTCGCTGCTGGCACCGGACGTTTCCCGCGTAAAACTGGTTCCGTATGCGGCAACGCCGTGAGTCACTGCCGGATCCCTGCGGAAAAATTCGTGTGGGGCGGACACTCTTGTCCGCCGCCGTTGTTGATCTGGCTTCCCGCCTACGCGGATTCGAAACAGTTAATTCCCACTCAAGCAAAGTCAAAGGTCGGCGGACAAGAGTGTCCGCCCCACACTTACCGCCTTAAGTGCGCATACCGCTGCATACGACGCCAGCAGGAACATTACCGGCTCAGTGGGATGACGGTAGCTGTTGAAAGTATGCGTGACGTAGTAGATCAGTGGAAAGAACACCAGCACGATAGCGTACGGAACAGCGTCCCATCTCTTTCGCCACAGCAACAGCAACATTCCAGCCCAGGCCAACAGGCTTATAGGCAGCCATAGCGAAGCATCGGGAGCTGTCCAGTAGCGGAAGCATCGCCACATCGATAAGCGCAGGAACTCTCCCGGGTGGTGCGCAATGAATTGCAGGGCAATCTGGCGCTTGGCTTCCATAAAGCGAATCTCACCCAAGCGGTTGTATTCCGCCGGATTCAGGATAGGGAAGTCGTTGTCAAACACGTGAGTGACTCCTTCATGGTTCCCCAACCAAAGTTCCAACCCAAAATTATCGCGAACGGGGATCAGCCGCCCGAAGGTTACATAGTTGCGGATGGTCCAGGGAACCAGCATGATCAGGAACACACCCACAGAGGCCAGAAGCTGCCGGTTGCACGATTGCTTTCGCCGCCGATGGCTGATCCAAAGCCACAGCCAAAAGAAAGGGAACACCGACAAGAGACTAGTGTTGGTGAGTGCAGACACCCCGGCTAGCACTCCGAACCGCAGCCACCGCGAAACGCGAAGTGAAGTGTCCAGTTCCGGCAGCAAGAGCAATCCGATCATCAGCAGCAGAGCCGAAAGACTGCTCTCCCAGAGCCGCACCGCTACAGCCGCTTCATACAACCAGCAGGACCACAGCCAGGCTGCCAAGACGCCCGCCGAGGGACCGAACATCCGACTCCCAAATCGAAGGATCAAGACGGCGGTGGTGGCTGACAAGAGAGCGTTGAGGCCAACCGCGATCCAGAGCGAAGCATAGCTGTAGACTCCAGCCAGACGGAAAATGCCCGCCAACAAATACGCATAGACGGGAGGCTCGACCGCGGTCGGCGCTAGCGGAGTATTCGCCCAGGGAGAACTGTAGCCGTGGCCGGACGCCACCGCGGAAGCGATGTGAGCAAACTCGTTGTACTGATAAAAAAACTGCCAGGCTTTGTCGGGAAGAAGCTGGGAGAGGGCCCAAAGCCGCGTCGTCAAAGCGATAGCGAAGACAACAACCGGCGATTGCACCAGTTTCCACGCGGCTTGACCCAGGCGCACACTCGGCATCGGTGAACGGAATTGTAACAGCGGCGCACAACATTACATGGCGCCGTCTACGGTTCCGAACTCCCGAACAGAAAGCTCAGCGCCTGGGGAAATCGCTTCGCCCACTCGCCCTCGTTGTGAGCCGCGCCTTCGTCGATTCTTACCATTAAGCGCTTATCACCCAGCCCGGCGCGGCGCATGATACCCTCCAGTTCGCGCACGTCCCCAACCACTTGCTGATCTTTTTCTTCCTGACCTGCCTCCCGCGTCCCAATGGCCATGAAGATTCTTTCCGGCCACTGGCGAAAATAACGGCTGTACTTCAACAATCGGCGGTTAGAGACGAACAAGGATGCGCTTTCGAGTAGCAGGCGCCCGAATATTCCGGGCCGGTCCATCGCAGTGTAGAGCGAAACTAACGCACCCAATGAGGACCCGCCCAACCCGGTATTCTCCGGTCCGCGCGCTATGCGGTAACGCTGATGTAAAAAGGGCATAACCTCATTCAGGAGGAAGTCGGGATAGCGTTTGCCCCGCGGGCGCAGCACCGGCGGATTGAACATACGGTAGGGCAGATACTCTTTGATGCGATCCGCACCCGCATTGTCGATGCCGACAATAATGAGGGGAGGAATTCGGCCTTGGCGAATCAACTGGTCCGCACTCTCGCCGACTCGCCAGTCGACTCCAGTAAACGAGGTCTTCCCTTCGAATAGATTCTGGCCATCGTTCAAATAGAAAATCGGATAATGGCAGTTTTGGTTTGGCGGCGCCTCGTAGTCCGGAGGCAGCCAGACCCTCAGGTAGCGCTTGTTGGCGAAGATCCGGCTCTCAAATTCGTGCGGGCGGAGATCACCTACTGCCGCGTTGGCCTTCGCCGGGGGAAGTTCGCTGCCTGGTTCAGATTGAGAAATTTCTGCCATCGCGGGCGTTGCCTTGATTTCAATTGCCGTTTTGCCGTGCTGAAGCGCGGTGAATCGGCATCATTCCCGCCGCAAGGCGCCGGCTACCAGCCAGGATGACAACATCGTGATCAGAACAATCACGCTGAGCGATGAAAGGCACAGGATGCACCAGGTCGCGAGCACGAACGCTTCTACATAGGTCAAGTAAAGCGCGAAGCCCAGACCTGCGACCGAGCCGATCAGCAGCAGCGCCGGAGTATCCGCCTTACTGCGGTAGAGCGTCGCCAGGGCGAGCAGTGCGGCATATCCCAGAATGCCGATGAGAGCATCAGGAACGCCGAGCACGGTCGAATAGGTGCTGCGGTTGACGATGTCACAGTTGAAATTCTCGCCAAAGTCGCAATACGTCGTCTTGGAAGATCCGTAATGGTGATAGAGAGAGAGCAACGATAACGCGATACCTGCCACCGCCAAGACGGCAATCAGGCCACACACACGCCGCGCCGCAGCGGTCATGGCAGAGCACACCCGGTTGTCTGGCCGAGGAATTCCAGCGGGTGCGCGCCTTCTACTCTGGTGCCATCGGCAAACTCCCAGGTGGGAAAATGTTTGATGTTTGCCTGCGTGCAAACCGGATTCAGTTCGCGCGAGCCTTTGATCCCGCATTCGATATAAGGGGCGTACTGAAAGGAGGAACCAAACAGTTCCTTCTGGTCGGCGCAGTGCGGACACCAGTAGGCACCGTACATTTTGGCTCCTTTATCACTCAAGCAATGGGCGAAAGAATCCAGGCGGCTGGTCTGCTTTTGCCGTAGAAACCACAGGAGGCCGCCAAGAATAGCAACCACCACTACCACGATCGCGATCTTGGGCCGCAGCGCGTTGGGTCGACCTTCCTGCTCGCGTTCTTGCTTTCGTTTTCTGCGCTGCTCGGACATATCAATGATTTTTTATACCACGACTTGCAAAGCCGACGGCAGGACATCCAGGGTTTGACATTGCAAGGTGAGGACCTCGCCATCCACCATGATGTCTACCGGCCCGTCCAAATGAAAATCGATCCGTTTGGCACTGCTCCGTTCCGCCAGCGGGTGATGAATGTGAGTGCCGTCATAAAGGGTGGGCAAATTGCGAATCAGCCCAACCCGTCCGATTGGCCCCCAGCGCACATACTCGACCAGTCCGTCATTCACCTCGGCCTTGGGGGCAATCAGCATGGACCCACCGGTGTATTTGCTGTTACTGAATGTTAGAAAGAGGGAGCGCCGGCGATCGATCTCTCCCTGCCCGTCGACCTGTAGGGGAAAAGGACGACGCCGCAACCGAGCCAGTGAAATCAGAATCGACGACTGGTATCCGAGCTCTCCCCACGCGCTGAAGCGGCGCGCCCGCAGCGCGGCGACATCTGCAGCGAATCCCAGGGCCAGCAGGTTGATGTAGTGAATCACCCCTTGGGTGTGCCGCAGGCGCAGCACGTCGCAGGGTCGAGTCCGCCGGGCGAGCAGGGCTTCCAGCGCATGTTCCGCACCGCGATCCGTAAACTCACGCAGGAATGAGTTCCCCGTCCCAACCGGAAGAAACGCGAGGGTTGGGGTTTCCCCGGCGGCATCACGCGGGAAAAGCCCGTTCAGGATCTCGTATGAAGTGCCATCACCTCCCACGGCGACGAACTTGCGGTAACCGCGGGACCAGGCATCGCGCGCGATCTGGGATGCCTGTCCGGGACCGGTGGTGTCGACGACCTCAACGCTAATTCCGCCGGCCCGCAGCCGATCCAGGGCAGGCCCCACCAATTTCCGCAGGCGCCCCCCGCCCGCCGCAGGATTGACCACTGCCAGGAATTCGGCGCTCACAGCTCAACCACGGCGGTGGCACGGTCGAGAGTTTTGCCGATCTCTTCGGCAAGAACCGTGCGCTTAATCTTCATCGATGCGGTGCGGGGGAAATCATGGTTCCACACCACGTAACCGGCCACCCGCTTGAAATCAGGCAGCCGCCGGTTGCGGACAATGATGTCCGCTTTCAAGGCCTCATTAAATTCCTGTTTCTCCTCCAGCCGCAGCACTACCACCAGGATTTCCTGGCCGAGAGTCTTGGCCGGCCAGAGATAGTTCGCGGCGAAAACGCAGTATTCCTTCACCGGCAAGTCGTCAAAGACAGTTTCAATGTCTTCAGGATAAATATTCTTGCCGCCTTGAGTCACAATCATGTTCTTCTTTCGACCAAAGAGTTGCAGATGTCCCGATCTGTCGAAGCGTCCCAGGTCTCCGGTGAGCAACCAACCATCGGCGATGGTCTGGGCAGTCAATTCTGGATCGTCGAGGTAATGGGACATCACCGTCTTGCTGTTGGCCGCGACCTCGCCAATGCCGTCGGCGTCGGGGTTGAGAATGCGAAGCTCGACGCCGGGCAGCGGTTTGCCGACGGTGTCCGCGCGAAACGGTTTGAGGTCATTCAGGGTGAGTGCCGTGCCAGCTTCGGTCAGACCGTATCCGTTGACCACTGGAATACCCAGATCGTAGAAGAACTGCAGGGTCGCAGGATCGACGAAGGCGCCTCCCGTGATCAGGGCGAGCAACTCTCCTCCGAAGGCCCGGTGCACCTGGGGCAGCAGTCGGCGGCTCAGCCTCACCCTGGGACGACTTCTGGTGAGCCGCTTATTCACTGCAATCACGCGATCCAGGAAAAAACGCTTGCCGGGGGAAAGTTCTTCGAACTTGGTGCGCAGACCGCGCTCCAGATTCTTCAGGATCAGCGGCACCAGACTGACATAGGTGATCTTGTAGCGGACGAAGGCATCGCGCACAAACTCCGGCCGAAGGGTGCGCAGGTGCACAACGCACGCCCCGCATACGAAGGGTCCGATGAAACCGACCATGAAATCGATGGCGTGATTGGTCGGGAGAATGCTCAAGTAACGTACTCCCGGCCAAAACGGATACCAGGCGGTCAGCGATTTGCACTGTTCGAGATAGTTCTCGTGGGTCAGAACACATCCCTTGGGACGCCCTCCCGTACCGGAGGAGTACACGATACAGGCTGCATCGTCTTGCTTCCGCGCCACAAATGTCGGGTCGCCCTTTCGCCGAAACTCCTCCCAGCGATACGCGCCGGCAAGGTCGGCCCGCAGAGGAGCCTCGGTTACCAGTACGGTTTTGAGTTTGTGATTCTCGAACCCGGGCGCCTGCGTAAGGGCGCGCCACAGGTGGTACTCGACAATGAGAACTTTTGACTGGCAATGGGCCAACAACTGCAACTGCTCGGCGGCAGTCAGTTTGTAATCCACCGGGACCAAAATGCCGCCCACATAGAAAATCGCGTAGGCGGAAATCAGCCACTTGGACTGGTTGGTCATGATGATGGCGGCCCGGCCGCCGGCGGAGAGCTCGGCATCTTGGAGAGCACGGGCCAACGGCAAAGCCGAGTCTTTGAAGTCAGAGTAGGTGAGACGAATCTTCTCGCGATTGCGATCTGATTCGATCAGGCAGGTTTCATTGGGCCAGCGATCCAGCGCATCCCGCAGAGCCGCGCCTAGAGAGCTGCATTGATCGAGATTGAGCATGAAAGAGCTATTTCATCACAGGGAATCCCATACGCAGGCGACTGGGAACTAAAAACCGGGAAACATTCACAATCTGGACTGAATCCTCCCGGCAAGCGTGCGGAAATCCGAGACTCCCTGCAGTTCATAATCCGGCAACTCGACGTGAAAATGATTCTCCAGTTTGGTCAGGAGATCGAGCGTTTGCAGGCTGTCGACGCCCAGGGTCTTGAAAAAATCGTCGTCGGGAGCAAGTTTTTCGCGCGGAACCTTGAAATGCAGCGCGGCGAGATCCAGGATCTGGTTCAGTGTCTGGTCAGAGGTTTGCATTTGGTTCATAACTTTCATCTCAGCTTGTACCAAGTCGCGCCCCTTCACGGCAAGTACGGCTGCGCATCGCTGCTCTCCACAAACTTGCGTAGACCGGCTTCGACAGCAGGCCTGGTAAACAGTTCGCAGAACACGTCGATTTCGCGCTGCAGTTCTTCGTAGGGAATCGGCTTGATAAACTTCTTCGCTGCAGCGGCCGTTTGCCGGTCAAACTTGCCCAACTGGGCCGCCGTGACACGGGCCACTCTCACTGCCTCACCTTCGGCCACCACCTGGCTGACCAACCCGATTTGCTGCGCCTTGCTGGCGTTTAGACTGCGGCCGGTCAGCAGCAGATCACGGACCACGGCGTTCCCCAAATCACGCTTCAGGCGCGGAATCCCGCCGAAGCCGGGGATTAGCCCCAAACGCAACTCCGGAAAACAGAAGCGCGCCATCTTGTCGGCGATGATGAGATCGCAAACCAGCGCCAGCTCAAATCCCCCTCCGAATGTGACTCCATGCACCGCGGCGATCGTGGTCAGAGGGGATGCGTCAATGGCATTCATCACCCGGTGAATGCGCTCCAGAAAATTGCGCACGCTCTTTACCGCTTCACTCCTCTCCATCTCCTGCGAACGGACATAAAGTTCCTTCAAATCGGCTCCGGCACAAAAGCCGGACTTCAACTCGCTATAAACGATGAGCGCGTGGGCCTCGCCTTCCAGGCGCGGCAAAGCGCCGGCAAACTTTTCGAGATCGTCAAGCGCCAACGAACCCAGTTCGTTGCAGGGCTCACGATGGAGGGCCAACTCGACCACCCCGTCCCTTACCTCCCACGAGAGTGCCTGTCCATGGAATCGCTTCATCTGATTTTCAAGTGGCGCCGGCTATACCGCTTGCTTCACCCGATACATATCTTCAATCTCATTCTTGAGGCTGGCAGCGATCAGGTCGCGCTTCAGTTTTCCGTTGGCCGTCAATAGGCCGTTCTCGATCGAGAACGGCTGCTCACAGAGATGGAAGGCGCGAATCTGCTTGTAATGGGGCAATCTCAGATTCACCGCATCCACCGCATTCTGCACTTGCCGCCCGAGGACGCTCCCCGTCACAATGGCTGACAAATAGCCACGGCCGTTGCCCACCAGCACAACCTGTTGCGCTCCCGGCAGTTGCCGCAGCAGTTCATCTTCAGTCGGCTCCGGAGCGACGTTGTGGCCGGAAGAAAGAATGATCAGGTTCTTGATCCGGCCGCTGATCCGCCAGTTCCCCGCCGCATTCATCTCCCCTTGATCTCCGGTGTGAAACCAGCCGTCACGCAACGCTTTGGCGGTTTCCGCGGGACGATTCCAGTAGCCCGGGAAGATGTTCGGGCCACGCACGATGATTTCGCCGTTCTCGCCTAGTTTCATTTCAATTTCGCTGATAGCGGGGCCGACGAGACCGGGCTCGACCTTTCGCGGATCATCCATCGTGCAAATCGCGGTGGTCTCAGTGAGTCCGTACACCTGCAAAACGGGGATGCCCAGCATCATGAAGTAGAGTTGGGTTTCCACGCTGAGGGGAGCGGAGCCGCAGATCAGTGCCTTCAGGTTAGAGCCGATCATCTTTTTGCGAATGGCGGGAAACACCAGCCCGTTGGCCAGGGCGAGCCAAACTTGATCCACGAACTTGGAATGACCTTCCTGCTTTCGCATCCATGCCGCCTTGGCATGACTGTAAATACTGCGCGGGAGGCCGCCAGTCTTCCACAGCTGTTCGTCGATGGCCTTGCGCATGCGCTCGAGCAGCGCTGGAACGTTCAAGAAATAGTCGGGAGCCGCAGTGCGCATATCGGCGGCCAGCTTGCCGAGATCGGTATTCATCGTCAGCCGGCTGCCGCGCAAAAGGCAGGTCAGCAGCATGATCCAGGAGCCTGCGAAGCAGAACGGCAGGTAATGAAATACCCGGTCTTGACCGGCCTGATTCTTTGTCAGAAAATCCAGTCGTCCCGAGGTGCAGCCCAGCATGTGACCGACATTTCCCGCGTTCAGCACCACGCCTTTGGCCTCACCCGACGTGCCCGAGGTATAGATGATCGTCACCGGGTCGGAATCCGCGACTTGCACGGGTTTACCGGTTTCCGCGTTTCCCTGAAAGATTTCGCCAAATAAGGACTGCGGCGGAGCCTCCGGCCAAGTCTCAACGATGCTATCGCGCAGGGTGGCATCGCCGCAGCAGATAAGAGAAGGAGAACAGTCCTTCATCATGGCCACCAGCTCAACCGGGGCTTGGCGGGCATAGAGCGGAACTACGATCAGACCCTCGGCCATGATCGCCAGGTCGGCGGCCACCCAATCGATGCTGTTGTGGGCGAGCAGCGCGACGCGATCTCCTTTTCGCCCGCTGGTCGCAAGAAAAGAGCGCACCTTCGCGATCCTGTGCAGCAGACCGTGGCCAGTCGCGGAGCCGGTCCTCTCACCCTCTAGCGTTTGCAGGACCACTGAGTCGCCCGCGCTTTCAAGCCCCGCGAAAATATTTTCCAGAAAATTCATCAGCTGTACGCTTCCACCAAACTGTGCAGACCCGAACTTATGGGCGGCAGGTAAGCTTCCCAGCTCCACTCGCCTTTGCGAGTGGGAAAGTCGGGGTACCGGCGCTGCACTTCTTCTTCGAAATACACGCCCATGCGCGCCATGACCCGCAGATTTCGCACCACCGTCCGCGCGATGCCATCGGCAATTGTCTCCCCGTTCGTGGCCAGCTCTTCTAAAGCCGACAGTAGCTTGGGTTCCAGGTCGGCGTCGTCGACGTTCATCAGTAAGTCTTCGTGACCACGCTCGCGCATCAGGTTGCGGATGCGTTCGTCCATGGTGATGCCGGCCGACGGCACCAGGCCGGGCATCGAAGTCACAATCCCGTGATAGCGCGACGATGCCATCATATGGCAGGCGCGCAGAATGCTCACGATTTCGTAGATGTTGTACTCCTCGGAAGTCAGCACCGGCACGCCTCCGAGTTTCTCGGAAATGCGATTCGCCGGGCGGGCGTCGAGCCGCTCGGTCGCCACCATGATGACAAAAACCTTCCGCTGTTTGCGGAATGCGCTTACGGCATTGGCGATAGACGTCAAGTAATGTTCGTAAGCCCGGTCCGCTTCCGCGCCGGAATTATGGAAATATGGGCCGCGGTAGTGGCTATCCTTGTACGCACCAGTCAGGCTGCGCAAAGCCAGCTTGGCCACCGACGCTTTTACCGGCCACTCGAAGGGGTTGATGGGACAAACCACCAACACCGGTGTGGTGCCGTCCCAGCCGACATGGCGCAGGGTCTTTTGTCCGAATTCCGCGGGATGCGGCTCGAACGTCCAGGCGGTGTCGGTCCCGAGCTCTGTCGGCACTCCCAATTCGCGCAGCACGCTGCGGGATTCCTCGTTGCGCGTGATGATCAGGGAATTCTTGCAAAAGCGCGCGCACATCTTGCGAATGAGCGGGTCCATGTGTCCCGCCTCGGCGCCGTAGCCCACCGAAAGCTTGTTCTCCGCCGCCGCAATGCCCAGTGATCCGATCATCATGGTGGTCAGCGCATTGGCGAACTTGCTCTTGAACATGGAACCTTCGCACGCCACGACCCCGTGATGCCGCGGCACCTCATCGGCCAAAAACGGCGGAAAAATATCCGGAAGATGAACCTGGCGTGTGCCCTCGAAGTAGCCTTCGGAATATTTGAAATTCATCGACATCACGCTGAAGTCAACGTTGTCCGCACCGAGGATGAAGCGGATCTGCCGCAGCATCTCCTGCACGCGAACATCGGATCCCATGTTGCGCGTGCCGTTGTATCCGGCAAACAACAGCTTCAGTTTCTCCCCACGGGACCACGGCCGGCCCTTGCCCAGCACCCACGCCGCTCTCGATTTCTCGATCGACGCGCTCACCCACGCTTCCAGCACCAGGTCCATCATGCGGCAGAGCCTCCCGCCTGCGCCGGCCAGTCCTGATAGCGGTAGGTGAAGTTGGTCTCCCGGCTGAATTTCAGCAAAGGATAGCTGTATTGGGAAAACGGCACAGGTTTGCGGCCCAATTCTGTGGTCACGCGAGTGTTGTCGAACACCGTGTTCCACAGCAGGTAGGGCATGAAAACCTTCATCAGTGACGCGCCATGGGCCAGCCTGGTTCTGTAGTTTGAGAACGTATTCACGGCGGCGGAGAACGGCTGCTCCAGCAGTGGCGCGAACACTGGGCCACGCTTCTGCCGCGCCAGGGCAAGTGCCGTCGTCAACTGGCGAAAAGTCTGCGACTCTCGTCCCGAGGAAAGATGGTAGATATCGGACTGCGGATGCTCTTTCTGATGAAGCGTGGCAATCGCATCCGACACGAAGTCCACATTCACGATGTCGATTTTGTCGTTGGGGCGGAAGGGCAGCACTGGCAATCCGGCCAGGAAGACGAAAGATCGGACCATGTCGAACTGCGTGGTCTCGGCTCGGCGGCTGTCTCCCAACACGATGCTCGGGCGAAAAATCGTGATCGGGACCTCGGGCAGCAACTTGCGGATCATGTGCTCACAGAATTTCTTGGTGCGCGCGTAGGGATCGTAGTCCGACCGGTTCCAGTCGATCGAGTTATCTTCGGTGACTACCTCATTTTGGCGCTGTCCCGCGACCGCTACCGTGCTTACAAGGCTGAACCGCCGCATGCCGTGGTAGTAATGGGCGCGCATGGCGAGTTCCACGACCTCCAGAGTGCCGCGCAGGTTGACGTTCAGGCAACTCTTCTCCGATTTGCGATTCAGAGAAGCCGCGCAGTGGATCACCGAGTCGGTGGTATGCAGCAAACGGTCATAGTCATCGCGAGCCAGACCAAACTGCGGGCCGGTTAGATCGCCGCGGAAAATCCGCACCCGCGTCTGCAAGTGTTCGTAAAACCGGGGGAAATCGAGGTGCAACTGAAGCGCCTGCCAGAGGCGCACTTCGGCTTCGTGAGCATCGCGCGCCCGGATGAGGAGGTTCAGCGCGGCCCCGTGCTCCTCTAGAAGATTGGCGGCGACGTGAGCGCCGATGTAGCCGGTGGAACCGGTCAGGAATATCGCCACGTTGCCCCGTTTGTCCCCGTTCTGACAGTCTCGGCGCCGTTTTCAGCGCCGGCAAGCTGGAAGTGGCGCGGTGGGCGCGCTTCCAGCGGGCGTCCTTCGATCAGTGGATAGGTCCAGCGGCGCAAAGCCGGAATGTGCACGTTGAGCCAGTACTCCCACCAGTCGATGGAGCGCGTGTCGTAACCGAAATCGGCCTGCTCTTCGGGTTGCAGAGCGTACGCCAGCTTTTCTACATTCTCGGCGACGAAGTCCTGTTCGTTGAGCAGAATGAACGGTTCGAAGAGTTCGATCAGTTTCTCCACCTTCTCCAGATTACGCTGGGCGCGCGCGAACGGCGCTTTTCTCAGCGGCAAAGCCGACATCACCCGCTGAATCGATTTGATGATCGCACGCTGCGCCGGCGCCGACATCCGCTGATAGCGTTCCTTCGAAACTGGAATGGCGTCGAAGCGCAAGCGCAACCAGTACTCCAGACCTTCTTGCGCGCGGTAATGTTTGCGGTGCGCCAGGGAGGTCAGTTCGATGGAACGCCCCATGTCGCAGGGATTGGTGACGGAAGTGGCCAGCTGATACACCGAATCGTTTCGCCGCTCGATAATCGCGGCCGCAATCAGGGTCATTCCCCGGCAAACGGAATCCACGGGAATGACATCCAGCCGCTTGCGCTCGTTGCTGGGAAGCTGGCGGAAATAAGTTCCCAGCAGGTAGGAAAGCGAAGCTGAAGTATTTATGCCCTCATTCCATCCGCGAAACGGCTTGTCCACCGAAGTCTCCACGATCGCGGGCCGCACTACGGCAATGGGCAAACCAGCGCCATGCTTGGCGATAAGCGACTCGGCCAGGCTCTTGCTCAGGGTGTAGGTGTTGGGCCAGCCGAGTTCGATGGCGCGCCGGGTTCCCGCCTCGGTCAAATAGTTGCGCAACCAGCGGACGCGGTTTTTTCGGATTTGGTTCTCCAAGGCTGCGCCGTGCAGGTCCTTCGCCGCGTGTTCCTTTTGCAGGGCCTGCCGGCGGAGTTCCTCGGTGACCTCGGCGCTCTCCGCCTTCTGCTCCGCCTGGCGTACGAATTCGTGCAGTGACTGCCATTCACGCTCGGCGTCGAATGCGGCTACTCCGGCTGGCGTGTAGTCGGGACGCACTCGCTCCGTGACTCGTCCATCGCGGGTTCCAGCTACATAGCAGGTGGAAAGATGCAGCAACCCGGCACGGGCGGATTGGCGGACAAAGTTGACGATGTTCAGTGCCGCATCCACGTTGGTCAACAAGGCGTCTCGCAGGTCGGGATTGAAATCGGTGAGCCCGGAGCTGTTGATGATGAGATCGAGGTTTGCCCTCAAAAATTCGCTGGTCTCCGGAGCCACGCCGAGATCCTTGCAGGAGACATCTCCCTCGACCACTTGCACACGCTCGGCCAGAAACTTCGCCAAGCCGGCCCCGTGGCGCGCGTAGAGGGGATCGAAGACAGGAGACTCCTCGACCAGTTTCTCGAAGCGGCGTTGCGCCGGATTCGACTTTTGACCCCGCACCAGGAGGTAGATTCGAGCAATGCTGGGTACGTCCATCAACGTATTCACCAGCCAAACTTTGCCGATGAATCCCGTCACGCCAATCAGCATGACGTGTTTGCCGGACAGTGTCGCGCGCACCGACAACGGCTTGGCTTCAGGGGCACGGTCGAAATGGACGATCGGGCGCTCGAGAACAGGCATTTGGCGATGCGCCGGCACCACTGCCGAACGCAGCATCTCGGGGCCGGACAAGCTGAGATCACGGACCAGTTGTAGCGCACTCCGCTGGCCATCCGGTCCCGCGCCGGTGATTCGCGCAAATGCTCCGCGCGGACGAATGACAGGTTCGAGCAACCTTCCAGTGGCGATCCCGTCGCGGAACTCCAAGCGGTTGGCGATCGCCCACTTCGCCCCGAAATGCCGCGCCAGGGGGCGCATGACGTGATCCAGTCCCTGGCTGACCAGCACCACCTGCTGCCCGCCGTCGATCAGCGCTTTAAGTTGTTCCGCGCCGTCCGGTTTGATCTGAGGTTTCAGCTCGTATTGGAAATACTCCTCACCCAGGAGGTCTAACCGGTCTCGGCTCACACCGCGTAGAACACTGTGCACTACGCGGGTAGCAAAAACCCGGTTGGCAGCGTAGAGAAATGGCCGCAGCAGAGCCATCAGGAAGACCAACCCGCGCCGCATCCAGCGCGCCGTGAACGTCTGCGAATTCCAGGTGAAGAAGGCGATCGGCCGGACCGTGGTGAGTTCCAGAAGACTGCCCTCCACACGCCAGTACACGTGCGCCTCCGGAGGGGCGGGTTCGGAATTTTGCGGTGAAAGATTCAAAGTGCTTTGTAGCCCTAAGCTTACGGGCAGACAGACTCGACGCTGCTGGCCGGGAAAGTTCTTATTGTAAACAATCGCGGCCAAAGGCAGAAGCAGGTTGTGCAGACGCGAGGGCCCTCCCTCGTACGGCACAGACCGAGATGATGACGCCAGCAAGGACGTTTGCGCCTACATGTGTCGCCACTACCGCGGATACTTCTTTGTATATCCGTTCCTTGAGTTGGTGACGCTAAACTTTCCGTCCGGCTTGGCCTTGACCTCGATCGAATGCCCATCCGACTTTTCGTCCAGGTTGGCGATGAAGCTCTCAGCCACGTTGTGTTTCGGGTCCGAGTCCGCGGCGTAGTGCAGCTGCCACAGGTCCTCCAGCCCGGGAGACTCTTCGACGACTTGCCAGGCCTCTGGACGGCCTCCCTTGTGAGCTCCATTATTCATGATCGCGACCTGAGGATGCAGCGCCCATACCAGCGCCTTGGGATTGTCGGGATATCCTCCATGATGAGTGGTCAGGTAGAGACTGACCGTTCCCAAAAGATTGTCGGGACACATAAAAGGAAGTTGCTTGATCTTGGTCAAATCACCCAGATCCAGAAATCTGAACTTGCCGTAACTGATCAGCATTCCGACCGATTGCGAGTTCTCGGTGGCATCAGCAAGGGGCGGGGCTTCGGAGTAGCAATAAGGATTCGCTTCTCCAGCGCCGGGCAAAGGGCTGGTGATGGTCTGACCCGCAGCCGTCACGAATTCCAGCTTGAGATCGGGGAACGGCAGCCCTTCCCCGGGTTTCACCACCACTCGCGAGGAGTGCTCAATCGTTTTCTGATAGGTGTCGTATAGCTTCCTGGCGTCATCGGAGTCCTCAGCCTCAGCGCCATGGTCCACAAATGTACCGACCTTAATGCGGCTCACCAGGTCGGGGACTCCACCCACATGGTCTTCATGAAAATGAGTAATCACGAGGTAGTCGATTTGTTTGAGGCCGGCGTCCTTCGCGGCCCTTACAATGCGGTCCGCGTCCCGGCCACCCGGCCAACCGGTATCGATCAGCAGCGACTTGCCCGAAGGGCTTACCACCAGGGTGGATTGGCCGCCCTCCACATCGATAAAGTAAATCCGCAAGGGCTTGGCCGAATCGCCTCGCGCGCAAGTCATGAGCGCGGCCGATAATGCGATCAGGCCTACTCCATGGCGTATACAGTTCATTTGCGTTTCCTTTTGTGAGGACTTCCCTTTGTTTGTTATTCCTGGCCGCGCCGGCGACGCGGAATCTGCACTTCCGCCTGCCGCCGACCTGTAGGTCCCTCGCTTCGCCCGGCGGACAATCTTACGCCGATCACTTGCAGTCGGGCGCGACCAGCGCATTGGGTATCGCGGGCAACGGCGAAAGACTGTATTTCCGCAAGAGATCGTTCACTGGCGCAATCGTTTTGTCGTTCAACTCCCGCCATTCGGCTATTCGCCTCGCCAGCATCTGACAAGTCTGCAGCACGCCTTCCTGCACCGGTGCCGCCGGCCGGGTATCGCTGCTTTGGGCCATGGTGGCCAGCCGCGCCAGCTCCCGGTTGGCAGAGCCGATTCCAATATCCGATGCCTTCCCATTCTCGATCTTATCCGCCTGATCGTCCAATGACTTCAACGCATCAGCGAGGTCCTTCTTTCCCGCGTCCGATGCAATGGCTTTCTTTCGCTCGATGATTGCGTTTCGCAACGCCTCCAGTTGTCCGTAGCCGTCGTAGGTGACGGCCATTTGCGCCGATATATTTCTCTCGATCTCGAGTTGTTGCGCCAGGTCTGCCTGCGAGGCATGCACCCGCGGGTCGATCGTTACTGTAAGCGGCTGGCGGTACGACTGGCCATTGACCGTCAAGACCAAAGAATAGGTTCCCGGCACGACGTAGGGTCCCAGAGGTTGTTCGTGAGGAAAGTCCCCGGGAATGGCGTGGTCAGCCAGTGTGTATTCGATGTAATCCAGATGCTCGCCGTAATAGCTGTAGTTCAATGCCTTGGGCGCGGGATAACGAAGATCCCAGACGAAGCGATTGACACCGGCGTGCTTCGACAATCCGGGCGGTGCAGAGAACCAGTAATCCGGCACATTCGCCCGAGTCTTGTCGACGGACGGCGGAACGTCCGAATATTCACGTACCAATTCATTCTTCGAGTTGTAGATCGAAAGCCGGACGCCTGCGCTGGAGGTCTGCTTCAGGAAGTAGTCGATGATCGCTCCGTCCGGCGGATTCTGGCCGGCGGGAGTCTCCGGCGGCAGAGGCGTGTCCTGATACACGTCCCAGCGGGTACGCACTGCTTCCTCGGGGACGAGCAGAGTGACGTCCGACTGGAACAGTTTGTCGGTCAGCTGCCGCAGGGGGGTAATGTCATCGAGAACCCACATCGATCGCCCGAAGGTAGAAGCCACCAGGTCGGTGCCGTGGACATCCAGATCGGTGACTGGGGAGGTCGGCAGATTCAGCTGCAAGGATTGCCAGCGGTCCCCGTCGTTGAAGGAGACGTAGATCCCTTTGTCGGTGCCGGCGTACAGCAAGCCGCTACGTTCAGGATCCTCACGAACCACGCGCACGTTTTCGTCGAGCGGCAGTCCCGTCGTGACTGGCTGCCAGATGTGGCCGTAATCATGGGTGCGAAAGACGGACGGTCGGGTTTCGCGACGAGTCTGCGTGACCGCATATGCTCCACCCGGGTCATGCCTTGAGGCCTCAATCGCGCTGAGGCTCGTATGCACCGGCAAGTTGGGAATGGTGACATTCTGCCAGCCCTTCCCATCCTTCGTGACCTGCACGATGCCGTTCCCTGTGCCCACCCACAGCTCGCCGGCCTTCAGGGCTGAAAAGGACATTGTCGTGATGACCTCGGTGCGCCGGTTGGGGGGCTTCGGGGCGCCGGCCCCCGCTTTCGCGGCGGGTTCAGGTTTCTCCGTCAGGTCAGGACTGACTTCCTTCCAGGTCACTCCTCCGTCCTTGCTCTTCAGCACATATTGCGCTCCCACATACAGCGTGCGGGAATCCTGGGGCGCAAAAGCGATGGGCGCCATTTGGGCAGTGCGATATCTCGGAGAACGGACAAAAAGATGGGTAATCTGTCCGGTGGTGCGGTCGAAGCGTAAAACCGTTCCATACCATCCACCGGTATAGACATAGTTCGGATTCGCTGGGTCGGGCACGATGTAAGCAAACTCGAATCCTCCCACCGGCGCCCATTCGCGGTAGGTGATTTGGCCGAAATCGCTGCGGCTCGCGACCTCGGCGGTTCCGCTGTCCTGCTGCGCTCCGTAGACATGGTAGGGGAATTGCTGGTCGGTGCCGACGTGATAGAACTGCCCCGTGGGCTGGTTGTACCAGGAAGTCCAGGTGGCGCCGCCGTCGACGCTTACGACCGCACCCTGATCGACACCGAGGACGATGTCCTTGTCGCTACGCGGGTTGATCCAGAGGATATGGTAGTCATCTCCGCTAGGGGCACCGGCCCAAGCTGCGAAAGTCTTGCCGCCATCGGTAGAGCGGTACATTGAGGTTTGTGCGACATAAACCAGGTTCGCATTCGTGGGATCGACAAACACCCGGCTGAAGTACCCACTCCCCAGAATTCGCGGATCGGTCGTGCTCCGTTGCCAGGTCTCGCCACCGTCCTCGGAGCGGAACAATCCCTGCTCCACAATCGCATACACCCGCTTGCCATCGGTCCCGGGCGCGACCGCGACCCCCACTCGACGCATGGGATCGGCCGGCAACCCCTTGCCGGGAATGACTTGCCAAGTGGAGCCTTGGTCGGTCGATTTGTAGATTGCCGCATCCTGACCCTTCATGGGTTCTTCCGGGTTGAAGGGATCGACCGCTCGAGTCCAAAGGGTCGCGAACAGAATATTGGGATTGTCGGGATCAGACTCCAGATCAGCGACCCCGGTTTCATCGTCTTTATAGAGAACTTTCTTCCAGCTCTTGCCGCCGTCGGTGGTCTTGTAGACGCCACGCTCTGCGCCGGAGGTGTGATCGCCAGCCGCGCCAATTAGAGCGACATCAGGATCGCGGGGATCCACAACGATACCGCTGATGACATGCGTCTCGCGCAGACCGACGTTGCTCCAACTGGCGCCGGCATCGGTCGATTTGTAGACGCCATCGCCGCGCGTCTGCTCTCCGGTGCCGACGTACACCACCTGCGGGTTCGAAGGTGATACGGCGAGCGCGCCGATCGAAGCTACCGGCACGCTATCGAAAATCGGCTTCCATACCCGCCCACCATCCTCTGTCTTCCAGACACCGCCTCCGGGCGTGCCTACGTAGTAGACGTTGGGCTGGCTTGGCACTCCGCAAACCGATGTAATCCGCCCGGCGCGGAAAGGGCCGATCAGCCGCCAGCGCATGCCGTCCAGCAACCCCGGAGTAATCTGCTGCGCGAGAACGGGAGCGGCGAAAGCGAAAAGGCCGCAAAGAATCTTGACTAACAAGACGGAGGAAAGCGGACCAGGTGCGGTGTTTTTCTTCATGTTTTGTGGGGGATCGCCCCTTTTCAGAAACGGCAGTGTATCACTGAGCTACCGGAAGTCACCGGGAGGTGAACCATGACCGGGTTCAAACGGCTGCTCCATTCCCACCAGTTCCTAGGACTTACCAGCAGTCTCTCTCATAGTCTTGGCAGGGGGTGGGGTGGAGTCCTGCTTCTGGCACTTGTGCAGGTTGAACTGCGCCTGGATGGCGGACTGTGCGTTCCCCCTGCTTGGGTCTCCCGAGAACTGAGCTCTACAGGATTCGCAGATTCCGAGCACAGGCACGTTTCTGACCCGCTTTACGATCCGAAGATTGCGCTTAGGCATGAAGCAAGTTTCCCACAAGAGCGGAAACGGCGCTACTGCAACAGGTTTCAAACGGGGCCACCACTGCGGGTTGCCCTTGGCGTCCTGTCCCGGGTGTGCTAACGTCCGAGGGTCCAGAAGCCGCATGGGACGCGCCTTCTGGGGTGGTATCTCTCAATTGAGGTGCACCCCGGGGTACCAGGACGGCCCGAGCAGGCGAACAGAATCGTAGCGCCCCAAGAAAGCGCGAGCCGCGCACCTCAAACATAAGGAGTGACATCATGAACCGTGTTTTCCCTGTGATCGTGTTTGCAATCCTTTGGGCTACCACAGCCAGCGCCTCAACGTCGACCCAGGTACGGAATATCGCCGACCCAGTTCACCACCCGTATCAGCAATTCGCAATCGCCAACTGCACAATCCAGGGGGACTGCGCGATCGTTTTCCCGGCCATGTCAGGCACTCGCACACTGATTCTGCACGCTTCTTGTAACTTTGCGCTGGCAACCGGTAATTCCATCTCCTACGCCATGCTCGGCATCCAGAACGCAAACCCTCGAAACAGCCTGCAGGTTTTCGCCAATGGGAGCAGCAGCGGTTTCACGGCGTATGGCATCAATTCCGACACGTACCTGTTCTACGAAAAAGGGGATCAGCCCCGCATCGATGTTTTCGGGCTGGGCGGGCCGGTACAGAACCTTACCTGCACCGTATCGGGATACTATTACTGACGGGAACCGGCCTAAACCTCATCGGAGTCGAATGATGGTTGACCCGCTGGCGGTCCAGTCCGCGCGCAGTGATCAGGATGCGCCTTCCAGAGTTGGGATCGCCAACCCGTCTGACGAAACAGCACCGCTGCGAGCCTCAGTCACGCGCCTCAGTCCGCGTGGACAAATGACTTTCGCTGGGATATGATGCGGCGGTTTAGCGGGGAGACCATGCAAAGCGCTGCATTCGGAGGTGGGCCGTGGAGCGGTTAGCGAACGAACGTTCGATCCCTACCCCGTATCACCGCTATCAGCCCGGCAGCCAGCCCAGCCGCGTCCATGAGCCTTATAAATCCACGGTGCGACGCAATCCAGCCAAGCCGCTGATCTTCTTGCCACACACCTTGTCGGAGATCACCGGGCCGGTTTATGGGCCTGATTCGATTGCCGAAACCGATAACGACCTTACCCGCCAGCATGCGGGAGAGCCGCAAGGCGAGCGCATTGTGGTTACGGGACGCGTGCTCGACGACAACGGACGTCCGATACCGAATACCTTGGTCGAAATTTGGCAGGCCAATGCGGCCGGCCGTTACCTTCACCAGAGAGATCAGCATCCCGCGCCGCTTGATCCCAACTTCAGCGGCGGCGGGCGCACTATGACCGACGAGAATGGCAATTATCGGTTCGTGACCATCAAGCCCGGCCCTTATCCCTGGTTCAATCACTACAACGCGTGGCGGCCGGCGCATATCCATTTTTCGGTGTTTGGGCGGGCCTTTCTTTCGCGGCTGGTGACGCAAATGTATTTCCCCGGCGATCCCTTGTTTGCCTTCGATCCGATCTTTCAGTCGATCCCGGATGAGAAGGCGCGGCAGCGCATGATCTCGAAGTTCGATTTGGAGCTTACTCAGCCGCAGTGGGCGTTGGGATTCCGGTTTGACATCGTGCTGCGCGGCCCGGAAGCCACGCCGTTCGAGACCTGAGGCTCAACCAGCATGGAATACCTTCTGACACCTTCGCAGACGGCTGGGCCTTTCTTGAGCATTGGCCTGACAGAGAAGAATTCGGTCCAGACTATCGCCGGCCCGCAAGCCAAGGGTGAACGTGTGTGGTTAAAGTGTCGCGTGCTGGACGGCGATGGAGCTCCACTCAACGACGCGGCGATCGAGATCTGGCAAGCCGACAGCGGCGGGAAATATAACCACCCGGTCGATGGGCAGGCCAAGACACCAGATGCGGCTTGTCGCGGCTTTGGCCGCATGGGCACGAAGGACGACGGCAGCTGCGAGTTCGAAACCGTGAAGCCGGGGCGTGTCCCCGGCCCGGGCAATGCTTTGCAAGCTCCGCATTTGAATATCGCGATATTCGCCCGCGGTATTCTACTGCAGTTGTACACGCGCATTTACTTTGCCGGAGATCCCGCCAACGAAGAGGATCCAGTGCTGGCCTTGGTTCCAGCCGAACGACGGGATACGCTGTTGGCGCAGCCCGATCCCGCGCGTGCCGGAGGCTGGCTCTTTGATATCCACCTGTGCGGTGACAAAGAAACCGTGTTCTTCGATGTGTAACCGTGGGATGTCTGACCCGGGCCGACCAAACCCGCCAAACCTTCGAGTCTATAATGCCCGGTTGAGGAACCAGCCTTCATGCCGGCGCGGCTAATCGAGAGTCTTGCCACCACCGAACCGCTCGCCGAACTGTTTTCCGATCAGTCTGTTTTGCAAGCCATGCTCGATTTTGAAGTAGCGCTGGCGCGCGCCGAAGCACGTGTGGGCGTTGTGCCGCAGGCCGCCGCTGAACATATCGCCGCAGTGGCCAGGGCAGGTGACTTCGACATGACCGCTCTGGCGTGCGCCATGTTTCGCGCAGCCACCGCCGCTATCCCGGTAGTAACAGCGCTTACGGAAAAAGTTCGAGCCAGGAATCCCGAGGCGGCGCGTTATGTGCATTGGGGGGCGACCAGCCAGGATGTTGCCGACACCGCGCTGATGCTGCTGCTGAAGCGGGCGCAACCCCTGCTCGATGGCGACCTTTCGAGGCTGGAAGCGGCCCTGGCAAGACTCTCCGAGCAGCACAAAAACACTGTGATGCTGGGGCGGACTCTAATGCAAGCCGCGCCGCCGGTTACATTTGGCCTGAAGGCTGCAGGATGGTTGGCAGCGACCCGCCGCTGCCATGCCGGGATGGATGGCGCGTTTGCGGTCGCGCTGCTGGTGCAGTTGGGCGGGGCGACGGGGACTTTGGCGTCGTTGGGAGAGAAGGGAGTCACGGTGGCGCAGGAGCTCGCGAAGGAACTCGGATTGGCTTGCCCGGAAGCGCCGTGGCACACTCATCGCGACCGCCTCGCAACTTTGGTTTGCTCATGCGGAGTATTGACCGGAGAACTGGGAAAGATGGCGCGTGACGTCAGTCTGCTGATGCAGAACGAGGTAGCCGAGGCGGCAGAACCGGGTGGCAATGGCCGTGGCGGGTCCTCCACCATGCCCCACAAAAGGAATCCTGCAGGCAGTACTCTCACTCTGGCGGCAGCTCAGCGGGTGCCGGGACTGGTCGCGACCTACCTTTCCTCCATGGTGCAAGAGCACGAGCGCGCAGTAGGCGGCTGGCAGGCGGAATGGCCGGTGGTGGCTGCGGTGATTCAGTCGACCGGTTTGGCGGCGGACTCCATGGCCGAGATAGCGGAGGGACTCACGGTGGATGTCGAGCGCATGCGCGCCAACATTGAGGCTACCAAAGGCGTGATCTTCGCCGAACGGGCCATGATCCTGCTCGGCTCGAAGCTGGGACGCGATGTCGCCCACAAAGTCCTGGAAGAGGCCACGAAGAATAGTGTGGCTCAGGGACGGCATCTTGCCGAGGTGCTGGCGGAAATGCCGGAGATCACCGCCCATATCGACCGCGACGCATTGCAGCAGCTCGAAATGCCGGAACAATATCTCGGATCAGCGGAGCTGTTTCGACGGGCGCTGCTGACTTCGGCCCGGGGAAAGAATCGCCATCAGGAGCCATGACCCTTGCCCTTTGTCACTATTGATAACACTCGCCTGTTCTTTCGTATGGAAGGCAAGACCGGCGCCCCAACGGTGGTTCTGTCCCATTCCATCGGTTGCGACCATGGCATGTGGGCTCCGCAAGTTGCCGGCCTGCTCCCCCATTTCCAAGTCTTGCGCTTCGACACTCGTGGTCACGGCGCTTCGGACGCTCCGGCAACGGAATACACGGTCGAACGCCTGGCGCGCGATGTGCTGGGCCTGACCGATGTCCTTTGGATCAAGAATTTTGCGTTCTGCGGCCTCTCCCTCGGAGGCGCCATCGGGCAGTGGCTGGGTATTCATGCTGCCGATCGCCTGACCGGATTGGTGCTCGCCAACACTTCTCCGCAGTTTGGGCCGCGGAGCAACTGGGAAGCGCGCATCAAAGCGGTCTCCGAAGGCGGTATGAAAGCCATCGTCGACGTGGTCATGCCGCGCTTCTTCTCCGCCGAGACCCTTGCCAGGAATGATGTCTATGTAAACGGGATACGGTCGTTGCTTCTGGGAACTAATCCTGCGGGATACACCGGCTGCTGTGCGGCGTTACGGGATGTGGACCACCGCGACTCTCTCCAGCGAACCCGCGTTCCAACTCTGGTGATCGCTGGTGATCACGATGTTTCGACTCCCTGGGAAGGGCACGGGGAAATCCTCGCGCGGGAAATACCTGGCGCGCGGGCGGTTCGCCTGCCGGCAGCACATCTGTCCAACCTCGAACGTCCGCGATCATTCACTGCGGCCCTGCTCGACTTCTTGCACGGCGACGAGAAACACGACCCGCTGGAAGCTGGATTTGCGGTGCGGCGGGAAATGCTGGGGGATGCGCATGTGGACCGCGCCGTCGCTGGGACAACCGACTTCAATCGCGAGTTTCAGGAGCTGATCACGCGCTATGCCTGGGGAACGATCTGGACGCGTCCCGGCCTCGACCGGCGGACGCGACGTCTCCTGGTGCTGGCCATGATGGCGTCGTTGGGGCGGTGGGAGGAGTTCAGCATGCACGTGCGCGCCGGTTTGGCGCACGAACTGGAACCGTGTGATTTGAAAGAAGTGCTGCTGCAACTCGCCATCTATGCGGGGGTGCCGGCAGCCAACACCGGATTTCATCTTGCGGCGGAAGAGTTGGAAAAAATGCGGCAGAAGTAAGGCCCGAAGCCGGACTGTGATCATCGTTTAGCCCTCATTGTTGTGATCCCGAGCAACGCGAGGGATCTGCAGTTTCCAGGGATGAGAGAAACTGCAGATCCCTCGTCGCTTTCGCTCCGCGGGATGACAACAGAGGAAGACCTGAACGCCGATTTACAAGTTTTCCGACAGCAGGTGGAGGCGTCATGGATAGGTGGAAGATATTTTTGTTGGCGAACGTAGTCGTGTTGGCGCTCGGGTGCGCCTGCCGGCGCCCTGCTTCTTCGCTCGTCGACCCCGGAGACTGGACGCTCCACGGTCGCACCTACACCGAACAGCGCTTCAGCCCGCTCAAGCAGATCAACGATCAAAATGCCTCTCAGCTGGGACTGGCCTGGTTCTACGACCTGGATACGCACCGCGGGCAGGAAGCCACACCAATTGTGGTCGATGGCGTCATGTACTTCACAAGCGCCTGGAGTAAAGTCTTCGCCCTGAATGCCTCCACCGGCGCTGTGTTGTGGTCCTACGATCCCAAGGTGCCGGGCGAGTGGGCAGTAAATGCCTGCTGCGATGTGGTGAATCGCGGCGTCGCACTCTGGAATGGGAAGGTTTTCGTGGGCACACTGGATGGCCGCCTGATTGCGCTCGATGCGGCGACCGGAAAGCCGGTCTGGGAAACGGTGACCTTCGATCGCACGGTTCGCTACGCGATCACGGGCGCTCCACGGGTGGTGAAGGGCAAGGTGATCATCGGGAACAGCGGAGGGGAATATGGCGTGCGCGGTTACGTCTCCGCTTACGACGCCGAAACCGGCAAGCTGGTTTGGCGCTTCTTCACTGTGCCCGGCGATCCCTCGAAACCATTCGAGAGCCCCATTCTCGCCAAGGCAGCCCAGACATGGTCTGGTGAATGGTGGAAGGCCGGCGGCGGCGGCACAGTGTGGGACGCCATCGTCTACGACCCGGAGTTGGACCTGCTCTACATTGGAACCGGCAACGGCGGACCCTGGAGTGAGAAGTATCGCAGCCCGAAAGGCGGCGACGACCTCTTCACCTGCTCCATCATCGCGCTGAGGCCGGACACCGGAGAGTACGTCTGGCACTATCAGCAGGATCCGGCCGACGACTGGGACTACGATTCGGCGGAACCGATTATCCTGGCCGACCTCTCCGTCGAAGGCCGCACTCGCAAAGTGCTGATGCAGGCGCCGAAGAATGGAATCTTCTACGTCATCGACCGCAGCAACGGCGAGCTGATCTCAGCGAAGCCCTATACGTACATCAGCTGGGCTGCCGGCGTCGATATGAAGACCGGCCGGCCGATCGAAACCGCCAACGCACGCTACTCCGGAAAAGATGGAGCAGTCGTTATCCCCGGACCTTTGGGCGCGCATAGCTGGCAGCCCATGTCCTACAGTCCACTCACCGGATTGGTTTACATCCCGGTCAATGATTTGGGGTTCAAATACAAATCGGCGGAAGACTTCAAGCCCGAGAAACTCGCGGCCAACTATGGAATCGATATAGTCGCCGCCGGAATGCCACAGGATCCGGCTATCAAGAAGGCGATCCTCGACACGGTCAAGGGCAAGCTGGTCGCATGGGATCCACTGCAGCAAAAGCAGGCGTGGGCTGTGGAGCGCCCCGGGCCCTGGAACGGGGGCGTGCTTTCTACGGCGGGGAATCTGCTGTTCGAAGGCACGGCCGGAGGGGCGTTCGAAGCCTATCGCGCCGACACGGGCGCGAAACTATGGTCCTTCCCCGCGCAAACCGGGGTCATGGCAGGCCCGGTGACTTATACGGTGAATGGCGAACAATACGTTGCGGTGCTCGCAGGCTGGGGCGGAGTTTTCCCGCTGGCGACCGGAGAGGTTTCGTTCAAGTCCGGTCGAGTGAGAAATATCAGCCGCATGCTGGTTTTCAAGCTGGGCGGAAAAGCGAATCTTCCGGAGCTTGAACAACCCGAAAAACCTGTGCTGCCCCCGTTGCCGAATGCCGCGAGTGCAGCCACGATCCACCAGGGTGAAAAGCTGTTTCAGCGCTATTGCGCCGCCTGCCATGGAGACGTCGCGGTCAGCGGCGGGATTACGCCCGATCTGCGCTACTCGGGAGCTCTGGAGAATAACGATTGGTTCGATACGATTCTCACGGGCACTCTGCAATCGGAAGGCATGGTCTCGTTTGCCAAAGAGCTGTCGCGCGAAGACGCCGTGGCGATCCGTGCGTACGTGATCTTCCGCAGGAACCAGACCGTGGCGCAGGAGAAAACCGCAGGGACTCGGTGATTCGGCTCAGAAGCTTATCGTCGTTTTCGAATCGCTGGTTGCTCACTCACTTGGAATGAGCGACATCTGCGCTTTTGCTCTCTCCAATTCCCGCTGAATGATTCTGCGGGCGTGCACGCCACCAGCATCGATCTTGAGATTTAGCAAGCTGCGGTCCGGGCGGCGTTTAATATTCTCCTCCTGCGCTTCCAGGATCTCCAGGTCTTCGGCGAAGACCGCGGCTTGACCGTCGCGGATGCGGAAGGTCAACCCCCGATCGTCGGTCTGAAAATTCCGCGCCATGCCCCAGTGATACCAGGTAGAGGTTTCGGTTTCCGGCGTCATCAAGTCGACGACGATTCCGGTGACGCCTTTGGAACGGTCGCCTTGGGGAGCGCCGCTTCCGGCCAGCGCTACGCCAACATCAATCATGACGTTGGCGGGCAGCGAAAAGTTGCAGATCTGCCAGCGGTCGCACTTCTCGAACGAGCGGAGGTTGGACGCCCAGAACGGCGGGGGATCGATATCGTACATCCAGCGCGTGACGGTCACTGACTTTTCATCCGAAGCGACTTTGATAGGGGCTTCGAGAATCTCGTGTTGTCCGATGCTCGAGGGATGTACGAAGGTTTCGTGCGACAAATCCATCAGGTTATCGACGAGCAATTGGTAGTTACACTTGATGTGATAAGTGCTGCCCTCGAAAATCCAGTTGGGATCAGAGCACCAGTGCAAGTCGGGGATTTTGTCTTCGTCGGCCAGCGCAGGATCGCCAATCCAGACCCACACAAAGCGGTGCTTCTCCGCCACCGGATAGATTCTGAGCTTAGTGTCTTTGTGAATGCCCTCCTGGCCGGGCATCCAGACGCACTCACCGTGTTCATTGAATTTGAGTCCGTGATATTTGCAGACCAGCTGATCGCCCTGCAGGAAACCCTTGGAGAGCGGCAGCAAACGGTGCGGGCAACAGTCTTCGAAAGCCGATAGTGCACCGCTGGTCTGCCGGTACAACACGATGGGCTCCCCGCAGACGGTCCTGCCGAACGGCGCGCGCTTGATTTCGTGGTCCCAGCCTACGGCGTACCAGTAGTTCTCCAAAAACATCCCATTCCTCCTGAAGCGCCAACATCATACTCCGGCTTGGCAAGCGCGAGATCGCCCGCCAACAGGTGAAAATTTTCGCTGACCCGCAGCAGCAAAATGTCGGCACTGCTAAGCTCCTCAAGCCAAATGGTCAACCGCGAATTTTGCCATCGGCTGTTCGAATTTCCGCAGCGCCCGTTCGAATTTCGCCGTGAAATTTGACTTGTGGCCCTAATCATCACGGAGTAATCTGATGCGCGCTCAACGTCGCTGGACACGACAGGCTTGCGATCCGGCGATGAGCAGACTCTTGGGATGTACGGAGGCTTACGTGTATCGAAGCGATGTGGTGGGAAGTCTGTTGCGGCCGGACTATTTGAAGGAGGCGCGCGAGCGTCACGAGCAGGGCAAGCTTACAGAAGCAGAATTCAAGCAAGTGGAAGATCGCGCAGTCAACGAAGCCGCCGAGCTGCAGATCCGGACTGGCATCGACATAATCACGGACGGCGAGATGCGGCGCTACGCGTTCTTCGGGCACTTGATCGACGCCGTGGAAGGGTTCGACAAGACCGGAGGCTGGGCCATTCCCTTTCGCAACGAAAAGGGAGAAGAATTGATTTTGTCGCGGCCGGTAGTGGTTTCGAAATTGCGAAAGAAACGGCCCTTGTGCGCGGAGGAGTTCACCTACTTGCGCGCCCGCACCAACTATCCTGCCAAGACCACCATGATCAGCGCGCAACAGGCAGCAGCTTACTATGACAACAAGAAATCTTCTGGCGCTTATCCCAAGATCGACGCCTACCTCGCCGATCTGGTGGATATTCTTCGCGACGAGGTGGAGGAGTTGATTCGCCTGGGCTGCACGTACATCCAGATCGATTCGCCACAATACGCCGCCTTGCTCGATCCCACCCTGCGTGAAGGATATCGCCAGCGAGGAAACGATCCCGACCGGCTGCTGGATTTGTCGACCGAAATGGATAATGCTGTTATCGGCAATCATCCTGGAATTACTTTCGGACTGCATCTATGCCGCGGCAATAACCAGAGCAAATTCTACGCCTCGGGAGACTACGGTCCGATCACCAAGGTATTTCGCCAGACCCGCTTCCAGCGTTTCCTGCTCGAATACGACGACGAACGCTCCGGCGGATTCGAACCGTTGCGCCAGGTGCCCGATGATCGCACCGTAGTGCTCGGGTTGGTCAGCTCGAAAAAGGCTGTGCTCGAGAGCAAAGATGAGCTGAAGCAGCGCATCAAACAAGCCTCGGCTTTCATTCCGCTGGAACGGCTGGCCTTGAGTCCACAGTGCGGATTTGCCTCAACCTTGGAAGGAAATCTGTTAACCCCGGCGGATCAAGAGGCCAAGCTGCGCCTGGTGGCCGAAACGGCGCAGGAGGTATGGGGCAACCCGAGCGTTGCGACCCGGCTGCGCGCTTAAGCTGAAAACCTGGTTAACCACAAAAGACATAAAGGTACACAAAGGGAAGACCTGAGCTAAAACCTTTGTGCGCCTTCGTGTCCTTTGTGGTTATGGTTCTCGCGGGCCCGCCATTAAGACTTACTTTCAACTTGCAAATTGTAACGTACGTTCGATAGAGTGCTACGGCGTCGGGATTGCTATCGCTGTACCAGCCGGGCTGAGCACATGCGGACCAAGGAGTATCAGCAGCCAGAGATTGAAACCGCCAGCGTCAAACAGGTGCAACGCCTTCAAGAGGCAAAGCTTGCCAAACAGCTCGACTATTTGTTCGACCGGTCGGTCTTCTACCAGGAAAAGTTTCAGGGTGCCGCCATCCAGCGCAAACACTTTCGGCGGCTGCGCGATTTACAACACTTCCCTTTCACCACCAAAGACGAACTGCGGGAAAGCCAGGCGGCCTGCCCGCCATTGGGAAAGCACATTGCCGCCAAGATCGATGATGTCATCCGCGTGCACAGCTCGACTGGCACCACGGGCAAGCCCAGTTTCGTAGGGATCACCCGCCGTGACGCGGGCATGTGGACTAGACTAACCGCACGATCGTTCTACACCCAGGGCCTGAGGAAGCCGGATATCGTCATTCATGCTGCCGGGCTCACCCTGTTTGTGGGCGGGCTAGCAGTAAAGGACGCCATCGAATCGGTCGGAGCGATGTTCGTTCCCATCGGGACGGGCGCCTCGGAGAAGGCCCTGACGGCCATCCCGTTTCTGAAGGCGACCGCGATGCATTGCACCCCGTCATATGCAAGCTACTTTGCGGACTGGATACGGCGCGAGGCCAAGCTGGAACCGCGCGATCTCGGCTTGAAGAAACTCTTCTGTGGAGCGGAACCCGGAGCCGGAATTCCTGCGGTTCGTGCCAAGCTGCAAGAAGATTGGGGAGCACGCGTCACCGAAGGACTGGGAAATGCCGACATGGCGCCGATCATCTTCAGTGAATGCCCGGATCAATCCGGCATGCACTTCAACGGCCAGGAATATGTGCTGGTGGAAATCATTGAACCGGAAAGTGGTGAAAGCCTGCCCATCGAGGCCGGCGTGACCGGCGAACTGGTGTATACCAGTCTGGAGCGGGAGTGCGTACCGTTGCTGCGCTTTCGCACCCGCGACCGGGTGACGGTGCTGGGTACTTCCTGCGTATGCGGCCGCACCAGTTTCAAGTTGCGCTGCATCGGGCGCACTGACGATATGCTGATCGTGCTGGGTGTGAATGTGTTCCCGTCCGCCGTCAAAGACATAGTCTCGAGCTTTCATCCGCAGACGACCGGCGAGATTCAAATCGTTCTCGACGCGCCCGGACCGAAAGTCACGCCACCATTGAAAGTCGTCGCTGAGTACGCGGGAAAAGCGGACATGGCCGCCCTTAAGAGCGGGATCGAACGCAAGATCAAGGCAACTTTGGCCGTCCCTGCATCAGTGGAGTTAGTCCCGGCAGGAACGTTGCCGCGATACGAAATGAAAGGCCAGTTAGTAAAGAAAGCTTACGAGACACCGTAAAAGTGGCCGTTCTCGGATGCCCGTTCGGCTGTAGTTCGACAGCAGGAAGACGGATGATCACGTTTCCAACCAAGCCGGAAGCAAGGGAAGTAGAACTCCAGCAGTCGGCCGTGGTGGTTGTCGACATGCAGAATGCCTTCGCGTCCAAGGGTGGAATGTTCGATCTCTCCGGCCTCGACATCAGCCGCGCGCGCTCGGTGATCGAAGTCATCCGCCAGACTTTGGAAGTAGCCCGGCCGGCGGGGATGCATGTTGTCTACTTGCAAATGGGTTACGATGCCCGGCTGACCACAAGCGGCGGGCCGGACTCGCCGAACTGGCACAAGGAACTGGGGCTGCGCTTGATCCGCCAGCGCCCCGAGTTGCAAGGCAAAGTTCTGACCGAAGGCCAGTGGGATTGGGACGTCGTCGACGAGCTGAAGCCCCATCCTGAGGATCTGGCCGTCAATAAGACACGCTACAGCGGCTTCCACGGCACGCCTCTAGATTCCATGCTGCGCACCCGCGGCATTCGAACCCTATTTTTCTCCGGCATCGCTACCAACGTCTGCGTGGAATCCACGTTGCGTGACGCATTCTTCCTGGACTACTGGCCCATTCTGCTGCACGATGCCACCATGCAGGCTGGTCCGCCGATGCTGCAGGAGGCGACGGTCAAGAACGTCGAGAACTATCTGGGCTGGACCTTAACCACGTCCGAGTTCGTGCAAAGCGTGAGCCCGTACGCCCTGAGAGGCACTCATGTTTAGCGTCGACATCGATGTTGGCGGCACCTTGACCGACGGCCTGTTTAGCGACGGCCAGCGCATGGCGTCCGCCAAGGTGGATACGACCGCACACGACTTGACGGTGTGTTTGTTCGATTGCCTGACTCAAGGCGCGACTCGACTTGGCTTCCCAGACCTCCCGAGTTTTCTGGATCAGGTGGAATTGCTGCGCTGGTCCACCACTATCACTTCGAATGTGCTGGCGGAGCTGCATGGCCCGAAAATCGGCCTGATCGTCTCTCAGGGGCATGAACGCGATCTCTATGGCAGACCGGGATTGAGTCCGATCCTGAATAAGGTTGTGGATGAGAGAAACATTATCGGAGTCGAGCGCTCGACTGGGCCGGAGATTCTCGGGGCGGTGCGATCTCTACTGGAGAGTGGCGTACGTCGAATCTGCATCAGCCTGCAAGGCGCGCTGCAAAACCCTGAGCAGGAACAACACATCAAGCGAATCATCGATGAGCAATATCCCGATCACTTCTTAGGTTCGGTGCCAGTCCTCACCGGCAGCGACATCTGCCAGAACACCGATGACATGACCCGCACTTACTACGCAGTCATCAATGCTTATACCCACAGCGCGCTCGCCTCCACCTTGTTCAAAGCGGAAGACGAGTTGCGCTATACGCATGGCTATTCCCGGGCGTTTCTTATCAGCCATATCAACGGTGGAGTGGCAGGCGTCTCCAAGACCCGAGCCATCGACACCATGGAGTCCGGGCCGATCCTGGGACTTTACGGCACCAGCTACCTTGCCAAAGTCTACGGACTGAAACGAGTGATCGCTTTGGACGTCGGCGGCACCACGGCAAAAGTTGGCATCATTCACGATGGTGAGCCGGTGTATTCGCAGGTCAGCGACCTGTTCGGCATCCCGGTCCGCATCCGCCTTCCCTACCTGCGGTCGATCGCGCTGGGAGGCGGAAGCGTAATCACCGTCCAGGGCGATAACATCCGGCTCGGCCCGGAGAGCATGGGCTCATTCCCTGGCCCGGCCTGTTACGTGCTCGGTGGTGACAAGTCCACGCTAACCGACGCTTTCGTTACCGCCGGGCTCATTGACCCGGAAAATTTCCTGGGGGGCACAAAGCTCCTGGATCTGGCGGCAGCCAGAGAATCAATCGAGAGCCAGGTTGCCCGGCGCCGCGGAACATCAGTGGAGCAAGCCTGTAGCGACGTTATCAACCGCGCCTACGACATTGTGTCCAACATGATTGCCACCGCAGCGCAGGAACTTAAGCAGGATTTGTCCGATCACGCACTGTTCGCCTATGGCGGCAACGGCGGCCTGTTCGCCTGCGGGGTAGCGCAACGCGCCGGTCTGGGAGACGTATACCTGTTCGCCTTGGGGCCGGTCTTCAGCGCCTTCGGTTCCTCGGTTTCCGATATCAGCCACGTCTACGAACGTTCGTTTCACACGCTGCTCCGCGAGGAAACGGACGTGGGACCTCTCAATCGTTTGATCGACGATTTGCGCGGCACTGGGATACGCGATCTTCTGGGAGAAGGAATCAAGCCGGACGGAGCCGAATCTTCGGTTGAACTGGAGCTCTCGCACGGTGGAGAACCGAGTGCCACGGTCCGTTGTCCGCAATTGCAATTCGTTAGCATCGCGGATTTGCGAGCCAAACTTGGCGCAGCCCTTCCGAAAGGGGATGTAACCGTTGAACTGGTGCGCCTGCGGGTGAAAAAAGCGATCTCAAAACCTGCGCTGGTCCTGCGGAATTTCGGCCCCAGCGATCCAGCCGGAGCTTTGCTGGGCAAACGCAGTGTCACTTACGGCAGCCGCAGTGGCGACGCCAAGCTTTACAAGTGGGAATTGCTGCGGCCCGGCAACAAAGTACAGGGATGCTCCATTCTGGAGGCGGAGAACAGCACTTATTTCGTCCCCGAAGGTTGGAGTTTGGTGATCGATCAGCATGGCAACGCGCAGGCGACGCGGGCAACGGGTGACGCTTCGGCCAAAACTCTGCAGGAGGCACAATCCGATGGCAAGTAATAGTGACCGGCGCATACGTGTCACCGAATATCTTGATCTCGACCTCGATCACGAACAGTGGATGTGCCATCGCTGCGGACATGGGTTCGGTCTCGCTGCCGAGAATTACAAGAAGGGGTGTTTGCTCTACGATCGCGATCCGCGGGAAATCCACATCCCTATCGTGGAAGGAAAGTACAGCTTTGCCCCCGATCCGCAGTGGGTGAGAATCGTTGAGTTCTACTGTCCCGGCTGTGGCACGCAAGTCGACACTGAATATTTGCCGCCCGGCCATCCCATCACCCACGACATCGAAATCGACATAGCCGCGCTAAAGAGCCGTCTGGCCAGCGGCGAACTCGTCATCAAGGATGAGCGCCTCGAGGCTACGCAATGAACTCGATCGACATCGACGTGGGCGGAACCTTTACCGACCTGGTCTTGACCTACAAGGATCAGACCATCATCCGCAAAGTGCCCACGACACCGTACGATTTGTCGGTCTGCTTTTCCAATGTGATCGAGGACGGCGCGCAGGCGCTGGGCATGAAGATGGAACATCTTCTGCCTTCCATCGACATGATCCGTTATTCGACCACCATCGCGCTCAATCGGCTCATCGAACGCAAGGGCCCCCGTCTTGGATTGATTACCACCGAAGGACACGAAGACACCACCCTGATCGGCCGGGGCGCCCAGTGGATCGATGGCACACGGGTGCAGGAACGCCGCAATCTGAGCGTGCAGAAGAAACCCGACCCCATCATTCCGCGCGACATGATCGTGGGAGTCAAAGAGCGTGTGGACTCCGGTGGACACGTGATTCGTCCGCTCGACGAAAACGATGTCCGCGAAAAAGTCCGCTATCTGGTGGGGAAAGGCTGCCGGGCTTTCGTGGTGGCGTTGTTGTGGGGATTTCTGAACCCGGTTCATGAAAAGAAAGTTAAAGAGATTATTCGCAGCGAGTACCAAGAGTTCCATATCGGCTACATGCCGGTGGTACTGGCGGGGCAGGTCGTCGGCAAACTTGGAGAGTACGAAAGAAGCATGGCGGCGATCCTCGACGCCTACCTGCAACGCTCCATGCAAATCGAACTTTCCACTTGCTGGGACAAACTGCGGGACCGGGGCTACAAGCGCTCCCTGTCCATGATTCAGAGTTCGGGCGGAATTGCGGAAGTGTTCAAGACCGCGGCCAGCCGCACCTTCAACAGCGGCCCAGTCTCCGGCCTGATGGGGGCGCACCACATTGGCCGGGCCCTGGGCTTCCACAACGTCGTCATGGCCGACATGGGGGGCACCAGCTTCGACGTCGGCCTGGTGGTGAAAGACAGTGTGCGTAGCTACGACTTCCGCCCGGTGATCGACCGCTGGATGGTCGGCATCACCATGATCAAGACTCTATCGATCGGAGCAGGCGGAGGCTCGATCGCATGGCTCAACAAGCTCTTGAACAACCAGTTGCAGGTTGGCCCGAAGAGCGCCGGATCCCTGCCTGGCCCGGTCTGCTTTAATCGTGGAGGCACCGAGCCTACGGTGACGGACGCAGATGTGGTACTCGGCTACATCAACCCAGAATATTACTTCGGCGGCAAGCTGCTTTTGAACAAGGACAAGGCTTATCAGTCGATCCGTGACAAGATCGCCAAGCCGCTGGGGATGGAGGTGGAGGAGGCGGCATCGATCATTCGTAAAGTGGTCGATGGCAACATGTCATCCGCCATCATGAAAGAAGTTCATCTGCGCGGATACAGCCCGGAAGAATTCATTCTGTTTGCCGCCGGAGGCGCGGGGGCCACACATGTCGAAGGCTTTCGCGCCAGCATTCCCAAGGCAGTAATCTTTCCCTTTTCGCCGGTATTCTGCGCCTACGGTTCCTCCACCATGGACATCATGCACGTCTACGAGTACTCCAGAAAGATTACGCTGATGGAACCGGTGACGCGCAAGCTCTCGAACGAATTCCAGCCTTTTAACGAAGCGGTCGAGTCTCTGATGGAAGGAGCCCGAAAAGATTTAGCCGGGGAAGGACTCGATCCTGCTGGCGCAATCTTCGTGCTGGAGCTCGACATGCTTTACGGCGGACAGTTCCACGTAAAGCGAACGTTGTCGCCGCTATTGTTCATCCGCGACGAAAACGACGTCCGAACCATTTGCGACGCCTTCGACAAAGAGTTCAGCGAGGCTTTCAGCCCATTCGTGGTGAATCCCGAGGGTGGCGTATTCGTCGAAAGCTTCATCCTCAAGGCCATCGTTCCCACCAAGAAGGTCGCTTTGCCCAAGCTGCCGTTGCAAAAAAGTGACCCCACAGCGGCACTCAAGGGCACCCGGCGGATTTACTGGCCGGATAAAAAGGATTTCTGCACAACCAAGTTTTATTCCTTCGAGAAGCTGCGGCCGGGCAATGTCGTTCCCGGCCCGGCGGTGGTCGAAGGGGAGTACACCACCATGGTGATTCCCTTTCCGCTGCGCTTCTCGATCGACGAATATGGCTTAGGCATTTTGGAGTAGGAGAGCACATGCCCATACCGACCTTAGAGGAGAAGCTGGCGTGGCTGAAACCCGCGCCGGCCACGGCGTTCGAGCAGGAGTGCGTGAAGACCGTCCGGCCCGGCGAGTACGAGATCGGGGTGCAGATCACCAACGACATTCTCGACGAAGCCATGGAGATCTTTGTTCGTTCCTCGCGCAGCTATTTCGGCGTCTCCGGCGACTCCATGGTCGCGATCTTCACCGCCGACGGCGATCTCATCAATGGCTCTTGTGGCACTTACCTGCACGCTATCATTCAGCCGATCATCATCAAGTTCATCTTGAAATACTACAGAGAAAACCCGGGCATTCACGACGGCGATATTTTCTATACCAACGATGCGCTGTACGGTGGAATACACAACCCTGATCAGGTGGCCATCATTCCCGTTTTCCATGAAGGCAGGCTGCTCGCATGGGCAACGGCCGCCCTGCACACCACTGAAACCGGCGCCACTGAACCTGGAGGAATGCCAGTCACCGCCAAATCGCGTTTCGAAGAAGGCCTCAACATGCCTCCGATCAAGATCGGAGACAATTTCAAGCTGCGCAATGATTTTCTGGAGTTTTACTCGGTTTATGGATTGCGCGCCCCCGCCATGTTCATCTCCGACTTGCGGGCACGGTGTACGACAGCGGACCGGGTGCGGGTAAGACTGCTGGAGTTGGTCGAGAAGCGGGGAGTCGAGTTTCTGGTCGGACTCATGCGGCGGATGTTGGACGTAGCGGAAGCCGGAGCGTTTCGCAAGATCAAGCAGCTTCCTGACGGAAAATTTCGCAGCGTGGTGTTCAATGACGCCCTGGGCTGGACGCCAGCTTTGGTTCGCGCTTGCTTTCTGACAGTCATCAAGCAGGGCGACCGCCTGGTTTTCGATTTCAATGGCACCTCGCCAGAGACGCCCTCGTCCTACAACGTTCATCCCCAGGCGGTGGTGGGGCACATCGCCAATTTCATGTATGAATACTTTTTTCACGATTTGCCGATCAGCAGTTCAACCTTCGCTCCCATCGACTTTATCTTTCCTCCCGGCACTCTGTTGTACCCGGACAAACTGGCAGCGACGAGTTGCTGCGTCTATATCGGTATGCAGACGCGCTGCGCCACCCACAACTGCTTCGCCAAGATGATGTTCCCTACCCGCGACGGCTGGCGGCAGGTAGCTTCAGCGCCGGGCAGCCAACACACCGCGCAGATTTGCAGCGGGCATTCGCAATGGAACCTGTCGGTCTCGGATGTGCTTTCTTTTTCGCTGAACACGCAGGGCCAGGGAGGACGGGCGGCAACCGACGGCATGGACGCTTACGGCTTCGCCTGGTGCGCGTTCGGCCGCGCTCCCGATTGTGAGCAGGTGGAAAGCGAACTTCCTTTGACCGTCACCCTTTCTCAGCATTGGCGGGATTCTTCCGGCCCCGGCCGTAATCGTGGCGGTTCGGGCGCGGTGCAACAGTGGATGATCCACAAGGTTCCGCAACTGCTGTCGCTCTGCATGGGAAATGGCAGTAAAGTGCCGCTCGGTCAGCCTTTGTTTGGCGGCTACGCCTCCGCTCCTATTCCGGGCATCAGCGTCAAGAAAGCCAACCTGCTGCAACGAATGAAAGACGGGGATGCAACCTTGACTCTCGATCACCGCAAGATCTTTGAGGAACGCGACATTAAGGGCGACTGGAAATTCGAGCTGATTGCCCGCACTCCGGACATGTATGCAGAAGGAGACTTGCTGTTCGGCTTCAGCGGCGGTGGCCCGGGCTACGGCGACCCTCTGGAGCGCCCGGCAGAGCTGGTAGTCGAGGATTTGCAGAAGAACATCATCTCCGAGTGGACAGCCGAGAACATTTATCGCGTTGCCCTAAATCCAGAAAAGCGCAAGGTCAACCTTCCGCGAACTGACGAACTGCGAGCGGAGGAACGCAAGGCACGGCTGGCCCGGGGAAAGCCTTACGATCAGTTCGTGGCCGAATGGAGCAAGACATCTCCGCCGCCAGAAATTCTGGAGTGGTACGGATCCTGGCCCGATGCCAAGCCCGTGCGCCCCATTTTCAGGCCTTAGCCATCATGATGACCGATGCGCTCACCCCGCGGCAGACCATCAAATCTATCGTTCGAGGTGCAGCGCCCCCGCATCCTCTGTTAATGCCCATCATTTTCTCGCTCGGCGCCCGCATGGAGAATTTGCCGTTACGCGGTTTTCAGGCAAATCCCACCAAGATTGCGAATGCGCTGCGCCAGATTCGCGGCGTTCTGCGAGTCGATGGACTCACCTGCTACTCCGATGAATTCCTCGAAGCTGAGGCTCTCGGTTGCCGGCGTGAGTGGAGGGACGATGGATCGTCGTCCATCACCTGCCCATCGTTTTCCGGCATTGATGACTTGCGCGGGAAAATGAACTCGCCCGACAGCCTTTCGAGTAAAGGCCATATCCCGGTGGCCTGCGAAGTTCTGCGCCGCCTGAAGGTGATGCTAAAAGACGAGCCTGCGCTCATGGTCCGAGTGAACGGACCCTTCAGTCTCGCAGCGCAGTTCTTAGGTCATGCCTTCGTCCCTCAAGGGACCCAGCCGCGCGATCTTGTCGAGTTCGCCGCGGAGGTTACAACCAGTGTCTCCAAGGCTCTGCTCGAGGCCGGCGCCGACGTCATCCTGCTGACGGAAATTCTTCCGCCTGGGATGTCCGCCGAGACCTGCGATTGGTACGCTTCATTGCTCAGTCCGGTTGCCAATGTTGTTCGTTTCTATGAGGCTTTGCCGGTTCTGTTCCTGGCGGGAGTAGTCTCCGAGGCAAACCTGTCCCGGTTTCTGGAGCGTCACCGCGATTGCATTCCGTGCTGGACACCGCCTGCGGCGGAACTGGGCAAGGGTCGACTGTCTTGTTTGCGTGAAGGATTTGCCGGCATCGCGCTGCCCGCGGAAGCTTTTCGCGTTGCGCAAGCGTGCTCACCTGAAGTCCTGGCCAACTGCGCTTCGGACCGCCGCATTGTGTTTGTCACTTCACCCGAGGATCTGGCCGAGACAACGCAACCCAAAGACCTCGCCAGGGTGTTGAGTGCCATTCGTGAAGGTCTTCGTCCTCCGGCACAGGTCGGGTAAATGCTTGCCAGGACTAGGGTCTTGAGGTAGCATCAGGAACGAACGTTCGATAGATATGAGTAGCGGCGCAGTCACCCACGAACCCTTTCCACCGCGTCCGATTACGCGCTTCGACCGTCGTCTGGCCAAGATTCTGGATCACGCCACCACCATCTTTTGCGAAAAGGGCTACGAGGGCGCGTCCATGCGTGACTTGTCGAGGGCCAGCGGCATGTCTCTGGCCGGCCTTTATTACTACTTCGAGTCAAAAGAGAAGTTGCTTTATCTGATCCAGAAGGACCTTTTCACCACCGTGATGGAGTTGTTACGCGAGCGCCTCGGCGAGGTCACTGATCCGGAGGCTCGTATGCGCATCTTTATCCAGAACCACGTGGAATATTTTCTGGGCAAACCCAAGGCGATGAAGGTGCTTTCCCACGAGGACGACGTCCTGCGCGACGAATTGGGGGTAGAGATCACCGCCCTGAAGCGCCAGTATTACCACAGTTGCGCCGACCTGGTAGAAGCCTTGAAGGTAGCAAAGAAACTCGACTTCAACTCCCGGGCTGCGGTCATGAGTCTATTTGGCGCCATCAACTGGTTGCACACCTGGTACAACTCACGCGTCGACGGAAACCCGGACATTCTGGCTGCCGAGATTAGCGACATTTTTTTGCGGGGGATTTATTCGGTCGCGAAGTAAAGGCTTCGAGACGAGTCTCTAGGACAGAGTGAGAGCTTGATCACTGACTGCCACATACACATTCAGCCTTTGGAGATGTTCCAATCCCAGGCTTTGGAGTTGATAAAAAAGAAGAGGCCCAACTTCGAGCAGATCGCCGAGTTCTGCCGCTCGCCCAAATCCTTTCTCAAGCATCTGGACGCCTCCGGGATCGATCGCGCGGTTCTCATCAATTACATAGCGCCGGAAGTGATCGGCTTTACTTCTGGCGTCAACCAGTTCATCGCCGACTACGTGAAGGAAAACCCGACACGCCTGATATCCTGCGGCGGCCTGCACCCGCGACACAGTAACAATATCCTGGCCGACGTCGAACAGATCCTGCGGCTCAAGATTCGCATGATCAAGATTCATCCTCCGCACCAGCTTCTGTTCCCCAACGACTACTTGAACGGAGTAAAGGAACTGGAAGTCATCTATCGGGCGGCAGAGGCGAACGGTATTCCGGTGATGTTCCACACCGGGACCTCGATTTTTGCCGGCGCCCGCAATCGATACGGGGACCCACTTTTCGTGGACGATGTTGCCGTGGACTTCCCCAAGCTGAAAATCCTGCTGGCTCACGGCGGCCGGCCCCTGTGGATGCACACCTCGTTCTTCCTGCTGCGCCGCCATCCCAATATGTACCTGGACATCAGCGGGATTCCGCCCAAGACTCTGCTGAAGTATTTCCCGCGGCTGGACGAGATCGCCCACAAAACGCTTTTCGGCACCGACTGGCCGGGGCCGGGCGTCCCAGAAATCAAGAAGAATCTCGACGACTTTCGCGCTTTGCCGTTGTCGGAGGAAGTTAAACAGCAGATTCTCAGCAAGACCGCGCTGAGTATTTGGCCCATCTGATTGCTACGGATTTTCCACCAGCACGGCAATCCCCTGTCCGCCGCCAATGCAAGCCGCTGCAATTCCGTAGCGTCCGCCTGATCGCTTCAGCTCGCGCGCCAGAGTCACTGTCAGGCGCACCCCTGTGGCCGCCAGGGGATGGCCGATGGCAATCGCCCCGCCATTGACATTCAGCTTGGCATGGTCCAAGCCGAGTTCGCGTTCGCACGCCAGGGTTTGAGCGGCGAAGGCTTCGTTGATCTCAATCCGGTCGATCTGATCCAGGCGAAGCCCGCTGGCTTCAAGAAGGATTCGAATGGCCGGCACCGGTCCGATTCCCATAGTCTCCGGAGGCACTCCCACAGCAGCCCCGGCCACCACCTTTCCCAAGGGCGCCTTACCATGCTGGCGCACAAATTCACCGGAGGCGACCAGCGCAGCGGCAGCACCGTCGACGATGCCGGAGCTGTTGCCGCCGGTCTGCACACCCCCAAACGCAGGTGGAAGTGTCGCCAGCACTTCCACGGGCGAGGGCCGGATGTGGCTGTCCTGCGCGAACGACTCGACCTTACGCGGCAGACGAATTCCGCGCGGGTTGTAGCCCGCGCATTCAAAGGTTTCATTGATCACGGGAGCAATTTCTCCGCTGAGAAAACAGCTCTTCTGCGCCGCAAGCGCACGGTTGAAACTGTCCGCCGCGAATCGGTCGGCCTCCTCGCGTGAAATTCTGTAGCGCTTGGCCAAGGTCTCCGCCGTATCACCCATGGATGCGTTGACCGCAGGATCCAGCAGCGCTTCCCAGAGGAAGTCCTTGAACTCCACTTGTCCCAGACGAAATCCTCCTCTGTGAGTGTACGCGGCAACCGGGTTCCTGGACATGGACTCAGCGCCCACCACCAGGCCCAGTTCCGCCCTGCCCAGCTTGATAGAATCCGCAGCCTGCAAAATGGCCTCGAACCCCGTTCCGCACACCCGCTGCACCAAATGTGCCGGCACTTCAATGGGGACGCCGGAATAGATGCCGATGTGGCGGGGCAGCATGTAGGCATCGAAGCTGGCTTGCGCCATGTTCCCGGCCACCACCGTATCGACTTGATCGGGCGATACGCCCGAGCGGCCAAACACCTCGCGCGCCGCCTTGATGCCCAGATCTATCGGCGAGACCAGCCCGAGCACCGTGTTGTAATCGGCAAACGGTGTCCGCACACCGTCCACCAGCCAAACATCGTCATACTGGGACAACAGCCCTTTGGAGCGAGAACTCATACCGTCTCCTTGACCCTTCCGGCTTCTGCCGAATTCAGCTCGCCACTACTTCCTCTACAGATGTCGCCAAGCGTTTCTGAGCAGCGGAAGATTTCTGAACCAGGGTGTGACTTTTTGGATTGCCATATCGGGCGCGATGTTTGGTCCCCCACGCCGACATCAGTTTGAGGATCGGTTTCAGGCTTTCCCCGTGCTTGGTGAGCGAGTACTCCACTTTAGGAGGGACGACTGCGTAGACCTTGCGGTGAATGACTTCATCGCGTTCCAACTCCCGCAGGTGCTGGGTCAGCATTTTCTTGGTCATGGCGGGGATCAGTTTTCTCAGCTCGCCAAAGCGCAGCGTCCCACCCTCCAGATAAAACAGGATCATCGGCTTCCACTTGCCTCCGATGATGTCGGTGGTCAATTTGACCGGGCAATAGAATTCATCCATGGACTAGCCTCCGCACGGGCTCTAGGTTACAGAAAGGTTCCTACTAGCAATAAAGATACTTTAGCCTAAAATCCCCTGCTGGGACCAGAGGTTTGCGAAAAAAGTCACATGGAGGACGAGCGTCCTCACCCGTTCGATTGTCGCCGGGAAGGACCTGGTTCTTCCCCACGACTCGCCATTGACGGGCGAGGACGCGTGTCCTCTATGTCATTGTTCAGAGGAAAGCATGAGTGCAAAACGACCGGTTGTCGTCTATGGAGCCAGCGGGTTTTCCGGGCGCCTCATCGCGGAATTTCTGCGCGAGTACAACGTTCCGTTTATTGCCGCGGGGCGGAACCGTACCAAGATCGCAGAAGTGATGAACCATGTGCCCGGCATTGAAACCGCCGACTATGAAATCGCCGAAGTGGGAAACACCGTGGACGACCTGGTCAAACTGTTCACCGGCGCGAAGGTGGTTTGCAACACCGTGGGACCGTTCATCTACAATGGCCCCCAAGTCATCGAAGCCGCGCTCAAGGCGGGGTGCCATTACATCGACATTGGGGGCGAGCAGGCCTGGGTCCGCCAGGTCGCAGAGCAGTGGGGAGACAAGTTTGCCCAACAGGGGTTGCTGACGGCGCCGGCGACCGCCTTCATGTGCTCGGTCAGCGATGCGGCTATTCGTCTCTGCCTCGAAAAGGGGGCGATCGACACCATCGAGACGGTCACGATGTTCAAGGGAATTCCTACTTTTGGCTCCACGCAGACTATTTTTGCCGTGATCCAAACCGACGCCCACTACCTGGAGCAGAACCAGTACAAGCTGTGGCCGCGGGCGACCCGTTACGACGTTTCTGTGCCGGGTTACGTGCAGAGTCAGATGGCCCTGGCCTGGGGAGGCTTCCCCCAGCCGGTGTGGTTCAAGAATCATCCGCAAGTTGCCAATGTGCGGTCCATCGGGGGGTTGCTCGATCGTCAGATTATGGAAGGCGTGGCAGCGACCGAAAAGTTGTTCGAAGAACAGATCCGGCCGCTACCCAAAGCTGAGCAGGAAAAAAAGCTGGCGGAAATGGCGAATGCGGTGCAGGGCGGAACACCCCCTCGGGAGAATACTCGCGAACAGCGCACCATCGATGTGGTCGCCGGCCGCGGCTCGACGGATTACGTGCATTGCGTGGTGTTCGGCACGTGTTGTTATCGCCAAACCGGATTGATTCAGGCTTTCGCGGCTCATAGTCTGGTACACGCGCCGCCGCGAAAAGTCGGCTTTGCTTCCGCGGCCGAGGCGTTTGGCCATCGGGAATTGTTAGCTGTCATTGAGAGTTACGGGCTGGCGAAGGCGAGATTGTATACATAGTTGAGGATGCAGTAGTCATGCGAGCCATCGATTACTTCGACAAGGGAGCGGACGCCAACCTTGATGGCAACGCGATCGTAGGCGCCGGATGCCGCTATTCCTATCGTGAGACTCGCGCCATCACGCAACGGATCGCTCGCGCCATGTCGGTATACGGTTTGCGTGGCGAACAGTGTGCCGGCATCTATTCCCACAACGATGCGCGCGTCCTGCTGTGCATGCTGGGGATTATGCGCGCCGGCGCGGTTTGGGTTCCGATCAACTATCGCAATGCCATCGACGCCAATGTTGAGTACATGAATTACGTGGAGATGGCGTGGCTCTTTTATCACAGCCATTTTCGCGACAACGTAGCCGAGATCAAGTCCCGGGTTCCTTCACTCAATAACTTGATCTGCATCGACGCCGAGGATAACGGAAATCCGTCTCTCGAAACCTTCATGGCGCGCGGCGACGATACCATGGATTTCGAGTGGGCCGACGAATATGGCAATCTCGACCGCCTGGTCGGACTCGTCCCTACCGGAGGTACGACCGGGCCGGCCAAAGGAGTGCGAGTAACCAGCCGCGCCTGGGGAACCATGACGGAAATGGCCACTCATTACTGGCGTGGAAACGGAGTCAATCCGGTTTGCCTTAACACGGCGCCGCTTTCTCATGCCGCGGGCGTAGTTGCATTCACCATGTCCGCATTGGGCGCCAGTAACGTCATCATGCCCAAGTTCGATGCTCTCGAAGTGCTGCGCAATATCGAACGCTTCGCGGTAACCCACTTGTTCTTGCCTCCGACAGCCCTTTACAACCTGCTCGCGCATCCGAAGATCAACGATTTCGATTATTCCAGCCTGCAGGTTTTCCTTCTCGCGGGATCGCCGGTCTCTCCCGACAAGCTCAAGCAGGCAGTGGAGATTTTCGGGCCTTGCATGTGCCAGTCCTATGGGCAAACCGAGGCTCCGATGCTCCTGACCTTTCTCGACGCCCAGACCGTAGCCGCGGCGGCTGCGGGAGACCATCCGGAACGGCTAGCGAGTTGTGGGCGACCGACTTCCGCGGTGCGGGTTGCCATCATGGATGATGACGGGCAGATTCTTCCGGCGCGCGAGCGGGGAGAAATCGTCGCGCGGGGAACGCTGGTCACCGGCGGATATTACAGGATGCCGGAAGCGAGCGCTGAAATCCGCAAGCATGGCTGGCATCACACCGGCGACGTCGGCTACATGGATGAAGACGGGTACGTCTATATCGTCGACCGCAAGAAAGACATGATCATCACCGGCGGCTTCAACGTGTATTGCGCCGAAGTGGAAGCCGCGATCATGGCCCTCCCCCAAGTCCATGAGTGTGCCGTCATCGGCGTACCCCATGACAAGTGGGGCGAGGCGGTGACCGCAATGATCGTATTGCGGGATGGGGCATCCGTGGCGGAGAGTGCGGTGATCGCCCATTGCAGAGAAAAGCTGGGGGCGGTAAAGTCTCCCAAGTCGGTCGAGTTCTGTTCGGAGATTCTGAAGACTGCCGCGGGCAAAATCGATCGCAAGGCAATCCGCCAACCGTATTGGGCCCATGTGGAGCGGCAGGTACATTGAGTGGAGGGCATTCTGGAAACCGTGATCGTTCCGAAATCCGGCGGAGTCACCAGTACCAAGGCCATCGTGGTGAAGTGGCTGAAGCGCGAAGGCGACAAGGTGAGGCAAGGTGAGCCGCTGGTTGAACTTGAGACTGAGAAAGTGAGTTACGAACTGGAATCGCCATACGGGGGCGTGTTGCTCAAGATCCTGGCTAAAGAACGGCCGAGGTACCCGTGGGTGATCCACTTTGCCAGATCGTGTAGGCACGGGCGTCCTCGCCTGTGCGGATTGCGGTCGGGAGAAAGCACGAGGCGGGGACGCTCGCGCCTACATTGCCGTATTCAAGGAGGCAGCCATGCCAAAGAGACACTCGCTCAGCAAGGACCGGCTCACTTGGATGTACACCCAGATGGTGCGCATCCGCGAGTTCGAAGAAGCGGTGAAGCAAACCTTCATCGAGCATCCCGGAGTCATCCGCGGACACTCCCACCTGGGTGACGGCGCCGAGGCCAGCATTGTGGGTACGCTGTCCACGCGAAGCAAGACTGATCTGGTGATGCCGAGCTATCGCTGCCATGGTTATCCCATTGTTCTCGGAACCTCGCTCCGGAAAATAATGGCCGAGGTCTACGGCCGCACCGATGGCCTGTGCAAAGGTTTCGGCGGATCGATGCATCTGGCTGACCCCGCGAACCATTTCCCCGGCACCTCCGGGATTATCGGGCAGAGCATCGCCCACGCCACCGGGGCCGCGCTGACCGCGCAGGTGAAGAAGAAAGGCCAGATCGTCTACTGTTTCTTCGGCGATGGAGCTTCCAAGCAAGGAGCGTTTTTCGAATCGCTGAACATGGCGGCGGTGTGGAAGCTGCCGATAGTTTACATTCTGGAAAACAATCAGTATCAGGCCTACACGCACTTCAGTCTCGAAGATGCCAACGAAGTGGCTGGCGATCCGCTCTCCCAAAAGGCCGCAGCCTTCAGCATCCCCGGCACGACTGTCGACGGCACCGACCCGGTCGCGGTGAACAGAGTGGTCGCCAAAGCCGCGGAGCGCGCCCGTGCCGGCAAAGGCCCCAGTCTGGTCGAATCGAAGTTTTATCGTCTGAGCGCGCACGGTAATGTGATCACCGTGCCTCCGCTTCCCACTCAATTCCCTGAACACGAGGCACTCTCCGTGTACGGCAATAAGGCTGAGTTCGCGACATGGAAGGCGAAAGATCCGGTCGTGCGCTTTCGAGCGCGGCTGTTGAAAGGCCGTGTGCTCACGGAGGCAGCGGCGAAGCGCATTGAAGCAGCCGCTCGGGCGGAAGTGCAGGATGCGGTAAAGTTCGCGCTGGCGAGTCCGCTGCCGCTGGCGGAAGAGGCCACCAACTACGTTTACGCCTAGGAGAAAAGTATGGCGCGAGAAATGATGTATGCCGATGCGATCGCCACTGCCATCATCGAGGAGATGCAGCGTGACTCGAACGTAGTTCTCTACGGCCAGAACCTGGCCATGACCGAACGTGATCCCATGCTGAAGAGATTCGGCAAGGACCGCGTCCGCATTGCGCCCATTTCCGAGACGGCCGAGATTGGCATCGCCATTGGCGCGGCCCTGACCGGCCTGCGGCCCATTGTCGAACTGTGGATGAGTGAGTTCATGCTGGTAGCCTTCGATCAGGTGATCAATGAAGCGCCGCGCTTCCGTTACATGTCGGGCGGGCAGGTGAAAGTACCGTTGGTGCTGAAAGCCGGCTTTGGCTTTTGCGCCGGATGGGCCGGGCAGCATTCCAACTGTATTTACCACACCATGATGGGAATCCCCGGGCTGAAGTTGGTTGTACCGTCCACACCGGCGGATGCAAAAGGGTTGATGACCGCGGCTATCCGGGATGACAATCCGGTCGTCTATTTCCACCACTACATGCTGACTCTGGATAAGGGCGAGGTGCCCGAAGGAGAGTACGTGGTTCCGATCGGCGTTGCCGACGTGAAGCGCTCCGGCAGCGACATTACCATCGTCGCCACGGGATGGATGGTCAAGAAATCATTGGCCGCCGCAGAACAACTGGCGAAAGAAGGCATCAGCGCCGAAGTTGTAGACCCGCGCACTCTCGCCCCGCTCGACGTCAAGACGATTATTGAGTCCGTAAAGAAGACCGGGCGACTGGTGCTGGTGGATCAAGCTCCACGTCACTCTTCCGCAGCCGCCGTGATTGCCGGCGAAGTCGCAGAACACGGCTTTGAATATCTGCGCGCGCCGGTCAAGATGGTCACGGCGCTCGACACGCCAGTCCCTTACAGCGAACCACTGGAAAACCACATCTTGCCGAACGAGGACAAGATTGTCGAGGCGGTGAAGGCGGTCATGGCAAACCAGGCCGTCGCCGCCTGAACCTACGGAACAGGCTGTCGCGGATGGGTGTCTGGGTCTTGAAAAATGTAGGCGCGGGTGTCCTCGCCCGTGCTGGGTTTGCAATGGACCGGAAGCACGAGCGGGGACGCTCGCGCCTACATTCTACACACCCGGCATTAGACCCACAGCTTCTTATTGAGCGGAATTCCCTGTTCCCGGCAATAGCTCACGTAGTGGTCGATGAACCAGAAAACATCCAGCGTCTCCAGCAGATTGTCATTGTCGTCAACGAAATCCAGCGAGCCATTGAGCACGAACAAGGTCTTCATGCCGTGATCTGAAAACAGAGTGTGCACCGCTCCCGGGCTCTCCTGCACATAGCTGCCAGGCGTAGCAACCCAGTCATACTCGAGATATCGCCAGCTGCCTTCGAGCGTGGTGGCGAAGATTCGTCCGCGATGGCGGTGACGTCCCAGCAGCCCACCTTGTTTCACCCACAGAATGTTGGCATACAGGTTGTTTCTGACGTCAAAGGCAACGTGCCGGATAAACACGTTTTCCTTGAACGGAACGTAGGGTGATTCATCCTCTCCCGGCCCGATATGGACGTCGGGAAAGGCGTATTCCCGCACAATCGCATCCAGATTGCCCCTGGCTGCGATATTTTTCTTTTCCTCGGTGACATGCATGTCTCCTCCTGATTGCGCGCCCGTGCAGGACAACGCGCGATATGATAAGTCCGAGATGCTTGAACCCCTTGCTATTGTTCATCCCGAACGTAGCCAGGGATCCGCCGTGCGCCGGGAATCGAGGAAACTGCAGATTCCTCGTCGCGAACGCTCCGCGGAATGACAACACGAATGTGAGATTCCGGCTGCCGCCACCTACGATGCCTTGGCCGTAATCTCAAACGGATAGTGACGCTGCTTGTGTTGCACCGAGATCCACTTCAACGTGGTGAACTCTTCGAGTGCCCATTTCCCGTTCAGGCGGCCTACGCCGGAAGCCTTTTCGCCCCCGAATGCAATCAGGGGATCGTCATTGATGGTGCCATCATTCACATGGACCATTCCGGTATCGATCTGCTTGGCCAGTTCGGCGCCGCGCTCCGCATCTTTGGTGTGGACGGCTCCACTCAATCCGTAAGGGCTGTCGTTGGCAATCTGCACTGCTTGCTCCGGCGTATCGAACGGCATCACGCAGACTGCGGGACCAAACATTTCGTTCTGCGCCACCCACATGCTTGGCTTCACATCGGCAAAGATAGTGGGTGAGGCCAGATTGCCTTCGGTCTTCCCCTGGAGAACTACCTTTGCGCCTTCGTCAACACCACGCTGCACCTGCTTGCTGTAGGTTTCCGCCTGCCGTTGATTGATCAAGGGCCCAAGATCGGTCTCCGGATTCCGTGGATCACCCACTCTCAACCTTGAGACCTGGTCCACAAACCTGTCGAGAAACTTGTTATACACGCCGCGCTGCACCAGGATGCGGTTCGTGCACATGCACACCTGCCCCTGATGAGCGAAGCGGCTGAACACGGCCGCATTCACTGCGGCGTTCAAATCGGCATCATCGAGCACGATCATGGCGCTGTTGCCGCCGAGTTCCAGGATCGCCTTCTTGAGACTTCTGCCTGCGACGCCGCCAATGTGCCGGCCGACCTGCTCCGAACCGGTAAACGAAATAATGCGCGGGATGGGATGCTCCACGAACGCATCACCGATTTCACCGATATCCGCGACGACGACGTTGAGCAATCCTTTCGGAATTCCCGCTTCCTCAAAGATCTTGGCCACCAGCGTTCCGCCGGTGATGGGGGTGTCATCGTGAGGTTTCAGTACTACTCCATTTCCGGCCCCGATAGCCGGAGCCACCGATCTCATGCTCAAGTTGAAGGGAAAATTGAAGGGACTAATCACTCCGACCACCCCTGCGGGCAGACGATACAAACGGTTTTCCTTGCCATCGACGGTCGAAGGAAGAATTTCGCCCGTCATCCGCAGCGGATAAGTCGACGCTTCCTTGATAAAGGTCTTCACCAGGAAGATCTCGATCATGGCTTTGAGCTGCGTGCCGCCCAGTTCTTCAATGATGACGTCGGCAATATCGGCTTCATTCTGCTCGATCCAGGTAATGGCCTTTTCCAGGATGGTTCGTTTCTCAAACGGATTCACCTCGGCCCAGATTTTCTGAGCAGCAGCAGCCGAGCGATAGGCCTCGTCCAGGTCAGCCAGGTTGGCCAGTCTGAACTCCGCGATCGACTTCCCGTTGTAGGGATTCCGGTCCGTAAGCACCTTCTGACTCTTGCCATCACGCCAGATCCCACCGATGTATTGCTGGTTCAGCTTGAGGAACTTGCTCATGAGTTACCCCTTGGAGACTCAACCTTCTAGAAAGCGGCTAAACAGCCTAACACCAATGGCTTGATTGTGGAACGTAGAAAGAAAGCTTCCCCACCTCCACCTGCATCGCGGGCCTGGCGGGCTTTGCTGGCTGGGTAAGGGAAGTGTTCACAAATGTGCAAACAATTGCTCTTTCCATCCAATTGAGTCTGGAAGTGCGAGACCTCCATCCGTCAGTTTGGAATCAGACTTGCCCCAGTTCCAGTGGAGCCCCCGCAACGCCCCCCGGGTCGCTCCGGCTTGGGAGATCAATTCTATGAGAACAACGCTATTTGCCTTGTGTTTACTTTTTGCCACCGCTGCGTTCGGACAGTCCAGTGCAATGTTAAGCAGCAGTGTTCAGTTTTCCAGCCATGCGGACCACGCTGGTCCGGCGGGGATGGCACAGGAACAAAACCTGTGGGGAAGCTCGGGTTCGGTGACTGTCGCCCGAGGCGAACAACCGGTGGGAGAAGTAGTTCCGGAAAGCTACGAGATGCCTCTGGGCGATGCGGCGCGCATTCAGCGGAAGGAGCACGCCGTCGACAAGAAGTCAGAAGTTGTCTGGGAGAATAGAGCCTGGGGACCTGGTTTGGCCCTGTCCACCGCCCGCCGGTAAGTTAGTTCTTTGAGAACCGGAGATGCAGGCGCGGGCGTCGCGCCCGTCCATACACCGCGATACCAACTTGTTTTCGGAATGTAGGAGTACGCGCCGCGGTTCAAACTCAGCGCAGCCCGGCTACCGATGCTGGCTGCCCGGTGAACGAATACTTGTCGATCATCCCTTCAATCCGGGACCATACCCGCGGGTCGCACTCGATGGCGGTGTGCCCGGGGAAGAGATGCCGGGTCAACCACGGGTAGTGACGGCACTCCGCCGGCGCCTCCCTGTAGTCAAAGAGAAAGTCACCCAGGATCATAGTGCGTGCCGGGTCGGCAGCGGTAATCCGGGTGCGGCCGTGGAGCAGGCCGCGAGTCTGATAGAAGTTAACCGCCTGGGCTACATTGGCGGGAACCACCCGGTCATTTTGTCCCGGTTTGGCGATGCTATCGACCTGAACGGTCAGCAGAACCGGAATGCTTTCCTGCTGCAGTTCGCGAGCCAGGGAAATCACCGCCGCCCCGCCCCAACTGTGTCCGAACAGCACGATCCTCGCGCGCTCCTTCTCCGCAGGCGAGAGGTTCCCATCCTCATCCGTGTCCAACCACCGCAGAATCGCTCGATAGGCCGCTTTCCGGTGCCAGTTTTCAAAAGTAGCAACCCGCAGTTGATCCGGATGCTCGGCCCGCAGTTTCTGGGCCAGCTGCACCTCGGAATGCCGCAGATCGTCGCGGTGCACGAATCCGCCGACGAAACCAACCACGATCATCGGAGTAGAGGTGGACCCGGTGGACGCAATTACCGGTTGCAATGCTTTATCGGCGGAACGCGCGGTTCCTGCGGACAGGTAGATAAAGGAGAAGAGCCCCAGAACGACGGTCCGCCCCCAAGTCCGTGGCCCGCAGGCCGTCGAGGCCTTTCCAGGCGAGACTTCCAGTTGGATTTTCGAGGTCCGTCTTTGCAACGGCCAGATCCCCCTGCCAGAATTGTGCAAACTCTTTGCCATCACGTCAGGTTCTTTCCGCCGCCCCGAATCTGTTGACTGGCCGGAAGTTAAGGAAATGCCGACGCCGTATCCGGCCGAGGTCGCGTTCTAGAACCTGCGGCGAATGTGCATCCGTTCGGCCCAAAGTTGACATTTAGCTCCTAGCGCCGGGTGGAACCAGGAACGCTGATGTCCGCGAAGCATCCAGCGACGCGCAACCGAACCCGTTTCACCCCGAACGCGATGATCCGCGCCGGAATGTCTCGAAGCACGGGTATTTTAAAAAACGCCCGCACGAACCAGGGAACGCGGGGTGCGGTTTCCGAACGCAATGCGCTCGCCAGAACCCGGTTCTGTACCACCGATTGTATCGCCTGAATCGCCCTGGTCGGCCATTCGCGCTCACTCTGAACTTTCGCCAGATCGCTTTCCTGCACCGGGCCAGACTTCAGTGGAGCCACAAGAAGGTTCGCGGCCACCACTGCGTCCTGAACGGCGTAGTTGATTCCGACGCCGCCGATCGGCGACATCACATGAGCGGCATCGCCGATCAGCAGCACGCCAGCTTTGTACCAGCGCGAGCAGCGGCTGGATTCAACCGACAAAAGGTAGAACTGATGCCAGTCAGTCAGGTTTTTCACGTGCTCGCTAAAACTGGGTTCAATCTCGACGATCGATTGGCGCAGAGACTCGATCCCGGCGGCCCGCAGGTTCTGATACTGTCCCTTGGGAAACACGTACGCCACTTGCCAGTAGTCGAAGCGATCGAAGACCACCAGGATTCTCCCACCCGCAAAGCCTCCCAGGACGCGGCCTTCGGCCTCAGGAAGATCTCCAGGAATATGGGGCAAGCAAAACCACAGGATATCCATGGGCGCCGAGGTCTTGACCGGCTCGAAGCCAATCAGGTGGCGCACCCGCGAGAATCGCCCGTCAGCCCCCACCGTCAGCGGGGCCCGCACCTCGCGCATTCCGTCGCTCCGCAGATAACGCACGCCTCGCACTTGTCCATCTTCCTCGATGAGCTGCTCTACGTTGGCGCCCATCAGCAACCGGAAATCCGGATACTTCGCTGCCTCGGCCGCCAGAAACTCCAGGAACCTGACCTGCGGTACAAGAAAGATGAACGGGAAACGAGTGTTCAGCCTGTGCAAATCAACTGGACTGAAGGTGCTGTGCGCCAACCGCAGCGTCGGACCATAGATCTTTGCGTGATGGAGTTGGTGAAGTGGCTCGGCCAAACCGATCTGGTCCAGAATCTCCAGGATCGAAGGATGAATCGTGTCACCTCGAAAGTCCCGATCAAAATCTTTGTGCTGCTCCAGTAACGTGACTGGAATCCGCTGCCGGGCCAACAGCAGCGCCAGCATCATACCCCCGGGACCGCCACCTACGACGCAGCACGTAGTTTGCTGCCTATCGCGGACATCATCGATGGCGACCGGCTTGGAAACGATTGTGGAGTCGGGGGGCACATGGAACCCTGCTAATCACCGGGGTCGAAAACGATCCCAGCAATATATCGAACCCGGTAGCTGGAGTCCAGCGCCTGCGCTCGACTGGAACTAACTTAAGAAGGGCGTCCCGCGCTCAGATTCGATCCGCACCTTCGTTACTGTCTATCGATTTCTGACCGCGTGTTTTGATCGGAAGCTAATCTGCGATCTCGTACACCGTGCCTTGCCCATTTTTGCCGCCCGTGGAAGTTGTTCCGTAACGGTTGCGTTGGATATCAAAGACCACGCCAGATGTCGGAGCAACCCCGTCCTTGCCATTATTGCTGAAGTCATGTAGCCGGGTCTCGGACCAGTCAACTTCCCCCTGGGCGGGGGGGACCAGTATGAAGACCATCCCGACACCTTGAGAGCCGCCCGCGACGGTCGTGCCGAAGAGATTGCCGGGTGAGTCAAAGATCAGACTACCTTCCGGATTAACCCGTCCTTGCCGTCGTTCTTGAACTTGTGCAGCATAGTCTCCTTCCAGCTCCCGCCCGCGGTGGGTGACAATTCAAACACTGTGCCGAAGCCCGGCGAGCCGCCGCCATAGGTTGTGCCGTAGAGATTGACGCCTCCGAAATCGAAGATCACGCCGGCATAGGGATTGATCCCATCGATACCGTCGTTCTTGAATTTGTGCAGCAGTCTTTCCTTCCACTCACCAGCCGTTTGGGTCAACTCGAACACCGTGCCGAAGCCGAACGAACCTCCGGCAGGAGTGGTGCCGTACAGATTTCCGCTGACATCGAGGACCAGGCCGGCGACAGGATTGATTCCATCCGTGCCGTTGTTCCTGAATTTATGCAAAATTTTCTCCGTCCAGACTCCGCCCCCTGCAGGCGACAACTCGAACACTATGCCGAAGCCGGCGCCACCACTGTATGTCGTGCCGTAGAGGTTGCCGGCAGTGTCGAAGACCAGGGCGGCCCGCGGATTGGCGCCGTCCTTGCCGTCGTTCTTGAAGCTGTAAAGCACCTTCTCCTTCCAGCCTCCGGCCGCCAGGTGTTTCAACTCAAACACCGTACCCATCCCCTGCGTGCCGCCCGCCAGGGTCGTGCCGAAGAGATTGCCTTCCGCAGCATCGAAGATCAGGCTGGCGTAGGGATTGAGGCCGTCCACACCGTCGTTGGCGAAATCATGCAGAACCTTCTCCGTCCACGCTATTCCCGCGGGAGGCGGGATCAACGTAAACAAGGTGCCCCCGCCAAAACGACCGCCCTGCGCGGTCGTGCCATAAAGGTTGCCGCCAGAATCGACAACCAACCCGCCTTCGGGGGTCACCCCGTCCTTGCCGTTTAAGGCGAAGTTATGCACAACCTGATCGGCGGTGCCGCCGATGCACGTGCTCGACGCGAAGAGGGTCACGGCAAGAATCGCCAGAATCGCTCTCCATTGGATAAAAAGTCTCTTGCCTCGCATCAGTAATCCCCCTTAATTCAGACCTACGCAAAAATGGCTGGTATCTTGAATGAAGACAGAGCGAAATCACCATCTGCAATTCGAGCGGCGATATTCTACACCGCTTCCGGTCAGTGTTATCGATAGAATTTTCTCCGAATAATCGGGCGAAAGCCGCTGTGGGCAGGAGATTTAAGCTCGTGACGTGCCGCAAATGTTTGCACAGATTGCACACCGGCAAGTGACGCCACCAGCGGTCGGAACCTGTGCTGAGCTGCTGCTTTTCAGGAAGAAACAGAGGATGAAAAGCGGGCCCGTTGGCTTTCCGATAATGCGCGATAAGACGTCTACGCGATGTGTCCCGGACGGCGAAGCTTTTCCCACCACACGCCGGGGTCCCCCGGACGGTCGAGGATCTTCAACAGCTCCTGCTTGATCGCCGCCAGGCGATTGGTACGCACTTCCAAAGCCGACTGGTCCATCGGACTGTGTTCACTTTGCGCCGAATAACGGGCATTCATATCCCGCAAAGTAGTGATTTCCCGGCGCAAGTTGGAGAGATGTTCCGTAATGTAAGGCATCTTTTTGATCTTACACCGTATTGTCACTCGCCCTCCCTTTATATTGCCTCTTCGTCCAAAAGCCCCCAATGAGTTGACTCTGAAGACAATGAAAATGAGTGCTTTACGCGGAATTTACGGGTCGAGGTTGGCTTGTGCTACACTACTCGGGACGCTTTTGCCACGGTTTGCTCGTCACGCGGTGGTCCTCGTTGGATCAGCTTCATCTCCGCCTTTCCTGCCCGCCGTTTCAGTTCAGCGCCAAATCTAAAACTAAATGTGAGCGGCCGTGAAGTTCTGCACGTGTATCTAAGTGTGTGACCACCAGCCTCTCCAGAAAGAACAATTTCGAATGACAACATTTGCGGAGCTGCCCCTGTCTTCTGCCTTACAGCAGAAACTGGCTGCCGCTCAATTCACCATCCCAACCCCTATCCAAACCCAGGCGATTCCGCCCGGTCTCGAAGGCAAAGACGTACTCGCCACGGCGCAGACCGGAACCGGTAAGACGCTGGCGTTTCTGATTCCCTTGATCGAACAGTTAAGTCGCGAACAATTGAGCCGTGAGCCGTTGCGGCCGGTGAGCGCCCTGATCCTGCTGCCCACCCGCGAGCTGGCCATGCAAGTGAACGAGGAGTACGAAAAACTGCGCCCCAAAGCTCTGCCCAAAGCCGCTCTCGTCATCGGCGGCGTAGCGGAAGCGGGCCAAATGCGGGATCTCCGTCAAGCGCAGGTCATCTTCGCCACCCCCGGACGGCTGGAAGATTTCCTCGATCGGCGAATCGTTGACCTGCGCCAGGTGAAACTGCTGGTGCTCGACGAAGCCGACAGAATGCTGGATATGGGTTTTCTTCCGCCCATCCGGCGCATCCTTGCCTGCTTGCCTGTGCGCCGCCAAACTCTCTGCTTCTCGGCCACGTTGGAGCAATCCGTCGCCACCCTGGTGCACGAGTACATGCGCCAACCGGTGCGCGTGGCCTTGGGCTCTGTGCTCAAGCCTGCGGAAAGCGTACAACTACAGGCATACGAAGTTCGTCCGGGAGAAAAACTGGACGTCCTCCGCCAATTGCTCTATGCCGAAAAAGGACAGACCCTGGTTTTCACGCGCACCAAGCGGGGCACACAACGGCTGACCAAAGAACTGGTGCGGGACGGATTCAATGCCGCCATGATTCATGGCGACCGTTCGCAAGCCCAGCGCAACGGCGCCTTGAGCGGATTTCAGGAAGGCCGTTTCCAGGTTTTGGTGGCCACCGATATCGCGTCTCGCGGCTTGCACGTGGACGACGTGGCTCACGTGATCAATTACGACTTGCCGAAAATGGCCGAGGACTTCATCCACCGCGTTGGACGCACCGGACGTGCCGGCTCCCAGGGCCGCGCTACGACGCTGGTTGCAGGTGTGGAAGTTCTGGAACTGCGAAACATCGAACGCACCCTCAAGTTGCGGATCGAACGTCAGCAACTGGATCCGGCGGCCTCAGATCGACCGAAGCGCTTCGTGCAAAACACCCTGGCGTCGCGAACGCTGACCGCGCTGCCTGGCGAGGTTTTTGTGTAAGCAAAATCGTGTGGAGCGGACACTCTTGTCCGCTGCCTTTGTCGTTGATCTTCCAAGCATCGGATATCGGGAGCGGCGGCCCGGCCTTTCGCGCTCTCTGCGAAGGCCGGGTTAGTTTCCGATGGAACGAGAAAACCCAACCTGTCCGATGACTCTCTGATTTAATTGTTTTTTAATCGGGTCGTCATCCTGCGATCACATCCATTCTGTAATCTCCGTCCAGCCAGGAATCCCGCGTCCGTGCTTTTTGACCATCAACTTTTGGGGCTTCCCAAAACAAACGCTCTGCTAGCCGCCCGGCGCAGAACGCCAGACGAACTTGATACATCAAGTCGGCTGAGCGTTACGCCGTATTATCAACTTTCCTGAACGAACCATCCGCGAAACTGACGTATTCGCGCCGAAGTTCTTCGACTGACAACTCAGAGGCCTAGGCCGCAGTTAAATAGAATTCTATGGAGGGGACTGTGAAACAATTTTGCAAGGCTTTGAACTTTTGCAAAGCGATGATGTTGCTGCTTGTCGTGACGCCAGCGGTTCTGAATGCACAAATGAGCAAGGTAAAGACCGTCTGGGTCATACTGATGGAGAATCACAATTGGACGGGCGACAACGCCGGGGCTTCATTTGGTGCCCCGGATCTCAAAGGCAACCTGCACGCGCCGTATATCAACGGGGTATTGCTGGACACATCGGCGCACGCGGAACAGTATTTCAATCCCCCAGGTAATCATCCCAGCCAGCCGAATTACGTGTGGCTGGAAGCCGGCACCAACTTTGGCGTTCTCGCCGATACCCAGCCGGGACAGCCTCAACTCACGACACACCGCCATTTGGTCAGACTTCTGGAAGATGCGGGGATTTCCTGGACAGCTTATGCAGAGCCGGACTTTGGCAGCCCGGTGTTCGACAACTGTCCGCTGAATTTCAGGAACTTAGATGTTGAACATCTCGGCTTCGTCTATTTTGACGACGTTAACCACGGGTTGAATCCCAAGTCGGCGGAATGCATAAAGCACGTCAGACCGTATTACCAGTTGGCTACCGATCTCGCCAACCAGACCTCGGCGCGCTACAACTTCATTGTGCCCAACGTGTGTCATGACGGGCACGAGGGTGTCTCTCCTTGTGATGCTCTTGAGAGTAAAGACAACACGTTACGAGGAGATACTTGGCTCAAGCAAAATGTGCCCCTCATTTTGAACTCAGCTGAGTACAAGCGCGGCGGAGCCATATTCATCATTTGGGATGAAGCTGAAGATGATGGTGCCTTCAGCGATGGCCCGATCGGCTTTTTCTTGCTTTCACCGTTTGCCAAGGGCGGGGGGAAAGCCGCTTATACCAATTACATTCACTACGACCACAGCTCTACGCTCAGAACCTTGCAGGAAATCTTCCAGGTCGGGCCGTTGCTGGGAGCGGCTGCGAACGCCAATGATCTGAGCGACTTCTTTCAGTAAGAAACTGCCTGCAGGAAAGTCTGCTCTTGTCCCTCCAAGAAACCGAAGGGACAAGAGCAGGGCAGTTGCTGAAGCTGAGGTGATGAAGGACTGGGCGGGCCAACCCTTCGACTCCGCGAGCGTTTGGCTCTGCGAAACGGTCCCTGAGTGAATGACGACATTTCTATTTGGGGCTGGCCGCCGCGGCGTCAGCCAACGTGGTCCAGAAGCACCCGTAGTTCGCGGGAGCGTGAGGGGTGCCGTAACTTGCGCAGGGCTTTGGCTTCGATCTGGCGGATACGCTCGCGGGTCACGTCAAACGAGCGGCCGACTTCTTCCAGGGTGTGTTCCGAACCGTCCTCCAAGCCGAAGCGCATGCGGATAATCTTCTCTTCCCGGGGACTGAGGGTGCGGAGAACGTGTTCGGTCCGTTCCTTCAGGTTCACGTTGATAACCGCCTCGGCAGGGGAGACTCCAGCGCGGTCTTCGATGAGGTCGCTGAGATGAGAATCCCCTTCCTCGCCAATCGGGGTTTCCAGCGAGATCGGCGTGCGCATGATCTTCAGCACCTTGCGCACCATGGCCTCGGGGATATCCATTTGCTTGGCAATCTCCGCCGACGTGGGTTCGTGGCCCAACGCCTGCACCAGCTGCCGTGAAGTGCGGATCAGCTTGTTGACGACCTCGATCATGTGCACTGGAAGGCGGATAGTTCTTGCCTGATCAGCCAGCGCCCGGCTGATGGCTTGGCGTATCCACCACGTGGCATAGGTGGAAAACTTATAGCCGCGGCGGTACTCGAACTTGTCCACCGCCTTCATTAAGCCGACGTTGCCCTCCTGGATCAGGTCGAGGAACTGCAGCCCGCGATTGCTGTACTTTTTTGCAATGGAAACCACCAGGCGCAGGTTGGCCTCAATGAGCTCATGCTTCGCCTGCTCCATGTCCATCGCGCCCTGGATGATTTCGCGCTGTGTATGCTGCAGTTGAGGGAAGGTCGCGCCGGCATCGCTTTCCAGCTTTTTCATCTCGGCGCGCTGCTGCCGCTGGGTTGCGCGGTAACCCTTCTTGAGTTCCTCGCTGTGCGTACTCTCTATCTTCTTTTCCAGACTGCGTAGCTGGCGGCTATAGGAATGCATCACTTCCGCGGTCTTATTCACTTGCTCCGTCAAGCGTTTGCGCTCTGAGTTGGTGAGACCGAGGTTGCGGATAATGAGCGAAATTCGGACCAATTCCCGGCCCAGGCGGGTTCGGTAGCGGCGATGTTCGCGCGCTCGCTGTTTCGCCGAAATCGCCGCCAGTCGTGCGGCCAGCCGGCGGGCAGTGCTGTAGCGCTTCTGCAGCTCGTCAATGCGACTGGTAGTATCTTCCAGCCGGTCCTGCAGAACGCCCTCGGTGATGTCCTCCTCATCGAAGACCACAATTTCCTTGATGGAGCGCAGGCCACGCTTTAAATCTTCGCCCATGGCCAGAACCTGGTGGATGACAATGGGCGACCGTGAAAGCGCCTTCAGTGCCGATCGCTGTCCGCGCTCGATGCGCTTGGCGATTTCCACCTCTCCTTCGCGGGTCAGAAGGGGCACTACTCCCATCTCGCGCAGATAAACACGTACCGGATCGTTGGCCGCCTCCGGGGCGCCGGGAGTCAAATCGAGGTCGACAGCCTCCTCATCTTTCGGGAGTTTGTCGTCTAGCGCGGACCACGGCAGCCGAGGCTCGCCCTCCAGCACCTCGAGACCCCGGGTGCGCAGGGTGGTAAACAGATCATCGGCGTCATGCGGGGACTGCGCATCGTGGGAAATCAGATCGTTCACCTCGTGGTCAGGAAAATAACCCTTTTGTTTACCGGCATCCATCAGTTTGTCAATCTCGCCCTTAGCCAGGCAGTATTCTTCTCGGTGCCGTCCCGCATGGAGAAAAGGAGGCTTGATGATCTGCAGTGGCAACTTCAGCAGAAAGCGCGGGAAGCTAGGGCTATAACAATATTAACACGCCGGAGCGCGAGAATCCGGGACATATTTGCGAGACCATCCAAGCCTGTTTCTTCCCGCATGACTGCAGGCCATGCCCGCGTTGCTAAAGCCAATTGAAGCTGATATTTCTGTAGGACACCCCGTGACTGCTTCACCTCAGAGACGTATCTTAACCATGAACAGAGGGTCCGCGACGCTGAAGTCTACCCTCTACGAAGCCGGAAGCCGTCCCAGACTTCTCCTCTCGATGGCTGTTGACCGGGCCGGCGTCCCAGGAACCCGCCTGAAAGTTGCCGATCCGAGTGGGACCGTGTTGTTAGACTCACCGGTCGAATCGGAGGACTCGAATGCTTCGCTGGAAGTAATGCTTGGGTGGATGGGCGAGCAAGGATTTCTCTCCGGAATGGCAGCAGCGGGTCACCGGCTCGTCCAGGGGGGGCCTCGGCACCGCGGGCCGCAGCGCATCACGCCGGAATTCTTGGCGGAGATGGAGCAGCTTCTGCCGCTCGACCCTGATCACATGCCTGCGGCGATTCGTGGAATCAAATTCCTCGCCGGGAAATTTCCCGGTCTTCCGCAAGTGGCGTGTTTCGACACTGCGTTTCATAGTCCTCTTCCGAAAGTTGCGCGCATGTATGCGTTGCCTCGACGCTTCTACGACGGGGGCATTCTTCGGTATGGCTTTCACGGCCTTTCCTACGAGTATGTAATGCGTGAACTGCACGCGCTAGACGGAAAGGCCGCCGACGGGCGCGTCATTATCGCCCATCTCGGGAGCGGCGCTAGCATGGTCGCGGTTAAAGCGGGCCAGAGCATCGACACGTCAATGGGTTTCTCCCCTCTCGAAGGCCTGGTTATGGCTAGCCGCTCTGGTGATGTCGATCCGGGCCTCTTGGTCTATCTCCTCAAACACCAGAAGATGTCTGCGAAAGAGGTGGACAACCTCCTAAATCGAGAATCCGGGCTGCTGGGAGTTTCGGGGACCTCCGGAGACATGCGGCTTTTGCTGGACAATATCCAACAGGATGTTCGGGCCGAAGAAGCTTTCGATTTGTTCTGCTACCGGGCCAAGAAATACATTGGCGCATACGCTGCAATTCTTGGGGGGCTCGACCTGCTCGTCTTTACCGGCGGCATCGGAGAGCACGCGCCCGCCGTTCGGCAACGGATCTGCGATGGTTTGGGCTTCCTGGACATTCGCGTGGAAGCGCAATCCAATGAGGCCAATGCTGTCTTGATTTCGCCCGCCGAAAGCCGCGTAAAAGTGCGCGTCATAAAGACCAATGAAGACCTTATGATCGTAGAGCACGTACTCTCCACCCTCGGATGGACGGATGCGTAAAAGTGCATACTCATCCGTAACAACTCTTCGCACTTTTAGCTATCGCTAAATATGCTCCCGCGGGGATGCCCCTTGGCCGGCGGCGGAGGCGCGTCCGGCTCGCTGAAATCATCGGTCCACTGCCAGTTCCTGATCTCCGGCAGGTCTTCCAGGTGTTGTCGAATGTAGTCGTGGTGTTCGTAGAGCTTCCGGTTGAACATATCGACTACGTCTGAAACCTGGGAGCGCAATCTGGAGACATACTTCAGTGCATCGATGGCCAGCTGAAAACGGCTCATCTTATTCATTACCACCATGTCAAACGGCGTGGTGGTTGTTCCCCGATCCATGAAGCCGCGCACATGGAAGCGGCTTTCGTTGGAGCGTCCATGGACCATGGTGTGAATGAGCCAGCGGTTATTGTGGAAGGCGAAGATGACCGGCGCATCGGTGGTGAAAAGGGCGTTGAAGGACATGTTGTCCATCCCGTGCGGATGATCATCCGGACTCATCAGAACACTCAAATCCACCACATTGACCACCCGCACCTTGATGCCAGGAACGTACTTCTGCAGAAGCCAGGAGGTCGCGCATATCTCGATGGTGGGCACGTCGCCCGCGCAAGCCAGAACCACGTCCGGCTCTCCCCCGCCATCGTTGGTGGCAAACTTCCAGGTTGAGGCGCCTCGTGAGCAGTGTTCGAGAGCCTCCTCCATATTCAACCATTGCAGCTGCGGCTGTTTACCGCAGGTCACGATGTTGACGTAATTGCGGCTGCGCAGGCAATGGTCGAAAACATTCAATAGGCAATTGCTATCCGGCGGATAGTACACCCGGATAGTTTCACTCCGGCGCGCCAGCGCATTGTCTACGAATCCGGTCGCCTGATGGCTGAAACCATTGTGATCGTTGCGCCATGCGTGACTCGTCAGTAGCACATTCAAGGAAGCAAGCGGCTTACGCCAGGGAAAATCGTGGCACTGCTCCAGCCATTTCGCATGCTGGGTCAGCATGGAATCCACGACCTGGGCGAAAGCTTCGTAGGAGGACCACATGCCGTGCCGTCCCGTCAACAAGTAACCTTCGAGCCATCCCTGGCAACAATGCTCGCTCAACACCTCCATAACGCGGCCGTCGGGGCTGAGTTCGTCGTCGATCGAGACCGTTTCAGCCATAAAGCAGCGCTTGGTAGCTTCGAGCACGGAGTTTAAGCGATTGGAGTTGGTCTCATCGGGACAGAACAAGCGGAAATTTGTCGGATTCAGCTTAAGAATGTCTCTGAAAAAATCGCCGAGTTTTCGGGGTGCTTCGGCCACCACTCGACCCGGCCCGGGAATCTCCAACGCATAATTTGCAAAGTCCGGCATATCGAGCGCGGTCAGCAGCCGTCCGCCATTCACATGGGGGTTGCCTCCCATACGGCGATTCCCGGTCGGCGCGAGTTCCGCCAGCTCATCAATGAATTTGCCGTTGTCATCGAAGAGTTCCTCCGGCTTGTAGCTGCGCATCCAGGCTTCAAGGATCTTGAGATGTTCGGGGTTTTCGCGAACCGTGGCCAGCGGCACCTGGTGGGCACGGAACGTGCCCTCAATCGGGGTTCCATCCACTTCTTTCGGGCAGGTCCAACCCTTGGGAGTGCGCAAGACGATCATGGGCCAAACCGGCTGCTTTTTGAACCCGCTTTGGCGCGCATCCTGTTGAATAGATCGAATCTCGGCATAGCATTCGTCCAGGGTCCCAGCCAGAAGTTGATGCACGACTTCGGGACGGTCGCCCTCGACAAAATAAGGCTTGTAACCACGCCCACGGTATAGAGCCTCTAAGTCCTGGTCGCTCGTCCGCCCCTGAACCGTCGGTCCGGAAATTTTGTAGCCATTGAGGTGCAGAATCGGGAGGACTGCGCCGTCCCGCACGGGATTCAGGAAGTTGACGGACTTCCAGCTGCCTTCGAGCGGACACGTCTCAGACTCGCCGTCACCGATAACGCAGGCAACGATCAGGTCGGGATTGTCGAAAGCCGCGCCGAAGGCGTGAATCAGCGAGTAACCCAGCTCGCCACCCTCGTGCATCGAGTTGGGAACGTGCGGTCCGCAATGACTGGGCACACCTCCCGGCGTCGAGAAACTCCTGAAAAAAAGTCGTAGGCCGTGCTCATCAGGAGTGATCTCGGGATGGACTTCGGTATAAGTGCCTTCCAGATAGGAGCACGCATTGAGCGAGGGTCCGCCATGTCCAGGGCCAGAAATGTAAATGATATTGGCATCGTGCTCTTTGATGAGGCGATTCAGATGAATGTAAATGAGGTTTTGCCCCGGCGAAGTTCCCCAGTGTCCGAGCAGCCTTGGTTTGATCTGCTCGGCTTTGAGCGGCTCTCGCAGCAAGGGATTCTCAAAGAGGTAGATCTGCCCAATGCACAGATAATTCGAGGCTCGCCAGTAGCGGTTCATCTTATCCAGCATGTCCGCCGTCAGCGGACCCTTTGGAATCGGAACATCTGTAGGACGTCGACCATCGGCCGCGACAGCCGTCGACAAAACCGCATCGAAAATAAACTCAGCCGGCCGGCCGGATTGATCAAAGGCTTGACTTGATGCCGAGCTACTCTCCCTACCGGCGTTACTGGCACTCTCTGTAGTGGACATAATGATCATTCCTCCCGATCTCCTCGCTGGGGCCGGGTAGCCCGGCGTTCGTGCGTGGGTACTCCCTATGATTCCTGCGTTACCGGTTCGGATTGGTAAGGCTCAGGAATGAAGAGACTACTGTGAGTGCACCGGCTGGACGTGGATCGATGGCGAATCCAACCGAAGGGTTGCGCTAGCTATAGGATATGCCAACTTGAGTGGTTTGAGCGCGTGGAGGATGGCCAAAAAATGTCGGAATCCCGAGTTAGTCGGTATTCCTGCGATTCAAATGCTTTACCCAGTCGAGTTCCTAGAAAGCATAGCGAAAGGCGAATTCGGTCGTGCTGCCGTTGAAGTCCTGGATGGGGATGGCAGCCAGACCCGTGATAGCGTTTGACGGTAGCCCCCTGCCGTTGTACCCATAATAGTTCCAGGTCATGCGGTAACTGAGCCCCTTGTACATGTCAAAAATCAACCTCACGTAGGGCTTCTGATAATTGAAAGAGAGAGTTCCGGGTACCTGGAGCGGATCGATCGCAAGCGTACTGCCTCCCACGAAGCTCCCGGCGTACCCGATTCCGGTGGTGACTCGCCGCACAGGCTTCCACATGATGTCGCCATACGCAAAATGCTGCTTGCTGGAATAGGAACCCAGACCGGGAACCGCGGGCGGCGCGTAGCCCAAACTGGTGGGGCACTGAGTCGCGGGCGGCGGGCCAAAAGCGTTCTGGTAATAGCAGATTTGCGCCTGCGTGTAGATGTCGGTGTAGGTGTAACCCAGGTCAAAAAACAACTTCGGGTTCGGGATGAAAGTGGTCACGAAACTGTAGCTCCGTCCGTGCTCGAGATCGTTCACCGTAGAGACGTTGTCCCGGTTTTCATGGATGTCGAGTGCACCGTCGACGTTGATCCAGCTCCGCGGCTTGTAGTTCGCATTGATCTTGTAGCTCTGCACTTGCCGCGGACTGATCCGGGTGAAGGAGTAATCGTTATACCCGAACTGGAAGTCCGCGGTGATGCGGAGGGTGTCCATGGGGCGTGCCGTGAAGCCCGCCAGCAATGTGTGCTCGTGGATTTCCGTGATGTTGCGAGCGGTATCATTGTCCGCGGCGGGACCGGAGAAGGTCAGCGAAATAAGCTCACCGGTCGTGGGATCCACGGTCTCAGTGCAGGCTGAAGGGGTAGCGCAGTCTCCACGCGCGGCGAAATAATCGTTGGCGGCGCTGCCACCGGCCCCTCCCGGGAAATAGGTTTCGGCGGAATAGAAGGTGGCGCTGAAGTCGGCAATGGTGCGATCCGTGTACGCATAGCCGATCCGGCCGGTCAGACGCGGGGTGAAGTCGTACTGCAGCTCGAAGGTGTTCGACCGGATGTTTTGTCCCAGAAAACTCGACGTCGGGCCATTCACCATGTCGGCAGACGAACCCCCGTTATGACTGGGACAGGTAGCCGCCGTGTAGGGCGCTGGACAGAGGGAAAGAAAAGTAGCCGAAGTAAATACGGCTTGCGGTTGCGCTAAACCCACCAGCCCGGAATGCATCTGGCCGAATATGTTGGTCTCCGACGTATCCCAGAGACCGGGGGTCCGCCAGTTGTCGTAACGAAACGAATCGAGGATGCGAAACTTGTCGGTGACCGAATAGACTCCCGACCAGTCAGCATTCACCGAGACGCGCCTGGCGTCTGCCGGCCCACCTGCGGTGCTTCCGCGCGAAGCATTGCGGGTGACAAAGTAGTTTACGAGCTCGCTGAAGTCCGGAACCGAGTTATTGGCGGTGCTGTAACCCAGGGAGCCCGAGGTCTCAAACTTCTTGAAATAATTCGACTGGAACCCCAGATGCTCCGTGGGCATGAAATTCCTCGGCCGGCCGGCCTGGCTGTACGACAGATACGCGTTGCAGTTGGGATTGACGATGTTCGGCGCGGTCGCGATGGGCGCGGCGCAGGGCAGGATCTCAACCGGCCCCGCAGTACTCCAGATAATGCCCAGGTCCACGGGCGTGCCATCAGCGAGTTGAAAGCCGGAATTCTGCGGATTATCGTTGATCACGTTGTCCTGCTTGAAATAACTCAGGAACTGGTCGTAAGAGATTGTCGTTCGCGGCAAGACCCGGAAGTCTACCCCGGCACGGTAGGAGTTGGTGGTATAGCTATAGGTTTCATTGAACTGGGGGATGGTGCCTCCGTCGGTGGTATAGAGGCCGGGTCCCTGGTCACGATCATGCGAAAAACCCAGGCGCAGCCGAACCCGCGACTGGGGCAGCAGGGTCAAGTCGTAATCCTGCATGCGGCGAACCAGATCCAGCGAATGCGGCGACGTTGCAATGCCTATGGATGGATTCGACACCAAAGGGTTCAGAGGATTGGCCAGCAGGTTGTAGTCCCAGAAATTCTTGTCCCGGCGAAACAGAAATCGAAAGTCGTACCATTTGTTCTTGTCGATGCGCAGGCGGGTCACGTCATCCGGGTCGCCGCCGTAGCCGAAGTTGCTAAAGCTGAGATTGTCGAACAAGATGCCGTTGTGGTTCAGCGAGCGCATGTCCAGGGTGTAATCGAAGAGACGCAGACCCGCGCCCAGATCCACGAAGGTGTCGTAGGTGTCCATGTTGCCATTAATCCAACTGCCCCGGTATCCGGCTTCGATGGACTGCTGAATATTGTAGTTTCCCGAATCAATTCCCTTGGTTTCTTCCGATCCGCTCTGTGCGCGAGACAATGGCGAAGCCGCTAATAGGGCTGCGACCACCAGTAGCCTGAGCCCGCTAGCGGCCGGAACGTATCCCGGTACTTCTCTCTTTGCCTTCGAAAGGTAGCGCTCTGTGACAAGGTTCATGGCGATCTCTACTTGAAAAAGGTTTGGTCAAAGTTCGATCCGTGGATCTGGTTATGGCACAGCGTGCACGACTTGAAGAAAGTCTCCTGACTGTGGAACGAAGGCGTCCCCGGCGCCCCGCCGGTTTTCCCGTTGGGAGCCGAATTGGTGTGGCATTGCAGGCAAAGCAGATTGACGTTGCTCACTCTCAACATGTGGGGATTGGCGCCGCCGTGAGGAATGTGGCAGGAGGTGCATCCCTCGATTTTTACCGGAGCATGCTCGAACACAAACGGCCCCTGCTTGTCGGTGTGGCAAGAGAAGCAAACAGCATTCTGCGATGACGAGGCGCGTACTTGCTTTGGCCCAACTGTGCCGTGAGGATTGTGGCAATCAGAGCACTGCACCAGGCCTTCGTTCACCCGGTGATGAAACGGCATTTCGAACTGGGCCTTCTGCTGCAGGTGGCACGAGTAGCACAGCTCAGGCTGTGTTTTCGTAAGCAGAAACTCTTTGGTTTGCGAGTGATGCGGCGAATGGCAGGAGATGCAGCTGACATTGTTTTGGGTGTGGATCGAGTTGATGGCGTTCATGTGCTGCGGGCCACCGGCGTGACAACTCATGCAACGCGCGTTGATCTCCTTGGTGGAAGCCTTCTCGAACACAAAGATCTTGGTCTTGTCGCCGCCACCCACCACGTGATCCGCCCCAGGCCCGTGGCAGCCCTCGCAACCTTGCTTGGAGGGGCCCGCTTCTTTGTTCAGCGTGGTTTTCCAGTGTGGCGTTTTCTCCCAGCCGTTATAAATTTCCTCGTGACAGGTCTTGCAGGTCTCTGATCCCACATACTTGGAGGACTCCTCTGAAGGCGCCCCGGCTGCGGATGGGCTGGCGGATTGGACACTCTTGCCGGCAACCTGCTCGCGGGCCTGGCCTGGAGCAATTGCAACGAAGATGAAAAGAAATAGGACTGACAACGGAGGAACCCGGGAGGCTGCGAAATTTCCTGGCATTGGCACCTCGCTTTGACGCTCGCTCTTTGTCACGGGCGCCGGTGCAACGCGGCACTGTACCCGTGGATCGAAGCCTGATTCTGTGATATCAGGTGGACGCGCGCAAGACAAGATTGTTGAAGAGTGGAGAACTTTCGAATCGCAATTCCCGTTTTGAAAGTCGGGACAAGCGACGGAGAGAGGACGCACTCACCTCGTCGCTGAGCCAGAGCGTGCATTAGCCAGGCTGGTCTTGAATGAAGAGGCGATTTTAAAGTCGCTTGGGGGGGCGCGGTGGTGCCGGTGCTGGTTGGAGTCTTGGCGGACCGGATCGGGATTCACCACTCTTTTATTCTGCCAGCGATTTGCTATCTCTACATCGTCTACTACGGGTTCAAAGGGTCCAAGCCGCTGCGCACAGCCTGAAGCGCATACGATCGCCATGATCATGATTCCCGATCCTTCCCCGGTGAGCGGTCCCAGTTCCGCAATGCCCAGAGTAAAAATGCTGGGGAACATGATGGAATTGAAGAATCCTTTCAAAGCCATGGGCAATTAAAACATCCATTTGCGACGCTAATACAAATACCTGTTCGCCTACCTAGACCTTTGCGTAGCGTTCGCTATTCGGTTTGGAACCGCTAAGAGCGAAGAACAAGATGTACAGATAACAAACGCTAGCAATGATCAGAGCATAATGAATCCCCTGGCCCCAGCTCGTCTCTCCCTGAGTCATCGACGAATAGTAGCTGCGGTTGATTAGCTCGGCGGCTTTGCCGACTATCCAGGGAATTACTGCTCCGCCCACGATTGCCATGTTCATAATGCCCGAGCCGTCGCCCGTCAAAGGTCCCAGTTCGTCAATGCCCATCGTAAAAATGCAGGGAAACATGATCGAGTTAAACAGCCCGACCGCCAGAATCGACCACATTGCAGAGTGTCCATTGGTGAGTACCGAAATAGTTACGAGCAGGGCAGCCATGATAGCGCAAGCCGCCAGCAACTTTCCCGGCTTGATCTTCTGCAGAAGCGCTGAACCAATGAACCGACCGACCATTGCGCCCAGCCAGTACACGGAAATATAGCGAGCCGCCGCTCCCAGGCCCGCAACATAGCGGGTAGCAGCGTCAGGAATGGTGGAGGGCGAGATCAGGTGACCAATATTATCCAGGGCCAGGTAATTGGCAATGGAGCTCCCGATCGCAACTTCACCACCTACGTACACGAAAATTCCAATTGCGCCAAAGATAAGGTTTGGGTGTTTCCACAGGGAATCATCTACCTTTTCGCCGATATGATGCTGTGCAGACTCAATCCTTGGGAGTTTGAAGAATGCGATTGCGACGGCCAGCAGCAGCAACGCGATGGCAAAGAAATACACATAGAGTTTGACCACCGCATCGGCCTCCTGGGACGCGCTTTGCGTTAGGGCCGAAGTTGTAGTTCCAAGGATCAGACGAGCACCAATCCAGGGGAAAATCGCCGTCCCGAAGGAATTGAACGCCTGCGACAGGTTCAAACGGCTGGAGGCCGTTTGAGGTGGTCCCAGTACTGCGACATAAGGATTGGCTGCGACCTGAAGAATCGTAATTCCAGAAGCCAAAATGATTAGCGCCGCGAGAAAGAACGGGAACGAAGGGATTTTTGCTGCGGGATAGAAAGCGAGACATGCCGCAACCATGGTCAGCAGTCCAACTACTATCGCGCGCTTGTATCCGATCCAATCGATGATCTTGGCTGATGGAATCGAGAAAACGAAATACGCCGAGAAGAACGCGGTTTGAACCAGCATGCTGGCGGACAGCCTGATGTTAAACGCGTGCTGGACGTATGGAATCAGCACATCATTCAACGATGTGAGCGATCCCCACATGAAGAATAGCGTGGTGAGGACGACCAGCGCGCTCCGATAAGTGGTTTGCGGCGCATTCGTCGTGACCGGAGTATTCGGGCTGTTTGTTGTCATGGGAATCGAATTGCCTCCCGAAATCAGGAAGAGATTTCCTAATTTATGTGATTACTAATTCCTTCTGCATTTCTTCTAAAGTGCGTCCTTTGGTCTCTGGATACACAAACAGAACCACAAAGAATTGCAAGACCATCATGGCTGAAAAAAAGACGAACGGGTAAGCGCCGGAAGACGCGGCCATAAGCGGAAATATGGCAGAGATCAGCGCATTCATAAACCAGTGCGAGAAGCTTCCCAGGCTTTGTCCTTTGGCCCGAACCGAGTTGGGAAAGACTTCGGAGAGGTAAACCCAGATCACGGCGCCTTGCGAAAATCCGAAGAAGGCAATATAGCCCACCAACAGCCACACCAGAAGACTCTGGTGGCTGTGGGTGAAGAAGATGGCGGAAACTCCAGCCAGGCATAGTGCAGTTCCAACCGAACCGACCAGCAGCAGTGTCTTGCGGCCAAGTTTGTCGATCACCGACATTGCGATCACGGTGAAAGTGAGATTGGTCGCTCCGATCGCGACCGCCTGAAGGTTGCCGGACAGGCGGCTAAATCCGGCGTACCCAAAAATATCGTTCAGATAATAGAGGATGGCGTTGATTCCCGACAGCTGATTGAACATGCCAATACTCACCGCCAGAAAAATGGGGAATGCATACTTTCTGGAAAACAATTTCTCAGCCGCCTGCTTCTGTTCCACATCGATGGATTCGACGATTTCTTGCAGATCGCGCTCGAAGTTATCGTCCCCGGTCATCTGCAGAACGGTTCTTGCCTCGGCCACCCGCCCCTTCTTGACCAGCCATCGCGGACTGCGCGGAATGTTAAACAGCATCACAAAAAACAGAGCCGCCGGAAACGCCGCCACCCCCAGGTCCCACCGCCATTCGCTTGCGCCCAGACCCGTCAGCGCTATGAGGTAGTTTGAGAAATAGGCTAGGAGAATTCCGAACACCACATTGAACTGAAACAACCCTACCAATCTTCCCCGCCATTTGGCGGGAGCAATCTCGGCGATGTACATCGGCGCCAACACCGATGAGCCGCCTATACCGAGTCCGCCTATAAAGCGGAACGCAACCAGAGACCCCCAGTTCCAAGCCACAGCGCAGCCTAGCGCCGAGACGAAATAGAAAAGCGCCAATCCTCGCAAGCTATCGCGCCGCCCATAGCGCTCGCCCGGAAAGCCGGCCAGCATCGCACCAACTACCGTGCCCCAAATGGCAATGGAAACCGTGATCCCCAGACTTTTCGAAGACAATCCATAAGCCTGCGACAGTGCTCCCGTGGTGCCCGAAATGACTGCAGTATCGAACCCGAACAGCAGGCCACCCAAAGCGGCTACGCCGGTGCTCTTCAACAAAACCGAGTTCAGCTTCATGCCGTCTCCAGCCGTCCGATTTTTGTTTCCAGGGCGTTTACTTCAGAAATCTTCCAATCCGGGATTGCACCCCGGCGGCTGGCGACCAGGGCCCCCACGCGATTGGCGAAGTCAGCAATCTCCGGCGTAGACCATCCTTTGCCCAAGCCATGCAGGAAAGCGGCCGCGAAGGCATCGCCCGCTCCCACCGCATCGACAACCTGAACCGTATAGCCGGGCGCTTCGATGTATTGTCCGCCCATCAGAACCGTGCAGCCCAGCGACCCGCGGGTTACGCATACGCCCGCCCATTTATACAAATCCGAGTAATTTCTGCAGAACTCCTCTAGCGATCGGTGCCTGGACCCGAGCATGAGCGCAATAGCTTCCACCTCTTCATGATTCAGTTTCACAATGGTCGCCTGCGACATGAGTCGTTGGATCAACGCTGGCGTGTAACCATCGGCGCGCAGGTTCACATCGTAAAAGCGCCGGGCTTCCTTTGCCCGGTTGAGAAGATCCATCGTCAACTGTTGAGCCTGGGGGCCGATCTGGTGCAGCGTCCCGAAATAAATCCAGTCCACGGGCTGAGCAAACAATCGTTGATACTGAGCTGCGGAGAGTTGCGGGAAATCGTAGGCCGCGGGACGGTGAAGGATGAATTTCGGTTGCCCATCGCTGGCCAGCGCCACCGAAGCGGTTCCGGTGGGATGGTCCTTTTCGATATGCAGAAATTCGGTCGTCAGGCCCAGCTGAGACATGCTGTCGATGACTTTCTGGCCCCGCTCATCCGCGCCCACCGCGCTGACGAACGAGACTTTGTGTCCCAGCCTGCTCAGGTGAGCAGAAAAATTGAAAGTAGCGCCCCCTAAGTGTTCCCCCTGCCCGACGATGTCCCAAAGCACCTCACCGATGCTGATGACGTTCACGCGTAGTCCTCTGAGTCGGCGTCTGGCGTGCGAACGGCGGCTTGAAATTCTGGCACAGTATACACTTCCGTTGCACGCACCGGCGCAGACTCAGTTTGCAGCGTAAGCCTCGGTCAATGACATGATTTTGAGAGCGCTCTTCACCTGATCGATGGTGGCGTTCGATTTGACGGTAAGGGTGACGGGTTCCCCAGGAAGCAGATCAAAATAATTATCCGAGCTTTCGACCTCGAGATCGCCGAAAGAAACATGGACGCCACGAGCCAGCTTCGATGACTGCAACGTAACCGTATAGTCTCCTCCGGCTTTGTTGATGGTAGCTTCGATCTTGGGCATAACCGGCAGATCAAGGTCATGCATCACGCCGAAGAAGATAAGGTTGCGCGACACCCTCTTCCCGCCTACTTCCAAATCGAACACCAGAAAGCTGCGGTGCAAATCAGCCTTCGCTGCCAAGTCCGCCTGATCAAAAGTGAGATCGATGGCGCTGGATTGTGCGGGAATTTGAACGTCTTTGGTTTGATCGAGCAGAACATTTCCGGAGAAATCCAGAAGCCGGGTATGGATCGTTCCCGAAAGTGCCTGCAGCTTGTCCGAGACGACGTATACGTCCACCTTGTCGTCGTGCAAAAAGGGTGAGATTAGCAGGTCGTCATAGAAACGCCGGGCGTAGTAATGAAGCGCCTTCCAACGCCCGTAGTAGTCGATACTCGCCCACGAGGCCACCGGCCAGCAGTCATTCAACTGCCAGTACAACGAACCCATGATGCGCGGCATTTGCCGGCGCAAATGCTCGGCACCGATCTTGATGATCTCGGCCTGTTGCACCTGGCTGAGATAGACGAATGAGGCAAAATCTTTGGGCTGGCGGTATTCGCGCAACATATACGTCAAGATGCGTTCATTTCCGCCTTTGTTCTTTTGGTGGGCCTGCATTACGGTCGAACGAATGTCAAAATCTTCAGGCCTGGCAAATGACCGGATCGTCCGCATCTCGGGAAATGACTGAAATCCGTATTCCGTCATGAAGCGGGGAAATTGCTTGGTGTAGTCTTCCGCCGGCGCCTGCTGGTGCCACACGGCCCAGTAATGCATATCACCATTGTGCTGATTATCGGGAGCCTCCTCGAAATCAGCGCTGGGAGAGCTGGGCCAGTAAGGCACGGGGTCTCCATATTGAGTCACCGCACTCTTGAGGATGTCGGCAAACATAATCACGTAGTCCTGCCAGACACGGTCGCGCTCTTCCGGTGAGATCGATTCCTTGAATTGCTGGCGGTCTCCCCAGTGATACCAGCCGGTTTCCACCTCGTTATTTCCACACCAGATGACGATGCTGGGATGATCGCGCAGCCGCTTGATCTGGTCGACCGCTTCCTGCCCGACGTTTGCCTGAAAGGCTACGTCTCCGGGAATCATGTCTCCCCCGAAGGCGAATTCCTGCCAGACCATGATGCCCAGTTCATCACAGATGTCGTAGAAATCATCGGACTCGTAATAGCCGCCACCCCATTCCCGCAGCATATTCATGTGCGCAGCACGAGCAGACTGGAGAATTTTGCGATGGATTTCCGGAGTCACACGGTTGGGAAAGCTGTCGAAGGGAATGACGTCCGCGCCTTTGGCGAACACGAGGATACCGTTCACCACGAACTCGAAGCTCTTTCCCCATTGGTCAGACACGCGGCGCAGCTCCACCGACCGCAGTCCGGTTTTCACTTCCGCTCGAGCGGTGACTTCCTTGCCGGTGCGGATCACAGCAGAAAACTTGTACCGGCTCTGAGCCCCGTATCCAAGCGGATACCAGAGCTTTGGCGCCGCAATACGAATTGGAAAGGACACGTGATTCATGCCGGCGTCAAGTTGTAACGTCTGGGTTCCATCGGCGGTTTGCGCTCCGGATAGTTCCTCGTGTGCCACCGTAAGAGTAGCGGTGGTGGACTTGCCCGCTTCAATGTCGAGCTCCGCCATAACGCTGGCGATGTCGGAGTTGATTGTGCGTTGATGGACGTGGAAGTTGTCGATGCGCAGTCCATCCCAGGTCTCCAGACGCACCGGCTGCCAGATGCCTTCGGTCAGAAAGCGGGGCCCCCAATCCCAGCCGTACTGGTACGGGGCCTTGCGGGTGTACGGGGCGGTCGCAATGTTCTCTTCATTGCCAGAATTGTTTGTCGATATCGAGGGCAACCCGAAGGGCAAAGACTTGACGTAGGGCAGCATGTGCTCGACAGCGGAATGAAAAACGATACGCAGCGTATTCGGACCGGACTTCAGCACAGGCTTTGCCGGGCTTCGCCAGTTGCGAAACATGTTGTCTGCGTGGAGAACTGGTTGATCGTTGAGGTAGACGTCGGCAAAAGTGTCCAGCCCGTCAAACACCAGATCGACATGGTCGTGCCCGAGGGCGGCTGCATCGACTTGAAACGTCGTTTGGTACTCCCAGTCGGCCAGGCCGATCCACTGCAAGCGGAATTCGTTGTCCCGGTCGAACGGGTCAGGGATGAGCCCGTTACGCAACAGGTCAGTGTGTACTACGCCTGGAACCTGCGCGGGATGCCATTGCTTTACGTCAGATTTGTCGGTGTTTCCGACGGCTCGAAACTGCCACCCCGAGTCCAGAGCTCGGGAAGAGGGTTCGGCGGCTTGGAGCGGCATGGCCACAAGCATCGAAACGAAGAGTAGGGAAAATGTGGCAGCACCAGGATGGCGAAAGAATCGTGGCCGAGTCAGTCTCATAGCAGCTGCTCCTCTTTGAAGTTAGTGTACTAAGCCCGAAGTTCGCGGCCAGTGTGGGCGCGTAGCGTCCCCACTCGCGCTTCCACTTCACGGCAACCCAACACTGGCGCAGACGCCCGCGTCTACATTTTCGGCTTGGCACATCATGGCTGACCCGAGTATTCCGAGCACAGGGCGGCACCACCAGCGATACCGGCATCCGCACCATAGTGCGCTTTGAGCAGCGGAATTTCCTGCCAGCGCGTGTTGATGCAGTATTCCCCCAGCCAATGAGACATGTCGCCGAAGAACGGATTCAGCATCGCCGCGACACCGCCGCCGATAATGATCACATCCGGCTCCAGCAGATCAACGATATTGCTCAGCCAGAGCGACAGCAGCTTAACCGTTTCCTGCAAGGTCTGCTCGGCAAGAGGATCGCCTGCAGCATAGGCCTGGCCCACCATCTCGCTGGTCACCGCATGGATGTTCCCCTCGGCAAGATCAAGAATGCTCGAGCGGGGGCTCGGCTGAAAGGCCAACTTGGCGCGCGCTCTGCGGGCAATCGCCGGCCCGGCGGCCAAAACCTCGATGCAGCCCGGTTTGCCGCATCCGCACAGCGGGCCATCATAGTCGATACTCATATGTCCGCCTTCGGCGGCGGCACCAGTTCGCCCGTTGTATATCCGTCGATCACACACAATACCAGTACCGATCCCCGTGCCGATCCCGGCATAGAAGATGTGGCGATAGCCACGGCCCGCACCCCACATGGCTTCAGCCAGCGCCGCCGCATTGGCATCGTTCTCGACCTTCACGGGCACCCGGTAGACTCGTTCGAGTTCAGCCGCCAGAGGATAATTGCGCCAGCTTGGTAGATTGGGGGGATTGATCACAATCCCGGTCTTCGGATCCAAGGGGCCTGGCGCGCAAATGCCAACTCCACGAACCAGGGTTCGAGCTTTCGCATCCTGGGTAAAGAGGAGATCGATTGCGGATACTACGGCAGCGAGTCCTTCGCTAGCTTCTCCATTCACCACCATCGGGATACGGGTATGAGCTTTGATTTCACCCTTGCCGTCCACCAGGCCGGCGGCAACTTTGGTGCCCCCGATGTCTACGCCAACCACGAGAGTATCGTATGTTTCTGTCATCGCCGATAGCCTCGGCGAATCCCGTCGTACCTGGTTCCCGCCGGATCCGAATTAACCCCTGGTCTGTTTGCGCAACGCCCCATTCGATCCCGCAGTCAGAATTCGCAGTATACGCCGCCTACCTGGACGGCCCGGGAACCTTCCCGCTGCGCACCACCGAGCGCATCGTTGTTACGAACCTGGAGATCAGTTCTGCCTTATCGCTGAGCCGATTCCATGCAATTCCAATCTGCCACGTCGCTTCCGGCATGCCAAGCCTATGGAAGCGTACTCCTGGAACGCCCATTCGCCTAGCTGCACTCGGCACCAGCGACACACCGAGCCGCGCCCGCACCAGATTGAGTATGGTGAAAAGCTCGCTGGCTTCCTGCACGATGGTGGGAGAAAATCCCGCGCGGCGGCATAATCCAAGTACGTGGTCATGCAAAGTGGCGGAGGTTGACCGGGGAAAAAACACAAAAGGCTGATCCCGCAACGCGGCCAGACCCTGTCTCGAGTGGTAGGAAAGTGCCGTGGAAGTCGCTACCACCAGTTGCTCCTGAAATAGCGGAAGACTGTCCAGTTCGGTATGAGCAATGGGCAGCCGCACAATTCCGATGTCAATGTTTCCTTCGACCAAAGCGGCAATTTGCGCCGGCGTCGACATGTCGCGCATTTTAAGCTCAACGTGGGCGTAAGTCTTTCGAAAGCGCAGAATCGTCCGCGGCAGAATCTCCGAGACCGAGGCGATTCCGAATCCGATACGGAGCGTGCCGGCACGGCCCCCCGCTGCTTCGGAGGCCAGGGCCAGCGCAACTTCGGAATTCCGCAGCACCTTCTCGGCCCCAATCAACAGCACTCTGCCCGCTTCGGTGATTTCTACTTTCCGGCGGGTTCGGGTGAACAGAGCCCCGCCAACCTTCTCCTCCAATTTCCGGATCTGCTTGCTGAGAGCCGGCTGAGAAACGAAGAGCCGCTTGGAGGCCCTCCCAAAGTGCAGTTCGCTGGCCAGGACAACGAAGGAGTGCAGTTCATCGACCTGCAGATACATGAACGGAAGTTATCACAGATCGCGGACAAATTCATTGGACGAAAGACTATAGAAGAAGAGAACATTGGAGAATGCAAAAGGGTTTGACTTCTACCGACCGCGGTCCCGGTTCCTCCCGTATCCGGGCGGTGATTCTCGATTACGGTCAGGTTCTGGCGGGCCGGCCCACAGAGGAAGAGTTCGGGCGCATGGCGGAGATGTTCAACGCGAGTTACGAGTTGTTTTACGGCCTGTGGGAAGGCAGCCGGGATGCCTATGACCGCGGAGATCTTACAGCTGAGGAGTATTGGCTGCAGCTGGCGGCACAAACCAATACTTCGATTAAGCCCGAACAAATCGAGATTCTCCGCCGGCTGGAGGTTGAAGTCTGGTCACATCCCATTCCCGGCATGCTCAAGTGGGTGAGCGACCTTCGCGCGGGTGGAATCAAGACCGGCTTGCTCTCCAACATGCCACGGGATCTGGTGACCCATCTGCGAGCCAATTGCGGCTGGATTGAAAACTTTGCCTTCAAGACATTCTCCGCAGAAGTGAGATTGATCAAGCCGACCCCGGAAATCTATCAACACACCCTCGACGGCCTCGGAGTTGCAGCGCGGGAAACTTTGTTTGTGGACGATCGCGAACCCAACATCCAGGCCGCGCGCTCCTTAGGAATCCACGGAATTCAGTTCCGGTCAATCGCGCAACTCAAGCAGGACCTGGAAGATTTTGGCTTCCCCATATTGCCGGCTGCGGATTCCAGTGGAACAAGTCCTGCGAACCGAGCCGCTGCAAAAATCAAGGTTTCAGTTTTGCCGAGATGAACGTCCGGCGCCGCCCGGCTAGGGCTGGGACTCTGGTTTGACCGGCGCCTGCGGCTGAGATCCGCCCTGCAACCGTTGGAACTCCCGCATTTCATGCTGCGCGGCCGCCGTCTTTCCTTGCTTCCGGTAAAGGCCAGCCAAACCAAAATGTGCCTGCCCCGCGAGTGAGCTATCCTTCTCGATGGAAAGTAGTCTGGTCCATTCTTTTTCGGCAGCGGCGGTGTCTCCCTCAAGGGAGGCGGCTTTCCCCAGGGAATACAGCGTCTCTGGCATATCCGGCAACAACTTGTCGGCGCGCAAAAGTTCCGCGCGCGCCTCGTGGACTTTGCCTTGCTCCAGGAGCGCCGCTCCCAACCGGTAGGCGGCTTCCGCATTGCCCGGCTGCAACCGGGCTTGAGCTCGAAATTCCTCTTCCGCTTTAGCCCACTGGAAAGCCCCGGCATAGACTTCGCCCAATTCCAGGTGGACTTCGGGCACATCCGGTCGCAAGCGCAAGGTTTCCCTGTACTCCTTCTCAGCCTCCGGCATCTGGCGTAACACGAAATAGTTTTCTGCCAGCGCCTGGTGCGCGCGGGCAGAGTCAGGATAGGCCGCCTCTAAGGTATCAATCGACTGTTTTGACAGCAACCCGCCGGCACGGCCGAGGTAATAGAGGAGATCGGGATCGTTGGGACGCGCCGCCAATGCGGCCTGCAGATTCGCGATTGCCTCCCCCAATTGTCCAGTCTGGATCTGCGCAATTCCCAGCGCCGTCTTGTCCTGCACTCGTTCGAGGTGCGGAATCGACTCGGCCGCGTAACCTTGCGCCAGCAGAGAGTAACCCAGCAACTGGTGAGCCGGCACCAAGCCTGGATCCACATCCAGAGCGTGCTTCAGGGGAGCGATGGCCGAGCCGTAATCACGCTTCTCCATATAGGCCTGGCCGAGGCTGAGGAAGCCGTCCGTAAAGCTCGGTTCGAGTTCGGTAACTTTGCGAAACTCAGCGATGGCCGTATCGAATTGTCGCTGTTTGTCCGCCGCGATTCCGGCCTGCATATGTTGCGCGGCCTCCGGCGAGATGGCCGGCGACGCAAACCATAAGAGTGAAAGTAATATTGCTCGAATCACGGCTTCTCCGGTTCACGGACTTCCAGAAACTGATCGGCGTGAACATCATTTAGAATCTGATGAATTCCCGATGGCCACATGACTTCCACCTTGGCCTTTTCCGCGCTACCGAGTCCGAAATGAAGGCGTTTGTCATTCGCGGAAAGGTAACTGCCGGCGGAGGTGGCATAGCGCGTCTGTCCATTCACCTGCACGCGGGCGCCGAACCCATCGCGGTTACTGCGCGTGCCGCGCAGTGAAATCACCAGCCAGTGCAACTTGCCACCACGATTGAGGAACACCTGGGGATGACCGCCGAGATAAGTCATCACCACGTCCTCCCAGCCATCGTTATTCAGGTCGCCGAACGCGGCGCCACGACCGGCTACGGGAGTCGTACTGCCGGAATCCACTCGTGCAAACCGGCCGTTATGATTCATCGCCAGCAGCGGCAGTTCATGGTAATGCAGCGACGGATCGATGTTCTCGACGTTGTCCAGCACATGGCCTTGGGCCACGAACAGGTCCTTCCAGCCGTCATTATCGAAGTCTTCCAGTCCCACGCCCCAGCCGGAGCTTCCACTGGAGAGCACGCCGAGGCCGGTTTCGAGACTGCGATAACTGAACGAACCCTCGCCGTCATTGTGATAAACCCCGTAAATCTCTCTGGGCAGCTCAGTCACGATGACGTCCGGTCGCCCATCATTGTCGTAGTCTTGAAAGACTACGCCCATTCCCGACAACCGTCGCCCGTCCTCAGAAAGTGCTGCCCCAGCCTCCAGACCCAGTTCCGTGAAAGTTCCGTTCCCGTTATTGTGAAACAGGTATTGCTGCATACCGTCGTTGGCCACAAATATGTCGGTGAAGCCATCGGCGTCATAATCGGCAAACGCAACACCCAAACCGCGACCTTTTTTTGCTGCGATTCCAGAGCGCTGGCTTACATCGGTGAAAGTGCCGTCGCCGTTGTTGTGATAAAGAATGTTGGTAGTGGAGGGAAATTCCTCCGGGGGACAATATGTGTGGTAATTGCCGCCGCAATTCTTGCTGTGCTTGGTGTCCCAGTCCATGTATCGGGTAACAAACAGGTCTAATTTACCGTCGTTGTCGTAGTCGAAAAAGCCGGCGGACACAGACCAGCCTCCGCCGGCAACTCCCGCCTTCGCAGTGACGTCGGTGAAGGTACCGTCGCCGTTGTTGTGGTACAGAATATTCCCGCCATAACTGGTGACGTACAGGTCGGGATAGCCGTCGTTGTCATAGTCGCCCACAGCAACTCCCATACCGTAATTCCCATCCCCTGCATTCGCCAGTCCGGCCTGCTGGGTCACATCGGTGAAGCCTCCGTCCTTGTTCTGGCGGTAGAGGCGATTCCAGTACCGCGGGTCATGACGCTGGAAATCTTCCGGGGTTTGCATGGGGCTGGTGACGCGCCCTCCGTTGACTAGAAAGATGTCCAGCAAGCCGTCATTGTTGTAGTCGAACAGGGCGACTCCTCCTGGCATGGTTTCGATCAGATACTTTTGAGGAGTGGGTGAATTCTGCAGCGTGAAGTCCAATCCGCGCGGTAGATTGACCTCGAACACAGGCGCCGCGAGGGCCGCCGCCCAAATCACAGATATTATGACAAACGACACGCGCAACAGAGTCTTCGGCAACTTGGGGATTCCTTCAGTCGCCTAGCATATCGCGCTCATGGCGCGAATTGCACATCTATAAGGCTACCGCCGGGTCGATCTCCGTTCCACCAACTTGGGCGGAATCAGGATTTTCTTGGGCCGTGGCGAACCTTTCTGTCCGATTCGCTCAATGAGCAGTTCGGCGGCTTGTGCCCCCATTTGGCGAGTGCCCTGATCGACGGTTGTGAGCGGAACCGCTAAAAGGTCAGAATAGTGAACATTCCCGGCTCCAACCACGGAGATATCATCGGGTACTTTAAGGCCCGCCTCCAGGATCGCCTTAATCGCGCCGATTGCAACCGGATCGTTGTAGCAGAAAACTGCGTCGGGAATCGGCCGCAATCCCAGCAGTCGCCGCATACCCTCATACCCCGTTTGATCTCCGTGCCCGCCCTCCACGACGTAACGTGCCTGTACGCCCAGGCCGCTCTTGGTCAGCGCCCGGCGGTAACCTTCGAAGCGTTCCGCTGCGATTCCGATTTCGGGACCGCGCAGGTGTCCAATGCGGGTGCAGCCTTGGGCGATAAGATGCTCCGTCGCCAATCTGCCAATGGCGCGGTTGTCGACTCCAACGAAGGATGCACGCAGCCCGGCGATGGGGCGGTCGATCAAAACGTAGGGCACATTGCGCGTCTGAATTCGCTGGAACAGATCGGGACGACGGCCCGACTGGGCGGAAGCGATGATCAACCCATCGACTTGGCGAGCCAACAAGGAATCGGCTTCGTTAACCTCCAATTCAGGATCTTCGTCGAAATACGAGATGATCACATGATACCCGTGTGGCCGGACGGTCTGCGCGACCGCCCGGGCAATCTCCGCAAAAAACGGGTGGGTGAACTCCGGCAGGAGCAAGCCGATGGTGTAGGTGCGCCTGGTCACCAGGCTGCGAGCTACCCAATTCATCTGATAGTGCAGTTCCTTGGCGCGTCGCAATACACGCTTGCGGGTGGCCGCGCTGATCCGGCCCTGATTTCGCAAAACCTTGGACACCGTTACCACGGAGACGTCCAGATCCCTCGCGATGTCCATCATAGTTACGGCCATGGCAGCTAAGCATACCACCGAGTACTCCAAACGGATCGAGTGCCCAAATGCCCTTACATTTAACGATTACCCTAGTGGAAAAGAATTACTTTTTGCTTGACAACGTTCTATGTAGTGTTTCAAACTGCCGCGGTTTCAAAAATGCGATGTGGGGGTGTGTATGCCGTCTTCCAAGTTGCAGACGCTGCTTTTCACCACGCTACTAGTGGTCACGACTTCTCTTTCCCTTCACGGTCAAAGCACCTTCGGCACGGTCGATGGCTCCGTGATGGATTCCTCCGGGGCGGCCATTGCCGCCGCTCAAGTTACGCTCACCAACACAGGAACCCAGGAAAAGCGCGTTCAGCCCACCGGCAGCGAGGGCTTGTACCAGTTTGTGAATGTGGTGCCTGGACAATATCGCCTGGATATCGAGAAGGCAGGCTTCAAGCACTTCACCCGTAGCGATGTTGCAGTACAAGTGCAGCAGGACACTCACATTGTCGCCACCATGGCTGTTGGCCAGGTCACTGAGACCGTGGAAGTAACCGGCGAGACCCCCCTGTTGCAGCCCGAGACCTCGTCTCTCGGCCAGGTGGTGGAAGAGCGCAAGGCCAACGAACTTCCGTTGAATGGCCGCAATATTTTCAACCTGATCACGATTTCTCCGGCAGCGATTGCTCAGGGCGGATCGGGTGGCACACCCGTCAGCCAGAATCCGTTCAGCTGGGGCAATTACCAGGTTGGAGGCTCGTTCGCGAACCAAAGCGCGGAATATCTTGATGGTCAGCCCCTGAATATCGGCTATATCAATCTGCCCATCATCATCCCGACCCAGGATTCGATCGGTGAATTCAAGGTGCAGTACAACAACCTGGGGCCTGAGTTTGGTAAGTTCTCGGGCGGCATCATGAACTTCAGCACGAAGTCGGGCAGCAACGCCTACCACGGTGAGGTCTACGAATATCTCCGCAACAAGGTTTTGAACTCGAACGAGTATTTTTTCAAGCAGAGCGAGTTGGCGAGCGGCGCCGGCAACACGCCTCCTCCCTACGTTCAGAATCAATACGGATTCAATTTCGGCGGTCCGGTGATCAAGGACAAGACCTTCTTCTTTGTGAGTTGGGAGCAATTCCGGTTACGCACCGGCGCCGTCGACACCACTACCGTGCCGCTGCCGGCGTTTCGACAAGGTGATTTTGCTGCAATTTGTAACAAAGGGTTTACAGCTGGCATTTGCAACGATCGGAACTCAATGGGCCAAGTGATCGATCAGTTATACGACCCCTATTCTGTAGACACCAAAACCGGCGGGCGCACAGCCTATCCCGGGAATCTAATTCCGCAAAGCGAATGGAGCAAGGCTGGCACCACGCTGTGGGATAAATACTTTGTTGCTCCCACCGACCCAACTGCAATCGTAAACAACTTTACGACGGCCAGCAGCAGCGGCGGAAATAACAACCAGTTCGTAGCGCGTGTTGACCAGAACGTCTCGGACAAAACGCGGATCTTCGGCCGTTTTACTTATTTCGGCCTGCTCGACCTTCCGACCAATCCTTTCGGCACGGGTCTGTGCCAGGATCGTTGCGCCGAGAACTATCACACCAAAGCTCTCGCATTTGATGTCAACCACGCATTCAGTCCCACCGTCATCGGCGACTTGAGTTTTTCAGGCAGCCGTTTCGTTTATGCCCGTGCGCCGATCCTCGCTGGTTACGATCTCACCCAGTTGGGATGGCCATCCAGTTATAACGACGTTCCCGACAACATGCGGACGCCCCCCACGCCAGCATTCCCGTTTCCCAACGATGTGGGCAAGAGCCAGGGTAATAGCGCCATTGGCGACCATAATACCCAGTACAACATTTCACCTTCTTTGACGATCATTCGGGGTAAGCATACCTTCCAGGTCGGCGCCCAATATGAGCTGGGTCTAGATAATTACTTCCAAACCAACATTGCCAGCGGAGCTTTCGGTTTCTTGGGAAGCTGGACGGCTGACAATGCCACCAATCCGACTTCCGGCACCGGCTTCGCGTTCGCGGATTTCTTGTTGGGCTTAGCTCAACGCGGTCCCGCTTCTTTTGTGAACCAGACAGAAGGCGCTGCCCAGGTTCCCGCTCAAACGGCTGGCCGCCAGACCTACCGCGGGTTCTATGGGAGTGACACCTGGCACGTGAGCAGCAAGTGGACGTTGAACCTGGGACTCCGTTATGAACTTCAAGGGCCATGGTCAGATCGTTACAATCGGCTGAGCTACTTCGATCCGACGGTCACGAATGCGACGGTCTCCGGGTGTCAGGGAACGGTCGGGTCCCCGTGTCTTGGTGACGGATTGCTGGTTGGGGTCGGTCCCAACGCGGGCAGGAATAACCTGCAATTGGATAAGAAGCAGTTCTCTCCGCGGATTGGATTTGCCTACAGTTGGGATCAGAAAACTGTGATCCGCGGCGGCTATGGCGTCTTCTGGATTCCGAACTACGTCTCTTTCGGCCTCAATCCAGACAACGACGTCATCAACTTGGCAACAACGCCTTTCTTTGCCACGCAAGATTCCGGCCTGACGCCGTCCGCTACTCTGGACGGGAGCAATTGCAAGTTGAGTGGTCAAACGTTTGGCAGCTTCACTTGTGCGACACCGGGTCCCTTCGGAGCGGCTGGAATTTTGCTGCCGCCCGGTCGAGGCGGAAACACCTCGGCCTTTATCGCAAATAACGGCTCCCCCACCCTGGCACCGTACCTCAACCAGAAGCCAGGCTACGTACAACAGTACAACCTCGACATTCAACGCCAGTTGCCGTATGGCTTCTTCGCGGACATCGCCTACGCTGGTTCGCACGGTGTTCATCTTGAGCAGTACAACCCGAATATCAATCAGATCCCAGACTCTTTCATCGCCACAGCGGCTTCGCAGTACAACCCAAACCTGGCGAATCCCAATCAGAACGTCACCATTGCCCAGACGATTGCAAACCCGATGATGGGAACAAGTCCGAACGCCACGATTGGTGCAGCCACCATCACTGCCGGACAACTTGATCGTCCGTATCCCCAATACACTGGATTAAATCTCGGCGGATACGGATGTTGCGGCAGCACCTACAACTCGCTGCAAGCAACTGTAACTCGCCGATTCCAGGGCGGCGGCACCCTGTTGGTCGCCTACACCAACTCGAAACTGTTGAGCAACACGGATACGCTCACCAGCTGGTTGGAAGGTCCGACCGGCGGCGTTGGTCAGGTGCAGGACTGGAACAACCTGGCAGGAGAAAGGTCACTTTCTTCTCAGGACGTATCTCAGCGTTTGGTCATCAGTTACGTGCTTGATCTTCCTTTCGGACACGGCAAAATGTTCCTGGCCAACGGCTCGGGAGTAACCGACAAGCTGGTGTCCGGTTGGGGAATCGACGGCGTAACCACCTTCCAGCGCGGCTTCCCGCTTAAGATCAGCTGGTCCGGACCCTCGACCGCCTTGGAGAATGCCAACCTGGGCGTGGGCAACATCCGTCCCGATGTTGTACCCGGATGCAGTAAGGGGGGCAATCGTACGCTGGCAAGCTGGTTTAATACGTCTTGCTTTGGGGCGCCCCCACAGTGGGGTTACGGTACGGAGTCTCGCGTAGACTCCTCACTGCGCGCGGACGGAATCAACAACTTTGATTTCGCCGTGTTCAAACAGACGACCATTGCCGAACGCTTCGGGGTTGAATTCCGCACCGAGTTCTTCAATCTGTTCAATCACCCGCAATTCGGATTCCCGGGCACGGGTTTCGTCTCCGGAAATTCGAACGGCTTTGGAACGGTAACGTCCACTGTCAACAACCCTCGTCTGATTCAGTTCGCCTTGAAGTTTAAGTTCTAGGATGTGAGTTGACGATTCCGGACCAGGCTCACTCCTGGTCCGGAATTTTTTTTCCCTGGTTTTTTACCTCCGACCCTGATGATGAATCTTCCCGCACGCCACAGGCCAGCGTCTCATCGCGCTCCTTCCCTTCTCACAATCTGCTACTCTTCCTCCCCATGAGATCGATTCACACCATCGACTACGCCGAGGCAAGGCAGATCATCGAGCGCATCGTGGAAAAGGCGCTGGAGATGCGAAAGGCGGCGGTCATCGCCGTCGCAGATTCGCACGGCGAGCTCATCGCTTTTGCCCGCATGGATGGCGCTCCCATTTCCTCCATCCGCATCGCCGCTAACAAAGCCTGGACCGCAGCCCGGGAGCGCAAGCCGACCAAGGAGATCGGAGAAAAGGTAAGGCATCCCGAAAAGGGCCACGATATTGCCTATTACGGCGATCCGCGATTCGTTGGCTGGGGTGGGGGCATTCCGGTCTGGAAGGATGGCGAAGTGGCTGGCGCAGTGGCCGTCAGCGGTCTCTCCTCAACTGAGGACATCGCATTGGCAGCTCATGGCCTGGAGTGGCTTGCCGGGCACAAAGCTCTCTAGGCCTTCCTCAGGTAGTCGGTTCCGTCTGCGCGATGCCTGGTCCAGGCTGGACGAAGATTCACGCATTGGAGGTTCTAATGGTACGCAAGCTTCCGTATATATGTTTGCTCCTGGTGTTTTCCGCGCTGCCCGCACTGTGCCAGACGCAGAAGTCCGCCGCCGACATCGAGGCTAGAGTTGATTCTCTTCTTAAACAACTAACGCTGGAGCAAAAGATCGATCTGATCGGCGGTGTCGACAAGTTTTATATCCGCGCCAACCAGAAGATCGGCTTGCCCCGGTTGAGGATGGCGGACGGGCCGGTCGGGGTGCGGAATTACGGGCCATCCACTGTCTTTGGCGGCATCGGCCTGGCAGCCACGTGGGACCCCGAGCTCGCGCAACGAATAGGGGCTGTAATCGGACAGGATGCCCGTGCGCGCGGCGTCCATTTCATGCTGGGCCCCGGAGTCAATATCTACCGTGCGCCACTGAATGGCCGCAACTTCGAATACTTCGGCGAAGACCCGTTCCTCGCCTCGCGCACTGCCGTCGCCTACATCGACGGAATACAGAGTCAAGGAGTCAGCGCAACCGTCAAGCATTTTCTGGGCAACAACTCGGAATTCGACCGCCACAACACCGATTCCGTCATCGATGAGCGCACCATGCGCGAGATCTATCTTCCAGTCTTCGAAGCTGCGGTCAAAGAGGCGCATGTCGGAGCCATCATGGACTCCTACAACCTCACCAACGGCGAGCATATGACCCAGAACGGCCACCTGAACACAGACCTGGTGAAGAAGGAATGGGAGTTTCCGGGAATCATCATGTCTGACTGGGACGCGACCTATGACGGCGTCGCCGCCGCCAACGGCGGTCTTGATCTGGAGATGCCTTCGGGGAAATTCATGAACCGCGCGACGTTGCTGCCGGCCGTCAAAACAGGCCGGATCAGCGAGGCCACAATTGACGACAAGATCCGGCGCATCCTGCGGACCGCGATCCAATTTGGATGGCTCGACCACGACCAAACCGATCTGTCGATCCCGCTTCTGAATGTTGCGGGAGACCAAACTGCGCTGGAGGCCGCCCGCTCAGGCATGGTTTTGCTCAAGAACGACGGCAACCTCCTGCCTCTTCAGATGCGAACCATCAAGAATATCGCCGTCATCGGTCCGGACGCCTATCCCGCCCAACCCGGCGGGGGAGGCAGTGCGGAAGCCAAGCCTTTCGCACCGGTGAGCTATCTGGAAGGCATGGTGAAATACCTGGGAAACGACGCGAAGGTCTATTATTCACCGGGAATTCCCACCCTCGACGAAATGGCGAAGCAGACGGAGTTTACGACTCTGGCGACTGGCGGCAAGAAGGGCTTGAAGACTGAGATCTTCAATAATCTGGACTTGAGCGGCACACCCGTGATCGTGGGGTACAACGAACACGTCCACTACGAACCAGCCCGCGGGGAGGATGGCGCGGATAGCAATATCTCAATTCGGTGGACCGGTTTCTTTACCCCGAGCGTTTCCGGGCAATACCTTGCATTCGTGCAAGGTCCCGGTGAAAACGGCGGCTACAGGTTGTATATCGACAAGAAGGCGGTGCTCGACAACTGGAAACAATGGTACGCCTTTGTCGGAGAGGCTCCGCTAACTCTCACTGCAGGCCCGCACCAGGTCGAACTGGAATATCGCGCCAAGCATGGATGGGGTAAGAACACGGTCAACCTTGGCATAATTCGCCCTGAAGCGTTGGTCACTCCGGAGGCGAAAACTCTGGCCGCACAGGCCGATGCCGTAATCGTCGCCGTGGGTTTTGACGCTGCCAGCGAAGGCGAGGCCAGCGACCGGACTTTTCGTCTGCCTCCGGGTCAGGACGAACTGGTGAGCCAAATTGCGGCAGTGAACAAGAACACCGTCGTGGTCGTAACTTCCGGAGGCGGGGTGGATATGACTGCGTGGGTCGATCGTGTTCCCGCACTTCTCGAAGCCTGGTATCCGGGGCAGGAAGGCGGCACCGCTCTGGCCCAGCTGCTTTCCGGCGAATTCAACCCGTCCGGACGTTTGCCCATTTCGATCGAACGCCGGTGGGAAGACAATGCGACCCATGACCATTACTATCCTAAGAATGGCGGCAAGCAGGTCGAATACAGCGAGGGAGTCTTCGTCGGCTATCGCTACTTCGACAACTCCACAGTCAAGCCGCTGTTTCCCTTTGGGTACGGTCTGTCCTACACTTCATTCGCATATAAGAATCTGACGGTTTCCCCTGCGTCGCCGGACCAGCAAGTCACCGTTGCCTTCGACGTGACCAACACCGGGAGCCGGGCCGGCGCGGAGGTCGCGGAAGTGTACGTTGGCGACCGCCACGCTCCAGTCCCCCGCCCTGTCAAGGAACTGAAAGGTTTTGCAAAGGTAACCCTAAATCCGGGTGAGACCAGAACCGTTACTGTCACACTCGACCGGCGAGCGTTCTCCTATTATGACGTTAAGAGCCATACCTGGACGGTAGCTCCGGGCGATTTCGATGTATTGGTCGCTCGTTCGGCCGCCGACATCGAACTGACGGGGAAAGTATCTTTGCCCTAGTCCCCTTGAAGACTAGTCCGCGGCGGTCCCGTACTCGACACTGCGGCCACCGTAACGCCGCACCCGGATATTGGCTTGTTCAGCGTGAGCCAAAAAACCTTCTAGCACACACAGACGTGAGCAGTACTCGCCGATCATGGCTGAGGCTTCGTCGGTCAGCACCTTCTGATAAGTACAGGTCTTGATGAACTTACCCACCCAAAGGCCGCCGGTATAGCGCGCTGCCTTGCCGGTTGGCAGGGTGTGGTTGGTGCCAATCACTTTGTCGCCGTACGCCACATTAGTGCGCGGACCGAGGAATAACGCACCATAGTTCTTCATATTCTCGAGGAAGTAGTCCGGATCGCGGGTCATCACCTGCACGTGCTCGGAGGCGATGCGGTCTGCTTCCTTCACCATTTCCTCGTCGGAGTCGCACACGATCACTTCGCCGTAGTCGCGCCAGGAGATCGAGGCAAGTTCCGCTGTAGGCAGGATGGAAAGCAGGCGCTCCACTTCGGCCATGGTGTCGCGGGCCAGCTTCTCGGATGTAGTCAGGAGAATAGCCGGAGTATTGAGTCCGTGCTCCGCCTGACCCAGAAGATCGGTGGCGCAGAGCTCACCGTCGACTGTCTCATCCGCGATGACAAGGGTTTCGGTCGGGCCGGCGATCAGATCGATGCCAACACGTCCAAACAGCTGCCGCTTGGACTCCGCCACGTAGGCGTTGCCAGGGCCTACGATCATGGCGACGGGAGCGATGCTCTTGGTGCCCAGCGCCATGGCGGCGATAGCCTGAACCCCACCCATGCAGTAGATTTCGTCGGCTCCGCCGAAGTGCATGGCCGCGACCACCGCCGGATTCGGCTTGCCATGATAAGGAGGTGAAGCCGAGATTACGCGCGGTACTCCTGCCACCTTCGCCGTCACCACGCTCATATGGGCGGAGGCGACCAGCGGGTATTTCCCCCCCGGAACGTAGCAGCCGACCGAGTCGACTGGCATATTTTTGTGGCCGAGAACGATTCCCGGCAGGGTCTCGACTTCAATGTCGTTTATCGAGGCCCGCTGCGCCCGGGCAAAGTTGCGCACCTGTGCCTGCGCAAACTTGATGTCGTCGATGTTGCGGGGGGAGAGTTGCGACAGACAGGCCTCGATCTCCTTCGGCGACAGCCGGAAATCAGGGGGATTCCAATGGTCGAACCGTTCCGAGATCTCGCGCAGGGCAGTTTCGCCGCGACCTTCAATGTCCTCGAGAATCCCGGTTACGATATCACGGACCTTCTTCGCTTCAGCGCTGGTCTGCTCCGGCGTCTGGCCAGTTTTCAGATGGCGTGCCATGGTGGCCTCCTTTCGATGCTGCGCTCGGCCGCCTGAGGCTAGCCCGTTGCCGAGACTGGCTCTGTGAGCTCCACATCGCTGGTTGACCAGCGGTGCTGCTCGGCCGCATACCCTGCTTTGTAATCCGCCTTAACCGCATCCGAGGCAGTGGGGAGAATCGGGAAGTCCCACCAACCGACGACTTCCGCGGCCGCCACCGAGACATCCCGGGTGATCGGTACTTCGACGAGGGCGGGTCCTTTCGAGTCGAGCGCCCGTTTAATGGACGAGCCAATCTCGCCCGCTGCCTGCACCTTAGCGGCGACCTCAAAGCCGAAAGACTTTGCCAGCGCGACGAAGTCCACCGAGTAAGGGTTGCCGTCACCGTTGTGATGGTTGAACTCCGATCCGATCTGCCGGCCCATAAGGTAATTCTGGCCGTCGCGGATGGAGATATAGCCGGAGTTGTTGAGAATCAGGAACACGACTGGAATGTTATACATCGCACAGACAGCGAGTTCCTGAACGCACATCATGAAGTCGCCGTCCCCGACGATGCACACCACCGGCGCATCCGGCTTGGCCAGTTTGGCCCCGATGGCGGCGGGAAGCGCGAAACCCATCGAAGAAAACGAGCCGGAAGTAATGTGGGTACGAGGTTCGTAGACCGGAAAAGCCTGCTTGGTTGTGCTCTGCGGATGACCCGATCCGACGGTCACGATGCCGTGACGGGGCAGGACGCGGCGCAGCTCACGCAGTGTACGCAGCATTGTCGTCGGCATGCCGTTGTAGGAACGGCGGCGCTCGAGCGTTTCCTCCCATTCCCTCTTTAGCGCTTCGACACCACTCAGGTAAGAAGCCCGAGCTGCCCGCGCTTTGCGGGCCTGCTCTTCAGAGATGCCGGCGAGGATATCGGCGAGCACGAGCTTGCAGTCAGCCGCAATCCCGACCTCAGCCGGATAGTTCTTGCCGATCTCGCGCGGATCGATATCGACCTGAATGAGCTTCGCATCCGGGATGGAGAAGGTGACTCCCTTGCGGTAAGACGAGGCTGACCAATCCGTGAAACGGCAACCGAGCGACATAACCACATCGGCGTTCGCAGCGGTCTTGTTGCCGGGTAGCGAACCCGGCCAGCCCGCAGTGCCGGCGCACATTGGGTTGTCCTCGGAAATTGCGCCCTTGCCATTCCAGGTGAAGACCACCGGGATGCCAAGCTTCTCGACCAGCATCGTCAGCTCTGGCGTGGCATTTGCACTGATGGCACCTCCGCCGACTACGATGCAAGGACGCTTGGCAGCAAGGAGAAGGGGGATCGCTGCCTCGATAGCCTCGGCGTCCGCCCGCGGCTTCCCGATCGGCAGTCGCTTGGCGAGGTCGGCCACATCAATGTCGGTGGTCTCGACCTGGACGTCCAGCGGCAGTTCCATGTGCACCGGGCCGGGGCGGCCGGTCATCATCGCATTCCAGGCACGATGCAGGACGAATGGCACCTGATCGGCGCGAATCACATCGAAGCTGCGCTTGGTGACCGGCGCCACTATGTGCGGGAAGTCCGGCGAGGCGAAGCGGTCCAGTTCCTGCATCACGCCATGGCCACGCATGTGAGTGGCGGCGCTGCCAGTAATAAGGAGCAGCGCGGTCGAATCGCAGTGGGCGGTCGCCAGCCCGATGATCGTGTTCGTCGCTCCCGGGCCAATCGAGGTGCAAGCAGCGATCGGCTGGCCGGTGACGCGGTAATGCGCGTCGGCAATGTGAACGGCGCTCTGCTCGTGCATCACCTGAATGAAGGGCAGCTTCGATACCGGATCGTTGAAGGCGTCGATCATGCTCCAATTGCCGTGTCCCGGCAGGCCGGTCACATAGGGAACACCGTAAGCCTTGAGAGCTTTACCAATGATCTGTCCAACCGTGAACTGCATAGATGACCTCCTGAATCCGTCTCCGTTTCGCCCGCACATTCTACTCCCGGACAAAGCAGCGAGCGAGTAAACTTAGGGCCGGACAAGACGCGCGGATGTATAATCCTGCTCGCCTTTGGAGCGTGGAAAAATATGAATCGGCGCATGTTTCTGTCGCGCGGCGGCCAAGCCCTGGCGCTGGCGCGGTTCGCTCCCAGGATGTTTGCCCGTGACAATATGCCGCAATACAATCAACAGCGTCCGCTATCCTTTTCCAATAGCTGGATCGAAAGCTCCATGGTGAGTGCTGTGCATGAGATGCCAGTTGAGGATGCGATTGTGGTGAACCTTTCCCCCGCCGACCTGCACTACCAGGCCGGGGAAGATCATGGAACGATCCTCCCGTGGAAGTCGGCCATGCTCCGGCATTGCACGCTGGAGAGCGGCGAAACGGCTGCATTACTTCGCGTCCGTCAGCGCACCAATCTTGGTGGAGTCGCTCTGGGCTGGGAGTGGTACGGCCAGCACAATCCGCAATATCCTCGCGGCACACCTCTTTATATTTCAACCCAGGATGAGATTGGAGACGTACAGCTTGATCCGGTTGCCTCCTTCGCTCACGGGAGTTCGGCTTCACCTTCGCTGCGGCGCTACCGCCTCAAGCTGAACCTCTGGTACACGCCTGAAGAGACAGATTGCGGAATCCATACCGGACACAAGTTTCTTGAAGTCCATACCCAGGTTCTCGGCACTGGTCATATGCAGAAGTTTCGGGAGGACAAAGCAGAGACAATCTACGAAGACGTTGTGATGCCTCCGGGCTACACTCACGACCCATTTTTTACCGTCGGAAATGACCGTAGCTTCAGCTATCCCTGGCACCGGTATTACGCGGACACGGACTGCATCTGGATGGCTATCGAGCTGCACCCCCTGTAATCGCAAAGCAGTTGTCTCGGCCACCGGAAACTGCGACTCCCTCGCTTCGCTCGGGATGGCAACAAGGAGGGTTCAGAGACGGCGATGGCGTCTCCTCATGCCGCGTTTACAGTGACCCAAGCGCGCGAGGCGGAAGATTGCTCCACGGCATGCAGGACTCTTTGCACCGCGAGCGCATCTGCAAAGTTTGCGTGGAAAGGCTCGTGCCGCGCTATCGAGCCAAAAAAATCTCCGAGCGTGGCAATGAATGGATGTTCGTATCCCAGAGCATGGCCAGGCTTCCAAAAGTTTTCCCCATAGGGATGGCCGAGCGCCGTGACATTCACCCGCCGGCTGGCTCGCAAATTCGCCTCTTCAGTCGCATCGAAGAAATCAAGCGTGTTCATGTCGTCGAGCGTGAAACCCAGCATCCCCTTCGACCCATTGACTTCGAATGCGTTGCGATTCTGGCATCCCACTCCATAACGGCTGGCCTCGAACGTGCCCACGCTGCCGTTGGCAAAGCGAGCCATCAGCATGGTGGCGTCGTCCACGTCGCGGCCGGGAGCAAAGGTGTGCATCATCGCCGACAATTCCTGGATTGGCCCGTTGAGATAAAGCGCAAGATCAAGAGAGTGGGAGAGCAGATCTCCCGCAGCCCCCATTCCCGCTTCACTCCGCTTATAACGCCAGGTATTCGCTTTACGCGGATCATTTCCTGACTGATTCAGGTACAACGCGCGATAGTGGTAGGTCTGGCCGATTCGCCCCTCGGTAATGAGCTGTTTCGCAAAAACCACGGCAGGGATGCGCCGGTAGTTAAACCACACCAGATTTGGGATGCGCTGCACCGCTTGCGTCATCCTTTCCGCTTCCTCAACGGAAGCGGCTAGCGGCTTTTCGCAGAGCACGATCTTCCCGGCTTCGGCCGCCGCAATCGCAATCGCGGAATGCAGCGCATTGGGAACGGCGATATCGACCGCGTCAATGTCCTTCCTTACGATGATTCTCTGCCAATCCGTTTCGACCTCGCTCCAACCCCAGCGGGATGCCGCCGTTTCCAGCTTCGCCCGATCGCGCCCGCAGATAACCTTGCAGTCCAGTTCATAGGGAATGTCGAAAAAATGTCCGACCTGGCGGAAGGCGTTCGAGTGCACTCTGGCAATGAAGCCGGAGCCGATCATCGCCACGTTGAATTTCGGCTTGGACATAGGCAATCCTTATACTTAAGATCTCAGCGAGATGAGGTAGGACCACCCTTACCGGACTTTTCGCCGATGTCGGACTCGACACAAGAGGATAACATCAGGACATGAAGGAAACTTGGCGGTGGTTTGGGCCGGGTGATCCAGTTCCTCTCGATCACATCAGGCAAGCCGGGGCCACCGGGCTTGTCTCTGCCCTGCACCATCTTTATCGTGGCGAAGCCTGGCCCCTGGAAGAGGTGCTCAAGCGAAGAGATGAGATTCTTGCAGCCGGCTTCGTCTGGTCAGTAGTGGAGAGTATTCCCGTCCATAATTCGATCAAGCTCCGATCCGGACCTTATGGGCATTTCATCAGGGCATGGAAGGACACTCTAGCCACAATCGCCCAGGCGGGTGTGGAAGTCGTATGTTATAACTTCATGCCGGTAGTCGACTGGACCAGGACAGACTTGCGATGGCGTCTGCCAACTACAGGCTACGCGCTGCGTTTTGATGCGGTGGATTTTGCCGTGTACGACCTCTTTATTCTGGAGCGGAAGGGTGCTGAGGCCGACTATTCTGAAGAGCGGGTTCGGGCCGCGCAGGCGCGATTCAAATCCATGTCTGAGGCACGCAGAAGCGAATTGGAGTACACGATCATTGCCGGCTTGCCGGGCGCCGAGGCATTCCATAACCGCGAGACGGTCCGCGGGTCAATCGCTGAATACCGGAACGTGACTGCCGCCGATTTGCGAGCCAACCTTGTCGAATTCCTGCAGGAGGTTGTCCCGGTGGCAGAGGAGTCCGGCCTTCGTCTGGCCATCCACCCGGACGATCCCCCCTGGTCGCTGTTTGGCCTTCCGCGAGTCGTCTCAACCGCCGACGATATACGGGCTATTCTCGCGTCTTGCGATACGCTCGCCAACGGGCTGACGTTCTGTGTGGGGTCTTTTGGGGCGAGAGCCGATAACGATCTGCTGTCCATGGCTCGCGAATTCGGCGCCCGCATTCACTTTGCCCATTTGCGGCAGGTGACGAGGGAACCCGACGGATCGTTTCATGAAGCCGAACACCTGGCCGGCAGCTCCGATATGGTGGGCATGATCCGTGCTCTGATGGAAGAAGAGGCGCATCGGCAACGTGCGGGGCGGCGAGATCATGAAATTCCCATGCGTCCCGACCACGGGCACTTGCTGGCCGACGATATCTCCAAGAAGGTAAATCCCGGGTATTCGTTGGTGGGCAGATTAAAAGGGCTCGCCGAACTGCGCGGCGTTATACAGGGACTGCAGCACGCAATTCCTGAATTGACTGGGTAGAACACTCGCTTGTCCTTATTGTCTCCGCTTCAAGGCAACTTCTAACGATGGGCGAACTGAGGATCCAACTTCTATGAAAGATTTCGAAGAACGAGTGGCGGTGGTCACGGGTACGACCGGTATCGGCCGTGCAATTGCAATGCGCTTCGCGGAAGGAGGCGCCCGGGTTGTTGCGTGCGGCATTGAAACAGCTGGAAACGCTGAGTTGTCAAGCGCCGCCGCAAAACTCGGTTTAACCCTGCAGGTCGAAAGCTGCGATGTTACCAACCTCGAGGCTGTGCGCTCGGTCATCACCAAGACCGTCGCCGAATTTGGGGGCCTGGACATCATCGTCAACGCCGCCGGGATTCATCCCTTCGGCACAGTCCTGGAAACGGATTTTGCGACCTGGAACCGCTGCATGATGGTAAACGTCGGCAGCATCTATCTCCTGACGCACCTCGGGATCCCGGAAATGAAAAAGCGGGGAGGCGGGTCCATCATCAATGTGGCCTCGGTTCAGGGATACGCCTGCCAGCGGGGCGTCGCCGCCTATGCCACATCGAAGGGGGCGATTCACAGCCTGACGCGCGCCCTGGCCCTCGACCACGCTCCCGACAAGATCCGAGTCAATTCGATCAGCCCGGGTTCAATACGCACGCCCATGCTGGCCCGATCCGCGGCAAACTTCTCTCCCGATCTTCCGGTCGAAGAGGTGTTCGCGCGTTTTGGCGCATCGCATCCTCTCGGGCGCATCGGCAGGCCCGAAGAGGTTGCCGAATTGGCAGCGTTTCTGGCGTCCGATAAGGCGGGGTTTTGCACCGGAGGCGATTACCTCGTGGACGGTGGCTTGCTCGCCGGCCTCGGTGTCCAGTGATCCACGCGGGGGCTGATTCTGGCCGGGAACAGTATCCAATGAAACTCCGAATACCATATTCTCGACAGCTTCTCTGCTCGATTATTCTCCCCCTGATCGCCCTGGTCTCATTCCTTCCGAGCCCCACGGAAGCGGCAGCGCCAGGCAAATATCTTCTTTACGTCAGTACCTTTACCGAACACGGCAGCAAAGCGATCTATGCCTACCGTTTGGATTCCTCCAGCGGCAAGCTGACCTCGCTGGGTCTGGCCGCTGAATCTGTTAATCCCTCTTTTCTCACCGTCGATTCTCGCGGACGATTCCTTTATGCCACCAACGAGACTGACACCTATAACGACCATCCCACAGGGGCAGTGAGCGCATTCGCGATCCAGCCTGAAAGCGGAAGACTCTCCCTTTTGAATCAACTCTCCTCACACGACCAAGGTCCAACTCACATCACTCTCGATCGAACGGAAGCCTACGCCCTGGTGTCCAATTACACGTTGGGTAGTCTAGCTGTGTTTCCGGTGCAGAAAGACGGGCGGTTGGGCGAGGCCACATCGTTCGTGCAGCACAAGGGATCGAGCGTGAATCCCGAGCGGCAAGAAGGACCACACATCCACTCCGTCACGCTGTCGCCGGACGATCGCTTTGCAGTTGTTGCCGATCTCGGGATCGATCAGCTGCTGGTTTACCGCTTCGATGCCGCAAAGGGAACACTGGGAGCCAGTCCGCAAATCGTGAGAGCCAGTCCCGGAGCGGGCCCGCGGCATTCGGTGTTCAGCTCCAACGGCCACTTCCTCTACGTGATTAATGAACTGCAGTCTACGGTCGTGGCCTACTCATACGACACTGCCACCGGGGCTCTACACGAGTTGCAAGCCATTTCCACGCTTTCGAAAGGTTTCGCCGGAACCAGCACGGCGGCGGAAATCGATCTGCATCCTTCCGGCAGATTTCTCTACGCTTCGAACCGCGGAGATGACAGCATTGCCGTATTCGCGATCGACTCCCACGCAGGTACGCTCATGCAGGTTGAGACTGATCCAGCGGGTGGAAAGACGCCCCGCAGCTTCGCCATCGATCCCACCGGAACATGGCTGCTGGCGGCGAATCAAGCGTCCAACAACATCGTCGTTTTTCGCATCGATGGCAAGACCGGCCAACTCGCTCCGACGGGAGACGTGGTCCAGGTCCCTTCGCCAGCCTGCTTGAAGTTCGTTACGCTCCAATAGACCTACGCGCGCGCTTTATCGATCATCGCTCCCCAAATACCCTTGGACCTGAGGACAAGTTCAACGGCCTCGCGGACCGCGCCGTGCCCGGCCGAAGCTTTGGTCGTGTAGTGCGCTGCGTCCTTTACCTCAGGGACGGCATCTCCCACGGCGACTGCGAGACCAACACGCCGCATCAATGGAATATCCGGAAGATCGTCGCCGATGTAGGCGACCGCAGAATCGGAGACGCCCGTCTTTTGCAGGATCTCTTCATAGGCCGGCATCTTTAGCGGCTGTTTCATGTAGATAAATTCCATTTTCATTTCATGGGCACGGCGGAGGAGTGCAGCACTCTCGCGGCCAGTGATACAGCCGGTGCGCAGGCCGGCGGTGTGTGCCAGGGTCAGCCCCTGGCCGTCGTGCGCGTCAAAGGTCTTGATTTCGAGGGCGGTGCCATCGCTTTGCGAAAGCAAGGTCACGCTGCCGTCTGTCATGGTGCCGTCAACGTCCATGAGAAGCAGTTTGATTTGCGCGGCGCGTTTTTCAAGCGCAGGAGAGATTTTCAGAACACGAGCCAAAGAAGCCTCCAGGAGAAATAAGACAGAGTCTAAGTCAAAGATCGGTCATGCGGCTACCCGGTCGTCCGCCCAGAGCCGGAACCCGGCACAGCGTATAATCGCCCGGAAGAAAATTCAGCTTGTTCGTGGTGATAAGTGTGAAGATCCTCAGGTTGAAGACCGCGGTCGTGGAGGGCAACTTCGACTGGACTTTCGTCCGCCTCGAAACCGACGAGGGCATCCGAGGTCTGGGCGAGTGCTTTTTTGCCCCTGGCCTAACCTCCATTCTGCGCTCGCTCGAACCTCTGCTGCTCGGCGAAGACCCCCGCGAACTGCAGCTTGCGACTTCCGGCGCCGGTTCGGTAGCGGGCATCGTCTACAACGCGATCAGCGGCATCGAGGCCGCTCTCTGGGATGTGCTTGGCCAATGGCTCGATGTGCCCATTTATCGCCTGCTGGGAGGAAAGTTTCGCGACCGGGTCAGGATCTACGCCGATTGCCACGGGGGAGAAGCGCTCGAAAGCCTGGACGAGGTCTTGCGCTCCCGCCCCGCAGCGTGGACGTCGAAAGATCCCAAGCACACTGCAAGAGATTACTTTGGCGAAACTGGTGAAGATCCTCCTGCTTCGCCCGACGACTATCGCCGCCGTGCGCTGGCCAAAAGAGCAGAAGGATTCACCGCTCTGAAGTTCGACCTGGATGTGCCGGGAACACACGGTGCCGATCCCCACAATCGGGTGCTCAGTAATCGCTCGATTGATCGGATGGTGGGTTTGATCGGTGCAGTTCACGAAGCGGTGGGTAAAGATACCGATATCGCGGTCGATTGCCATTGGCGCTATAACGCCAGCGACGTGGTAAAGGTGGCGCACGAACTGGAACCCTTCCGCTTGCTGTGGCTGGAAGATCCGGTTCCGCCGAACAATAGTGCAGCGCTGAAGGAAGTACAATCGAAAGTGCGGGTTCCGATCGCGACCGGGGAGAATCTTTTTCTTTTTGAAGGCTTCCAGGAAATCATCGCGCAACACGCGCTCGACGTCGTGACTCCCGACCTTCAGAAAGTTGGCGGACTGTCCGTCGCCCAGAGCATCGCACAGTTTGCCGATGTGCATACCATGCCGATAGCTCCCCACAATATCAGCAGTCCGGTGGGTACTCTGGCCGCGGTCCATTTCTGCGCGGCGATTCCGAACTTTCTGGCTCTTGAGTTTCACGCCTCCGAAGTTCCCTTCTGGAACGATCTGGTTGAAGGGATGTCAAAGCCAATTATTCAACGTGGATTCATTCCCGTCCCAGAGAAACCCGGCCTCGGGGTCACACTCAATGAGGAGGTCGCCCGGCGCTATGCGCGCAAGGGTGAGCCATTTTTTGAATGAACGAGCGTGCAACCGTGGTACTGGCGCGTTATGCTAGTTGGTCTCACCTGAGATAACTCAGCGCCCAAATGAGCCCTGCGAAACTGTGGACATCGGACGACGAGCTTTTTGCCATCGTGCAGCGCGAGCTGTTCACCTGCGTGGTGGGCGATGTCATGGACAAGTTGAATCTTCAGCGCCAGTTTCTCCCACTCCAGATCCAGCCCTTGCGGCAGGATATGGTTGTGATTGGACGCGCCATGCCGGTTCTTTCCGTAGACGTGTTTGCCGAAAGAATCGCCGGCAGCGCGAACAAGCTAATGGACAAGCCGTTTGGGCTGATGCTGGAAGCGCTCGACGATCTTCGCAATAATGAGGTCTACGTGAACACCGGCTCCTCTCCCCGGAACGCTCTGTGGGGAGAACTCATGAGCACGCGAGCCCGCAAGCTGGGAAGCCGGGGCGCGGTATTGAATGGCTACGTGAGAGATACCAAGGCCATTCTCAATATGAGCTTTCCCACATTCGGTTTCGGCTCCTACGGACAGGACTCGGCCCCGCGCTACAAAGTGGTCGACTACCGCATTCCGGTTGAGATTGGTGGCGTGCACGTTCGTCCTGGAGATATTCTTTTCGGCGACATTGACGGAGTCTTATCGGTTCCAGCCGAGGCCGAGACTGAAGTGTTTACGCGAGCGCTCGAGAAGGCTCGCGGCGAAAAATTGGTCAGGAAAGCGATTGAAGAAGGAAGCTGTGCGGTCGAAGCGTTCGAGAAGTACGGAATCATGTAACGACATATGGGGAAATCGACTGCAAACCCGCCACCTCGAACGCAACAGATAGCCAGCTTTCTTCAGCAACAAGACTTAAAAGCCTGGATTGCGTGGAGGCCCGACGAACTCCTCATGCTGTCCGGATATTTTCCATTCTGGGGCGCTTCCTTGCTGATTTGCTTCGCCGATGCGGAGCCCGTCCTTTTCCTGCCGCAGATTGAACCGCGAGAGCATATTCCCGCAGGGTTGCGGGTTCAGGAATATCCCTGGGGCGATCTCAAATGCGCCGATCCATATTCTGTCCTGGTAACGGCGGTTGGCAACGAACTAACCAAGGCAGGGCTCAAGGCCGAACAGGTCGGAATGAATCCCAGCACCGCCAGAACTTCCCTGCCGATTCAAGCGGCCGAACAAATTCCGATTCCCGAAGGTTTTGCAGGGCAACTGTCTCCGCTCACAGCAAAGCCCGACGCTCGGCACCACGCGGCTTTTGCCAACCTCTATTTAAGAAAGACCCCGCAAGAGGTTGATGCGATCCGGCGAGCAAATCGGGTGGCGAATGTAGGTTTAAAGGCTTTCTTCGAGAATTTACAAGCTGGAGTCACCGAGGCGGAGGTCGGGGCGGCGGTGGAATCGGCCATTTACCGGCAAATTGGCCGCGATGGCATATTTCACTCTCGCGGCTGGGCCATGGTTCAATCCGGCCCCAACAGCGCCGACGCTGGGCGGTTTAATCGCTCCACCGGGCGGCGTTTGGAGAATGGCGACCTGGTGTTGATCGAATTGGCAACCTGCGTCAACGGCTATTGGAGCGACCTCACGCGCACCGCCGCGGTTGGTTCCCCGAACGCCGAACTCGAGCATATACTCAGCGTTGTCAGAGATGCCCAGAAAGCCGCGGTCGACGCCGTACGTCCCGGTGTTTTCGCTGGATATATTGACGCGTTGGCAAGGGATAAGATTGCTGCGGAAGGACTCTCATCTTTCTTTACCCATCACACGGGTCACCACGTCGGTTTTCGCTATCACGACCCGGGATTCCTCATCTTGCCGGGAGAATCCTCCAAGCTTGAACCTGGCATGGTAATTACCATCGAGCCGGGAGTCTATGTTCCCGAACGCGGCGGAGGCGCGCGGATCGAGGACAACCTGCTGGTCACCGAATCAGGCCACGAAACGCTTTCGGCAATGGAAGGGAGCACGCAGCCATGATCAGCATTGACCTCTCGGGCAAGACGATCCTGATCACGGGGGCATTGGGCGCGATTGCCGAGCACATGGTCCGGAGACTTGCTGCAAGCGGCGCGACCCTGGTTCTCACTGACATTAAAGAAGATGAAAAAGCCAGGCAGACGCTTTATGGCTGGCAGATTCCACCCTCGTCTTATCTATATTTTCCCGCTGACATAACCGACTCCAGCCAGGTAGATGGAGTGGTGAAGGCCGCTTTCGAAAAGTTCCCGGCCATGGACGCAGTCATCGGCCACGCGGGTGGCTGCGGGCTGCATCCGTTTGCCAGCACGTCGGAAGCCGACTATGAGCGCATCTTCCGCTTCAACTATTTTGCGCAAACTTATCTGGCGCGGTCGGTACTCGCGCGATGGATGCAGCGCAATATTGCCGGTCACCTGATATTCACCTCCTCTTATGTAGCGCGAATGCCGCACTCAAAAATCCCGTCCTACGCTTCGGCAAAAGCCGCGCTGGAGAACTTTGCCCGCAGCCTGGCGCTCGAATATGCCCTGACTGGCATTCGCGTGAATGTGGTTTCGCCGGGGAACGTCGCGGCCGGCAGCTCACTGAAGGTTTTCGAGGAAGACTCAGCCTACCGTGAATTTGTGCTGCGGGTTTCACTGGGCAGAAGAAACAGCCCCGAGTCGATCGCGGACGCGTTTGTCTTTCTTTGCTCGCCGCTGGCCAGCGAGATCAACGGACAAGTCCTCAGCCCCGATTATGGCGCGGGCATCGGGAATCGCTTATGAAGATTGGACTCGGCCTCTATCGCCACATGCTGATGCGCGACTATTACGACTTCGCCCGCCAGGCAGGGTGCACGCACGTCGTGGTTCATCTGGTCGACTACTTCAACCAGGGCCCGTCCAACCCGCGCAATAATCAGCCCAGCGGCTCAAAGTATGAGGCTTGGGGAGTTGCCGGCGATCCGGATCAACTTTGGACAGTGCAGGAACTCAAGACACTTCGCCGGGAAATCGAAGGCTCCGGACTGGCCTTAGCCGCGATTGAAAACCTCGATCCCGCCCACTGGCACGATATTCTGCTCGATGGTCCACAGCGTCCGCAACAAATTGAGAAGGTGAAGACCATCATCCGCCGCCTGGGCGAAGCCGGAATTCCGGTGCTCGGCTACAACTTCAGTTTGGCGGGCGTCTGTGGCCGCGTGACTGCTCCGCTCGGGCGAGGCCATGCAATCACCCTGGGGATGGACGGTCCTGCCGAGGACGTGCCCATTCCGAATGGGATGGTTTGGAACATGGTCTACGACCGCACCCCCCCCACCGGCACTCTGCCCACAATCTCTCACGAAGAGCTCTGGCGCCGCCTGCAAAGATTCCTGGAAGAAGTGATTCCTGTCGCCGAGCAATCAGGGGTTCGGCTCGCGGCCCATCCCGACGATCCGCCCATGCCCACCATGCGCCGGCAGCCCCGTCTTGTCTACCAGCCTCACATGTATCAAAGGCTGATTGATTTGGCTCCCGGCCACAGCAACGCGCTTGAGCTTTGCGTCGGAACTCTCGCCGAAATGACTGAGGGCGATATTTATGACGCAGTGGATCAATACAGCAAACAAGACAGGATTGCCTATATCCATCTCCGCAATGTCGTGGGGAAGGTGCCGCGCTATCGCGAGACTTTTATCGACGAGGGCGATGTGGACATGATTCGCATTCTCGCAATCCTCCACCGCAACCGCTTCGACGGAGTGGTCATTCCCGACCACACACCACAAATGACTTGTTCGGCGCCGTGGCACGCCGGAATGGCACATACTCTCGGCTTCATGCTGGCGGCGAAGGCGGTCCTCGAATCTCCCCGACAAATCGGCGCTGAGCTGGCGTACAGAGGCCAATAACCTGAACCGTTCAGCCAGCCCGGCACGTTCCCACGCCCCGCTTATCGTTGCCGCCACTGTTTCCACTCTCGGCGGTCTGCTGTTCGGGTACGACAATATTGTCATCAGCGGCGCCATCGGATATCTGAGCCAGCTGTTTCATCTGGACGCTGCAGGAATCGGCTGGGCCGCGGGATGCGCTTTAATAGGATGCATTGCCGGCTGCGCCGCCGCAGGAACCGTTGCTGACTATCTGGGCAAGAAGAAAGGTCTCGCGCTCTGCGCTCTTTGTTTCGCCCTTTCCTCGGTTGGCATGTTGTTTGCCACGGATCTCCATCAATTTGTTCTCTGGCGGCTGATTGGGGGAGTAGGTATTGGGGCGGCGTCGGTGATTTCTCCAAACTACATCGCCGAGATTGCTCCCACCCGGGTGCGCGGCCGCTGCGTGACCCTCTACCAGCTGGGCATTGTGGTCGGAATCCTCGCCGCCGTCTTTGTCAATATGCTCATTCAGCGCATGGGCGATGAGGCCTGGAACATATCCACCGGCTGGCGCTGGATGTTTCTTGCCGGTGTGGTTCCTGCAGTTCTGTTTGGATTGATGATTGTGCCCGCCGTCGAGAGTCCGCGCTGGCTGATGAAGATGGGCCGGCGGGATCAGGCCATCGGCGTATTGGTGAAGATCAATGGCGCCGACGCGGCAGCTCGCGAAGCGGCTGAAATCGAGGATTCCCTGATAAGTGAAGAGGGCCACATCTCGGAACTCTTCACCACCTTCCGTCGCCCGCTGCTACTGGGCATTATGCTGGCGGGGTTGCAACAGATCAGCGGAATCACTCCACTGTTCTCATTTCTGCCGGAGATTTTTCGCGCCGCCGGAACTGCGACTAAGGATGCGTTCTTCCAGTCCGTGCTGGTTAGTCTCATTAATCTTTTGTTCACCCTCTTCGCCCTCTGGCTGGTCGACCGCGCGGGGCGCAAGACCCTGATTCTGGCGGGTACCACGCTGCAGTTTGTCTCGTTCGCCTTGGTCGGTTGGCTCTATCACGTCCACGGCAGCGGCCTGGCCGTCTTGATCTTTGTGATGAGCTTCGTGGCCGGTCACGCGTTTGGCAACGGAGTGGCCTGCTGGGTCATCATCTCGGAAATTTATCCGACGAAAGTTCGCGGGCGTGGCATGTCCATCGCTACCACGGCGCTTTGGCTGGTGGGGTACGTGGGAAACCAATCGTTTCCGGTCATGCAGAAGCATCTGGGGTCGGACGGTACTTTCTGGCTTTTCAGCGCCGGAGCATTGTTGACCATCGTTCTGGTCGTCTGGCTGGTTCCCGAAACCAAAGGCCGCTCTCTGGAAGAGATTACGAAATTGTGGACAGCAGAGGCGTCGGTAATGCCGGGATGAATTCCTGGCGCGACAACAGGTAGCGACTCAATTTGTAAGGGGGGAACCACGAAGGACACGAAGGTGCACAAAGGAAGACCGAGAAACGAGCGCTTCTGCGGAACTTCCCGCCCCCATTGAAGCCACTGCCGTGTATGGAGGACACTATTTCCCAGGTATCTGATAACCGCCAAACAGTTGGGGCGGGCTATGATCGGCGTCGCCAGACAAGGAGCTACGAGGCTCATACTCGAGCGCAGTGATATCAATGTCCTTTCCAACGCCCCGACAGACCCATCATCGAACTCCAATCGAGCAGTCCGTGGCTCTTACTCGAAACTCAACAATTAAGGATGTCCAGTTTGCGTACAAGAATTGCCGTATTCATCATCATCGTTCAGTCAATACTTTTCCTCACTCACTGGTTCATTTACGAGACCTGGATGGGCTTCCGTCCGGTCGTCGACCCACCGGGCATCACCGGACTGCAAGCGGCGCTGGCGTTGTCGTCGGTCAGCTTCATCGCCGCTTCTCTGCTCGCTCACCGTTATTTCAATATCCTCGTACGGTTCCTCTATAGCATGGCCGCGTTCTGGCTGGGCATGGTGAACTTTCTTTTTCTTGCGGCTTGCCTGTGCTGGATTATCTACTTCGCCGCCCGCTTCAGCGGAGTGCATCTCGACCGGCCCGAGGTTGCCGCCGTGTTATTCGGCCTCGCGATCATCGTCAGCCTTTACAGCTTTATCGGCGCCCGCTGGGTTCGCGTGAAGCGAATCTCCATCAGGCTGCCAAACCTACCCCCAACCTGGCGGGGGCGCGTGGCCGCACTCGTGTCTGACGTTCATCTTGGCCATGTCAACGGGGTTGGATTCATGCGGAGAATCGTCGCAAAACTCGGGCGGTTGCAGCCCGACATCCTCTTCCTTACCGGTGATCTGTACGACGGCACCAAAGTCGATCCCGCCCCCCTCGCTGCCCCCTGGAAAGGCCTTTCCCCGGCGCTCGGCGCCTACTTCGTCACCGGAAATCACGAGGAGTTTTCAGACCCTTCCAAATATCTCGACGCGGTGAGGGAATCTGGTATCCGTGTCCTGAATGGCGAGAAGGTGACCATCGACGGCCTTCAACTCGTCGGTGTGCACCATCACCACTCAACCAACGCCAATCGCTTTCGATCCGTGCTCGAGCATGTCGGGCTGCACCGCGGAGAGCCCAGCATCCTCCTATCGCATGTGCCCCACGCGCTGTCAATCGCCGAAGAGTGTGGCGTCTCCCTCCAGCTCTCCGGCCATACCCACGGCGGACAGTTCTTCCCGTTTACCTGGTTCACGCGGCGTATCTTCGGCGAGTACACCTACGGACTGAAGCGCTTCGGCAAGATGATGGTTTATACCACGACCGGAGTTGGAACCTGGGGTCCCCCCATGCGGCTTGGTGCACCACCCGAGATCGTGTTGATTGAGTTTGCATAAGGGGATTGCTTCGAGCTTTCCGAAAGCCGTGGCGGAGAACAGCAAGCAACAAATGCTGCAGGCATGCTCTCCGCTCCTGCGAGCGCCACGGCCAGCCATACCTTTCCGTATTTCACCAGTGGCTCAATCTAGACTCGACGTGACTGATCGGACTACTTAGCTTCTATCTGCTTCGTTGACTTGCTTATGTGAGCGACGTAAGATTCTGCCGGGTCATCAGGCAATCATTTTGTATCGCTGCTGAGAGGAAGGAACACCATGCATCCTTTGACACGACGCGATTTCATGCGGATCGGCGCCGGCTCCGTGGCTACTGGAGCGGCGGCAAAGTTCACTCTGCTGCAACCGGCCGCACTGTGGGGCGCAGGCAATAGCGTGGCACCGAGCGATCGGGTCCGCTTCGCCTCGATCGGAACGGGCACGCGCGGATGCGAACTGCTGCAGGCCTCACTGCTAGTTCCGGGTATAGAGTGTGTCGCGGTGTGCGATCTCTATGATAGCCGGCACGAGGCAGCGCTAGAGACCTTGCAGAAGCAGGTTCCGGCGACGCGCAATTATAAGGAGATCCTGGACCGCAAGGATGTGGACGCGGTGATTGTGGCGGTGACCGACCACCAGCATCGCCGTATCGTGGTGGATGCCTGCGCAGCGGGCAAGGACGTGTACTGCGAAAAGCCAATGTCGCATACCGTGGAAGACGGCTTCACCATGGTAGACGCGGTGCGCAAGGGAAATCGCATCATGCAGGTGGGTAGCCAGCGTGTGAGTTCCGTGGTCTACGAAAAGGCCCACGAGATCTACGCCTCCGGAGCGCTCGGCGATGTTTTCTGCATCGTAGCCTCGTGGGACCGCAACTCGGCCAGCGGAGCCTGGGTGTACCCCATTCCGTCCGACGCGAGCGCGCAGACCATCGACTGGAATGCGTTCCTGGCCGATGCGCCCCAGCGGCCGTTTGATGCAGCACGCTTTTTCCGCTGGCGCTGTTTCTCCGACTACGGCGAAGGGCTGGCCGGCGATCTGTTCGTGCACTTGTTGTCGGGGATTCAATTCATCACCGGAGTGAACGAGGCGCCGAAGCGGGCGCAGTCGAGCGGGGGATTGTTCCGCTGGAAGGACGGACGCGACTTCCCCGACTTGATCGAGACGTTCTATGACTATCCGAAATTCCGGGTAACGCTGCGCTGCAATCTGAATAACGAAGCGGGAGAATCGATCAAATTTTACGGCACCAGGGGCACAATGGAGATCAGTGGACAAACCCTGACTTTCGCGCCGCAAGATGTCAGCCCTCAGCCGGAAGGATATTCGTTGAAGGGTTGGCCGGCACGGCTACGCCAGCAATATCTGGCGCAGTGGGCGACGGAACATCCGCAGCCCGGCCCCCTCGCCTACCAGTTGGCCGAGGCGGAGACTTTCACCGCGCCCCCGGGGTACAACGACGTGGCGGCCCATGAGGCCAATTTTTTCAACGCGGTGCGAACCCGCAAGCCTACCGTCGAGAACGAGGAATTTGGCAATCATGCGGCGATCGGCTGCCACCTGGCCAACTACGCCTATTTCAAGAATACGATCGCGACCTGGGACGCTGGCTCAAAGACGATTCGTGGGTAGAACGAGAAAGTCGTTCCGGGGATTGGGAAGAGCTCCAGATCCCCGACTTGGCTCGGGATGAGAACAAAATACGCGCCAGCAGGGCAGTTACAACAAGAGTTGACTCAAAAATTGACGGATTAGATTATGCCGCGAATCACGAGAAGAACTTTTCTAAAGACCGCCTCCGCGTCGGCCGCCGGCATGGCGTTGTGGAACAGTGCGCCGCGGCTACTGGCCGACCCTCTGGGCCTGCCGCTGGGCTTGCAGCTGTACTCGGTGCGGGATCTGCTGCCCAGGGACTATGACGGAACGCTGCGTCAGCTCGGTGCGATAGGCTATCGCGAAGTGGAGGCCGCTGGCTTCTTCGACCATAACCCCAGCCAGGTTAAACAGGCGATGGATCAGGCGGGCCTGCGCTGTTTGAGCGCTCACTATCCCATGGACCATCTACAGCCAGAGCTGGACACGATAATTCAGTTCGGCAAGGATCTGGGGCTCGAGTACATTATCTGTTCCTCGCCCACTCTGAAGGACTCTGCCCACAAGGCTGGCGCGTCGCGCGCCAACCGGGAAGCGATGACGCTCGACGACTGGCGCTGGAATGCGGAGCAGTTCAATCACATCGGGGAGCGTGTGCATGCTGCCGGCATGCGGTTCGGATACCACAATCACATGACGGAGTTTCGCACCGAAAGCGGCGTGCTGTACTACGACGAGTTGCTGCGCTTGACCGATCCAACCAAGGTCAGCATGGAGCTGGATTGCGGCTGGATGACGCTGGGCGGCAAGAGCCCGGCGGATTATCTGACACGCCATCCTGAGCGTTTCTCCATGCTGCATGTAAAGGACTTTAACCTGAAGGGCTGGACGCCGGGATCCCAGCCTCCTCCTTCGACGGAATTGGGGCACGGCAGTATCGACTATCGTCCCATCTTCGAAGCGGCAAAGAAGGCGCACATCAAGCACGCCTTCGTGGAGCAGGAGGAGTTTGACATGCCCCTGATGGAGGCGTTAAAGGTCGACGCGGATTACATGCACGCACTGAAAGTGTAACGGGTTTGGCAGCCGGTCAGGCGAGAACTGCCTGGTACTCCTCGTACGCACCCTTGAAGTCCGTGACTTTATGGCTTCCCTCGAAGTGCCAGATTCTGTTCGCGACTTCATCAATCAGGTCCTCGTCATGGGTGACGAGAAGCACCGTACCCTGATAGCGCTGCAGAGCTATGTTGAGCGCATTGATCGATTCCAGATCGAGGTGATTGGTGGGCTCATCCAGCACCAGCACATTCGGCTTCTGCAGCATCAGCTTGCAGAAAAGCAGCCGTGCCGCTTCACCACCGGAAAGAACATCGGTGCGTTTATCGGCATCGTCACGGGGAAATAGCATCTGTCCAAGCAAGCCGCGAATCTCCTCGTGAGCCGCCGACAAGTCCCACTGGTGAAGCCATTCGAACACTGTCATTCCGGGCTGAATCAAAGCCTTGTGATCCTGGGCGAAGTATCCGACCGCGGCCTCATGCCCCCAAATGACTTTTCCGTCGCTCAGAAACTCCCCGTCATAGCCGCTGGTCTTGCGTAGCTCGGCCTCCGGAACCGTGGGTGAGTTCGCCAGCAGGGCGTTCACGAGCGTTGTCTTGCCCGCGCCGTTCCTCCCCATCAGGGCAATCTTCTCTCCGCGGATCACACTTGCCGTAAAGCTGCGGACCACTTCGGTCTCACCGTACGACTTGGTCACGCCTTCCAACTCCAGGATATGTTTCCCCGAAGGCCGCTTCTGTTCGAACTTGAGGAAGGGACGCTGGATGTTCGACCGCGCCAGTTCCGTCACCTGCAGGCGTTCGACTTCCTTGCGTCGCGACTGCACCTGGCTCGACCGCGTGCCCGCCGAGAATCTCGCGATGAACTCATTGAGCTGAGCAATCTTCTTTTCCCGCTGCGCGTTTTGCCCTTCGATTTGCGAACGAATCTGGGTCTTCGCCACCACCATATCGTCGTAGCTGCCGGTATAAGTAATGATGGTCTCGTAGTCGATGTCGGCGATATGGGTACAAACCCGGTTCAGGAAATGGCGGTCGTGCGAGATGACGATCAGCACGCCCTCATATAGACTCAAGAATCTTTCCAGCCAGTGAATGGAAGCCAAGTCCAGGTGGTTGGTGGGCTCGTCGAGCAGCAAAGCCTGAGGATGTCCGAAAAGGGCTTGCGCCAGCAGCACCCGGATTTTATGGCCTCCCGGCAGCTCACCCATCCTCCGTTCATGCAACTCGCTGGGAATATCCAGACCGTCCAGCAGGATGGCGGCATCGCTTTCGGCGGTATAGCCGTCTTCCTCGCCAACAATGCCTTCCAACTCGCCGAGTTTCATGCCGTCCGCGTCGGTCATTTCCGGCTTGGAGTAAATCTTCTCGCGCTCCTCAATGGCCGACCACAGTCGTTTGTTGCCCATGATGACCGCATCGATCACTCGATAGCGATCGAAGGCGAACTGATCCTGGCTGAGCACCCCCAGCTTCCTCGGATGCACGACGGTTCCCTTCTGCGGCTCAAGCTCGCCGGTCAGAAGTTTCATGAAGGTGGACTTCCCGGCGCCGTTTGGCCCGGTGAGACCGTAGCGCTTCCCCGGCGTAAACCCGGTGGATACATCGTCAAACAGAACTTTGGCGCCGTAGCGCATCGACACATTGCTGACTGAAATCATGTTTTTAAGGGAACTGCGGAAAATTACCCCAAAGGCGGGAACGCAGCTACTGCAAATAGAATATCACGGCCCAATAAACTCTCCTCCGGCCGTGCCCTCACACGAGAGTAACCGTCGAAGTCCGTATTTCTAGAAGGTTCAGACATTCTTCTCGGCAAGCTCGGCCCACCTCGCGTAAAGGGCCTCTAGCTCCCTTTGCGCCGTTTCCATCTCGGCGTGTGCGGCCAGTAGCCGGGGACCATCACTGGCAATGGCAGGGTCTTCGAGTTCAGCGCGCTTGGCCTGTAAGACTCGTTCGGCATCGGCAATGCGCTGTTCAACCGTTCCGTATTCCCGCGCTTCCATATACGAGAGCTTCTTTTTCGCCTGTACCGGCGGCTTCGCAGACCCAGAAAGAGGCGGAATCGAGCGCCCCGTCGTTTTCCCCTTCTCTTTCTCCTTTCGTTCCGCCTGCCAGGACTCCCACTGGGAATAATCTGCAAACGATTCCGCGCTACCCCGGCCATCCAGACCAAGCACGATGGTCGACACGCGATCAAGCATGTAGCGGTCATGAGTAACCAACACCAGGGAGCCACGAAACTCGAGCAGGCTTTCCTCGAGGATATCGAGGGTTGGAATATCGAGGTCGTTGGTGGGCTCGTCCAGCAGCAAAACGTCGGCAGCCTGGAGCATCAATTGAGCAATCAGGACGCGCGCTCGTTCCCCTCCGGAAAGCCGTTCGATCGGTTGATTGAGCTGCTCCCCGGTGAAGAGAAACTTTGCCGCCCAAGAGGCCACGTGAATCACTCGATCCTGGTAAATCACCGAGTCCCCTTCCGGAGCCAGCGCCCGGCGTAGAGTTACATCCGGATCCAGTTCGCGGTTCTGATCGAAATAGACGATGCGCAACCGGTCCGCCCGGCGAACTTGTCCGCTGGTTGGAGTCAACTCTCCCCGCAAAAGCCGCAGCAACGTCGTTTTGCCACTTCCATTCGGCCCCACCAAGCCGACTCGCATCCCGGCGGAGACAATGAAGTTGAGGCCATCAAAGAGCGAGCGATCACCGATCGTACACCCAACGTCTTCCAGCTCAATCAAGCGCTTGGTTTTGCGATCGGTCGCAGTGAAATCGATTTGCGCAGCGATAGTTCGGCTTCTGGCATTCAGGTCCGCCAGGTCTTCCATCAACTCACTTGCCTTGTCGATACGCGCTTTGGACTTTCTGGTGCGGGCTTTGGCCCCGCGCCGGAGCCATGCAATCTCGCGCTGTACCAGGTTTTCGAGCGCTTCCTGCCTCTTGGACTGGGAGTGCAGAAATTCTTCCTTTTTCTCCAGGAACGCACTGTATCTTCCATGCACTCGCAGGATCCCGTTTGGATATACCCGGCTGAGTTCCGCCATCTCCGTCGCTATATTCTCCAGAAAGTAGCGGTCGTGACTCACCACCACACATGCGAATAGCGCATCCTCGAGCAAAGCTTCGAGCCACTCGATTCCGGCAAGGTCCAAGTGATTAGTAGGCTCATCCAGCAACAGGACATCCGGGCCCTCAGCCAATGCTCTTGCGATGGCCAGTCGCTTTCGCCAGCCCCCTGACAATGAGGCCGCTTCTTCGTCGAACCTCTCAAAGCCAGCCCGCCCAAGTGTTTCGGCTAGACGGGTGGTCCGCTCCGACTCTGGCACCGAAGCACCTTCCAGTGCGCTTTCAACCACCGATCGCACCGTGTCCCCAGACCCGAATGTCGACTCCTGCTCCACAAAGGCGACGCGAGTCCGTTTCCGGACCGCCAGGTCCCCGCTGTCGGTATCCACAGTGCCGGCCAAAATCCGCAGAAGCGTAGACTTCCCTGAGCCGTTGGGACCGATAAGTCCGATGCGATCGTCCTCAGAAATGGTAAAGGAGACCTCCTGAAAGAGCGGTTTCGCTCCGAAGGCCTTGGAAATGCCCTGCGCATTAATAATCGGCGGCAACGATTTGCGGTCCTGCGGTGTCCTGCTTTCAGATTATCAGGAAATGCGGAGGGTGCTTTTGCTTGATGGACAACTCTTGTCGATCTTTTTCCGCGAACCTGAGCAGTGATGCTTACTGCGCAGCGGGCGAGCAGACCGGGTCAATGGTTGCGGGTTCTGCTTTGGGGACGAAATAGCGTTGAAAGCGCAAAGCCACGTTTACCAGTGCGACCATAACCGGCACTTCTACCAAGGGTCCTATGACCGCTGCGAATGCGGCTCCGGAGTTGAGACCAAACACCGACACTGCAACTGCGATCGCCAGTTCAAAATTGTTGGAAGCAGCTGTAAAGGCGAGTGTCGTGGTCTTGGAATAGTCCGCGCCCAACTTCTTCCCCATGTAGAAAGACACCAGGAACATTAGCACGAAGTAAATCAACAACGGCACGGCGATGCGCAGGACATCCAAAGGCAGGCGCACAATATACCCACCCTTCAGAGAGAACATCACCACAATCGTGAATAGCAACGCAATCAGCGTCAGCGGACTTACGCGGGGAACGAAGTTCCGGCTGTACCAATCCTGTCCTTTGGAACGAAGCAATACGGCGCGCGTCAAAAATCCAGCAAGAAACGGGATTCCCAGATAGATAAATACACTTTTTGCAATCTCTCCGATGGAAACATTCACTACTGTGCTCCGCAGGCCGAGTTTGGCGGGCAGGACCGTAATGAAGATCCAAGCGTACAGGGAGTAGAAAAAGACCTGGAAAAGAGAATTGAAGGCCACCAGGCCAGCCGCATATTCCGTATCGCCTCGGGCCAGTTCGTTCCAAACGATCACCATGGCGATGCAGCGTGCCAGACCGATCAGGATCAGCCCTGCCATGTATTCCGGATATCCGCGCAGGAATACGATCGCCAGAACAAACATCAGAGTCGGCCCGACTACCCAGTTCTGAAGTAACGAAAGGCCGAGCACGCGCTCGTTGCGAAAGACCTCAGGCAGTTCCTCATATCGCACCTTGGTAAAAGGTGGATACATCATCAAAATCAATCCCGCCGCAATCGGAATGGAGGTGGTACCGATGTTGAGGCGATTCAGGAACGGTACGACCCCGGGCACCAGCCAGCCCAATATAACGCCCGCCACCATGGCCGCGAAGATCCACGCCGTCAGATAACGGTCCAGAAAACTGAGATGATTTCTTGCCTTCATGTGTGATCCCTGTGGTGGCGCAGCCGACCGACGCACAATCCCGCGGGAACCCGCTCTATTCATGGTTGACGGGTGTCATCGCATGGCCAATGCTGTCGAGTTCCCTCTTGAGTGCAAGGCTGTCCAGACTCTTAAGTGGAAGCGAAAGAAATAAGCTGATTCTGCGATCCAGGATGAAAAACGCCTCGCGAAACGCTCGTTCCACCTCCGCCTCGCTTCCGCGAACTGCGGCTGGGTCTGGAACACCCCAATGGGCGGTCATCGGCTGCCCGGGCCACACTGGGCAGACTTCTTTTGCGGCGTTGTCACAAACCGTTAAGACAAAGTCGAGTTTCGGAGAGACTGGCAGAGAGAATTCATCCCAGCCTTTGCTGCGCAGACCCTGGATTGGTATATGCGCCCTTTCCAGCTGCCTCAAGGCCTCCGGCCGAACCGTTCCTGACGGATGGCTGCCGGCGCTATAGCCGGTAAAGATGGGTCTGCCCTTGAAGTTCAGAATCGCCTCGGCCATGATGGAGCGCGCGGAATTACCCGTGCACAGGAACAAAACGTTGTAATGTCCCTTCATACTCGTTCTCTCCTAATTGCAGCACGTCGGCCCGCAGCACGTCTTCGTCCCAGCGCCGACGGGCTTGACCGCCCGAACGAAAGCACTCATAAACTTGCCGTCGACTTGTCGCGCAATCGTGTCCACATCGACGCCCTCCGCCGCCAGAAACTCACGCGCATCCTCTGCGCGATAGACCCGTGTCGGCTCGATGTCAATCTGTTCGAAGCCCGCCGCGGAGAGCTTGCTGCGATACTCGTCATCGCCGAGCGCCCCCGCCACGCATCCAACCCACAGAAGCACGCTTTGACGGATTTCTGACGCGATTTCGCCACGGGTCACGACATCGGAGACCGCCAGGCGGCCGCCGGGTTTTAGCACCCGAAAGGCTTCCCGGAGGACGCGATCTTTGTCCACCGAAAGGTTGATCACACAATTGGAGATAATCACGTCGACCGAATTGTCAGGTAGCGGAATATGTTCGATCTCGCCCTTCAGGAACTCGACATTGTCCGCACCCGCTCTGCGTTTGTTCTCATTGGCGAGCGCCAGCATCTCGTCGGTCATATCGAGACCGTAGGCCTTGCCGGTAGGGCCAACTCGCTTTGCCGAAAGCAGCACGTCGACGCCCCCTCCCGAGCCGAGATCGAGAACTACTTCTCCTGCATTCAAGGTCGCTAGTGCTGTCGGATTCCCGCACCCCAATGAAGCGAGCATAGCCTCCTCAGGGACTTGTCCGGCCTGGGAGGAGTCGTACAGGTTGGAGGTGATGGGGTCGCAACCCAAGCCGCTTGCCGCCGTCGCTCCGCAGCAGCCGCTTCCGCCGGTCTTTACTCGCAACGCAGCCTGGCCATACTTTTCTCTTACTACATCCTTAATGTCGGCAGTGCTCATGGCGCCCTCTCTTCTACTTGCAAAGCTGAACTACATTTTGCGGTTTCACCGCCTTATTTCGAGTACAGCATTCGGCATAGAGGAATTGCAGAAGTCCCTGCAGCGCTTCCGTGTTCGCCGTGTACCGCAAGAAGGTGCTTTCGCGGCGCACGTTCACCAGTTCCTCGTTCTTTAATTTCTCCAGGTGGTGCGAAAGCGTGGAATTCGGAATGTCCATCTCGGATTGGATATCGCCTACGACCAAGCCGTCGGGATGCGCGGACAGCAGCAATTGCATGATTCGAAGGCGCGGTTCGGTGCCCATCGCGGAAAGCATGTCGGCATATTTGGTGACCTGCTCCGTGTCCTTAGGGCTGGAGGCGACTGGCATATTTCGATAATTGCAGAAATATGGACACGTGTCAAGCTGGACTTTCTGAAGCTGTAAATCTACTTGACCATCTGGGGATGGCTTGCGCAGATCACTTACAGCCGTTTGCATCTAATCCCCAACAGTTTGGAGACAACTGCGGCGATACCCCCACTAGTCGGGTGGTGGATGATAGTAGACCACCACCAAAATAAAGATAAGACCAGCGAATGCCGCAATCGCCAGCGAAAGCAGAATGCCATGAAGGGTTGTGAACGACGATTGTTTCTTTTTCCTTTTCTTTATCTTCATGAATAGTGGTCTATGAAACGCTGCTTCGAGGTTGATGGTCGCAAGCGAGGCCGCGCATAAATGAGTCGACCACTTCGGCGATGGACTACTTCCTCAGATCCCACTCGTCTGGTACTGCAGGACTGCGAGTGAAAGTCGATAGTCGTATCCGGCTTCCGCATTAGTGATTTCCGCTTGCGTCTGCTGAAGTTGTGCCTGACTCAGCTCCACGATCGAGCCTAAACCCAGGTTGTAGCGCGACTGTGCGAGGTTTAAGGCAAGGTTGGCCTGCTCCAGGAGTTGCTGAGTGACCGCCAGCCGGTTGTAAGCAGTGGTCGCGTTCAGCCAACTGGTCCGTACGTCGCGGGAGATCCGGTCCCGGAGGTCCCGTAGTCTCTCTTGCGCGGCTTGGGCGCGAAGGGACGCTTCTTTTGCCCTGGCGGGGTAGAGAAAACCGTTGAACACCGGGATATCCACGTTAACGCCGACCGCCCCATACCAGTTTGAAATGATCGGGTTTCGCACCGGTGTATCACCTACAACTCCGAGGGCATGTATGTCTGGGAACAACAAGTCTCGCTCGGCGGTTTGAAATTTCCTGGCGGACTCGGACTGGAATTCGAACGACAGGATTTCCGGCCGCATGGAGAAGGCAGTATTGATCAGGTCATCCACGTTCCCCGGAGGCGGAAGGTTGGGGGCCGGGTCTTCGACCAGTTGAAAGGTCTGCAGATTGGAAAACCCGAGCACTGCGGAAAGAGTCGCGAGTGCGGCATTTTGATTATTCTGCGCATCCAGGAGGAGTAGTTTAGCCTGAGCGAGATTCACATTGGCAAAGCTGAAGTCCAGTCCGGACTTGAGCTTGCTCTGGAACAAAGCTCCCACCTGGTCGGCAACGGTTTGGCGCTCTTTCACCGTTTGCTGGGCAACAGTCAAAACCGCCTGAGCCTGAAGGGAGTTGTAGAAAGCTTGGTCTACGGCGAGCAGGATCTGTTCCTTCGTGGCCAACGCGTTCTGGTTCTCCGCCTTAGCCGCCAGGTTGGCGCTCGAAATCAGATTCATGGTGCGTCCGAAATCGGTGAGCAGTTGACTCACCATTGCTCCCGCGGCAGCCCGCTGGTACAGGATCGGATTGTTCAGTGCCCCGGCTGTGAGACGCGTGCCGGGATTGGCATCGACCGCCGTCAGATCCACTGTCGCAGTCGGCCACAGGCTTGAGCGAACTTCTCGCGTGACCTGTAGCGAGGCTAATGCCGTAAGTCGCGCAACCGAGATCTGCGGGTTGTTCTTTAGCGCAAGACCCTGGGCGTCCTTCAACGACAGCGTGGCAGACGGGCCAGTAGGATTTTGCGGCACCGTGGCTTGCGGCCCCATGGGAGTCGCAGTGGCGCCAGCCGGCTTGGACGCGACCTGTGGCACCGGAGCAATAGGCAGATTCGACACTCTAGCTGGACTGAACGTCGCCTGCGCGAAGCCGCACGCCGGCAGAGTCAGAAAGAGACAAACTGATCGGAGGTTGTTCATTTTTCGAAAGCCCTTAGCTGACCGCTTCCCATGACTCACGATTCCAACTGGCTCGGGGCGCTCCTTCCACCATGCTGCGGCGGCATCCCGGAATAGAACGTGGCCATGACGACTTCTGGCAGATTGATGGACGGAAACAGACCCACGGGCATGCGCGCCAGTCTCGTCACGCCGATGACCAGGAGTACCAGGCACACGACAATGATGAAAAACAGATTGCGAATTGAAAAACCTGGCATTTAGCTCTTACCGCGGTTGCGATCCCCAATCATCGAGAAGTAGCTCCTCATATTCGCCATTCATGGCTGCGACACCGTTTGCCGGTTGCGATAGGCAAGCAGGTAGGCGGCTGGCACAATGAAGACCGTCAGCACCACCGAAACGGTCAAGCCGCCGATGATGGCGCGTGCCAACGGAGCGTACTGTTCGCTTCCAGTCCCGAGTTTCAGCGCCATCGGAACCATCCCGATAATCGTCGCCAGGGAGGTCATCAGGATCGGGCGGAGCCGTACCCGGCAAGAAGTAATTACAGCCTCTTCAACTTCCTTCCCCTGCTCTTCCAGGCGATGAGTGAATTCGACGATCAGAATACTGTTCGAGGCCGAGATCCCAACCAGCATCAAGACGCCCATCAGCGACATCACGTTGAGCGTCGTCCCCGTCAACGGCAAAATAATCAGCACGCCGATGAAGCCCATGGGAATCGCAAGCATGATGAGGAACGGATCTTTGAAGGATTTGAACTGCGCCACCAGAATCAGATAGAGCAGGACGACCGAGAGAGACAGCCCGATGGCAAAGCTGCGGAACGATGCGTTCATGCCCTGCACCATGCCCCGCATATTGATCCGAACGTTTTCCGGAACTTTGAGCTGCGGAATAACGCGAGCCACCTCGTTCGACACCTTTCCGAGATCCTCGGTCGCCGGCGTCACATAGATGTCCATGACTCGCTGAATCTGGTAGTGGTCCACTTCTGTCGGTGTCTGGACGTTGTTCAGTTTCACCACAGCATCGAGCGTGGTTGGCTCTCTCAGGTTGGGGGCGTGGATCGGGATGTTGGTGAGGTCGATAAAATTGTGGATCGCAGCTCGGCCTTTTTCGAAGTACTGCACGGTGAGGTAGTAGTCGTTCCCGCTCTTGTGGTCCACCCAGTAGTTGGGCGCAATCATATAGTTCGAGTTCAGGGCGGTGATCACGTTGTCGACCACGTCCTTCTGCGTCAGCCCCAACTCTCCCGCATGCACCCGGTCTACATCCAACCGCAACGCCGGATAGTTCAGATCCTGCGGGATGTAGACCTGTCCCACCCCCGGCAAACCCCGTATCCGGCTGGCCAAGTCCTGCGCCACTCCGTAGATCTGCTGCAGATCCGGACTGCTCACCTGCACATCGATCGGGGCCGGCATCCCCGTGTTCAACACCGCATCCACCATCGATCCGCTGGAGAAAAACGTCCGGATATCCGGAAACTGCGCCGCCATCGCCTTCTGCACCCGGTCCATGTAGGCGAAGCTGCTCTCCTCGTGCGAGTCCTGCAGCGCTACCTGGAGGGTCGCCGTGTACGGCCCCGCATTGGTCGTATACAGAGAAGAGAAATCCGGCACCACGCCGATGTTCGACACTACCATCTTCAAGTCTTTCGCCGGCACGGTGCGACGGATCAACTCTTCCACCTTGGCCACGTATTGTTCGGTGACTTCGATACGGGTACCGGTGGGAACTTTGAGGTTGATGGTGAACTGGCCCGCGTCGGTTTGCGGAAAGAAGGCCAATCCCAGCAGCGGGTAGATGGCGAGGCTGGCCACAAAGACTCCGCTCAGGACAGCGACCGTGAGCCCGGGGCGCTGCAGCGCCCGCCGGACCCAGTACTCGTAGAAGTCCAGAATCTTGTTGAACGTCCGGTTGAACCCGGCGTTAAACCGGTCCCACCAGGAGTGTGTGGATGCTGTCGTAGGCTCAATTTCGTACTCGCCATGCTTGTTCCCGTGTCCTCCGCTATGCGGCACCGCCTTGAGAAAACGCGAACAGAACAAGGGGATTACCGTCATCGCTACCAGGTACGAAGCGAACAGCGAGATCACGACCGCGAAGGCCAGGGCAGAGAAAAGAAACTTGCTGACCCCGTAGAGAAATGTCACCGGGAAGAACACGACGACCGTGGTAAGCGTAGCGGCAAGGACCGCGAGACTTACCTCCGTGCCTCCGGCTTCGGCAGCGGCTTCAGGCGCCGCACCCATCTCGAGATGGCGGTAGATGTTTTCGAGCGAGATGACTGAGTTGTCGATCACGCGCGAAAACGCCAGCGCCAGCCCCCCCAGGATCATGGTGTTGATCGTGCTGTCCATCATGTAAAGCACGACAAACGTAGCCACGGCCGAGAGCGGAATGGATAGGAAGACGGCCGATGTCGCTCGAACGCTCCCCAGGAAAACCAGGATCATCAGGCTGGTCAGGATCAACCCGATCAAGCCTTCATGAAGCAGAGTCTTGATTGCTTCCTTCACAAATGCTGACTGGTCAAACACGATGGTGGACTTGAGTTCTTTGGGTATATCGTAGAGGTGAGTGATTATGTCGCGAATACCATCCACCACCTGGATGGTATTTGTATCGCCGCCCTGCTTCATGATGGGCAAATAGACTGACCGCTGCCCGTCGACGCGGACCAGGTTGTACTGAATCTGATTTGCATCCTCGGCATGGCCGAGATCGTTTACAGAAACCCAGGAAGTTCCCACCGTCTTGACTGGAACCTTGCCCAGTTCCTCCATGCTGTTGACCAGGCTGTTCGAGTATACGTAGTAGTCGAAGGGCCCGATCTTCACGTCGCCGGCGGGCAGAATCAGGTTCGAGTTATTGACAGCACTCACAACGTCCATCGGGCTCAACTGTCGGGACGCGAGTTTGTAGGGATCGACGTACACCATGATCTGGCGGTACTTGCCGCCAAACGGCGGAGGGATTTCTGCTCCCTTCACCACCGCGATCTGATTGCGGATGGTGAACTGTCCGATATCGTGGAGCTGAGTCTGATTAAGGCCTTCGCCCTTGAGAGTGACCAGACAAACCGGCAAGCTGGAGGCGTCAAACTTGAGCACGACCGGGGGGAGGGTTCCGGGGGGGAGACGTTTCAAGTCGGCCAAGGCGAGATTTGAGAGCTCGGTTACGTCAGCATCGGCATTCGTTCCCGGCTGGAAGTACACCTTGATGATGCTCACGCCCAGAAGCGAACGCGACTCCATGTGGTCGATGCCGCTGGCCAGAGTAAAAAAGCGTTCCAGAGGATCAGTGATGTCGGTCTCGATGTCCTGCGGCGGCATTCCGGAATAGAACGTCGCCACGACCACTTCCGGCAGATTGATGGATGGGAACAAATCCACGGGCATGCGCACCAAGCTGGTCACACCAATGACCAGCAGCGCCAGACAAATCACGACGATGAAATACGGATTACGTATAGAGAAACGCGACATTTTCCTTCCCTGAACCCACTATCAACCTGTTCGCTACTCCTGGCTGTTCTCGTGGTATTGCATGATCTGCACCACCTGGGGGCTGACCTTCTCACCAGGTTTCACTCCACTGCGGTCGCTGACCACAACCTGCTCACCCGCTCTCAAACCGGAGACGACTTCTGCATCACTGGCAGTTTGCAGTCCAAGACTCACGGGACGGTCCTCGATTTGATGGTTCTCGTTCACAACAAAAACCGTGGTCTTGTCACCTTCATGATTGACCGCTTGCAGCGGAATCGTCGGAATATCATCCTTGTGTTCCAGCGTGAGATCCGCGTCGGCGTAGACGCCGGGGATCAGCACGCGATCCTTGTTCTGCACATCTACTTCCGTGTGCATGGTACGCGTATCTTCCCGCACATCCACGGAGAACCGCGCCACTTTCCCAGGGAAAGTGCGGTTGAGCGAGGGAACGCGAACGTCGACACGATCGCCAACACGAATGTATTGAACGTAGGATTCAGGAACCGGAATCACGAGCCTGAAAAGATCGTCCTCGGACAGCCTGACGATCGGAATTGCCTGCGTGCTGGAGCTCGTTCCGGCCTGCACCAGTGTGCCGAGGTTCGCGTAGCGCTCGGTCACAATACCGGCAAACGGAGCTGTGATCCTCGAGTAGTCAAACAGGCTCTGATCGTGGACCAGCTTCGCTTCGGACATCGACAACTGGCTCTGGGCCGCCTCCAGGGCTGCCTGGCCGGCATCCACCTGGGAGGCCGCCGCCAGATCCTTCCCCTGAGCATCGTCTACTTCCTGTTGCGCGACAATTCCGGGCTGGCTCTCGAAGACTCCATTCAAACGCGTGTATTCCAGATGAAGCGCCTTGTATTGCGCCTCATAGCGGTACAACTCGTGTTGGGCGCGGCTCACTTGGTCCGTCGAGTTCTTGATTTGCGCGTCATCTTCTCGCAGCTGCGCCTCCAACTCAGGGATCTCCAGGATGGCCATTACCTGACCTGCCTTTACGTGTGTGCCGTAGTCCACAAGCAGTTTCTTGACATAACCGGATTCCTTCGCGTACACGTCGATTTCCTGAAAGGGCACCAGTTCGGAAGACAAAGTGATCTGCCGGCCGAGTGATTTGTTCACCACCTTCGTTACGCCGACAGTGATTGCCGGGCCGCTCGCCTGGACCCGCCCGTTGTTCGACCCCGAACAGGACGACAAACTGATGGCCACTGGCAATAGAACTGCCGCAAGACCAAAGGAAACTAAGCCTTTTGATCTGCGGACAATCGTTGTACTGAACCTGCTCCAAACTAGATTCATCTTATTTCCCTTGGCCAGCTTTCAGTGGCCATTTCCTAGCTCAGCGTCTTCATCACCTCGCGCAGCTTCGCCACTGAGAAGTCTTTTGATCCACAAAAATCAATTATCTTTCGCTCCGCCCGTTGCAGTCGGTCCGCGACGCCGGCAACCTTCGCCGCAATCGCCGCTGGAACCGTCAGGACACCGTGGCGGTCTCCGTGCAGCAGATCTCCAGGCCGCACTTCCATTCCACCAACGCTGATCGCCGCTCCAATGTCGAAGATGTGAGCGTACGCGTGAGAAACGGCTACGCTTCCAGCGAACAACTGAACGCCCATCGTGCGCACGGACGGCAATTCACGCACGGCACCGTTCGTCAGGTAGCCGACGCAACCGAGAGCCTTCAAAATCGAGGCGTGCATATCCCCGACAAAAGCCCCTCTTCCAGGCGGATCATCCATGTCTTCCAGCACAAGGATGCGAGGTGCGGGAACCTCGAGAATGCTGTTCCAGAAACCCGCCCGGTCTTCGAAAGTCCTACCGCCAATCGGCGGCTCGCCGCTGCGAAGGCGGCCTGTGACCGCGTAACCCAGCATTGGAGGAGCATCCGGAAACATGCATCGAACGCCCGCGTCTGAGAATCCTGTGTTGCGAAGCCTGACATCGAAGGTTTCGATGGCATTCGCGATCATGCAGGTGTCGAACCGGCGAAGAGCGTCCAACTCTTCTTCAGTTAATAAAGGCGCAACCGCCATCTGCGAATTCCTTTCCACAACTTGACTAATCCAACCTGAGCGACCACCAGTAACCACTACGCCAAAGTTATCCTTCCAAACTCCCGGGGGAGGTACGGCGCCCCTCGCACAACCGGCTCCTGACAAGTACTGTTTTCATGAATCTCCCCCGTAAAGACCTGGTTCGACAAGTGCAAAGCAGCTGCGACGCGGCTGGTGCCAGGGGCGGCGGCTTTGCCTCAAGCGCTCCTGCTCCAACCGCTCCGCCAAGGCACGGGCCAAAGTGGGCGGAGCCTTCAATCAGCAAGATCTGTGTGAGGTGCGCTGCTTTAACTGCGAAAGTAACTACGAGAAGGAACGGGAGGACGGAGGAGGACGGTTGTAGAGATTTTCTTCACGAAGAAGGATTTGTACCGGAGGCCCTACTGGCGCGATTCGAGGATAAAAACTGGGGGGCCGCACGGTATCGAAGCAGATCACCGGAGGTACCCAGTGGGCCGCATCCTTGGCAAGACGCTGCCGTTTCGCCTCGGGGTACGTGTGTATCTGGATGGTCTTTACGGTGCGAAATGAAGCATCGCAAGGGGTCGAATACCTCGTCGCCACGCTCAGGCACAATGAGAATACCGCGAGCAAAATCACCACAGCACACCAATTCTTGTGCCGTTGATCTTCGAAATGGCTCAGAGGCTGCATTTCAGGAGCGCTTCAGGACTCTTGTTGCTTTTACCATATAGAACCAACCCGCCGCAAGCAAGAGGATAGACATGCCGACAGTAATCACAGAGAGACACTCCGTTTAGATCGCCATGCCGTGAAAGTTGGTGGCGCGCGGATTTTGCTGTCTGCCGTCTTCGGCACGCAAACGCTGGCGACCCTCATCGCAGTTTATGGGATCTTCATGACGCCCATCGGCTGGGGTTGGGCACTTTTTGTTTGGGCATATGGCTTAGCTTGGTTCCTCGTGAATGATCGCGTGAAATTGGTGGCCTATCGAGTGTTTGACCCTCTGGAGAAGGGCTTGCTTGAAATGACTCCCCCTGCAACTCTTGTGGAACGCCCGTAAGGGAAATGCCCGAGAAGTATGGCATTTTCTTCGGCTTGCCAGGTGCTCGGAATTTCAGATTTCCGCTTTCATAATCCCCGCCATACGGCTGCAAGCTGGCTGAGAATGAAGGGGGGCGACATTCACACGGTAGCGCAGCTTCTGGGCACAAAGATTTGAGGGATGGCAGCACGCTATCAGCACGGTCACCGGCATTTCTGGCACAGGCGGTCGGCAAGCTGGATTCGACGTACTCGAAACGGTGCATCAACGCAGCAGTGACCACCCAGACTTGACGGGGCTGAACCATCTTAAAGACGCAGCTTTCTTGCCTTCTCTATTCCCATTGCCTTACCAGAATCGCCAGACGGGACGACGAATCAACCCATGGACTCTCGCAATCACAAGCAGCGTCCCGACCTGAAGTATCGCGGATTCGGCGATCCCATCATCCGCGCACAATATCGCGGATGATGGGCAAAGCCTGTCATACCGTAGCGCCCGTGGATTGCGGGGGACTGGAGAGGTCGAGCAACGTCCCCCGAATTAGTTGAAACAGATTCTCGACCGAGACGAGCACCCATAGAGCTTTGGCGTGTCACCGGAACCGGTGTCCGGTTCCGGTCTCCACGAATAGCCGGCTTGCTGCCTGCCTTACTCCTTTTCGGCGATCCGCGCCTGTTGGCCTGCATCGGATACGGCCTTCATGAATGCGTTCGCACTTTTCGGGGTCGAAACTCTACCGGAAAGAATGTTGCGGAACGTCATGTGTTTGCCGTAGATGGCGCGAGTCGAATCGTTGTCCTGCTCGACCACCGCACCTTCCAGCGTCAGTCCGGCGAACACGCCTTTGGACCGCGAGTAGGTGAGCATTTCGGTGTTCATCTTCCAGTCGGTTCCCGCGGAAGCATGACGGCCGACCGGGCCTGCCGCCACCGATCCTTCGCCCGTGAGCTCAAACTTGCTGGAAAGCAGTTGCTGGAAACCTTGATCGTTCATAACCAGCATAACCAGGTCGACGTCTTCGACTCCGATCTGCAATCCCCAACTTCCGCCGCCCACCGAGACGAACGCTGGCGCGCTCCAGCCTTCAGCCGTGCGGCAAGAAGCCACACCACGTCCGTGCTTGCCACCAAAAATGAAGCCGCCCTTAATCAGGTTGGGTACCACCAGGATGCACTTGGCGCTGCTCAGCACTTCTTCCGGGATACCTTTGTCTGGGGCCGCCATAATCGCGTGTAGCACATCAACCGACGATTGCAGACGATCGACCGTGTCTTCGCGGGCGGACCCTGCCCAAGCGTAAGTTCCTAACATGCCCATGAAGCCCATCAATAGCACCGACATTGTTTTTTTCATGAATTTTTCCTTTGGGAGCTGTGGAACTAAGGAGAAGAAAACTTCAGATGGGCTGACTTAGCTCAGAGAACCTGAAAGAGAGAGAAGAAGTGCTCGTCTCCATAACCATAATCGGCCAGGAGCCCAACAATAGCTGATCTGAATTGCTCACTTCAGGGGTCACGTCATGGGCAAACCGGCAGCTGCTGACAATCCAGCCCTAGAGTTGATTTCGGAAAGTGAGCAATCCGGGACAGAATCTCCCGCTTTGGCCTGTCATGGTTGACTTCAAGCCGGCCGGTTACTTCGGTGACAGAACGGTTCCCAACCCTTGGGAGAAAGCGCGAAGGTGGATCGATGAAACCCGTCCTTCGTCTGTTCCGCAGAAGCCTCGCCCCTTTCACGGATTGGTTAACAAAGCTTCGCACGACACTTATCCCGCAGGCTCAGGAAGTTCGATCGCAAAGGATGTGTCCGTTTTGCGGGCTAATCACGCCAAGTTCCAAACGAACTTGTCTGGAGTGCGGAAAGGCGCTCAGAGGAATTCCTCTGGAGCGGAAAGATGCAAGACAGGGATGAATAGGAGACACTCATGCTTTGGACGATTTTCATTGTGCTTCTAATTTTGTGGCTTCTGGGTTTCAGCCTTCACGTCGCCGGCGGGCTGATCCATTTACTGCTAGTGGTAGCGCTTGTAGTTCTCGTCATTAACCTGCTGAGCGGTCGCCGCGGCGTCGTGTAAAGGCCGTCTATCCATCTCCCCGAGAAAAACCCCGACTATCGGCGACAACGTCCTGAAAATGTAGGCGCGGGCGTCTTCGCCCGTGCGGGGTTGCGGTGGAGAGAGAAGCACGAGCGAAAACGCTCGCTCCTGCATTACTACCCAAAACCATGCTACTTATGCTGGAAAAGGACACGAAGGCCGCGGCCCGCAGTTGCCATCATGACTCGCAGAGCTGTCTGACTTGCGTTCTCCGGGCGGGAGACTTTGGCGGCGGCCAGGCCTCGGTCGAGATGGGTCTTGATCGAGGGATGTCCCGTACTAAGTGTGCACTTCGCTTTCGGCTTGGCTCCGCACATCGGACAACGTACGGACAATATCTGCCCCAACGTGAGTCTCCCGGGTTTCACACCGATATTATTCGACATCGCCAATTTGAGAGCTGGTCAATCTTGTTCATGGGACTACAACCGATCCCAAACGAGAAACTTTCAAAGTGCACCCCGACCGCCTAGCTTAGCCGGCATCGGCACCCGCAAATGGATCAGGGCAGCATGCTGATTGATCACTGCAGCCGCTTGTGTACGGCGGTTCCCGTTCGTCACGTTGAAATCGAGCGTGGTGACGGTATGCTCGCAGAGGGTGCATTTGAATGTGGTGCCGCCGTTCATCGGCTTGGTGGTGTAATATCTCACACCTTTATTGTAGTTCTTCTGAAGGCCCGGGTTTTGGGGCAATGGGTGTGCAACTTTAGAGCAGAAAATGCCCTTTACATGGGAAATTGGAGATCAAAATTTCTCGCCACACACACAATTGAACCGGATCCCCATGTATGCAAGGTGGAGCGCTGTTAATGGTTAATATTGGTGCGCTCGCACCACGAACCGCTTTGCCGCCGGACCGACATAATAAAATGGGTAGCAAGTTACCAGCGTAAGGACGGAGCCGGTTGAGGCGGCCAGGACACCGACATCATCGGGCGCGACGACCTTCGCCCAATCTACCTCATAGCGGAATAGTCCAGTGGCCGTCTGCAGCTGAATCTCGTCGTCGGGGCGGATGTCTTTTAGCTCGCGGAAGAAAGTATCGCGGTGCGCAGCAATTCCGATGTTCCCGAGCTCCCCGGGAAGTGGAGTGTCCTTGATATGCCCCGCTCCCAGACGTAACATTCGTGACTTCGTCCCTTGCAGAATTGCGACCGACATTCCCAGCCTCGGGATATCCAGACGGCCAAGAACGTCACCTTCTTTTATCGCCGGTTTAGCCGCCGCCGCTGAGAGATTTACCTTTTGCTCTTTTTCTGCATGGATCTGGCTTTCCAGGGATCGCTTTGCAGCCGCCTGATACATTCTGGCGTCAAGTACGGTGAAGCCGACATAACCGAGAGCGAGAATGGCAATGAGGAAAAAGACGTATCGACTCCAACGAAGCAACCCTCGAGTTCGCGACGGGAATACTTCCCGCTCAGTTGTGGGTGTCATGGTCGTTCGCCTTCGCAGCGGTCGATGGGAGAGCCAAGGGTGCGTAATAACCAGTACGGGTGCGCACCAACCAATACCCACGGCCCGGCGCACTGGCCTTCACCTGTATGACCCGATAACTTCCGTCCCGCTTTCGATTGCTGGGGACATACGCGATAGTGTATTGGTTGCGGATATCGCGGGCGATGCGTTCGCAGATCGGGGCAAGGTCCTTTAGTGATGCCGGAAAGAAAGCCTCGCCGCCTGTGTCCTTGGCCAGATGCTTGAGGACATGAGGGTTGCTGTCTCCGTCTTGCTCATCGAAGATGCCGATGCTGTAAATAATCACATCTGGGCGCCCCACCATAGCCAGAATCTGAGCCAAATTATTCTTGCTGGCATTGTCGCCCCCGTCACTGATTACGATCAGTACCTTCTTGTCACGGTTGCCCTTCTTCAAGTGTTCGAGGGCGGCAGCAACCGCATCATAGAGTGCAGTCTCACCATTGGCCGTGATTCTGGACAGAGCAACTTCCAACTCACCCACCTGGTCTGTGAACGGAGTATCTCCGGGAAGTCCAAAAGACACCTTTTCGTTGAAATTGACCACGAACATCTGGTCCTGCGGATTGCTGGAGCGAGCAAAGGCCATAGCTGCAGCAATCACGTCGGAACGCTTCTGCGACATGCTCCCGCTGTTGTCGATGACCAGGCCCACCGTGACCGGAATGTCTTCGTGGCTGAAATACTTGATCTGCTGCGGCACTCCGTCCTCGTAGACTTGAAAATCGCTCTTGCCGAGTCCGGAAACCAGAACCCCTTTGCGGTCCTGCGCGGTTGCGTGCAACACCACCATGTCTACATTCACGCTGATGGAGTAGTTCTCACTCTGTCGGCTCTGCGGCGTGGTGGTTTCTTGAGCCTGGGAGAAAATCGGCAGAGCGAGCACAACAAGCGCAATCAGATACGGAAGCGTGGAAGCAGATTGCCGGCTGATACGAACTGTCATGCCGGAGCATCCCGAACCCCGCAGCCTCTCTGTACTGTGCGGAGGTCGTGCGGGTTCGGGCAGCTTTGTCATCTGTCTAATCCCTCCGCCCAATCTGAACGGATCGGCCGCCGACCACGGATCGTTGGCCGGGGAAAAGGGGATGGTACCTGCGTACCATCCCTTGCACAAACTGACGCCGTCCGGACGGGCGGTCACACACTCGGCTTAGGCTCGCTTGGAAGCAACCGAGAGAGCAAGACCTACACCCAGCGACAGCAGCCCGATCAGTCCAATCAGTGGCAATGAACTGGCTGTTTTCGGCAGGGCTTCGGCAACCATGGGTTGTGGTGCAACTTCAGCCGCCGGCGGTGGTTCAACCACCTGGGCTAGTTCTACCGGTTCTCCTGTGGGAGCAACGGCCTCGACCGGCGCGGTTTTCAAAGCCTCGACCGGCGCGGTTGCCAGTTCGACTGGGGTTGCTAGCACGGGCTCATTCATTTCCTTGGCGAGTTCGATGGCGCGCGGCTTGGCGTATACAAATTCCTCGCCCCATTGACGGCCGGGGTAAAACCACGCTTTCAGGGCTTCCGGCTCTCCCGCCGGCCGCTCGCGAAACGTGATTACTGTCTTGTCAGTGGCGTGCAAACGATAATTCGGGATCGCAAGTATGGTGGTGAAGACATGGGTCATGTCCTGGTTGAAGATTTGAACGATGTGGCGGTCGGACTGGGAGTCGAAGATCTTGAAAACATAGGTACCGGCCGGCAGGGTTTGAGCACCGACGCCCGGAACTTCGACGGGGCCGCTGAAGGTGACGACGGTTTTCCTGTTCCAGTCGTCAGCCGATACTGTCGGCACGACCACTACACAGAGGGCGAAGAAGCAGAATACGGCTGCTAACGTCTTAAAGGCTTTCATGTTCTCTCCTGATGTTTTCTCCGACTGGCTCGCACGGCGGTGGTTGTTCTGGGAGAACTCTTTATGTTGTCGGCTCACAAGAGATCTGCGCCCGGAGGATCCGGCAATTCCTAAAACCGTGGAGAGTTGTTCGATGCCCAGTATCGGACATTAACTTTTCGATTACTGGTCAATATTGATCGTTGCTCATCTTTGCGCGTTTCGGGCGAAGGCGGGCGGGCTCCCGGCACGAGCAATAGTGAACAGATGCTGCGATCACGAAGGCCTAGGATCGATAACGTGCGACTCACGCTTAAGGGGTATTAACATGAGAACACAGTACCTTCACCTGTCTGCTTATTCCTGCGACAAGTGCAACGGGCCGGTGATTTCAGGTTCGCTTGCAGTGCGCGAGAACGAGATATCAAGAGAGACCGACATCAGGCAAGTAGGGGCCATCTGCCTCTCATGCGGCCATCGGCAAAACCAACCGACCGAACCGGAGCGTGCCCATCAGTTCTTCCCGACGGAATGGGTACCAGGATGCGCAATCGAGACGAGGCCGCTAGCGCCCGCTTACGTGAAGGTGCCCAATCGTGCGGAAATACATTGAGTGGCTCGGCTGAATCTTCTCCGTTCCTCGACAGTCACCCCCTGATGCCCACCGATAGCCTCATCTGCAGAAGAGCAACCAGCGGGGAAATCTAGATAAACCAAAGCGTAAGGCGACTCTGATCTTTATTGAACAGACCGCGAAGCCTGGGTTCGATAGCCTGCAAGACATTGGCAGAAGAGTGTGGGGCCTTGGGTAGAGCGAAAACCGGAGCTAAGGATCATCGAACTGGGCAGTCATGAAACCTGCATCATTGTGCGTATGGCTTCTCGCCTTCCTATGGATACCAGGAATAGCAAGCGCCAATGTCGCTGTCCTCGTCGAACAACCCTATGGCTTTGATGGCGCGTTTGCCGGTGTCGGGCACGCGGCTGTCTATCTAACACGTGTCTGCGCGGCTTCTCCCACTTCTTTGCGGCGTTGCGGCGAAGGAGAACACGGTGTGGTGATCAGCCGGTATAACAAGATTGGCGGGTATGACTGGATTGCGATCCCACTCATCCCCTATCTTTACGCCGTTACCGAGCGAGAAGATATTCCCGCCTCCGCCGACAACAACACCGTCGCCCTGCTTAGAGATCAATACCGGCGTGAGCATCTGCAGGCGCTTGCGCCTGATAATCCTTCGGGACAGGCACCCGGCGGGAATTGGATGCAACTCGTCGGGTCGGCATACAACCGCACCAGCTTCACTTATGAAATCGAAACCACGCTCCAGCAGGACGACGAGTTGATTCGCCGGCTCAATTCCCGCCCGAATCGCGCCAAATACAGAGTCCTGTCCCACAATTGTGCGGATTTTGTCCGGGAAATCATCAATTTCTACTACCCGAAAGCGCTGTCGCGGGGGTTCGTCGCCGACTTTGGCATCACCACACCGAAACGCGTGGCGAGGTCGCTCGCCAAGTACAGCCGGCGACATTCAGATTTGGACTTCCTAACTTTTGTGATTCCCCAGGTGCCCGGAACCATTCGGCGTAGCAAGCCGGTCCGCGGCATCGTGGAATCCGTGTTCAAGGCCAAGAAATACGTGATTCCGCTTGCGATCTTTCAGCCGTATGTTGCGGGCGGGGTCGCCTTGGCGTACCTGGTCGACGGACGATTCAATCCCGACAAGAAGGCGATCATTTTCAGCCTCGATGATAACGTCGAATCGCCGTTAAAAGGCGGCGAACGTCAAGCTCACCTAAGAGGCTTGAACGAATTGCCACGAACTCTTGACGCGCATGTGGAGTTGAAACTGATCAGGAAGTAAAGCGCGACGAAGGTGAGGGGTCAGGACCGCCGCGTACGCGCTCCTGCAACTGTCAGTGCGATCCCGCCGGCGATCAAGACAACACTAATGATTGGCGACACACGCTCACTGTGGCTGGTTTGCACGCCGAGGCTCGCACCCCCGATCTTGATCCCCTGCGTCTCACTGTGGGGAACCGGCACCACCAGGGAAGCTATGCCAAGCACGATTAGGACGAGACCTATAAAGAGCAAGAGTTTCATAAACGGCTCCTTTGTCGTCATGCATCATACGAACACGGCGGGATCCATTCGCATCCGTGCAATTGCGCGATCGCAGGCAACAACTGGCTGGCCAATCGATTCCTCGCGATGAAAGCGTCTGCCTGCCTCAGGGCTTGCTCTGGAACATCGACGGTGGAGGAGAGCATGATAATCGGCGCCTGTGGCCTGATCCGTCTCATTGCGAGCGCAATCTCCTGCCCGTTCATGTCAGGCATGAGGTAGTCCACGATTACAACGTCGACCGGGCACATCCAGGCCAGTTCCAATCCCTTGCTCGCACTGGGAGCGGTCAGGACTGTATACCCGAAGCTCTCGAGGAACGATTGCTCCCACTCCAGCACGTCCTGGTTATCGTCGATACAAAGAAGTATTCCGCTTTGGAGTTGCGGATAAGCCGATGCGGGCATAGTGCACCTTCAACAGGACATTCTCAACAGCTAGCCTCAGAAAGCTGTTCAAATTTGCTCACCACCCAGTGAGCTCCGCTCCGCCTGGTCTCGCGGCGCGCTTGTGCAAAGAGGTTGATGAAGTTTACGCGTGTCGTTGTGAATGTCTGGTCGATGTCCTACATACGCGGAAGATTTCTCCGCGAGCGCCCACGATGTTTTGCGGCGGTGCTCGAGGCCCAGAAGCCCGGCGGAGGCCGAGGCACATAGCGCGGCGCGGGTGTGGCCGCGGAGCCGGGCAGACTCCTCGAAGTACGTGCGGTCGCTGTGTTTCCCGCGCCGGCGGCCTGGTTTTCGGTTTGGCGATCCGCTCGCGTCAACGTATCCCGAGCCATCGGACTCTGCGCGTCGTGCGCCGTCTGTCGCTCTGAATGGTGAAGTGAAGCTCCTTGCGTTCCGTCAACCCCTGACAAAGCTGCCGGCGGAGTCATTACGCTGACCCGCTGGCGCGAAAGTCTCCCATCGGACAGTTCTGGGTTCGGCTCAACCAAGTTGGGCCCAAGCATGCTTGTGCGGGAGGCCGTTCTAGGGCTGAAAACGGCAAGAGCTGGATCGGAATCTTCATCCCCAGGAGCCTGGTCATGCGACTCGGCATTCCCCGAACTATTAGGCCGCAAGTTTGCGTCACGAGTCGAAGCGGAAAGCAGAGTTGGCCGAGTCGCCCTTAGGTAGCGAAAGAAACGCGGCCGTCCACGCGCAGCCCAATATGGCGAGTCATAGAACTCGAGGCCGCGGCCCGAACGCATCGCGCTAAAGAAAGAATGCTGCACCGGACTAATCACGATTCCCACATGTCCGCGCCACACGACGAGGTCGCCCGGTTGGGGATGAATGACTTGCCGAAACGCCTTGATCCCGCCGTAAAGTTCGGAGGAATTCGCATATGAATAGCTAAATCCAGCTCGTTCGTAGATTGTATGTACCAGGTTTGAGCAGTCGGCGCTGGAATCGGTGTGCCGGGACTCCAGGGCGGCGCCAATTATCGCCAGACCCTCATCCGGATTCAAAAGCCAAGGTCCAATCGCCTCGGAGGATTTGCGAATTGTTCGGTGATCGGCCTGCGAACTCTCAGAGTTTTGCTGCGCTGACGAGGCCCCCGGAATTACCGCGCACAGCACAAGTAGTAATGTGGCTCTTTCACCGCGGAAACGGAAATTAGCCATTATGACAGCACTAGGGTCTAGAGATGTGTGTAACTTCAGGGAATCGGCGCTGGCCATAGGAGCGGTCGATTTGATTCCTCATACCAAGGTGAACCCCGGCGGGACGGAAAAGTTTCGACGTCCGCCTTCGTGCCTGGCCCGGAATGAACCAGAAATTCCACGATTCTGGCCTTGGAATGGACTCCGCTGGTTTTGCGGGCGGCCGAGCGCTAAATCGAAACCCGCTTCCGGATCGAGGCAGGTTCCATTAGTCAAGGCCCTGAGAGGCCCCTGACGCACGGCCGTTTGCCGGATCAGGCAAGCGCAGTGCAGGAATCTGCACGTGGATGATTTGGTTCCTTACCGCATACAGCACTAGCTCGACGATGGAATGCAGCCTGAGCTTGACCATCATGTTGCTGCGATGTGTTTCCGCAGTTTTGGTCGAGATGTTCAAGGTTACGGCGACTTCCTTGGTAGTCTTGCCCTCAGCTAGCAGCTGCAATACCTCGCGCTCCCGCAGCGACAATATGGAAACCTTGGTCAGCGTCGGAGTGACACGATGGCGGTGCAGGTAACCGTCGAGAATCAGTTCGGACACCCGCGCGGTGAAGCTGGAACGCCAGTGTTGCAGCGCCTCCACCGCGCCTATCAGATCGGCGGTTCCGTCAGACTTGAAGACCCAACCGCGAACTCCCCCTTCGACGCAGTCCCGGATCACTTGCTCGGAGTCTACATCCGTCAGGATCAGCACCCGCTGGGCGGGATTGTCCTTCATGATCTGCCGTGCCGCGACCGCGCCATTCAGCTTCGGCATGCCAATGTCCAGGATAACCAGATCCGGTTTCAGCTGCTGGCACTTTTGAACGGTGTCCCGACCGTCGATTGCCTCACCGCAGACCTCCCAGCCCCCGTGAGAACGAAGCAGCGAGCACAATCCAAAACGAAATACAGGATGATCGTCAGCCACCAAAATACGAAACCCACTCATAGAACCTCCTCTTACCTTGATGACAACCGTACCAAGGTAGAAGAATGCCCGCTGTACAAAACTGCTCAACTACGGTGCGCAGCAGGGTTTGCGATAGATCCGGTTGAATGTTTCTTGACTCTAGCGGTCGGGAAGGAAGTCAGCGCGTGAAGATGTTAGTCATGCAAAACAACGTTCAGCAGTGATCGGTCCGATATTCCCCAGGGGTCGCAAAGGAAAACATCGGAAGACGGTGGCGGACATTCTGGCCGACCTTTCAAAACTGAACGCTCAGCAAGCTGTCAAGCTTCCGCTGAACAGCCTCAACGGCGAGAAGATGCAGAATCTTAGGTCAGCGTTGAACCGCGTAATGCGTGAGAAAAATATCCCCGTGGTAACGTCGAGCGACGAGAAATATCTGTACGTTTGGCGCGCCGATTCGCCCAAGAATTCGGCGGGGACTGACTAGCAGGCTGGGGAGCACAGGCGCGACACCGCATTGGCCTAAGGGCTCAATCGTGCAGAACAACATTCAGCAGTGAACTGTGAACCTGTAACCCGCCTTCGATTCCTCCGGCGTAATGAATGAAACCCAATTTCCTGAACCGGTTCATGAAGAAGCTCACCCGCGAACGGGTGGTCCCCACCATTTCCGCCAGAGTTTCCTGGCTGATCTTGGGCACTACCGTCTCAGGAACACCTTCCTTGCCAAAATGGGCCAGCATAAGAAGGACGCGCGCCAGCCTCTTCTCGCTGGAATTAAAGAGCTGATCGACCAGGTCCTCTTCGTAGCGGATGTTGCGTGCCAACAAATAGGCCACGAACATATCGGAAAAGGCGTGCTCTTGATGAAGAGCCTGCATCATCGCCTTTTTCTCGATGCGCAGAAGATGGCAATCCGTCATGGCCGCTGCCGATCCCATGCGCAGAGCTTGCCCTGCCAGCGAGCCTTCCCCAAAAAAATTTCCCTGCCCCAGTATGCCGATGGTTGCTTCCCGGCCAGTTTGGGATACGACAGTCAGCTTCACCTTGCCCTTTTGGATGTAGAAGACAGAATCAGACGCATCCCCCTGGGAGAAGATCCCTGTTTTCTTGGCAACGGTCACGCTCTTCCTGCCATGGCCAATGGTCGCCAGGAAAGTTCCAGGATCGAAGTCGCGGTCTCGCTTGGTTGCAACCGATGGACTCATCACCCTCAATTATAGTCCGCGGCAAATTCCAGAACTGAGCCATTCTGAACAGTTTCCCCAGAAAAAGACGCCGACTATAGAGGTTGCTCAAGGCTCCAGATCACTGGAATCATGCAGATGCGATCGCACCCCAGGCCTTGCTGAACTTATGCCACTCGCTTCAAGTCGGTACCATCCTGATCGAGCAGCCGCTCGCCACCAACGTCCTCAAGCTGGAGAGTGAGCCTTACTCAGGAAAATGGGGAGTGGTCAAAGTTTTCGATGGCCTTGCGCTCGATCGCAAGATCCGCGCTGCCGGATGGAACTTTTTTTTCATGGCGGCGGAAATAAAAGTGCTTCTTCTTGGCGCGCTCGGGCCGAAAAAGGGTAGTGTCTTAACTCCGTGTTGCTAGGAAGTAGGCCGCTCCCGCAACGAAACTCAGGGCTAGCATTCGCAGTGCGATAACAGGAATATCTGGCGTCGTGAGGACGGCTTCGGGCCAATTGGATGGCCCAACCCAGAGCCATCCGTAGCCAGCGCGAACGCGATCCGGTCCTTGAACCAAGTGCCACGGTACCCACAAGCAGCAATAAGCCAGTGCAAGGCAATAAACTACGAGGATGATGCGGACCGAACGTTTCACGGCTGACCCTTCTTGCGATCAGGGATCGGGTGTCCATCTGGACATGTCAAGTTTTCCCACCACCAATCGCTGGTCTCTGCCAGCAAGATTTCGGATTTGGTATCACGCCTCCGCACTGCGATTACTGGTAGCCGAGTTCTGCAGCTTGCCGTACCGCATGAGATACTCGTTGGAAATACGTGCATGGGAGCGTCAGGGTCGAACGGGGACAGCGCCTCATTCGCCATCCTGGGATTCAATTGGTGGGTCTCAAGACTATAGACGCGCTTACATCGTTCACATGCAACAAATACAAGCTCGCTACCCTTTTCTTTCCATCTTTGATCTGTTTCTTCTGGGCCATACCTGGCGTGTCGGATCGGAGTGGCGTGACCGCATTCGCATTGCGCGAAGTCAAGAAGGATTGAATTCATCGGCTAACCCCGACGGCGGCAATTCTATGCCGCCCTCAGGAGTTCCGCAACCGACCAAACATGATCCGCCAAAGACGCTTCCATTGCAGGAGTAACCCGCAAAGTCGAATGCACGCGGCAGAAGTTGTAGTAGGCAAAATGCAGAGCAACCGCAAAGCGAAGATTATCGAGCTTCTTGGAAAAGGCGTTCGTCAGGCGTGTGAACCGCCGCGTCGCCATCCTGATCGTGAGGTTCTGGCGTTCCACGAAGCTAGTCGAGATATCGCTCTTGCTAGGGTTGCCGATTCGCACCTTGGATATAACCTCGACGATTGGGCTTGGGGAGTAGCGCTCAGTTCCGTGTTGGCCGTAGTCGCCATAGAGCTTTACAAGCTGCGCGAAGTCCACGTCCAAGCCAAACGTTTCCTCGACCACCTTCGTGTAGAAATGGAACCCATCAGTGGTCAGCTGGATTTGGTTCGCGAGTCGCCCATGAAGGTCAGTCATCAACGCTCGGGTGTTCTCGATGGAACGCTTCCCAATACAGAACGATGCGATGAGCTTAGTTTCCGCGTCCATCGCGACGAATACCCACTGGTCGCCAATCTCGCGGTTGCCGTCGCGTACCTGACGCTGCTTCTTTTGGACAAACGTCCAGATTTCATCGCACTGCACATAGCGGCAGTTGAGGCCGCGCAGGCGCGTATCCAGAAGCTTTTGGCAGCGCTCCCCAGCGAGTTCCAAGAGGCGCATGATCGTGTTCCGGTTGAGTCCAGTGAGCCGTTCTGTGCTGCGGATGGAACACCCTTCAATGAGACATTGAATACCGCGGATCGCTGCGTCTTCACTGGTGCGCATTGCACCAAGAGAGGATTGAGGCTGAGGTTCGCAAAACGTTGCAGAGCAGGAATTGCAGCGCCAGCGTTGAACGCGGCGTTTACCGAAATAGCCGAACCGCTTGCAGGTTTGGTGCTGGCATCGGATGCATGTCATGGCTTTTCTCCGCTTGATTTCTCTGCGGAGAAAGCCCACAATGAGCTTGGGTCTGGATCGTGGCTAACCCCGCGATTCGGATTAGCCCTGCCGACTGCTTCAACAGGCGACAGGGCCGTTTCGTGCTACCTAACTAACTGGTGGGGGTCGTATGGCCATGACTGCTCACCTCGTGCTTTCTCTTGCCGCTCTGCGCTTCTACCGCAGAGCGTTTTGTATTTGCTTCCAAAGTCACTTTTTCTTGGGATGACCCAACAGCCCGCGAATCTCATCCGGGAGTTTGTCGGGGTCGAACCCCTGCTTATACTGAGCGCCAATCTGCTCCAACAGGGTAGTTCGGCGTCGGTAAGTGGTCTGGCCATCCGCAACCTTCGACTCGATACGAGCATCCGTATCGGCCAATCTCTTCATCGTCGTGCCGATAGAAGCGAGCGGATTTGCGCGATATTTGGTCAAATCAAATCCCATCTCATTCAAATAGTCGCGCACTTGCGGCGGCGTCAGCCAGGTTTCCTTGTGTCGGCTAAATACAAGCTTGATCGCAGCAAGCAGGCCCCCGCTTTGCGTTTCAATCTCATCAATTTCTTTCTGGAACATCTTTTGCTTGCCCGCAGGCAAGAGCGGGAAGGTTGCAAGCATCAGTTCGCGCAACTTTGTAGATTCAAGATCAATCTCGTCACGCTGAAGGCCCAAGGCAGCAAGGCGCGTGACGTACTTCGCGAACAGGTGGTAGTAGTCTATCGTTGTGTCTGAGTTCATGACTCTGAAAGGATAAGACAAATGTCTTACAAAGTCAAGCGCGGAAAACAAGGCGTCGGAAAGCCGTCTGGATGGGATCGTATGATCGCGGACGCGAAAAAGAGAATCGCCACCCTCCAATCCTCAATTCGAGTGTTTGAGAAGAAGAAGGCGCTTGGAGAAACGTGGCCGGGAACCACAGAACATGCAGCAACACAGAATTAGCCCACTACCGGAACTTCGGCAGTCGCTACGTGTGTTTCAAGAGAGAGTAGAACGTGGTGATCCTTGGCCACGCAATTCCTCTGCCAAGGCGACACGCTAGCAACACGCAGTTAAGACACTACCCGAAAAAGCTCCAAAATGCGGTCAGCCAGATTCCGAAGAAAGTAACGCACCAACATTTCAACAGCTTGCAAGTGACCGGAATAGTTGCCGGGCATTTTCTGGGTGTGCCTTACGTCACCGTTTCCGCACACTCACGTCATATCGAACAGGGCTGCCGTTTGGACGGCGCCGAAAGCCGGCAGGCCCCAAAATGGAAACAATGAAAACTGACGGGAAGCAAGGCGAGTGAGTTTGTGGGGAATGCCCTCGTTTGGGATTTCTTCGCCAGGCAGTGGCGCATCGCCGAAGGATTTACCGGTCAGAAGCCACCAGGCGCCGATCTCGATGGGAATCGGTGCGGGGCAGACCTGTACTGAGCTCGCATTTCTCTCCCGGTTTAGCGCCGCAGGTGGGACACCTCACCGCCAGCGCTTGCTTCTCGGTAATCTTCATGACTCCATAATGCGTCGATATTTTGTCGGAAGCTGGTCAATTCTGAACAGTAATCAAGCGAGAAGCGGATCACCAGCGTTTCTTTGAGCCGCTGAGAACCTGAAGGTGGAGAAGGCGGCCCACGGAGTCCCGAAAAAACGATCCATTCAGGGAGTTTGCAGCTTGGGGAGCTTGGCGCGAATGGCTCGCTGCTCTGTAAAGGTAATCGTGATTGTCTTTTTGTCTCTGCTTATCTTAGGAGGAAGTCCCCGCACGAGATGAATGACCACTTTCCTGCCGAACTCTGTAAATTTCATGTTCAAGCGATTGGGACCTTGCTCGGGCGCCATCATGGGAAGACTCCTCCGGAACGACGAGGCACAAGAAACAAAAAAGCTATACCCGAAGGCCACTCCGAAAACCAACGAAGCGACTCTTCCATATAGATCAGGACGTAGTCTAAACAGTAGACCATTCCCCGATTGCAATCTGGTCAATTTTGACCAGTCCTCCTTGGCCAAAAAGCCGATACTGGAGATCAGGCATTCCCATGGGAAAATGTCCTGCAAAATGAGTGACATCGACCGTCCGTGCCCATTCCTGATTCAACGCTAGTCAGCGGGCGTATTCGGGAAAACCAGCCTCCTCCACGCTCCGAGTGCTCCAGGAAACTGATGCCAGTGGTAGAAACACCGCTCTCGACCGGAACAATCGAAGTTATCGACGGGGCTCCTATGGCGCCCCGTCAAGCGCCCAGGGAGCCCATTCGTCCGCAATCGAGCGCTGGACTTCCGAGCCGGATCGCCGTCATGGGCAACTACCTTCCCCGGCAATGCGGGATTGCCACTTTCACCACCGACTTGTGCCAGGCGATTTCGACGGAGTGCCGGGGATCACAGTTGTTCGCCGTGTCGGTCAACGACACGGAAGCAGGATATGCGTACCCGGATCGGGTGAGGCTCACGCTCGCGCAGGACGATTTGTCATCGTATGAAAAGGCCGCTGACTTTTTGAACTTCACCAATTTCGACCTCGTTTGCCTGCAGCACGAATATGGAATCTTTGGCGGTCCGGCGGGGAGCCACATTCTGACTCTTCTCCGCCGTCTCAAGATGCCGGTCATCACTACGCTGCATACGGTTCTTCGCGAACCGAATCCGGACCAACGGCGGGTGATGGAGGAGATCGCAACCCTATCGGATCGTCTGATCGTGATGAGCGAGCTGTCGTCCCAGTTCCTGCAAGAAATATTCAAAGTCCCGGGCAGCAAGATCGACATGGTTCCGCACGGAGTTCCCGACCTGCCATTCCTGGATCCCAATTTCTACAAAGACCGGTTTGGTGTGGAAGGAAAAGCGGTTCTGCTGACCTTCGGTCTGCTCTCGCCGAATAAGGGAATCGAAAACGTTATTCGAGCCCTGCCGCACATCTTGTCGAGGCACACGAATGTTGTCTACATCGTCGCAGGTGCGACTCATCCCCACATTCTTCGCCGCGAGGGTGATCGCTACCGGTCGGAGTTACAGGCTTTGGCGAAGCAAATCGGAGTGGAAGCGAATGTGATCTTCCACAACCGGTTCGTCAGCCCGGAGGAGATGGTCGAGTTCATCGGTGCGGCGGACATCTATATCACACCCTACCGCCACGAGGCGCAAGTGGTATCCGGCACTCTTGCGTATGCGCTGGGTGCGGGCAAGGCGATTATCTCGACTCCTTACTGGCACGCGATCGAACTGTTGGACGACCGCCGCGGTGCGTTAGTTCCCTTCCAGGATCCCGACGCCATTGCACGAAAGACCGTAGAGCTCTTGGATACGCCGGCGGTACGCCATGGCATGCGCAAACGCGCTTACCTGCACGCACGGAGTATGGTCTGGAAGAGAGTGGCGCAAGGTTACATGGCAAGTTTCGAACAGGCTCGTAATGACCGCGTGCGCGAACCACGAGTGATTTTCGCCGATAACGCTCTGCCAAAATCCCTGAACAAGCTGCCGGCGCTAAAACTGGATCACTTGAATCGGCTGACCGACGAGACCGGCATGCTCCAGCACGCGACCTTTGCAGTTCCTAATTACTCCGAGGGGTACACCACGGACGATAACGCGCGTGCTCTGGTTCTGACCGTTCTGCTCAAGCAACTCGGAGAAGAGTCAACGGCGACCGATAATCTTGCCTCGCGCTATTTGGCGTTCCTGGGACATGCGTTTAATGCCGCGAACGGAAGATTCAGAAACTTCCTGAGTTATGCGCGCACGTGGAGCGAAGTGCAGGGGTCGGAAGATTGTCACGGGCGAGCCCTGTGGGCACTCGGGACCGTTCTTGGACATTCGAAGGAAGAGGCGCTCAGGGGGGCGGCCGGCCATCTGTTCGAGATCGCCCTTCCGGCGGCGCTTGCTTTTACCAGCCCGCGTGCCTGGGCCTTTGCATTGCTGGGGATTGAGGAATACCTCAACTGTTTTCCCGGCGACCGGGAGGCTCAAAAAATCAGCGCGGCTCTGGCCGTCCGGCTGCTCGAAGGCTATAGCGCAAACCGGTCCAGCGACTGGGCCTGGTTTGAAGACGTTCTGGCGTATTCAAACGCCAGGTTGCCGCAAGCGGTTTTGATTGCCGGCCGTCGTAACTCTGACCAACAAATGATGTCCGTCGGTCTCGGAACCATGAATTGGCTAAGCGAAACGCAGTGCTGCGCAGAGAAGGGCCATTTCGTGCCCATCGGTTCGCAAGGGTTTTACCGCAAGGGCGGCGAAAGAGCACGCTTCGATCAACAACCGGTCGAAGCGGGGGGAGCCGTTTCCGCCTGTCTCGAAGCTTATCGCGTCACGGGAGACGACCGTTGGCGCAAGGAAGCCTGGTCTGCCTTCAACTGGTTCCTGGGAGACAACGATTTGCAAATCGCACTCTACGATCCTACGACCGGCGGTTGCCGGGACGGTCTGCATCCAGAGCGCGTGAATGAAAATCAAGGAGCGGAGTCGACTCTGGCATTCCTTATGGCGCAGGTCGAAATGCGCTTAGGGGGAGAAGCCGATAATCCGCGAGCAAGCGGCGATCTGTTCAGCACCTGCAGCGCCAGGGATGTGGTCACCGCACACGTACTTTAAAATCGTTTGCTCCTTCTGCGTGAGATCCTTATGAGTATTGCCACAACCGTCGGTTACGAGCCTCTGCTTCTTCGCCATCCCGCCAACCCAATCCTAACCGGTAAGGACTGGCCATACCGCATCAACAGTGTCTTCAATGCAGGTGCGACGTTGCTGGTGGATGGCTCAACTCTGCTATTTTGCCGCGTCGAAGATCGACGTGGTTTATCTCACCTATGCGCCGCACGCTCGCGAAATGGCGTGGACCACTGGGAGATTGATCGCGAGCCGACGCTGATGGCCAACCCGAAGGACTATCCCGAGGAGATTTGGGGCATCGAGGATCCGCGCATCACATTTGTGCCTGAGCTGCAGCAATACGTAGTCACTTACACGTCGTATTCGCGTGGCGGCCCGGGCGTGTCTCTAGCTCTGACCAAGGATTTTCGCAGCTTCGAGCGCTATGGCGTAATTATGCCGCCCGATGACAAGGACTCGGCGCTTCTACCTCGGCGGATTAATGGCTACTGGGCGCTCATTCACCGGCCGATGACGGCACTGGGGTCGCACATGTGGATTTCCTATTCTCCTGACCTGCGCTACTGGGGCCGGCACCGGCTCATGCTGGAAGCCCGCCGGGGCGCGTGGTGGGACGCAAACAAGATTGGCCTGTCACCGCCGCCGATTGAGACTTCCCGGGGCTGGCTGATTTTTTACCACGGGGTTCGGCACACGCCCTCGGGATGCCTGTATCGATTGGGCCTGGCTCTGTTCGACCTGGAGAATCCGGAGAAATGCCTGCTGCGGGGCGATTCCTGGATGTTCGGGCCGGAGGCGGAGTACGAGATCCACGGCGACGTCGACGATGTTGTGTTTCCTTGCGGGTACACCATGGATCAGGACGGCGATACCATCAACCTTTATTACGGAGCCGCGGATTGCTCGATTGCCCTGGCCCGGGGGAGCGTTCGCTCTCTCCTGGCTTGGCTGGACGCCAATGGAAACTGTGACCGCAGGCAGCGAGCCCAGGATTGATGAACCCCTTAGTTTGGATGTTTCAAGTTACGTTCGGTTGCCGTCACCGTCACCTGAGTCGGGTGTTTACCATCAAACGCCGGACCTATCGGGTCTGCTTCGATTGCGGACGGGAATTCGACTTACCGGACGTTCGTGCCGCCAGTGCAGCCTAGAATCATGCCAAGGCGCCGCAACCCTGATTCTTCATATGTGAGCTATCTTGCTCAGACGCGAAACTCAGCATCTGTCATTCTCTATTCTCCTGAGTATGTCGAGAGAGCGACGACCGCTAATTCGTAACTCTCATTCCCAGGTTGCGGCGAGCGGGAAAGCCGGCGATCCGCATCGCAGCAACCGCATCCAGCAAAATTAGCATTCCGTATACGTGTGTACGCCAGGACGCTCCGGCGAACACGATTCGACCCTAAAAAGCTCTCGAATAGAACTTAGGGCAACGCCTCCAGGCGGATAAGAGGCGTTAGCCCGCGAAGAGGAAAGGTTAAACGTCATGCCCTTAATTCAACTCCTGGAAGTTCTCATTGTGGTGGGTGTTCTGCTGTGGCTGGTTAATCGCTTCATCCCGATGCAGTCATCGATCAAGTCAATTCTGAATGGTGTGGTGGTCATCGCTGTCGTGCTTTGGCTACTGAATATTTTTGGGTTGTTTCATTCTCTTTCCAATGTCCGCATTGGGAGGGGATGACGGCGCGACAAGCGATCACCAGAAACCTCAGCTCGGGACCGCAGCTTCGAAACAAGGTAGACCGGCAGACATCTGCCACAAGGAGAAATTTGTGAAGACAAAGATGTTCCTAGCAGTCGCAGCTCCTATCGCACTGAGTTTGAGCGCACTGGCCCAAACCAATCCCCAAACGACCATCATCGTCGAACCCCTGGCGCCCACGCCGACGTTCCGGGTCAACGTGGTCAGCCGCACGGTTTCAGCAGTCAACTATCAGCATCGCAGCGGAGCCAGCAAGCTGGATTTCGCGGGCACGGACCTGATGCCCTCGGCAAACGGCCAAGCCAAAGTGGAAAGCAAAAAGGGTTATACCGAAATCGAGGTGGAATTTGGGAATCTGCAAAAGCCCACAACTTTCGGCAGTGAGTATCTCACTTATATCCTGTGGGCGATTTCACCCGAGGGCCGCGCAGTAAACCTGGGTGAAGTGCTGGTGGGTGGAAACCATCGCAGCAAGCTGGACGTAACTACGGACCTTCAGGCATTCGCCTTGGTCGTTACCGCAGAACCCTACTATGCGGTTCGCCAGCCCAGCAATGTTGTAATTCTCGAAAACGTGGTTCGCGCCGACACTAAGGGAACCAGCGAGGCAGTGAGCGCCAAGTATGAACTGATGGAGCGAGGCGGCTACATTCCTACCGGCTACAAGTTTGACCCGGTGGTTCTGGATGCCAAGTTGCCATTGGAATTCTTCGAGGCACGGAATGCGCTGCGCATCGCCAAATCCGAGGGAGCCGAACAGTACGCCAGCGACAGCTATCAGCATGCCGTCCAGTTGATGAACAACGCCGATGAGGAAGCTACCAGAAAACACATCGACCGAAAGCCTCTGATCGCAATTGCCCGAGAGGAAGTGCAGACCGCCGAAGACGCACGCGCCATCGCAGTCAAGAAGATTGACGAAGATCGCCTGGCGAGCGAACGCCAGGCCTCCACCAACGCGCAGGCGCAATCGCAGGCACAAGCCGACGAGGCGACCCGGCAGAAGGAGCAAGCGCAGGCAGACGCGGCTAAGGCGCAATCCGACATGGCCGCAAGTCAGGCAGCATCCTCAGCCGCGGTCACTGCGGCTCAAGCCGATGCCGACCAATCCCGCATAGCGGCACAGCAAGCACAGCAGAATGCGCAACAGGCAGACGACGACAAAGCAGCCATGCGCACCCGATTGTCCGAGCAGCTGAATTCCATTCTTCAGACTCGCGACAGCGCACACGGGCTGATCGTCAGCATGTCCGATGTGTTATTCGACACCGGAAAGTATTCCTTGAAGTCAGGCGCACGGGAAAAGCTGGCCAAGGTTGCCGGCATTCTGCTCGCCTACCCTGGGCTCAACATTGCAGTCGGCGGCTACACGGATAACGTCGGCGGCGACGAGATGAATCAAAAGTTGTCCGAGAACCGCGCCGGGTCTGTGCGCGATTATCTGGTGCAACAAGGCGTGGCTACCGCTGCAGTCAGCGCGACAGGCTTTGGCAACACTTTGCCCGTGGCCTCAAACGACAACTCCGCCGGCCGCCAGCAAAACCGCAGAGTGGAACTTCTGGTATCCGGCGAAGCCATCGGTAACCCGGTCAACACAACCACAGGAAGCTTGCAGTAGGACTGAAGTAACGAATCGATATATGGAGGCAACACCCATGAAACTAGTTGGAGTGATCAGCACCGCAGTTCTGTCTTTGATCCTCGGAGCCGCTGCTCCGGCGTACGCGCAGGAGCAGCATGACCAGCAGGGGGACCAGAAAGACAAGTCCGTCCGACAGGACGACCGAAAACCACAAGAAGAGAAAACCGCAAGGCAAGAGGAGAAAACTGCGCAACAGCAGGACCGGAATGCCAAGCAGGAAGACCGAACTGCGCAGCAGCAGGACCGGAATGCCAAACAGGAGGACCGAACCGCGCAACAACAGGGCAGAAACGCCAATCAGGAAGATAGAGTGGCACACGAACAGGGCCGTGATAACGACCATGGTCGCCGCATTCCTGACGACCGATTCCGGGCCAACTTCGGCCATGAGCACGTCTTCATCATCAACCGTCCTGTGATCGTCGAGGGACATCCCCGCTTCCAGTACGGCGGCTATTGGTTCGGATACGCGGAGCCGTGGCCGGTAGGCTGGAACTACTCGGACAACGTTTACGTCGACTACACAGATGGAGGATATTACCTGTACAATCGGGTACATCCCGGCATTCGCATTTCCCTCAATATATTTTAGCGGTCTATGCAGCGCGGCGCGGGTCCACTCAGACACTCGCGCCGCTTTCCTTTGCAGGAAGGTCATCTCGAAGTTCGTTTCGGCAGATTTAATTACTGCATTCACCAAGAGTGAGCCGTAGTGCTCAGACTTGGCAGTGCGTCTGTGGAATCCTGAGTATGACAAGTAGCCCTTCCATCCACGCAACCCGCAGCAGCAAGGTACAACCGGGCAATCGAAGGATGATCTGGCAAGGAACCCTACAATGCGTACCATCCGTTTGCTGTTGTTAACACTTCTGATACTGGCCATACCGGCCGCTTTGTTCGCGCAGTTCGGCGTGTCTGTCACGATCGCTCCGCCTGGGTTACCTGTGTACGCACAACCTATGGCCCCCGGCAACGGATATCTGTGGACTCCCGGATGCCGTCACGGTGGTGGTTTCAGTGCTCGTGCCAATCATCAGCAGGACATCGATTTCGGCGACTTGACTAATGGCAAGGTTGACGCCAGAGCGCTGGTATTTCCCAAACCCGTCCTTCGAACATGTGACCGTGTATTGTCCAATCGGCAAATTCAGCAGGGTGTAGACTCCCAAGGCGTTGGTGTCGGCGGCCGCACGGATGGCGTTGTCGGCACCGGTCACGGTTATCTGCGCACCGGGAATAACCGCGCCGCCGGCATCTCTTACAGTGCCGGTGATCGAAGCACGGTCGGATTGGGCGCGCACTTCCCCGGTGGCAAATAACAACACCGAGAAGATTATGACCCCGAACTTCATGCAACCCCCACAGACTATGGGACGGCGGGCTAGATATTGCGGAGGAACCCCAATGCGCGCCGGAGCGTTGAGATAAGGGTAACCGAATCAGTGCTGATTTGCACTTCGCGCCAAATCGAGGTCTGGGCCGCGAGTTTCCGACCCCGACTACGACTTCCCGGGGTTATCGGAGCGCATACACACGAACGTAGTCCACCAGCATTTTCTGCGGAAAGACGGTGGAACTGTCCGGGCGGCCGGGAAAATCGCCGCCAACGGCCAGGTTGAGTAGGACGAAGAACGGGTGATCGAACACCCAGCGCTTGCCGGACGGAAGATCATCCGGTGTTTTGGTTGCGTAGAGCACATCATCTACGTAGAACCGGATCACATCCGGCTCCCACTCGGCGGCGAAAATGTGGAAGCCGTTGCCAGAGTGTTCCGCAGGAAGAGTGTACACGGAGGTCAACCCGTTTCCGCTGAAGTATCCAGGACCGTGCAGCGTAGCGTGGATGGTTGACTGTTTAGCGCCGGTACTTTCCATGATGTCAATTTCCCCGCAGGCGGGCCAACCGGCGGTGGAGAAATCGTCGCCGAGCAACCAGAAGGCCGGCCACAGCCCCTGGGCATGTGGAATGCGAATCCGGGCCTCAAAGCGCCCGTATTTTTGGGCAAACCGCCGCTCACTCTTGATTCGTGCCGAGGTATAGCTGCACTTAACGCGGTCGCCGCCGGAAAATGCTTCCCTGCGCGCCTCGATGACCAGTTTCCCGTTCTCCTGACGCACGTTTTTCCGGCGGGGTGTATAGCATTCCAATTCGTTGTTACCCCAGCCGCTTCCACCACTTTCGACGGCCCATTTGGCCGGGTCCGGAGCCGCGCCCATGGGACCATCGAACTCGTCGCTCCAGGTGAGGACCCAGTTCTTGTCGGGTGTCGACGCCGACGCTGTGGAATAAAGCGCTTGCTTCTGCGAACCGCCGGACGCACATGCAATACCAAGAATGAATAGAACGAATGCTCCAACTCTCACATCAACCCTCTCGAGGGTAGCCCGAGATAGCCAAGCTATTCATTCGGAGTGCGCGAATACCCAAGGCTAGAGTAACAGCACTGATGAGGCGACGAATCCCTGTGGATCGGAATCTTTTCCTACCACTTTCGGGGTATGACCCGGGGGCTTTTGGGTCTTAGGTTGCGCTGCGTACTAGTGTACGTTCGGTGTCAGCACGGTCACGTCGCCGACCTTTTCTGTCTTTATCGGCCCGCGAAGATGGGTGGCGTGGTCGATCATCCACAACTCCGGAAGAATCTCCCCGAGGAGCTTGCCGTGGCAGAAGAGCCGAACCACCGAGCTCTCGGAAACAACAATGGCGACCGCCTTGGTGACGGCACTCATGTTGGCCGCGGCAATATGGCGGCTGCCGAGCCCCAGGGGCACGTCCGCGTTCGAGGTTACGGCGTCCAGGTAGCGGCAAGCGGAGAGAAAGACTCCGTTGCGGCTAACCACGAAGGCTCCATCCAGCTGGGCTAATTCCTTGATGGTCCCCCGAAGATTGAGGTCGGTTACGTGGCGGGAAACCTCCTCCGGGTGTCCGGTCAGCGGATCGAGAATCAACGACCTGGATCTGGCGAGGACGGCTTCCTCGTCGCCCAGGGTGAACAGGGTGCCGATGCGGCGTCCCTCGCGCCCCTCGCGGGCGATTTCGACGGCGAGCTCGATCAGGGAATCAAGGATGTTGGGATCGTATTCCGTGACCTCGCAAAGAATGCTGTTAAACATCTATCACTCGCTTGGCAAATTGGCATCGCATGGAAGTGTTTCGCACAGCGGGCAGACAACGTGCAACGCCTGTCTTATGATGCGCTCACCAGCTCGCCGGTCCCCTTCTTAGGACGTTTGGCTGAAAACGATGTCAGCACGGTCTTGAGAATTACATAGAGCACCGGAATGAAGAACAGGTTCAGTACGGTGGAGAACAACATTCCACCAACAATCGCGGTTCCAACCGAGTGCCGTCCCAGCTTGCCGGCGCCAGTGGCAAAGTAAAGCGGCAGAACTCCCAGAATGAAGGCGAACGACGTCATCAGGATTGGACGCAGCCGCAGCTCGGCGGCTTCAATCGCCGCGTTGGTGATGGTGCGGCCCTGCGCGATGAGTTGCTCGGCAAATTCGACGATCAGAATCGAGTTCTTCGCCGAGAGACCGATCAGCATGACGAGACCGATCTGCACAAAAACATCATCCACGAGGCCACGCAGGGAGATGAAAAGCAATGCTCCCAGCACGGCCGTGGGCACGGCCAACAGGATGATGAACGGCAGGGCAAAGCTCTCGTATTGCGCGGACAGGGTGAGGTACACGACCAGTATGCCAAGGGCAAAGATGAGGATCGCCTTGCCGCCGGCTTCGACTTCCTCAAGCGCCAGCCCGGTCCACTGGAAGGACATACCCTGCAGCATGTTCTGCCTCGCCAGCTCTTCCATCCCTTTCAGGCCTTGACTCGAACTGTATCCGGGTGCGGCGGCACCATCGATTTCCGCTGAGCGGAAAAGATTGTAATGATTGATGACCTGCGGTCCGGAGGTTTCTTTCAGCGAGACGATATTTCCGAGCGGCACCAACCCGTTGTTGTTGTCAGAGCGCACGTAGTACTGCCGCAGATCTCCCGCATTCATGCGGAAGGGTTGGTCAGCCTGCACGTAGACGCGGTAGGAACGGTTGTTGAAATCGAAATCGTTCACATACTGCGAGCCCATGTAGACACCCAGCGCCTGCGAAACCTGGCTGATCGGCACTCCGATAGCCTTGGCCTTTTCACGATCAATCTGCACCAGCTGTTGCGGATCGTTCGCTGTGAAGCTGGTAAATAATCCCTGCAGATCGTGGCGTTGACGACTGCCAGCCACGATCCTGTGCGCGACGGTGTCGATATCCTGCAGGGTGTTGCGGCCCAGGTCCTGGAGCTCAAATTGGAACCCGCCGAAGCTTCCAATACCCTGAATCGCGGGGGGCTCAAACGGCACCACGATCGCGCCCGGAACTCCGAAGAGTTTCGGCCCGACGCGCGCCACAATGTCGCTCGCCCCATGCCCCTTGCCTTTCCGGTCGTCGATCGGCTTCAGCGGAGCAAAGATCAGGCCGTAGTTCGACGAACTCCCGCCGGAAAGTGAGAATCCGGGAACCGCGAACGTACCGAAGACATCCGGGTCGGCGCGCAGAATCTGCTCCGCTTGTCTTGAGATATCGGTGGTGTATGCGAGCGAGGCGCCCTGGGGCGCCTGCACCACCACGATGAAGTAATTCTGGTCCTCCTGCGGCACGAAGCCGGTAGGAACATGAACGTACATGTATCCGGTGGCGGCTAATCCGGCCAGGAACAGCACAACCATGGCGAAGCGGAAGTTCAACACTTTGCAAATCGTCTTGCCGTAGCCAGTGGCCAGCCCCTGGATTGCGCCGTCCACACCATGCGCGAACATCCTGTAGCCGCGCGAAAGCCAGCGGATGTGGGTCCAGTCGAAAACCGAGTACTTGTGTTCTTCGCCGCGTAACAGCAAAGCGGCGAGAGCGGGCGACAGAGTGAGAGCGTTAAATAGCGAAATTGCGATAGCGAATGCGATCGTCAACGAGAATTGCCGGTAGAGAATTCCCGTCGTCCCGGGGAAGAAGGAGACCGGCACAAATACGGAGATCAGCACCAGCGAAGTCGCCACCACGGCGCTCGCTACCTCCGCCATGGCTTCGGAGGTCGCGGTATGGGAATCCGACTCACCCAGATTAATGTGACGCTGAGCGTTCTCAATGACGACGATGGCGTCGTCGACCACCAATCCGGTCGCCAGCGTGATTCCGAAGAGGGTGAGTGAATTGATGGAGAAATCGAAGATCTTAATGAAAGCGAACGTACCAATCAACGAGACCGGGATGGTAACGGCCGGGATAATGGTGGCGCGCCAGTCCAGCAGGAATAGGAAAATTACGATGATTACGATGAGGATCGCTTCTTCCAGGGTGGTGACGACTTCCTTAACCGAGTCCCCGACCACGGTTGTGGTGTCGAAGGCGACCACGTAGTTGATTCCGGGAGGAAACGACTTGGACAGCTCGATCAACTCTGCCTTGGCCGCTTTGTCGACGGCCAGGGCGTTGGCGTTCGAAAGCTGCTGCACGCCGATGCCGACGGCCTGATGTCCGCTGTACAAAAGGTTGGTGTCGTAGCTCTCCGCGCCAATCTCCGCCCGCCCAACATCCTTAAGCTGGACGATGCCGTTGCGCGTGTTCTTGAGGATAATGTTCTCGAATTCCTTAGGCTCTGAGAGACGCCCCACCACGCGCAGCGTTACCTGGAAGTTCTGCTTCTGATCCGAGGGCGGCCGCCCCAACTGCCCGGCGGGGATTTCGACGTTCTGCTCCTGCAGCGCCGAGACCACGTCGGCTGCCGTAAGCTGGCGTGCCGCCAGTTTCGTGGGGTCAAGCCAAATGCGCATGGCGTATTTGCGCTCGCCGAAGATAATGACGTCGCCAACGCCCGGAATGCGCTTGAGCGCATCCTTCACGTAAACGTCGAGATAGTTCGAGATGTACTGGTTAGAAAGACTGTTATCGGGCGAATAGAATCCGGCGGCAAACACGAAGTTCGGGTTCGTCTTGGTGATGGTCACGCCGGTGTTCTTGATTTCCTGCGGCAGACGGCCCTGGGCTGTGGCCACGCGGTTTTGCACGTCTACTGCCGCGATGTTCAGGTCGTATCCGGTGCGGAAGATTACGTTGATGCTGCTGGTGCCGTCGTTCGAGCTGGTCGAGGTGATGTAGTGCATGCCCTCGACGCCATTGATCTGCTGCTCCAGCGGAATGGTAACGGCGGACTCCACCACCTGCGCGTTCGCGCCCACATAGTTGCTGCTGACGTTGACCTGCGGCGGGGCGAGGGTTGGATAGAGAGAGACGGGCAGGGTGGGGATGCAGACTGCGCCCGCAAGAATAATGAGCAAGGCACAAACGGTGGCAAAAATCGGCCGCTTAATGAAAAAGTCAACCAAACCTGCACGTCCTCTTCTTCGCTGCCGGCAAACGCCGCAGCTGGATTCGGCCTCTGAACGTCGGGGCGGCTTAGCTGATCGGCTGCACAGGAGCGCCGTCGATCAAGAACTGGATACCAGAGATGATGACCTTTTCCCCGGGCTTCAAACCATCCGTAACGGCGTAGTCGTTTCCGATCGTGTCGCCCAGCATAACCGCGCGCTGTTTGGCGACAGTGCCGTGGTCTGCCTCGGTGGCGACATACACAAACGACTGACCTCCGATCCGTGTGACAGCCAGGACCGGCACCGTGGGCGCCGGAGCGGTGCTCCACACAACCCGGGCCTTGACCAGTTGCGCATTGCGGAACTTGTCCAACGAGGCGTGGATCGGAGCCTTCACCAGGATGCCTTGAATCTCGTTGTCAACCTGCTGGGAAATGAAGTTGATCTTCGTGCTCTCAATCAACTCACCCCGGCTGGTGACAATTTGCACCGGAAGACCCATACGGATGTCTGCGGCCCGTTCCGTGGGAATGTAGACGTAGGCTTCCAGTTCGGCGTTCTCGTCCACGGTCGTCAACAGAGTTGACGACGACACGTAGTCGCCCAGATGCACCGGGATGTCGCCGACGATCCCGTCAAACGGGGCGGTCAGATGGTAGTAGTCAAGCTGGCGTTGCTGGGTGACCCGCGCGGCGGCCGAAGCTTCCCAATCCGCCTTGGAATTCTTGAAGGCCTGCACCGCCAGGTCGTAGTCCTGCTTGCTGGTGACACGGGCCTCATACAGCTGCCGCTGCCTCTCCACTTCGATCTGGTTGTAATCGTAGGTCGCCTTTTTCTGTGCTTCCGTACTGACCTGCTGGTCCACGGTGGCTTGCTGCTTTAGCGGATCGATGGTCATCAACAGTTGGCCGGCATGAACATGGTCGCCCGACTTCACCAGAATCCGTGTCAATGCGCCGTCCACCTGGGGCTGGATGCTGGCGGAGCGGCGCGACTTCACCGTGGCCACATACTCGTCAACCCGGGGTACCGGCGCCAAGCTCACAGTTTGCGTTTTGACGGGTAGCGGCTGCGGGGCGGGCTGTTTGGCTTCGGTACTGCTGCACCCGGTGCTTATCAAAACCGCGGCCGCCACCAGCGCGGCGAGCGCGACCATTGCGAGCTTCCTCAAATTAACCATCGGCAAATACCTTAGAAAACCTTAGATGGGAAAGAGATGCGAACTCCGCTGCGAAAGATTCAGTATGTACTTACCGGTATGCACTAGGGCCAGGTACCATGGTCCATTTACCGGCTTCCCTTAGGATTCCGGTCGGTTTGGACGTTTGGGGCGACAGATGGTTATCTTTCCAGAGCGTTGCGGTCCCAATTTCCCAAGGTTGCCCCGGCTACGTAGGTAGTTTGGCAGAAATCGAGTAACGCGGCAGTGGGAGACTCGGCCCTGCGCACGTCCTCATACGGCAAAATGAATTCGCGCAGCTGCCGGTCATAGTAGGCGGCATCCGGGCGAACCCGCACCTCTTTGAATCCCCGCGGCTCGGGAGCGGTGTAGGAATAAAAGGCTGCATCTTTAACATCAGCAGTGCCCGGCCAGAAGCCAACACTACTCACCTCATGAGAGTACGCTTCCCGGGTCATGGCGTCGGCGCCGGGCCGGTCGGGGGCCCGGCGCCCCGAAAAACGGGTGACCGCAAGGTCGAAGCTTCCCCAAAAGAAATGCACCGGGCTGCTCTTGCCAATAAATTCGGCCCTGAACTGGCTGAAGACCGCATCCACGGACAACAAAATGCGCCAGAATCTCTCCACTGCCGCTGGATCGTACGACCCGTGGACGCCATCCTGGCCGAAAGGAATCGGGTGGGGAATTTCGACTGGCACCGGCCAGATTTTGACTTCAATCCCTGCGGATTGAAGCATCCCCATGAATTCCTGGTAGAACTCGGCAACCGAACGAGGCGCCAGGGGAAGGGTCTTTACGATTCCATCGCTGGTCTCGAGCACGAGTTGGTGCCGTATGAAGTCAAACCAGAGTTCGAAGGCCCTTTCGCCGTAAGGGATCCGGGAAGTGGTCAGTCCGCGGGCGGTTACGTATAACGGGACATTCCACCAGTGATTTACAAGCGGCGTCAGACGCAGGCGAACCTTCCCTACCATCTGGGTCCACATGTGCAACGTGTCGTAGGTTTCCTTCCATGAATCCAGCGGAAGGGCGGGCCAGCATTCCGCTTGATCGATAACGGGGTGCAGCATGGTCCGGCTCCTCACTGATTTTGGGTTGCAGCAGATGGCATTGTAACTTCCGCAGTCGGCTTACGCGGCCGGCTCCTTGGAGGCTTGCTGGTAGTCGGTAGACTCCGCCAGTTTCCGCCATTTGGCAAGTTCCTCCGCCACCCGGGAAAGTTTTGCTTCCACCCTGGCCAGACAATCTGTTCCGAGCTGAAGCCGCAAGGGAGGGTCCGGAGTGGTGGCGATGGTCACCATGGCGACGGCGGCTTTCACTGGATCGCCGAGTTGGCTGTGGTTGGCGGTGTCGGCCCACTGGCGGGAGGCACCCGCGGTTTCGCTGTAATCGTTAATTACCTGCCGGGCGCGAACCAGCGAGCTGGCATCGAGGAAATCAGTGCGGAACGTGCCCGGCTCGACCACGGTCACATGAATGCCGATAGGGAGGAGTTCGGCGCGCAGGGCTTCGCTGAGAGCCTCGACCGCGAACTTCGTGGCGCAATAGAGTCCCCAACCTGCACGTGAGTCGAAGCCACCCACGGAGCTGAGATTCAGGATACGGCCCGACCGGCGCGCCCGCATCGAAGGCAGCACGGCGCGAGTCACGCTTAGCAGTCCCTCCACATTTACGGCGAAGACCGAACGAACTTCCTCGGACGACGCTTCCTCGACTGCGCCGACCAGCCCGCGGCCCGCGTTGTTGATCAGAATGTCGATCTGGCCAAAGCGCTTCAACGCGGCGTCAATCGCAGCCTGCGTTTGTTCCTCGTTGGTGACGTCCAGGGCAACGGCAAGCAACTGTTCGCGGGAGCCCAGCGCCCGTTCGACAGTTTGCGGATCCCGGGCGGCGGCGACGACCGAGTCGCCGCGATCCAGCGCAACGCGAGCGATCTCGAGACCGAACCCGCGTGATGCTCCGGTAATAAACCAAACTAGTGGTTGCATGACAGCCCCCAATCGGTGTTCTGACTACTCGTCATCAAGATATTCGCCGGGAACGTCGTCCTCCGGCACCTCGCGAGTATGGACTTCCCTCACCCCGGGGTTTCCAGCCTCTTCGACGCCCGCGACTACTCCAGCCTCGAACGCGTTTCCTTCCTCAAGCAACTCGTCGACACTCTCGGAATCCGCGCCTTCGATGTTGGACAATCCCTGCAGGTCGCCCGCTTGCTCGCCGGAACGCGACGCCGGCCCCTTGCCTACGAACGCGACCGTATCCCTGCGCCGAGTTTTCGTCCGCGCCGGTTTCCTGGTTGCAACCGCGCTCTTCTTATTGGCTTTCTTCGCTGCCACCTTTTTCGGCGTAGGCTTCTTTGCCAACTTGCTGGCAGCTCTTCCCTTTCCCTTCCTGACCCTGCCTTTCGGCGGAGTCAGCTTTTTGGCGGGAGTTTTCTTGGACTTCGTGGGCTTCTTTTTGGTCTTCTTCCTGGTGGCCATGGGCGCAGTCTAGCACCGGCACATGCGTGCCGCCAAACCGGGCAATTCTCGCGGGGATCGCTGGCGCGGGGGCCGAACCTAGAGAACGCGACGAGGACAAACAACTCTCACGTTATGAAACTTGATTTCGCCGATCGGCAACGATAGGTTTTGCGAAGTTCGAGGGCCAGACCCCGAATAAATGCGGCTCGGTGATGGTGCCAGCGGCCCGGATAAGGAAGTTCAATGAAGCGTCCCGACCAACCGGCTCGCCCTTGTGAACGCATCACGTTGGCTGAGATCGATCGAACGACGCTGATCACGACTTCCGGGCGAAGTTGTTGGAGGATACCGGCAAGACGGCTTTCGCTGTTCCGGCAAGCGCGTGCGCGACGGCCGCCGGGCAGGCGATCCACTGGCCTACTACACAAGTCGACGAGGTAACAATCGAGCGCCCGGAACGACTCCAGAAACTCCCTCTCGCCCATGGCTGGGAATACACGGACAAAGGCGTCGCGAATGGCGCGATAAAGTCCCGAGTCGGCCTGATAGAAGAATCGTCCAGAGGCGGGCGGAGCCTCGCCCACGAATAGCACGCGCACGCGGGCGGGGAGGTAGCGCTTCCGTAGGCGCTCTCTGGTCAGCCCAGCCTTACGTTTGGCTTGCGCGGATGTCCTCTGCTTTGCCATGGCTCGCCAGTTGCACATCGTCGCCGACTTGGATCTCGCCACCTTGAATCACATAGCAATTCAGCGCCAGCTTGCCCCCGAACCTCTGCACGATGTCCTTGAGAATTCCCCGATCCTGTTCCAGGGTGTCGGGATCAAATGTGGTCATCACGCAGCGGCTGCGAAGGTCCTCGATCCCGACAATTACGTCGGCGATGCGCAAGCGCTGGCCAGACCATGAGCGCTCCGCCAAGCCCTTTACATCGCCAATCACAATGTTGGGTCTCAGCCTCCGTCCATCGTGGCCGAAAGCCGCGATTGCGCCGTCGGTCGCCACCAGCAGCGGCAGTATGTCGAACCGGTCAGCGCTTTCATCGTGAACCAAGCGGGCGCCGGGCCCAACGATCTCGATGACTTGCTGCATCACCTGCGGGTCTGTCCAGACAGTCCCATCGACCGTGGGCTCACCCCGGGAATTCAGTTTTGCGTGGTGTCCGAGCAGCTGGGAATAGGTTCTGGCGGTGACGACATGCCCGCGGGCATCCTCCACGTGAACGATGCGATCTCCGGCAATGCCAAGCTTGTCGAGCATGGCGCGATCGAGTTTCTCGCCGCCCATGGACTTGACGGGATATCGCCAGATCTCCGCGACTTTCATGGTTGAACACTACCAACCAGACCAGGTTCAAGCAACTCGGCATGCACCCTTAATTGCACGCTTTTCATCCAACGCGGGTGATGGCAACCGTGAAGGCGGGATGCCCGGAGCCTCAATCGGAACCCGAGTTGCACACACTGTGGCGATTGGAGGAATCGGAGTCGGGCACGAGAAATGACATTCAAGATTCAAAGGGATTCTGAAGGAAAGAAACATATTCTTCGGCTAGCCGGTCGCATCCAGGCCGAGTACCTGGACGAATTGAAGCTGCAGATCGGCGCCGATGGTCGGAAAATCGTGCTGGACCTGAACGAGGTGGCGCTAGTCGACGCCAGCGTCGTTCGTTTTCTGAGAGCCTGCGAGAAGGATGGCGTCGAGCTTAGAAGTTGCCCACGCTTCATACGGGAGTGGATCGGTCGCGCGGGGGACGAGGAATAGGGTCCCCGCCCCGGGGACGTGATCGCGGGATGCCTAGCAGGGACGGGCGAGGACGCCCGTCCTCCACGGTCAGAAGCCGAGTTCAGTTAATCCTGGATGGTCGTCCGGACGGCGCCCGAGCGGCCAGTGGTATTTGCGGTCCGACTCTCTGATAGGGAGATCGTTAATGCAGGCGAACCGCATGAGCATCAGGCCATCCGCTGCAAACTCCCAATTTTCGTTGCCGTACGAACGGAACCAGTTGCCGGAGTCATCGTGCCATTCGTAGGCGAAGCGCACAGCGATGCGGTTGCCGTCGAACGCCCACAATTCTTTGGCCAGCCGGTAGTCCAGCTCCTTGGCCCATTTGCGGGCAAGAAAAGCGATAATTTGCTGCCTTCCGCTTATGAATTCCGACCGGTTTCGCCAGCGGGATTCACGAGAGTAGGCCAAGGCGACCTTCTCCGGATCACGCGAGTTCCAGCCGTCTTCCGCCAGGCGAACTTTCAGAACGGCGGTCTCCCGAGTGAATGGAGGCAACGGAGGACGCACGGTGGCCGTGGGAGTCGGTTGTTGCAGGTTTGCCATGGGCGCGGTTCCTTTCTGTTTCGTGATATTTCTCACTTGGCGCTGACGACAACAGTGGAGGCCCCGCAGGTCAGTTGCCGCTACTGCTGACAAGCTTGCCGCAACATTCGGGACGCGGGGGCAAAGTTGAGCGGTCCCATCCGCCGCCAAGAGCCTGAATCAATAAGACGGTGTTCGCCATGCGACGCCCCAGGATATTGACTGCGGTGACTTCATCCGCCAGCGCGGCGCTTTGTGCAGTGATCACTTCCAGATAACTTGTGACTCCGCCCCGGTAGCGAGTGATCGAAAGGTCTAGCGAACGCTGGGCCGCGATTACCGCTTCATCCTGCACCTTGGCCTCGTCCTCGAGAATTCTCACCGCCGCCAGATTATCCTCCACTTGCTGAAATCCGGTTAGCACATTCTCTCGATAGTCGGCGACCTGGGAGTCATAGGCTGCGCGAGCCTGGTCCGTCAGTGCGCGGCGTCTTCCCACGTCGAAGACGGTGCCCAAGGCGGAGACCCCAACTGACCACAGCCCACTCGGCCCATTGAGCAGGGTCGAAATACTGGAGCTCTCAAATCCGCCCGCTCCGGAGAGACTGATCATTGGGTAATAGGCTGATTTGGCCACGCCGATTTGGGCGTTGGCAGCCGCTACCCGTCGTTCTGCGGCGGCGATGTCCGGGCGTCTTTCCAGAAGGTCTGACGGTACGCTGACGGGAACGCGAGGAGGTGGAGCGGTAAGAGGCAGAGGAGCAAGACTAAACTCCGCAGGCGGCTTTCCAATCAGAATGGCCACGGCGTGCTCGTACTGGGCTCGCAGTACTCCCACATCGATGGCGGCAGCTCGCGTAGTTTGCAGCTGGGTTTTGGCCTGCTGAACTTCCACTTCGGAAGCGATTCCCCCCTCGAAGCGGCTTTGCGTCAATTCCAGAGCCTGTTCATATTGCGTGACTGTAGAGTTCAGCAGCTGTTCCTCGGCGTCCAGGCTGCGGGCTTCAAAGTAATCGATGGCCAGATCCGCGTGCAGGCTCAGATTGATCGTCGCCAGATCTGCGGCACTGGCTTGCGCTTGTTCTCGATAAGACTCGACAGTGCGTCGCACCCGGCCCCAGACGTCAGCCTGGTAGGAAAAATCGAAAGGCAGCACAAAATCGTTGTAGGTAATGCCATCGAAGATCGAACTGGGTGGCGGACGCCGGGCCGAAACCCGGGTTCGAGTCGCCGACGGGCCGGCAGTCACGGTGGGATAGTAGTCTGCCCGGGAGTAACGCAAAGCAGCTCGCGCCTGCCGGTACTGGGCCTCGGCGGCCTTCAGATTCTGATTCGATACATTGACCTGGGTTTCCAGTGCATCCAGTTGGGGGTCCTGAAAAATTGTCCACCAAGTACCGCCGAGATTCTGGTCGTTGGGTTGGGCGGACTTCCAGTTCTCCAGCTCTTTGTAGGCCGGGGGAGCCTGAACCACGGGAGGGTGATACTTCGGTCCAACCGCGCACCCACTCCACTGCAACACTGCCACCGCCAGTAGAAGTGTCTGCCATAGGTTTGGCCGCGCGTTGGCGGGAACAACCAACTTTGAAAGACGTTTCATTTGATATCTCCCGGCAACGTGGCTTGCACAACTTCGACTTGCTGCCCGGATACGATGGAATCCGGTGGATTGACGATGACTTTATCGTCGGCCTGCACCCCCGAAACAATCTCAATCTGTTCGCCGAAGTCATGGCCTGGAGTCACGTCAGAAAGCACGACTTTACCATCCTTCACGATGCCGACACGCAAGCCCTGCGAGCGAAATATCAGCGTATTGGCGGGAAGAACAAAGGTGGAGGCTTCGGTAGGGATGGCCAAATGCACTTCCGCATAAGAACCCGTGAGCAGAGTGCCGGTAGGATTGTCCACATCGATTTCAATCAGCAGGGTGCGGGTGGTGACATTGATGGCATCGGCGGTGCGCACCAGTTTCCCCTGAAATTTGCGGCCCGGAAACTCAGCCAGACTAAGGTCTGCCGTCATGCCAGCTTTAACCCCTTGCGAATATTCCTCGGGCACGTTTACGTAAACGCGCAACTTTCCTGGCTGCGCGATGTGGAAGAGGTCAGTCGTCACCCCGCCACCGCTGCCGGAGTTGATGAGATCCCCGATGTCGGTGTTGCGCGCCGTGATCACTCCATCGAACGGGGCGTAGATTTTCTCGAAAGACTGCAAGGCCTCGAGTTGCCGGACGTTGGCCTGACTCGCGTCGACGATCGCCTTGTTGGCGTTATATGTCCCAACTGCGTTGTCGGAATCCTGCTGTGACACTGCATTGGTCTTGAGTAGGCCCTGGTAGCGGTTCCTGGTGATTTCGGCGAGCGCAAGATTCGCTTTTGCCGTCTCCAGGTTGCTCAGCGATTGCTGCAACTGCTGGTCGACTTCGGGAGTTTCGATGAGTGCAAGAACTTGCCCTTTCTTGACCCTGGCCCCAATATCCGCATACCACGCTTTTAGATATCCGTTGGTACGGGCGTAGATCGGCGAAGTGATAAAGGGCTGTACGTTGCCGGGAAGGATGATTTCCTGAGCGGGGGCGGTGCGCTTGGGGGATACCACCGAAACCGCGGGGATCGCAACCTGGGCGGTCTCCACCCGCAAGGCTGCGCGGGCGCGAACCCGCGACCAGATTCCGGATATCAATAGGGTAGCCGCCAGGGCCAACACCAGGACTAACCAGTGTTTGCGCGGGCTCTCACCTGGTTCCGCATGAGCCGGTTGCAGCACCGGTATTTGTTTTCCTGCTTCAGTGTCAGTCGGCATAGCAAATCCTCATAAATCCGCGGCTCCTGTTCACTCTTGAGTAGCGCCAGCTTCCGCGTGTGATCGTTGCAGAAGACTAAAGAATGCCGGAACAAAAAACAGCGTCGAAACGGTTGCGAAAATCAGGCCTCCGATCACCGCCCGTCCGAGCGGGGCGTTCTGTTCGCCACCATCGCCCAATCCCAAGGCCATCGGCACCATGCCGATGATCATTGCCAGCGCGGTCATGAGCACGGGGCGAAAGCGCGTGAAGCCTGCTTCCAGCGCCGCACCGACGGAGTTCTTCCCTTCGGCCAATTTTTCCGTGGCGAAGCTCACAACCAGAATGCTGTTCGAGGTCGCGACCCCCATGCACATGATGGCGCCCATCAGCGCCGGCACGCTCAGGGTCGTGTGCGTCAGGAACAGGAACCAGGCGATTCCGGCAAGCGCCGCCGGCAAGACCGAGATCATGATGAAGGGGTCCAGCCATGACTGAAAGTTCACCACGATCAACAGATAGATCAGCACGATGGAGAAGGCCAGTCCACTCAGAAGACCGATGTAGGAAGCCCCGCATGGTCTGCACCTGCCCGCGAATTACGACTCGGGAGCCGCGGGGTAGTTGTTGGCGCGTGTCCGCGACGATCTTGTTGATGTCGGCGGCCACTCCTCCTAAGTCTCTTCCCGAGACCGAGCCGTAAATGTCGATAACGGGTGCGACGTTGTAGTGAGAAACCACGGCCATCCCCGTTCCCCGCTGCATCGAAACCAGGCTGGCCAGGAGCGATGGCGGAGCGGCCGGATCGGTTCCGGTGATGGGGATGTTTTCGACGCTCTGCAGAGTGTCGGTCCGGTATTGCGGCGTCTGCGTGGCAATCTGATAACTGACCCGATTCTTGGGATCGACCCAGAACGTGGGCGAAGTCTGGAAGCTGCCGCTCAGCGATACCAGGAGATTCTGCGCAATGTCGTGCGCGCTGAAGCCGAGCTGCTGAGCTTTGGTGCGTTCCACCCGGAAGTGTAAGTAAGGTTGATCAAAAGGCTGCTGGATCCGCAGATCGGCTGTGCCGGCAACGTACCGGATCTTCTCCAGCAGCGCATTGGCGTAGAGCCGGTTTCCTTCCATGTTTTGACCCACGATCTGAATGTCGACCGGGGCTGGAAGCCCAAAATTCAGAATCTGACCCACCATGTCTGCCGGCACGAAAGAGAAGGTCACACCGGGAAACTGCCTGGGCAGTGTCAAACGAAGCCGGCGAACGTAATCCTCGGTGGGGCGGTGATCCGCGGAGAGAGTGACAAGAATGTCGGCATCCTCCGACCCCACTGGCGCCGAATTGCTGTACGAAAGATTAATTCCGCTGGCCGGCAAGCCGATGTTGTCGATGACGCCCTTGATCTCGCTGGCCGGGATCTGCTGACGAATAAATTGTTCCACCTGATCGGAGAGGTTGGCGGTTTCTTCGATGCGCATGCCCGTGGGGGCGCGCAGATGAAGCTTGAAGACGCCGCTGTCTACCGAGGGGAAGAAGTCCTGCCCCAGCCAGGGGACCAGAATGACCAGCGAGCCTATACAAGCCGCGAAAAATGCGGTCAGGAACGCAGCGCGATGATGAAGGCAGAAACCCAGCAACCGGTGATAGTTGTCGCGGAATCTGTCAAAAGCTGCTTCGAAGCGCCTTTGCAAAGCGACCATCGGATTGCGGGGTCTCGAGCCTTCTCCTGCTGCCGCCTCATGCCGGAGAAGATACTTGGCCATAGTGGGCACGATGGTGCGCGAGAGGAAGTAAGACGCCAGCATGGCAAACACAACCGCTTCGGCAAGCGGAACGAAGAGGTAACGCGCTACCCCGGAAAGCAAGAACATGGGGGCGAAGACAATGCATATGGAGAGCGTGGAAACCAAAGCCGGGGTCGCGATTTGCGATGCGCTGTCGAGAACGACCTCGTCCATGTCCTTGCCGGGCTCCGCCTCTCGATTGCGGTTGATGTTCTCGACTTCCACGGTGGCATCGTCCACCAGGATCCCCACCGCCAACGCGAGCCCGCCGAGAGTCATAATGTTGATGGTTTCGCCGAGCGCGCTGAAAATGATGATCGAGGTCAAAATGGCCAGGGGAATGGATGTCGCAATGATGAGCGTGCTTCTCCAACTGCCCAGAAAGACCAGGATCATCAGCGCGGTTAAACAGGCGGCGATCAGGGTTTCCCGAACCACGCCGCTGATAGCGCCACGGACGAAGATTGACTGATCGGCGAGAGGATCGATTCGCAACTGGGGTGGGACGGTGGTCTGAATTTGGGGGAGGATCGCCTTGATGCCGGAGATGACATCCAAGGTCGAGGCATTCCCCGCCTTTTGTATGGTGAGCAGCACCGACCGCTGGCCGTTGACCCTCACCACATTCGTCTGCGGAGGAAAGCCGTCGCGCACCCAGGCGACATCCTTGATGTAGATGGTGGTGTTGCCGATTGCCTTGATGGGGATGCGGTTGAGGTCCGCAATGGTCTGCGGGGCAGCGTTGGGGATATCTACGTCGTACTCTTTGGGGCCAATTTTCGAGGTGCCGGTCGGCAGAATCAGATTCTGCACGCTGATCGCGTTGACAACGTCAAGCGCCGAGAGACCTTTCGACTGCAGGGCGGCGGTATTCAGGTCCACCTGCACTTCGCGCGTCTTACCGCCGTAGGGATAAGGCACGGACGCCCCAGGGACTGTGATGAGCTGGGTACGAATGAAGTTAAGCCCGTAATCGTTCAGCTGCTGCTCGGAAAGATTCGGCCCGGAAAGAGCCAACTGCAACACCGGCACGCTGGAGGCGCTGTAAGCCAGAATCAAGGGAGGCGTGGTCCCGGGTGGTAATTGCCGAAGCTGAGTCTGGGAGACCGCTGTGATTTGAGCAATGCCTTGCTGAATATTGGCGGTGGGCTGCAGGAATACTTTCACCACGGCGACACCGTAGAGCGATTGCGATTCGATGTGCTCGATATTGTCTACGGTGGTGGTAAGCGCGCGCTCGGTCACGCTCACAATTCGATCACTCATCTCTTCCGGCACCAGGCCGGCGTAACTCCAGATGATGCTGACCACAGGTATGTTGATATTGGGGAAAATGTCGGTGGGAGTGCGAAAGATGGCGAGCGTGCCCATGATCACAATAAGGATGGACACCACCACGAAGGTGTAAGGCCGCCGTAACGCTAATCGAACGATCCACATTTACGTGTTCCTGCCCTTGCCGCTCATTGCCTTACTTTGACTGCTTTCCAGGGTCCGTGAGCCACCTCGCGACGGGGCGGCGTATCGGACGTCTGACTCATCATCTGCTTCAGCTTCGCGCGCGCGCGGGCGACCCGTGCCTTCACGGTTCCCTCGGGTACACCGAGAATACGGGCGGTTTCGCTGGTGGTCAGGCCATCCAGGTCACGCAATTGAAGCGTCTTGCGCAACGTGGGCGAGAGTTGCGCCATGTATCGCATCAGGCGCCCATGGAGTTCTGACCTGCGACACTCCTCTTCCGGAGTCGGTCCGCGGTCCGACAATCGCTCTGACAACGAGTATTCCTGCTCGTCCCCTAATTGCTCATCCAGTGACAGGTGAATCTGGCGCGGCCGCCGGCGCAATTTCATGCGCGCAGAATTGGTCACGATGGCGGTTAACCACGTCGACATTTGCGCTTGCCCCTGAAATTGGTTCAGGTGCTTGTACGCGGATAGCAGTGCGTCCTGCACTGCATCCTCTGCGTCGGCTGCGTTGCCGAGGTGCCGATATGCGTTCCTATAAAACGAAGGCAGGCAGCGCGATAGAACATCACGCATTTCGCTGGTTCTGGTTTCGCAAACTCGGACGTCGAGGGGCTGCTCGCTTCCCGTGTATGTCTCAATCGCCTGCATAAATAGCGTCTCCCTTTACTGACTGCTGCACAGGTTAGTGCACCCCGGATTCCATACGTAACATTATGAATACACAGTATTTATGCAGACAGTGGAGATGACGAATATCGTCATTTTCTGATTTTCGGCACGCCGACATGAGGAACACCCGCCGCGTCCAGAGAACCTTGGGGTTTGTATTTGCAGGCGTACAAGTGGCGTGACTTCCGCAGCAGTCGAACGATTGAATCCCGCGGCGGGACTGCGGAAAGACTTATCTAGACTTGAACCGATACTTGTTGATTCCCAGGCTGTTGATCTTTGAGTCGAGGGTGGTCCGGGGAATTCCGAGCTTGCAGGCGGCGCCCAGCGGGCCGGAAATCCGTCCTCCGCTTTCGGTCAGCGCCGCTTCGATGATTTCCCGCTCGTGATTTGCATCGAGACGTCCCAGCGGTGTCAACCGGGGTAGGTCGTTGGAGACCTCGCGCTTCAGCCATGTCTCGTCCACTGAAAACGTGTCGCCATCGCTCAGGACGACAGCCCTCTCCACCACATTCTGCAGCTCACGAACATTGCCCGGCCAGTCGTACGCCTGAAACAAGTCCAGTGTCTTTTTTCTGATGTGATTGATCTTTTTCCCCACCTTTTTCGCATAACGCTCGATGAGATATTCGACCAGCAAGGGAATATCGTCGATACGCTCGCGCAGCGAAGGAATCTCGACGGGAAAGACATTGAGCCTGTAGAAGAGGTCCTGGCGGAAGACGCCGGCATCGACGGCGGAATCCAAGTCGCGATTGGTGGCGGCCAGAACCCGCACATCCACTGTAATGGACTGGTTACCGCCGACGCGCTCGAATTCCCGCTCCTGGAGCACTCGCAAGAGACTGACCTGAGTCTCGGCCGGAAGCTCTCCGATTTCGTCTAGGAAAATCGTACCTCCATCCGCCAACTCAAAACGTCCCAGGCGCCGCTGTATGGCCCCGGTGAACGCGCCTTTCTCATGTCCGAAAAGCTCCGAAGCAATCAGGGACGGGGGGATTGCCGCGCAATTTACGCGCACAAATGCGCGGGTCGAGCGGCTGGAGCGCTTGTGAATGGCGCGGGCGATCAACTCCTTGCCGGTTCCAGTCTCGCCCAGAATGAGCACCGTGGAATCCGTCGGCGCTACTTTTGCCACTTGGGAAAGAACCCGGCGGAGCGCCCCAGAGGCGCCTACGATTTCCTCGAACATCGAGGCCTGATCAACCTCTTCTTTTAATGCCAGGTTCTCGCGATACAGTTCGTCCTTTAATGCTTCGATTTCCGCAAAGGCTTTGCGCAGGGCTTGCTCGGCCCGCTTGTGATCTTCAATGTCGGTATTGGTTCCGTACCATTTGACGACATTTCCAAATTCGTCGCGCAGCGGGCTGGCGCGAAAGAGGAACCAGCGAAATTCGCCGTCGAAACGGCGCAGGCGGGCTTCGATTTCCCAAGGCTCTCCAGAGACCAGTCCCGCTTCCCGCTTTTCCATCAGGGCCGCGAGGTCGTCGGTATGAATCGCGACCTTCCAGCCCCAGCCATGCGCCTCCTCCGGCGAGAGTCCGGTGTAGTCATGCCAGCGTCGATTAAGGAACTCTGCGGGACCATCCGCGCTAACCCTCCAGGCGAGCGTAGGAATGGTGTCGACGATAGTTTGAAGCTGGTCTTCCGATTTCTTGATTTCGTCGAACGCCTTTCTCAGCGCCTGCCGGGCCTGATATTGCTCGGTAATGTCTATGGTCGTGCCGAGGAATTCAACGACTTCGCCGGCCGCATTGACCACGGGATGAGCGACGATGCGGATGTAGGTGATCGATCCATCTGGAAAAAGCAGACGGGAGTCGCAATCGATATCGACTTTTTCACCAACCAACTTCTCGATTGCGGCCGTGAGATTGTTCCAATCACCGGGGGAATGAAACGCCCTGATTTCTTTGAGGGTTGGAGGACCCAGCGCGGGATGGCGGCGATAGATGCGATACATCTCCGCCGACCAGTAGACCGGCCCGGGACGGCCGACATCCCACACCCAACTGCCAGTGTGGCTGAGTCTCTGAGCCTCCGCCAGGTACATGGTAGTGCGTTGCAACTCCATCTCAGCCCGCTTGCGTTCGCTTATGTCTCTTACTACAGCCTGCGAATACCCGTGGTGCATGGGAGAAGCGGAAACCTCGACGGGAACGCCGCTGCCATCTTTACGAAGGAAGGTTCGCTCGAATCGGAGACGGACCCCGGCTCTCAGCTGCTCCAGCCTCGTATGCTGAAGGTCCAGTTCTTCCGGCAAATAGGTTTCCTTAAGCGGCAGGCACTTGAGGTCTTCCGCTCCGCCGCCCCACAACTCCAAACCGGCTGGATTGGTGGACACGATATTGCCATGCTGATCTATCACGTAGATCGCATCAGAAGCCAGGGTGACCAGATCGCGATACTTCTCTTCACTCTTGCGCAGTTCCTCCTCCGCCAGTTGGCTGGCGGTCACGTCCATCGCAGCTCCCACGTATTCCAGGCCGCCGGCTCCGGCTTTCATGGCGTGCGCTAAAACGTGGACATGTTTGACCGAACCATCCGGCATAAGCAGCCGGTGTTCAAAATCCAAGTCCGCCCCCCGTCTGGACGCGTAATCCAGCCTCTCTCGGACACTAGCGCGGTCTTCGGGATGAACCCGCTCTAATACCAGTTCGAGTGTCGGCTGGGAAGCGGGATCGTATCCAACAATTCGATAGGTCTCTTCCGACCAGAAAATCTGTCCGCTGGAGAGGTTCCAACCAAAGCTCCCGGTATGGCTCAATCGTTGCGCTTCCGCCAGGTAGGATTCGCTCTTCTGCAAAGCCTCTTTGGCCCGTTCGCGCTCGCTGACATCGCGAACAAACCCGCTGAAGATATGCTGATCGCTGGTTACGACTTCTCCGAACGAGACCTCGGCCGAAAACTCCGTCCCATCCTTGCGGCGGCCGACCAGCGGTGTAACCGCCGTGCGGGTTTCGAGTGGAAAATCCGGCAAAAGTCTGGTCAAGGGTTGTCCAACCAACTCGGCAGCGGTATAGCCGAAGATTTTCGCGACGGCCGGATTAACGGACAAAATCTGAGCGCGATCGTTGACCGAGACGATGCCGTCAGGCGCGGTTTCGGCCATAAGGCGGTATTGCGCGTCGATCCGGCGTCGTGATTCCTCGGAACGCCGCTTGGCTTCGATCAAGCGGCTAATCAACAGCGCCCCACCAACGAATACGGCGAAGCGGAAATAAGAAAGACGGTTGAACGTAGAAATGGAACGGCGGTGGCAGAAAGAAGTAGTCGAATGCCAGAGAGGAGAGGCCGACGGACAAGAGACCCGGCCCTCTACCTCCGTAGAGACTGCTGACCATGACGGCCAGGAAGAAGCATGACGACGGAGCATCCAACGGCCCCGCCACCACCAGCGCAGCCGCGCAAGAGATGATGGCCAATCCGTAACGTCGCAGGCTCGATGTCAATCTCATGGATCCGCTCCCATGGTCACCTCACCTCAGACTTTGGATGACGGAAAGTAGCGCTCCGTCGCACCCAATGCTGAGCCCCGGATGCGGCGAGGCCGGTTTCTATCGGAGATCATAGCCTGCGCTCCCTAGGAGCTCGTCAATTCGATCCAGGTCAAGCCCGGTTTCACTCTTCTACCCAGTCTTTCGTAACCCCGCCTTGTATTTATCCATTTACAGAAGACGGGTAGCATTTTTCTGTGCCGCACAAGTCGATTATTCCAGCAAGTATGCGAGATGCCTGGATCGTCGTGAGAGCCCACACCTCCCTGTTGCTTGTCGTCGTTGCGGGGTGCTTGGAGATGCCCAGTTGCGGAAGCGGAGGGGGAATTGCGTCCACGCCGCCGGGCAGCGCGTTGTGGAACCGGAAAATGGAACCTCAGATGGGGCTGGTGGGCAGTGCAGGACTCGAACCTGCGACCTCCTGCTTGTAAGGCAGGCGCTCTAACCAGCTGAGCTAACCGCCCCTCGCTTTCGATGTTACATCAGGCCGGGAGGTTCGCGGGGTGGAAAAGGCTTTTGGCTCTCATGACCGCGGGTGGGAAGCTACAGCTAAGAGCCAAAGGCCAGAAGCGCAAGTCCCACTGCTGCTAGACTTTCCTCTTGCGGCGCTTGATCGTCAATGCGGATGATTTCGGTCTCACTGCGGGGGTGAATCGTGGGATCGTGGAGGCTCACAGCGGGGGAATCGTGACTTCTTCCACGCTGATGGCCAACGCATCCGCACTCGACGACGCCATCCGGATGGGCGCTTCCAGCCCCCACCTTTCTCTCGGATGCCATGTGGTGCTGGTTGATGGGGCACCGGTAATGGATCCGGGCCGGGTTCCTACTCTGTTGAGCGGCAAGCGCAATGGCCAGTTCGAAGTAGGAATCGCCGGTTTCGCGATTCGCGCGCTGCGCGGGCGGCTTGATGCTGATCAAATGGAAGCCGAGGTTACGGCGCAAATCCGCAAGCTGCAGGCGGTGGGGGTACAGGTCTCCCATCTCGATACCCACAAGCACACCCACATCTTCCCGCAAGTGCTGCATCCCATATTGCGGGCGGCAAGGGCTTGCGGGGTGCGGGCGATTCGCAACCCGTTCGGACGCGTGGCCTTCTCCCAGATCGCCAATCGGCCTAGCCTTTGGAGACGGTACGGCCAGGTAAAGATGCTGAACGCGTGGGCCGCGGCGTTTGCCCGAACCGTGGCCGACGCCGGCATGAATACACCGGACGGCAGCCTGGGGATTGTAGCCACCGGGTCCATGGATGATCGGATGCTCCGGTTAATACTGGAGAACCTTCCGGAGGGAACCTGGGAACTGGTGTGTCACCCGGGGCACAATGACGACAACTTGGCGAGAATCCGTACCCGTCTGCGGGAATCGCGGGAGGTTGAACTGCAGCTGCTAACCTCGGCGGCCGCCCGGAAGTGGTTGATGCAAGGCGGGGTTCAGCTGATTTCCTATCACGACTTGTGAGCGTCCCCGGGAGTGTCATTCGCTGGTTGCGTAGGGGGGTTCGCAGCCTGCCCTGAGCAACGAAGCCAGGCGAAGCTGTCGAACGGGCCTGGGCTTCCAGGGTTGCGCGGCAGGACAGGGCCTTCGGGTGTCCGGGCACTTACATTAGTAACCACGAAAGGTCACTTCCCACGGGTAGGACCGGCCGGCCTCTCGTACACTGAGGACGGGAATTGGAGCTCATGGATAACCGTGCGGAGAATAGTGTCGACACCCAGATAACGGTCCGCGTATGGGGCATCGATGCGGATGGTCGCCCTTTCTTTCAAAACACCAATGCCAGCGATCTCAGCAGTGGGACCGCTCTGGTCTCCGGTATCAGCCATCCGCTTAAGCCCGGGGATGTAATTGGCGTTCAGTTCGACTTCAAGAAGGCCCGCTTCAGCGTGGTGTCCGTAACCGATTCCGGACTTCCCCGGAAGATCAACGCCAAAGTGCAGCTTCTTCCCGGACAGCGCAGTCCCTGGCAGGAGTTGGTGGGCAGCGAGGATACCCCCCAGTTTATCCCTACCGCGAGTAACAAGAGGCGGTTTGTCCGCCACAAAATTCTGTTCCCGATTGAGATCAGCTTTGAGGATTCCCGCCGGTCGCACATGCAGACCAGCGCGACCGATATCGGTGGACGCGGCTGTTATGTTGAGACCCTGCTTCCCTTGCAGCTCGGTACTAAGGTGATCATCACTTTTTGGCTCGACTCCGAAAAGATCCGGACCACGGGGATGGTCAAGGCCAGCGACCCCGGGGTCGGCATGGGCATCGAGTTCACCGCGCTGGATAATACTGTCCAGGAGCGCCTGCAGGCCCACCTCGAGAAAATGGACGACGGCCTGGCCAGCCGCGATGCCGCCAAAGGCGCCACGACGTCGTAGTACGCTCAAGCTTCCTGACGGTTTCCCGTTGCAAAATCTGAATCTACTGGTCCCTGTTACCATCGAATGATGGAGCCACCGAAGCGTGCTGGCGTGAGGACCGGAGCATGAAGATTGGCATCACCTGCTACCCAACCTACGGCGGCAGCGGGGTCGTGGCAACGGAACTGGGGCTGGAGCTGGCCCATCGCGGGCATGAAATTCATTTCATCTCCTACGCCCAGCCCATCCGGCTGACCGAACTGAATCCCAACATCCACTATCACGAAGTCGACGTTTCCCGCTACCCGCTGTTCGACTTCCCGCCCTACGATCTGGCCCTGGCCACACGCATGGCCGAAGTGTCGGAACTTTACGGTTTGGACCTTCTACACGTGCATTACGCGATTCCGCACTCGGTGAGCGCCCTGCTGGCACGGCAGATGCTTGCCGCCAAGCCCAAAGGGCAGCGGTTGCCTTTTGTGACTACGCTGCACGGCACCGACATTACGCTGGTGGGACTGGACCGCTCCTACCTGCCGATTACACGCTTCTCGATCGAGCAAAGCGATGGAGTCACGGCGATCTCGAAGTATCTGCGCGAGCGGACGCTGCGGGAATTTGATGTCAAGAATCCCATCGAAGTGATTTACAACTTTGTGAATTGCGATGTGTATTGCCGCTGCCCGGAAACGCCACAACTGCGGTCCGAGTACGCGCGGGACGATGAACGCATCCTGGTGCACCTGTCGAATTTCCGTCCGGTCAAGCGGGTGACCGACACGATTGAAATTTTCGACCGCGTGCGCAAGAAAATACCTTCCAAGCTGCTGCTCATCGGAGATGGTCCGGATCGCTCGCGCGCGGAATGGCTGGCGGTGCAGAAGGGCATCCACAACGACGTTCTTTTCCTGGGTAAGCAGGACCGGATCAACGAAAAACTGGCGGTCGCGGACGTCTTACTGATGCCCAGCGAACTGGAATCCTTCGGGCTGGCGGCGCTGGAGGCGATGGCGTGCGAAGTGGTACCGATCGCAACTCGGGGCGGAGGCGTCCCCGAGCTGATTGTGCACGGGAAGAGTGGCTATCTGGCGGACGTGGGCGACGTCGACACCATGGCACGCTACGCGGTTGAGCTGCTGGGCGACGACGCCCGACTGCGGGAAATGGGCAAAGCCAGCCGGAAGGAAGCACAATCACGATTCTGTTCTTCCCGAATCATCCCGCAATATGAAGAGTTCTACCGGCGCATACTAGAGCGCTCTTCGTAGAGCGCGGCCGGAATCGAGCCTTCGCCGCGCAGCACCGGAATCCGGATTCGAATAAGAGTTCCTTTCCCCTCGTGGCTGTCCATGGTCATGCGGGCGGTGTCTCCATAAAGGACTTTCAGGCGTTCGGCCACGTTCGCCATTCCGATGCCGGTTCCGCCTAATCCTGACGGCCGCTCCAGAAGATTGGCCGCACCCATACCCACGCCGTCATCCTCGACTTCGATGATCAATTTGGAATCGCTGAGCCGGCTGCGGATGTGGATGCTGCCCCCTTCTATTTTGGGCGCCAGACCATGTTTGATCGAATTTTCCACCAGCGGCTGCAGCAACATGGCGGGCACCATCACGTCGAGGGAAGCGGCATCCAGTTCTTTGATCACCTGCAGTTTGTCCCGTCCGAAGCGGACCACTTCAATGTCGAGGTAGTTGTCGATGAATTCAAGCTCCTCGCGGAGAGGAACGAAGGCATCACTGCTGTTCAGCAACCGCCGCAGGATGGTGGCCAGCTTGATGATGACATCGCGGGCGGTGTCGGGATCAAAGCGCACCAACGACGAAACCGAGTTCAGGGTGTTGAACAAGAAGTGCGGATTGATCTGGTTCTGCAACGCCTCCATGCGGGTCTGCAGGAGCAGGCGCTCCTGCTCCTCCAGCTTGATCTGAATGCGCACGCTGTTCCAGATCTTGAGCTCGGTGCCGATCACCAGAATCGAGCAGGCATAGATCGCGGCTTCCACCCAATAGTTGGAACTCTCCACGCTGAAGGTGGCGTGCCGGAAGGAGCGCGACAGTTCGGTTTGCATGAAACGCAGGGCCACGATGGTGGCAAAGAATGTAACCTGCCAATCGAACAGACGCGGAGTCGGCAAATTGCGCCGGATCATACGGTAGATGCTCAGATCGATGAAGGGAGAGAATGACCAGATGTCATCGCGGTCCGGGGCCATGGTGCGCAGTTGGCCGGCCACAAAACCGCACAGCAGGTTGAATGGAAGCGTGGCCCATTCCCCATGCAGAAGAGCCGGGAGAGCCAGCAACGCGCCTCCCGCCATGCCGGTGAACCGTCCGGCAATCACTCCCAGGAGAATCGTGGTTTCGAAGGACAAATCGCCGGCCAGGAAGCTGCTCTGGATGAAGCGAATCTGCACGCCAAGTGCGAGCGGAAGTGCAACCCACAGGATGAGGTAGATCTGTTGCTTGAGAGGCCGCTCTTCGCGAAATAGCAGATTCTTGAATTCGACGGAGCGCACCAGCGTGCTGGCCACGGCGGCACCCACGCCCAGCTTGATCAGCAGATTGACGAGGATGAGTTGCGGTTCCATGGTGGCTGAGCCGGGAGCGTTGCTGACCAGAATGTAGCACGAAGCGAGGTCAGCGTCTGCGTCAGGGAGGATTGTCATCGTTTACGTCTACTTCTTAAGAACTGACGGCAGTATGGCGCTCTTCTCAGCGCGCCTTGGAGCCAACCTCGAACAGGCGCTTGGTCATGAGCACGAGACCAAGAATCTGCGTCCATTCCGAAACAATGTTGCCGACGACCTGTCCCCACTTTCCGCTCGGGTTCATGGCCCTGAATGCCACGACCCAGGCAACGCCGGTGACCAGGAGAAACAAAGTGAGCGAGTGTTCGCGCAGGAATTCCTTCACCGGCGACGGCGCTTTGCCCTTTGGCTGCTTACTCTCGCTTGAGCCCTTTTCGTACAGATGCTTGGTCATCACGACGGTTACCAATACTCCCGTCCAGTCGGCGATGGCATTCCCGAAGAACGAGCCTATATGAGTTGTCGGGTCAGACCGGCAGTAGAGCAAGATCAATAGCACGACGACTCCTAGTGCGGCCAGACTTAGTGAGTGCTGGTGGAGGAAATGCTTTGGACCGTGAATCGGCTTCATAGAGCTACTGTACTAGCAGCCTGCAGAAAAACTCGTTAATCGGACTCGATGGTTTGAAAATGTGGGCGCGGGTGTCCTCGCCCGTATCGGGGTCGCGGTGCACGGGAAGCACGAGCGAGGACGCTCGCGCCTACACTAGCTTGAAGTCGGGCCCTTCCCGAAACTCCAAGCCGCGAGGGCTACTGCAGCTTTGCGTACTCAGCTTTGGCTTCTTTCAGAATGGGAACATCGGAGTCGGCGTTTTTCCAGAGAACGAGAAAATCCTGGTAGGCGGCTTTGGACTTGGCGGTGTCGCCCGCGATGCCGTAGGCGCGGGCTATTTGCAGGTGAGCGAGCGAGCCTAGCAAGCCGTTCTGCACCAGCCCCGGACGATCGAGTAGCTTTTGAAACTCGACAGCCGCAGCCGGACCATTCTTCTGAGCCAGATACGCTTCCCCGCGAATGTAGGCGGGATAGAGGACACCAAAGTTGCCCCCAAGCTCGTACGGAAGCGCAGGTTCCAGGTCCACGATTGCTTTGTCGGGCGCAGGCTGATCCATCGAGATCGAGGCTTCTAACACAGGGAACCAATACACTTTCAGTATCGTGTTGGTGGGTTCGGCCTTTTGCAGCGCCTCCAGCATGGTCTTGGACTGGGAGGTCTCGCCGCCGCGCGCCAGCGCCAGGGCCGCCAGGACTTTGACATAGCGCCCCGGAGACAGCGCCAGGGCTTGCGTGGCAGCTTGCCGGGCAGCCGCCGCGTTTCCCACTTCTGCCTCACGCAGCGCCTGAAAAGCGAGCCACATCGCTCCCGTCTCCTTAGAGTCTGCGCGCACGGCTGAGTCGACGGCGCGCCGCGAAAGGTCGCGAGCCTTTTGCATCCGTCCGTAATAGGCCTGAGTATCGGCGTGGCTACTGAGCAACTGGTCTTCCTCGCCGGGGCGACCGGCTGCCCATCCGACCTGACGCTCCATTTCGGCGTTGTCCCCCGCCAAGAATGCCAAAGCGTACAGATCGCTGTGAATGAGGAAACCATCAATATTGTTTTTCTGCGCTGCCACCACCAACTGGCGGGCATCGTTGATGCGTCCGACAGCCATATAGTCGATGGCCAGGTTGCTATAGCCAACAATGTCGGGTCTGATTTGCAGCGCCGCTTCGGCCTCGGCGATCGCCTTATCGAAGTGACCCAGTTGCATATAGTCAACCGCTAGATTGGCGACCGGCACAAAATCGCGCGGATAACTCTTCGCCCACAACTCGTAGGCTTCGGCGCCCAGCTCCAATTCACCATTCACATCATTGAAATAGTAGGCAGTGATGCGGTACTTCTCGCGTTCGCTCACCCGGTCGCGCAACTCGTAGGCCTTCTTGCCGTAATCGGCCGCGACCGTGGCTCGTCCCAGATTTCCGTATTCGATGGCCAGACCCGCGTAGGCCATGGCGAAGTTGGGATCGAGTTCGATGGCTCGCTTCATGAAAGGAATGGCTTCGGCGTCGCCCTTGGTGCGTCCGGTGGTGATGCCCATGCTGTAAGCCTGCAGCGCCTCGAGCGACGGTGTGGTGGCTTCCACGGGAACATCGAATTTCTGCACCGACGCGAGCGACTCGCCGAGGCGGGCACGCATCGTAGTGGCCGCGCCGCTGAGAGCCTTCAGTACGCCTTCTTTGCTGGTCGCTTCCGCCTGCTCCTTGGCCAGATTGTCGCCGGTACTGCAGGCGGCGGCGTCTAAACCGACGACGTACTGGCTGCCCAGTTTGGAGATGGACCCGCTCAGCACAGCTTTGCTGCCGGTCCGCAGACAGATTTCGCGGGCTACGTCAGCGGTGACGTGCTCGGTTGGCGGACGGCCCATGAGCTTCAGCGTCTCGCTGACTTTGCGGTCGGAAAGAATATTGAGAAAAGGTGATTGCTCCAGGTCGACGGCGAGCGCTTGTTTGAGGGTGCCGTCGAAGACCGGGTCGCCAGTGGAGTTCACGAAGTCGGCGAAGACGACCATGTCCTTCTCGGTGAGCGTAGATGCCGGACGCGAGCGAAAGTAGAACGCTCCACCGATTGCAGCCGCAGCGACGAGCAGGGCAACCGGGACCAAAATCTTCCAGAGTTTCCGGCTTGCGGGGGCGGTTACGACAACCGGCACTCCACTCGCGGATAAAGGTGAAGCGAGCGCGGGCGTGGAGCCGGAAACCGGAGCCGGCGGGGCAGCGATCCGAGAGCCGCTGTCGTGGGTGACCGGCACTGAACCCGAACCAGCGGACGCGCCGTGCCGCGATTCGGTTTCCCGTTTTAACCGCTTCAGGTCGGCCCGCATGTCGGCCGCGTGCTGGTAGCGCAGCTCGCGATCTTTTTCCAGCGCCTTATTAATGATGTCTTCGAGCTTGGGGGGAAGATCAGGGTTCAGGCGAATGGCGGGAACGGGATCACGATCCAGAATTTCGTGGAAGATAACGCCCGAGCTTTCTCCGCGAAAGGGCAAAGTTCCGGTCGCCATCTCATAGAGCACCGCTCCAAAGGAGAACAGGTCGGTGCGGGCGTCCAGTTCCTTAGCCCTCACCTGCTCCGGCGACATGTAGGCTACGGTGCCCAGTGTGGAACCGGGGCTGGTCAAATGCTCCTTGGTCATCGCCGTCTCCTGGGCGGTGGCTCCGGAAGCTTCCAGCGATCGACCGGTAACTTGCGTTACTTTTGCCAGCCCGAAATCCAGGACCTTTGCGTGGCCGCGTTTGGTGACGAAGATGTTCGCCGGCTTGATGTCACGGTGGACGATGCCTTCGGAATGTGCGGCGTCTAGCGCGTCGGCGATGTCAATGGCAAGAGCGAGAAGGAATTCGGCGTCCAAGGGGCGGCCGGCAATGCGATGCTTCAGAGTCACGCCGTCCAGAAATTCCATGGCGATGAACGCCTCGCCATCCTGCTCGCCGATGTCGTGGATGGTACAGATGTTGGGATGATTCAGTGCGGACGCGGCCTGGGCTTCGCGCTGGAAACGGGCAAGCGCTTGCGGATCACGTGCAACGTCGGGCGGCAGGAACTTGAGGGCGACAAAGCGATGCAGTCGCGTGTCTTCGGCCTTGTAGACCACGCCCATACCGCCGCCACCGAGTTTTTCAACGATGCGGTAATGCGAGATTGTGCGACCGATCACTGGCGACCAATCTTACGGAGGCGAAATAGGCAAGTCAATGAAGAGCGCGCTGGCTGTTCCGACAGCCTGCCGATGTAAGCGCGAGCATCCCGCTTGTGCTGGGGTTGACTTGACCGATCAGGATTACGACTTGAATGCTTTCGGGTCAGTCGCACGAGCGAGGCCGCTCGCGCCCACATTAGGACGACGGTTACTTTAGTCCCTAATTGGGCAATAAAACATGGGTCCGTCGTTTGACGGTGCTCTCTCTCTGTCTTTAAACTCAAGATTGCGTGCCGGGAGATTCGGAACCGTTCTGAAGAGTTCCAGAAGCTCGGAGCGCTTTGAAAGGCGAGCGTGAGCCCCACAGAAACCAACAGCCCCACCAAACGGGAAATCCAGGTGGAGATCCCGGCGGAGGAAGTTACCCGCGAAACCGATACGCTGATTCAGAAGTATCAGAAGCTCGCTCGCCTGCCGGGCTTCCGCCGCGGTCATATTCCTGCTTCCATCATCAAGCAGCGCTTCTCGGAAGACATCAAGAGTGAAGTGGTAGACGCGCTGGTGCCACGCTATTTCCGCCGCGAGACCGACAAACAAGGGCTGATTCCGGTATCGCAGCCACGGGTCAGCGATCTCCACATCCACGACGGGGAGCCGCTGCGCTTCAAGGCCAGCTTCGAAGTGATGCCGGAGATCAGGGTCGAAGGCTATAAAGAGCTGCGAGTGGAGAAGCCCACAATCTCGGTTACCGACGAGGATGTGGAGCAGGCGCTCAAGAGCCTGCAGGAACAGCATGCGACCTTCACTGCCGTGGAAGGGCGCCCGCTGGCAGATGGGGATTTTGCTCAAGTCTCGCTGGACGGGCAGCCTAAAGCTAAAGACGGCGAAAGCAAGCCCGTCCACATGGACGAGATTCTGGTGGAGATTGGCGGCAAGGGCACCATGCCCGAGTTCACCGAGAACCTGCGAGGCGCGCCGGCCGGCGAAGAGCGCACCTTTGATGTGGTGTATCCCCAGGACTTCTCCGACCAGCGGCTGGCGGGGAAGACTTTCACTTATACGGTGAGGATAGGCGCCATCAAGCTCAAGAGTTTACCGGAGCTGAACGACCAGTTCGCCAAAGAACTGGGAGAGTTCTCCGATTTGAGTGACGTGCGAAAGAAGATCCGCGAAGGCATGGAGGCGGAACGCGCCCACGAAGCCGAACACCAAGGCAAGGACAAACTGGTCGCCGAACTGGTGAAGCGCAACGATTTTGAGCTTCCCGAAGCGCTGGTGGACCGGCAGATCGATCTGCGCCTGGAACGCGGGCTGCGGGCTTTGGCGGCGCAGGGCATGAAGGCGGAAGACATAAAGAAGATGGACTTAAATCGTCTGCGCGCGGGACAACGCGAGCAGGCGTTACAGGAAGTGAAGGCTTCTTTGTTGCTGGACAAGATCGCCGAGGAGGAAAAAATCGAGGTTAGCGATGCGGAGATCGATCGCGAAGTGGAAGCGCTGGCAAAGCAATCGCAGCAGACGCCGGAAGCCATTCGCGCTCGATTGACACGAGATGGGGCGCTGGATAGAATCCGGAATAGAATCCGCAGCGATAAAACCCTCGACTTTTTGTATCGTCAATCCGCTTAGCTGGCCGATTCCGATCCCCTTCGAAGCGCTATGTTGGTTGGGCATGAGTGTGAAAGGTCAACGTGAAGGAGCAGATGATGCTTGTACCCATGGTCATAGAACAAACCGGACGGGGTGAACGGGCATACGATATTTATTCCCGGTTGCTGCGCGACAACATTATTTTTATCGGGACTCCGATTGACGACAACATCGCCAACCTGGTGATCGCCCAGATGCTGTTTCTGGCCCAGGAAGATCCGGAGAAGGATATTCAGCTCTACGTGAATTCCCCCGGGGGGTCGATCACGGCGGGAATGGCAATTTACGACACCATGCAATACGTCAAGAATGACGTGACCACCATCTGCATCGGGCAGGCGGCCAGCATGGCGGCGTTGTTACTTTCGGCTGGTGAACCCAAGAAACGTCTGGCGCTGCCCAATTCGCGCATTCTGATCCATCAACCCTCGATGGGCGGGCTTTCCGGGCAGGCTACCGACATTGACATCCATGCCCGCGAGATCCTGCGCATGCGGGAAATCACCAACGAGTTACTTGCGAAACATAGCGGGCAGAGGCTGGATAAGGTAGAAAAGGATGTAGAACGCGACTTCATCATGAACGCGCAGCAGGCGAAAGAGTACGGAATCATAGACGATATCATCTATAAGACCAGATGAAGGTATGATCGGCGCTTCGCCGGTTGTGCATTTGGGAATATGAGTTGAAGTCTCGGCGTAAAAGGATCTTTCCCGTCCCCGGGGGCAGGATGCAATTGAGCCGGGTAGATCAGCTAAAGAAGGAGTAGCCGAGTGAAAAACAGAACTGGCACGGAGGAGATCCTGCGCTGTTCGTTCTGCCATAAGTCGCAGGACGCAGTAGCCAAGCTGATCTCCTCGCCGAGTGATTATCCCCGGGCTTATATCTGCGATGAGTGCGTCGCCGTCTGCAACTCCATTCTGGAAGACGACCGTGCCGCTACGCCTCCCGCCAGCACTCCCAACCAACTGCCGAAGCCGCAGGAAGTAAAAACCTTCCTCGACGAGTATGTGATCGGGCAAGAGGTGACGAAGAAGAAGCTGGCAGTCGCGGTTTACAACCACTACAAGCGCATCTACATGAACCGTCAGCGCACCAGCGACGGGATCGAACTGACGAAGTCGAACATCATGCTGATCGGTCCGACCGGGACCGGCAAGACGCTGCTGGCGCAAACTCTGGCCCGCATGCTGGACGTTCCCTTCGCCATCGTGGATGCGACCACCCTGACAGAAGCCGGCTACGTGGGCGAGGACGTGGAAAACATTATCCTGAAGCTGCTGCAGGCGGCCGAAGGGGATGTGGGACGGGCCCAGACCGGCATCATCTACATCGATGAAGTGGACAAGATCGGGCGCAAGGATGAGAATCCTTCCATCACCCGCGATGTTTCGGGCGAGGGTGTGCAACAGGCGCTGCTGAAGATTCTGGAAGGCACCATTGCGAATGTCCCGCCGCAGGGCGGCCGCAAACATCCGCACCAGGAATTTACGCCGGTCGACACGACGAACATTCTTTTCATCTGCGGTGGAGCATTTGTCGGGTTAGAAAAAATTATTGGCCGCCGCGTAGGTAGAAAGTCTCTGGGCTTTAAGGCTGGCGAAGATGCTGAAGGAGATCAGCCGGCGGCGCCCAGCAAGCGGAATTTTGAACTTCTTAGCGACGTTCAGCCCGAAGATCTCATCAAATTCGGGTTGATTCCTGAATTTGTGGGCCGGCTGCCCGTCGTAGGTGTCTTGGAAGACCTGGACGAATTTGCCCTGATTGAAATTCTCACCCGCCCCAAGAACGCCATCGTAAAGCAATACCAGCGTTTATTTGAATTTGAGAATGTACGCCTCAAGTTCAGCGAGGAAGCGTTGCGCGCTGTTGCCCGCCAAGCCATGGCTCGAAAGGTGGGCGCCCGCGGCCTGCGTATGATTTTGGAGGAATTGATGCTCGAACTGATGTATAACCTTCCCAGCCAGAAGAAGGTTAAGGAGTTCGAGGTAACCCGGGAGATGGTGGAGAAGAAGAGCGCTTCCTTCGCGATGATGGAAAAAGCGGGATGAAGCGCTTTAGCTACTAGCTTCTAGCTAATAGTTGCGGGCTTTAGTCTTTAGACTCTTGGGCAGAACCACGGATAAGAGTAGGCTAGAAGGTTGACCTGGGAGGCTGCGGAAAAACTCGCGTGGCGATTAAATCTTGAAAGGGCACGACTTCAGTCGTGCCGTAAATTCTTTAGAGATAGTGACGGCGCGGCTGAAGCCGCACGCTTTCAAGACTCGATGCGCCGACGTACGACTTTTTCCACAGCCTGCTAGGAGCTAGAAGCCAGCAGCCAAAGGCTAGAAGCGTTTTTCGGAGACCCAGTGACCACAGCCAAGGAAAAATTCGAAACCAAAAAGCTACCCATGATGCCCATCCGGGACGTGGTCATCTTCCCTTACATGATGACTCCGTTCGTAGTGGGGCGGGAGTCGAGCGTGCGGGCTCTGGAAGAGGCGCTCGCAGCCGACAAGAAGATTTTCCTGGCGACCCAGCACGACGCCGGCGTGGACGAGCCCAAGCCCAACGAGATTTACCAGGTGGGCACGGTCGTCAACATCGTGCAAAGCCTCAAGCTGCCGGACGGCAATATTAAGGTTCTGGTGGAAGGCATCGAGCGCGGCAAGATCCTGCAGGTCAGCGAGTCCGAGGGGTTCATGCAGGCCTCGGTTCGACTTGCCCGTTATGCGGTCGAGACTAACCCGCAGATTGAAGCCGGGATGCAGCGGGTTACGGCCCTGTTTGAGCAGTACGTGAAGCTCTGCCAGTCGCTCAACTACGAGACCATGATCGCCGCAGTGCGCATGGAAGATCCGGCAAAGCTCACCGACACGATCGCCGCCAACCTGCAGTTGTCCATCGAAGAAAAGCAGGAGTTGCTGGAGATCTTCGATCCGGCGGAGCGCCTCAGCCGCATCGGTGATGTTCTGGACATCGAAATCGAGAAATTGAACATGGACCGCACCATCCAGTCGCGGGTAAAGCGGCAGATGGAGCGGGCACAGAAAGAGTACTACCTCAACGAGAAGATCAAGGCGATTCAGAAAGAGTTGGGCCGCGGCGAAAAGAGCGAGTTCGACGAACTGAAGAAGAAGATCGACAGCTCCGGCATGCCCAAGGATGTGCACGACAAGGCGTTGCAGGAACTAAAGAAGCTCGAAGCCATGCCGCCGATGTCGGCCGAATCCACGGTCTCGCGAAACTATCTCGACTGGCTGCTGGCCGTGCCGTGGAAAAAGCGCTCCAAAGAGATTCGCAACATCGGCCGCGCCGAGAAGGTGCTGAACGAGGACCATTACGGGCTGGAGAAGATCAAAGAGCGTATTCTCGAGTTTCTCGCCGTCCGGCAACTGGTGAAGAATCCCAAAGGCTCGATCCTGTGTTTCGTCGGGCCTCCGGGAGTCGGCAAAACTTCGCTGGGAATGTCGATTGCCAAGGCTACGGGCCGCAAGTTTGTCCGCATGTCGCTGGGCGGAGTGCGGGATGAAGCCGAGATTCGCGGCCATCGCCGGACTTACATCGGGGCGCTGCCCGGACAGATTATCCAGATGATGAAGAAAGCGGGGACCAAGAACCCGGTCTTCATGCTGGACGAAGTCGACAAGATGTCCATGGATTTCCGCGGCGACCCATCCGCGGCGCTGCTCGAAGTTCTCGATCCCGAGCAGAATTACATGTTCGTCGATCACTACCTCGACGTTGAGTATGATTTGTCCCAGGTATTCTTCATTGCCACCGCCAATGTGATGCACACCATCCCCCCGGCCCTGCAGGATCGCATGGAAGTACTGCGCCTGCACGGTTACACCGAGCCGGAAAAAGTGGAGATCGCCAAGCAGTTCCTAGTGAAGAAACAGCTTGTGCAGGCGGGTTTGACGGACAAGAACCTCAAGTTTACCGATGACGCTATTCGTTCCCTGATTCGCTCCTATACTCGCGAAGCCGGCGTCCGCAATCTGGAACGCGAGATTGGCAACGTCTGCCGCAAAGTTGCGCGCAAGGTGGTCAAAGAGGGCGAGAGTTACAACATCGGCATCACTGCGGAAAACGCCAACGATTTCCTGGGTGTCATCAAGTTCCGCGATACTCTGGCGCACGAACGCAGCGAAGTCGGCTTAGTGACAGGCCTGGCCTGGACCGAAGTCGGGGGCTCGATCTTGAGCACGGAAGCCACCGTGGTCGATGGCAAAGGCAAACTGACCCTCACCGGCAAGCTGGGCGACGTGATGCAAGAATCGGCGCAGGCGGCGATGTCTTATGTGCGCTCGCGGGCGCAGCGACTGGGCCTGGCACGCGATTTCTATCGCAACATGGATATTCACGTGCACGTGCCGGAAGGCGCAATCCCCAAGGACGGACCTTCGGCGGGCATCACTATCGCCACCGCGATTTCCAGCGCGTTGAGCAAGATTCCGGTGCGGCGCGACATCGCCATGACTGGAGAGATCACGCTGCGCGGCAAGGTGCTGCCAATCGGCGGTCTGAAAGAGAAACTCCTGGCGGCGCATCGCGCTGGTCTGTTCGAGGTCATTCTGCCACTGGAAAACGAGAAAGATGTGGCCGAGGTGCCGGAGAATCTGCGCAACGAGATGAAGCTCCACTTCGTCGATACCATGGACCAGGTGCTGGCCGTCGCCCTGGAACAGCCACTGCCGGAGCCCATACCCCAGGTCGGGGATGCGAGTCAGCCCATGGCTCCTCTGACCACTCCCACGGAAGGTCCCGCAGCGCATCAGTAAAGCGCACCAACGATGGGTTTCTTCGCGAACTCCGCGGAGTTTCTCGGCGTGCCCGGCGATTCGATGGGTTGGCTCGACCTGAGGGTCGCAAAGCACCGCAGAGAATGCCGAGACGGCAAGAATTCATTCGGTTCTGCCGTTAGCCTACCTCACGCCAGCCGCATATAATGTCAACGTTGGAATTGGAAGCGGAAGAGGCGCCAGGAGTCCTGAGAATGTCCACCTCCGATCTTAAGAACGGCGAAGTTGGTTTATTCCCGGAACTCGTAGCCGAGGAAACGGAATCTCGAACCACCGGCATACTCCCCTCGCAAGAGATCAAGGACTTGATCGCCAGGGGACATATCACTGCCACTCCCGTCATTCTGGAAGACCAAATCCAGCCTGCCAGTCTCGATTTGCGGTTAGGGGACATAGCTCACCGGGTGCGGGCAAGTTTTCTTGCCGGCCCCGGCAGTACGGTCGAAGCCAAAATCAAAGACCTGCGGATGACCCGGGTCGACCTGACCAGCGCCGCCGTCCTTGAAAAAGACTGCGTTTATATCGTTCCCCTGCTGGAGGAAATGCACCTGCCGGACGGCATATCCGGAAAGGCTAATCCGAAGAGCACGACTGGCCGCCTGGATATCTTCACCCGCCTGATTACCGACTATGGAGTGGAATTCGACCGCTTGCCGGCAGGTTACCGGGGCAAGCTGTACGTGGAGATCGTTCCCCGGACCTTCACCGTGGGGATTCGAGCGGGAATGAAGCTGAATCAGCTGCGATTCGTGCAAGGAATCGCCGACTCCCAGGATAAGGAAATCAAGAAACTGGATCGCGACGAGACCCTGGTCTACATGGACGAAGATGTTCCCACCAAGGCGCGATTGGACAGAGGCTTGAGGATTACGGTCAACCTAGAGGGCAGCGAAACAGGTGAAGTCATTGCGTACAAGGCGAGGGCGAATGCTCCGGTCATCGAACTGGACCGAATCAACCACTATTCGCCGGAGGAATTCTGGGAGCCTCGCTATCAGAGCCCGAGCAAGAGCCTCATTCTCGATGCGGGGGCTTTTTATATTCTGGCATCCCGGGAAAGAGTGCGAGTTCCTCCGAACTTCGCGGCGGAGATGGTGCCGTTTGATCCGTCCGACGGCGAGTTTCGCATCCACTACGCCGGATTCTTTGACCCAGGGTTCGGGTACGGAGCCAGCGACATCAAAGGGACGCGCGCAGTGCTGGAAGTGCGGGCGCACGAGGTTCCGTTTCTGATCGAGCACGGCCAGCTGGTGGGAAGGTTGAATTACATGCCGCTGCTATGCAAGCCGGATAAAATCTACGGGGTGCAGATCGGCTCTTCGTACCAGCGGCAGGCACTGGCCTTGAGCAAGCAGTTTCGGCGCTGATGCGGTGGACGGCAAGAGCGCTAACCACAAAGGACACAAAGGTACACAAAAGAAACCTTGAAACTAAGCCTTTGTAGAGCTTTGTGTCCGGCTAATGTGGAGCTGATCCAGGACCCACCCCGGATTAAAATCGTAGGTAGTAAACGATGTCCACTAGTCCTCAACCTGCTGGTTCCCGGACCTTCCTTAAGGGCTCCGCTGCACTGCTGATTGCCGCGACTGTGGTGGTGACTCTGCTGGTTGCCTATCCGGCCTACCGGTGGTTTTTCCTGATCAGCGTGGGGATTGGTTTGGGCGTAGCAGCGATTTTGTTCTTCTGGCACAAGCTCCGGCCCATCCGGGAAGAGGATGTCGTCGAGAACAAACGGCCGCTCGGGCTGGATTAAATCAGAGCCCAAAGTGCCCGGCTCGCCGCTTGCATCTTCCCTCATCAAATTGCAAACTGGGTAGTGCGAGTTCTTGCCCGATTCATGATGGCGGCAACCGACGCCGCCCAGTTCCCTGCCCCGGTGCTGCCCGAGGTCGCCTTTCTGGGACGTTCCAACGTAGGGAAATCCAGCGTGATCAATTCGCTGGTAGGGAAAAAGCTGGCGAAAACCAGTTCCACTCCCGGACGAACCCGCAGCATCAATTTCTTCGAACTGCGCTGGGCAGGAAAACCCCAGCCGGAAATGGTGTTTACGGATTTACCCGGTTATGGCTACGCCAAGCTTTCGCGGGAGATTTCCAGCGGGTGGCCAAGCTTCATCGAACCCTATCTCAAAGAACGTCCCAGCCTGGCACTGTGCATGGCCTTGGTCGATGTGAACGTCCCGCCGCAGGAGAGTGATCAGCAGCTTCTGCAGTTTCTGGAAGCGAGTGACCGTCCATTCGTGATCGTCGGCACCAAGAGCGACCGGCTGTCGGGGAACCAGTTGCGCAACGCTCTGCGGAGTTTGGAGCAGGAATTTCCTCAGGCAAAGGTGGTTCCCTTCTCCGCCAGAACCGGCGCCGGACGGGAAGAGTTGTGGCGGGAGATCCGCGCCGCAGTCGAAATGGGTCGCACCCAGTGATTTTCGCAGTGCCAAGAATAAGTGTGGGGCGGACATCCGCTATGATGGGGAGCTTATGTCCACCTACCTCATAACCGGGGCGGCGGGCTTTATCGGATCGGCGCTGTCCCGCGCGATCCTCGCGCAGGGTGATAAAGTTCGCGGCATTGATAACCTGTCCACCGGGAAGGCGGAGAATCTGGCGGCGGTTCGGGAGCAAATTGATTTTCGCCAGGCCGATCTACTCGACTTGAACGCGGTTCGCGATGCCTGCCTGGGTGTTGACTATGTTTTTCACGAAGCGGCCATTCCCTCGGTCCCCAGGTCGGTGGCTGATCCGATTGAGAGCAATCGCGCCAACGTCGATGCCACGGTGAATGTGCTGGTGGCGGCGCGCGACGCTAAAGTCAAGCGCGTGGTTTATGCGGCTTCTTCGTCCGCTTACGGCGACACACCTACTCTGCCCAAGCGCGAAGACATGCCGCCGAACCCGATATCTCCCTATGCGGTCGCCAAGCTAACGGGCGAGCTTTACATGACGTCGTTCTGGTCCTGTTACGGGCTGGAAACGGTTTCGCTGCGTTACTTCAATATCTTCGGACCTCGACAAGACCCGAATTCGCCTTACTCCGGAGTGCTGGCGAAATTTATTACCCAGATGCTGCGGGGCGAACAGCCGGCGATTCTGGGAGATGGCCAGCAGAGCCGGGATTTTACCTACGTCGATAATGTAGTGAGCGCGAATTTGCTGGCCTGCAAGGCCCCGGCAGTGGAAGTTGCGGGCCGGGTATTCAACATCGCTACAGGACACAGGGTCGACTTGAATGAGACGTTCCGGGTGCTGAAAGAATTGACCGGATATCCCGGAGAGGTGCGCTACGGACCAGAACGCACCGGAGACGTGAAGCACTCACTGGCTGATTTATCGCGGGCCAGAAAACATCTCGGGTACGAACCGGTGGTCAATTTTGAAGAGGGTTTGCGGCGGACGATTGAGTGGTATCGCAGTCAGGCTTAGCGGCCAAATTGTTTTCGCTCCTTCGGGGCTAACCTAGCACGGGCGAGCACGCCCGCGCCTACATTTCTTCATTACCTTGGTGATCTATAGCCTCCTTACCCCGCCAGACTACAGTTTCTATATGCCTCTTTCATCGATGGTTGTTTCGCGTGATTGGCCTGAAGTCAGCGTGTTGGAGTGCATCCTGGGCGGATTGCAAATCGGTGTCGAAGTGGAACCGGAACTGGCGCGGGCCAGTGCGAAGATAGCCAAGTCAAAGATCGACGCCCTGATCGTCGATTGCGATCTGGAAGGCAGCGCAAGTTTCCTCAGCGCTCTTGGGAGCGGGCTGAACCACGTTCCCCTGGTGCTCTTCAGCAGCCGGAACAACCGGAGACGCCTGAAGGACGATACGGCTTTCTTTTTTCAGAAACCGATCTCGGTGGAACAGGCTGTGCACACGCTTTCTGCGGCGCGAAATCTGATCCTCGATGGCCGACTGCGTTACCACCGCCATACGCTGGATTTGCCGGCGTGGGTCCGTTATGGAAACAATAAAAGGCTAGCGGTCAGCCTCCTGAACCTGAGTCAGGGGGGCGTTGCGGTTCGGCCGCGGCGGCCCGCAGCTTTGAAGGGCAAGGTTCGGCTCGAGTTCAAACTTCCGGGAGGCCGGCGTGACTGGAAGGTGGACGGCGACGTGGTTTGGAGTCGAGAGGGCGATCACGGCATCCGCTTTGCGGAAGTAAGCCAGCGCAACAAACAAGGGTTGCAGCTCTGGCTGGCGCAGCAATATCTCACGCAGTAGGCTCTTCTCGTCGCTAGCGAAATCTTGCCCGCACTTCCCGTTTCCTCTTAGCCACGCTCTCGTGGCAGGCCAGCTCCGCCAATCGATGCCCCGGTGTAATCCCGAACCATAGCGAAAACAGGAACCAGTACAAGGCCACAAACACAGCCGCAACGCCAAATACCACCGCGACGGCGATGGGCCAGGATGGGAGGGTATCGGTCATGGTAATTGCCATCACGTTGAAAAGCAGGACGGCGCAGAGCAGAGCGAGGCAATCCACAAGACGGGCAAATCTATCGACCGGCACGCGAAACCAGAGGAGCGGCAAGCGCCGTTGGGACTTTGCCGGTTCAAGGCGAATGGCGGGGCGGGAAGTGAAAGAGAATAGCAGCCCGGCCGCGGGATCTCCCGCCACGCGCTGCGCATCCGCCAGAACCTGAGTGAGAAGCCATTCTTTCAGCAGACGACGGGAACGCTGCGGCACATCTAAAAACTCCATGCCGGCCTGGCCGAGCGAGTCGGTCCAGGCAACTCGACCATCGCCTTCCACGCGGGCACGCGGATTCGACAAGTCCAAGCGGAACCGGATTTGTTCGTTGAGACGAGGCGGAACGAGTACTTGTATCGCAGCGCCGGATTCGCTCAAGTCGCGGAGCACTCCGCGATTCTCGGAATCCCAGCTGATGTACGCCAGGTTGCGAACCTTCTGCCGGTATGGACGCCGCCGATCTGGGTTAGAGGCGGGCACCGCATGGGCAGGGACGCGAGCGTCCACATTGATCGCTGCATTCGGGGTTGCAGTCTTGACCGATGTGGCGAGATTCGACCAATACCCCATGGCTAAATCTTAGCGTTCAGTTGAGAGGCCATCAGTAACCGCAGAGGTTCGGGGGAAACCTCAGGACGCGGTTCGGTGCTCTGAGGGCTCGGCCTCGCGGACGCCAGCCCTTCGCGAACGGTCCCACGACAGGAGACGATTCAAGTCGTAGCTGTACGGCCCATAGGCGCGGAAACCCTGCTCGTCGAAAAGACGCTTGATCCCACAACCGAGGCAAACCTGGTAGGAGTGATCCTGGGCACGAACCGGCCAACTCATCCTGCTGTGCCAGCACCCGCGGAAAATCATCATCCCCGCGCCTGCGAACCCAGTGGCTAACACGCCCCAAGGCCATAGCCAGCGCGACTTCTTCTTCTCTTCACTCACCTGCCACAACCTGTGAACCCGTCCCTCAACTGAGCATATCCCCAATTCCGAGCCTGCGCAATGGCCACGGGAACTGGTTGAATCTGAACTATTTGGACTTACTAAAGAGCAAGGCGTGCGGACTTACCTTCGTGCGCAGCGAAGTATTGCGATTGTGCCGGAACCCTTGTAAGTTACAGATAAGTTTGAGCACAATGGGACAAGAGCGTCGCGACGGCGGCGGGGTTACGCCGCCTGGGCGATGGACTGACTTGTCGCCGCTGAGTTCGGCTCCCCTCGGGGCGGAACTATCACCTAATTCATGAGCACGAGTCCGAACAATACGGGACTGGAGTCTTTCGACGCGAATTTCATCGTGCCGTCGGCACCTGAGTCCGCCGCGGAGGCGTCCGGCACCGGCCGCGAAGCGTTGCAGGCGCTGCTGGCATTCTCGGCTCTGCACGAACAGATTCGCCAGCACCGGGCCCACAATCGCAGTGAGGTGAGAGAAGATCCCTGGCAGTTAGAACAGTTTGTGCTCGACGAGGTATTGCAACTGGTCGCAGAGCGCGCGCTGGCGATCACCGGGGCGGACGGCGTGGCCATCGCGCTGGCGGAAGACGATTCCATCGTATGCCACGCCGCAGCCGGCGAAGTTTCGCCGGATTGCGGAGCCCGGCTTGATCCGAATGCCGGATTCTCCGGCGCGTGTCTGATTTCGAATCGTATCGTGCGCTGCGACGACTCCGAAGTGGATCCACGGGTGGACGCCCTGACCTGCCGCCGCCTGGGTGCACGTTCCATGGTTGCGGTGCCTTTGTCGGCCCGGCAGACCGTCATCGGCCTGGTTGAAGCTTTTTCCGCTGAACCTTACGGGTTTAGCGATAGCGACGTCCGCAGTCTGAGCCTGCTGGCGGAATTGATTCTGTCCGCCTTGAAGCCGGAAGAGGAAGACCGCCTGGCCGAGATTTCTCATCGTGTGGTGGGACAAACAGCGGGTGCAGTGGTTGAGCCGGAAATCCCTGGACCTCGTGAAATGGTCCATGCACTTGCCGCTGAAGAGAATGCCGAAGCCCAAGATTCAGACGGCAGCCCTCACCCAGCCATCGTTGAGTACGACAGTCTGGAGAATTCCCGGCCTGGACTGGGAGTCGTCATTGCGCTAACTGCGTTTGCGCTGCTCCTGGCAGCGGGGTTGTGGTGGGGGATCCGTCGCCACGCTGGAACTCAAGTGGAAAAGCCACAAGCGGCGGCAGCGGTTTCTCAATCAACAAGGACGAGCAGCTCGTCGACTGCATCGACACCTGAGGCAGATGATCTCGCACCGGAGGAATCCAGCGCGGAGCCCGCAGGGACGGAGAAAACCGGGGCCCTGCCGCAGGTCACGGGTATCCGGCACTGGGCATCGGCGGACTCGAGCACGGTCGTCATCGACTTGCAGGACCAGGTGCAGTACGAAGCCCACCGCCTCACCAAGCCGGAACGCATTTATTTCGACCTGCATGACACCCGGCTGGCGGATGCGCTATCGGCGAAAACCATCGACGTAGGCGATCCCTTGCTGCAAAAAATCCGCGTGGCTCAGCCCGTGCCTGGCGTCACCCGGGTGGTCCTGGAGACGATTGGCGCGTCCAATTTCTCGGTGAGCCTGGAGCCCAATCCTTACCGCCTGGTGGTCGAGGTTCGCAAGATTGGAGCGAAGCCGCAGGACAGGACGAGACTCGATCTGTTCGGTCCCAGCAACGAAGGTCCCTCCATTCGAAACGCGGCGAATGCGCCGCTGCCGGATTCGACGCAGACTCGTCAGCAGGAAGCCAGGCAAGCCCTGCCTTCGACCACAGATAGCCCGCGGTTGCAGGCCACTGCGGCCAGGCTGCGCATCGTGCTGGATGCCGGCCACGGCGGTTGGGACCTGGGCACGGTTGGCCGCAACGGGTTGCTGGAAAAGAATCTGGCGCTCGATATTGTGGCCCGCCTGGGCAAGCTGGCGGAGAAGCGGTTGGGGGCGGAAATCGTGTATACGCGCACGGGCGACGACTATGTCGCGCTGGAAAAGCGCGCTGAGATCGCCAACCTGGCCCACGCAGATCTCTTTGTGTCAGTACACGCGAATTACAGCGACTTCGCCTCGGCACGCGGCGTGGAAACCTACTATACCAACACTTATTCCTCGGTCCGGGCGCGTCCCCGGAGCGCCGGCGACGATGAACCCGCGCTGCAAAATATCGATTGGACCAAAGTTGATATTCGGGAGAAGGTACATGAATCGCGGCGCCTTGCTGCCAGTGTGCAGCACGCCCTGTACAGCGTCCTGGAAACGAAGAACCCGGGCCTGCGCAACCGTGGGGTGAAGAAGGCGGAATACGTGGTGCTGACCGGCACGTCCATGCCGGCGATTCTCGCCGAAGTTTCTTTTGTTAGCAGCCCCGCCGACGAAAACAACCTGCAAAGTGCCAGTTATCGCCAGAGTATCGCCGAGGCGCTTTATCAGGGGCTAGCCCGCTATGAGCAGGAACCCGCAGTGAAGATGGCCAGCGCCCGCTAATGTAGGCGCGCGCGTCCCCGCGCGTGCAGGGTCACCGAGGACTGGATCGGTCATCGCGCCGATTTACGAGTTTTTCCGCAGCCTCTGAACTCGTGCCCTTCCCGATAGGCGACCGCCCGGGGCAAAGGTTACGGGTTGGATCCCACTCCGCCGTACTTCTCCAGCCACTTCAACTCTTCGCGCACTTTGATTTTTCCGTGCCAGGGATTCTTGTCGAGGGAGTGACCTTCTCCGGGGAATATCAGCAGAGTGCTGGGCACTCCCAGGTTGAACAGCGCGTGGTCCAGCAGGTAGTCCTCGGCCACGGCGACGCGGATGTCATCGGCGCCGGCCACCATGTGAGTGGGAGTGCGAACTTTGTTGATCTGGAAGATGGCGGCTTCGTCGTGATAGCGCTTGGGCTCATCCCAGGGAAGGCCGCCGAGAAAATAGGCGTCGTCCATGGTGGTGTCGTCATTGCCCCAGTTGGCGATATTCTCCACCGCTCCCGCGCCGGTCACCGCGGCTTTCCAGCGCGTGGTTTGAGTAATGAGCCAGTTGGTCATGTAGCCGCCGTAACTGTAGCCGCCAATCGCCAAGCGATCGGGATTGGCGATGCCATCTTTCACTAAAGCGTCCACGCCCGCGAGAATGTCTTTGCCGGGGCGGGAGACGATTTCCGGCACAATCTGCATCAGAAACTTGTCACCGTAGCCGGTGGATCCCCGATAGTTGGGCTCGAACACCAGCCAGCCCTGCGTGGCAGCCAGGCGATCCCATTGATACCAGTCGGCCTCGAAGTGATTGCCATCGGCGTCATTGGGGCCGCCGTGGATAAAGACGAACATGGGCAGGTTCCTGGCCTCAAACTTCCCCGGCGGATACATCAGCATGCCCTCGATGCTGGTGCCGTCATCGGACGTCCAGTGGTAGGGCTTGCCTTGCGGCAGATCGCGCTCGGTAAATAACTTGTTGAAAGAAGTGATGGGCCGGGCTTCCGAAATCTTGTCGACGCTGTCGGCGACATACACTTCGGTCGGCTCCTGCAGGGTAGAGTGAACAAAGGCAATGCGAGGAGAATGTTCGGCCTGAGCCACCAGTTCGTAAGTTCCAGCCCAGCCCTTCAATTTGGAAAAAGCAGCCGAGGGTTTCGTCTGCGAGTACAGCTGGACCTCCGTGCCCAGCTTTCCGGTTGCAACTACGCCCTCGGGCATAATCGAGTAACCTCCGATGGCGCCATCAAATGCAGCCGCCCACCGCTGCGCCTCGCCCGTGTCGACATCGACCCAATAAAGACGTGGCTGGTAATCCCTGTATTTTCCATCTACCGAGCCCTCTTCAGTCTCGAAGAACACATGCTTGCCGTCAGGAGCCCACTCGGGATGCAGTTCCTGCGCCTGGTTATGCGTGACCTGATGAGGAGGGTGATCGGGCGAGGCGGCCGCGAGATCGACGGTGTAGATTTCGAATTCATCGACCTTCTCCTCCCTCTCCGAGATTGAGGAGGACGCAAACGCCAGTCTGTGTCCGTCAGGCGAGGCCACAAGTCCGTGAATCCGCCAGGGAGTGCTCGCAAGACTGCGTGATCCGGGAGTGATGTCTGGCGTACTGTCTAAGTCGTCCGGCTTGCTGCCATCGGTCAGGTTACGGGTAATCGCCTCCGCTACGTCGAGGCTGAAAATCATGTCTCCGCGTTCGGCGGCACGGTATCGTTTCACGTCTTTCCATTCTTTCCGGTAGGCATCTTTTTGTTCCTTGGTCCAGGGAATGCGCGTGGCGTAGTAGAGAGCTCGCGAGTCCGGGGACCAGGAGAAGGCATGAATATCCTCCTCTCCATTGGTTACCGCGAAGGCCTCGCCTCCGGAGGGAGAGATCAGGTAGATCTGCGAAGTCTCCTCATCCTTGGAATCATCGTCGGCGTCGGACTTCGTCGTCTTCGGCACCTTTCGTTCGGAGATAAAGGCGATCCATCGCCCGTCGGGAGACCATTGCGGGGCACTGTCATGGCCGGACTGCGTCAGTTGGGTGAGCGTGCCTGGGCCGCTAACGGCGTCGCGGTATAGCCACAAGTCCTGGCGGAAAATTTTCTGGTCCCAGTCGGCCCGTTCCGTGACAATCAAAATCGCATGCCCATCCGGAGAGATCTTGATGGAATCGAAGCTGACGGAATTGAAGAACTCGTCGAGCGTAAGCTTGGGCTTGTCCGCGGACTGCGCCAGGTTGATGGTGAGAACAAAGAACCAACAGGAGAGCAGGAGTCGTTTGATTGTCATGGGCCGAAAGGAAGGTATATCGCGACCGGACGGCGATTGTAAACCGAATTCAGGGTTGGGTAGTGGCTGAATCTGGCCTCGCTTCGACGTGGAAGTGGCATGTCAATTGCCTTGTCTCCGCGAAGCCTCAACAAACTTTTCACTGAATCCCTTGACCCACATTGTTAGCCATTCTAGAGAGCGCATGATGCGCCAAAGCAAGAGGCAAGCTATTGTGAACAGGATGAGGAACAAGACCTCAAAGATCGTCATTTGACAGGCATGATACAACGGAAATAGAAAAGCCCGGATGCCAGACCGGGCCTTTTTCTCACAACTCGAATCTTTTTGACAGGGCTGGTCGCGCCTGTAACTTAAAAATACAGGTGTGTCGATGCCGAGTCAAGTAGTCACCCCTCGAAGTCCAACTCCTCTACCCTCCCCGTTTCCACCTTCGGACAAAACTCGTGCTCACTTCTTGGGCAGCAATCATCAACAAAAATGCCTGTGTCCGCTGCGGATCCCGCTACGGATTTTGGTAGTTGGTCTCGCATGGCGCGTCTTAACCATCGCACGTATATGGTGCGCCGCGATTCGCAGTTGCTATGGGCACATCCGAAGTCAATCTTCCAAAGAGATTTCATTCGAGATGATTGGGTCAACGACTGTTTGGGATCAGGAGTCCCAAACTTACCAGCCCAACCCTTCTGCCATTGCCCGCATTCTATACACCAGAATGTTATTGGCCACGTCTTGGGATTGGGCAGATACGACAGACCTTCGTATTTTCCTAATGGGCCTTGACGCTGGAGAACAGTGGACGCGCTACATACAGGGCACAGCAGATAATGCACCACATCCGAATACACCATCATGGCTACTCCTAGCACAAGAAAAGTTCGGATACGTTCCCCAACTTGTTACTCAAGAAATCAGTGCGCTCAAGGGCCATATTTCCGAAGTCAGTCCAGCGGCCATCGCTGGCGTTACTCGTAGCGATGAATGAACGCGGCAGAAATTATAGTGTGCGAAGTGCAAAGCGCAAGCGGCCTTCAGGTTCGTCAGCTTCTTCGAGAAAGCGTTCGTGAGCCGGGTGAACCTGCGCATCTGCATTCGCATAGTCAAGTTCTGCCGCTCAATGTGACTAGTGCAGATGCGCTCCGGGTCCGGGTCACCAGTCCGCACTTTGGATATAACCTCGACGATTGGGCTTGGGGAGTATTTCGCATCCGCGTCGTGCTGTCCATATTGGCCGTACAGCTTGACCAGTTGCGCGAAATCTACGTCGGCACCGAATGCATCCTCAACCTGACGGTGATAGAAGTGGAAGCCATCAGTCGTAAGCTGAATTCGGTTTGCAACACGCTCTGCCAGTTCGTGGATGAAGTACCACGTTGTTTCCTCGGTGCGCTTCCCGACCGTGAACACGGGCACGAGCTTAGTCTCTGCGTCCATCGCCACAAAAACCCACTGATCGCCAACCTCTTCGGGATCGCCTTCGCGGACGCGGCGTTGCTTCTTGCCCACGAACGTCCATATCTCATCGCATTGGACGTAGCCACAACGAAGGTTCCGCATAGAGCCGTCCATGAGATCGGCGCAGTAGTCGCCAGTTCGCAGCAGCAGGGATGTGATGGTATTCCGGTCAACATCGGTCATCCGGCTGATAGCGCGGAGGGAGTTGCCTTCAACAAGGCCAGAGATGACGGCCAGCTTCTTTTCCGTGGAGAGTGTGTACATTTCGGCTCCTCAATTCCCGCTTGACGGGAGAGTGAGGCAAGCCGATAATTGGTCTTGTTGAAGGCTACCAGTCTCGGCTTGCCGGGATTGTTGGTTTAAGGCCCGTCAGAGATTCGCGTCTCTAGCGGGTCTTGCTATTTGCGCTCGTTATTGGTGGCGGCGGCATCTAGGCTCCTCTCAGGGAAACGAACCTCTCTCTCCCACGCTTCTTTACTTGGAACACTTTTCCGTGCGTCTTGATAGCAGACTCTACTGCTTGCCTGCTAGTTTCGATGCCCACCCACCCAAGGAATTCCACGATCTCATTTACCTGAGATTCAGGAACGAACCGCAGGTAGTTCTGAACGTGCTCCCAGAGTGTGGCAGATGCTCTTAACATTGTCGGACTGGGAGTTACGTCAACCTCTTCGCCAATGCTGTCGGTCTGGTCATTCGTCATTACAGCCACGAAAGCCTTAGGACCGAGGAGTGCCATGAGGCCGTGCGCAGACTTCTCGTGCTCTGCGGACTGACGCTGTAAAGCCTGATAACGGTAGTATGCATCTGCATGCTTAGCCATTTCCGCCGCAATCTCCTTCATGCGTGCCGCGTCTACGGCTAACGCCCCTTGGATACGATTGAGAACGTCGTGTGCTCTGGCCACAAGCGAATTAAAACAAACCACGGCAACATTGTCAAGTGAGTTACTTGCGTCAATATTTCGTGCTCTGTTTGTGCTCATTTTTACTTCTCCTTTAAGTTAGTTTGGGATTTCCACAGCCTAGAAAACTTCAGGATTGAAATTCAGCCACTACCCAGGGTTGGGTCGCGGGTCAGTTCGCCAAGAACCTTAACTACAGAGGACACGAAGGTACACAAAGGAAATCCCTGTTACCCCATGTATTCGTGGACCTTCCCCCTTTTTATTTTGTGGTTCTAACTGGCCCTCGGATAACGCGCAGGGTTTTCCGCGTAACTTTTTGGGGTCTGCCATAATCAAATGACGAGGTCACCTGGGAGAACTCATGTCCAACAAAGTCACCAAGACGGAAGAAGAATGGAAGCAGCAACTATCACCGGAACAATATTATGTAACTCGCCACGCCGGCACCGAGCCGGCATTCAGCGGCAAGTACTGGAAGACCAAAGACCAGGGCACTTATCACTGTGTCTGTTGTGGCGCGCCGCTGTTCAGTGCCGACACCAAGTTTGAGTCGGGCACCGGCTGGCCAAGTTTCTGGCAACCACTCGACCAGTCAGCCGTCGCCGAGAAGACCGACAGCAGTCACGGCATGGTAAGAACAGAAGCGCGCTGCGCCCGTTGTGATGCCCACCTGGGACATGTCTTCCCCGATGGTCCGGCACCCACCGGGCAGCGCTATTGCATGAATTCCGCAGCGCTCGATCTGAAGCCGGCGGAAAAGAAGTAGGGCACGACGGAGTCGTGCCCGCAACAGCCACTTCTCGTCCCAACCGAACTTCCTCAAGACATACTGGACCTCTTTGGCGAGCGCTTCACATTTTTCCCTCGTCCGCCGACGGCCCATAGATCGCCGGAACCGGGAGATTATTCAATCGCAGGTAAACCCCCAGTTGCGCCCGATGATGAATGCTGTGATTCATCACCCAGGCACGCAGGCAGGCGATGCGGGGCATGGAGAAGACTGTGACGCCGTTGTTCAGGAATGACCAGGGCCGGGCCAGTTCGGAATCGCTGGCCGCGGCCAGGGCGGCGCGGGCCTCGGCAACACCCTTGTCGAAGACCTCCAGCAGTTCCTTGCGGGACTTCGGAGTGGGCGGCGGCTCGAACTGCTTCCCCGCCGGGGCAATGTCGAACGAATCATGTTTGAGCGTGATCACTCCCCAGTCGGGAATGGTCGCCAGGTGTCCGGCAAGCCAGCCCAGGCTGCCGGACTTTTCGTGAGGCTTCCAGGAGAACTTCTCGTCGGGAACACGCTCCAGCGTCTTGCGCGTGTTCGCCATCTCCTGATCGAATTCGGGGAGAAGAGATTCACTGATAGACATGGGTTGCCTCCAGGGCAAGGGTTTAAGAACGGCGCCCATTCTAGGCGAACAAAAAGCGAATTGTCAAGAATTTCGGTAATTATCCCTTGACATCACGTGTATGATCTAAGCGTGAGTTTTCCAGTAGTTCCGCTAGACATTCGCGCAGTTTTTCCCTGTGGGCATTGTCGCAACCAAATTGTGCTCCCATTCCCCACGCTA
>JBAUUQ010000033.1:0-440612 GCA_049582765.1 Terriglobales bacterium
GGCAATCGCCTTCACCCGCTGCGGATGCACCAGCACCAACCGCGTCACTTCCGGTTCCACCACCTCGCGAAACGCCGGCCAGAAGCCGCACGCCTCCACCGCCACCTGCACTGGTTTCCCATGAAACTGCCGAAAATACTTGCGTAGTGCCAGCTTTTCGTTGCTCACCGGCCCCGCCTCGATCATTTTGCCGCTTGCGTTCAACGCTGTCATGTAACAAAATCTCTGGTGAAGATCTACGCCAACGTGGATCATCTCGTGCCTCCTTCAGGGCTTGTGCTTCGAGCACGTACTCTACCCTTGGAGGCACGCCTTTCTTGGTTTTCATTACATCTGAGCGCAGCGAAGGACGTATGGATTCTGCCGTCAACTACAAAGGTCCTTCACTTCGCTCAGGTCGACAAATCTTAGAGAAGACATCAGCCAAAGATGTCTTTGACCTTGTCCATCACCGACCGGCGCTGCGGCTTGTTCTCGATGCGCGCCGTGCCTTCCAGCTCCTGCAGCAGGTCGCGTTGACGCTTGTTCAACTTGGTCGGCGTTTGCACACGAAGTTCGACGAACAAATCTCCCTTGCCGTGTCCATTCAGCACGGGCACGCCTTTACCGCGGACGCGCACGGTCGTGCCCGACTGCACACCTTCGGGCACCTTCAGCGTGTGCTCGTTCTCCAGCGTTGGCACGCGAATCTCGGTTCCCAACGCGGCTTGAGTGAAGGAAATCGGAATCACACAATGCAAATCGGTGCCTTCGCGTTCAAAGAACGGATGTTCTTTGACGTGGAGAACCACGTATAGATCACCCGCCGGACCGCCGAAGGCGCCGGCTTCTCCCAGCCCGGTGAAACGGATGCGAGTACCGTCTTCGACTCCGGCGGGAACTTTCGCGTCGATGGTTTTCTGGTGGAGAACGCGTCCTTCGCCTTTGCATTTCGGGCAAGGATCGGTGATCACGCTACCCGCGCCCTGGCAAGTGGGGCAGGTACGGGCCATGCTGAAGAATCCCTGCTGATAGCGGACCTGACCGCGTCCAGCGCATGAGCGGCAGGCGGTGGGGCCCTTACCGGGAGCGGAGCCATTGCCACGGCAATCATCACAGACCTCATGGCGGCGGACCGCGATTTGAGTTTCTTTGCCGAAAACCGCCTCTTCGAATTCCAGAGTGATATCTTCCCGCAGATCAGGACCACGCTGCGCCCGGCTGCGGCGGCGGGTACCTCCGCCGAAAAGATCTCCGAAGCCCAGGAAGTCGCTGAAGATCTCACTGAAGTCCTGCACCACGTTGGGGTCGAAACCGCCGCCGCCGTTTACGCCGGCATGACCGAATCGGTCGTAGGCCGCACGCTTGTCAGCGTCGGCGAGGATGGCGTAGGCCTCGCTGCACTCTTTGAATCTCTCCTCGGCGTCGGGATTGTTGGGATTCCGGTCGGGATGGAACTGCAGCGCCAGTTTGCGGTAGGCGCTCTTGATCTCCTGCTCGCTGGATTCGCGGGCAACCCCGAGCACCTCGTAGTAGTCGCGTTTTACATTACTGGGCAGAGTAGCCTCGCTGAATCGTCGTGGTCGCTAATCGTTTGTCGCTGGCGCCGCTGTCGCTCTGGTCATTCCCCGGCAGACTGCATAGGTCCTTCGCTTCGCTCAGGATGACAAATTTAAGCTCAGGAGTTGCGCGCGACCCTTACCATCGCCGGGCGCAGCAGGCGGTCTTTCAACTTGTAGCCGCGCTGCAATTCCTCAAGGACTTGATGATCCTTGGCTACGGTGGTTTCGACCATCTCGATAGCCTCATGCAGGTGCGGATCAAACAACTCGCCTTTGGCCTGGATTGGCCGCAACCCCAGCTTACTCAGGGCATCGAGCAATTGTTTATGGATCAGCTCGACCCCATTGCGAAGTTCGGATTTCTCCGTAGAACCGACCTGGAGGGCGCGCTCCAGGCTGTCCAGCGTCGGCAACATTCCCTTAAGCGCATCCGCCAAGGCATAGTCGCGGTAGTCCTGCTGCTCCCGAGTGGCGCGTTTGCGGGCGTTGTCGAATTCGGCCTGCATGCGGGCTAAACGGTCCAATAGCATTTTCCGCTCTGCCTTCAGCTTTTGTAGCTCGGCGTTGTCGCCGCTCAAGCCTGTCCCTGAGGCATCGACCCTTGCTGGCAGATCGTCCTGGGTTTCATCCGAAGCCGGCAACTCGTGTTCGGCGTCCAGACCTTGAGATTTGACTTCTGATTGTCCGTTAGTTCTCGTCATAACTAGAGCTCACTCAGATTCGTTCAATACTTTGTCAAACAGGCGCGCAATATAGGAGACCGCGGTAATGGCTTGCTGATAGTCCATGCGCGTCGGGCCGATGACGGCCAGCGATCCCATCACCTCGCTGCCAACTCGCGCCGGCGCTCCGATGAGCACGAAATTGCGCATCGACGGAAGCGCCTGGTCAAGACCAATCACTACCCGCACCGCTTCCTGCTTGGCATCGAGATAGACACCCAACAGTTCGACGATTTTCTGCTTTTCTTCCAGTGTCTTCAGCATTTCCTGCAATCGCTGACGGTCTTGCTCACTGGTCACCAGGTTGGCGGCGCCCTCCACGTATACCATCTGCGGAGCGTCATCGGCGGAGAGCGCTCCCTGACGGTAGAGTCGCTCCACCGACTGCATGAGCCGGTCGTATTCGCTGCGTTCCTGCTCCAGACGGCGGGCCAGTTCGGCGCGCATGGCATCCACGGTCCAACCACGGAAGTTCTCGTTGATGAAACGTGCAGCCGCATCGAGATCAGCTTGCGAAATATCCAACCGCAGCACGCGGTCGCGGACCACGCCGGACCTCGTCACTACCACGGCCAAGACTTTCTGGTCACCGAGACGCGAAAAGTAAACGTGTTCGAGTGCGTTCCTGGGTCCTGCGATCGCCACCGCAACGCCTACATTCCGCGAGATCAGCGACAAGACGTGCGACGTGCGCTCCATGAACTCCTGCACGTCGGAGACACCATGCAACGATCCTTGGATGATGGTTTCATCCTCGTTCGACAAACGCGCCTTACCCGTCAACTGCTCGACGTAGTAGCGGTAAGCATCGCTGCTCGGCACACGGCCAGCTGAAGTGTGCGGTTGCTCCAGGTATCCCGCATCTGCTAAGTCAGACATAACATTGCGGATGCTGGCAGGACTCAGCCCTTCGCGATTCGATCGCGCCAGCGTTCGCGAACCCACCGGCTCACCCGTGGCGATAAAGGTCTCCACGATGGCCGTCAGGATTTCACGCTCGCGATCGCCGATGGATGGTCCCGGAGGCATAAGATATTACTTTGATCGCCGCACCCTTATGTTGTTTAACACTTGCGGCCGATAATGCTAAGTTATTTAGATGCAACAGTTAAGCAATCGGATGCAGCACTCCCTTCTTGGATTCTAGGAAGGGCTGCCCCCCCTGTCAAGCATTAGCACTCGCGCATTAAGAATGCTAATTTCATAACGGTATCCTTTAATGTGGTTGCGACTGAGCTAGCCATGCAAACCAAGCCTAGTGTCCTGGTGGTGGGAGCCGGAGCTTTCGGAGGGTGGACCGCGCTAAATCTCCTACGACGCGGAGCGCAGGTTACGTTGCTGGATGCCTGGGGGCCGGGCAACTTGCGGTCTTCCTCGGGAGGCGAATCTCGCATCCTCCGCGGTACCTACGGTCCCAACCAGCCTTATACGAAAATGGCAGCTCGCGCGGCGAAGCTGTGGCTGGAGCACGAGAAGCGCTGGCAGATCCCGCTGCTTCACCGCACAGGTGTCTTGTGGCTGGTAACTGCCAAGGATGACCAATTCGAGCGTGAATCCCTGCCTTGCCTGCGAGATGCCGGTATCGCTTACCAGGAACTTTCGCTGTCCGATCTTAGCCGGCGGTGGCCCCAGATTCATTTGCAAGGCGTCCGTTGGGGAATCTACGAGCCCGACGGCGGCTTTCTCCGGGCACAACTTGCATGCCAAGCGGTGGTCCGTGGATTTGTCGCGGAAGGTGGTGACTACCGGCAGGAGTGTGTGTCGAATCACGATCTGGAATCTGGGCTGGGGAACGGTATCACCCTATTGGACGGATCGAAACATCGTTCTGATTATTACGTCTTTGCCTGCGGCCCCTGGTTAGGCAAGCTCTTCCCGCAGACGATTGGCAACCGCATCCAGCCGACCAAGCAGGATGTGTTCTTCTTCGGCACCCCCGCAGGGAACGACAGCTTTTCGGAGAGCAACCTCCCCGTGTGGGCGGACCATGGTGACCGGTTTCTCTATGGCATGCCGGCTAGCGATGGACGCGGCTTCAAGATTGCGGACGACACTCGCGGACCGGCGTTCGACCCGACGTCCGGGGAGAGGACGGTAAGCAGCGAGGCGATCAGAGGGATCCGCGACTACTTAGGCTTCCGCTTCCCCGGCATGAAAGACGCGCCCTTGCTGGAAACCCGCGTTTGCCAATACGAAAATACCCCGGACAATCACCTCATCATCGATCGTCACCCTCGCGGAGCAAACGTCTGGCTGGTGGGTGGAGGTTCGGGCCACGGTTTTAAGCACGGGCCTGCACTGGGAGAAATGGTGGCGGAGCTGGCGCTGGAAGGAAAGGATGCGGATCCAATGTTTCGGCTGGATCGGTTCGGTGCGACAACTTGAAAACACTCTCCGCCAGGCAGCGCTCTATCTTCGCACTCGCGATCGGGATAGTGCTTCTTGCGGTGATGGCGAGCGCTCCCGCGTGGGCGGAGCAGATTTCGTTGCAGGCGCTGGTTACTCCTTCCACCGTGATCGTGAAGGACGGTCATCCGGTCACATTTGCGGTTCATGGTTTTATCGAATTCAAGTCACTGACGGAGCTGTTTCCCTATATCGACTCTCAGACGCGGCGCTGGAAACTTGACGATGCCCGACAACGGAGGCTGGCACGGGACTTGTTGCGACGCGGAATCGAGAGCCGCGTGGTTTCCATGACCGACGAGCGGCCACTTGAAACCCTGGTAACGCATACCAGCGGTCAACTGCGCCAAGCGATTGCGAGCGTGAAGGAGCCATTGCCGCCCGGTTATGCGGATGCGTTTCTGGCCGTTCAGGAGAAATGGAAGCACTCCCTGAACTGCTGGAGCGCGGCACCCTCAATTCCCGCGCGCGTGCTGTCCAACTGGTATCCGATCGAGGAGGGTATCGAGCTCTACGGAGCCACCTACGATTCCACCGAGCACTTCTGGCAAGCTGTGAAGTACCACCCCGACGTCACCGTGGCGGATCTGACCGAGTTGCTCGGGGTGCTTGAGAAGAAGGATTGGAGCCCCTGGCTGGAGCGCCTCGATAACGATCCCCAGCTCTATTTGCCGAACGCTTACGCGATCGAGTTCCTGCGCCACAATGTGGCGCCGGAGCGGCTGCGTTGGTTTCGCGAAGAACTCGGCCGCAATGGACTGCAGGCAGGCGATCGCGCGCGGATGATTCAGCAACGTGGCCGTGCGCCATTCCGCTTCTCCGCTTATCAGGAGAAAATGCTGTGGGGCGATTTGGCCGATGTCTTTCACCTGGTTTACGAGTTCTCGCCGGCGGACGATCCCATCCGCCAAACGCTCGCCCAACGTCACTTTGACGCGATTTATTTGGGCAACCGCAGCATGGGTTTCATCAGTGAAGACTTTCGCTCACTGATGCTTGAAATCTGGAAGGTGAAGTATCTGCAAATGGCGCGGTTCCGCGAGGTCATCAGCTCCATTCCCATGGAGACCCGGTTGTCGCATTTCCTCAACGACGGAGATTCGCCAGATATCCCCATACCGGTTTACGTCGAGTATCTTGGCCGGATTCGCGAGTTGGCCCGCGCAAGACCGTAACAGGATGAATCCCCTCGGAAGCCACCAGATGGCCTAATTCGGGCGTCTCTTCCCGCCCTGGGTAACAACGAGAACCCGGACAATGTCGGCTAAGCGCCAGTTTCACGGTAATCCATTTCTATTCTGTGACTTCGGTAATTAGCTCGGCTCCTGCGATTGTGGCACGCTAGGCGACATTGGATGTTAGGAAATGTTACAGCCGTCACATCAATCGTTGTCCGGCACCATCTTGATCGCCGATGACCAAGCTTCCAATCGCGAGCTTCTGGAAGAATTTCTGACGTCACAGGGGCTCACTGTCATCAGTGTGCCTGATGGCGCAGCTGCCGTGGCGGAACTCAGCCGGAACCGAGTAGACCTTGCGATTCTGGATGTGATGATGCCTCACCTGAATGGCTTCGAGGTTTGCCATAAAGTCAAGAACAACCCGGAGACATACTTGTTGCCGGTGGTTCTGGTTACGGCGCTCTCCGACAAGCAGGATCGGATCGAGGGTATCAAAGCAGGAGCCGACGATTTCCTGACCCGGCCGGTGGACCGAACTGAACTGCTTGCCCGCGTGCGATCGCTCCTGAGGCTCAAACAGCGCACCGATGAACTGGAGCGGGCTGAGTCGGTCCTTTTTTCCCTCGCCCGAAGCATCGAGGCCAAGGACCCGTATACCCACGGACACTGCGAACGGCTGGCGGAGTACGCCTGCAGCCTGGGTGAGCGGATAGGGCTCTCGGCGGAATATATCATTGCGATTCGCCGCGCCGGAATCGTACACGACATCGGCAAAGTCGCAGTGCCGGATGCCATCTTATTGAAGCCCAGCCGTCTCGACGAAGAGGAATGGAATATCATCCGCCAACATCCCGTCGTGGGCGAGCGCATTTGTCAGCCGCTCAAATCGTTTCGCCTGGTGCTTCCGATTATCCGCCACCATCACGAAAAATTTGATGGCTCCGGCTATCCCGACGGGCTCAAGGGAGAAGCCATCCCGCTTACCGCCCGGATCATACAACTGGTGGATGTGTTCGACGCACTTACCAGCGAACGGCCGTACAAGAAGGCTCTCTCTGTCTCCGAGACGCTGCAAACCATGGCCCAGGAAGTCGGTAAGGGATGGTGGGATCCCCGGCTTTTTGAGCATTTCGAGCAAATGGTACGGAGTGATAACAATTTCTTGAAGAAGACCGCGGCAGCCGGCCACTAAGACGCTCCGGAAGAAGCTCTGTGGCCGGGATCGAAATATTCCGACCACGAGGCTTGCGTGTTGACCCTCTCCAAAATCGGGACTTGGGTGTCGAAGGGTCATTTGCGTCTGTATTGCCTGCTGACGCTCTTGATGATCCTGCCCATCACGTTCTTCGCGTATTCCGCAGGACGTGTATTGCGCGGCCGCGACGAGAAAACCGCAGCTACCGAGAGCAATGAGATTGCCCGAGTCTCGGCGGCCTTGGTGGAGGAGCATTTTCGCGAGAGCACCGCATTTCTGAAATCCGTTGCCGGCCGCCAACTGTTTCGCCGGGCCGTGACCCATAAAGACCTGGCCCAGATTGCCTGGAATTTAGAACAAGCCAGCCGCTTGCGTCCGGACTTCGCCTTTGTGAGCCTCTACGACCTCGCCGGCAACATGCAGGCTATTTACCCGCCCGAACCGGCCTTGCTGGGCCGCAACTTCGAGTTTCGCGATTGGTTCAAGGGCACAGCGCAGAATTGGAAACCGTACGTTTCTGAGGTCTATCAGACCGCGATTCCGCCGCACCCGCTGGTCGTTGCGATCTCGATCCCCATCGCTGATGAGGCTGGGAAACCTATCGCCGTTCTTATGGCGCCGTTCGCACTGAACACCATGAGCCGGCAACTGGTAGAGACCCAACTGGAGGGAGAGTGGACCATCTCCCTGGTCGACCAGAATGCGCATCTCTCCGCCCGCCCCAACATAGACTCCCTCGCGCCTCCGGTAGACCTGAGCGGATATGAACCCGTGAAGCAGTTGCTGGCCGGACGCTCCGGCCACGGCATTTTTGTACGGGACGGTGGGAAGTTCTTTGTCAGCTACCAGCCGGTAAAACAATACCGGTGGGGAATTCTGGTGGAGCAACCGCTGGTCGCTCTGCAACAGGGTTTCTGGGAGGTGGAACGACGCGTGTGGTTTCTAGGCTTGGTGCTTCTGGCGCTCGGTCTGGTGGTAAGCACGTTTATGGGATCACTCTATTCCCAGCTCGACAGCGGGAATCGGTTCATGGATCTCTCTGTTGATATGTTCTGCGTCGCCGGATTCGACGGCTTTTTCAAAAGAGTGAACCCCTCCTTCGAGCGAACTCTGGGTTTCACTTCCAAAGAGCTCATGACGAAGCCATACATGGAGTTCGTCCATCCCGAGGATCGCGCCCCAACCGCAAACGAAGCTAACCGTCTTGCGAACAACAAAACCACCTTTGCCTTTGACAACCGGTACCTGTGCAAAAATGGCGCCTACCGGTGGCTCACGTGGAACGCCGTTTCCGTTGCTGAGCAGCAGCTGATCTATGCAGTCGCCCGCGATGTGACGGAAGCAAAGAATTCGCAGGAGGAACTGCGCGCGAGCGAAGACCGGTATCGGAAGTTGTTCGAATTTAACCCCCAGCCCGTCTGGGTGTTCGATGTCGAAACGCTGCGCTTCCTGGCGGTGAACCAGGCGGCCGTGCAAAGCTACGGGTATTCCCAAAGCGAATTTCTGGCGATGACTATCCAGGACATTCGCCCCGCGGAAGACATTCCGGCGCTCCTCGAAGACGTATCCAGTCCCAGCGATGGAAAAAAGCAGGGTCGGTTCTGGCGCCATTTTAAGAAGGATGGCAGCATCATCTACGTCGAGAACACATCCTACCCTCTTACCTTCGGCGGCCGCGCGGCAAAAATCGTGATTGCAGCGGATGTTACGGACCGTAAGCAGGCCGAGGAAGAGCGGCGCAAATTCACCGAAACCGTGGAAACCGCCAACCGGGAGCTTGCCCTTCGCAATCGTGAGGTAGAACGCGCAACCCAGATGAAGAGCAAGTTCCTGGCCAGCATGAGTCACGAGTTACGAACTCCGTTGAATGCGATTGTGGGCTTTTCCGACCTGCTCGCTGACGGAACTCCGGGGACGCTCAATGACAAGCAGACGCGCTTCGTCAATCACATCAAACAAGGGTCGGCACACCTGCTCCAATTGATCAACGACATCCTCGATCTTTCCAAGATTGAGGCCGGGCAGCTCGAATTCCACTGCGAGGACTTCCGCGTCGAAGACATCCTGCCGGAAGTTCTGTCCACGATTCGCCCTCTGGCGATGGCCAAGAACATCCAGGTTGATCAAAAGATCGATCTCGACATTACGGTGCACGCCGATCGAATCCGCTTCAAGCAAATCCTGTATAACCTGCTCAGCAACGCGGTCAAATTCACCCCCAAGCATGGACGGGTCGAGATCGGTTGCTGTGATGAAAACGCCTTCGCTGCCATCTCCGTCAGCGACACCGGGGTGGGCATCCGGGCGGAGGATCAGGCGGTTGTCTTCGAGGAATTCCGGCAGGTTCAGGGAAACCCACGCGCCGCCAATGAAGGCACCGGATTGGGGCTCGCCATCACCAAGCGCCTGGTGGAACAGCAAGGGGGCAAGATCTCGCTGGAAAGCGAGCTGGGGAAGGGCAGCCGATTCACCTTTACTCTTCCCACCGCATCTACTCTTCCCACCACATCGCAAGCCCTGGAGACCCGTGCCGTTGGAGAATTGGTAAGAGCCAATACCGTCGCAGCTTCCGATCGTCGCATCCCGCTGGTGCTGATCGTCGATGACGAAGCTCCGGCCCGTGAGCTTCTAACCAGCTATCTGGAACCGGATTACCAACTCGCCATGGCCGCCTCAGGCGTTGAGGCCATCAAGAAGGCGTCGGAGTTACGGCCAGATGCCATTGTCCTGGACGTAATGATGCCGGGAGGCACCGGGTTCGAGGTTCTGGTCGCACTCCGGAAAACGTCCGTCACGGCGAACATTCCAGTCATCATTTTGTCGATCGTAGATCAGAAGCGGGTGGGTTTCGCCCTGGGCGCCGCCGACTACCTGGTGAAGCCAATCGGCAAAGTGGCTCTGCTGGAAACCATTCGCAAGCATGTGCCGGAACCCGCTGATGACGATTCCGCCATTCTGCTGGTCGATGATGACCCCAAGGCTCTGGAACTGATGGAAGAAACCCTGCGCTCAGCTGGTTACGAAACCCAAAGTGTCCGGAGCGGCACACGCGCTCTGGAGGTGCTCTCGAATAAGTTGGTAGGCGCAATTCTGCTCGATTTGCTGATGCCGGGCATGGACGGTTTTGAAGTCATCCATCATGTGAGAAACGAACCCACTTTGATCGCAATGCCGATCATCGTCACAACCGCTAAGACTCTCACTGAGGAGGAGCGGGTTTTGCTCAGCCAAAAGACGCAGGCCCTAGTTCAAAAGAATGGCAGCTGGCGGGAACAGCTGGTGGTCGAGGTTGGCCGGGTAATTCGCCGACGCAAGTTGGCAAAGGCAGCGGGGCAGCAATGACAGGGTTCTTATTACGAAATATGACGCCGTGAGCTGTATCGCTCCGGGGGCGAGTCAGTTACTGGAAAACTTAGCTCTCGAGGATGCTGTTTATGAATTCGTGGATTCGATCAACCTATGCCCGGCAGGCCGGGACCGGAGTTGCGGCTGAAACCGGAACATTTTCGGCCAGATTGACAATTAACCTACGAGCCACGCTCGTGCCGCTTCTGGTCTTGTTGGTCGGGTCGACCCAGCAGAGTTGGGCGGCCCCCTCGCAACCCGACCCAAGCGCCGAACCGCTCAAGCAATTGAGCCTGGCGGAACTGGGCAATGTGGAAGTAACCACCATGTCGAAGGAGCCGGAGGAGGTTTGGAAGACACCGGCCGCGGTCTTCGTGATTACCCAGGAAGATATCCGGCGGTCGGGGGCTACCAGCATTCCTGAAGTTTTGCGGTTGGCGCCCGGAGTGGAGGTGGCCCAGGCCGACTCCGATCACTGGTCGGTGAGCATTCGCGGATTTGGCGCCGTATTAGCCAGCAAACTGCTGGTGCTGATCGACGGACGAAGCGTGTACACGCCACTGTTCGCCGGCGTCTATTGGCAAGCGCAAGCGACTCCGCTCGAGGATATTGAGCGCATTGAGATCATCCGCGGGCCGGGGGGCACCATTTGGGGAGCGAATGCCGTCAACGGCGTGATCAACATCATCACCAAGAGGAGCAACGATACCCACGGATCGATGGTATCCATGGGAGGCGGCAACGTTGCCCAAGGGACTGCCGGCGTGCGCTACGGGGGCGGCAACGGTCAGGGATTCAACTATCGCGTTTACGGAATGGGTTTCACGAACGGTCCCGAGTTTCATTCGTCCGGCCCGAACTTCGACGACTGGCGAATGGGGCAGGCTGGATTCCGCACCGACTGGGACCGAGGCCTTCGCGATACATTTACGTTTGAGGGCGATATCTACCACGAGATTTCCGGCGAAGCGACCACCTTTGGGCTGTATTCCCCGCCCTCGCAGGCCACGGTGTTCGGCAATGCCGATCTGAGCGGAGGGAATCTGGTCGCCCGCTGGAAGCGCGTGCTGAGCGATCGCTCCGATTTCCAGTTGCAGGCGTACTTTGACCGTACCAACCATTTCGAGCCAGAATTCGGAGAGACCCGAGACACCTTCGACATCGATTTCCTCGACCATTTGACCCTGCCGAAGCAGCAAAACCTCCTCTGGGGTCTGGGGATTCGCGAAAGTCCGAGCAATCTGATCCAAACCGTCCCCAGTATAGATTTTCTGCCGCACCAGCTGACCGACCAGATCTACAGTGGGTTCGTGCAGGACGAAATTCCGCTCGTCAGTAACAAGCTCTCGCTGACGGTGGGAACGAAGTTAGAACATAACAACTACACCGGGTTCGAGGTGCAGCCGAGCGTGCGACTGCTGTGGAACCGCACGGCGCACCAGGCCTTCTGGGCCTCGGTCACGCGGGCGGTGCGCACTCCCTCCCGGCTCGACGACGACATTCAACTCACGGACTTCGCCACGGTGACGCCGCTGCCGATTTACTTGCGGGTCGACGGCAATGGTCAGTTCCGTTCCGAACAATTGATTGCCTATGAAGCCGGCTATCGGACGCTGCTGAGCTCCCACTTCTATGTGGATCTGGCGGTGTTTTACAACGATTACAACGATCTCTACAGCTTCCAGGTGGGCGCGCCCTTCCTGGAGGCAACGCCCACGCCGGTGCACGCGATTATTCCGGTGCTCACGAGTAACGGAATCAAAGGGGCGACCACTGGATTTGAAGTGGCGCCTGATTGGAAGCCGGTGAGTTGGTGGGAGCTGAGACCTTCCTATGCCTACTTGAATATGGATTTGAAGAACAAGCCGGGGAGCAACGACCCCACCAGCATTCCTGGTTACGAAGGATCGACTCCGCGCCACCAGGTGGTGATTCAGTCCTTTGTGAATCTGCCCAAGAAGCTGGAGTTTGACCAGACTTTCCGTTACGTCAGCTCTCTGCCCGCCCAAGCGGTTCGAGGCTATAGCACTGGGGACGTGAGATTCGGCTGGCACCTTACCCGGGAATTGGAGTTGTCGGTCGGAGGTCAAAACCTGTTGCAGCCGCATTATGCCGCTTTCGGAGGCGATCCCGGCGGCATGGTTGAAATCAAGCGGAGCGTTTACGGGAAGATGGTATGGAACGTAGGCGGAAATTGATGTCGATACAAGCTTCTTTAGCGGTTCATCCAACACGGGAGATGTGGAGCGCGGTTAACCGGGTAGCAAAGCAACGTCCATGAAACGCGCGAATCAAACCGTTGCTTTCCCCGAGCACCGCAAGTTGTGGCGCGATCCCAGGCTTGGGTTTCGGAGCACGATCGTGGCCGTCTTGTGTCTGCTCGCCGCGTCGAGCGCGCTCGGGCAACAAAAGCCCAGTGAGTATCAAGTCGAAGCTGCCTATCTTTATAACTTTGGCCGATTTGTCGCGTGGCCCAGCAACAACTCCGAATCAGCCCATTCCTTCACCATTTGCGTGCTCGGGCAGGATCCTTTTGGCCCGGCACTCGATGCGACGGTGGCGGGGGAAACTATCGCCGGGAAAAATGTGGTCGCCAAACGAATCTCGGCTCCGCAGGAGTCCGTCGATTGCCAGATTCTCTTCCTGAGCGCCGCGGAGGCCGGACGGCTCAAAAAAGTAATGGAAAGCCTGGACAAAGGAGCGGTTTTGACCGTCAGCGACATCCCCCAGTTCTCGCAGCGTGGCGGCATGATCCAGTTTGTCATGGAAGGAAACCGGGTCCGCTTCGAGGTTAACCTGGCTGCCACCCAACGGGCTGGCCTGACTCTCAGTTCCGAGTTGCTTAAGGTCGCAACGGTGGTAAGAAAGAACCCCGGGGGTGGAGATTGAACTCCATGCTCAAAATCCAACATTATCCGATCTCCAAGAAACTCACGTGGATCAATATGCTGGTGAGCGGGGTGGCGTTACTGTTGGCCTGCGCCGCCTTCTTTGCCTACGATCTGTACACCTTCCGAGTCGGCATCGTGCATAACCTGTCCACCGAGGCCCAAATCATCGGATCCAATGCGGTTTCTGCACTCGTTTTCAACGACCCGCAGACCGCCGAGAATACGCTCTCTGCCTTGAAAGCCTCGCCTCGTATCATGTACGCCGCCATTTACACCCCCGACGGCCAAATGTTTGCCGGTTACTGGCGTGATCGCAGCGGAGGGGTTCCGCCCCTTCCTGCTCTCCCAGCCGGTCAAACCCAGGTCCATTGGTTTGCGGGCAAACAGATCGCGTTGGTGCAGTCGATCGTCTTTCAAGGCAAACCAACTGGTTTCGTCTATATCCGATCTGATTTACAAGCGATGAACGATCGCCTGAAGAGCTACACCCTGATCGCTACCGCCGTATTGCTGATCTCGCTCGTGGTCGCGCTGCTGATCTCACGAATCTCGCAGCGGGTGATCTCAGAACCCGTAGTGCAACTGGCGGAGACAGTACGCATCGTCTCTCGCGACCGGAACTACGCAATCCGGGCCGCCGCCACCGGAAATCATGACGAAGTGTCGACTCTGATCGAATCGTTCAACGAAATGTTAGGACAGATTCAGCAGCGCGATACTGCGCTGCTGCAAGCCCACGAGGGTTTGGAAGAGCGCGTTCTGGAACGCACCGCCCAGCTCGCTGTTGCCAACAAAGAACTTGACCTTCGGAACCGCGAGGTCGAGCGCGCGACCCAGCTCAAGAGCAAGTTCCTGGCCAGCATGAGCCACGAATTACGGACTCCGCTGAATGCAATCGTAGGCTTCTCCGACTTGCTTTCGGACGAAACCGCGGGTTCCCTCAACCTCAAACAGAAGCGTTTCGTTGATCACATCAAAAAAGGTTCGGCGCATCTGTTGCAGTTGATCAATGACATCCTCGACCTCTCCAAAATTGAAGCTGGCCAGCTCGAAATCCATTGCGAGGCCTTCCAGGTGCAGGATGCTCTGCCGGAAGTGCTTTCCACCATTCGCCCACTCGCAATGGCAAAGAATATTCACGTTGAGCAGAAGGGTAATAGCAACCACCCGGTTTTCGCGGACCGGGTCCGTTTTAAGCAAATCCTTTATAACCTGCTCAGCAATGCCGTGAAGTTTACGCCCCGAGACGGGCACATCATTATCGATTGCTTCGACGAAGCTGGCTTTGTCGGGGTCAGCGTGGCCGATACTGGAATCGGTATCCGGCCCGAGGATCAGAAAATGGTTTTCGAGGAGTTCCGCCAGGTAGAAGGACCGCGTAACGCCGCCAATGAGGGAACCGGACTCGGGCTCGCTATCACCAAGCGGCTGGTCCAGCAGCAAGAGGGTAGTATCTGTCTGGACAGCGAATTTGGAAAAGGAAGCCGTTTCACTTTCAAACTGCCGGCGGCCAAGGTAGCGCAAGAGATCGCATCTGTCGGAGAGCCCGTCGGCACTGTGGTTGCGGTCACGAAGCGTCTCAAGCCACTTATTCTGGTCGTTGACGACGAAGCTCCGGCGCGCGAACTGCTGGGAAGTTATCTGGAGCCGGAGTACCAGATTGCAACGGCATCTTCAGGAACCGAGGCTCTATCCCGGGCTCAAGAACTGCTTCCCGATGCCATTACGCTCGACGTATTGATGCCCGGCGGGAGCGGATTTGAGACTCTGGTGGCCTTAAGGAAGAATCCGGAGACAGCCAACATCCCCATCATCATTTTGTCCATCGTCGATCAGAAACAGGTGGGCTTCGCGCTGGGGGCCGCAGACTATCTGCTCAAACCCATCCGCAAACCAATTCTTCTGGAAACCATTCGCAGGCATGTGCTGCCGCAAGCCGACGATGATGCGACCATCCTGCTGGTTGACGACGACCCCGGCGCCATCGAACTGCTGGAGGAAACGTTGCGGGGCGCAGGCTACGAGACGGAGAGCGTACATAGCGGTGCACGGGCGCTGGAAGTGCTTTCCAACAAGGTGGTCGGCGCAGTCTTACTCGACCTGCTGATGCCCGGAATGGACGGCTTCGAGGTAATTCGCCACTTGCGCCAGCAACCGACTTTGAAGGACTTGCCGATCATCGTCATAACGGCAAAAAGTCTTAGCCGGGAGGAGATCGCGATTCTCAGCCGCGAGACCCAGGCACTGCTGCAAAAGACGGGTTCCTGGCATCGGCAACTGATCGCCGAGGTAGGCAGGGTTACGGGTGGTGGAAAACTTGCAAAATCGGCGGGACAGTCATGAAAATTCTTATTGCAGAAGACAATGCGGTGAACCGGGAGTTGCTCAGGGAACTGCTGGAAGCGCGCGGCCACGACGTCATTGAGGCCTGCGACGGCCAGGAGGCACTGCAAGTGGTGGAGCAGACTGAACCAGACCTGCTGCTGCTCGATATCGGCATGCCGGTGTTGGATGGCTACGCGGTGATTCGCAAGATTCGGGAGAATCCCCATCGCGCGCGGCTGCCTGTGCTGGCGGTCACGGCCTACGCGATGCAAGGCGACCGGGAGAAAATCATGGACTCAGGCTTTGATGGTTATCTGTCGAAACCGGTCAATGCTCGCACTCTCGTGGAGGAAATGGATCGCGTAGTGGGCAAACAACGCGCCCGTGGCGCCTCTTCGAGTCCCTAGCCACTGGAGCATCTCACCCGACGGGTCCGATTTTCTATTTGGGCGACAGTCCCACTTGCGCGATGAAATCGCGCACTATTTCCTGGTGTTCAACACTCATCTTGACAAAGTGAATTCCCTGCCGGTCATCCTTTGACCAGGCCACCATGCCGGTGGCTTCAATCCCGATTGGCGGTTGCGGCAGCGTAAAGGATAATTGCACCGTCTCCCCAGGCGCCAGGTCTTGCACCTCCAACTGCATTCCGCCCTGACTGAGGTTCCAGGTCATGCCCTTCAATGTTCTGGACCCAACCAGGCATGTCACTTCGGTTTGCATCGGAACCCTGGTATAGCGGCGGCGATTTTCTTGTAAGGATCCTTGCACCGTGCGCAGCAAACCGGCCAACTTCATGCGGTCGATCGGCTTCTGAAGAAAGAAGGTTGCGCCCATGGCAAAGGATTGGTACATAGTGTCGCGTTGTTCGCGTCCGGTTACGATCACGATCGGTGTAGTTTTGTTCCAGGAGGATTGCCGCACCAGTTGGGCCAGTTCAAAGCCGTTCAGGTTAGGCATTTCGATGTCCAGAAAGATGCCGTCAAATCGTTCCTGGCCCACCAGGATGGCCGCTTTCTCACTGTCGCCGATGGGATGGACATCGGTTTTCATCGATGTGAAAACTTCGGTCATCAATTCCAAGCTTGCAGGATCGTCTTCCACAACGAGAAGCTTCAGTAACGCCATACTCCCTCACATTCAGCGAGATCCTGTTGCGAGGCCCTAATTATAAGTAACAACATAGTATGCCTGTTTGCCCGCGGTGAAGCCTGAAGCACAAAGAGAACCTGAAGAGTGACTAGGGAGAAAACGCCGGAACAGCCTTTCTTTTTCCTGGGACATTAGTGGGCTCCTGCCGGGTCGTTCGTCACATACCTGAATTCGCTGCAGTCCTAGAATCACCTGGTGCTTTTCGAGGAACGCCAAGCCGAGGATTCCTGATGCTATTCGCAGACAAAGTAAAATCCCTCTTCGACCGGAAGGGCCTTCGAGCCGGCCTGGGCCCTGTTGCCAGTTATCTGGCAAGGTCGCGAGGCCGAGGAGTCCAGCAAATATTTTATGACAACGGAATTTGGATGCACCAGACCCGCAGCGGTTACTTTGCGTATCACCATCCATTTGTCAGGCTCGATATGCCCCGAATGGAGGAACTTGCCAAGGCTAATTTTCTGTGGGGATACACACCTAAAGTTGGGGATGTTGTGATCGACGTGGGAGCGGGTGTCGGCGAGGAGGCGCTGACGTTTTCACGAGCGGTCGGAGCCAGCGGGAAAGTGATTTGTATTGAGGCCCACCCTCGTACCTACTGCTGCTTGCAGAAACTTGTGCAATACAATCGCCTGGAAAATGTGGTTGCCATTCACCGGGTGGTGGCCGAACCTTCCTGCGGCATGGCCACCATCGAGGATTCCGGCGACTACTTGGGCAACCGCTCGGGCACCGCAAGCGGATTTTCCGTCCCCGCGACGACCATCGATGCCATTTGCGGGCAGCTTGGAATAATCGACGTCCACTTCCTCAAAATGAACATTGAAGGGGCAGAGCGCCTTGCCATCCAAGGCATGGCCGAGACTTTGCAGCACACGGAGGTCTTGTGCGTCTCCTGCCATGATTTTCTTGCGGAAAAGGCGGAGGACGACGGTCTGCGAACCAAGAGCATGGTCCAACAGTTTCTCCAGCAGTACGGATTCAAGATTGTTGCGAGGGAAGACCCCGGCCTTCCGCCTTATGTTCGAGATCAAGTTTGGGCCTATCGCCAACAGGCAACGAAAAAGGCGGCCAGCTGACGGCAGGGAGTCGCGGCGGAAAATCTTCCATCAAGTATGCAGTTTGACTGTGCTCCGCACGGGCAGAAACGCCCGCGCCTACATTGGCGCGAACGAACTTGTCATCCCGGAGGCGAGCCTCTAGCGCAGTGCCGAGAACAGCGCTTCCTTCCAGCGTTTCGTATCGATGCTCCAGCAGACCTTGGCGTTTTTTCCGTGCCGAAGAGCGGCCGACCAAACCGTTTGATTGCGCTCATCGGCGGCTACGTTCAGGCGATCGACCACGGTCAGGCCACGCGTCAATTCACTTTGGGTTTCGACCTCGACAGCATGCTGGCTCCACTCGGTCCCGATGGTTGGGTCGAGAGCAAGGCTCATGGCTACCGGGTCAGGCAAACAAATACCGTCTTCGCCGGTCTGGATCTTGTAGGCCTTGCGGGCGTGGCTGTTGCACTCGATGGCGAAGTGAGCGAGTTTGTTGTTGAACCCCTGAATATGCTCAATGTCGTTCTGATGAATTACGGATTCCAGCCGTGAGAGCTGCCAACCGACGAGTTCCACCGGAAGGCCGCTCAGCAAGACCATGCGGGCCGCCTCGGGGTCGACAAAGATGTTGAATTCCGCCGCCGGGGTGATGTTGCCTTCGCAGCACGGATTGCCTCCCATGACCACGCAGCGACCGACCTTGGAGACGATGGACGGCTTTTTCGCCAGCGCCAGGGCGACGTTGGTGAGCGGCGCGAGCGTCACGATGACCAGTCCGGGATTGGCTTCGATGGTCTCGATGATGGCGTCGACGGCATGCAACCTTTCCGGAGCTTGATGGGCCGGAGGATAGTCGTGATCTCCCAGGCCATCACTGCCATGAAACCAGGTTGCGTTCTGATAGGTGCGCAGCAGAGGCTTGTCCGCGCCCACGTACACGGGGACGCTGGCACCGCACAGTTCTACCGTGTACAGGGCGTTGCGGGTGGATTGTGCAACCGGAACGTTGCCCGCGACGGTGGTGATCGCAACCACGCGCACGTCAGGCGCGCGCAGTGCCATGATAAGAGCGACAGCATCGTCGGAGGCAGTGTCGGTATCGATCAGGAAGGGGCGTGGCATCGGCGTAGGATAACAAAAGTTGAAAAGAAACCATTCTCCTCAGTCGAGTAAAGTCCCGAAATCGATAATCGCCTTCAGCCCGCCAAGTCCCCGGCTACTGGATCTGGATCACGCTCTCCGGGGCGCTAGCCTTGATCTCGTCCACCCGCGCAATCACTTTGCGAGCAAAATCGAACAGAGATTTGGCGTGAGGAGAATTCGGGCCTTCCAGTACCGTGGGTTTGCCGCCATCGCCGGCTTTGCGGATATCCGGGTCAAGCTGGATGTTGCCCAGGAACGCCACATCGAACTGGGTGGCGGTTTTCTCCACTCCGCCACGGGAAAAGATATCGATCTCGTGGCTGCAGTGCGGGCAGACGAAGTAGCTCATGTTCTCCACCATACCCACCACATCGACCTTCATCTGGCGGAACATTTCAATGGCCTTGCGCGCGTCTTGCAGGGAGACGTCCGAAGGAGTTGAAACCACGATGGCGCCGGTGAGCGGCACGGTTTGAATCAGGGAAAGCGCCACGTCTCCTGTGCCCGGTGGCAGGTCAACAACCAGATAATCGAGTTCGCCCCACTCCACCGAACCCAGGAACTGCTTGATGATCGAGTGCAGCATGGGGCCGCGCCAGATCAGGGGCTTGTCTCCGGGATTCAGAAAGCCGACGGAGATGACTTTCAACCCGTATGCCATGAGCGGCTCGATTCGCTGATCCGCAAGAACTTTGGGTTGGGAGCTGGTACCGAGCATGAGCGGGACGTTGGGCCCATACACGTCGGCGTCGAGCAAACCGACTCGATTCCCCAGCTTCGAAAGTGCGATGGCCAGGTTCACCGCGAGCGTGGTCTTCCCCACTCCGCCCTTGCCGGAACCAACGGCGATGATGGCGCCCACTCCGGGCAGAGGCTGAGGTGCAGGCGGTTGCGGTCCGGGACGGAGAGGCATGTGGGAGCTCAATGATTCACCTTCCAGATGGGCGATGCGGACTAAAGTTTGATTATACAGGCGGCGCTCTGCAACATCCCCGCCCGCAACAGGCTGGCGTGGGCTTCGGGATGACGCCCTTTAGAAAGACAGGTCAGGCAGTGCGATACCCTCAGTAGCCTCCGCCTTCCAGCCGTATCTTGCCGCGAAACATGCGGAAAACGAAAACAAAGTATCCGAGTGCCAGCACAATTCCGATACACCACCAGACGATCCCTACTACCAAGCCGTGGTGTCCAGTGGCGGAGTTGTAGATGGTCAGGCTGTAACTGGCGTCGGTAGCGGGAAGCACGACCGGATACAGCGCAAATGCCGCTCCCACCAGCATACTGGCAAGGTAGAAGGCGGAAGCCACAAAAGCGGGCTTCTCTTTACTCTTCGATGTGGCCCAGAACATAGTCGCCAGACTAGCCAGCACGGTCAACGGTATCAGCATCCCAGCCGGATGCTCCCTATAGTTGTTCATCACCTCTGGCTTGATCCACCAGGTTGCAATCAGGCTGGCGATAGTCAGCAGCAACTGGATCGGCCAGAGTACCTGGGCCACGCGGCGAGCTCGCAGATTCAAGTCGCCTTCTGTTTTGGTGACTACGTAAAGCGCGCCATGTGCGGTCAGGGTCACCAGAGCAATTACGCCCGCCATCACCGTGTACCAATCCAGAATGCCGGGATGGGCGTCAACCCGGAAGTTGGTCCAAAGAGGCTCAAAGAAGTAGCCGTCAGGTCCGAGGGGAACGCCCCGAATCACGTTGCCCAGGGCGGCTCCGAGGAAAATGCTGAGCAGGGCGCTTGATCCGCTAAACACGACATCGAAAAAACCCTGCCATACCGGGTTATCGATGTGACCGCGGAATTCAATGCCGATGGCACGCAGCATCAGCAGCCAAAGCACCATCATGAGGGGAAGGTAAAACCCGCTGAAGCTCGAGGCATAGAGCTGCGGAAACGCAAAATAAAGTGTCCCTCCAGCGGCGAGCAACCAGACCTCGTTGCCGTCCCACACCGGGCCGATGCTGCGCAGCACCATGCGGCGTTCCACGGTGGTCTTCGCCACGAAAAGATAAATCACCCCGGCTCCGAGATCGAAGCCATCGAGTACGACGTAAGCCGTCACCATCACCGCTACAACCATGAACCACAGCGTTTCCATAGATCCTCTGACGAAGCTCCTCTGATGAAAGATCTTCTAGTGGGCCGAGACCGGTTCCGCAACCGGGCCTTGTTCAATCTCGCGCCGCACGAGGAACAAGAAAAGGACTCCCAGCACCAGGTACATTCCCATAAATCCCAAGAGGGTAAACATGCCGTTGCCGGCGGAAACCGTCTTGGAATAGCCATCGGCGGTGAGCATCAGGCCGTATACCAGCCAGGGTTGACGGCCGAGTTCCGCGGTCATCCAGCCGGCGGTGTTCGCAATGTAAGGAAAGGGCAAGCTAAGCAACAGAATCCAAAGCATCCAGCGGGCATCGAACAGTTTGCCCCGCCATAGCAGGAACACGGACACCAGCATGATCGCAATGAAAATCGTGCCCAGCCCCACCATGATGTGGTAGCTGAAGTAAAGCAAGGGGATATTTTGGGGCCAGAGCTGCTGGGGGAAATCGTTCAGTCCCTGAACCTGTGCGGCCCAACGGCGGTAGGTCAGGAAACTCAGCATCTTCGGAACTTCCAGAGGATTGTCGATCTTGCGGGCGTTCACGTCGGGCTGGCCGATGATGACCAGCGGTGCGCCGGGCTGCCCCTCGAACAAGGCTTCCATCGCAGCCAACGTTACGGGTTGGCGTTGGGCCACCATGCGGCCTTGGCCATCGCCGGTGGGAAAGAGCTGCAGGATAGTGAAGATGCAACCCGCGATCACACCAGTGCGCACGAAAATCTTCGCATGCGCAGTATGCTGGCCGGAGAGCAAGTAAAACGCCCCCAACGCCGCCATGACGAATGCGCCCGTGATTCCCGCGCCACTCATGTTATGCGCGTATTGCCACCCGGCCCAGGGATTCAGAACCAGTGCCCAGAAGCTGGTCAGCTGCGCCGAGCCATCCGCGGCGCGTTCGTAGCCCACGGGATTTTGCATCCAGGCATCCGTTGCAATAATGAAATATCCCGAGATCCAGGAGCCCACAAATACGGCAACCGCCGACCACCAGTGGGCACGCGGGCTGAGGCGTTTTTCACCGTAGAGAAACAGTCCAAGAAACGCCGACTCGAGAAAGAACGCAAATATCCCTTCCATGGCCAGGGTCTGTCCGATCACGCCTCCGGCAAAACGCGAGAAGTGCGACCAGTTGGTTCCGAACTGGAATTCCATGGGGATTCCGGTGACTACGCCAATGACAAAGTTGATACCGAAAATTCGTGCCCAGAACTGGGCCGCCTGGTTATAAGTCTCGTCCTTACGGCGCATCGCCAGCGTCTTCAGGACCACAATCAGCGGCGCCAGCCCCATGGTCAGCTGCGGGAAAAGGTAATGAAAAGTTACCGTGAAGGCGAAGTGTAGGCGATGAATGAGTAGCGCGCTATCCATAATGGCATTCCACCTGGGTGTCTAGGAAGAGTATCGCAAACCCGTGGCAGGCGGGTGTGATCTGTGTCACAAACCGGAACGCGGCAGCAATTAGTTCATATGTTCACGGCGGCGTTGCAGATGTTCGCGACGTATTTCGCGGCGCCGGCCGGCGTCATCATAGCGACGGCGCTGCTCGTCGGTATCCGGCACGACGGCCGGAACCGTAATATGCCGGCCTCCACCATCCACCGCTACAAATGTGAGATACGCAGAGCTAACATGCTGACAGTCGTCGTGGAGATAGTTCTCCACCCAGACTTTTACTCCCACCTCCATCGAGGTTTGGAAGACCCGATTGACCGAAGACCGCAGGATCACCAAATCGCCAACGTGCACGGGAACCAGGAAATCCATGTGATCGATGGAGGCCGTGACCACGTAACTGCGGGCGTGGCGATGGGCGGCCAGGGCTCCAGCCAGATCGATCCAGTGCATGAGGCGTCCGCCTAACAAGGCGCCGAGCGGATTGGCATCATTGGGCAGAACAATCTCGGCCATTTCGGACTGAGAATCGCGGACGGGACGGGGCAGCATTTGATCGTCGTTAGTCATGGATCACGCTCAATGGAATGTTGGCCGGGGAGGGCGCGACTCTGCGCAACAAGTAAGAGTGCAAGTAACAATCCGCCATTTTCTGAATGCGGGGATCGGGATGCGAGGAGCTCCAGCGGCTCAGGGCCAGGTCGTATTCCAGCGTGCCGTGGCCTGCCGGCTGATGCGCGGATTCACAAACGAACCACAACAGAAGCTGGGAGCCCAGGTCACGCGCTACAGAGAAGCGTACCGCGTCACATATCCGCTCCTTGGGAAGTCGCTGGCAGGTGGCGGCGTATCCCAGGTTGCATTCTCGCAGTTCCTGGGTAGTGGGTTCGACGCCTTCATGGCCGGGCGCGCAGCATTGGCCACGCCATCCGCCCCCCAGCGGGAGGCGGGACGGATGCAGCCAGCCGCCGTCATCTGATTTGTTGGTCGGCATGAAGAAAGGGCAGCCCACGGCAAGCATCCTGAGTTGGATGCGGCAATTCTACTCAGAGCTGGGACTGGTTCGCTAGTGCCGAGCGCAATTCCGCTCGGCGGACGAGTTTGTTAAGCTGAAAGCTGACAGCCGAAAGCTGAGAGCTTCTTCCTATGGACCGCATCGCCATGCTGAACGAAATTCTCTCGCAAAACCCTGACGACGCCTTTGCCCGTTACGGGTTGGCTATGGAGCACTCGAAATCGGGTGACGTCGACCGGGCGCTGGAGGAGTTCGGCAAGCTGCTTTCTGTCCATCCTGACTACACCGCTGGGTACTTTATGGCGGCGCAAACATTGGCCAGTGCCAACCGTGCGGATGAAGCCAAGGTCATGTTGATAGATGGGATCGCTTCCGCCCGGCGCACGGGGAACTCTCACGCGCAGTCAGAGATGACAGCCATGCTGGACGAGCTGAAACAGTAGCCGCGAAGCTCTCGGGGACAAGCTACTCCCGTTGCCGCAGCGTCCGCGTCATTCCCCATTCCACCAATCCCGGGAAGAGTTGATAGAGTTTGATCACCGGGTGCATCGTCCAAGGCACAATCACTTCTCGTTGCTGCTTCAGGTAACCGCGCAGCACAGCTCGCGCCACCCGTTGCGGCGTGATTCCCTGCACCGAAACCGGCCGCACCTGCTTCTGCTGGCTGCCACGGACGGCGTTGGCGCCAAAGTCAGTCCGTACGTAACCCGGGCACACCGTCAGCACGTTGATGCCGGAACCTCGCAGTTCGATCCGCGCAGCTTTCCCGATCGCGTTCATGGCAAACTTGGTAGCGCTGTAGACCGCGTGAAAAGGCAAGGGTACGTGCCCGGCGACACTTGAAATGTTGATGATCGTACCCCCGCCGTGTTGTTTCATGACCGGGATCACAGCCTGCATGGCTGCCACGGCGCCAAAGAAATTGGTTTCGAAGGTTTCGCGGACAGCGCCCATATCGGCGCTGGACACTCCATCAAGGAGACCATGCCCCGCGTTGTTGATCCAAATATCAAGACGGTCGCAGTGGTGCAACGTCAGGCTGAGGACGCGGTCAATCTCCTCGCGGTGGCGTACATCGCAGGCGAGGGCTAGAGTGCGGTCGGTGTGACCAATGCGATGCCGGGCGGCCTCGGCGCGGCCCGCATCGCGCGACAGCAAGACCACGCTTGCGCCCTGGTTTGCAAATAACCCGGCGATCGCTTCCCCGATTCCCATCGAGGCCCCGGTTACTACTGCGATTTTTCCAGAAAGCTCCATGTGCTGCTTTTAGTCTCCTGCGATTGATCAGTCAAGGTCACACGAAAGGAGGCTCTAGCGTACAATCCACCCAATGTACCTGCACCCATACACCCGGTCCGGAGACCGCCTTTGAGCCCCTTGCTGCCATTATTCCCTCTCGATCTCGTATTGCTGCCGGGCACTCCCCTCCCCCTGCACGTCTTCGAGCCACGCTACAAGGAAATGATTGGTGAATGCCTGGACCAAAACCGGCCCTTCGGAGTGGTCCGCACCAAGGAGGGAGCGGTGGCGGAGATAGGATGTACAGCGGAGATCATCACGGTGACCAAGAAATACGAAGATGGCCGCATGGACATCGTGACCCAGGGCCGCGATCCCTTTGAAATCATGCAGGTCAGCCACGAGCGCTCATTTCTGCAGGCAGAAGTTGACTACTTGCAAGATGAACCCGGCACAGCCACAGCCGAACAAGTAGCGCATGCCCTGCGCCTGCATGGTGAGATTATGACTCTGGCTGGAGCAGAACCGGAGAGCGCCTCTGACATCGACCGACAGCGGTTATCGTTTCATCTGGCCGGCTCGCTTCCCCTGGATCTTGATTTCAAACAAACCTTGTTGGCCATGAAGTCGGAACCTGAACGCTTGCAAGCTGTCATCTCGTTCTTTGACGACATTCTGCCCACCATGCGGCGCACCCTGCATGTGCGGCGGAAGGCTGGGGGCAATGGACACGCCGGTTAGTTTGGTGCCATGGTTTCATAGCTCGTGCTCCTTGCAATGACAACCAAGAAGAAGGTGAGGGCCTTCTGCAGTTGGCGATCTTCCAAATCAGCAGTCCGGCAAGCCGGGCGTATAATCAAGGCACGAAGCAGTTCTCCTGGGGGTTTTCCGATCATGAGTCTTCCGCGGACGCTCGGCGAGCTACGCCACAGTCCATTTTCCGAACGGCAATTGCAGGCGCGTCGCGTGAAGGACGAACTGCGTGACAACCTGGTGATAAAGGTTCGCCAGGGTGGGCCCATTTTCCCAGGGATCGTCGGCTACGACGATTCGGTAGTGCCGCAAATCGTCAACGCGGTCCTTTCGCGTCACAACTTCATTCTGCTTGGACTGCGCGGCCAGGCCAAAAGCCGCATTCTGCGCGCGCTGACCACCTTGCTCGATCCGCAGATGCCATACGTCGCCGGTTGCGAAATTCACGACAATCCCTATTCACCCATCTGCCGTCGCTGCCGCAACGAGATCGCCAAGAACGGCGACAACACGGCGATCGCCTATCTCACCCCGGAAGAGCGCTACGTGGAGAAGCTGGCCACGCCTGACGTGACGATCGCCGACCTGATCGGCGATATCGATCCCATCAAGGCGGCGCGCGGCGGGCACGAACTCAGCAGCGAAATGACGGTTCACTATGGACTGGTTCCGCGCGCCAACCGCGGCATCTTCGCCATCAACGAACTGCCCGATCTGGCGGGAAAAATTCAGGTGGGATTGTTCAACATTATGCAGGAAGGCGATGTCCAGATCAAAGGCTATCCCATCCGCCTGCCGCTCGATATCGCGCTGGTGTTCAGCGCCAATCCTGAAGACTACACTGCCCGCGGAAAAATCGTCACTCCGCTGAAAGACCGCATTGGCTCGGAGATTCGCACCCACTATCCCGCTTCGATCGAAGAAGGCATCGTGATTACCGCCCAAGAGGCCTGGACACAGCGCAATGGGCATAAGTTGCAAGTACCGAAATACGTGCAGGAAGTGATCGAGCGCATTGCCTTCGCCGCGCGCGAGGATAAGAAAGTCGACAAACGCTCCGGCGTAAGCCAGCGCCTGCCGATTTCCTGCACCGAGAATGTAATTTCTAACGCCGAACGCCGAGCCATTCGCCACGACGAAAACCTGGTGGTGCCTCGAATTGGAGATATCTACGCTGCAATGCCGGCCATCACCGGCAAACTCGAACTGGAGTACGAAGGCGAAATGAAGGGCGCGGACCACGTGGGCCGCGAACTGATTCGGACGGCAGTGGCCAAGACCTACGACGGATATTTCAAAGGCGTGGATACGCAGCAGATCGTGCAGTGGTTCGATTTAGGCGGCGAGATTCAACTGCCAGACTCAGCCAGCACCGCTGAAGCACTGCAATCGCTGCGCGGCATTCAGGGATTGATGGAGAAGCTGGTCAAACTGAACGTAGGTCCTAAAGACGCGCCGGAAGTGCAGGTCTCGGCGGCGGAATTCGTTCTCGAAGGCTTGCATGCCCATAAGCGCATCGGGCGTAATGAAGAACGGGTTTTCACCGCCGGCGAGAAGCAGCCTAAGGCGGCGGAAAAGCCGTTTGAGCGGGAAGACATGCCGTTCCGGGGAAGAAGACCGTACAACTAGTCGCTGGTCGTTAGTCGTTGGTGACGCAGTGACAGTGTCCAACGGCGGACTTGAGGCGAACGACCAACGACGAAGGACCAACGACTGTCTTTATGAAACGCATCCGCTACAGCAAATACGTTCCCGACCCGGCCGGCGAAATGAGCATGGAGGACCTGCTCGGCGCGTTGTCTGATTATCTGTTGCAGAGCGGATTCCAGAACTATCTCTACGATGATTTTGGCGACGGTCAGCAAACTCTTGATGACCTGCGCCGCGCCATCGAACAAGCCTTGCTCGACAGCGATCTGCTGGACGAAGAAATGCGGCAGCGGCTGCAGCAGATGCAGATGGAAGGCACACTTGACGAACTCATCGAACAGCTAGTCGAGCGGATGCAGCAGGAGGATTACATCAGCATCGACCAGCCGCATGATCCTTCGCGGCAATCGAGTACCGGCGGACAGGTGGGCGAGGCGCAGCAGCAAGTCAAATTTGAAATCACCGATAAGAGCCTGGACTTTCTCGGCTTCAAGACCCTCCGTGATCTCATGGGGTCGCTGGGGAAGTCAAGTTTCGGCCGTCACGACACGCGCGACCTGGCCACCGGAATCGAAGCCAGCGGCGCTTCGCGTCCCTATGAGTTCGGCGACACCCTCAATCTCGACATTACGGCGACGTTATCCAGCGCGATTCAGCGCGAGGGTTTGACGCTTCCGCTGAACATCGAGTATTCCGATTTGCAGGTGCACCAGTGCGAGTACCAGTCTTCCTGCGCCACCGTGCTCATGCTTGACTGCTCCCATTCCATGATTCTTTATGGCGAGGATCGCTTTACGCCAGCGAAGAAAGTGGCCATGGCACTCTCCCACCTGATTCGCACCCAATATCCGGGCGATTCGCTTTCGCTGATCCTGTTTCACGATTCCGCTGAAGAAGTTCCGCTCTCGCAGCTGGCGCGGGTGAAGGTCGGCCCCTACTACACCAACACACGCGAAGGCCTGCGGCTGGCGCAACGCATCCTGCGGCGGCAGCGCAAAGACATGAAGCAAATTGTCATGATCACCGACGGCAAGCCGTCGGCATTGACGCTCGAAGATGGCCGGATCTACAAGAACGCCTTCGGGCTGGATCCGCTGGTGGTGAGTCAAACCCTGGAAGAAGTGGCTAAGTGCAAGCGCGCCGGCGTGCTGATCAATACTTTCATGCTAGCGTCGGATTATGGCTTGGTGCAATTCGTGCAGAAGGTCACCGAGATGTGCCGTGGCAAGGCCTATTTCACGACGCCCTATACGCTGGGTCGGTACCTGCTGATGGACTACATGTCGCGCAAGACGAAGACAATTCATTAGGCGAACCCGTCGGCTCGGGCTGCGCTGCACGGGCAAGGACGCCCGCGCCTACATCGGAAATACTGCACGCTAGATCCCTTGCACGGCGGGATGACCACTCTGGTTATCCATCCGCTTTCTTCACTGCCAACTCCGCTCCCTGGAAACCGATCTTGCTGTGGGTTCCATCGCAGAAAGGCTTGTTGACGGAGCCGCCGCAGCGGCACAACGAGAACGCCGGCTTGCCGGTCAGGTCATATTTGTTGCCGTTGACATCGACCAATTCAATGGAACCTTCGGGTGCTTCCACGCGATAAGGACCGTTGGGGCGGATAGTAATCTTAACTGTTGCCATGAAGCCTCCAGATTGATGGGAGTTGCTGTATCGAAGATAGCAAATTCTGATCTGGCGCGAAGCGAGGATTATGGACTTGCAGTCGCGTTACCACCCATCTGTAGGACCTGCTTGTTGTCATCCGGAGCAAAGAGAGGGATCCGCAGTTTCAGTCGACGAAACTGCAGATCCCTCGTCGCTGGCGCTCCTCGGGATGAACAAGACGGACTTGCGGCCCTAAGCCGCGACCGCTTCCGATCCCAATGTCCGAGCGTAGAGGCGCTGATAGTCGTCGACCATGCGTTTGGCGGTGAAGCATTCGCGGGCGCGCTGGAACGCGCGCGCAGCATACCCGCGGCACAGATCTCGCTGGTTGTGCAGGCGACGGATTACGTCGGCCAGGCTGGCCGCATCGTTGGCCTGGAAGTAGATGGCAGCGTCTCCCCACAATTCGTGGAAGAGGGGAATATCGTTGGCCACAATCGCGCAGCGTGAAAATGCAGCTTCCAGAGCGGCCAATCCCAGAGGTTCGTACCGCGACGTGGCTGCGAAGATAGCAGCCCGGCTGTAGAGCGTGCGCAGTTGTGCCGGCGTCTGCGCCCCCTTCAAAGAGACACTACTCGTCTCTGCTTCGAGCTTTACATCGGCGGATATGGGGAGATTGGGAACCGGAACCTGCTCATCCGAATTGACGATGCAGACCGGAAGCGGGTGCGTGTGCTGGGTCAGGAGAGAAACCTGCTTGCCTGCGTCCAACAGACGGCCCACAGCCAGCACAGAATCGTTCTTGCTCACGTAAGGGTTGAAACTAACCGGATTGCGGCCGTTGTAGATCACCGCGTCACGCCGCGGCCGGGTATACAGATTGCGGACGGATTCCAGCATCCACACCGACGATCCGACCACCACGTTCGCCCGCGAAACTCCCTCGGTAACTGCGTTTCGATACCAGCGCAGCCAGCGGCTCTCCCCGGGCTCGTGACCGTGCACCGCCTTCCACCAGCTGATCAAATCGCCGTGAGCCACCACCACGCGCGGCGTTTGCACCGGGAGACCGCCGTAACACAACTGGTTCAAGTGCAGCAGGTCCGGCTTCAGTTCTTTGACCAACGCGCTGAGATAACTGGAAGAATCCCTGAAATCCTGCTCGCCCTCCGCCATCCAGTCCAGGCAAAACGCTGTCGGACGATAGTCCAGGCCGGGTAGGTTGTCCATCCAGGCAGTTTGTTGAGGAAGTGGAATGTCGCCAATGCTTACCAGGGTAACGCGGACTCCCCGGCCGACCAAACCGGTGACCAATTCCTGTGTATAAGTCCACACCCCACTCAGGGTGTCGGCTGTGACAAGCACATGCACTGGCTTCTCCCGCCCACTCGCTCCGGCCAAATCATTCTAGTGCGGAAGGTTCGCAGCCGGCTGAAAATCTTTTCGGACGATCCCGCGGACCTGCAAAACATTGCACAACTGACCCACGCTACAATGCATTCATGCTGCGCATGATGTGTATTACCGCCCATCCCGACGATGAGGCGGGCGGCTTTGGCGGGTCTTTACGGCTCTATGCTGCGCGGGGAGTCGAAACCTGCGTCGTCTGCCTCACTCCCGGGCAGGCCGCGAGCAATCGTGGGCAGGCTCATAATGACCAGGAACTGGCGGCTATCCGGCGAAAGGAATTCGCTGCTTCGTGCGAGATTCTCAAGGTCTCGCGGGGCATGGTGCTGGACTATCTGGATGGCCAACTCCATCGCCAGGATCTCTATAAGGTCGTCTACGATCTGACCTTGCAGGTCCGTCAGTTTCGTCCGCACGTCTTGCTTACATTTGGTCCGGAGGGCGGGGTGACCGGCCATACCGATCATTCCATGGCGTCCTTGTTCGCCACGGCCGCTTTTCATTGGGCTGGCCGCAACAACCGGTATCCCGATCAACTAAAGGACGGGATCGCGGCGCACCGCACTCAAAAGCTTTACTACGCCACCGCAAATTTCGCTCTGCCCGATCGCCAACCGATCACGCTCGCTCCCGCCACGACGATCATCGAGATTGGCGATTATCTGGAGGCGAAGGTGGCAGCGTTCAAGGCGCATACCAGCCAGTCGCCGCTTTGGCCTCGCTTTGAATCTCATGTTCGTCAGCGAGGAGGACAGGAATTGTTTCATCTGGCTTCCGCAGTAGGTATGGACGCGCTTCGGATGGAAACGGACCTGTTCGCGGGAATCGACGACAAAGAATAACCGCCTTGTTTCGTTCCCCAGGAGCGACAGCGTCACTTTCTCTCATCCGGAAACTGCAGATCCCTCGCCTCGCTCGAGATGCCAAGAAGGTAAATTCACATGTTACCGGGCTGCGATGATCTCGCTCAGCATGTCGGGCTTAGAGTCATCCCGCACCAGATGCGGATATTTCTCGCCCCCGTGATAGTCGAGATTAAAGGTCTTGAAATAGTCGGTGTTTTCCACCAGTAATTGCAGTGGCTGTGAACTATTCTTCCCGGCCCTCAGTGCGTCACGCAGAACCTCCTTCGAGAACATCCGGCCGTTGATCGCGATCACCTTCATTCCCGGCCCTATTCCAGATTTTGCGGCGGGCATGCCTTCGACGGTATCGTTGATTTTCCCGTCTGCATTCAGACGCAATCCGATGGAATACGCAGCATTGATCTGTTTGCGGTCTTCGTCCCTGGCCCGGACGAGTTCCGACGGGGTTTCGTCATATACAAGCTTCCAACCACTCTCCTCCACACCGTCCAGCGGTGCGTGGGGTCCATAGCTGGTGAGCCGCTGGGTCCAGAATCCACGCCAATCGTAGGCGGCCACCTGATTCAGGACACTGACCACGTCGTCGAAGGTGTAGGTTTTAACCTCGGGTGCCCCACTCTGCCCGCCGTGGAAGGCATGACAGAAATCGTCCATCGACTTCTTGCCTTTGGTCTGCTGACGAATGATCGTGTCTACCCGAAGCCAGTTGAGAACGTCCTCCTCGTAATAGTCCAGGTTGCGCCGCCATGACTCCCAGGCCCTGGGTGCACCCTGCATGGCAGGGACACCGTCTGCGGTGTCCTGCAGATTTCGCCAGGTGCGGCCTGGAGTGTGATCGAGGTCAGCCGCCATCAGCGCCAGAGCGTCGCGAAATTGCCCTTCAGTCCGAATTCCGCTGCGAGCGCTCAAAATATCTCCCAGGTAGGAGGTCAGTCCCTCATAGACCCACAACAGATCGCTTTGCATCGGCTTTTCGTAGTCCGGTGTAGTCAGGTCCGCCGGCCGCCGGTATTTTCCATTCCAGGAGTGGACGTACTCGTGAGACAACAATCCGGAAGACAGGAGTCGCGGCCCAGGATCGACCAAGGAGCGTTCGTTGCTGCGGCTGTCATTGGATTCATGGTGCTCCAGCCCGAAGTGCGCGACGTGGTCGCTAAGGCTGTACAGAAAATGATAGTCGCGGAAGTGGCGTGCCCCAAAAAGTTTGAAGGCCTGGTCGGTAAGATTCTTGTATTTGTCGAGAACCTCGGCGGGCGCGTCCAGTGCCGCGGCGCTATCGGCCGCTATATCCATCTCCTGAGGCGGGTTCTCAGCCAACGGGACCACCCGCAAATACTCTCCCGCGATCACCGGCGAATCGATCAGCATGGTGAGCGGCACCGGGTTGAACTTGATTTCGCTGCCTGTCTGCGACGCGACCGGCAGTGGACTACCGAACTTCCATCCTTCCGGCAGCCGCAGGCTTGCCTGGTAGGTCAGCTGATCGGATGGCCAGCCCGCCGGATAGAGCACTACTGTGTTCCAGCTGACAACCGTCATCTTGTCGGTTGCCGATTCTCCGCCGGTGTAAATCCCGTCGTTTTCGACGGGCGCCATGAAGTCGAGGGTGGCGTCCACGCTCGAAACTCCGGCAGGCACGTCCAAGTGAAGCGTCCAACCGTCGAGCAGGTCGCGCCGCCATTTCAGGGTTTGGCCGTTGGCGGTAAATTGCAGTCCGGCCAGCTCCTGAATTGGTCCTGTAGGTCCGTGCTCGCCCGGAATCCATTTTGGATAATAGAGAGTCAGCGTTCCCGGAGTAACTGGAATCGTCAGCTTTGCATGAAAGATTTTGCGCGGAGCTTCGCTGGCGTCGAGAGCAATGGTGATAGTGGGCGCCTGTTTCTGGGCGAGTGCGGCTAGAGGCAACAATGTGCCGAGCGCGCTGAGTAAGACCACACGACGAGCCGAGAAGATCAATGGAGAAGCTCCTTGAATAGGTTGGACCAACGAGAAGCCGTTGTGAACTATAGCAGCGCAGGCGGTTTGAAGTCACGCGGGTGTGGCGATTCGGGAGTGTCCTCCTCGGGTATCGAGAACTGGCCGAGAACGCCCTGCCCCAGTTGCAGTCCGTAGAGTTTCGGATGCTATGATTCTTTTCGTGTCGGCCCACGCTCGCGGAAAGTTCATCACCTTCGAAGGTCTCGATGGATGCGGTAAAAGCACCCAGTTGAAAAAGCTGTCCGCGATCCTGAGCGCAGAGGGCTTGCCCGTCACGGTGACTCGTGAACCTGGGGGCACTCCGACGGGCGACAAGATTCGGCAGCTTCTGCTGGACACGAATACCTCCTCTCTCGCCCCGCTTGCTGAGCTGGCGTTGATGTTCGCATCACGGGCGCAGCACATCGAAGAGGTCATCCAGCCGGCGCTGGCGCAGGGCCGGATTGTGCTCTGTGATCGCTTCACCGATTCCAGCGAAGCCTATCAGGGAGGCGGACGCAAGCTGGGCAGCGAGCCCATACTGGAGCTTCACCAGATTCTTTGTGGCGGCCTGCAGCCCGATCTCACCATCCTCATGGATTCCGAGGTTGCCGCCAGCGTGGAGCGCGCCCGCCGCCGCAACAAGGCGCGAACCGGGGGAAGCCGGCGCGTAGAAAGTGATGAGAACCGCTTTGAGCAGGAAAGCCGGGCTTTCTTCGGGCGGGTACGCCATGCTTACCTGGCCATCGCCGCCCGTGAGCCACAACGCGTGGTCGCAGTCGACGCGCGCGGTACGCCGCAAGAAACCCACAGGCAAATCGTTAGCGTGGTCCGGCGCAAACTGAAGCTGACAGCCAAAACGTGTGGGGCGGACACTCTTGTCCGCCGCGGTTGAGGTTGATCTTGATTTGTCGACCGTGCGAATTGGGAACGGTTACTTCCCCTGTCGAATGGCTTAAACTATGGATGACTCCAGAGCGGAGTCAAAGGCGGCGGAGAAGAGTGTCCGCCCCACACGGGTGTTTCCCCCGGGCGAGAGTTTTTATGGGCTTCTCTGATTTTCACGGCAACTCCGAAGTCGTCCGTCGCCTGCGCGAAATGCTGGCGCGCAACCACATGCCGCAGGCCGTGCTCCTCGCCGGTCCAGCCGGTTCTGGTAAATACACTCTCACTCTCATGCTTGCCAAGGCCATGAATTGCCTTGATCCACTGATGACTGACGGGCTGCCGGATTTCTGCGGCAAGTGTTCCAACTGCGTTCGCATCGCCCAGTCGGAAGATCTCGGGTCTCGTTGTGCGGAAGCCGTGGAAGCCCGCGAGGGCCTGCGCGAAACTGACAAAAAGGAAACCCGCCTCTTTGTGCAGAGTCATCCCGATGTGCTGGTGATCCCGCCCGACCCGCCACAGATGATGATCAAGGTGGACCAGGTACGACGAGTGATCGAGAGCATCTACTTCCGCCCCTCCGAAGCCAGGGAACGCGTTTACATCTTCACCGATTCGGCTTTCATGAAGGAGGCGGCCAATTCGCTGTTGAAGGTGCTGGAGGAACCGCCGGAGTTCGCAACCATTTTCTTGCTCACGGAAAACGCCGGCGAGTTGCTGCCGACGATTCGCTCGCGAGCCATGATCATCACCCTAAACGCTCTGACTCCGGCGGAAATCGAACTCTACCTGGAGAAACGTCGTCCCGACTGGAATGCGAAGCAGCGCGCCCTGGTCGCCCGTCTGTGCGAAGGCGCGGTGGGACGCGCCCGCAGCTTTGATCTGGAGGCTTACACCGCTGCGCGGCAACATGCTCTCACCATCCTCAACTCCGCTTTGCGAGGCGGCGATCATAGCGAACTGTTCAAAATCACGGAAACTTACCGTGCGGGAGCGGAGGGTCGCGACAAAACCGAAAGGCTGTTGCGCACACTCTACTCCCTATTGCAGGATCTGATGTTCATGGATTCCGCCATGGCCGAACTGGTTCGCAACACTGATATTGCGGGCGAACTGAAGAAACTGGGGGAAGCCGCGGATTTCCCCTGGATTGCGTCGGCGGCCGACCGCCTTGCAGACGTGGAGCGCGGAATGCGCCGCAACTTGCTGCGGTCGCTTTCGCTGGATGCCTTCGCGGCGGCGTTGGAGAGACCCGCGGTTGGCAACTGACGGAGATCCAGCAACAGCTAAGAACCGAGGGCTAACTGCTTCTTGCAGCACGACCTGACCATTGTCATCTCTGCTTTCCTGTGCTACGGTATGTGCAAGCTCACGCCTTCAGAACCACAAATCACAGTCGCGCCAGTGTGATGTGGCCCGCATTTCCAAAGCGTGTCCAACAGGTGATGCTATGAAAGATGCGATTGATTCCTTGCCAGCCGAGCGGACAATCGAACCAGAGGGTTTTGCCAACCGGAAGCTGATCCGCCCGTCCCTCAACCGCACCGACCACAACCATTTAGCGTCGCCTGCGGGAGAACGCCGTCCGGATCGCGCCGAGCGCGGAGGCGGAGACCGCGGCGGCGACCGCAATGGTGGCGCCGGCCGTAAGGTCGCCCCGCCCGAGCAAACCAACGCGGAGAATTTCTATTATCAGAAACAAATGCAATCAAAGACACCCATGGTCGTCGTGCTCCGGGATGGCGAGGAAATTCACGGCGTGATCGAGTGGTACGACAAGAGTTGCCTGAAGATCAACCGCAACGGCGCCGCCAACCTGATGGTCTACAAGCCGGCAATCAAGTACATGTACAAAGAAGGCGAGAACGCAAAGAGATAGCTGTCAGCTCCAGCCGTCAGCTATCAGCAACACCCGCCCGCTCCTTCCAGTTAGCCGATTTCCAATTTCATGACCGGTGATTCGGGCTTTTTATCCTCCCTAATCGAGTCGCTGAAAGCTGATAGCCGAGAGCTGACCGCTGGCTCCCGTTGACAATCTCTCCTATGTCCCTTAGCATCAATAACTTGGTGTACTGCAATCACTCTGCCGCAGGGAGCCGCCCGTGATCAAGCTCGACATCATCAACGAAGTGGTCAACAAGACCGGAATTACCAAGACCAAAGCCGAATTGGCGGTCGAAACCGTGTTTGAAAGCATGAAGCGTTCGCTGTCCAAAGGCGATCGCATCGAGCTGCGCGGATTTGGCGTGTTCAATGTGCGGCCGCGCAAGACTGGCATCGGGCGCAATCCGCGCACTGGCGCGGAAGTTTCCATTCCGCCAGGCAAGGCAGTTCGCTTCAAGCCGGGCAAGGAGTTGCAATCGATCGACTGAATCGGCGCCAGTATAATGGAGTGGCGGGCGCGCCCCTTCGGTTTCGCCCGCCTTTACTCGCTCCAGCCGCGGAATCTTGATGTCGGAAATTATTCCTCCAGCCTCATCGACCACAGAGTTTTACCGTCCCCTGGAAATCGTTTACGTTCCAGCTCCCAAACAAAGGTATTGGCTGCACGCGCTCTTGCTGCTGGCTACCATCTTTACCACGCTGGTGGTGGGTGCGCGGATGCAATACAACTTCCAAAGCAACCAGCCGGCATTTTCACTGAATGACGACGATGTGCCGTTCTTCCCCGTGCACTGGGCGTTTGAGCAACCGTCGCGTCTCCTGCTGGGCCTGCCGTTCGCGTCAACCCTGATGCTGATCCTGCTGGCCCACGAGATGGGGCACTATTTGTGTTGCCGCTATTATGGGGTGGATGCGACCCTGCCATTTTTCATCCCAGCGCCCACTCTCATCGGTACGCTCGGGGCCTTTATCCGCATTCGTTCTCCCATTCGGTCGCGCACGGCTTTGTTCGACATAGGAATTGCCGGCCCGATTGCGGGGTTTGTGGTGGCGACTGTAGTTCTGTTCTGCTCCCTGCCGCATTCCAAGTTGTTATCGGCAGCAACGGCAAATTCCGACATTCAACTGGGGTATCCTCTGATCTTTCGGGTGGCATGGGCCATGTTCCCGATGTCCCATGTGCACGGGGCAACGCTGCTGCAGGATGTCTATTTTCATCCCGCGGCGATCGCCGCGTGGGTAGGAATGTTCGCCACCGCGCTCAACCTTCTCCCCGGTGGCCAATTGGATGGCGGGCACATCGTCTTCTCGATAGCTCCCCGGGCCCACAAGCTGATTTCCCGGCTGACCATTCTGGCCTTGATTCCCATGGCACTTTACTTCTGGGCAGGCTGGGTAATTTGGGCGATCCTTTTGCGGATCAGCGGAATGCGGCATCCCATGGTCGCGGAGTGGCCCGAGGTAACCGGCGGACGGCGCTGGCTCGGAGTCTTCGCCTTGGTTATGCTGGCCCTGACCTTGGCGCCCGCACCGTTTGCCCACAGTTCATTGCTGGAAGTGCTGAGACAATTGCGGACCCGCCCCTAAGAGGCTGCTGAAAAACTCATAAACCTAGTTCCAGTGCTTCAAACGTGGCCACAACTCCGCCAGCGGCACCTTCAGTCCGTGGCAAATCAGAATGGTGTAGCGCTCCTCTTCCATGGCGTAGGGTGGATCCAACGCCGGGCCTTTGTCGACGCTGTTACAAAACTTCTGGGCATCCTCGATCTTCCCCTGGAGGAGAATCAAATTCTCTCCCGTGTATTGCCGCGGCCCCCAGTAGTAATAGTTCTGGTGGGCGCTGATCGACTTCGGCAGTCCGTAGCGTGATCCGAAAAAGTCGATCGCCCCAGCCTCACCATAGTTGCCCGCGAGGATTCCCGTCGTGGCGCGCTCCGCGGGCGGCATCGCGTTATATACGCCGGCCACTGCGGCAACCATCTCCGGCCAGCCGAACTCATCGCCGAAGTGTTGCGGTAGAACTCCCCCTTGATGGGCTTCGGTGCGTTTCAGCTTGATGCCCAAAGCTTCCATGTAGGGCGCGACTTTTTCGACCGGCAAAATCGGAATCACCAGCGGAGCGATGAGGGTGCCCCCGATGAACACCAGTACCGGCAATGCTATTTTGAGCCAGCGAAATCCGCCGCGGGCTTCCATCACCTTTTCCCAGAGGACGCCTCCGGCCGCGAACATCATGGGATAGATCGGCATCAGGTAATAATCCTTGGCGCGCAGCTCCATCATCACGACGAAAAAGATGAGGAAGGTGAGACCCATGCAGCGGTGGCGTTTTCCTTCGCGCTGAAATAGCAGGAATCCGAGGCCGGGAAGCCAGACCAGGGCACTGAGCGGACTCAGCATCATGATTTGCTGAAGCAGAAAGGGCAGTGGCGGTAATTCCGTGTTCTTGTGGGTCTTGCGAACGTTCTCCAGGTCCTGCCAGGTGGCGAAGTTATGCTGGTACTGCCAGACCAGGTTAGGCAGACAAATCAGCAGCACGATTGCGGCCGCCATCCAGAACCAGCGAGTCCGCAGAAGTTGCCGGCCTGTCGTGGTGAGGAGCAGCCCGGCGGTAAGGCTCAGGAGGAAGAATGCGGTGGAATGTTTGTTTTCTAACCCAAGCCCGAGCAAAACCCCGCACCACAGGAGCAGCCGCGGCTGATTCTGGTTGATCGCCCGCAACAGAAAATAAACGCAACCCATCCAGAACAGAGGCTCAAATGCATTCATGGAAAACCGGTTGGCTTGAACCAGAATGACCGGCGACACCAGTACCGACAAACAGGACAGCAACACCGCAAAGCGCCGTCCACCCAGTTGGCGCGTAATCAGCCCGGTGAGGACGATGAGCGCTGCCTGCGAAAGTGCCGGCAGAAATCGGATGGCACGCAGAGAGTCTCCAAAACAAATTCGGGTAAACCTCATGACGAACGCGGCCAGTGGCGCTAAATCCACGTAGCCAGCGGCCAGATGATTTCCCAGGGCCATATAGTACAGTTCGTCGCGGAAATAGCCGTAGCGGCCGTCGGTCAGCATCTGGACAAGAATCGCGGCGGCGGCTAACAACCACGCGATGGCCATTCCGTCGGAGAACAGGGAGTCGCGGTGGTTTGAATCCGTCAACTCAGATGAAGATAGGCTCATTTCCCTGGCTCGAAGGTGATCGAGATGGTTATCGGAAGCCGTCCGCCAGATAGAGATCGGACAAGATGCGATTGTAGTTGTAGGCGTAGGCTTTGCCGTCCGCGGAAATGTGAGGCGTGCGGATGAAGTTGATCCCAGCCGGATCGGGCGGGTCAAGTTCTTTCCAAAGGCGCCTCTGTCCCGACGCGAGTTCGATCTGGAACACCTTTACCGGCATGGCTGGTTGATAGACGTAAACACTTTTCCCGTCACCGGTCCAGGCGAAGGCAATATCTGCGGGTTGCAAACTGGGGATGGATCGGAGTGCTCCGTTCTCGACCGAGCGGACGCTGGAGCTGCCGTCGGCTTCGACGGCAATGAAAGACTTTCCATCGGGCGAGACGAACCGGGTGAAACTGGTCAGCGAAACCCCTTCGGGAGTAACCGGCCGGGTCTTGCCGTTTGAAATATCCTGCAGGTAGATGCGGGGCGCACGCCCCTGCTCATTGCCGGCAAATAATATCTCTTGGCCATTGGGCATCAGGTTTCCCCATTGCACGCTGGCTTGCGGAACCGGGATAGCGCGCGGCGTTCCCGTGCCGGTGGGGAGAAAGACAAATTGGTTTCCGACTTGTGCGGGGGTAGGGACGGTCAACGCCCACTTTGAATCCATCGAAAGAGAACAACCGGTACCATCCCCCAAGCGAACCGGTGGAGAGCCGTCCATCCTGCGTAAATAGATTGCGCCCAACGCGCCACCAGCTTCTCCAGATTCATCGAATAACAAAAGCTTGCCGTCCGGCGAGAGATCGCGAAGGGCGGAGAAATCCATCCAGGAAAGGTCCTGCTCTTTGGCGGACCCGGGGGCCAGCGCAATGATGCCCACCCGCCAGTTATCCCTTGCCAGCAGGACCCGGCCGCTGCGGGAGACATCATGCAAGTTGAGAATACCGGGAATGCGGGCAATCAGCCGCTCTTTTCCGGAGAGGGAAACGCCGTAGAGGGCGCGCGCGCTGCCGGCGCGCGTGGCCGTGAACCAGACCTCGCTCCCATCCGGCGACCACGCCAGTCCCTGAATACTGGAGAAGCCGGGGTCAAGCGTCTTCTTGTGGCCAGCCAGGTCGATGACGGCAACATCTCCGAAATCGCCTCCCACGCTGGGATGATCAATGAACCCGATCCAATCGCTTTTTGGAGAGACCCGAGGATTTCCGACCCACCCGGCGGTTTCATAAAGGACGGTGCCGATGGGAAACTCCAGACGACTGCGGCCCAGCATTCGACGCACCACTACCAAGCTTTTTCCGTCTGGCATCCAGTCGGCAAATTGAATGCCGTCTTCCACAGCGCGCGGAGAGGAACCGCCGGACAACATGGCGCGAGCCAGCGTTCCCGAGCTCGCATAGGGTCCGGTTCCCCGGGGTGCAAGCCGGACGGCAAGTTCGCCAGTGGACGAAACCGCGAGTAAATCCGAATCCGGCACACCCAGGGCGCGGGATTCCGTGCCCTCCGGGCGGGTAGAAAACAGCTCGATCGGCTTCCCGTTCCAGGCGGCGGCATAGATGATGGTGTCCCCATCGGGCGCAAAGCGGGCGGCTGGAATATAGCCGCGCTGGAAGGTGAGCTCATGAAAGGCCGGTGGTTCGAGCGGCGGCGCTGTGCGACGGGCCACTACGAAGGCGATGGCCGCCATCAGCAAACCGGCTGCGAGTCCCGCTAAAAGTGACCGGCTTTGCCAAGTGGTTGGAGCTTTGCTGAGACCCAACGATGTCTGGCTGGTGCTGGACGAACCGCTGAACGCCTCCAGCGCAAAAGCCACGTCGCGGGCCGATTGAAAGCGATTGGCCGCATCTTTTTCCAGGCAGTGGTCGACGATGCGCGCCAGCCCCGCCGGAATGATCTGCAACACCTCGCCGAGAGGCGGCGGTTCGCCCTTCAAAATCGAACTCATGGTATCGGCGGCGGTTTCACCCTGAAAGGCGCGCTTGCCTGAGACCAGTTCGTACAGGATCGCACCCAAACTGAAAATGTCGGAGCGCGCATCCGCCGCTTGTCCCCGCACCTGTTCAGGCGCCATGTAGCCGACCGTCCCCAGAACCATCCCAGGTTCGGTCTGGGATGCCAGAGTAGGTGTGTCAGCTCCCGACATTCTTTCCGGGCGGATGACCTTCGCGAGACCGAAATCGAGAATCTTGATCCGCCCATCCTTGGTCAGAAAAACATTTTCCGGCTTCAGGTCGCGATGGGTGATGCCGTGATCGTGCGCAGCCGCGAGTCCGCGGGCGATTTGCATGGCGTAGTCCGTGGCCTTGCGCGCCGGCACCGCTCCTTCCTCGATGCGCTGGCGCAGAGTTTCTCCTTCCAGGAGTTCAGTCACTACATACGGAGAATCTGCGTGGCTGCCAATATCAAAGACCGCGAGAATGTTGGGATGATTCAGGGCGGCGGTGGCGCGAGCTTCCTGCTCAAAGCGGCGCAGGCGCTCGGGATCGCGAGAAACGGCTGTGGGCAAGACCTTGACCGCAACATCGCGCCCCAGCCGGGAATCGTGGGCGCGGTAGACCTCGCCCATACCGCCAGCGCCCAGCGGGGCAATAATTTCGTAGGGCCCGAGTTTAGCTCCAACAGAGAGTGCCATTCGTGAATTTGGGAACGCCCGCATTGTAGGTGGGATGGAGGGCAGATGGGAAGGGGGCGACCTTGTGTGGTCGGCTAGTCTTCGACCACCCGCGACGTCATGGTCTCCGGCGGATCACCGCCAGCCGCCGCCTGGGCCACGAGGAGTTGCCGGGCTTCGACGCGAATCCTGGGCAGATTCAAGTAGAACAACGCAGCTCCTCCGACTGCCGCGACCGCGCCCATCGCCACGGTAACTGGCGCCCCTAGACGATCGGCCAACGCTCCTGCGAAGAGGGCTCCAAACGGAGCCATGCCCATGAACATCATGGAGTACACCGCCATGACGCGCCCGCGCAGGTCATCGGGCACCATCGCCTGAATCAGCGTGTTGGACGAAGACATTTGCAGCATCATGCCGAATCCCACCGGCAGCAACAATGCCGCGGAGAGCCAGAAATGAGTGGAGAAAGAGAAGAGGATCAGACTGATTCCGAAACCGGCGCACGAAAACGCTACCCACCTTCCCAGCCCGTGAACGCCGGTACGCGCCGCCAAAGTCAGAGCACCGAGCAGCGCGCCCACACCGGTAGCCCCCATCAGAATGCCCAGGCCGCGCGCTCCGCCATGCAATATCTTGTCGGCGAAGATCGGCATCAGCACGGTGTAGGGCATGGCCACCAGGCTTACCAGTCCCAACAGCAGCAGGATGGAGCGCATCGGAGCGGAATGCCGCACGAAACGGAAGCCTTCGATCATGTGCGCCAGAGGTGAAACCTCGGTAGTCCGTCGTGCAGGCGGGGGCACCCGCATCATGTACAGTCCCACAATGACCGCGATGTAGCTCACCGCGTTGACGAAGAAACACCACCCCTCGCCGATCTTCGCCACCAGGACTCCGGCGATTGCAGGACCAATGATTCTGGCGCCGTTGAACATGGACGAGTTCAGCGCAATGGCGTTCATCAGATCTTCTTTGCCGACCATATCCACCAGGAACGATTGGCGGCCGGGGATGTCGAAGGCGTTTACCACGCCCAACAAAGCGGCCAGCACGAAGATGTGCCACACTCGTACCGTTGCAGTGAGCGTGATCGCAGCCAGGATGAAGGCCAGGATCATGGATGCGACCTGTGTGCCAATCACAACTTTCTGGCGATTGTGCCGGTCGGCGACGATGCCGCCTACCGGGGCGACCAGGAAGACCGGGAATTGGCTGGCGAAGCCAACCGACCCAAGCAACAGGGACGATCCCGTCAGGCGATATACCAACCAGGCCTGCGCCACCGTCTGCATCCAGGTTCCAATCAAGGAAATGAGCTGGCCGGTAAAGAAAAGCTGGAAATTGCGGTGCCGCATGGCCCGCAAGGTCGCAGATAACGCGATCCGGCTGCGCCCCGAACCGGTGGGAGAATTGTCCGTGGACGATAATTGCGTCACTGCCACTTTCGATTCACCATTCCAATCTCAAGACTCAGGTTGCTGTCTTCCTCTGGGCATCTCTGTGGAAATCAGTGCCTCTCCGGCATCAAAGTTCGCCCCAAAACCGGGAAACCCCCGAAGAATGCTTGCGCGGCTGTAATCAAACCGTCAATCCTCACCGTCACTAAGTGGGTAGATTGTTCACTTGACAAAAGTACGACCATAGCTCATAATTCAACTCATGAAGATAAGTGCTATTTCTTCTTGGGTTTCGCGGAGCGAGAAGCGTGCAACTGCTTTCGCAGATCGCGTTTTATTGACGCAAGCAGCTTTCGCGTCGGAACCCGCTGAAGTGCTTCTTTCTTCTCATTCTCAGTTGAAGTGCTCACTATGACTCTCCCTGATGTCACGGAATTGTTCTCCACCGACGATAAGTGCCGTGAGTTGCTCGAAAGATTGCGCTGGCCTGAAGGCCCCGAGTGCCCACGGTGCCATACAAAGACTCTTGCTCGTTTGAATGCACGGCTCTTGTATTGCAAGGATTGCGACTATCAATTCAGCGTAACCGCTGGAACGATCTTCCACGACTCCCATTTGCCGCTGACCAAGTGGTTCATGGTCACCCTCTTGCTCTGCGAAGCTAAGAAAGGCATGAGTGCTCATCAGATCAAGCGGACGATCTGGGGCCAACACAAAGGTTCCTACAAGACAGCATGGTATCTCTGTCACCGCATCCGCGCTGCCATGAAGGAAGCTGAGAAGCCCATGCTGGATGGCGAAGTCGAAATGGACGAAACCTATGTTGGCGGTCGCAGACTCGGGCAGGGCAGCAAAGCCGCCAAGGCCGCGAAGGAAATCGTCATTGGCCTTCGGCAGCGCAACGGTGACCTGCGTTTCTTTCATGCCATAGACGTGAAATCCGGCACTCTGGCGAAGTACATCCAAGAGAACCTGAGTACGGATGTTGAACTGCTTGTCACTGACACCCTGCCAGCCTACAAATATGCGGTCGGCGACCATAAGCATCGGACGATCAATCACACCGCTAAGGAATACGTCCGCCATGAGGGTGGCGATCTCATCACGACCAATACAATCGAGTCCGCCTTCTCCCTCTTGAAACGCGGCATCATGGGAAGCTGGCACAAGGTCAGCGCGAAGCACCTTCCCGCCTATTTGGATGAGATGACTTTCCGCTTTAACCGCCGGAAGAATGCCAATCTGTTCCTGGAAACCCTGCGTCATATGATTACGGCCCCAGTCCTCACGTTTGAAAAACTGACCGCATGAAAGGCTTTTCCAATGCGAATCAAACCGCCTGCAAGAACATTCGCCGCTGCCGCTTACTACTTTGAAGACAGTCTCACGCCCGCCCACAGAGCAAGAGATGTTCATCAGCATAATGCTATGGCCGGTCTTTATCATCTCTCACACGCCTTGGAGGACGAACTCGCTTCGCTGAAGGCGCGACTCGCGAAGATCGAGGGACTCCTACAGCGTCAAGGATAGGGAACGCTTTGCTTGCTGGTAGAACAGCGTCCAGGATCGCAGCCATAAGAGCTTTCTCGTCTACCCACATTTGTGTCCTAGCCATCTGGTTACTCCTCCTGGTCGGGTATTTTATTATTCGATTGCGGCGCAGGGAGTCCGAGCGCATCGGTAGGCGTTGCGTACTCGCCGAGCATACTGGACGTCATATCATCCCATTTACGAAGCTCGTCTCTTTGGTTGCTGCGGAATGTCTCCATCAGGTCATACATGAAGGATGCTGCTTCTTTGAGTTCCTTATCCGCAATATTCAGGTTGGCGGATTTGAGAAGAAGTTCGCTAAGGTCATGGTCGGAACGAGACAACAACTCCGTGATTGCCTCTAGTCGCTTCCAGTCCACAAGCCCACTGCTACCATCCTCTCGGAGCACGACTATTTGACTATCGCCACCACACCCATCAACGTGCTCTTTGGATTGAAACAGGACGTAAGCGGCCAGAATCACACACATATGCACAGGTAGATAGTCCCCGTACATTCGAGATGCCAGAAAGTCAGCCATGTAGTGGCCGACTCCTCCGCAATCGTAGCCACGCTTTTCGTTAACGATTGGCCCCATGGCAGAAAATAGCCGACTGCGATGGTCCATTTTGACACCAAATATCAACTGAACCTCAGGACACATGCCCGCCTGATAGATACTCCCGAATTCCTTGTATGTCCGCTTGATGCTCGCCTCGATAGTCACACATGCCTCATCGAGTGATGTAGCTACGGACGCATCCTGCCACGCCTCGCTCACTAGCTTGTCAATAAATGGGCCATCGCCTGCGCCACAGAATGCTACCGCCAAATCCTCGACATTCTCTTGCACGGGGAACCCATGCGTATTAAGCGGCTCAAACCGAAGTTTTGGAATATTACGCTTGGCGTGCTCTAGGGTTTCTTGGGTGTCGGCGCACAGGACTATGCCTTCATAGGACTTAAACCCTGCGATAATTGTCACAGCTTTTCTCCTTGGCAAACGTGGCTTAGAGGTCACATTGCACCCCTTTGGCACTTTTGTCAAGTGAACAATCTACCTAAGTGGTGACTTCCCGGATGCCGCGGATCGCGCTACAGTCATTGGTTTGGGGAACTGGCCGTACGTTGGCTGCACTCCAGTATAGAGGCAGTGCTCCCGGGTCGGAGGAGATCAATGCACACGGTGCAAGGTCAGCTAGAACGGCGGGCGGCACAACGCTTCGAGTTCCAGCTTCCCGTCTCGGTTCACCTGTTGGGAAGCAACCATGCGGGCAAGGGGTTCACGCAGAACCTGAGCGCGAGCGGAGCGCTGGTTTGCACGGACTTGTCCCTCACCGAAGCGGATACGATCGAACTGACCCTGATCATGCCATCCGAAATTACCCTGGGCGAGAACATGCGAGTACGGTGCCGCGGCCGGGTGCTGCGGGTACAATCCTCCAACCGCGATGCTAAGTACGCGACGGCCATCCATCTGGAAAATTACGAATTTCTGCCGGAGGCGGAGGGAGTACCGGTGTTCCGCCAAATCTCGCCTTTACGTGAGCACGACGGAGTGGAAGTGCCCGTGAGCTAGCAGTTGCAGATAGCTCACGATTGGTTATCAGGGGACGCATTCTCAGACTGCGTCATTTCTAAAGAAACTTAGGCCATGGGTAAAGCCCGGCCTTGTTTTTCTGCATCTTGCCACCGAAATCGCCTCTGAGTCCTGAGATCGCCCTCCGGATGCCGATTTTCACAGCTACCCCGCTTTCCAATCGGTAAGTTTTTGCATACAATAGCGGCTGACCCACGGACACTCCTCCCGGTTCGGCGTTTTCAGCCAGTCCGCAATGTCCTTTGTAGTTTGCGTGGGGATTCTGACGAGCTAAAGGGGAATCTCGGCAGGGATTTGGTTACAAAAGTCACTTGGCGTAAGTGCCCGACTCCTCATAGCATAAAAGGTACTGCGTAGGAAACTGAGGCTCCGTCCATGCACGGCATCGCGGTTACTCTTCTAACCGAGGACAAAGAACGGCTGGCGGTGCTCCAACAGCGTTTGGAGGGCACGCAGATTGGCCGGAACGTGTTCGGCCATGTCGGCTTTCCTTCCAGTCCCACGGATTCCATTCTGCGTGAAATCCAGAACGTACGGGCTGAGGTAGTGCTGGTGGACATCGACCCGGCAAGTGCGCACCGAGCCATCCAGACGATTGAGCTGATCCACGCCAATACCAGTGACATTGTCATATTCGCCGTCGGCGAACTGAGTCATCCCGAAACCATTGTCTCGGCCATGCGTGCCGGTGCGCGGGAATACCTGGAACGGAACGCCAGCGACAAAACCATGGTGGAAGCCTTAACCCGTTTCCAGGCTTCGCGCAGCAAGGCCCGCACAACTTCGGGCCGGGCACGTGTTTTCACCGTAACCAACGCAAAAGGGGGCGCGGGCGCAACCACCGTAGCAGTGAACACCGCGACCGCACTCCAGGAAATGCACTCCCGGGTATTACTGGTAGATTTTGCTTCTCTCGGACATGCCGCCCTTCACCTGAATGCCCGGCCGACCTTTGGCCTCACCGATGCCCTGCAGAACCTGCATCGTATCGACGGTTCCCTGCTCAAGGGCCTGATGACGGAATGCAAGGACGGCTTGCAACTCCTGGCCGGTCCGCAACAGCAACCACACTTGATCTCGCCCTCAGCCGCCGAACTGGCCCGTCTTTTTGATTTCCTGGTGTCCCAGTTTCTTTATGTGGTGGTCGATTGCTCGAACCGGGTGGATGACACGGCTCGCATGCTGTGCGATTTGTCCAACGCCGTCTTGCTGGTCGCCCAGGCGGACGTAGTCTCTCTCTGGAGCGCCGGCCGGATGCGCACTTTCATGGAGGAAGGCACGGGGCGCGACCGGGTTCGCCTGGTGCTGAACCGCTATAAGAAGATTCCGGGATTCACCGACGAAGACGTCGAGGCGGCGACCAACTGCAAGGTCCTCTGGAAAATCCCTAACAATCACCAAGCCATCGGACCCGCCATCGACAAGGGTGCGCCAGTCGCCTCGCAGGACAGTGTCGACGTAGGCCGTTCGTTCCGCGGCCTGGCAGCACTGCTCGCGGAAGCCTCTCCAACAACCGAAGGCTCGCTGGATTTGGTTTATCAGCCCGACAAGTCAGACAAGAAGAAGCCCGCCGGGCGCTTGCTGATTTCACCGTTGCGCGCCGGACAGTAACCTCGCGCCGCAACTCTTGAACGAGTCTTAACTTCCAGCCCCCGTCTTTGCTTCCAGTTTGGCGTAAATCGCGGGATTGGAACAGACTTCGTAGTACCATTGTTCAGTCCAGTGCTGGCGCGCAAAAGTGCGGGCATCGATCTGGGGCATCCGGCTGCGGCGCACCACGATCTTACGGAAGATGTCGTTGCCGAGTGGTACCACCGCACTCCACAACGTGGATTCTTCCTGAGTTTTGAGTTCAGGAAACTCAAGCCGGCAAGGCTCCAGTGAAATTTCCTGCTGCAGTTTCTTGAAAGCGGCTTCGCTCATGCGGATGCCGTTGATGTTGTACTTCAGAATAAAGTCCTCGGCGCTGCCCTCGATCTCTGTCTCGCTTACGGTTTGAAAAGCGTAGACATTAAAAGGAGTCGCCGAACCTTTCATGGATTTCCGTACCTGCTTGCTGCACGAAGACAGCCGGTCACTTTCGTTCAACGCATCGGAGATCATGATGCGTTGCTCTCCGTCCATGAGGTACATTGGGGGCGAGTCTTGATAGGAAATACCGATCCCCAACTCCAGACCCGGAAGCCCTGCCCGCTGCAATAACTGGTTGTATCCACGTACGATCTCGATAATCTCACGCGCCAGCACGGAGGCGCGGCACACCCCCAGCCCTGCTTCTCCTTCACGCTCCAGGAGGCCCAGGATGATGGCGTCACCCTCCAGAAAAACCTTGGTCGCGCCGTATTTGGCCAGTAGCTTGTTCACCGGGTCGTAGAAGTTCAGGCTGAAATAGGACGCCGGATTCATGCCGCGCTCCAGCAAGGATCGCGTGAGCCGCGAAGAGTCGCGCACATCGGCTTTGATGATCACGTGCCGCGCCACTTTCTCTTCCTCCGGCTTTTGCTCCTCCGGCAGCAGGAATTGGTAGAGCGTCCCGTTCATCGAGGAGAGCTGCCGCAGCTTTTCGTTGGCGATCAGGTTCACGCTGTCCATGGCGCTGTTCAGCGTTTCCAGTTGGCGAAGATCCCGGTGATAGCGGATGAAGTCGCGCAGGAACCGGCCAGCCATTTTGGCGCGTTCGGGGCCCCGGCAGGCAGCCACACGATCAATCGCCGCATAGAGGTTGTCGGGCGACAATTTCCCGTGTTCAGCGATCAGCTTCTCCACCCGAACCCTCTCCTCCCGTGTAATCAAAGCATTTTTCAGCTGCTGGGCGTTGATCCGCGGCGAGTATTCCGCCAACAGCGGGGCTACTTCGTAGGAAGCGATGATGTAGTCCATGACCTTCTCGCGTTCCAGCAAGCTGACCCATGCGGCCAGCCGCACCCTTTGTGATCTTCCCTCCGGGGTGGATTCGTCAGGGGTCCCTCCGCCGGTCAACTCTTGCGCATTTTCGGGCACGTTGAGCCAGCCGTCGAGGGTACGCTCGGCATCGTTTCCCATTTCCAGATTGAGGGACTTCAGGAATTCGAAGCTGATTCTGCGGATATTCGAAAAGCGGTCGGGGTCCCGGTCAAAGTTGCCCAGCATCACGTAGTGGTCGGCATTGAGGTAGGCATCGCCGCCGTCTTCGGTAAAGACCAGGGGGTTGAGAAACAACTTGTAGGGCTCTTCGTCGTCGTTTCCAAACAAGGACCGCCGCGTGCGGCCCAGAGTCTCCTTTTCCACCTCGCGCATGGTGCGGAAGAGTTCCTGTCCGGTTTTCCGCATGATGATCTTCTTGGCAACCTGGAACCCGGCAACACGTTCGCGATATTCCAATGCTCTTTGCGGACGCACGCCCTCATAGCTCTTGAGCATCATGCGGCAGCGTTCCAGGATTTGGGCAAATTGGGAATGGATCTCCACCCGCAAGAACTTAAGAATGGCTGCCCGGCCCAACAGGTCCAATACCTGGTTTCCCTCAGCTTTGGCGCGGTTCAGCGTAACCACGTGCAACTCGGTGAGGAGCGGTTTCAGATCGGCAGGCTCGGGCTGGGGTTTTTGGCCGGGCTTCCATCCCCCGAAGTGACTGCCGGGTCTCTGCGCTACCTCGGCGGCTATCAGGCCTTCCACGTCGCCGTGGCGTGCCAGAAGACGCGCCAGGTGCAACCGCGTCTGCTCGACGAACTTTGGACTCAGGTGCACGTCATGACGCAAGTTGTCGACGCCGACCTGGAGACTCTCCAGAGAAAGAGCGGGGAAAAAAGTGGTTAAACGCGGAGGGCAGAGTTTCTCCGCCTGGTGGCCGAGCCGGAAGATGGGGATCATTGGCATCGTGGACGATTCCCCTAAGTTATGGATGCACCGGCTGGCTCACGCTGACCAAACTGGCACGGAACTGGGGAACCACCAGGGCCTGGTCCACAGTCGGCACATTCAGAGCTGACAATTTAACGGCCATCGCCCGGGCCTCACTGCTTGCTCCGGTGGCGTCGTATGCCTGCCACAACAGGCGCATGGAAAGCGGCTCGGCAGAATCCTCCTCCAGCTCTGGGATAGCCTCGGCGAACTTTCCCTGTGCCATCAACACCGCTCCGGCAGCTCCGTAATAAGAGAGCAGCGTGATCCGGCTTTTACTCTGCCCTACCATGCCCTGCAGTTGATGGACGGCTTGGGAGGCGGAGTCCATGTCTCCCGCCTCTGCCAGGCGCGTAGCCCGCACCCGCAGGATTCTGGCCAACTCCTCGTTGCGGTCGCTGGCCGAGAGATCGTGGTGGTCTTGCAACGCCTGCCAGGCTAACTGCAGATGCCGCGACACTGCCTTGCCGTCTGGCTCGTACAGCGCCAGGACCCGCTGGGCCTCAGCTTCCTGAAGAGACAAACCTGCAGCGTGGGCGTGTTTTGCGACTTCACCCAGCGCCCTTTCCGCCTGCTTGCGGTTGTGTTCGCGAATCCAGGTCACCGCGGACTGCAATTCATAATCGATCTTGTCGCTCTCACTCCCCGCGAAGACAATGGCCCGGGCGTACTCCTCGCGCGCTTCCTGTTCTTTGCCCATCAAGGCGTAGGTGTCGGCGACGCCCAGTTCTGATCCGAAGTTCGGATCCATGCGAATGCTCAGACGGTATTGCTCGAGCGCGGCTTCGAACTTTCCATCCATGCGCAGGATTTCGCCATAGGAGTCATGGGGATTGGGCTGGTCTGGTTCCAATGCAGCATAACGATCCATGACCGTGAAGGCTTTTTCAAACTCTCCGCTGTAGGCGTAGCTGTATCCCAAATCGTTCAACGCCGCAGGGTAATCCGGCATGAGAGTCAGGGCATGCTCGAGTACGACTGTGGCTTGTTCATAACGTTCCTGCAGGGTCAACCAGTCGCCAGCCAGAAAGGCCAGCCGGGCATCGTTGGGATACATCGCTAACAGGTCGTTCATGGCGGCGATCGCGGGAAGGTATTCGTCCTCCTGAGCCCCGGCCAGCCAGCGGATCAGCAATCGCTCTCCGGGAGTCGCCAACGGCGCCAACTGCTTCGCCCGGTGACGCGCGTCGGCCTGCTCCCTTGGATCCTTGCTGATCTTGGCAATCATGATGAAAGCCTGGGCAAACTTGGGATCGGCCTTAGCCGCTTCTCGCAGCGATTGCAGTGTATCGGTGAGACGGTACTGCTCGAAATAGCGCATCGCCCTTTCAAAGTCGGCGCGCGCACGTGGCGAGCGAGTGCTCAACGACAGTTGGGTCGTTGCGTGTTTCGGCTTAGGCCTATTATGGTTGGCCTTGACGTCGGCAGACGCAAACGAGGACGAAAGCAGGAGCAGAAAAGCGCACCAGCGGAGCATCGTACCCTCGAAGTAGCTGATTTTGAACTTCTTATCGAGGAGCGTACCACGTGCCCCAGAGCCAGGAAACGTTACCCAAGTTACCCGCCATGTGGTTGATTTATCTGAGGAATCTGGGTTTGGCACCGACCTCAGACTGCACCAGGTGACGACTGGCGTCAGGACCAGGTCGTCTTTCGGGAGTTGGGGCTGGACTGTGTCGCTGGCTAGACTATCCATCCGCTAGACAACCGAAGCGTCATCAAGAACTTCGGGGTCACGGTAGCCAAAAAGTTGGCGGCGCTTGACCATTTCCGCGACCTCGGAGGGTACCATATTTTCCCACGAGACGTCGCTCTCCTTGATTCGTTTCAGAACATCCCGAGAGAAGATGTGCAGCACGTTTTCGTCGAAATTGTCGAGTTGTTTGATTCTGCCGTGCTCCACCAAATGCCGGAATAGATTCTGCTGGGCCCCAGGTATTTCCACATTCTCGACGGTCTTGAGACTGCCTGTACCCTGGTCGCGCAGGGGATACACATAGATCCGCAAGTCCTTGGTAAACAGCTTTCCGAAGGCCTCCAGGATGCCGCCTTCAAGCTCGGAGTAATACTTGGCGTTGCAAAGGTCCAGGAGGCTGGACACCCCCATGGTCACGGCAATGGGTTCTGCGGTGTATCTGGTCAAGTACGCTGCCAGACGATAGTATTCAAAATAGTCCGAGATCAGCACTGTCTTCCCCATGGCGCCCAGCGCATCCGCCCGCGCCAGAAAGTCACTGAGATCGATCTCACCGGCCGCCAGCAGATTGCGCATGGTGATTTCCATGAGCTGGACGACCGGCTTGTCCTTGACCTCCGGCTCCACGGCAAAGCGCTCGTAAGCACAGCGCAGCATATCCATGTTGACTTTGGTGACCGGCCGGAAGCTGCCTCTCTCCACCAGAATCGGCCGTTTGCGCAAAAATTCCGAGGGCTGCAGTACTTCACCCGTCGGCCCGAACATCGCCGCTCCGCTCAGGCCGAGTTGCACCAGTTTGAGGCTCATCACGCGGTTATCGACGTGGCGGAACTCGATGCCGGAAAACTCGATCATGTCGATCTCAACCCGCTCCGTCGTCAGGTTGTCCAGCAGCGATTCCAGCATCAAGTGCGGCTTGTAGTGCAGGAAGAATGCGGCGTAAAGCAGATTGACGCCGACAATCCCCAAAGCCTCCTGCTGCAGGCCGTTCTCCTGATCGCGCATGCGGACATGAATCAGCACCTGGCTGTCTTCGTCCCGGGGATGGGTTTGGAACTTCACCCCCATCCAGCAGTGACACTCGTTGGTGCCGTGATAGTTGCGGGCCGCTACGGTGTCCGCAAAGGCGAAAAAAGCAGTGCTGCCGCCTCGCGATGACTGCAGTCTCTCCAGGTTCAGGCGATGCTCGTAATCGAGCATGCTCTGCAGCCGTTCCCGGGACACGTATCGCTTACAGCGTCCGTAAATTGCGTCGCTAACCGCCATGTCATACGCCGATATCGACTTGGAAATTGTGCCGGCTGCGGCACCCACCTTGAAAAACCAGCGGGCAACCTCCTGTCCAGCACCGATTTCGGCGAAGGTGCCGTAACGGAGCGGGTCGAGGTTGATCTTGAGCGCCTTCTGGTTTGTGCTCAGTCTTGGGCGTTCGTCCGCGAACGGAATCTCGATGCGGTTTGTCATATTCGGCATCCGGACACACCTCCCCAACGAGTCGAGATTGTTTAATCGGCATAACTGCGCCAAGGCTTTAAGGGCTCTTGAAGATCTGGGGTACTCAAAGTAATCGGAGAATTGCCTACCTTTGGATTTCCTGAAAAGTGGGGGCCCGGAGCGCAGCCGTCCCATGCTCTCTCCTGGCGGGTTGCCAGGTCTCGAATTCGTGTCCTCCGTGGAACTGCCAACTCCGCGCCCTTCATTGACTTGCCCGTTTCGCAGAAGTAGGATTCTGCTCCAGTGCTCGGCCAAACCATCTCGCACTACCGCATCCTCGAAAGACTCGGCGGCGGCGGCATGGGGGTGGTCTATAAAGCAGAGGACACGCGGCTGCACCGCTTCGTCGCCCTCAAGTTTTTGCCCGACGAAGTTTCCCGCGATCCCCAGGCACTCGCTCGTTTTCAATTCGAAGCCCAGGCCGCATCCGGACTGAATCACCCCAACATTTGCACGATTCACGACATCGGCGAGCAAGACGGCAAGGCCTTCATTGCCATGGAATTTCTGGATGGGCTGCCCCTGAACTACCGTATTGCCGGCCATCCGCTGGAGATTAAGACCCTGTTGTCGCTCGGCATGGAGATCGCCGATGCTCTGGACGCCGCCCACACCCACGGCATCATTCACCGCGACATTAACCCGGCAAACATCTTTGTCACCAAGCGCGGCCACGCCAAGATTCTGGACTTCGGTCTGGCGAAGCTCACCGTGGGGGGAACAGCCAGTGTCAGTGGCAATACTTTCGGAGGTCTGACGCAGTCGCCGGAGGATCTTCTTCGTTCGGGATCGGCTCTGGGAACTACTCATTACATGTCGCCGGAGCAGGCGTTGGGCCAGCCGCTCGACTCCCGAACTGACCTATTTTCCTTCGGCGTCGTACTCTACGAGATGGCAACCGGAACCCTCCCGTTCCAAGGGCAGACTACGGCTGCATTTTTCGACTCCCTCATTCACAGCGTACCGGAGTGGCCGCTGCGATTTAACCCGGCGACGCCTCCCGAACTCGAACGCATCGTGGGAAAGGCGCTGGAGAAAAACCCCGGGCTGCGCTATCAAACCGCCGCCGAGATGCGGGGTGATTTGCAGCGCCTGCGCCGTGAAATTGAGTCGGACCAATCCCCGCCTAGCGGTTCGGGCATGCGGCCGGCGCCAGATTTGAGTGCGAGAATCCGTTCTCTCTCCGCTGCCTCCGTCCCGGCGGCTGAACCCCAGCCAAGGACATCTCTCGCGACGTGGCTGGCGATGGGTCTATTCGCGGTGGCGGCATTGGTGGCAATCGTCCTTTTCCTGCGATCGCCGGAGTCGCCGCCGCTTGTGTTCTCGTCGCTGCAGATTACCAACGACGGCGCATCAAAACGCTCCCTGGTCACCGATGGCACTCGACTGTATTTTTCTGAACATCTGGGCGGCCACTCGGTACTAAGGCAGGTTTCGACCTCGGGTGGAGAAACCGCACCCGTGCCAACCTCCTTGGCAAGCGCCGACATCTATGATCTCTATCCGGGCCGCTCTGAACTACTGCTGAAAGGCGGCGCGGAGGGCTCGGAGACGGAATGGCCGGTTTGGGTCCTGCCGCTCCCCGCAGGCTCGCTCCGGCCCGTGGGCAACGTCCTTGCTCACGCAGCCGCCTGGGCGCCCGATGGCCAGCACATCGTTTATGCCAACAAGTCCAGCTTGTACGAGTGTGGTCCGGACGGCGCCGATTCGCGGGAACTCATCACCGTACCCGGGATCCCGTTTGCTCCCCGCTTTTCTCCCGACGGCCGCCGTTTACGCTTCACCATCAGGGACACCGACAAACATACGTCGTCATTGTGGGAGATTTCGTCCGAGGGGAAGGGTTTGCATCCGGTGCTGCCGGACTGGAACCATCCAGCGCAGGAGTTTGGTGGAGCCTGGACCCGAAATGGAGATTATTTCCTGTTCGAATCGACTCGCGATCACGCAGAGAATATCTGGGCCCTGCGCGAGGGCGTGTCCCTGTTTCGCAAGGCAGGTGGCGAACCCACGGAACTGACCATCGGACCACTCCTGTTCAGCAATCCGACACCGGGCGTGGATGGAAAGAAGCTGTTCGTGATCGGGGAACAGCGCCGCTTCGATTTGATCAACATGGACAGCAAGTCCCAGTTCTCCGTCTACCTTTCCGGCGTGTCAGCGGGCGAAGCCGACATTCTCCACAACGACGAATGGATTACTTACGTGGCGCATCCGGAGCTTACCCTATGGCGGAGCAAACCGGACGGAAGTTCCCGGACCCAACTCACCTATCCGCCGATGCAAACGCACATGCCACGTTCGTCGCCGGATGCAACCCGGATCGCATTTATGGCGTCCCGTCCGGGAAGGCCCTGGAAGATCTTCGTGATCTCCGCTCAGGGCGGCGCGCCTCACGAAGTTAGCGCGGGCGACCACAACCAGGGCGATCCGACCTGGATGCCGCAAGGCGATTCCATTGTGTTCGCGGGTATGCCCTGGCTGGAGTACGGGAGCACAACAGGCCCCAATATTCACATCGTAGACTTAAAGACTTCGCAGGTTTCGGATGTGCCAGGCTCTGAAAACCTCTTCAGTCCCCGCTGTTCGCCGGACGGACGCTTTCTGGCGGCCCTCTCCACGGACTCCACGAAACTGATGCTCTACGACATTGAGAAAAAGAATTGGACGCAACTGGCCGTATCGCGCTTCGGTTTCGAGAACTGGTCGCACGATGGAAAGAATCTGTACGCCGAGGATTATTCCGACAACACCGACGACCTGGTGCGTGTCAACGTAGCCAATGGCAAAGTGGAACGTTTGCTCAGCCTGAAAGAAATTCCGCGGGGCTTCGATCCCTGGGAGTTCTGGATCGGGTTGGCGCCCGATGACTCGCTACTCATCATGCGGGACCGAAGCACGCAGGAGATTTACAGTCTGGATGTTCGCTTTCCGTAAGCGGCTGCCCGCGAAAGCTCATAGGGACGCATCTTTTTGCATCCATGGCTCGCGACTCGGAACCGAGCGATTCCAACTATAATCACTCGTGTGAGAGCCGAATTTCCGTGCTCTGACACCATCTCCGAATACACAGTAGACGTACCTCTCGATTTCATCGCATGTGGTTAATGGGATTGAAAACATCTGGAAGATTCCTCTTCGCTGCAGTTCTCCTTCTTGCCCTGATGGCGTTTGCTTGCGGGCGGAGCCGCGAGACACGAGTCGGTAACCTTTGACGAAGTCGCGCATATCGCCGCGGGAGTGAGCTATCTCCAAAGACTGGACATGCGGATGAACGAAGAGCACCCTCCTTTGGCCAAAGTGGTAGCTGCGTTGCCACTGGTTCTGCGCGGAGCCCACGCCGATTATTCCCATCTTTCCTGGACGTTCAGCAACAAGATTTTCAATCAGTATTTGGGCGAATGGGTCTTCGGACACTGGTTCCTCATGCGCTGGAATGACCTTTGCTCAACCATGCTTTGGGCGCGAGTGCCCATGTTGTGGATGACCTTGTCACTTGGATTCACGCTCTACATTTATGGCTCGCGCCTGGGCGGCCAGTGGGCCGTAGTTTCCGCCAATTTCATGGAGGACTCTGGAAACTGCGTCTGGCTCATGCAGTATTCGCACCAGGTTCTGGCCGGTGGCAGTATGTACGCGGTCCACCTTCCCCAGATCCTTCCTCCGGCAGGCCAGCCTGGCGGGCCGCCGCTGCCCGCTGACTACCGCTACTTCGCAGGCATGCCGAAAGACTTAGATACACGTTCCATATTCATGACTTGCGTTCGCGATCCGCAGCAGTTGCAGCCAACCATGGACCGCTTTCAGGCAATGCAAACATACGGCAAGAAAAAATGACCAGCGCAGTCGACGTTTCCCCGCTGATTGACTTCTCCAGCCCTGCAACCTAACATGATTCCCCGTCCGCTAAGATGGGCCAGACCGTCAGGAAGGAACTTGCCCGATGCTGCCGACTGGAACAGTTCAGGCCAACACTGCAATCGAGACCATTACAACCAATGGTGGTGCAACGGGTGGAGATCGGCTTCAGCAGAATTTTGTCGTCGCAACAAACAGCTCAAGCGCAATTAGTTACTCAACCAGTTACGCTGCCGGTACCGGCTGCACGACAAACCCAAGCTATGCCGCACAGGTCAAGGCATTCAACTGAAGCAATTCGCGAACGAAGAGAAACACCGATGCCAAAAGAGCAGGACAATTTGATCTATTAGCGCCGAGATTAAATTGAACATTAACCTCAGATTTTCAATCACTCAAGCACGCGGAATTGCTTGTTAGTGGTCAGAAGGCCGCCGGTCGTGGTCACGCTGATAGAACCCGTTGTAGCACCGGCGGGAACCGTGGCGGTCAGGTAAGTGTCAGATTGCACCGTGAAGCTGGCAGGTGCTCCGTTGAAGAAAACGGCAGTAGCGCTCGTGAAACCTTGCCCTAGGATTTTTATAGTTTTTCCTGCTTTCCCCGAGTTGGGTAGCGCTGCTGCAAAAGGTGTCAGCCCCGCAGACAATACAAAAGCAACACCATCGCCGATTGTCCCTCCCCCCTGGGTAGTTCCGTAGAGGTTTCCGTCGGTACCTTGAGTCACTCCACCTTGGGGAACTTCGCCGTCCGTGCAATCGGTCTGGCTGCAAAAGCTGTAGAGCGTAGTCAATGCGCCGCCGGTAGTGACTGAGAAAACCGTGCCTCCTGTGTCATCGGAGCCATTTCCGCCACCGCCCGTTGTCCCATAAAGGTTCCCGTCGGTAGCTTGAACCAGTTGAGCAAAGGGGGAAGACCCGTCAACGCAGCGGTTTTGTGAGCAGAAGTTATAGATCGTTTTGAACGTGCCTTTTGGCGTAATCTTGAACACGGTACCGCCACCATGGGCTCCACCATATAGAGTCGTCGAATAAAAGTTTCCGTCCGCAGCTTGAATGAGACCTGCCACCGGCGATCTGCCGTCCGGGCAGCTTGCTACTGCACAAAAGCTGTAAAGGGTAGTCAGTGTGCCGCTAGCATCGATTTTAAAGATCGTGCCCCATTGATATTTTCCGCCTTCTTCGGTCGTTCCATAGAAGTCTCCTCCTATAGCCTGAATCAAAGCCGCCCGAGGGAGATTGCCATCCTTGCAAAACGCTTGCGAGCAAAAGCTGTACAGGCTGGTCAATGTGCCGGTCGTGCTGATTTTGAAGACGGTGCCGTGGTTGGAGGTTCCACCCTGAACGGTTGTTCCATACAAATTGCCGTCGTTACCACGAACCAGTCCTGCCCCAGGGCTGGCTCCGTCTGCACAATTTGGTTGGGCACAGAAGCTGTAAAGAACTTTGAAAGTTCCGCTGGGGCTAATTTTGAACATCATGCCTTGGTGGTTGATTCCACCGTTATGGGCAGTTCCGTAGAAATTCCCGTCGATGCCTAGAACCAGTCCACCCGAAGGCTGCACGCTTTTGCCAAAACTGTATAGCGTAGTCAGGGTACCGCCCGGAGTCATTTTGAACACGGTACCGACGATGCCGCTTGCATTGCCGGTTGTGGCATAGAAATTGCCATCTAATCCTTGGACATGGACGTGCCATAGAGATAACCAGGATGAGTGCCATTCGTCCCATCGAAACTCTCAACGACGGGAAGATTCTGTGCCAGGCAGGCAATTGTTGCAAGAACACAAAACAAAGCGATTGCGCAGGACCGTTTCGCTGAGGCAACGTTGCTCAAGAAGCTCTGGCTTTTATCCAGCAATCCGCATCTGTGTAGTTTTCTCATTGGAACACTCCTTGGTTCGCGATTGATGTTTTTGTCGCGAATGTCGAACGTTGAAGACCAGTACGATAGCCCTTCCTCGGCGGTGGCAAGCAAACATCGGGGGGAACAAGCGGAACTACCGAGTATCGGAGAGATTCTCCTCCGGTCTGGCGAGGTTGTCAAAGGGGAAATATGAAATAGTTGCCATTACTCTCCTTGACAAAAATGCACAGGCAGAGGGGGGGAGGGAGCATTTTGCCGGGGCCATATATTCCCCCCCGCTGATTGACTTCTCCAGCCCTGCAACCTAACATGATTCCCCGTCCGCTAAGATGGGCCAGACCGTCAGGGAGGAGCTTGCCCGATGCTGCAAATTCAGAGCAAACAGGTGGAGCCCGACATTACGGTTCTAGAGATCGTAGGGAAAATCATCCTCGGACGTGACTGCAAACACCTGGAGTGGACCACCGAAAATCTGCTCCGCGACAACCACAAGAAGATTATCTTCGACCTGAGCGGGGTAACCCATATTGACAGCACCGGAATCGGCATCATCGTGATGTCGGCCGGTCAGGTGAAGAACGCGGGCGGGCAGTTGCGGGTGGCCTGTCCGGAAGGCCATGTGGGGCAGGTGTTGAAGATGACCAATGTCGATAAAGTGATTTCGCTGCACTCGAGTGCTACCGCGGCTGCGGCCGCGTTCTAGAGAAAAAACTGCGGATTCCTCGTCGCGTCGTCATGGAAGTGGTCGCAGACACGGGTGCCGTCAATCAGACAATCTTAGGGCCGGGTATCCAACGGATGTTGGGCTTTTTCAAAGAATTCGTTTTGCAGCTGCAAGCTGGTCTGGTCGGCTTTGACTGCGCGAATAGCACGAATGATCGCCTGGTTCCAGTCATCCATTTCGAATTGGCCACGTTCGCGGGTTGCGGCCGCTCCATCCCCAGCGTAATGATTGGGAAAGCGCGCGTACCACCAGATCGCCGTGTAGAGTTCGTCCGGCAGCTTCAGCCGGGCCTGGTCCGCTCCCGATTCCCGATTCGCCCGATCCTGATGCACCAGGTCAGGGCGCGCGATCAACATTTTCGAGGTCTCCGATTCTCCGGCATGCATATCGATCGAGGTTTTCTTCACTGGGCCGCCCGCGGGCGCCCCCAGGATGGGCAAAATGTAAACCACGTAGTCGCGCGGCTTTTCCAACTGAGTCTGAGCGAAGAAGGGCAGCAGATTCTCGTTGCCACCGTGGCCGTTTACGATGATGATCTTCTTGCAACCGTTGCGCGCCATCTCATCGGTGGTCTCCTGCAGCAACTCCATCTGAAGGTGCGAACTATAGGCAATGGTTCCGGGTTCGTGCCGGGCTTCGAAGATCTGCCCGAAATAATATTCCGGGAAAACTATCGCATATTCCTGCTCGGCCGCCCGGATGGCGGCGTAGCGCACTTTCAGCAAGTCGGTTCCCAGCGGTAGATGCTCTCCATGCTTTTCCAGAATGCCGAAGGGCAAGAGACAGCTCCCCTGCGATTGCTGGATGGCGGTGCGAAAGTCGGCAGCCGTCAGCTCCTCCCAGTGAACGGACAACTTGCTCTGCGGCCAACTCAGACATGACCCCAGCAGCACAACTAACACAGCAAGGTTTCTGGGCATTAAATCGTTTCTCCTGATCTGCGCATTCTAGCACTGGCGGCCGCCAGTGGCGTTTCCCGGCCAGGAAAAATGGCAATCGCAGTCGAATGGACAGGCCCCATGGTTACCCTAGTCACCGTGTCCCGCGTCCCCGAACCAGATATGATTCCCCTAGCGGGGCCTCATGAAGAAACTGAACTTCCTTCTCTCCCTCACCAACAACGACAACGACTATCAGTTGGAACAGGCCACCGCCGCCGAGGAGGCTGCCAAGCGCCTGGGGGTGCAGTTGCAGGTTATCTCCGCGGATAACGATGCCATCAACCAGAGCCAGCAACTTCTGCATGTGATCCAGTCGCATTCCGACACCCACCCCGATGGGATCATTTTTGAACCAGTAGGGGGAACGGCCCTGCCTCAGGTCGCGCGGGCGGCCGCGGCGGCTGGAATCGGATGGGTGGTGTTGAACCGCGAAGTCGAGTACATCGCCGACCTGCGAAAGACTTATCATATCCCGGCATTTTCCTTGACCTCGGATCACGAGGAAGTCGGCCGCATTCAGGGCCGGCAGTTTGCGGCTCTGCTTCCGCAGGGCGGGGCGGTCTTATACATTCAGGGTCCGTCGGAAAGCCTGGCCGCCAAACAGAGAACTACCGGCATGTACGAAACCAAGCCAGTCGAAGTGCAGGTAAAGCTGATGAAGGCCCAGTGGACCGAGACCAGCTCGTACCGGACGGTCAGTTCCTGGCTGCGACTCTCTACTTCTCACCAAACCCACATCGACGCAATCGCCGCCCAGGACGATTCCATGGCGATCGGCGCACGCAAAGCTTTCGAAGAACTCCCCGAAGGAAGCGCCCGAGACCGTTGGTTGAATCTGCCTTATCTGGGTTGCGACGGCCTGCCGAAATCTGGCCAGGCGTGGGTCCGGCGGGGTCTGCTGGCGGCCACGATTTATATTCCGCCGAACGCAGGGGATGCGCTCGAGATGCTGGCACATTCCGTACAGTCGGGCAGCCTGCCGCCGGAGCAAACGCTCACCGTCCCAGTCTCATTTCCCGCTCTTGACGAGTTGGCCTCGTATCAAGCCGAAAAATCCCGGGCGCTTTCCGCCGGGAAGAGCTAGGCTAACCACCTGTTTTCGAAACCCATCACATCTAACTGTGACTCCGGTCATCGCGGCGTGTAGCCGGGCACGCTAGTTTGCTGGCAGGTCCGAGTCCCTTCTTTATTCGCAAGCGGGCCCAGTTCGATCCAAGCATAGTCGACTCGGAATGTCGGGTTTTCTCCCGCCCCGAGTCCTGCGCTGGTCATCGCTCTCCGGGAAGAAACCCAAATTGTAATGAACCGTGACTAGCCACATCCTTTGGCGGGAGGGCACGATGACAGAGAGCAAAGATGGCTCAGCTCCACCCGACAAGGGAAGCTCATTCCGCAATTTTCATTTTCCTCTACTACTCCCCTGGAAGGAGGGAGACGCTATGAAGAGCAATAAATTCTGGTCCGCCGCGAGCAAGACGTTGGCAGCGGTAGCGGCGGTGGTAATCGCAACTCTGGTATTGGCACCCGGCGCCTGGGCATGCGGCAAGTTCAAAACGCTGTATAAGTTCACGGAGGAGCAGGGTTTCTTTGCCCACTGGATGCTGACCTTCGATGCAGCCGGGAATCTCTATGGCACATCCTGCTACGGCGGCTCTTCCGGTAATGGGGTCGTATTCCAGCTGGCGCCGAGCCCGGATGGAAGCTGGACGGAAACTACGCTGCATGACTTCACTGGTGGCGCGGATGGAAGTTGCCCCCAAGGTGCGCTGATCTTCGATGCCGCTGGCAACCTCTACGCCTCAGCGTACTCAGGAGGAGCTAACGGCGCAGGGAACGTCTTCGAACTGACACCCGACTTGGACGGAAGTTGGACGGAAAGCGTGCTTTACACCTTCACCGGGTCTGCGGACGGGGCTGGTCCGAACCCCATAATTTTCGATGCCGAGGGGGCCCTATACGGCACAGTGACGTGGAACGGCACGAAAGGGTGGGGCGGCGTGTTTAAGCTCACGCAGAACTTGGATGGAACTTGGGCGGAAAGCAATCTCCACAGCTTCACGGGTGGCAAAGACGGTGGCCACCCCGTAACAAACCTGATCTTCGACTCGGTTGGGGCTCTATATGGCATGACGCAATGGGGCGGCGCTTATGGAAATGGCGTCGTGTTCAGCCTGACGCCGAGCCCGGACGGAAGCTGGAAAGAGAGGGTGCTCCACACATTTACTGGTGGCAAGGACGGGAATGACGGGGGCGAAGGGCTGACCTTTGACCCAGCAGGGAATCTATATGGCGCGACGTGGGGCGGCGGCGCTTATGGAAATGGCGTCGTTTACAAGCTGACGCCCAACTCGAGCGGCGGCTGGAAGGAAACGGTACCCCACGCGTTTACCGGCGGCAGGGACGGGTCCAATGGGGGCGCGACCGAACTGACCTTCGACAGTGCCGGTAGTCTGTATGGCACCGCGAACGGCGGCGGCACTTACGGATATGGCGTCGTTTTCAAGCTGACGCCCAACTCGAGCGGCGGCTGGAAGGAAACGGTGCTCCACACCTTCGAGGATACCCCGGGAGCCGCTCCGGACGGCGGTGTGATCTTCGATGCTGCCGGTAATCTTTACGGCACAACTGGCGGGGACGGCAGCAAGACGTTCGGCTCGGTGTACGAAATCACGCCCTAGCTCAGTTCGCTGGAGCGTATGGTCGGACGAATCAGTGGCAAAGGGCCCGGGCGCATCGGATGAACGGTATTACTGGGTCAGTCAGAGCACCACCTCCGGTTCGATTGCAAGGGCGGCTGTCTTTCCCCTATGCCATCGCGCCGAGCTTTAAGCTCATCTCCTTGGCCAAGGCGTCCACCATCTGCATTTTGGCCAGGGCCAATGCCGGTAGGTCGGGCACCCGCAGCGCCAATTCGCACGAGAGCAAGAGGGCAGTGATGCTATCGCTCAATTCGTGCCGCAGAGCATGCTCGGCGTCTTTTCTGGCTACTAGTATTTCGCGCTGCCTTCGCTGCAACGCGGATCGCAATTCGCGAACTACCCGGGCGGCTCCGTTCACGGCAAAGTTTACATAAACGGGAACGGCGCCCCCGAAGTGTTTTCGAGCGGTTTCGCCGCCGTCTGGATCCGCATCGAGCAGCAGCTGATCAAGGATCACGGCGGAGAATTCCCGCGCCTGCAGATGGGCGATGGCTTCACCAAACGCCCCGCACGCCTGTACCGGCTCACCAGTCGCCTCTTGCAGCGTTTGCCCCAGCTCCACAACTTTAGCTAATGACGAAATGAGCAAAATCATGTCTCCGGTGATGCACGCCGCTAGCCATCCTCAAGCGGCTGCAAACAGAAGGGGTTGGGATGAATGCGCCATTCGCCACGTTCCAACTCGGGAAGCCGGACAGGCGGAACTAACAGTCTTGGGAACCGTATTCCCTTCAGCTTGCGGTACAGCGTAGTTTTGCCGATGCCCAGCAGCCGCGCCGCCAGCAGCTTGTCGCCATTGAGCTGCATGATGGCGTTCAGGATGGTTTGCTTCTCCAGTTCCGACATAGGAATGATTTTCGACGAACCATTGGCGGGAGCCGACAAGTGGCCGTTACCATTCCCGATGCCAGGCAGATCGGTAACCTCGATGACCGGTCCGCTGTTCATGGCGCAGGCACGCTCCAGACAGTTTTCCAGTTCGCGCACGTTGCCGGGCCAATCGTAGGCCAGAAGGGCCCGCATGGCTTCATCGCTCAGCGTGCGCTCCCTTCCCGAGTCTCTCGACAACCGCTCCAGGAAATGTCCGGCCAGCACCGGAATGTCCTGCCGGCGTTCCCGGAGGGTGGGAATCTTCAGATTCAACACGTTCAACCGGAAATAGAGATCGCGCCGGAACGCGCCCTGCGCCACCGCTTGCTCCAGATCGCGATTGGTCGCGGCCAGGATGCGAACATTAATAGTGGTTCGCTTGGTGCTGCCCACGGGGCGAATCTCCTTCTCTTGAATCGCTCGCAGGAGTTTAGCCTGCAAATCCACCGGCATTTCGCCGATCTCGTCGAGAAACACCGTTCCGCCTTCCGCCATGGCCAGCAGGCCGTCCTTGGACTGAACCGCGCCAGTGAACGCGCCCTTCACGTAGCCGAACAGCTCGCTTTCAATCAGCGTAGGCACCAGGGAGCCACAATCGACGGGGATGAACGGCTTATCGCGGAACGGTCCGGAGAAATGAATCGAGCGGGCCACCAATTCCTTGCCGGTTCCACTTTCTCCCAGCACCAGCACCGGGTGATTGCTCTGCGCCGCTTTGGCAATCATGCGGTAAAGCTTCTCCATTTCAGGCGCTCCGCCGATGATTCCGGCGAAACCGTGCCTGGACCGGATGCGCTCGCGCAGCATGCGATTCTCCGTCTTCATTTTCAAGTGGGTAGCCACCCTATCCAGCAAAAGGCGGAATTCGTCCATGCTGAAAGGCTTGGTGACGAAGTCATACGCACCCTTTTTCATGGCTAACACCGCCGACTGCACCGTGGCATATCCGGTCACCACAATCACCTCGGCATCGGGACGGTATTGCTTGATCCGGTTGAGCGCCTCCAGGCCACCCGCTCCGGGAAGTTTCAGGTCGAGGAGCACCACGTCGATCACCTGAGATTCCAGCAAACGGTAGGCGTGTTCCGCCGACTCGGCCACCAGGGCGGTGAACCCGAGAGAGCGGGCTACTTCGCGACAAGCTTCGCGGATGGCGCGTTCATCATCGACAATCATCAGATTCAGAAAATTCGTGGTCTCCGGGTGAACGGGAGCGACGGCAAGCATTGCGGCGGTAGTCATGACTGTTTTCCTTCTCCTGGCGGGTGAAATCCTGGCCGCGAAGCGAGCGCGGGACCGCTATCCACTTCCGGCATTTCTTCGCTTGTACCCGGTTGTAGTCTGGCTTGCACCGCCGGCAGACGAATCCTCACATGGGTCCCATTTCCGGGTTCGCTGTCGATCTCGGCCATGCCGCCACTGTTTTTCACAATGCTATGCACCGTCGCCAGACCCACCCCACTTCCCTGGCCGGGCTTCTTGGTGGTGAAGAACGGCTCGAATATCCGGGACCGCGTTTGCGCATCCATGCCGCAACCGGTATCGCATACTTCGAATTCCACGGTGCAGCGGGATTCCCTTCCCGCGCTCTCCATTCCGTTGCTCCCATTTCGCGTGATCAGTGTGATTCGTCCCCCCGCCGGCATCGCGTCGCGCGCGTTCAGCACCAGATTCAGAATGATCTGCTGGACCTGGGCTGGCGCCATCTGCACCAACGCGAGATCGTCCGCCAGTGCGCTGATCAGCGTGATGTTCTCGCCGATCAGCCGGGTCAGCAGATGGCTCATCTCCCCGATGACATCATTCAGTGAGAGTGCCTGGGTCACGACCGATCGTCTCTGCGCGACGGCGAGTAACTGCTGGATCATCCCCGCGCCGCGTGCTCCGGACACTCGAATCTCTTGTGCATAGCGTCGCAAACGGCTCTCCTTTTCCAGTCCCGCCAGCAGTAAGTCGGAACACAACACGATTCCGGTGAGCAGATTGTTGAAGTCATGAGCGACGCCACTGACCAGGCGTCCGATGGCTTCCATGTTCTGTACTTCCAGCCGCTGCGGCTCCGGTATCGACTCAGGCGATTCCGGTTCCGGTCGGAATTGAGGTAATGCTCCCATCGGGCCACCTCATGAGGACCGCGTCGTTACCTGATCCAGTATCGGAGTCTAGACGGTTCCCATTTCAGAGCTTAGGACGATCGTCACTTCCCGACCGTGACAGATAAACAAAGGTTTTCTGCGACCGGATTAGAGCCAGAACGGGATGTTTCGAGGAGATTAATCCCCGTGTTTTCAGTATTTCTGTGCCATTTCGGGAGGAGCCTTACCGTCCCGTGGGGAGAGTTCCGAGCTGCCGGAAGGTAAGTCTCTGGGCGGTGGAAAACTTCGCGTCGCCGGTGCGCGGCGCTGCCCTTTCAACTTCATTGGCTCCGAGAAGCAAACTATCCCTGAATGCGGGCAATCCGACCTTGGCGGATACCTCATCAAGTCCTCGCCGGGAACCTTTAGCGAAGACACTCGAGGTATGCAGCTGCTGAATGTCTTTGCCAATGATCATCGAGGAGAGTGTGAGCCGCAGGTAGCCGGCGTGGTTCGGCGGGTCGAACGGTTTCGCGGCTGCGACTCTTCCGGTTACCGGGGCCCCGCGCTGCACCCGGAGTTGACCGTGGACAAGAATAGGTTCGTCCAGCACTGCTTCAAAGGCATCTCCGGTGCGGCTTCCTGCGCTAGACAGCGGCGAGGTCAACCGGACGATAATCGGGGTCCCAGCGGGAACAGCGGAAAAGTCAAATGCCTGGGTAGGAGAAAATCCGCTATCTTCCGAGCCCCGGTTGAAGGGCAAGTCGTGACTGGCTGCAATTGGCTGGCTTAACGGCAACACGCCCGAGTGCCGTGAGCACGCCGTGGCCAGAGCCAAGAGGAAGACCACTCCGACCATAGAACACCGCACGTGTCGCCCCGTTCTGATATGGCTATCCTGCTGCGAAGCCATCACGGTGGACAAGTCGCAAGCCGGATGCCATCGCCAGCCCCCGCCCTTCATGGAGTTAGCCGCACACCCCGGATCAGGCTATGTATTTTTTCCTAAGGTCTTCTTTCCCTTTTGATCGCGAGGCGGCCGGACCACAAACGCAAAAATAAGGAGCGGCCGTCGCCGCTCCCCTACTTTCGCAAGCCTAATTCTTCAGTTCGTTGCGCCTCCCACACTGGCCGAAGCGCTGCGGTTCTCGCTCTCCGGCTGAACCACCACGCCGTCAAACGGAGTCGCTCCCACGAAATGTCCGTGCACCACGCTGATGCGGCGCAACAGGTAGCCGGTGTCCGGTCCACGATGCCAGCTGCGCCCGCCGTCTTCGCTCTCGAAGACCACTCCGGTTTCCGTGCTGGTTGCCAGCAGGCGGTTGCCGCTTTGATCGTAGGCGATGGAGCTGATGTTCTTGTCGGGCAAGCCATTCTGCATGTGTTCCCAGCCCGCACCTGAATTCGGGCTGCGGAATGCCCCTTCCCGGGATGCAATCATGATCTGCTTGTCCGGCGTTAGTGTGACGTTGCGAATGGTGTTGACATAGGAAGACAAGCCGGTCGATTCCTGCCAGGTCTTGCCGTCGTCGATAGAAACCAGCACATTGCTGCGGGTAGCCAACACAATCAGGCCCTCGCTGGCTTGCACCGACACAAAATCCGACCTGCCCAGCACCGCGCCGCCAGCCCAGCTCTTGCCATCGTTCGAACTGGTGTACAAACCGGCGGAGGTCGCCGCCAGCCAGCGACTCGGGGTGACTTCCACATCGTTTACCCGGGCCGTCAGGACGGAACGAACCGTGGTGAACTTGTGACCATTCACCGCATGGGTCGAAAGCTTCTCTTCGACGATGTCGTTGATCGGGCTCCATTCGGAGGAGTTGCGTTTCAGCTCGAACATGCCGCGATTGGTGCCTGCGATCAGGTCACCGTCGTTGGCCTGCTTCAGAGTAAACACATCGCGCCCGTCCAGCCCGGCGCTTTTCTGCGTCCAGTGCTGTCCGCCATCATGCGAGACGAAGACGCCACCCTGTTCGCGGTCATTGACCACGCCCACATAGAGCGTACCGGGATCCTGCTTGTCGGCCAGGATCGCGGTTACGTAGCGATGCGCGTAACCATGGTTCGAGGCGATGAAGCTCTGTGCTCCATTGTCACTGGCCAGCACGCCACTGCGGTCGGTCGCCAGCAGAACCCGCTCGGAGTTGCGCGGATCGACCAGCACATCGTTGATGACAACTTCCGGACCGGTAACCCGCTTCCAGGTCTTGCCCGCGTCCGCCGTCTTCCAAAGTCCTTCGGTCGTTCCGGCGTAGACCACCTCGGGGTGGCTGGGGTCCTGTTTCAGCACGCGGGTGCGGCGTGCCGAGAACGGAATGCCCTCAATCTTCTGAAACGCGTCGCCCGCGCTCCCGCTTTTGTAAATTCCGGAGCAGGCACTGGCGAAGACCACAGAAGGATTCGATTCGTCGACGATGACGGAGAAAACATCCGAGTCGTCGATCATGCCTTTGTTGATGTGCTGCCAGTTGGCGCCGCCGTCGGTCGTCTTCCAGGCCAGGTGCCAGGTGCCGGCGTAGATCACGTCAGGATTCTTGGGATCGATGGCCAACGACTCGATGTTCTTGATTTCGGCGCCGGCGGGAGAGATCTTGTCCCAGTTCTTGCCGCCGTCCTTGCTGCGGAATACGCCGTCGAGCGCGCCGGCGACCAGAACGTTGGGATCGGAAGCTGCCATCGACATGGTACGAATCGACTTGCTGTGCAGCGCTGGAGTCGTTTCCCAGGTTTTTCCACTGTCCTGGGAGCGGAACAGATCGCCCGCTTGCTGGTTCTCCACGCTCCAGGCAGCGACATATATCTGTTTCGGATTCTTGGGGTTGATGGCGAGGTGGTCGATCACGTAATCGTCGCCGCTGCCCAGATGAGAGAAGCGCGACCAGCTATGTCCCCCGTCGTTGGAAGAGAAAACGGTTCCGGTGCTGGTTCCCAGAAAAATGTGATCCGGGTTTTGCGGATCGAAGGTCAGGCTGCGGACATCTCCACCGTCCGGCCCCAAAGCGCTCCACTGGCCCGCCCAAGAGCTCGACGCGAGCAGCACGAGCGACAGAACAAGCAACAACCTACGGCCAACCCACCTACTGATTCCCAATGTCATGACTGACTCGCCCCCAGAAAAGATTTCGCCGGGGGACAGCGTGACAGGGTAGCACGCCAGCATCAAGTTACCGAAGGGATGGAACGTCGAGACGAAATTCGTCCAGGGAGAGGATCCGGCAAGCATAAGAAAACAAATGAAGTACGGCCCGGATTCACCACAACCAATTCCCTGTCGCCGTCCTGAGCAAGGCGAAGGGTCTAAGCATTTTTCTCTCGGAATCACGCAACCCAGCTCCCAATCCTGACGACTTCGTGTAGGCTTTTCCCGACCACCACCGGCGATGCCCAACCACCCCCTTAGCCGCCTGTTATTGAGCCTGGAAGAATCTAAGGGTCGTTTCGGACGAGGAGAAGCCAGCAAGGTCGAGAAGCTGCTAGCGGCTCTTACCCGGCGCCGCTTCGCGGACGGGGAGTCCCTCATCCGCTTCCACGAGTCCCTGCTGTTTCTCCGTGCCTTTCCGCCTGGGCCGGACGTAGTCTCCCGCACCGAAAAGCTCCTGGAGACGTTCCATCAGCGGGTCGAGCAACTCCGCGCCGCCGGGGCAGACTTCAGTGCCTTCGACACCTTCGAAGCTGCCGGCATCGCCGGCACCGTCATGCAGGACACGCTCAGCTTTGATGTGATTCGCTGGCTGGCCCGTCGAATCCCTCGCGACATCGAAATCGACTGGGACGATTACGAGGAAGAGCGGGCGATGGGCGCAACCTGGCCACGCTTCATGCCCTTGCTGGACGAAGACGCCTTCGTCGAAGCTAACATCCCCTGGCTGCGGTGGTTGCGCGAGGCGAAAGGCACGGACAAGGAACTCGGATGGTTGATCCGGCGTTTTGAGCAAATGCCGATATCAGACCGCGAAAAAGCCGAGCTCTATGATTCGTTGCGCCTGCCGGTGCGCTGGCGCTTGCAGAACCCGAAGCTTTCACGGACCCGCAACTGGCTTCGCCCTCGTTCGCGCTACTACCACACCGAGCCGTTGATTCCCCGTAGCCATGTCGACCTGAGTCACGAGTTATCACAGCCTGGGCCGTTGCTCAAGAAACTGCCGCTGCGGCAGGGCAGGGCCATCGTGGAAATGATGCGGGAATTGATGGCGGTCCGTTATCGCGATCTCTACGGCAGCACGCTCAACGATCCGCGCTCAGTGATGCGGGCACAAATCGGGCGTGGCGTCATCATTCATTTGTGGAACCCGCCACCGGATCGCCGCCTGCCCCTCCGCGCCTACGTCTGTGGATTCACGCTGAAGAATGGTGTGCCCATCAACTACTTCGAGGCCATCGGGCTGTGTGAATGGATGGAAGTAGGTTTCTATACGTTCTACAGCTTTCGCGCCGGAGAAACGGGATGGATCTACTCTCAAATCCTGCGCTGTGTGCTGCGGCACACCGGCGCCAAGTGCATTTCGGTTTATCCCTACCAGATCGGGCAGGGCAACGACGAGGCGATCGAATCCGGAGCCTTCTGGTTCTATCGCAAGCTGGGCTTTCGGCCGGGACCGCCGGAGTTGCTGCGCCTGACCGAACGCGAAGAGCGGCGTATCGAAAGAGACCCTGCACACAAAAGCTCCGCACGCATTCTGAAGCGGCTGGCGCAAGGACACATGTTTTACGAGCTGCCGGGAAGTGAGAAGAGAGCGTGGGACCGTTTCTCCACCCGCAACCTCGGACTTCAGGTAAACCGTCGAATGGCGCGAGAGTTTGGTGGGGACAGCCTGCAGATTCAGGAAGAATCCGTGACGGCGGTCAGCCGGGCGTTGGGCGCGCACACCACTCGCTGGAATTTGCTGGAGCGCCAGGCATTCGAGAACTGGGCTCCGGTGCTGGCGCTAATCCCAGACCTGGCCGCGTGGAATCCCGCACAGAAACGAGACTTGGTGAGTATCCTGCGCGCCAAGTCAGGCCGCAGCGAGATGCAGTACCTCCGCCTGACGCAAAAGCATTTCCGACTACGACAGGAATTGCTGCGATTGGGGTCGCGAACGTAAGTCCTAGGCCCGCCCTCTCGAGCCTTCGAGACCGCAAAGGCGGGCCGCCCCTCGTGATAGCCTTACGGTGATGCCCGATTCACGGTGCAACCGTGGGGCATGGCTGGTCTAGGGCCGGTCGTGCTTGGCCGGTCAGTCCGGATGATTCGGACATCCTGAAGCGATGTCCCGCCGATCCAAGATAAAACGCAACCAGCCTTGCCCCTGCCTCAGCGGCGAGAAGTTCAAGGCCTGCTGCTCTGGAAGAGTTGACTGGGAGGCGATCAGTCAGGAGGACCGTGACTGCCGACCCTATCTTTCAGTAAGAGGCCGCAACCTGTATTTCCTCGGTCGGATTTCAGACGCTCTACGGCTTGACAGTATCGGGAAGCCTCGAAGTTTGAGTAACTACAAAGCTGCCTTCACCGCCGATGCTGTACGAAGGATCCACGAAGCGGTCGTGGAAATTTGGCCACCGGACATTGACATCGCCGAAGCGCTCAAGCAGCCCTCGAGTAACGTCTCAGGCCTTTACATAGGGGATTACGGCTCTGACTACGTGAAGAGAGCCGTCGTCAGGCACTCGATATATGCAAATAGAATCTTGCTCATTGATCCTTTTGTTTACCCTGCGAGTGTTCGAGACGAGTACAACCCAATCCTTAACCCGGCGCAATATCGGGCTCAGACCCTCAAGAATGTGAATCTTTGGTTCGCGCTCGCTCCGTGGATCGAGGCGGGAATTGTAGCCTTAATAAGACCACCCTCTGATTTTGACCGTCGTCTGAATTGGGAACTCTTGAAAGCGCAGGAGAAGAAGTTCGCGGAGAGTGAGGAACTAAGGCGGGCGGTCCAACAATCCGTAGGCGAGCTGCAAACTCGCCACATGAAGAGACTGATGTATCAGCACCTTCTACTCGGCGCTCCAGACTCATATCTCAGAGCAAAGTTTGAGGAGCTCGGGCTCGGTAATGGGATCAAGGTCGACGAGTTTCTGAAGTCCATCCATCAAGAAAGGGACCGGGACCCAGACTTTTTGGAACCCGCCGTTCCGAACGCTGAAGGCCAGTTATCTATAGTGACAACGGGAACCCCCTACCCCAGTGCGGCGATGACAGCACGGATCACAGGTTCTTACTTATTCACTGACATCTATGTGAGGTGGAGAGAAATAGAAATGGATAGGGAGTCTCACAGTGCGGAGAACAAGGTCTGGGCTCCCTTCGCAAAGGCTTTGCAGAACACACCTCTCAAATATTTAAACAACTTACGTCTCGAACACGCGTTGACACTACGGAAGGAAAACCGCCTAGAATCGCTAAGGGGGTTTCTCGGAAGGGTTTGGAAGGACGCGAGGACGGAGAGTGGATTCGATAGCGCGAATGCTATCCTCCTGGCAGACGAACTTGCGGAAGAAGTCCGTGGCGCGGAACTCGAGTGGAAGAAGATAGACCAGGATCTCTTGAAAATTGTCGGTGGCGAAGTCGTCGGCGGCCTTTTGGCTGCCGGTCCGCTAATCGCTGCGGGACACGCCTATTTTCTGGCCGCCGCAGCTGCAGTTGCCGGTGCCGGGCCGCTCCTCAACTCAACGCTACTGCGTCGTTCCTTTCCGGATCGTTTTCCAGCAGCTTTTTTCATGAAAATTGAGGACGGCGATTCTTAGGCAACAAGAAAAGCCGGTCGGGCGAGGCCCGACCGGCATATTGATCAGCTCAGATTACTGACCCTTGGCTTTCTTCTTCGTCGCAGCTACCGGATGATCCGGCACTGCCTTCACCATGTTTTCATCCACAGGCCTCGTCCCTTCGCCTGAGAACGTGGCCCCGGCCGGCACAATCCAGTATTCCGCGGTCTTGGTGCCGCCGTTGCCGGTACGGGTTTCGATACGGCTGGGATCGATGCCCAGCTGCGCTTCACCGCTCGTCAGATATGCTTTCGAATCCACGGCGCGCTCCGCCGCCAGATTCTTGCGTTTTTCCGAGGGATCAGCGTTGCCCACGATGACCAGCTTGTTGTCTGCGTTCTGCTGCAGGTTCTTGGCTACGTCGTCGAGGATTGCCTTGCAAGTGTTGTCCACGCGCCACGGCTTCTTCTCGTTGGGGAAGTCGCACTGACTCAGCTTGTTAGCTTGCGGAGCCGCTGCGGGTGGCGGATTCTCTACCGTCACTTGCGCGGTAGCTGCGGGAGACTTCAATCCGCGGGAGTCGGTACAGGTTGCGCTCACCGTGATTGGACCGGCGGACGCTCCCGTGGTATTCAGAGTTGCAGTGCTGCCGCTTCCGTTGATGCTGCCTGCGGTGGCACTCCAATCGCCGACGGTTACCGGGACGTTGTCCGGACTGGTGCAACTGCAGGTGATCGTCGAACTCCCGCCCGCCTGCAACGACGTGGGACTGGCCGAGCAGCTCATGGTCGGCGGGTTCTTGGGAGGCTCTTTCACCGTGAAGCTTGCGGAACAGGTCGCGGTCCCGCCTTTCTTCATCTTGGGATCGGTAATGTTAGCGGTGACGGTATAACTTCCACCTGTGACGCCATTGGTATCAATGGAAGCCGTGTTGTCTTTTCCCGTGATCTTGCCGCCATTGCTGCTCCATTGATAGTTCAGGGTGTGTTTAGGATTGAAGTTGCTGGTGGTGGCGGTGGCGGTGATGGGTTCGCCGACCATCACTTCGCTGGGCTGCAGCGAGCAACTCGCTCCTGGAAGTGCGGTCTCCGGGTAGCCCCATAGATATTCGATACCGGTGCGGAGTCGCACACCGGACAGGTCGACGCGCCGCAGGTTCCCGAATCCGGATGCGGCTGCATCCGAGAAATTCTGATGTCCCCAGACATAGTCTGCTTCGAAAAGCCGGAAGCCCCAATGTTGATTGAGCACATAGCCCATCCCGCCGCCCGCGATGGCGCCAACTCCATTGCGCCCGCTCAGACCTGGAGTGGTCAGATGGTTCCAGCTCAGCAAGGTGTGCAGAAAAAACCTGGTGTTGTCGAGTCGAACCCCAACTTTCGGTCCGATCGACAGCGTCGTCTCGTCCGCGGAACCGGTCCAGTTCCTGCCGAAATCCAATTCTCCGCCGGCGTATTTGTTGAAGTTATAAGTTAAACTCGCACCCGCGCCGGCTGACATATCCGGCAGCTTCAATCCCACCGGATTGTCAAAGGTTCCGGCCGGGCCGGGGACTGTGCCACCCGGGTGCAGCCACTGATAACCGGCAAAGATTTCGTACTTCGGGGTTTGATCGTCCTGGGCGAGCGCCAGGTTGGAAAGCAGAAACAGAGTTACCGCCACACTACACAAAAGTACACCGGCACGTCTCGTGGTGCAGTGAACCGACATGTCTTCCTCCGACACTTCGCTATGATGTATTGCGTCCATGCTCTTGGTGCGAGGTTGAGGGCCTGCATGGAACATACTTAAGATGTCGTCCGGCCTATGGACAACCCAAGGGAGATACAGACCTTTTTAGAACGGAATCAGGCCATCCATCATACTAGCGCGCTCTGGCTACCGTCCAGCTTTGCACTACCTTTCATGCACAGCGAGGAATCTCAGATTGATACTTCCCCAGAGTCGTCCCGAAACATGGCCTTCTGGCGTGTGGTCCGCTTGCAGGACCCGAGGTTAAACCTGAATAATGAACCCTGCCTGTATGAGCGAAGAAAAGGTACTGATCGTCGAAGACGAAGAGAATGAGCGTACCGGGCTGGCGGAGCTCGTCTCCGCCTGGGGCTATCGCGCCGAGACCGCCTGCGACGGCATGGAGGGGTTGGAGAAGGTCGGCAGCTGGTCTCCTTCCATTGTGGTCACAGATCTCAAGATGCCACGCATGGATGGAATGGAGCTGCTGGAGCGGGTTGCCGGCGATAGCCCGAGCGTTGCTGTGATCGTGGTCACCGCCCAGGGGACCATCGACAGCGCCGTACAAGCCATGCGGATGGGCGCCTACGACTATGTAACGAAGCCAATTGATACCAATCGGCTGCGCGCCATTTTGCAGAATGCGTCCGCCCTACTGGGAACCCGCGTGGAACTCGAAGTCACTCGCCGCAAACTGCGGGACACCGGGTCGCTGGGGAGTCTGGTGGGGGCCTCGAAGAAGATGCAGGAGATCTTCCACTTGATCGAAATGGTCGCTCCCAGCACGGCGTCTGTTCTGATCACGGGAGCGAGCGGAACGGGAAAAGAATTAGTGGCCCGCACCATCCATGAACTGAGCCCGCGCCGCAACAAACCGTTTGTGCCCATCAACTGTGCCGCGATTCCCGAGACCCTGATCGAGAGCGAAATCTTCGGCCACGAAAAGGGCGCCTTCACCGGTGCCATCGAGCGCCGTACCGGATGCTTCGAGCTGGCCGAAGGTGGAACGCTGCTGCTGGATGAGATCGGCGAGATGCCGGTCGCCACGCAAGCCAAGCTTCTGCGGGTACTGGAAGATCATAAGCTGCGGCGTCTGGGAAGCAGGGTGGAGACCACGGTGGATGTCCGCGTGCTTGCTGCTACGAATAAAGTGCCCGAGGAGGCGGTGGCCCGCGGCGAATTAAGGAATGATCTCTACTATCGTCTGAACGTATTCAACATCCCCATGCCGCCGCTGCGCGAACATAAGGACGACATTGCTTCCCTGGTGGATTCCCTGTTGAAGGATATGAGCGCCAAGCACGGACGCAAAGTGGCTGTGGTCAGCGAGGCGGTGTTGAACCTGTTCCGGAGTTACTCCTGGCCGGGAAATGTGCGCGAATTGCGAAACACCCTGGAGCGCGCCGTAATCGTTTGCGATGGCGCCGTGATCGAGACCAAACATTTACCGCCGGCCTTCGGTCAGACCACGGTACGCAGTTCCTCCGAAGACCCCGATGCGGTGCATCTGGGCGTGGGTACAACGGTCGAAGAGGCCGAGAGACTCCTGATCCTCAAGACTCTGGAGTCCACCAGCAATAATAAGACCCGTGCAGCCGAGATTCTCGGGATCAGCTTGAAGACTTTGCATAACAAGCTGAAGGAATACGGCAGCACCGCAGCTGACAAAGATGAGCAGCCGGTCTGACTCTTGCGATTTTTGTGAGTTGACGTATGCGTCGAAAAACCCTCATCGTGCTCGCCATCACCTTCATGGTGGCGGCACTGGTTGCTTTCTTTTCCTACGTCTACATCTCCCAGATCCTTCACCAGCAGATCACCACCACCCATGACACTGCCTTCCACCTGACCTCGCAACTGACCTACCTGGCCGACCGGGCGGTCCCGGACCTCACCAGCACTCGAGTGGATACCAGCAATCCCGAGTCGGTTCGCCAGGCCATTGCCTACTATCTGTCCACCGACAGCAACCTGAACACCACTCTGGAGTCGGTGGCTGGGGACTGGCCGTACGTCTACGACGCAGCCGTGGTGGACATTTACGGCAAGGCGATTTTGCACACCAACCCGGACATGATCGGCAAACAAATTGCCGACCGCCCCGATTTTCAGCTGCTGGCCAATGCCCGCTTCCGCCGCCAGCTCCGCATGGTGTACAACCCGCCCACCGTGTACGAAGTCCGCATGCCCCTGGAGTTAAACGGTATACCCTTCGGGAGCATTCGCCTCGGCATCTCCACGGTGTTTCTGAAGAACCAGCTCACGCCCCTCTTGTACCGGGCGGTCATCTTCTCGGGCATCTCTATCTTTCTTTCTTTGCTGCTGGCCGCTGGAGTTTCCAATCTCGCTCTCGGTCCTCTGGAGCGCATCAGCCGCAGCCTGGACAGCGTGTCCGCGGGCCATGCCGAAACGATCACTGATCAGGAGCCCGGCCGCGACGAATACGCGCCGGTGAAATCGAAGATCGCTCACCTGGGACGGCAGATGCGCGACGCCAAAGAGATCTTCTCAGCGCTAAAAGACAACGTGGACCAGATCATGGCCACGCTGCAGGATGGATTGATGCTGTTCACCCGCGAGTCACGGGTGGTTCTGGTCAGCGCTTCGGTTGAACGTTTCCTCGGCCGGCCCCGGCACGAATTGCTGGGCCGAACTGCCAAAGAGATTTTCTCCCGCGACTCATCTCTCGGCGCGCTTGTGCTGGACGCGTTTCCACTGCGGCAGGCCATCGCGCAGCGCGAACTGGAATCGTCGAACGGCAAACGGGTTCAAGTATCCCTCGACTTCATCTCCGAGCGAGGCACTCCCATTGGCGCGCTGCTCACCCTGCGCGACGCCGAATCCGTCCGGCGCATCGAAGACGAGATCGAGACTTCGCGTCGCATGTCGGCCAGCAGCCGCGGCACCCGCAACGTGGCGCACGAGGTCAAGAATCCGATCAACGCCATCGTCCTGCACCTGCAGCTCCTGCAGAACAAGTTGCGGGAAGTCGATCCCGATACCCGCCGCCACCTTGACGTCATTGGGGGCGAGATTCATCGCCTGGACCGGGTGGTACAAATCCTGGTGGATTTCACCCGGCCCCGCGACCTGCGCCTGGAAGAGATCGACTTGCGGCGCACCCTGGAAGACGTCATCATCCTGGCCACACCCCAAGCCGAGCAACATGGCGTGCACATCGCCCGCGAACTGGCTGCCGAACCACTGCCAGTGCGGGTTGACATCGACTCCATGAAACAGGCCGTTCTGAATGTGGTGCTCAACGGCATCCAGGCCATGCCGAAAGGAGGAACCCTGACGATCTCTTCACGGCGCGAGGAGGACACCATCGTCACCGAGGTCCAGGATCTGGGCGGAGGCATTCCGCGCGAGATTCAGGACAAGATCTTCGAGTTGTATTTCACCACCAAAAGAGGCGGCAGCGGTATTGGATTGGCGTGGACCTACCAGATCCTGCAATGGCATTTTGGCTCCATTGATTTCGAATCGGTGGACGGGCAGGGCACCACCTTCCGCTTGCGCCTTCCGGTCGCTGAACCCCGTCCGGGAACAGCCGCCGGCAACGGGCAAAACGTCGCCCAGAGCCTGGGTTCACCTACTACCTGACGTCCGAGTTAGAATTGTTGGTTGCCGGAGCCAACAGATAACAGATGTCAGTGGCAGTAATTCTCGCGGCTGTGATCCTTTCGCTCGCCCCTCGGGTTAGCGCATTACCGTTGGTCGCTTCGCTGCTTACCGTGCAAGGAGCACAGACCCCGCAGACGCCAGATTCATCAGCCACTCCTTCCAAGCCGTGCCCAACGTGCGCACCCTCTTCCACTTCAAGTCCGGATTGCAAGCCTGCCGTTCCCGGCAAGACAAAATGCAAGAAGCACAGACCGGCCCCACCAGCCGGCAACTCTTCGGATGGCCCGGCCAAGACAGTAGTGCGCAACGGGAGCACAACCGATCCCACGGTTGCAATTTCCCCCGGCCTGAGCGAACAGCAGATCTCGCAGCAGATGAAAAAGACCGACCAGTTATTGGCAGCCGCGGACGCCAATCTGAAGGTGATTTCCGGACGCCAGTTGAGTGCCAGTCAGCAGGATACGGTGACCCAGATCAAGAGTTTCATAGAGCAGGCAAAAACGGCGTCCAGCAGCGGCGACGTACAGCGTGCCTACAATCTCGCCAACAAAGCTAACTTGCTTTCCGTCGACTTGAAAGGACACTGACCCATCCACCTGCCGTCCTGAGCGCAGGGACCCCGCACGAGTAGGCACTAAGATTGACGCATAAAGGCATTCGCACCGCGGTCTCAATCGGAACAGGAGAGAACTCCCTGACTCGCCACTGAAGAGTTCGAGGAACACGGAGTCCTTCGACTGCGTTGTCGTCCGCTTCGCTGCCGACAACTTCGCCCAGGATGACAGTTCTTTCGGGCTTTCCTACCTTCCCTTCGCCCTAGCCGCATTTACCTTGGTCAGTAAATCCTGAGCCGGTTGCTGCACCGGTCCGGACATCTTCACGATTTCCGTCAGCACCTCGCGAGCTTCGGTCAGCTTGCTCAACTTGGCGTAGGCAAAGCCGAGCCGGTACATTGCAATTTCGAATTGCTGGTCGTCCTGCCCTTTGAGCAAGGCGGAGGCAGATTTCAACTCTGGAATTGCGGCCGCGGTCTTGTCCTGCTTCATGAGCGCGTAGCCCAGGGTTGAGTGGGCTGCTCCCGCTGAGACTTTGCGGGCATGATCGGCGTCGGGCGCATCCGCCTTGGCCGCTGCGATCGCCTTCTGCGCATACGAAACTGCCTTGGTAACACTGCCCGGTTTCGGATCGTCCACGTATACGCCCGCCAAGAGTAGCAATGCTGGTAAGTTATTCGGATTGGACGCCAGAGTTTTTTCTCCATAGGCGATCGCCCGCGTGTTGTCCTTGAGTTCCGACAATGAAATCATCGCGTAGCTGGCAATTGAATCCTGGAAGCGGGAATTCGGGAAGGCCGGGGTAAATTTTTCAATGTCCGCCATGCGCTTCGTGGCATTCTGTTCATCAGCGATGGCGTTGAAGGCGGCTGCCTCGAGGAATTCGTAGGAATTCTTGGCTGCGCTTTTTTGGTCGTCAATGTGTCCGGCAAACTCCTGGTCACTCATCCCTTCCGGTTTGGCCTGTGTGGCGATGGAGTTGTAGATTTCGCCTCCCCGAATCGAATAGTCCATAACCTTGGCGTTGTCTTTCAGTTGTTGGGCGATGCCGGCTTGGGAAACCAGAATATCCAGGTTGCGGGGAGACCCCACCAGCGCCTGATCGCCGTAGGCCAGGGCCTTCTGCATCTCTCCCGCGGCCTCGTACGACTGGGAAAGCTGCCAGTTGCCATAGGCAACGGCTGCCGGATTCGCCGAAAACTGTTTCAGGAAATCCTCATACATCGCCAGCTTCTTCTGGGCGTTATCTTCTTTTGAAATCGCCGCCAGTGCCTGATCTTCAGGCGTGCCTGCGGCGATTGCGATGGTGTCGACTTGCGCCTGCCCGGGAAGACAAACGATGAGAGGAAGAAGAACGGCCACGAACCACTGATTGCGCTTCATAGCCACCTCCAGAGTTCCGCGGCGGAATCGTAGCTCGGTTTGATACCAGTTGCAAGCCCAGAACAGTCCCCGCCGAAGGCCGGGCGGTTCCAACCCGCCGATCTGCGCGCCATGCTATAGTCTCGGCAATGAACGGCGGTGATGAGAAAGCCAGAAATACTCGGCAGCGCCGACCCCTCCACCATTCGATTCTCTTTATAGTGTTGGTTGCGTTTTTGCTACGGCTGGCGGTCATCACCGTGGGCCACACCTATCGCATCACTCCGCGCCGGGACCACTTTCAATTCGGATGGGAGATGGGGCGCCTGGCGCGCTCCATTGCCACCGGTCAGGGCTTCAGCTCTCCGACTGACCTCCCCAGCGGGCCCAGTGCGTGGGCGCCTCCTGTCTATCCCTACATTCTTGCCGGGGTGTTCAAGCTTTTCGGGATTTACAGTAATACTTCTGCATGGGTGATCCTGGCTTTCAATAGCGTCTGGGCGGCGCTTACTTGCCTCACGCTCTACCGCATCGCGGAAATCATCTACGGAATTGGGGTTGCCCGCGCTACTGCCTGGACGTGGGCGGTATTTCCTTATGCGATTTATTGGCCCACACGCGTGGTCTGGGAGACTAGCTTCACTACCTTTCTGTTGAGCCTCACCCTGCTGCTCACTTTGCGAATGGCTGAGAATCCGCCCCGTGCTCGCACATGGGTTCCGTACGGCCTGCTCTGGGGACTGATCGGGTTGACCAATACTGCCGTCGTCGGCATGATGCCGTTCTGTCTGCTTTGGCTGTTATACCGACTGCCCCACCGTTTCCGGCAACTGGCTGGCGCAGGGCTCTGCCTGCTCACCGCGATTCTGGTAGTCACTCCGTGGCTGGTGCGGAATTACCAGGTCTTCGGCAAATTCTCCTTCGTCCGCGACAACCTACCGCTAGAGCTCTATGAGGCAAACAACCCTGAATCGGCGGGCTTATGGTCGCGCAATGAGCATCCGGGGAACGATCTTACGGCTATGCTTCACTTTCAGGAGTTGGGCGAAGTCAGATTCATGGACGAAAAGCGTCAACAAGTGCAGCAATTCATTCGGCAGAATCCTGACAAATTCCTGTGGTTTACGGTTGAACGAGCCGTCTACTTCTGGATCGCGCCCCCACAAGCGACCATCATCGCCGGATACGACCTGCGGCTCTCCCGTCACGTAAACTTTTTTCTGGGGGCGGCGCTCGCCTTTGCTGGATTATGTCTGACGATTCGCAACCGCAAACCCGGATGGTTCCTGCTGGGCTGCTTTTTGCTGATCTACCCGCTGCCTTATTATCTGGTCAATCCTTTCCCCCGCTACAAACACCCCATCGAACCCGAAATGCTTTTGTTGATCGTGTATTTGTTTTATGAGTCCCGCAAAATCCAGATTCATTGGCCGCCGCGGCGGAAATCTTTGTAAAAAGTTTGTCTGTCCAATTGGCGCGTCCCCGACCATCGTTTACATTAGCCTATGCGTTCCATCCTGCAGAAACCGGCCTTGCGCTTTGTGTTCGCCGCGAACGTAATCTCCATGCTGGGCAGTGGGATGAACGCCGCCGCCGTCGCCTGGTACATCCTGCAGGCCACTCACTCCGAGGTTGCGTTGGGAACGTTCGCCGTGGTGCAAACGATTCCCGCCCTTCTGATGCTGCCCTTCACCGGCGTTCTCATCGATCGTGAAGACCGCCGCCGGCTGGTCATGATGCTCGACGCTGCCCGCGCCGTCATCATCTTGGCAGTTTCGCTTCTGGCTTTCGCCCATCGGGTGAAGATCTGGGAACTTTATGTGATGAACATGCTGGTGGCGGCCGGTTTCTGGATGTTCTGGCCGACCATCACTGCGCTCATTCAGGAGTTAACTCCGGGCGAAGAGTTCGTGCACGCCAACACCTTCCTGCTGGCAGGCGTGCAGGGAGGCTGGCTGATCGCAGGCTCCATCGTCGGTTTCGTCTACAACCGTATCGGTTTGGGTGGCGTGTTGCTGATCGACTTTTCCACCTACGTGGTCTCGTTTCTCTGCTATTTCGCCGTGCGCAAAGGACGCCACGTGGTGCCGCGCCCTGCCGAACTGCATGCCGATCTGGTCGCTGCCGAAACCGCTATTCAGCGCTTCGGACGCGAGATGCGCGAAGGCATGCAATTTCTCAGAGGAAGACGCAGCCTGGTCCTGCTCGGCGCCAGTTGGGCGCTTTTTCTCAGCGCCATGTTGACCGCTGTCGTAGTAACTGCTCCCCTGAGCGACCAGGTATTCCATGCCGGTGCCGTGGGCTACGGCTGGCTGAATGCCGGATGGGGATCAGGTGCGTTCTTGAGCGCTCTCTATGCGCCTTGGTTCATCGCCTACTTTGGCGCGCGGCGTTCGCTTGCCATCTCCATGGGAGTGCTCGCGATTTGCATGATCCTGGCGCCGCTTTCTCCCTGGCTAAAGATTGCTGTCGCCGTCTACGCAGTCATGGGATCAGGTCGCGGCATCAGCGGCGTCGCCATGAATACCAGCATCATGGAACAGGTTCCTCCGCACTTCATGGGCAGGGTACAGAATACTTTTTACTTCGCCGGAACCTCGCTGCAGATCACCCTGGCCGTGCTGGTGGGGGCGGTGGCGCAGTTGAATCTGGTCGCCGGATTTTCCATCATCGGGATGGTGTATGCAGTCGCCTTTGTCAGCGCCATCTGGCCAGTGCAATCATCCGCTCCCGTAGCCGAAGTCAGCCCAGCCGATTGAGCGGATAGAACCGCCTTTCCCGAACTGCCGGCGTGATCACCCTTCGCAGCTAAAACTCTAGGCGCAGCGCCAGCTGGCCGGTGCGGTTGCCGGCGTTTTCCGAGCTTTGCACGCTGGTAATTTTTCCAAACGTGGAGGGAGAGGACACATCCGTTGAAGGCGGTGCGTAGTTGAGGTGGTTGGGCAGGTTGGTGAATGTGCTTTCGAACTTCATGTGGACTTTTTCTCCCAGCGCAAAGGTTTTAGACAGCCCGGCTGCAATCGCCACTGTCCCCGGACCCACCAGACTTCCGACGTGGCAGTTTCCGACTGGTTCGGCAGGGATGGGGTTGAAAGCATTGATGTTGAAGTACTCGCCGATAGTTGGACTGGCGAGATTGCCGTCGCCAATGCAGTCTGGGCGCTGGAAGGCGCCGCGATAAATGAGGTTGAGATTTCCCGGATCGTAGCTGGGGCTGGTGATGGGAGTGAGATAGGGACCGGTTTGCCACATGCTGACGGTGCTGATCGACCACCCGCCGAGGAGTGCTTGTGAGACTGGGTTCATGTGGTTGAAGAATCGGTGGCCATTGCCCACGGGGAGGTCGTAGATCGCGGAGACCAGCACGCGGTGGCGGCGGACAGCGGCGATGTTGCCACGATTGGCAGCCAGATCGAAGCGGTTCGCCACGGGAGTTCCGTAGATCACCTCCGGAGAGAAGGCAGTAGGCGCGTCTCCGCCGACATTGCCCAGGCTCTTGGCCCACACGTGACTGGCCTGCAGCGTCAGACCGCCGCGACTACGATGGTTGATTTCGGACTGCAAGCCCTCGTAATTGACGTCAGCCTGATTCTGGGAGGAGAGAATGCGGCCCCAGTTGAGATAGGGCCGGGGATTTGGATTTGGAAACAGGCTGCTGGGCTCGACCTGGTTCAAGTCTACAGTCTGGCTCATACGGTAGGAGTTGGTGCCGACATAACTAACGCGCAGGGTCGTGTCTTCGACCAGCTGCCTTTCGACAGTCAGGTTCCATTGCGCAGACTGCGGGTCGCGATAGTTGATCGGCGTGTTCTGGTAGAAGTCACCGGTGCCGGCGATGGCCAACGGGTTGACCGGCGTGGTTACGTTCGGAAACTGGTAAGTAGGCTGGCGTTTCTGCACAGCATTCGCCGTCGTGCGCACCACTCCAACGCTGATGTTGGTTGTATTGAACGAGAGCTGGCCTAGGTTGGTCATGGTGAAAATGCCGAAGCCGCCGCGAACTACTGTTTTTTCGTCGCCGAACGGGCGATACGCAAATCCGACACGCGGCTGAAAGTTCTTCTTGTAGAACTGGCGGACACCAGGCCCAAGCCCCTGCGAACTAGCGGACTCCACCGGGCCACAGGGAAGCGCGGGATTGGCCACACCATAGGGGTTGTAGGGCCCAGCGCAAGCGTTGATGGATTCGAGGAATCCCTGCACGGGGACGTTGTGATCAGGAACAATCACGCCACCGTTGCGCTTGTCGAAAGCCGTGAGATTGTTCAGCGGGCTTACGAAAGGCGGCAGAGCTTGCCAGCGCAGGCCGAAGCTCAGCGTGAGGCGCGGGTGGATGCGCCATTCGTCCTGCGCATAGAGGCCGGTCTGGAGCGCGTGAGCGAGCACATCGGGGCCGGATTGTGCGACGTAGGTCTTGGACGGCAGACCGAGTAGAAAGTCGGCGAAGGCGGACTCGCAAAGATAAGGCGCAGTCGCGGTCGGGTCGCCACAGGCTTTGTCTCCCGTGAAAGCGCCGGAAGTAAAGGTGAATGCTCCAAAATCATCCGATCCACCAAAACTCTCGATGTCGGCGTAGGCGACATGGCGGACATCGACACCGAATTTCAAGCTGTGCTTTCCTCGCGCCCAACTAAGGTTATCGGTGAACTGAATCGTCTGCGACTTAGTAACTCCAGCCTTGTCGCGACCAACAGGAGTAAGACCGGTACCGTCATTGAAATTGAACGTGGGAAATGCAGCGGCGGTCGGGTGATCGCTGAGGTCGAGGCCCTCTAGGCCAAGTTGCTGAACCGCAGTCGCTCCTTCGATGGGGAATGTAACGCCAATCCTGAACAACGAAACTCCGAAGCGCGCTTCGTTCACGAGCGTGTTGGTGATGGCGTAGTTGTGGGAAAAAATCAGGTTGCGATCGGTCTCGCTGTCACGATCGCTGGGAAGAAGAGCATTGGGCACCGTCGTTGAGATGTTTTTCGAGCTCCAGCGGCCGTAAAGGGATTGCTTCACGGTGAGGGTATGATCGATTCGAATATCGTATCCGTCGGTATTGCTCGGCGTGGGAGCCTGCTGCAGGTAATTCGAGCCTGCGGCTGCCGAATTCGGCAGTTCGGTCAGATAATTCTGAAATAAGGAAGCAGCCACAGGGTTGATGCGATTCGATGGAATCGTATTGCCGGTAAAGGACTGGCCGGTGAGGGGATCTACCACCTGTCCATAGGCTCCGGTGAGCCCATTCAGATTGCCGGCTCTCATAGCGGCCGTCGGCACGTTGAGGAACAGCGGAGTTACCAGTCGCCGGCGGTTTCCCTCATAATCGGCGAAGAAGAACGTGCGGGGCGTATCCTTCGTGAGGCCGGGAATTCGCAGCGGCCCTCCCAGGCTTCCCCCGAAGGTATTGAATGCCTTATGCGGCTTGCTGGGAAAACCATAGGTTGTTGCATCGAGCACGCTGTTCTGCATGTACTCGAAGAGGCTGCCGTGAAAGTGGTCACCTCCGCTCTTGGTGGTGATCGTAATGTCGCCCAGTTGGGCAAATTCGGCGTTGTTATTGAACTGCGAAACCTTGAATTCGCTGATGAGCTCAGACGAGGGATTCATGTTAGCGAGCACACCGTTCTGGCGAATATTGACCGTGGACGCCCCGTCGACCGAGTACTGCACCTGCGAGGGCAGTCCTCCACCGACAGAGACATTGCCGTTCGCGTCCTGTTGAGTACCGGGAACGGTGGCCATCACGGCCATGGCGCTGGTGGTGGCACCGCGATAATTAACCGGAAGCCCCGAAACCTCGAGGAAGTCCTTGGTGTCGGCGAGGGTAGCGCTCTCGGTATTAATCATGGGCGCGGTGTCTCCCACTTCGATGGTTTCCGCCGCTGACTGTACCTTCAGCGCGAGATCTTCCCGCAGGGTTTGGCGCGCTTCGAGTTGGACCCCTTGCAGCCTGAAGGTCGCGAAGCCTTCGGCATGGGCGCTGATTTCATAGCGGCCGGGTTTGACGTTCAAGAACTGAAACGAACCGTCCGCCTCGGTGGCCACATCCCGCAAGGATTGGTCTTCCAGGCTGGAGAGCGTAATCTTGGCGCCAGCGACAACCAGGCCGCCGGGGTCTTTCACCACCCCCACAATGGAACCGAAGGTGGATTGGGCATGCGCCGGGGAGAGAAGAAGGATGCTGGCGAATAGCAGCGTTGCAAGCGAAGACAGTCTAAGCACGTAATGGCTCCTCCGAAGAGCGGGCTCGTTCCCTTTTTCACTTTGCGTTTCAGACATTCAGGACCCTGATGATCGCTGGGAAAAGCCCTATGCGAGATCCTTCATGTCACGAAATTGAGTGACAGTGCGAAGAAGGTAGGGCTTCGTGCATAAGAAGGGCGTAAGAGAGACATAAAACCCGCATAAAGATGGCCCACAAATTTCTTCTAGCGCGCATTAAGAATTTGAATAGCAGGAAAGGTCCGCGAACAATTTTGCGCGAAAGTTGAGGGTCGCGGGCGGCCAGATGGTACCTCCTACCCCCAGCATTCCTGATATGCTTTTGGATTCAACTTGCAGGAGACATGCATGGCATCCGATCTCGCAGGACGTAATGCCGTTGTCTTTGGCGTGGCCAATAAGCGCAGTATCGCCTGGTCGATCGCGCAAGGATTGCACAACGCCGGCGCCAGGCTGGCCATCACCTATCAGAACGAGCGCCTGGAGCAGGAAGCCAAAGACCTGATCCTCTCTCTTCCCGGTGCCGAGGGTTTCATGTGCGACGTTTCGAACGACGCCGAGATCGACCGGCTTTTCAGCCAGCTCAAAGATCGCTACGGCAAGTTGCACGCCCTCGTCCACAGCGTGGCCTTTGCTCCCGCCGACGAACTGAAGGGCGATTTCGTGAACACCACCCGTGAAGGTTTCCGTATTGCCCACGATGTCAGCGTCTATTCGCTCATCGCCGTAGCCCGCGGGGCCGCGCCGCTTATGGAAGATGGCGGCAGCATTCTCACCATGACTTACTACGGCGCCGAAAAAGTCGTGCCCCATTACAACGTGATGGGAGTGGCTAAAGCCGCGCTGGAATGCACGGTGCGCTACCTGGCTTATGATTTGGGGAAAAAGAAGATTCGGGTGAACGCCATCTCCGCCGGCCCGATCAAGACTCTGGCCGCGCGCGGCATCGCTGGCTTCGGCGACATGCAGAAGTCCCATGCCGAACGCGCTCCGCTGCAGAGAAACGTCGATGTGAACGAAGTTGGCGCTACGGGTGTGTTCCTGGCCTCGGATGCCAGCTCCGGGATCACCGGCGAGACGATTTACGTCGACTGCGGATACAACATCATGGGGTTCTGAACCAGCAGGAACCATGGAGGACGGGCGAGTCTGTATCGCAATTGAGTACCGTCCCTGACGGGACTCGGTTTTGTTCCACTTCCGCCTTTCCGGCGCTTACGCGCTGGGCTAATGAATGCCGCCGCTGCGCGGCTGAATCACAGTTTGTCCCACCGCGAAGAACGAAATTGAGTTGCGACACAGACTCGGGCGTCCTCACCCGTCCGTGGCCAAGCAAAACCGACAGCTCCTGAACCTACTTCTGCTGCATGGATTCCACGTACGAATTCAGACCGTAGATCGTCAATTTTGACAAGTCTTTGTTCATGTCTCTGGAACGAAACAGCGGTCCCCAGATCGGCATGTCACTTGTGCCATGGGGATGGCTCTCAGTCCCGAAGCGGAGTACCGCGGCGAAATGCTCTGCCGGGAATTCCCCGTTGTTGCGCTTGGCCATCGTCGTGAGGTCGGGCGGTGGGACCTTCAGAAATTCAACCACAGGACCATCTCCCTTCCCAGCGACGCCGTGGCAAGCTGCACAGTAGTCTTTATACATCTGCTGCGCAGACGCAGCGTTGCTTTGGCTGATGGGAAACTTCTTCAGATTCGTCCCCGCTTCCTGCCCCCATACCGCGATGGTGGCTGCGAGGATAAGAAATCCCGCTAAGGAGGGGGTTAGAGAATTTTTGGGCGACATAATCCACCTCCATAGGCAGAGTACCGGGAATGCACCCACCGGCGCGAGGGCTACCGTCACTCGCCTCTGTGACGACATGGCTTGCTGGCATAGGAAGGCATAACAGGTCGCATTTACAAAGCTGAGGCCGAAGGTCACCTCGCGCTTACCCTCACTCGCCTGTCGTTCTCTCCCGTTCTTTCCAACGCAATCTCTACATCCCGGTCGCGCTCGAATCTCGGGAACTTCTCTCCCCACTCGATCAGCAGAACACTGTCGTCTGCGATCAGATCATCCAGGCCCAAGGTCTCGAGTTGGCGCGGGGTATCGACGCGATACAAATCGATGTGATAAAGGTTAGCCTCAGGCCCGCGATATTCATGGACCAGGGTAAACGTCGGACTGGTGACTTCATCTTCGGAAGCGGCTTTAAATCCGGCGGCAATGCCCTTGACCAGTGTGGTCTTGCCCGCACCCAGGTCGCCGCGCAGCAACACGATCTTCGGCGGACTGAGCCTCTCCGCCAGCTTGCGTCCCAGCGCAATGGTTTCATCCGCGGAATGGGTAATGAATTCCTGAGTCTGCATCCGCAGACAGTATAGCCAGAGCCCCGCCTCTTGGTTGTCTTTCCAAGGAACGCGGGTCCAGGCTAAGCCTGATTCAAAGACGAGTGCGAGCTGAAGAGGAACTTCCTCTCGGTCGCCGAGTCCACCACGAAACGCAGCGTTTTGTGATCATCGTCGTCCAGCGCGACAAAGCGGAACGGCTGCATAATCGCGTTCGCGGCGGTGCGCCGCGGGTGCAGCATCTCCGCCATGCCATGCACCGGACCTGATTTCGTCTGGAATGCGACCTCGACAAAGTCGCCTTCCTCCAGGGCCTTGGCCATCTGCAGGAGACCGCCGGTTACGGACACGGTTTGCAGCTTGGCCTTGGCTCTCTGACCGTCTTCCAGCTTCACCAGCGCGAAGGCTGCATTTCCAAGTTGAATTCGAATCGCTCGATGCTGAGGGTTGGGTTGGGGAAAGTGGGTCATAGCCGGAATCAAATATGCCACGGCCGACTGGCTCAGAGGGAGATTACCGAAGGCGCGCCGAAATCGCGCTACAGCCAACCGCAGACTGGTACTCTTGACGGCCTGGCTGCTGACCCAAAGAGTGCCCGTAACTCAAGCAGAAATGGGCACATAGGGTTCCTGGGCCAAGGCGCGGGCTCTCCGAAACGCCTCTGGCAATGCGCCCAGAAGGTCGGTGGCGACCAGCGACTGTTCGCCCATAGTTTCCCTGGCCACATCCCCGGCCAGGCCATGGAGGTAGACGGCCGCGATCACGGCCTCGGCAAGGCGGGCTGTATTCTGCGCCAGGAGTCCCGCCGTCATTCCGGTAAGGATATCGCCCGTTCCTCCCGTGGACATTCCCGGGTTTCCCGTGGTGTTCACCCAGACCTCTCCGTTGGGCAGGGCGATCAAGGTGCGGTGGCCTTTGAGAGCGACAATCAGTTCGTGCTCCTGAGCAAAGGATCGGGCGAGGTTGACCCGGTCCCGTTGCACCGCGGCGATGCTCGACCCCAGCAGCCGCGTCATCTCTCCCGGATGCGGTGTAATCACCAGTGACCGCCCCTTCCCGTTCAGTTTGTCCGCCTGCCCCTCGAATGCATTCAGGCCGTCCGCATCGAGAACGATGGGCATCTGGTACTTCCCTACCATCTCGCGAACCAACTCGGAGGTCTCCGGCACACGGGAGATTCCCGGGCCGATCGCCAGGACAGTCTTGCCCGCGGCAAGCTTGTCGATTTGGCCGAGAGCGCTGCCGGCGATGCTTCCCTCGGCGGTTTCTCCCAGCGGTTCGGTCATGAGTTCGGGATAGAAACCGGCGACAGTGGACAAGACTGATCGCTGTGTAGCCACGGTGGACAACCCGGCACCCGCTCGCAGCACCGCCATACCCGCCATGGCCACCGATCCCGCCTTCCCCAGCGAACCACCAATTACCAGTACGTGCCCGAAATTCCCTTTATTCGACGCGGCCGGGCGGGGCGCGATCAGCGGCGAGAAATCGCGGGGAGAAATCAGATTCAGCCGCAGGGAAGAAACAATCGCTTCATCGGGCGAGCCGATGGGCGAGATCACGGTCGGGCCCGGCGTCAGACCACCGAAGACATGGGCGGGGCGGGGCGCGGTGAAAGTCACGATCGCATCGGCACGGGCTACCGCTCCGGTTTGCTCCCCCATCACGTCAGCGTCCGCGCCAGAGGGAATATCTACCGCGACCACCGGCACTGGGCGGGCGTTCAGCGCCGCAATAGCCTCCGCGTACAAACCGCTGACTGGCGGTCGAAAGCCCGTCCCGAGGATGGCATCGACCAGCACCTCGCAGTCGAAAACGCCAAGTGCCTGCTCGCTCTTCAAGTCCTCGCTGGAACGCGCAATTACTCGTGTCACGCGAACTCTGTTGAACATCCCCGCTGCGTCGCCGCGCAGCTCCGACGGTGCAGCCAGGAACAAGAGACGCACTTCCCGGCCTGCGTCCCGCAATTTTCTGGCAGCCACGAAACCGTCGCCGCCATTGTTGCCCTTGCCGCAGATTACGCCGATGGTTTTCGCCGAAGGATAACGGGACAGCACGAAACCTGCGACAGCGGTGCCCGCGTTCTCCATGAGAATCGCAGACGGCACGCCAAACCGCTCACTGGTCGCGCGATCGATCTCGCGCATCTCGGCTGCGGTAACGATCTTCATGATTGTCCCAATTCTCTCACCTAAGTGTACCGGCCCAAACGCCCTCGCCTCGTCTTACCGCTCCAGGATGTCTTTGTACGCATTCAAAACAACTTTTTTGGGCTGGCTGGGAAGTAGAAGGTCGAGATCACGGGTGCTGTTGCCGCCGATTCCGAGTTGGCCGAGACGGACCATGCCATTGCCGAAATCGGCAAACACGGGAACCAGCATGACAAAGTGATCGTTGACCTCGCTCTGCGTAACCGTCATATGAAGCTTGACCTTGCCGCCATCTGCCGGGCTAGTCTGGTACTCGAAGTGGTATCGTGGGACTTGTGTCTCATACACCCACTCATCAAAAAACCAGTCCAGCCGGCCATTCCCATCCAGGTTCATCGCCTTGGTCATATGTCTCTCGGCGATGGCTTTGAACGACTCGGTGGAAGCCGCCTTGTCGCGGTGACTCTCGACGAAGTCATGCATCATGGCAATGAACTGGGTGTCCGGCTCCTGATCCTGAAGGCTGTACATCATGGAACGCAGCATTTGTAAAACGTAGGCGCCCTTAGGATAAGTCAGGTTCTGGTAAGCGCTCTGGGTGCGGGGAGAAATCAATCGCAGTCCCATCCACAGCGGACCGGCATCGTTGGAGCCACGCCGAAATCGTTTTTCTCGAGAATGCGCTGGCGCAGGCGATCCCAGAATTCGATATAATCCTTGCGCCAGTTTTTCCCGAACGCTTCCTGCAAAAACAATCCCGCGGAGAACTCGGCAAACCCCTCAGATAACCATTGATCGTGATAGGAAGCCCAACCCACGGCATGTCCCCACCATTGGTGGGCGACCTCGTGGGGAGTCACCTCCTGCACGAAGCCGGTGAACTTATTATTGATGTGCCCGAATAGCATCCATCTCTGTGTCGAATCGATGTAGGCGGAAATGGGCAGGTAAATCAGGTTCGGCCAGGATTGTCCGAAATTAAAATTGGGTTGCTCGGTGACGTAGATGTCGCGATACGGACTCTTGCCAAAATAAAAAGTACAGATTTGCAGTTGGGCCCGCGTTTGCTCAAGGGCGTATTTCGTCATGCTGCCGGGAGCCATGTTCTCCAGGAAGGCAGTCTGGGCATATGGACGCAACACATCAGGCAGATCTGTCAGGTAATAACCGGAAATCTTGTAGCCGTTTTTCTCGTCGGGCAGATCGATCCTTTGATAGGAACCGTAATTGAACCCGGCGACGGCCACCGGAACCGGAGTGACCCAGCGACTAACCGCAAGATCCTGCTCAACGGACTCGGCTTGTAATTCGCCGACGCTGATGACCTTGTATTTGCGCGGAACCTTGAAGGTAAGATCATAAAGAGCCCGCTCTCCGAAGCCATTGAGGTTCGGATACCATGCGGTTCGAGCGCCGACATAAAAGCTTCCTTCTCCGGCCTCTTCCAGGACTTTGTCGCCGGCGTATTCCACCGTGATCGACTCTTCCTTTCCCAGTGGCGGAGCTGCCGGAAGAATGACATAAAATGAGCCATCCTCCTTCCGGCTCTCCTGAATAAAATAAATGTTCTGTCCCTCTTCATCGGCGACTCGCGTGACCCGCAAATTCGGCAACAACCCAAACTTCAGGACTCGCTCACCAGCGACCAGTGGCTCGAAGGTAATGACGGCAGTACTGAACAAATGCTCGTTCCTGGCGATGACAGTCTCAATCTTGTAGCGGCGAGTGGCAAAAAGCCGGCGATCCTCATTGGAACTTGCAGTGTGGTTCAGATATTCGGACTTCAAGTGAGCCAGATACCAGACCCCGTCGTCCATTCCTTCAGGATCGAAGTTGATGAGTGCGGTCTCCTCCGGCGAATCAAGCTGAGGCAGAGCGCCCACCCGGGTTCGCACGAAGAAACGCAGATCCTTGTGCTTCTTACCACGGATATATGCGTCAAAGAATGCCGGGTGGGAATGATTGTAGACAGCGGCCAGCAAATCGGCGTCAACGTTGTCCATGGTTTCGCCCTCTAAAAGAAACTGGGTGAAACCCAACGGATGCTCGCGGCGCTCTCGCACCTTTCCCTTCCAATGATTGAAGACCGAGGCCGCTTCAGCCGGGGTATCCACCCGCTCACCCAACCCCGGAAGAAACTTAACCCGGGCTTCTCCCGTGAAGCGGAAAACAACGTCAGTAAAGTCCTCATCAACCTCGTCTGCCCCGGAGCGCCGGTTGAGTTCGTGAGCGTCGAGTGAAATCGCGGCTTTCAGATTGAAATGGCCTTCCCCGATGAAGATCGCGCCCGTCACGATTCCATCCACGGGGTTCAATATGGTGAGCGTTCCTTTTTCAAAATGAAATGTTCCCACGTCCCAATTCAAAGTGTAGTTGTCGAATTGAAAAGTTTGCCCCAACCCGATGTCGCGGAGTTGCCGGTACAAAGGGTCGGAATTGGCAAAAGCAAGACTCTTGCCGGCAACAGAGATGTTCACCTGCTGACGGGCAATCGTCAACGCAAGCTGCAGGTGGACCGCCGCATGCAAGTCCACCGTTTGGGTCAGAGTTTCGAAGCCGTCCTTGAGGACTGTCACCAGATAGGTCCCACGCTTGAGGTCGGGGGACACGAACTCTCCCAGCCCATCCGATGAAAAGACCATAGGTTGCGTGAGATCTCCTCCGATGATCTCGATCCGCGCTCCCACAATGACGGCGCCGGATGGATCCTTGATGGTTCCGGAAATCGTTTCCGCGCACACCTGGCTCGCCCCCATGAAACAGAGGAGAAATAACGTCATCTTCAGCAACCGGGGAAAGCTCGGCCGACAACCTTCTGGAAACTGATGCCTGATCTCGGGTGATTCGGGGTTCAAGGCGCGGCCACACGTGGGTTTGTGGGTGAGGGGAAACGAGGTCGTTGCATACCGCGGAATCAGACGAGTCCCCAAGGGGGCCATCGGCTCCTCCTGATAGTTCAGTTTCCCCCTCAGAAAACTGTCAAGGCATATTGGGACACCACTGCCGGAAAGTCAATTCCCATGATCGGGGTAAACAGCCGAATCTAACGCTACACCGATCGCACTCTCATTTTGAATTCGGCGTACGAAAGGTGACTTCCACGTCGATCTTCGATGCGATCGGCTTGCCATTGTCTAAGGCGGGTTCCCATCTCCAGGATTGGACAGTTTCCACGGCCTTTTCGTCCAAGCCGTGACCCAGTGGCGTCAGCACCGTGACGTCATGAGCACGCCCGTCGGCACCCACGGTCAACGCCAATGTTATCGTGCCCTCGATTCGGTGCCGGCGCGCTTCCGGGGTGTATTCAGGGTCTGAGGCATAAATCGGTATAGCCATTAATTTCCCGGTCTTGGGTCGGAACGCGCTGCAGTCCTGGATATAAGGCCCCGGGGGAGTGGGAAGATTGAGCGCCGCGAAACGATTGGGCTGCTGAGATACCCCGGCCACCGAGATATAGCGCTCGCCTGGGCCGTCCGGTGCGACAATTCGAAGCCAGGGACCCACGCGGCCCAGCACTTGGACTTTAGTCCCGCAACTCAGGCTCCAGACCGGCTGGACGACACAAGGGTTCGAATACACCGGGACAATCCGATGTTTATTCCCAGTCGAGCAATCGATGTATGCGATTTGAGGCGCGTCCTCTGCGGGCAACCGCAAAGTACAAATTGCGACCAGCAATACGCATCGCAGCCATCGCATATGCGGCAATTCTTATAAAAACAGACGCCAGTGTCAACGCCTACGAGGTGTCAAGGCGTAGTCGTCTGCCATCCTAATCCGCCATGCTGGGCGCGGGCCGAGGCTCGGCAGCGTTCGCGATCTGCACCTTGCTGTGATAGCGGCCGTAGGTGAAGTAAATCACAAGGCCAATGGCCAGCCAGATGATCAGCCGCGCCCAGGTTTCCCATCCCAGGCTGAACATCATGAGTAGCGAGACCACAATTCCCATGATCGGAGTGAAGGGAATCCACGGAGCCACGAAAGCTCTGGGCACCTCCGTGCCGCGCCAGCGGAGAATCCAAACCCCGCCGCAGACGATGACGAACGCCAGCAAAGTGCCAATCGAAACCAGCTCGCCCAGCACGTTGATGGGCGTCAGCGCAGCGACGGTGGCCACACAGCCACCCACCAGGATGGTCGAGATGTAGGGGGTGCGGAAACGCGGATGCACGGCGCTGGCCCACTTCGGCAGCAGTCCGTCCTTCGACATAGAGAAAAACACGCGCGATTGGCCAAGCAACATCACTACCATGGTGCTGCTGAGCCCGCAGATTGCTCCTAGTTTCACCAGTCGGCTACCCCAGGCCACGCCGGTGATGTCGATGCCGATGGCGATGGGGTCGGGCACATCCAGGTTGGTGTACTTCACCAGGCCGGTCAGAACCGCAGCCACCAGAATGTAAAGAATGGTGCAGATCACCAGCGAACCCAGAATGCCAATCGGCATGTCGCGTTTAGGATTTTTGGCTTCCTGCGCGGCAGTGGATACGGCGTCGAATCCAATGTAGGCAAAGAAAATCACACCCGCCGCCGTGGCGATTCCCGACCAGCCAAAGTTGCCATAGTGTCCCGTGTTGGACGGCAGAAACGGAGTCCAGTTTGCCGTGGCCTCGGCGCGATGACCCAAGATGTAGTTGATGCCCAGTCCGAGGAAAACCAGCAGTACGCAGACTTTGACCACCACGATGAAGGAATTGAAATCCGCCGACTCCTTGATGCCAATCACCAGGATGCCAGTGACCATCAAAATGCCGAGAAACCCGAACAGGTTGAACACGGAGGATTGATGCGGCAGAGTCGCCGCGTCAATGTGATTCAGATTCAGCACTTTCTGAAATTGCGCAGTCAGGCGTTCCCAATGGCCGTGATAGAACAGAAAGACCGTCCCCGGAGAGCCTGCCAACCGGGGCGAAAGCCGGATGCCGAAGTCGCCCAGGAAGCTGAGCACGTATCCGCTCCAGCCGCTGGCCACCGTCGCCGCTCCCAGAGCGTATTCGAGAATAAGGTCCCAGCCGATGATCCAGGCGATAAACTCGCCCAGAGTCGCGTAGCCGTAGGTGTACGCCGAACCGGCAACCGGAATCATCGAGGCGAACTCGGCGTAACAGAAGCCGGCAAAGACGCAGGCCACGGCCGCCAGGCTGAAGGAAAGAATAATAGCGGGTCCGGCGTGGTTGGCGGCCGCGGTGCCAGTCAGCACGAAGATGCCGGTGCCGATGATCGCGCCAATGCCGAGAGAAATCAGGTTGGTCGGTCCGAGAGCTCGCCTCAAGCTGTGCTCGCCGGTTTCCGTCGCCTCCGACAAAATCGAATTCAGCGGCTTTCTAGCCCAGAGATTCGCCATTCCATTCTCCTCAGTGGTTTCCCACTCAACTCAGGCGGAGCAGTCGTGCCAGTGGCAATGCAGGCGCGAGCGTTCTCGCTCGTGCATCCGCTCCCGTGCGACCCCGCACGGGCGAGGACGCCCGCGCCTACATTTCTCTCAAACTTGCCGGAAGCGGGTTTAGCCTCTTGCAGCCACGGCTTCCTGCGCGCTTCCCCGCCACAGGTAATACACCGGAATCCCCAGCAGCACGATAATCAGGCCCGGCCATGTGAACTGCGGCTTGTAGCGCAATAGTACGACATCGATGAACACAGCCATTACGATATAAATCGCCGGCAGTATTGGATAACCGATCGCCCGATAAGGCCGTACGGCATCGGGATGCCTGCGACGCAGCACGAACAAGCCCAGAATGGTCAGAATGTAGAAGACCAGCACGGCGAAAATAATGTAGTCCAGCAACTGCCCGTAACTACCGGACACGCACAGGACACAGGTCCAGACCATTTGGACCATCAAAGAGACCGCCGGAGTCTTATGGGCGGGATGTAGTTTCGAGACGCTGCGGAAGAACAGGCCGTCCTTCGCCATGGCATAGTACACACGCGCGCCCGCCAAAATGAGCCCGTTGTTGCAACCGAAGCTGGAGAGCATGATGGCCACTGCCATCAGCAGGCCTCCCAGGCTTCCGAACATCTGGGTCAACGCCGCCGTGGCCACACGATCTTCGGTGGCATACTTGATCCCGCGCTCCAGAATCGTGGCGCCGTTGCGAATCCCATCCAGCGGCAGGACATTCAGATAGATGAAGTTGCATCCAATGTAGAGAGCGATCACCACACCGGTTCCCAGCGCCAGAGAAAGCGGCAAGTTGCGGCTGGGATTTTTCACTTCGCCGGCGGTAAACGTCACGTTGTTCCATGCGTCCGCCGAAAACAGCGATCCCACCTGCGCCACCGCGAGCACCGTGAGAGTGCTCACCAGAACTCCGCCGCCGATGTCGTGCGCCGCACCCAGCCCGGCATTGCGCCAGAAGTTTCCCTGGAAGTTCGCCGCCAGCGCTTGGGCGTTTCTCCCAATGAAGATTCCCAGCAGAACCAACCCAAACAACGCCGACACTTTGGCGAAAGTGAAAATGTTCTGGATGATGGCCCCGATCCTGATGCCGAAAATATTGATGACCGAAAGCGCCACCACCAGCAGGATGGCCACCAGGTTCTGGGTGTTCAGTCCGACATCCATATTTCCCAGCACCATGGGGCCAAGCTTGACCTGCGGCACCTTCCAAAAGTGCACAATCCAGTGGGCCGAGGAAACCGAGGGGAAAAAGACACCGAGGAACTTTCCAAAGGCGACGCCGACAGCCGCGATGGTTCCGGTCTGGATGACCAGAAACAGCGTCCATCCGTAGAGAAATCCCCATAGCGGCCCGAGGGCCTCGCGCAGATAGACGTACTGCCCGCCGGCGCGCGGCATCATGGCAGCCAGCTCGCCGTAGCTCAAGGCGCCGACGATGGTCATGAAGCCGGTAACCAGCCAGGCTCCGATCAATAACGCCGGTGAATTGACCTCGCGGGCGATTTCCGCGGAGACGATGAAGATTCCCGAGCCAATCATCGAACCCATCACCAGCATGGTGGCGCTGGTCAGTCCTAACCCTTTGACCAGTTCCTTGTCTTGATGAGTGTGAATATCCCAGTCGGTCGCAACCGCCGCCGGGATCGGTATCTTCGTCTCGGTACCCAATCACCCTCCTGAGCCAGGGTGGCACGGACAGGCCTCTTCCGCTGCCAGCGCAGGCAATCAGTGTCGGCTACTTTACCCTAAGATGCGCAAAAATTCCTCTGCTGATTTCCGTGGCTGCTGCAGCAAGTCGGATATCACCGCTACCGAGTCTGCACCGGCTTCAATCACCGATCGGCAATTGGCTCGGGTAATGCCTCCGATCGCGACCAGCGGCTTGCGCGTGAGTTCCCTCGCGCGGCGCACACCCTCCAGCCCGATCACGGGATCAGGATTGGCTTTGCTCACGGTCGCAAATACCGGACCGACCGCGATATAGTCCGCCGAAGTGCGATCAGCATCGCGAAGGTGTTCGGGGTTGTGAGTGGATAAACCAAGCCAGAGAGTGGAACCGATTACCGTCCTGGCTGCTTCCGGCGATAAATCATCCTGGCCCACGTGCACTCCGCCGAAACCCGCTATCAGAGCCAGGTCTGCACGGTCGTTCATGATGAGTCTGACGGACGTCCCCAGCCGCCGTCTCAGTTCCCGGGCTTGGTCGAGCATCTGCCTCGAGTCGCCAGACTTGTCGCGATACTGCAGAAGGGTTACGCCCGCCTGTTCCAGCTCGGCAGCTGCAGCAGGCAAACGATGATCGGGGAAGAGGGCGGCATCGAGAATGGGATAAAGCCGAGGTAAGGAAATCATCTTTCGGAGCGTTCCTCTGCCTCCTCAGCGGTTCAAAGCCTTTAAGTCACCGTACCCCGTGCGAAGTCACTTTTCCTTACCGCTTTTTGCCAAGAATCGCTCAATGAACGTGGTGTCGATCTTCCCGGCCCGGAAATCCGGATCGGCAAGAATCTTGCGGTGCAGCGGGATGGTGGTAAAGATGCCTTCGACGATGAACATCTCCAACGCCCGCGACATGCGCGAGCAGGCTTCATCCCGATCCTTGCCGCGCACCACCAGCTTGGCGATGAGCGAATCATAGTAAGGCGGAATCACACCTTCGGCGTAGGCCGCGGTATCGATGCGAACCCCGGTTCCCCCCGGGGGATGAAACGCGGTAATCTTGCCCGCTGACGGGGTGAACTTCTCGGGGTGCTCGGCATTGATGCGGCACTCAATCGCGTGCCCGCGATGCACAATGGGCCCGTGCAGCACGGTTTCAAGGCGCTCGCCAGCGGCGAGCAGGATCTGGCTCTTCACCAAATCCACGTCCGTCACCATCTCTGTGACCGGGTGCTCCACCTGAATGCGAGTATTCATCTCGATGAAGTAAAGTTTCCGGTCTTCATCCATGAGGAACTCGACGGTGCCAGCGTTGACATAGCCAATTTCGGAGAGAGTGTTCGACAGGATCTCACCGATTTTCTTTCGCAGCTCCGGAGTGACTTGGGTAGAGGGAGATTCCTCCAGGAGCTTCTGGTGGCGGCGCTGAATCGAGCATTCGCGTTCGCCCAGACTGACCACGTTGCCGTACTGGTCGGCCAGCACCTGGAACTCGATATGGCGCGGCCGCTCTATGAACTTCTCCATGTAGAGATCGCCGTTGCCAAAAGCGGCCGAAGCTTCCGAATGCGCCGCTTTGAACAAGCCCGGTAACTCGTCTTCATTACGCACGATGCGCATGCCGCGGCCGCCGCCGCCCGCGGAGGCTTTAATAATGACCGGGAACCCGATCTGCCGCGCCCATTCGATGGCTTCGCCATCGTTGGCGAGAACACCTTCCGAACCGGGCAGGATCGGTACCCCGTGCCTCTTCATTTCGGCGCGGGCCTTTTCCTTTTCCCCCATCAGCCGGGTCACATCGGGTGATGGGCCAATGAACTTGATGTTGCTGGTCTCAACCACTTCCGCGAAGTTGGCGTTTTCAGCCAACAGTCCGTAACCGGGATGAATGGCGTCCACATTGGTGATTTCGGCCGCGCTGATGACGGAGGGAATATTGAGATAGCTCTGTGCCAGCTGGGGCGGGCCAACACAAATGGCTTCATCGGCAAAACGTACGGGCAGGGAGTGACGGTCCGCTTCGCTGTAAATGGCGACGGTGCGAATGCCCAGCTCTTTGCAGGCACAAATCACGCGCAGGGCAATCTCCCCGCGATTGGCGATCAGAATCTTATTAAACATTTATGTTCGCGGGTTGACTGCCGCCGGGCTTTGCCCGGCTCACGGGCGAGAGCTTGCCCTGAGCGAGGCCGAAGGGACGCCCGTCCTCCACAAGCGCGTTTGATCCCTCACTTTGGCCGGATAACAAACAACTCCTGGCCGTACTCAATGGGCTGGCCGTTGCTGCCCAGCTTCTTGACGACTTCCCCAGCGACATCGCACTCGATGTCATTCATCATCTTCATAGCTTCCACGATGCAAAGCACTTGCCCCACCTCAACCGCATCCCCGACCTCCACGAAGGGCGGAGATCCTGGAGAGGGAGACTCGTAGAACGTACCCACAATGGGAGAACGCACGATGTGAAGATTCTCCTCGACAGCAGCGGGCGCTTCTTTTGCTATCTCCTTGGCCCCAGCTGAAGGGGTCGCCGCAGCGGCCGCCGGCGCAGGACCTTGGGGCAACCCACCCGGGACTGACGGAACGGTGAACTGCACCGCCGGCGGCGCCGGTTGGCCACGCTTCACACGCAGCTTTACATCGCCGCGTTCCAGCTCGAACTCGGCAATGTCCTTCTCTATTAAGAACTCGATGAGTTCTTTGATTTCCTTTTGATTCATCGTTTACGGTGGGACCTTGCCTGCCTGTCTCGCGCTCGCCGAAGGGCGCACGAGATGCCGGGCCTCGTCTCCCGTGCCCGGCTCAGATTCGCCAAATGTTCAAATCGTTATCAGTTCCTTAGTGGTGGGTGTCAGCACCATGCACCCACTTTCGGTGACCACAACCATGTCTTCAATGCGCACGCCGCCGGTCCCCGGCAGGTAAACCCCCGGTTCGATCGTAACCACCATTCCCGGGCGCAAGACATCAGCCTGGCCCACAGCAAGACGCGGAGACTCATGGATTTCCAAGCCCACTCCGTGGCCGGTGGAATGAGTAAAGTAACGCCCCAGCCCTTGCTTTTGCAATAACTTACGAGCCGCGCTATCTACTTCGCTCACACCTGCGCCGGGCCTGACCGCATCAACCGCAGCCTGTTGCGCCTCCCGCACTGCATCATACATCCGTCGGGCCTCGTCGGAAGGCTGCCCGACATGGACCGTGCGGGTCATGTCTGAACAATAGCCCGCGAGTATAACACCAAAGTCGCACACCACGAACCCCTGGGCGGGAATGACCGCTCCCGAAGCCCGTCCATGCGGCAGGGCCGACCGTAGCCCCGAAGCAATGATGGTTTCAAACGACATCCCGTCGGCGCCAGCGCGCCGGGCGGCATATTCCATCTCTGCCGCCACTTCGGTCTCTTTCACACCGGGACGGATTGCCTCGAGAGCGTAATCGAACAGACTGGCTCCTAAAATCACCGCCGCGCGCAGAAGGCTGATTTCGTCTTCATCTTTCAGTACACGAGCCTTCTCTACCAGCGGCGGCGCCTCTCGCAGGCGAAATCCGGGACCCAGAGATTTAGCCAGCCTGGCGCGTTCGGCAACCGTAAGGTCGTCGCCCTCGATGCCAATGGTCTGCGGACGCCGTTTCCTTCCCTGGCTTACGAGCCATTCCGCGGCCGCAACTATTGGTGACTTGCGGGCAATCACCACCCGTGATCCCTGGACTTCGGTCCGGGCCTGTTCGGTATAGCGCCCATCGGTAAAGAACAGGCTCTTGGCCGGCGTGATGAGCAGGGTAGCAGCACTGCCGGTGAAACCGCAGAGGTATCGGATATTGGGCAGATGCGTGACTAGCAGTGCCTCAAGCCGGGTGCTTTCAAGGGCGCTGCGGAGTCTCTTCTGCCGGCCTTTGTGGTCCATCGCAGCCAGTTTAGCAGCCAGAATAGTTCATTCGCTGCCTCCAGCTCAGGATTGGACCGACAGGCGTACCCCTGTGTTCCTCAGCGCTCTCTGTGGTTGGTGATTTTCTCTTAAGAACAGAGGGTACTTGGGGTACACAGAGTGGGCAGACAGGAAGTATCGTTGTCCCCTCTTCCCCCAAAAACGAGTCCGCCGGAGCCTTCGTCAGGCCACCCGGCGGCTGTTTTACTGCTAACTGGAAACTGCTATGTCTGAATGATGCGAGGAGTGATGAAGAAAATCAGTTCCTGGTTGGTGGTGCTCACGTTGGTGTGCTTGAACAGGTTGCCCAGGTACGGAATGTTGCCCAGCAGCGGTACCTGGCTGACCTGCACCGAGTTGTTGGTCTGGATCACGCCACCGATCACGACGGTTCCGCCATCGGTCACCAGCACCTGAGTGGTAGCTTGCTGCGTGATCAGGGTCGGGTTGCCTTGGATGGATTGTCCGAAGTCCGGGGTCGTGTTTTCCACGTCGACGTTCAGGAAGATGGTTCCTTCCGAAGTGATCTGCGGAATCACGGTCAGGCGCAGGAAAGCATCCACGTAGGTCACAGTGGGCGGTCCGCCCAACTGCGCCTGGGTGACGATGGGCACGCGCACGCCCTGGCGAACCAGAGCCTGGATGTTGTTCTGCGTGACTACGCGCGGCCGGGAAAGGATCTTGACCAAGCCCCGTGACTCGGCCATGGTCAGAATCAGATCCAGCTGGATGTTCTTGCTGAAGTTCTGTAAGGTCAGACCGCTGGTTGGGCTGGTTGAGGGTAGGTTCGAGAACAGCGGAATCTGCGTCAGCGTACCCGGAGCAGGAGCGCTGGTACCGATGATGGGATAAAGCGGTTGCAGGCCGAAGACTCCAGCCGGCGAAGTTCCCACGCTGCCCGCGCCACCCACGTTCGAGGTGTGATTGCCCCAGCCGAAGCCAAACTGCGTGCCCAGGTCGCGTGCGAAACTGCGGGTTGCAGCTACTACGCGCGCCTCGATTTCTACCTGCTGCGTCTTGCGATCCAACTGGGTGAGCAGCCGGTCGATCACCGGCATCACCGAGGGAACGTCGTGCACGATGATGGCGTTGGTGCGCTCATCCGCGATCACGTCGCCGCGCTGCGAAGCGAACTTCTTGCAGGTGGTGACCAGGTCTCGGGCGTGCGCGTAGCTGAGGAAGCGGGTGAAAGTCACTTTATCTACCGCCAGCGCCTCCGCATCGTGTTGCGCGCGGCGTGCTTCCGCCTCATGACGGAGAGTGTCGATGGTGGCGATCCGCAAGACGTTGCCGTCGAGCTGGCGCGCCAGGCTGTTGTTCTTGAGGACAATGTCCAGTGCCTGATCCCACGGCACGTCATCGAGCACGATGGTCAGGGAGCCCTTCACGTTGGGGTCCAGAACCACGTTCAGCCCGCTGATTTCATGAATCAGACGGAAGAAGTCTTTCAAGTCCACATCTTTCAGGTTGACGGAGATGGGTTCGCCCGTGTACTTGGGCTCCACTGGTGGTGATATCTGCGTCATCTGCTGCTTCTGCTCAGCCGCCAGATTCTCCGCCGGCTGCATGGCTGTGGTCGAGGCAGGTTGCGAAACCTGGGGCTGTATGGCTGCGCTCGGTGTGGGCAACAGATTCCCGTCCGGCTTCTCCACGAACTTGGCCGCGGCTTCGACCGTGCGCGCGGGCGGAGCCGTTACCGCAGCTTCGTTTTCCCCGGTCGCCGGCTTTGCCTTGTAGGTGGGCTCCAGGAATACGAAGTCGTTGGGGGAAGTGGAAGCTGGTTTGTTCTCTGACGCCGGAATTGCCGCTGCCGGGGCCGGAGTGTTCACCGCGAGCTGAGTCGCGGCGGCCGTGCGCTGCAATGCGGTGCGATGCATTGAGGCCGGGGTCTTCCCTGCCGTCGGCAACACCACCGCCGGCTTGGCGGCTGGGGTGGAGGACGGAACCGGATGCAGCTTGAGCACGAACTTGCCGTCGCTGCCCGGCGCGATTTCATAGGTGCAGGCATCCAGCAGATCGATCACGATGCTGGTGGTCGGCGGCGTTTGGCCATCCATGCCAATGCGCACGCCTTTGATGCCGTCGCTTCCCACCGTAAGATGGTTCTGCGAGGTCGTGGCCACGGTGTTGGCCAGAGTCACCAGAACACGCGCCGGTGAAGCCAGCGTGCTCACCTTGGGCGTCAATGGGCCGTGGCCGGTAATCTCCACGTTGATCCCATCCGACGCACGCAGCACGTCCACCCGTTGCAAGGTGGCGTGGTTCGTGGTGTCGGTCGTCGTGCTCTGTGTCTCACCGGCTGCGATCAGGCCAAGAACCAGCAGCGGTAGCAGAACCAGCAGTTGCTTTCGCATTTCCCTTCTCCCCACGGGCGCGCAATCCGGCTCGCCTCGTGATCTTGTTCAAGTTCGTTCTTGCACGCCGCCTTTAGGCGGCGGCATCCCACCCGGACTACACCGCCGGGGTAAAGATTCTTTTGGTTACTTCCCGTTCGAACGGCTTGCCCAGCTTGTCCTGGATCGTCTCTTTAAACACGATCGAGTCGCCCGTGATCTTCACTACGTATCCGTTGAAGACCGGGTCGTTCTCCCGCAGGAAATAAGCCTTGTTCAGGGCGTTGACCACTACCGCGATCATTCCTCCATCCGACTTCACGATGCCGGTGAGGGCGATCTGGTCAATGGCCAGGCAGCGCTTGCCGGCGCTGCAGCCACTGCCGCCCATGCTGCGACTCACCACCGGGCTGACGAAGGGGTCCCGCTTTCCGGCCGCGCTATAGGTCTTTTCCGGCTTCTTCGACTCGGGGGGATTCTTCTTGTCTTCCACCGCCACTACCGGCGAAGGCCCGGCGGGCTTGCTGGCATGTACGGCGCCTGACTTCGACTTTGACTTGGGCTTCGAGTCTGCAACCACCACCTTGCTGGCCGCTTTCGGTGCGACGGCGATTGTGGAAACGGCGTGTGACGGAGCCGTCGTCCGCGCCGCTGGCGCAGGTGCAGGCTTGCTGGTCTTGACCGTTGCCCTCTGCCCTGACCCGGCCAGTGCCGCATTCTGATCGATAGTCTGCTTCTTCTGGACGTTTTGCAGGGTGCTGCGCGTGTCCTGAATGATATCGGGGTTCTGCGCGTGCGCAGTTCCCACCGCGATGCCCAGCATCAGAATTGCAGTTTGGAATCTCATAACCCTCCTCTGGCACCCTTCGGTGCCTTGCCCACCGGGCTCACCGGCGGCGGGGCGGTATCATGACTAAAGAACGTCGATGCCAGGCAGGTCGCGACAATGCTCTCGTTGGCCGCATACTGGTAAGTGTGCTTGGCCTTGGCTTCTGACGGACGCTTGGTGCTGGCGACCAGCACATTGGAGATGTTGACGATCCGGTCGAGCTTCCCCACCCGGTCGAAGAAATTCAGCACCGAATAATACGGCCCATCGATTTCGATCTCGAAAGGCACTTCGGTGTAGTACTCGTGGCTGGCCACCGGCTTGGCGGTGTAGCGCCGAATTTCAATTCCCGTCTTCAGCGCTTCCGCGTCCATCATCTTGATGAAGCCGTCGACCTGCTTTTCGTCAGGCACAATGCGGCGCTCGATGTCCAGCTGCTGTTTCAGGTTCGCCACCTGGCGCTCCATGTCCTTGAGCTTGGGCCGGTAGGATTCCAGTTCGGCGTTCTCGCGAACCTTGGCATTCAGGGTTTGCTGTGCCTTGTCGTTCGCGTCGTGCTTGGACTTGAACACCGTATAATTCAAGCCGACGCTCACCAGTACTGCCCCCAGCACCAGGATCGCCCACTGCTTGAGGCTCGGTAGTTCGCTGAAGTTCCCCATAGTCTCCCGCCCTTAGGACTTGGCTTTCTGGCAAGTCAAGGTGAACTGAAAGGCCTGCATGTCCTTGATGCCTTCGTCCTGATAGGTCTCTTTGATCTCGATATTCGCGAAATGGCCGGTCTTCTGCAGATTCTGAATCAGGGAAGCGACCGCGTCCGCGCTTAGGGCCGTACCCTCGATATCCACGCTTCCGCCCTGGTCTTTCATGGTGTTCAGCCACACCGCTTCGGTGCTGTTGACGGTTTCGCCGATGGTGTTCAGCAGTTCCACCGGGCCTGACTGATTGGCCCGCAACTGGTCGATGACATCGACCCGCCGCTTGTAGTTGTCCGCTTCACGCTGCCGCTCCAGATACTGCGCCTTGACGTCCGCCAGTTCCCGGTTCTTCCGCTCCGCCAGCTGGATGTTGTTGGCGATGGTCTGTGACTGTTTTTCCAAGCGGTGCCAAAAGGTGTAGTTCCAAGCCACGGCCAGCGCCAGCACGATCAGTATCTTGATCGTGGGCGAGCCTGGTTCCCCCATTCCCATTTCCAGGTTGACCGAGGGAATGGAGCTGCGCTTGTTCTTCGGCTTCGGTGCTCCCAGCAGGTTGATTCGAATCATAAGTTTTCAAAACTCCTTAACGCCAAACCGACGGCCACCGCCAACTGTCCGGCGTTGTTTTCGATCAGCGCCATACCCGGACCTTCCACCGGCGGCGCAATCTTCTGGAAGGGATTGAAAACCTCAACCGGAAGCGAAAACTCCTGACGCAATGCCTCGATCAGCCCGGGAACCTTCGACGATCCGCCCGCCAGGTAAATCTTCTCGATGTGCTCTCCCGCCGCGCTGGCGCGGAAGAAATCGAAGGTCTTCTGAATCTCCAGCACGATGATCTCGGTCACCTGCTGCAGAATCGGAGTCTTGGCGTCCTCACTGACCGTGCCGACTTTATTGCCCAGCTTCAGTGACTCGGCGTCGTCGAAACTGAGGTCCAATTCCTTCTGCAGCGAGTCCGTGTACTGATGCCCGCCCACGCTGACATCGCGCGGGAACAACGGCGTTGTACCCTTCACGATGTTGATGTTCATCACGCTGGCGCCCAGATTCAAAAGTGCCACCACCTGGCCCGGCGCCGGCTCGTAGTTGTACTCGTAGCAGTTCTGCAAGGCCAGGGCATCGATGTCCACAATAGCCGGAGTCTTGCCCGCCATCGAGAGTACGTTGGTGTAGTTGAGGATTTTGTCCTTCTTGACCGCCACCAGCAGAACGTCCATCTGCGGACTGCCGGCATCCTCGGACAGGATCTGGTAGTCGAGGTTCACGTCCGCCAGATCGAAAGGAATATGCTGGGCGGCTTCCTTCTGGATGGTCTCCGCCAATTCCTGATCACTCATGGAGGGCAGAGAGATCTTCTTCACGATGACCGAATGCCCGCTCACGGCCGTGGCGACAGCCCTGGTCTTGATTTCGTTTTCGGTGAACAGTTTCGCAATAGCGGTCGAGACCGTCCCCGAGTCCACGATCATGGAGTCCACGACGATATCCGGAGCCAACGGTTCCAGCCCGAGGTGCGCCACTTCAATCCCGTTGCGCCCCTTCCTCAGCTCCACTGCCTTGATGCTGGAGGAGCCCACATCCAGACCAACAATCGCCTTCGATCCGAATCCAAACATGTGCCCGCCTTAGTAGCGCCGGCGGTTTTCGCCGGCACTGGGTTTTCGCCTTACAGCGATCCGGCAGCCTTAGCGGCCGCCTGCGCCTTCTTCTTGCTTTTGACTTCCATCTGGGTCGACTTCTCTTCCATCCACTGGTCGAGCCTCGATTTCTTGAAGCGCCAGCGGTTCCCCAGCTTGAATGCCGGAATCTTTTGTTCTCCAACGTACTTGTACAGCGTGTCCGGACTCACTCCCAGGTACTGCGAAGCCTGGCGAATGTTCATGACTTCACGCGAGTCGGCCATAGTTCCTTTTCCTTGTCCACAGAATCGAGGCCCAGTTTCGTGGCCAGGGTCAGAGGCCACAGGGCAAATTTGGGAGAGAATTCCTCGTACTAACTGCGTTCGAGTGAATTCAGGTGTCCCGAGCATATATCAACCGGGAAATTCGCCGGGGCAGGGGCAAATTCCGTGTTTTGCTGGGTTTTATGCCTGTTTCTTGGAAAGTAACCTGAGACGACTTGCAGTCTGTATCTATATGTAGTGGTTAAGCAATAAACGAATACAACAGAAAGGATCGTTGGCAGGCTGGATCGAGCGTCGCGGCGCTATGCGTAACCAAAGTACTACAGACGGTACCAAAGTAGTAGGACGGACGGCAACAGCCTGCTATCTCAGGGCGATTTCGGTTGAACTCCAGAACTGATGAACCGTAAAGCAGAAGCCCTCCAACCCAGCGGGCGCTTGCCCCCCGCAACCACCTGAAGTCCTGGTTTTTCTTCTATAATCCCAGTTCTTGCTGCTAATCTGTTGCCAAACTGCGGAGGACAATTTTGCGCTTTCTCGATCGTATTCAGCCCCTCGGCCTGCTTGCCTTGCGCCTGGTGGTGGGCTCCATCATGATTGCCCACGGCTACAGTAAGGTGTTTCACGGTGGCCTCGCACAGCATGTACAGCGCGTGAGCAGCCTCGGTCTGCCGGGGTGGCTCGCCTATCCATCGGCAGTCACGGAATTCTTTGGAGGAATGCTGCTCATCGCTGGCTTGCTGACTCGTTTTGTCTCCCTGGCGTTCCTGATCGACATGCTGGTCGCAATCTGGAAGATACATTGGAAGAACGGCATGTTTGGCAAGGGGGGATACGAGTTTCCGTTGACCCTCGCCACTGTGGCGTTTGCTCTGATCTTCTTCGGCGCCGGACCGATCGCCCTCGATGCCATCCGCCGCAGAAGCGGAATCAGCAAGCCGAAAAAGGCTTGACCTCCATCCTGGCGAAACGGGGTACTGGGCGGTCCCCAAGCTTCTTTTGCAGAGTTGCGGATTTTGCCCATCCGTGGTCCTCATCGTCGGCAACTGCTGTGTCCTCCGTGGTTAACCTGTTTCTGTTCCGACTCGGTTACACTTTTCCCAAAGATGCGCAATCCCAACCACGGCTTTACCCCTGCCGAATTTCGCAAGCTTCGCAGCCTGAAGAGTCCCCATGGAATTCAGCGCTTCCTCGACGACATGCCCTATCACCTGGCGGACACAGCCTGGTCGCCGCGGCGCGTGCTGCAGGAAAACACATCCCATTGTTTTGAAGGGGCTACCTTCGCTGCCGCCGCACTCCGCGCCCTGGGATACCCTCCGCTGGTCCTCGATCTTGAAGCCGAACATGACACCGACCACGTGATTGCCATTTATCGCCACCGCGGCCATTGGGGTGCCGTGGCCAAATCCAATTACACCGGATGCCGTTATCGGGAGCCGGTTTATCGCTCGTTGCGGGAACTCGCCCTCAGTTATTTCGACGTCTATTTCAATCTGCGCGGCGAGCGGTCTCTGCGTACCTTCTCGCGCCCGGTTAATCTCGTCCGCTTCGATCCTCGGCAATGGATGATCAGCGGCGAGCATCTCTGGTTCGTCGCCGAATACCTTTTCACCATTCATCACTTCCGTCTGCTGACCCCTCTCATGATCCGCGAACTGCACCGCCTCGATGACCGCTCGTTTCGTGCCGGCTGTCTTGGGCGGGCGGAAAAGTGAATCTAATCAGCCCTGTCATCTCGAGCGGAGCGGGGTCGTTCGCTCGCGAACGGCCCCGTGGAGTCGAGAGACCCCGCGTTGGTGGGCGTCTATAAGCGGCCTGGCGAGGAGTTCTCTTGCAAGTTTCGCGGTACGAAATCCCGTTGACGCCGCATAATCTCCGCGCTGGCATGGGATCTTTCGACTGCGCGAGGAGATTCGCAAGCGAATCTCCTCGCTCCGCTCAAGATGACAATCGTTAAGAAAGATGACAATCGCGCAAGGAACCTGACAGCATCCAAGCACGTAGTTATGACCATGCGGGTTTGCCATCTCACATTGACTGTTTTTCTTCTTTCAAGGGCCATGGCGCAGCAATCTCCAGCCCGCCAGGCTTCAAACCTTCCATCCCTCACTTCGGACGAGATTCGGCAACTCATCCGCAAGGTCGCGGACAACGATTTAGCCAACGACAAGCTGCAGCGTGATTACACCTATCTGCAGCGCGAGGAAGAGCATCGTCTTAGCGGCAATGGGCGGGTAACTTCAACCGAGATTAAGACATCCGAAATTCTGGAAATCTACGGAGAGCAGGTCGAACGGCTGATTTCCAAGGACGACAACCCACTCTCCGCGAAGGATGCCAGGAAAGAAGAGGAGAAGATCCAGAAGTTGATCGACAAGCGCAAGGACGAGTCCGCGGAGGACCGCAGGAAGCGGGAGGAAAAAGGAAGAAAAGGACCGCGAGGAGGGCCGAAAGTTCGTGACCGAGGTCGCCGATGCCTACAATTTCAGCTTCGCCGGCGTCGAGTCCTTGGACGGCCGCGCCACTTATGTCATCGACGCTGAACCACGCCCGGGCTACCAGCCGCACATAAAAGAAGCCAAGCTCCTGACCAAAGTCCGTGGCCGGATGTGGATCGACAAGGACGAGTCAGAACTGACCAAGTTCGATATCCAGTGCATTGACACCATCTCCTTCGGGCTGTTCCTGGCGCGCATCCACAAGGGTACCGAGGTGATTTATCAGCAAACCCGGGTAAACGACGAAGTCTGGCTGCCGCAATATGTCGCCTTGAAGCTGGACGCGCGCGTCGCTCTGCTCAAGGAATTCAACCTCGAGGACGACATCACCTACCGCGACTACAAGAAATTCCGCAGCGACACGAGGATCGTTCCCTTGGGCGACGCCTCGGAACCATAGGTCTTAAAGATGTAGGCGCGGGCCCGTTCGACAGCTTGGCATGGCTCAGCTGCTCAGGGCAGGCTACGAGCCTCGCCCGTGCAGGAGCGCGGTGCAGCGGAAGCACGAGCGGAGACGCTCGCGCCTACATTTGCTAAGACATGGGCCGCATGGGCATACAAAAAGGCTCCCCCGGCAAACGCCGGAGGAGCCTAGGAAACGATCCTTCTGACCCGGGCTAGAACGTGACCTTCGCGGCCAACTGGATGCCTCGCGGACCACCGCCACCCAGGAACGGGTTGCCGATGCCCACATCGCCGGTGGCCGTAAGCGCGTAGTAACCGCTGTGCCGCCCCGTCGCCAGGTCGGGAGAGCCGATATCCGCAATAAAGTTCGGCATCGACGGATTGGCGAAGTTGGGATGGTTGAGCAGGTTGAAGAATTCCGCCCGGAGTTGCAGGTTCACGCGCTCGCTCAAGGCAGTGTCCTTGAAAACCGAGAAGTTGAATTCCTTGAAGGACGGGGCGATCAGGGAATTGCGGTGCAGATTTCCGAAGTGCCTTGTCCCGGGTATGCAATTGCTTTCGTCCGGACTGCCGTCATTCGCCGGATTTCCCCAAGTGCAAGGTGCAGCAAACGCCGACAAATTAAGATACTGCGCGGGGTTGCTCGAGTATTGCGGGGTCCCGATTATGTCCGGCCGGTCGAAGCCTTCCGCTGCTCCCGAGTAATCTCCCTCGAATTCGTAGTTCAACTGCCAGGGCTGACCATCCTGCAGGTTGAGCACGCCATCCAGGCCCCAACCGTTTTTCAACCGCGCCAAATCCCCGCCAAACTTGGGAAACTGGTAGGTGAAGTTCCAGGTGAAGCGCTTGCGGATATCGAAGCTGGAGTTCCCTTTGTCTCCGGCCGGGTTGGTGCTGTCCTGAGGTTGCGCCTGGTTGGGCAGAAAGTCCTCGAGGTCGCTGGCGGTGTCGATCGAGTGTGACCAGACAAAGTTGGCCTGCGAAGACAATCCGTGCCAGGCATTGGTGTGCAAGCTGGCTTGCAGGGAGTGGTAGTTGGAGTTGGCCGAAGCCTTCTGCTGGTTTAGGTAGAAGAAGCTCGTATAGGGGCCACGGTTGCCATAACTGGTCACACCGTTGACCAGGTCGGCAGCCGTAATCTGGGCTTGACTGGGCTGATTGATGTCCAGGAACTGGTATAACTTCCTGCCTATCGATCCCACATAGGCCAACTGCATCACCACTCTGCTCCCCAGCTGTTGCTGCAAGTTCAGATTGAAGTTCTGGATATAAGGGGTGCGCATTTTCGGATCAGCGAAAAAGAAGTCGCCTTCTGGCGAGTAGCCCGAATACACGGGCTGTCCCGCTGCCAACGGTATCGGGTTACCCTGCGAATCGGTGGGCGGATGGCCGGTGGCCAATGCCTGCGGCCCTATACCGGGATACGCCGGCCCCGGACAGAAAATGCAATTCCAGGGCAGGTGGCCCAGGAAAATGTCCTGCGACAACGCATCGTAGAACAGTCCCCATCCCCCGCGAATCACGGTTTGGCCCTTGCCGGTGACATCGTAGGCAAAAGCAATGCGAGGAGCAAAGTTGTTGTAATCCTTGTCATACAACTGACCGGTGGGGACATTGTTTCCGCCATTGGCGGGATCAAACGCCCACAGCAGTCCGTTCTTCTCGCCCACCACTCCGAAGTAATCCCAGCGCAGGCCGAGGTTCAAAGTCAGCTTCGGGGTCCAGCGGAAGCTGTCCTGAACGTAGAATGCGTGGTTGTTCTGGAAGGTGTGCCGCCGCGAATTGCCGATGACCTGGCTGCCGTCGTCCGGCGTGCCCTCCAGGAAAGCCGTCAGGTCGGGGAAATCCAGCGAGCCACGGAAACTGTGGTTGTTTACCTCGGCGATGGTGGTGCGCCGGAATTCGTACCCAAACTTGATGGCATGTCTCCCAGACTTCCACGAATAGTTGTCGAGGAAGTGCCAGTTAGAGTCCACGCGATTGCGCGGCACACCGCTGGTCGCGCCGAGCTGGGAAAAACCACCCACAGTGATGACCGGCAATCCTCCGTCATAGGCCGTCGCTCCAGTGTCCAGTCCGATGGAAGAAGGAAGGAAGCTCTGGTCTTCGGGAAAGAAACCTTCCACGAAACGGTTCCACCCCAGCCGAGCCTCGTTTACCTGATTCGCATTCACCACCTTCACCCACGAAAGCGAGACCAGCTGTACCCGCGTGGGCGTGATCGTGTTAAAGCCGGGCAGGAGCCCGCCCGCCAATTGGGCGAAGGGGAAGCTCTGGTTGCTGTCGCCAAAATAGTAGCGGCCGCTCAGCTGGTTACTGGGGTTGAAGTTGTAGTCGCCTTTGGCAATCATGCTGTCCACCCGGTTGAAAAAATTGGTAGACGTCGAGAGATTGTTGGTCGTGCAACCGGTGGTATCGCTGGCCGCGCCCGCGATATTCGGCGCCGGCCAGGGGTTGCGGGCCAGAAGCGCGGAGGTCACCGGATTCACCTTCCCACCACCTGCCACGATACTCGCTTCCGTAGCCGTGATCACCGCAGGATCGGGCACACAAACCGTGGCAGCCTGTCCGCCATTCTCGCGCTGACCCTCATAATCCGCGTAGAAAAAGGCTTTGTCCTTGACGATCGGTCCGCCGAACGCGCCGCCGAACTGATTATTGTTGAAGGGGCTCTTGCGGTCTGGTGCGAAATTGAAGTAGTTCCGCGCTCCCATTTTGCCGGTGCGGTAGTAATCGAGCGCCGAACCATGCCAGTTGTTGGTACCGCTCTTGGTCACGATGTTGATCACAGCGCCGCTATTGCGTCCGTATTCTGCCTCGAAGTTGGAAATTACACTCAGCTCCGCCACCGCATCGAGCGGCAGGATGGTCGCAGGATCGCCGAATACACCAGCCTCATTGATGGCCGGAAGGTTGCGGTAGCCGTCATTCATGTCTGTGCCATCGAGCAGGAAGTTGTTGGAGCGGCCACGGGAGCCATTCATGGAGAAAAGACCATAGGAACCCGGGGAGTCGCTGATCTGATCGGGCGAACCGGCCACGCCGGGATTGAGGAATATCAGCTTGGTGTAGTCACGGCCGTTCACCGGCAGGTTCTCAACGGTCTCGCTCGTCAACACGCCGCCGAGCTCGTTGGAAGTTGTTTCTACTTGCGCCAGCGCTTCGCCGGAAACCTCCACGCTCTCCGAGACCTTGCCCGTCTTCAGTGACACATCGACGCGCTTCTCCCCTACGTCAACACTCACACCGCTTGTGACCGAAGTCTGAAAGCCGCTCTGCGAAACGGTCACGGTATACGTGCCAATCGGCAATTCTGGTATCGAGTAGCTGCCATCCGTGCTGCTCTGGGTGGTGCGTTCCAGTCCGGTATTCACATTCTTGATCTTCACCGTCGCCGCGGAGACAACCGCTCCTGATGGATCGGTAACCGTACCGAGAATGGTCCCGCGAAACGTCTGGGCAACCATTGTGGTCGCCGCCAACAATAAAGCCACCAGGGTCAGCTTCGATTTCATTATCCTTCTCCTCCGACCAGAATTGTCTACACTTCCACGCCGTCATCCAAAGGGTCGTATTCGAATTCGACTTGATCGCAACGTGGCGGACAAGCTAAGTGACTCACGGCCAATTGGAAATCAGGGCCGTGAAGTACTGCCACAAAATTGTAAACTATGCCGCTCACAAAACAAGTGAGAAGGAGGTTTCTGGCCGGAGACTTTCTTCTATTGCACGATCGGCTGGCAGCGGAGGCCGATGAGGCATGCGTTCGGCTTCATCGTTCGCCAGCAAAATCCTGCTGCGCAAATCCCGCCTCCATGTTATATTCCAGCCTTACTCGGTTTCCGAGTCCATGGGGTGTGCTCCTTAACTTCCACGAGGAGGCTCCATGCCCCGAAAGTCCTTGTTTCTAGCCCTTTGCGTCTGCGTTCTGTGTAGTGTCTTGGCTCAGGCTGCGCCGCGGGACATCATTCCCGCGGGAACGCTGCTGCAATGCACCCTGGATGAGCCGAATTTTTCTGCCAAAACCGCCATGGTAGGCGATCCCATCCTGTGTCACCTCGGGCCCCTGGGCTCGTTTGGACACTCCGTATTTCCGCGCGGAGCCTTGTTGGGTGGCCATCTGCAGGACGCTAAAGATCCGGGCCGCTTTTTCGGCAAAGGCTGGATCGAGATCGAGTTTGACCGCATGATTCTTCCTGGAGCGGAGGTCCTGCCGCTGGCTGCCAAGGTGATCTCCGCTCCTCACATGAAAGTTGATGCTCAGGGGGATATCCACGGAAAGGGCCATCCAAAGCGCGATGCCGTGGGCTGGATGATCCCGGTGTTGTGGCCGATTAAGCTTATTACCCTGCCGATGCGTGGTCCGACCCCGGCCCTGAAAGGCGAAACCCACCTGGCTTTACGCCTGATGGAGGACGTCGAGGTCCCGTTCCCGGTGGCAAAGAACTCCGTGCCGATGCCGCCGTGGGCGAGCCCTACCAGCTATCGGTCATCCTATGATGCTTCGAGTTGGGACACCGCCCGCATGCAGCCCAGGCTCGCCTCCGCGCAAACGCCCGTAGTAAGATCCGCTTTCTACACTCAGCCGGGATCGCCGTCGGGGAACCTTCCGGCTCAGCCCGCCGCGCAGGCAATGACGGTCATCGCTCTGAACGATGGGAGTGCGTTTCTGGCGCGGGAGTATTGGGTGCAGGATGGGCAAATCTACTGCGTTTCCAGCGACGCCCAACAGCGAAGCTTCCCTCTGGAAAAGATCGATCTCAGCCAGACGGTTCGGGTGAATCAGGAGCGCAACGTCAGCTTCGTCCTGCAAGGACGGGACGCGGTGCCGCAGTCGAACTAAACACCCCGTGCTCTTCGATTCACGGGTGCCCCGCCCTTGTCTCTCCGCTCTTTGGCGAGACAAGGCGGGGATCTTTGGACTGAAACTCAGGAAACTCGGGGCTGAAGCTAGTTGTTGATTCCCATCTGGGTCAGGATGTAAGCGTAATCAAACGCTGCCTCATGCAAACGATCGTAGCGTCCTGACGCTCCCCCGTGCCCCGCAGGGCTGAGGTTCACTTTGAAGATCAGGGTGTTGTGGTCGGTCCTTAAAGCGCGCATTTTGGCCACATATTTCGACGGCTCCCAGTACATCACCTGGCTGTCATTGAATGAAGTCTTTACCAGCATGTTGGGATAGGCTTTGGCCGTGACGTTGTCATAGGGCGAGTAGGAGATCATGTAATCGAAAGCAGCTTTCTCTTTGGGATTGCCCCACTCCTCAAACTCCGGCACGGTCAGAGGAATCGACTCGTCGAGCATGGTGTTGATGACGTCGACAAAGGGAACACCGACCAGAGCGGCGTGAAACAGGTCGGGACGCATGTTCAGAACCGCGCCCATCAACAAACCGCCCGCGCTCCGGCCTTCGATCACCAGACGGTCCTTCGAACCATATCCCTGAGCTACAAGGTACTCAGCGCAGGCGATGAAATCGGTGAAGGTATTCTTCTTGTGCATCATGCGGCCGTCGTCATGCCAGGCTTTACCCATTTCCCCGCCGCCGCGAATGTGGGCAATTGCCACCACCACTCCGCGATCGACCATAGAAAAGAAATTCGAGTTGAAATAGATGTCCATCGAGGCGCCATAGGAACCGTATGCGTAGAGATAGAGGGCGCCTTTGCCATCCAGTTTCGTGTCTTTCAAATGGACGACTGAAATCGGAACCTTCACTCCGTCGGACGCAGTGGCGTATATCTGCTCGACTGCGTAGCGGCTGCGGTCGTAGCCGCCGGGCACTTCCTTCTGTTTCAGCAACGTCGAGGTTCCGTTTGCCATGTCGTACTCGAAGATCGACTGCGGAGTGATGAAAGACTGGTAGCTGTAGCGGAACTTGGTGGTGTCGAATTGCCGGTTGATGTAGTCCGATACGTCGTAAGCCGGTTCGGGAAATGCAATCCGCCGGGACTGGCCGCTAAGAAGATCGGTCACGCTAATTTGCGGCAGGCCGTTTTCGCGCTCATACAGAACATAGTAGTTCTTGAAGAAGTCAGTGTCGTCGAGCATCACGCTGGGGCGATATGGGACGACTTCCTGCCAATGCTGGCTCCCGGGATCCGCTACCGGAGCCTTGACCAGCCGGAAATTCCGGCCGGTATCGTTGACGCGAATATAAAAGAAATCTCCGTTATGGTCGGGATAGTATTCGACATCCTGACGGCGCGGTTCCATTATCTTCCATTCCGCCATGGGCTGGCCGGCAGGGATGTAGCGAACCTCGGTGGTGGTGTGGCTGGCGGAAATTAGAAAGATATAGGACTGGCTGCGGGACTTGTTGACGTACACGTTGAACCGCTCATCCTTATCTTCGTAAATGAGATCATCGGGCCCGCTCGTTCCCGCGGTGTGCCGGTAAAGACGGTAGCGCCGTTTCGCCGCGTCTTCCACGGTGTAGAAAAGGGTCTTGTTGTCATTCGCCCAGACCACCGAGCCTACCTTTTCGGCATGGTCGGGGAGCAATTGGCCGGTGCGCAGATCTTTTACGTGCAGGACGTACTGCCGGAAACCGGTGTTGTCGGTCGAATAGGCGAGCAGGTTGCCGTCCGGGCTGACCGTGTAGGCGGCCACCCCCATGAAGACTTGTCCTTTCGCCAGCTCGTTGACATCGAGGATAATCCCTTCCGCCGCCTCCAGGCTGGCTTTCTTGCGGCAGCGAATCTGATATTGCTTTCCGGCTTCGGTGCGGGAATAGTAGAAGTAATCGCCCTCCTGGTAAGGAACATCGACGTCGGTCTCCTTGATGCGGCTAAGCATCTCGTCATAAAGCTTTTTCTGCAGCGGCTCGGTGGGCTTCATGACCGCGTCGTTGTAGGCGTTCTCGGCTTCCAGGTAGGCCCTGACTTCAGGATTTTTCTTGTCGCGCATCCAAAAGTAGTCGTCTTCCAGCTTGCGGCCGTTGATCTCAGTGACGTGAGGCACTCTTTTCGCGACCGGTGGCGTGGAAAGCGAAACGTTGTCAGCCGCCAACAATCCGAGAACCGTCAGCCCTAACAAGACACTAAGAACAGCGCACCGGGTCAAGAGCCGTTTCATAAGACACTCCAAGAAATGGAAACTGGGATTAGCCGCGCAAGTATACCCAAACCGCTGCGGGAAGCGAAAGACGGCGCATTTCGCCAGGTGCGCCAGTTGGTTTCGTTGCAAAAGATTTTCTTCGTGTACCTTTGTGTACTTTGTGGTTTACAGGCTCCTCTCCGCCTATCGCAACCTCGAGCCATTGCCTCCAACGGGTGGTGGGGTCTTAGCACGCAAAAGCACCACTACCCCTCCAACAAGCCCCCTTGCATCCACACCCCATCTGTTGGTATACCTGTCCTCACTTCTTGCAACCAGCCCCATCGTGGAGATCGTTTCTATGGATATTTTTCATCGTCCGTCCCATGGACATGACACTCGCACCGGCCGCGAATGTCAGTTCTGCCGCAACATGGATCCCGATTATGTCCTGCGCCGGCCCATGGACCGGTTGGTCCAGACGAAACTGGGAGACGTGGCTTCCGCTCACATGACCGAAGAGGGTTATGTAAAGCATCGCATTGTCGAACTCGCCAAGAAGCAGGCCGCACTGACGGGCGGTGTCGTCCTGCCGCGATCCGCATAATCGCACAGTTTCCCCGAAGGGCCCTCATTCGCTTTGCCACCGCCGCGCCTCTGCGATCGGTCGGGGAATTTCTGCCTCCGCACTGAACAACGTGGTACATCACAAAGAAGTGTGATCCCTGCACGGGATTCAGCCTGCCAGTAGGCCTAAAGTAGAAGGTATGATGGATACTTTTATGACTGGCCGCAATTCCGCTGAACTTCATGAGATGTGTGATCGGCTCAAGGATCTGGGCTACGCCCAGTCAAGGCGAATGCGCATTTACGGCGAGGAATTCGTGGTGATCTCGAATCCGTTCCCGGAAGGAAACGGGATCGCAGTGCGGGCGGTTTCCAGAAAGGAAACCCTGGAGAGAATCGTCAAAATACCCCTTCCGGTTTTGCAGTCCCTAACCAAGAGAAAGGCAGCTTAGAGAGTCCAGTTTTCGAGGGCTTTTGACGAGGTGTTGCTGCAAGAGTCTTTGTCGAACAGTGTCCGCGAGACTGCTACGAACTGCTCTCACCGTTCCCGGCGTACCTCGCCATCGCCGATTCGACAATTTCGGCAATCAGGTCGGTGTAATTGCGCCCGGAGGCTTTGGCCGCCATGGCAAACTCCTGCTTGCTCGATAGCCAGGGATTGGGATTAGCTTCAATGACGTACACTTCGCCCTTCGGCGTCAGCCGCATGTCGATGCGGCCGTAGTCGCGCAACTTGACGGCGTGGTAAGCAGCCAGTCCGGTCGCCTGCAGTTTGGCGACCGTTTCTTCATCCATGCTACTCACCAGATTCGACTTGGTAAGCTTATGGGCCTGCGTGTCCTTCTCGAACTTCACATCGTAGCTGGCGATCTTGGGAGTCCCTTCGGGCAAACGCGACAGGTCGAGTTCCACCAAAGGCAGCGCCTGGGCGTGTTCGTAGCTGCCCAGAATGGCGGCATAAATCTCGCGGCCTTCAATGTATTCCTCGATCAGAGCCGGTGAATCAAACTCGTTCTGGATATATTCGACCCTCTCCATCAGTTCTTTCACGCTGTTCACCACCGCGTCAGCGGTGATGCCGATGGACCCATCTTCCCAGACCGGCTTCACGATCAGGGGAAACTCGACGTCGTGGGCATGCTCGATGCGCCCACGATAGGCCGTCGCGAAAAACGGCGTCTTGATGCCGTGGAAAGCAAACATTTTCTTGGCCGTGGCCTTGTCCTGCGCCAGGAAATGGGCGTGGGGCCCGCCGCCGGTGTAGCGCATTCCCAGCAAATCCATGTAAGCCGCGACGTTCATTTCCTTGGTATCGTCGCCGGCGAAGGACTCGGTCAGGTTGAACACCAAGTCGGCTCCACACTTGGACAAAGCTGTCAGGCACTGCGGAGTTCCGTCCAGCACCTGATAAAAAGGTTCGTGCCCCAGCTTCTCCAGGGCTTCGAAGATCTCTTCCCGGTCTTCTTTCTCTCGCTTGGTTTTGCTTTGCGGCTTTTTCTTCTTCTTGGCAGACGGTTTTGGCTCTGCGATTTCCGGGGCAGCGGGTTCTTCTCCCCAGATGTCATAGAGGACCGCCACCTTCAGCTTCGCGCCGGTCATCTCGGCCTCCGGCTACTAACCGACATCTTGTGCACCAGCCGCCTCACGCATTTGTGATCTGTACAATTCATGGCTGCACAAACTTTCCTCTGGTCATGTAGTTCATGGCCAGCGCGGTCGCATAAACCGTGATTTGGATCAAATGCTCCGGCTCGCGATGCGAATCCGCAAACAAATTCAGCTCCCCCGCCCGCTTCTCGATTGATTCGACCAACTTCTTGATCAGCGGACGCTGTGCTCCCGTCCAATAAACCACTTTGTCAATCACCGTCTTGCGATGCTCGTGCAGAAACGGTTGGGCGGGACGGGCGCTTTTCCTCTTCCTGGAAGCATCGAAGATGTCTCTCAAGTCAGTATCCAGCGCCAGATCTCCCAGAGAAATTTCTTCGCCATCCCGCCGGTAGAAATCGGCGACCGTCATCTCCATCTCGTCGACGGTCACGTCCGTTTGCCCGCGGCGGCGAATCGGATCGGTGTTGCCCAGAGTCCGCGCAATCCGGTCCATGTAGCGCAACTTGGTCATCGCCCCCCAGCCGCGGTAGCGGGTGCGCCAGGCCGAACGCGGGGTCAGCCACACCGCAAAGGTTTCGGCAAAGTCCTCGTCCGGATGTTTCTGCGCATACCAGCCGGCCAGATAGCGCACATGATTTCGGGAGAAAGGAACCGGGCGGTAGTTGTCGTGATAAGGACGGCGAAACGGGCCGAAGAGTTGCTTCCACTCCGGCGTGCGATGGAGCTTGTATGCGTAATTGAACGCATGGCCCGCTTCATGGCGAAGGTACATCATGATTTCGCGCGCATCCTCAAGGTCGTTGGTCTCCTTCTCCAGTCGCGCCAGTTCCGGGTCCGCGAGATAGAAAGGAATGCCGATGACCGGCTCGCCGGAGGGACATCCCCACTCGTCGGTGAGATAACACGCGGGACGGAACTTCATCAGCTTTTTGCTTTCCAGTTCGCGATACAGCCGCTGCACGAAATGTTCCAGCGGCGAACCTTCGATCTTCAGTCCTAATTCGCGGATAGGCTGGTCCAGAATCTGCTGTAAGGCCGCCGGTGATGGTTCAGTGTCGGGCACGTGATCTCGTCAGGAATCCGCACAGAGTCACCGCACAAACAGCGGGAGAGGAAGGAAAATTCTGGTGCAAGTGTAAAGAATAACAAATGCGATCGCGTGATTCGAAGATGACCACAGATCAGCACCTAAAGATAGTTACGAAATGTTTTGCGCGAGGAATAGTTAATTTTCTTCTCACGAACGGTAGCCTTCGGCGGTCAGCGCTTTCTTGAACTCGCGCAAAAGGAACTCAACATTGTCTTCTGTGGCCAGTGGTCCCATGATTCCCACGCGAAAGACCTTCCCCGCCAGCGGGCCGAAGCCTCCAGGGATTTCAATTCCTTGTTCGTCGAGCAAGCGGGCGCGTACTTTGGCATCGTCCACACCGGCGGGAACGCTTACTGTGTTCAGTGTCCAGATGCGATGGCCCGGCGCGACGTGCATACCGAGTCCCATGGCCTCAATGCCTTTCACAAAGGCCGTATGACAGCGAAGGTGCCTTTCCCAGCGCCGCTCGATTCCCTCCTCAGCAACGACTTGTAGCGCCTCACGCAAGGCATAGAACATGGAAATCGGAGCCGTGTGATGATATCGGCGCGAAACCGTGGTGTAGTCTCGAATCAGTTTGAGATCGAAATACCAGCTGCGTACCGGGGAAGTTCGCTTTCCCAGCCAATCCATGGCGCGGGGTGACAGGAACATGGGAGAAAGTCCGGGCGGACAGCTCAGTCCTTTTTGCGAACAACTGTAGGCGATGTCGATTCCAGTTTTATCGGCATGGATGGGCATGGCACCGAGGGAGGTCACACAGTCCGCGATCACCAGCGCACCTACTTCATGAGCCGCGGCGCAAATCGCATCCCCGGGTTGCAAGGCTCCGGTCGAAGTCTCGGCGTGAACATATGCGACCACCTGCGGTCTTTCACGCCTTATGAAGTCGCTGGCTTCCTGATCCGTGAAGGTCTCACCCCAGGGCTTCTCGAGGCGCACCACCTGCGCTCCCTGACGTTTCCCCATCTCGCTGATGCGGTCGCAGAAGTAGCCGTTGGCAAGGACTGCGAACTTCGATCCCGGCTCCACAAAGTTGGCGACCGATGCTTCCATCCCGGCGCTGCCCGTACCAGAAATGACCAGGGTAAGGCCGTTCGCCGTGCCAAATGCCATCTTCAAAAGTTGCTCGATGTCTCCCATCACCTGGAAGAAGTAGGGATCGAGGTGCCCGACGATCGGCCTGGAAAGAGCCTCGTAGACTCGCGGATGCACCATGCTCGGTCCGGGTCCAAATAAGTAGCGCTTAGGCGGGTGCAAAGGTGAAAGTGCGCTCGCAGAGAGTGTTCCGTTCTCTACCATACTCATGATTGCTTCTCCTAGGGCGCTTTGTCCGCTCCCCACCGACTTTATCATCCTCACGACCGGAAGCCCCAAGCCGTTGGGAAGCGGCACGTCGAAACGTTCGGTGGCGGAAAAGCCGCGGGCGCGATACATTGGCACGCCGGGGAGCGTTGCGGCCAGTTCGAAACGCGAAAATCCCTGCGCCACTGCGGCGGACTCGCAAGCCTCAAGAATCCGGCTGCCGATTCCGCGACGTTCCCATCCGGGACGAATGAAAAAGGCCCGAATGCGGGCTGCATCTCGTGACGGGTCGAGACGCGTGTCGTCCTTTTGGGCTACGTGATCGCTGCCGAAGAGCGTTTTGCGCTGGCTCCATCCGCCACAACCAATGATAGCTGACTCATGTTCGGCGACAAAATAGGTTCCGTCATGAATCAACTGGGTATCCACCCCATATGCGGTGCCCAGGGCGGCTTCCATCTGCTCGGTCGTGTAAAAGCCGGCCTGCAATGTTCTTACCGATTCTCGAATCAGAGCCTGCAGAACCGGGATGTCGTCCAGAGTCGCCCGCCGAATCGTGACTGGCATTCGAGAACTCCGTCAAGTCTTCGATCTAGGGGGCTGCGATCACGTCATAGGGTCGCATCATCTCATTATCCTCGTGTTCGAGAATGTGGCAATGCCATATATACCGTCCCACATAACCCTCAAAGCGGATGATGATGCGAGTCATCATTCCCGGGTCGGCTCGCACCGTATCCTTCCAGCCGGCTTCACTGGGGTCGGGTGGGACCGCGTTTCCCCGGTAGCGCAAAATTTGCTCGTTCACGTAGGCGAAGGTATCGATACGGCGGCGGTCCAGAATCTGGAAGCGCACCAGGTGAAGATGAATGGGGTGCGAATCGTCGGTCACATTCAGCAGGTTCCAAATTTCAACCGAGTTCAGGATCGGGTTTTCGGTCACGGGCATGCTCCAGTGGGTGTTGTTCAGGAGCATAGTGACGGGATTCTGCTGCATGTCGTCGATTTCTCCCAGTGTGAGGGTGCGCGTCCTTACCGCTTCCGATTCGGCAATCTTCGGTACCGGACGCAACTTCGATGGCAACGAACTGGTATCGATCGACTTGGCCCGCGCCACCTTGAACTGCATCACCGCCAACGCGAAGTCGTTATTGAGAACAATTTCTTCGCCGGCATGATCGCTGAAATCCAGGATCAGATCCGCACGCTCGGCAGGGGCTAACGTGACTTGCTTCAGCGCAACCGGCGCGGGAAGAAGGCCCTGGTCGGTGCCAATCTGTTGCAGAATCTGTCCATTGGAAAGTGAGAGATGAAAAAATCTGCCATTGGCCCCGTTGAGCGTTCGAAAGCGATACTTCCGCGGCTCCACTTCCAGAAAAGGGAATATCTTTCCATTCACCAGAATCGTATTCCCGAAGAATTCGGGCACCCACGGCGACCGGGGTTGCACCGCGACCGGATAATAGAGTTGCCCTGTCTGATCGAACATGCGGTCGTACAGCACGAGGGGGATCTCGTACTTCCCGTGCGGCAAGTTGAGCGATTCTTCTAATGGATCGCGGATGATGCAAAGTCCGAGCAGCCCGGCAAACACGTTGAGCCGGTTAATTCCGATCGTGTGATCGTGGTACCAGAGCAGGGCAGCATCCTGTTCGTTGGGGTAATAATAAAGAGCGGATTTTCCCGGCGCGTACCAGTTCTCGGGATATCCGTCGCTCTCTGCGGGCACTTTCGCCCCGTGCAGGTGAACTACGCTGCGAACGTCCGGTTTATTGGGCTCGGCGCCATGCAGGCTATGGTCGATGGGCAGGAAGTGTGCTTTTGGCAGCTCGTTCGCCCACTCCACCAGCATTCCTTTTCCACTTTGCGTTTCCAAGGTGGGCCCCGGAGATGATGCGCCAAAACCCCAGAGCCGCGTCGGCTTCACATCACGATGAACTTTGCTCTCGATTTGCCGCAGGGGCAGACGGTAATAAGGAATCTTGATACTTGGATTTACCGGACTCGGCCGGAATTCGCCAGGTCGGGCAACCTCCGGAATAGGCAGTGGGTCGACAAATTGAGCGAGAGTGTCCGGATCAAACACTGGCTTTACCGGAGCCGCGGGCTGCCGGCGCGCCGAGTGTTGAAAAATCAAAGTGGCGGCGGTCATCCCGCTCCGCAGGAAACTTCGTCTTGTGATAGACACGTCGGGAGATCCTTCTTGGTTCTCGATTTCGCTAGCTTACCTGAACCACAAGAAGAGCGGGCATGCGAAGCAATCGCCTCGCATGCCCGCTCTGACTTAACTGTTGCTTGCGCTCTGAATTGCCGGCACAGATTATCGGCAACCAGGGCTGGGCAATGTCGCCTACGGAATCTGCTCTCCTGAATTGGGGCTCAGGATCACAATACCGTTGCTCCGGATTTGGGTGAAATCGAACATCTGGGTAATGGAATTCGCCAGCGAGTCGAAGGATCCTTGCCCGACGCGCTGCCCGTTGAGCCAGTTGTCCTCGACGAACCGGATGACGGAGCTCTGGTCGGTCACGGAATGATCGACGAAATTCTCCTTCGCCCAGGGCGAGATCACCAGCAACGGGAGACGCGGGCCGTAGCCGCAGCGACCGAGAGCATGCGGGTTGCCCGCATCGATCCCGGGCAGAGCCAACACGCCAGTGCCGCACGCGTTAGGACCGGTGAGAGCGTCGGCTGGGCCGGTGGACTGGTTGACGATCGGACCCATCTGGTGGTCGTACCAGCCGTCGGAGTCATCGTACATGATGACCACGACGGTGCTGCTCCAGCTGGGTTGCTCTTCCAGGAAGTTTACGAGCTTCGTGATGAAGGTTTGCTCATCCAGCGGGTCGGAGTAACCGGCATGACCATCTTGATATGCCGGAGCCTTGATGAAGCTTACGGCTGGGAAATTACCCGCTTTAACCGCCTTAAAGAAATCATTGACATCGTAATTGTGGTTGGCCTTGCCGTCGTGTCCAATCTCCGCCACCGAAGCGGGCCTGACGTGGTTCGGATTGGAGGTGGACTGCCAGTAATTGAAGAACGCGTGGTGCGGGATGTAATCGCCCGTGGTTCCAGCCAAGCCGGCGGAACTTCGGCTGCAACCGGTGGTGCCGTTCGGATTGACCGTCTTCAGGTCGAACCCGCCCATGAACCCTCCCCAACTTACGCCTGCTGCAGTCAGGAGGTCGCCAATATTCTTTCCCCCCATCCGGACCTGGTTCCGGGTCGAGTTGGAGCAGATATCGCCGAGTGGATCCGGGTCCCCGACTACCGAGAGCGACCCGTTGCCGCCATCGACTTCGTCAGCGGTTCCGTTCAGCGCGGCGATGACCCCGTTGGTCTGGCCCGAAATCAAATTGAGGACACCGGGAGTGGAAGGCCCGAACGTGGTGCCATACGAGTTGTCACTCATGGCGAAGTGCTGGGCATAGTTCCAAAGTCCGGTGACCGTGTTGCCGTCGAAATAACCCATCACCAAACCATTGGTGCTGGTAACCCCTCCACCTGCCGGAGGTGGGCCAGCCGTGCCGGTAAATTCTGGGAACAGGTCCATGAGCCCGGCGTCGAAGGCCTGCTGCTCAGCCAAATAGTCGTGGTCCTGGTCGGCAGTAACACTCTGGGTACGATCCAAGCGAAAAGGATTCGCGGCGCCTGTGCCGTTGCCAGGATTCAAGTTGGGATTGCTGCTCAGCAATGCGCTGGTGTACCCGTTCACTGTAGGTGTGCCAAGCCGGGCCTTGAACTTCGGCTCACCGGCGGGATTCGTAGCAGTCGGATAGGTTCCGAAGTAGTGATCGAAGGAGACATTTTCCTGGAAAATCACCACCAGGTGCTGAATGGGCGTATTTGTATTTGAAGCCGCCCACGCGGGCGCGGCGCTTGGTCCCAGGCCAATCGTCAAAGCCATCAAAAAGGCCATGAACTTCCTGGGGGTGGCACAAGCTGGAATCGCTTTGAACATTCTTTTCCTCCGTCCTGCGGTCAGCCGTGAAAGAGCCACTGAAAAAATGAACTGGCCGAGGAAAGGCAAGAGTAGATGTCTTGTGTGGCGCGGGTGTGACGTGATTGTTAAAGGTGAGTAAATTTACCGCGGGCACGACGACCTTTTCATACGATGCGAAATCTAGATGGACGGCCGCCGCCGCTTCGCACTTCCCACGTGCACCAGTCTCGAAGCAGTCGCCGTGGTAGTGCAGGGTGTGCAGTCACAGCCATCATAAGAAGGAGATTGCCAGGCGGCAATCGCATCCAGACGATAGCCCACGCCGCGGATGGTCTTGAGATAGGTCGGTTTGGCGCGGTCGGGTTCGATTTTCTCCCGGATTCGGCGAATGCACGCGTCCACGCTGCGCGGAGTGACGAACTGCATGTCACCCCATACCGCGTCGAGCAACAGATCGCGCGTAAATACTTGTCCGCGATGCCGGGCCAGATATTCGATCAGACGAAACTCCAAACTCGTCGTCGGCACCTCGTTCCCGCGCACGCAAACCTTCATCGCCAGACTGTCGATGATCAGATCAGCCGCCTCTTTGCCGCTGTGGGGTATCGCCGGGGCAAAACGGCGGAGCACGGCCTGCACTCGCGCCACCAATTCGCGAGGACTGAACGGCTTCAGGATGCAGTCGTCTCCGCCTGACTCGAGCGCCAGAATGCGATGCTCCTCGCTGGCATCGGCCAGCAAAAAAACCAGCGGTGTGCCCATCAGCGCGGGATTCTCACGTATACGGCGGCACAGGTTCAGGCCGCTGCCGCCCGGCAACATCAGTGAAATCAAAATGAGCGACGGCCGGCTCTCTTCCGCTTCCGCCATTACCTCGCCGCCCGAAAAGGTCCGTACGGCGTAGCCGGCTTCTTCCAGGCAAAGCTGGGCTTTCTGGCAAACCTCAATTTCGCCATCGATTACAAAGATGAGCTGCCTCATGCGCAGATCCCCACGTTCAGACATGCTCAACCGACGATTCTCCAGCTGAATATCTGCAGATAAAAATCTCCCAATGCTGAATGCCCTTAGGAGCCGCCGGCTCGACCTTTCGACTCAACCAGTCTCCCGAAGAATCTTCGATCGCTTCCGAGTAAGGGCTTCTGCCGCCGCTACGGCGCCAGACGGCAGAAGGCACTATGGCGGGGCAAAGGCGGGAGTCACGTCCCTCTTCGGCTCGACTGAGCTTTAGTGCGGAAGTGTAGTCTGGCCAACGTTACGGTCAGGTGACCGGAATATGAATGCTATGTAAATTCTCGCGAGGCGGTCCATGGCCCGAAAATGCTTCATCACGCAGGGCTGTGATCCAGATCACAGGCAGGCAGGTTTATCAACCCTAGAATAGTAGTGGCTGTTCTTGCAGCGTCCAGAGGGGGACTGGAAGTGAAGAACTCAAAGCATTCCAAAGCCGGGCAGAATGGCACTGACCTTCTGCACATTCACAAACTGCACTTGGGACTCTATGCTCGTGTGGCCACAGACTTGGGCGTCAGCCCGTCTTACGTTAGCCTGGTGGCCAATGGGATCCGCCGTTCGGAGAAGATCCGCCGTGTGCTGATCCATGAGATCGGGAAGATCCACGCTAACGGGCGCTAACTCTGAAAAGGTCCGTATCGGGTCGCGCCTTTGCGCATAAGCTAAGGATGGAGTTACGGTTTTTCCGGCTTTAAATCGCAGGCCGTACGCATCTGGGCCAGATTCAACCCTGCCGGCGAGAATTCCGCGATCCGCGGTCCGCGCGGAGACAAGAACTCGATCTTGAAAATGCTTGCCCCAATGAGTTGACGGGTAGTCCCCTTGTCCATCGCCAAAAAGTCGCCATTTACCCAGTTCCATCCCTTGTGAGTGTGGCTGTTATCCACCCGCACTGTGACTTCCATCTGCGGCTGACCCCAGAAGCCGGGCCGGTTCGGGCGCCCCATGTCTCCATTGGGACGAAAGTCGCTCAACGACCACTTGCCGTTGGTGCAGAAAATGGAAATCTCAGGCCGGTAGTCGCCATCCAGGAAATTGTCGGCCGGCAGCCAAAACTTCACTTTCTTGGCCGCGGTCATCTTATCCTCCGACGAGGATTGCCACCATTTGCCTCCCGCACTGACAGCGTTGCTTTGCGCAAACAGAGTCACCGCCGCCGCCAGCAAGACGAGATATGCGAAGAAGTGTTTGGCCGTCAACTGCGACCGATTAAATATGTTTACAATCTGTGCTGTTTTCAAGCTTCCGCTCCCACCTTCGTACCGGCTCAGCACTCAAGACTGGCCGCTCTCACTTCTCTGTTATAAACCCACCGCAATCAAAAAGTTGCGCCCAAGTTGCTACGAGGAGAGTACCTAGGCGGGCTCCGGCAAACCAGCCACTAGAACGAGTAGGAAAGACCGGCCATGGGGACGACTTTGGCTCGCAGACCGCCGTCGTCGAGTTTGACCAGTACGTTCGCCGTAATCAGCAGGTGTCCGATGGGATTGATCTTGGTGCCGATTGCCAGGTTATTTGTGCCATAGGAATCGGTGACAGGTTCGACACTGGTAAAGGATCCCGTTTGACCCGGAATGGAAAGACTGGTCGCAGAGGTGATTTGGGGAGCGTTGAAGAAACGCTGGCCCAACAAATCCGCAACTACAGTCACGCGCTTGGTTACACCCACGTCCACACCGCCGGAATAGTAGAAGAAGCCCGGCAAGTTCTGCTCAACGCCCGCCTTGTTGGTGGCCAGAAACGAAGTGCCGTTCCATTGATAACCCAGATCAAGATGAGGAGCGATTTTCCCGGTCCGCGAAATCGCAACGTAGGGTTTGACGCCAACTGCCCCGGAACCAAGAAAGTTTCGTTCATCCCCGGAAGGCAGGCGAAGTTCCGTTCCCAGGGCCATGCGCAGCCGCTGTTTCTTCAGCACAGTTCCCTTGGCGGAGAGAATCACATCGCCGATGCCGCTCGCCGAGCCTGGCACGAACTCCTTAAAAGAGGCTGTCGCCGAGGAGATGGTGCTGTATTCGGTCCCTGTCGAACTCACGCCCATCGACACTCTTTCAAAGGGAATCGCCACGGAAACGTCAACCCGGCTAGTGAGACCGAACGAAGCAAACGCGGCGTATTGTTCGACCTTGGTATCAACCCGGTTGTGAGTCGCCGTATAAACGGTGTCTCCGTTGGCTGCGTTGAAGAATGAGAAAACAATGGGGATGTTTTTCAGGTCCGTCCCATCGATTTCCGAGAAGCCGAAGTGCTGGTAGGTAAGAGCCACGTACAGCTTGTGGCGGCCGATGGTCTCCGCACGCTCGCTGAGGATGGGTCCGAAGCTCTGGCCGGTAGCGGTATAGACACCCAGAGATTTATCGAAGGTAAAGACGAAGCCCGAAGCCGGTGTCGCCAGAGGCAACTGCGTGACCTGCGTGCCAAAAGCCTCGTTGAAGAAGTTAAATTGCGAGACCGTAGTGTGGAAGGCCGTCGGAATCAGGCAAAACAGCTTGGTGGAAGCGCAATTCTGCGCACTGGCGCCAAGCGGAACCATCACGTAACCGAGTAGAGCGATCACGACCGCACGCTTTAGCATTGACCTTCCCTCATACGACTGCAACCTCGCCGCCGGAAAGCAATCGCTGGATATGAATCTTCTACGCAGCCTGCGACTTTCCCTCTACTGTCCAGTGACGGTGAGCGGCACGATTAGAGACGTCTGCACAAAGCCCGTCGGCGCCGCACCTTGCGCGGGGACATTGACCACGCTGACAAAATATTTGCCCGCAGGAGTGGCGTGTTTGCCCGACCCCAAAGGAGATCCCGGGGGTGGAGTAAACCCGCCGCCGCACGAAACCCCAAATACCAGAAGACAGGTCAACAGGCCCATAGCCAGATACCGCAACAGTCTCTTTCGTCCAGCGCAACCCGAGGTACACAAACCAAGAAAAATCAGGCCGGGAAGAGGCATGCACAGCGCATAAAAGGGAGCTGCGTGCCGCGACGCCGGAGAACGCAATGCCGCTGTATTCCCCGTGGTCTGAATGCCGATGGTCACCGCTTGGGGAACATCCGTGAGAGTCAATGTGGGCGGATCGGAGGCGCAGGATATCCCCAAGTCCACCGTCAATTGCGCGGTCCCGCCGGAAACAGTAGCCGCGACGCATTCGAACTTGACCACCGGGTTATTAGTCGAATTGGGAGGAGCCGTCAGCATTAACGGTGTGTCCGACGACTGACCGGCAAACACTGGTGGCGAAGCCTGCGGCGAAACCAAGGTCAGCTGCGCGAAGGCGGAAGCACCCGTCTGTCCCAAGCTATCCGTCGCGGTCAGAGTCAACAAGTAAGTGCCACCCGCCGCATAGGTGTGCGTACTGCTCACCGTCGCGCTGCTTCCCGTCGTCAGGGCGGAGTCGTCTCCCCAATTGATACTGGTCGCGACCGTCGAGGCGGAACAGGTTGCGGTGAATGTTATCTGCAAGGCGCCCGAACCCGGACCGATGACCAGTTTGGCGCAGGTCGGGGCCAGCGTGGACGCCACCGTGATGGTTGCGGTGTCGCTGTTTTTAGTTCCGCCTGCATTGCTGACCTGCACCCAATAGCTGGTCGTGGCCAGCAAGGCTGGAGTCGTAAATGAGCTGTTGGTCGCGCCGGTAATCGGGTTCGACGTGTCACCGCTCAGCCCCAGGAACCATTGGTATGCCAATGGAGCGGTCCCGGTTGCCGTCACTGTCAACGTAGCGGTCAGTCCGGAGTTAATCGTCTGACTTACGGGCTGGACAGTAATTTGTGGAGCAGCCGCCGTGCCGTTTCCAGTGAGCAAAACAGACGTGATCGACGGCGCGGGCAGACTGATTCCGAGATCCAGAGTTCCCTCGGCCGGTCCGAGCGATGCGGGGGTGAAGTTGACGGTGAACGTGCAGGAGGCGCCTGCAACCAATATCAGACTCAATCCGGCGGTAGGGCAATCATTCGTCTGGGCGAAGCCAGCGCTGATCGCGATTGGACCAAAAGATAGAGGCGCACTGCCGCTATTCGTGAAGACGACATTTTGGGAAGTGCTGGTGGTGTTGATGATCTGATCGCCAAACGATAGGTTCGGGGCACTCGGGGACACTACCGGAGACTGTTCCAGAATCGACACGGTGTTGTCCGTCGAGTTTGCCGCCGCGAGGTCCAGTCTTCCGTCGGAGTTAAAGTCAGCAAATGCCGATGCGACAGGTCCATTGCCTGCGCTGAAACCTGTGCTGGCCTGGAACAGTCCGTTCCCGTTGCCCAGGTCCACAAAAACCAAACCGCCGGAACCCACGAGCGCCAGGTCAAGCTTCCCGTCTCCGTTGAAGTCGGCGGTACTTACGAACACCAGAGGCTGCGATGCCACGGGTTCTCCGCTTTTCACCGTGAATGTGCCATCGCCGTTTCCGAGCAGAACAGTCAGGATTCCGTTGCTGCTGTCAGCAATCGCCAAATCGAGATTGCCATCGCCATCGAAGTCGCCAGCCGTTATCGACTGCGGTGTCACCAGACTGGTGAGAGGTTGTGACGAGACCGTGAAAGTGCCATCACCGTTGCCCAGAAGGATTGTCACCCCTCCCGAACCTGAACCGGCAACCGCCAGATCGAGGATTCCGTCTTTATTAAAGTCCCCCGTGGCCAGCGAGGTACCGAATGGAGAAGGGGTCGAACTAAGGGACGTGGTGTTGAAATTGCCCTGGCCATCGCCAAGAAAAACGGCCACAAAGGGTCCGCCGTCTTCGTCGACTGGGGCGGCCAAATCCAGCTTGCCGTCCCCGTTGAAATCGCCGGTTATTAAGGTTCCGATGCTGCTAAAACTTCCCAGGGCAGCTTCGCCGGCGGTGAATGTCCCGTCCCCATTACCCAGGAAGATTTCGAGATCGGCCACTCCTTGCGTGATGTAGCTAGCAGCTAAATCGATTTTCCCATCGCCGTTAAAGTCGCCAGCGACCAACGGGGCTGTGCCAACCGTTTCTTGAGAGTCGGCCAGGCAAAATGTCGCTGCGGCAGAGAATGTGCCGTCACCGTTTCCGAGAAGGATGGAAATCGTTCCCGCGCCGCCGAAGTTATAGCAAGCGTTCGTCTGATTCTGGTTGATCACCGCCAGGTCGGCTTTGCCGTCATTATTGAAATCGGCGACCACCACATTGCCGGGAGACGTTCCCACGGTGTCGGTCAACGCTGCAAATGTCAGAGCGGTCGTGGGGCTGGTGACCGAGAACGGAACCGCGTTCGATTTGCCTCCGCCCGGGGAAGAATTAGTCACGGAGATCGAAGCGGTGCCGGCGGAAGCAATGTCTCCAGCAGGAACAGTCGCGTTCAATTGGCCGCTGTTCACGAACGTAGTCGTCAGCGCTGTCGCGTTCCATTTCACCACCGAGCCGGAGACAAACCCGGTCCCGTTCACGGTCAATGTAAATCCAGATCCGCCGGCCGGGCGGGCACTCGGCACCAGGGGCTGGTTAATCAGTGGTATGGAAGAGACTCGCATCGCAACCACACCGTCCGGAAACGCTCCCACAGTGATCGGGCTGCTGACGGAGTTGTTACCCGTGGCGATGATGGAAACCGTGCCGTCGTTCGAATTGGTGACGTAAACGATGCCACCGCTATGCCCCACAGCCAGGCCGGACGGATCATTTCCTACCGTGATCGCCGAAAACAAAGTGTTCGTGCTGGTGGTTACCGCATAAACCGTGTCTTCGGTTTGAGAGTCGGAGCCGTTGGGGAAAGCGGCATAGAGAATTCCATTGGGCGCGATCGCAAATCCAAAGTTGGAAGGGACGAAGGCTCCGATGTCGAGGGACGTGCCAACCAGCGAATTGCTACTGGTAGCGATCTCGTAAATTTCTACGTCCGAAGAACTGTCAACAGAGGAGACGAACACCAGGGAGCCATCGGCGGTAATTGCGATCGAATTGCTGAACTGGCTGGCTGCTGTGCCGGCAAGCGGGATGGTGCTCGTCACCTGGTTGGTGGTGAGGTTGATGACGTCCACGCAGGCTGTGCTCGACGAAGCGCACTGATCTGCAACATAAGCAAACTTCCCGTCGGGAGTGATGGCGATGCCAGTCGGGAAGGTAACAGCGGTGATCGTTGCGGTCACCGTGTTGTTGCTGGTGTCGATTACGTCGACAAAAGAAGGCAGCTGGCCAACTACCCCTGGTTCGGTGATGTAGGCGAACCGTCCGTTCGGAGTTATGGCGATCGCGGAAGGGTTGCCGGAGAGGGTGATCGTTGTAGTGACGGTATTCGTCCCCGTATCGATGACAGAAGCTGTCCCATTTGCCACGTCCGCCACGTAGACCGTGGAATTATCCGGCGTGATCGCCAACCCGTTGGGGCCCGCGCCCTCGGCCAGAAGCACAGTCGTCAGTACATTGTTGTTATTGTCCAGGACGGAAACGCTGTCGGCGCTGGCGTTCGCTACATAAGCGCAAGGATAACTGGGAGTATTGGGCACGCAACCAATCGACTGCGCCGCCGCAGAACCCGACAGCAACATGACCAGTACGGCCAAAGATACTGAGACGAAACCGGCCGCTCCGCGAACCGTCGCGTCAGGCGGGACTCTGGGGAAACCCAACGAAACAAAGCTGATACGGTGCATCGAAAATTCTCGGGGTGAAGAGGCTGGGAAGCATAGCGAGAAGCAGAGCCAAAGTCAAGAGGAATTGCACTGATTTCGGTTCACTCCGGGTCAATCAGATGAAGCGGCACGGAAAGAAAGCGCCGCGGAGCCTGAATTAATTCGCGCGCACGGTCTTCACCAGCCAGTTGCCGTCGCTACGATTCAAGACGATGTCCACCGAGTCGGTTTGCGAAGGTTGCACCTGGCCTCCTACGGTGTAGCGTACCGATTGCTGGCACTTGACCGTGGCTCCATCCCCGCTCACCGAAGGATCTCCACAGTCGAGCTGAACTTTCACTGCCTGCGCGTTTTCGAAGGCCGACTTGAGCGCCTTTTTCTGGTTCTTGTTCATGCCCGGCCAGATCTTCCGCAACTCGTCGAGGCTCTCGCTCTCATAGGCATCTTTGTAGCGGTTAAGCGCTGTGAAGATCGCCTTCTTTTCCGGCGAAATGGTCGGCAGGCTGGGCGTGTCGGGAGGCTTAGCAGTGGCTACCAGCGCCGGTTGTTGTGGTTGAGCCGGCGGAGAAGTCATTCCAGCCTGGCCTGGAGACGCATTGGTCACGCCGCCGGGAGCTGCACCCGCGGAAGCCGGTGACGTGGAGGTGGGCGCGCCGTTTGTGGGCGTGGATTTCACGGCTGAGGGTTGGACCACGATCGTCGACTTGTTGGAAATCGCTCTGTTGGTAGACGGAGGCGCACTCACTGACTCGCGCCTTGCAGCCAGTTCCATTCCCTTTGGCGGACTGGTCTTGGCGGCGGGTTCGTTGTCGACGGTTGGTTTACTGATAGCCGGGGTCACTGGTTGGGCAGGGGCGGTGGATTCCTCAATGCTTGGAGATGTGGACCGGGGCGTGGAGGAAGCAGCATTCTGCGAAGACGGAGGCGCGACGCTCTGAACCGGCTTAGTCTTATGCGAAAGCAAGCCAATCCCGGTTGCTATTCCTGCGACCAGCACTACTGCAATCGCGCCGGCCGCAATTACATTTCGGCGGTTTGCAGCCCACGAGACTCCCCCATCACCGGCAGCCAGAGGCAGTTCGTCCGGCTCCGCAAACGGTCCGACGCGCGTCGGCACCTGGAACATCCTGGGGTCGGTGGAAGGGCCGCGTCCCGGCGCAACTCCTGCATCGCCACGGGAAGGCATTACCGGCGGAGGAGTGAGCACTCCTACGGATTGACGCTCGCCGACCGCTTTCTGTTGGGCAACCGCAATCGCGCGCACACGCGCCTCTTCTTCCAGGCGTGATACCCGGTCGATTTCTCTGCCCAACCCGGGATACTGCTCGTGAACATCGCGTACTTGCAGCCATTCCTGCAGAGCCTCGTTGTAGCGCTTATCCCGCTCCAGTTTTTTCGCCTGATGGACGAGATTGAGCACCAGCTTGCGCCGCTCCTGCACCGACTGCAGCGTCTGCTGCCAGTCTGCATGCGCCGGATACTTCTTCCGGGCAGTTTCGAGGATCTTGATCTGGCGGTCCAAGTCCGGTTCGACGGCCAACTGGCGCTCCACCAATTCCACCACTTGCTGTTTACGAGCCGCTTCCACCAGGGCGCCGAATTCCGGAGAGCGCGAGTAGGTCTCAGGCTGCGCCGCCAGGAACTCGACCGCTCGATCAGCGGTGCCATCACGCAAGAACTGTTCCGTCTTGGCGATTGCGGCCTGCAGATCACGCTGAAAATCTTCGCTTCTGCGCCGCGTCTCCTGCAGGATGACGCGCAGCTGGTCATCGTCGATTCGCCGCAGGGTGCTTTCCAGGAGTTCGATGGCAGGCTCGTAGCGGCATTCGGCGATCTGACGTTTGGAGCTGCGAATCGCATCTTCTACCGCCTTGCGATTGGATTCCTTGAGTTCCTGCTCGCGAGCGACCCGCAAGAGATCGTCGATCTTAGGGGAGCGCACGAATCGCACTTGCGCCGCCTCCAGAATCTTTATCGCTTCGCCGTAAGCGTTCTTGGCGAGTGCCTCGTGCGCTTGCTGAATGAGCAGACTCTTGGCTTTTTCCGCTTCATCCCTGGCCACGCGCTCCTGCACCATAGTGAGCAAGGCTTCCAGTTGCGGTTCCTGAGGAATTTTCCGCAGAGCGGCCTGGAGAAGCGCCTGCGCTTTGGCCGCCTGATCAGCATCCAGTAATTGGCGAGCCGCCGCAATCTGCCCCCGGATGAACGCCTTTTGCTCGGCGTCCACACGCTGTTTCTCGGCCAGTTCCTTGAGCTGCTCCAGGCTGCGTTCTCCCGGGAAGGTGCGCAGACCGGCTGCGATTTCGGCGAGAGCGGCATCGTAGTCCTCGCGGCTCAGAGCGTCGTCTACCTGGCGGCCGATTCGTTCCAGTTCTTTCCGCCGCTGCTCCTGCTCGTTGCGGGTGACCAATTCCTGCACCATGGCAAGCAGGGTTTCAAGCTGAGGCTCCCGCGGAGCTTTCTGCACCGCAGCTTGCAGCAGCGCCAGCGCTTCATTGGCCTGGGCCTGATCCAACAGCTGACGTGCCGCCGCGATCTGTTGGCTGACGAAATTCTTCCGTTCCGCGGCCGCGCGCTGGCGGTCGGCAAGAGCCTTAAGCTGGGCCAGCGACCGGTCCTGGGGAAACTGGCGCAACCCCTCTTCCAGTTTTGCGGAGGCGGTTGTGTAATCGTCGTGATTCAGCGCGTCCTCAACTTCGTGGCTGATACGGGCCAGTTCTTTGCGCTGCCGCTCCTGCTCACGTTCCGCGGCAATCTCTTCCAACAGAGCGCGCACCTGGGTACCTTGCGGATCGAGGGCTTCCGCCTGCTTCAGAATGCTGACCGCCGCCGTCATGTTGCGGACGCCGACTTCCTTGCGGGCCGATTGCAGCAACGACTCCAGCTGGCGTTGCCGCGAACGTTCTACCCAGTCGCGATGAATGAGCCGGTAGAGAGACTTGGCCTCGGTGTTGTCGGAATTGATTTCAAGGGCTTCATCCGCGGCTTGCTTGGCGGCTTCCAGGTCGCCGCGTTCGTGCGCCTCCTCGGCGCGCCGCAGCACGCGCTGCAGCTCTTCCGCTTTGACTTTGGCTTCCCGCACTCGCTGGTAAAAGTGCGCCATCTCCGGAGCCAGAGTTTCGTTGGCGGCCGCCTGGTCCAGAAATTGCAGCGCCGCGTCATACTCTCCCCGGGAAAAGCTTTCCTCGGCGCTGACCTGCAGTTGCCGCGCCATCGCCTCCGTCTCTTCCTTCTCGATGGTCTGTTGCAGTTGGCGCATCAGGCGAATGGCTTTGGTGTGTTTCTGATCGAGTTTCAGGAGCTGTTGCAGCCAGGCGCGAGCCTGCTTCCAATTGCCTTTTCCCCAGGCTTCTTCCGCTTCCTGCAAATGGCGGCTAACCAGATCCTGCTTCAGTTGTTCGTATACCTGCAGAAGATCGAGCGCCATTTCATCGGCGGTTTGGTAACGCTCGTCGCGATTCTTCGCCAGGGCACGGAGAATGATCGTCTCCAGCTCTTTGGGGTGACCAACCAAAAACTGCGCCATCGGAGGCGGCGGCTCATGAATGATCTTCAGCAGCGTCGACGCGCTGCTGTCACCCTCGAAAGGCAGCGAGTTGGTAAAAAGCTGATAGAGAACTACGCCCAGGGAGAAAATATCCGTGCGCGCATCGACCGAGCGGCCGTGGATTTGCTCGGGCGACATGTAATTCACGCTGCCCATGATCTGCCCGGTGCGCGTCAGGGTATTGCTTGCAACATGGGCGATTCCAAAATCCACCAGCTTGGCGCTGCCATCTTTCAACACCATGATGTTGCCGGGCTTGATGTCGCGGTGAACGATGCCGCGTCCGTGCGCGTAGCTCAAACCACGGCAGGCTTCTATGACGTAATGAACTTTTTCGGCCGCTGTAAGCAGGCGGCGGGAGGTGAGGATCGAGTCCAGGCTTTCGCCCTCCAGAAACTCCATGACCAGATACGGGCTGCCGTCCTGATCTCCGGTGTCATAAACGGTGACAATGTTGGGGTGCTGCAGACTGGCCGTGGACTGGGCCTCGCGGTAGAAACGCTTCAGGAGTTCCGGGTCCTCCGCGTAGCCCACCGTCATCATCTTGATGGCGACCATGCGGTCCAGGCGCGGATCGGTAGCCTTATAGACGACCCCCATACCGCCGCGGCCGAGAATGCTGAGAATCTCGTATTTGCCGATTTTGCTGAACTGGTTCACAGTAGCTACTCTGTTAATACGGGTGCGATGGCAAAACAGAGTAAGGCGACGCCGATGCGCTGTCCCAGGCTTCCCGCCGCGTCAGGTCAGACGCTACACCGGGCACCCATTCCAGTCGGATGCACGTTATGCGCCAAATCGGGGAGATAGGGTCGGTTCCGTGGCGCGCTCAACTCAACCAATATAGCTCATCTGGACGATGGGCGGGGTCGCAATTTGACCAGTGCCGGGTTTGCGAGTGCAAGCAATTGCACATTTTGGAGGGCATAAACCTTCCGGAATTCGCCCGAAAGGCCTGTGTTTATCGCAGTTTCAGCTCAGGATAGAAGCCGAAGTTCGAAAGTTCGATTTCATCATTCCCGGGGAGAAAGAAGCCAAAATTACCATTGCTCAGAGTCTCGCCGGGCTGGTTCCACGAATCCAGTGTCACCCATGCGCTGCCCTGCTGAATCTGGTGGACGATGCGATTGCCCGTGACGATCACCTGGAAAGTGCGCGGCTTTTTCTTCTCCGTCTTGAACGGCACCTTGACGGCCTCGGTGGTGTCGCCGTCGTGCACCAGGCTACGGTAGAAATTGTTCTCGTCCATCTGGAAGAGTTCGTAGTTCTTTTCGTCGGTGTAATGGAAGATCCACTGCAGGCGATGTCCCTTGTCAAGCAGGGCGCTGAAAATGAACGTACCGGAAGTCGGCACGGTTTTGAATAAAACAAACTTCCCGCCTTTGTGCACAAACCATTCGTTATTTGCCTTCCAGCCGGCGGCATCCTCAAAATCCTGCATGCCACCTGGCGCCAGCGAGAGTGGACCGATGGTGCGCGATTGGCCTGCAGTAACATCAATGGACACGGAGCGGGAAAAACTTCCGTTATGAACCGTCAACTCGTAGGATCCCGGGGCAAGGCTCATGGGAGTGCCGCTGGTCACTTTGATGGGACTCTCTTTGGCGCGAGCCAGAACAACATTGGAGTCGGACGGTGAAAACACAATCTTCAACTGCGCACCCGACGCTTCCAAGGTTGCGTCCGTGCTGTTCAAAGTGATCGTGCCGCCATCGGCAAAATGCTCTTTGAGGCTTTTCGGTTTGAAGCCGTCTTTGTGAAGCTCCAGCGTGTGATCACCTGGACTCACCGTGTTGAACCCGAAGGTACCGTCCGGTCCCACCGTTCCAATTGCGGTGTTGTCCAGCAGCACCGCCATCCCCGGCGTGCCGTTCTGAATGACCAGGGAAGCCACATGCGGCACTGCCTGCAGAGTGAAGCTGAGCCGCGCCTGCTCGCCCTTGTGAACCGAAACGCGTTGCTCCGGCGCGTTTTGGAAACCTTTCTTGGCTACGCGAACTCTGTAGTCCCGGGGCTTAAGATTCGTAATCAATAATTGCCCACCGTGCGTATTGTGTTTCTGTAACTGATTGTCCAGGTAAACCTGAGCGTTATCTTCCGTCACCAGCAGCAGACTGCCGATATTCTGGTTGGAGAGAATGAAAACCGTCAGCGTTGGGTTGGGCTTCATCTCCAGATCAAGAGTATGTTGATCACCACCCAACTTCATGGCCAGCTGATGAGATCCGGCGGCAACTCCTGAAACATCCGCCCCATCCTTTCCGAGATCGACGTCGGGCTGCCCATCCACGCTGAGCTTGGTATTCGCCGCACTGGAGGTCACGTGCAACTGGGTTCCATTGCTGGCGACAACCACCGCATCCACTCCCCGGGCATCCACAGCGCTCTTGACCGAGGGCTGACCCGCGGCCTCGGTGCTGAAGGCAAAGGAAACTTGCGATGATGGGGCGGTGAACGTCAGCTTGTGGTCGCCGGCGCCGAGGCTCTGGGAAGACCACTGTGAGCCTTCCAGATCCGCCGCCGGCTGGTCGTCCATTGCTACTTTCCCGTTGCTGATATCAGAGACCACCTTGACTGCGGGCGGCATCGGTTGCAAGGTTAGTTCGATCGCACTGGGCGTGCCCGTTTGCGCGTCGATGGTGGTGGTGGCCGGCTCGTAGCCGTCCAGCCGGGCTTCAATTTGATAGTTGCCGGGGCTGAGATTCAGATCAAGGTCAGAGACACCTCGGGTTTCACCATTCACCACAATCGTCGCTCCCGCGGGTAAGGTGTGGACGTGAAACGCCAGGGCGGACACCGCCGCAGGTTGCGGGCGCGGATGATGCGTCATCTTGACCACTGCAATGGCCGCGATCAAAACAACAACCAAGGCCGCCGCCCCGATCGCGACGGCATTCTTTGGCAGCGAGCCCAGAAACGCAAGAGCGGGCGAAGACGCATTCGAAGGCCGCACGACAGGTGCCTGACCAGGCGCATTTGCACGAACCACACGAGTCGTGGTGCGTCTCCCCGGCCTGGCCGGCTCCGCCACACCCCGGCTGGATTCAAGTGGCGGGATCAATGGTGACGAGGCTGCCGGCGGCGGCGGTACCGGCATCGCCGGCTCAGCGGCTGACGTGAAAAGTCGGGTGGCGCTGGGCGACTCCGGCGGTTCCGCAACAATGGGGAGTTCCGCAGCGGCATGCGGTTCCACGAGGGCGGGTGGTTCCACGGCGGCTCGCGGTGGTGAAGTAACCGGTTTCACTTCCACTTCCCGCGCGCGCTGCTGGCGCTGCGCCTGCAATTCTTTTTGCAGGCCGTCCCGCATTTGCGTGAGTCGCGCATCGTGCATGTAGGTCGAGAGAGTTTCTTCGACTCGCGCCAGTGCCCCGGCCAGATTCCCCGCCGCCTGCATGCTCACTGCCTGCAGCAGACATTGATCGATGGCATGCTGTTTCTTGCGCTCGAGCACCACGGTCCGCATGCTCCGCGCCCCCGCGTGCCCCGGATTCAATTCCAGCGCTTCCTGTACCAGTTCCTCTGCGCTCTTCCAGTCGTTATCGACAATGCTCCGCGCCTCTTCGATCAACCCATCGCATAGCGCCAGGCTGGCGGCTGCGTCGTTAGGATCCAATTGCCGAGCCCGGCGCAGAAGTTTGAGTCCCTCGACAAACTGCTTCCGCGAGCAAAGTCTTTGCCCTTCCCGCGTGAGGCTCAACCCCGGACTGCTGGGCGGAGGCGTCGGGATGTCCGGCTGAGCCGGCGGGTTGGTCGGCGACTTTATCTCTGGTGCCGGGGTTGGACCCGCCACTCGGGGATCGGTCCCCGACTTGTCGAAGCTGCGGAAAAAGTTGTCGAAAGCCAGGCTGGTATTGGCTTCTTCCTTCACCCTTACGCGGATTTCCGGCTCGAAGGTCCGGGAGCGATGTGTCTCAGGCGGATCCACGACCTCCACCGGCTCATTGCGAAGTGCTTTATCCAGCGCATTGCCGAAGTCGGCAGCGGAAGCGAACCGATCTCCCGGCTGCTTGGCCATGGCCGCTCGCAGCACGCGAGCGATGGTCTCATTGACTTGAGAGTTGAGTTCGGAGGCCAGGGGCGGGGTGCGGGTAAGAATCGCCGCGATCACTTCTTCTTCTTTGGTGCGGCGGAACGCCTGTCTTCCCGTCAGCGCCTCGTAGCAGATCACGCTCAGGGAAAAGATGTCGGATGCCGGAGACAACGGCTTGTTCTGCGCCTGCTCGGGCGAAAGGTAAAACGGGCTCCTCTTATTATCCGCGGACACAATGCCCAGACGCGAGATGCCGAAGTCACTCACCTTCACCGATTCGTCATCGGTCAGGAAAATGTTGCTGGGCTTCAGGTCGCCGTGTACCAGGTCGCGTTCGTGTGCCGTCTGCAGGGCCTTGCAACTGTCGGAAATAATCCGAACGGTTCGTTCCACGGTCAGCCGATGGCTGGCAGTTTGCATCAGGGTTTGCAGACTCGCGCCCGCCAACAACGGCATGACGAAATAAAGTTTCTTCGCTCCGCCTTCTTCGAATTCGCCGATATCCAGGATGTCGAGTATGTTGGGGTGCTTCACGAGAGAAAGGATGGCGCAGTCCTTTTTGAAAAGCTGCAGCGTGACGCCTTCCGGGAAGGTGTTCAACAGCTTGAACGCAACGTCGGTGCCGGCCACCGTGTCGTAGGCCCGGTAAACCACCCCTGCATCGCCTTGTCCGAGGACTTCCTTTATGTCGTAACGGCCCGCAAGGTTCCGCGGCACAACCGGAGTGGACATCGAATTCCCACCTTTAAGCAGGTTTGAAAACCCATAATTCGCGGGGCGCAGCAACCCTGGACAGCTACCGGAGCAGGCAGCCGGCGCATCCGAGGGGCTGCCCAAGCCTCCCCTCGAAACAACGGCGTAATCTTACTCCAAAAGCTATGTTCGACGCGATCAAAAATTGGCTCTGGCCGAGACACGAAAGCCACTCGTCCGGTTGGTTGCGAGAGTGGACTTTTCGCCGCGGCGGGTTCATATTGTGAGCCTTACCGGGACAGCCCGCCCAGCCGCTTTTGGCGGGGCCCCTTAGGAGCGGCCGATGGCAAGACCCTTCGATTTTGGCAAAGTCAACCTTTCGGCTGGTGGAGACGAATCGTTTGCTACCCCCCAATCCGAAACCCCTTTTTGTGTCGCCTTACTTGGTGACTTCACTGGTCGCGGCGGCCGCGGCATCTGCGAACCGGGCTCGATTGCCACGCGCCGCCAAACCCTGATCGATCGCGATAACTTTGACGAAGTGCTGGCAAGCTTCTCCCCGGAAATCCGATTGCAGCTTGGCGAGGCCGATAAGGCCGTAGCATTGCGCTTCTCCGAATTGGACGAATTTCATCCCGATCGGCTCTTTGCGCGGGTCCCGCAGTTTCAAACTTTGCAGGCCATCCGCGCCCGGCTGCAAGATCCCGCCAGCTTCGCCGCGGCGATAAAAGAATTGGGATTGGCTTCCGGGGGGCCCGCCCCGGAACAGCCCAGGGAGAATGAACCATCTCTCGCTGCGGCCGCGTCTGCTCAAAGTATCGCCAAAGGCAATCTGCTCGACCAGACAATTGAGCAGACCGAAATCCGGGTTCCTGATGGGCGCAGGCGCGCACCCGATGAGTTGCAGGACTTTGTACGGCGCGTGACCGAACCGCACCTGATCGCAGCCGCGGACCCGCGCCGCGGTGAAGTTGTGGAGGCGATCGACCGCGCTATCAGCGCGCAGATGCGAGCGGTACTGCGCGCACCGGATTTCCAGGCCCTGGAAGCTGTATGGCGAGCCGTTTTCCTGCTGGTTCGCCGCCTCGAAACCAGCTCTCAGCTCAAGCTTTACCTGATTGACATCTCGCGAGAGGAATTGGCCGCCGACCTGGAATCAGCCGCCGACCTCCACGAGACCGCCATTTACCGCCGGCTGGTGGAGAAGAGCGTAGGCACGCCCGGTGCTGAACCCTGGACAGTGGTTGCGGGAAATTATGTTTTCGGCCCTGAGCGCAAGGATGCAGAGCTTCTGGGCCGGATGGCGAGAGTTGCGGCGGCGGCGGGTGCGCCGTTCCTGGCCGGGGCCAGCCCACGTTTTCTGGGATGCGCATCCCTTGCCGTCACGCCAGAGTCGCGAGACTGGAAGCCGCCACAAGATGCAGACACCTGGGCAGCATTACGTCGATCGCCCGAAGCCCGCGCCGTTGGCCTGGCCCTGCCGCGATTCTTGCTGCGCCTGCCCTACGGAAAGAGGACCGACCCGATCGAGTCGTTCGCTTTCGAAGAAATGCCAGATACGCCGTCGCATGAGAACTACCTCTGGGGTAATCCCGCTTTCCTGTGCGCCCTCCTACTCGCTCAGACCTTCGGCGAGTACGGATGGGATCTCCGCCCGGGCGTCATTTCCGAACTCGACGGCATGCCACTGCACGTTTACGAACAAAGTGGCGAATCCGCCTTGAAGCCCTGTGCCGAAGTGCTCCTCACCGAATCCGCAGCCGAACAGATCTTGGAGAGCGGACTGATGCCACTGCTCTCTTTAAAAGGGAAAGACAGAGTCCGGCTGATGAGATTTCAGTCGATCGCCGAGCCCTTGCAGGCCCTGGCTGGAAGGTGGAAGCGGTAGGACTCGGGCTGAGGGAACCCATGCCAGTTCGATCTTAGCCGAAGCCCAGAGGCGCAGACCCGGTGCCGGATGTCGTTTTCCGGGAGTCTGAAAGAAAATGACACCTACCCTTGCCATTGTGGAACGGCTCCCCGGTCATACCGAAGTGATGGGCGGCTTTGCCTCTCTGGCGCGGGAGCTGGGATACGACACTCACCTGCTTTTCAATAGCGACGATCGATTTCACCTGATCGAGTATTTCCAGACACGCATTCCCATCGGAGCCGACCACATCCACGATTGGTCGCACATCACTGATCCGGGCTCGGACTTCGATGTCATCCTCCTAAACACTTCCTATGTATGGCTGGATTACGGACCTGCCTTACAGGATTGGAATGCCAACAAGCGCCTTATCGTAGTGCACCACCACCCCGAAGATACCGAACTCAATCCTTACGGAGAATCCGTCTACCTGACCCCGGCGGCTGACAAAGAGAGATGGATTTTCCCGCTGTATTCTAAAGCCGGCCCGCAGGAGTTGGGCCCAGAAGAGGCCTTGCTGCCCAGCCGCGATGCCGCCGAACTCCCAACCCTTACCTGCATCGGCTCATTGCAGGGCAAAGACGTAGCCAGCGTCGTCGGCTATATGAGGGCCGGCGGCAAGCTGGTTCACTATGATCGCCACCGGTGTGACTACTTCCCGGCTAACGACGGGCTCTATACCCAGCACGTTGGCCTTACCGGCACGCAACTCATGGCGTCTCTCGCCCAAGAAAAAGCGCCGATCTTTCTTTGGCTCCCGATTATTCGAGAATCGGACTATATGGTGTGCAGATTTACCGGAGCCCTAATCCCCGGTGTCGATATGGGCTGCATTCTGATCATGCCAGAGGGCTTGCGGAAACTATATGGGTTTCCGAAAGATGCCGTCATTACCTATGACGCTTCCGTCACGGAAGCAGAATGCCTGCAGAACCTTCGCGCCTCTCCCGCGAAACAGCACGAACGCAGAAAACGACTGCGGTTGTGGGCCCTCGAGCAATGGGACAAGAACCTGGCCGTCTTTCGGACTCTGCTGGGGCATCCCGGTGCCTAGAAAACGATAGGATTGTGGGCGGTGGAATCGCGGCTGGTGCTAATTCGTTAGCTCGAAAGCCCCGGCCTTCGGGTTGCCTCCTTTGCCAAGCGCTCTGTTGCAGCTTGCTGACCTCAATACTGACGTAGGACTCTTGACTCCAGTTTCAGGTTGTGATAAACCAGTCCACCACTTGACTTTGCGTCGAGTGGGACGACTGAGAGCAAGAGTCGAACCAGTCTCCGTTTTCAGCAGTCCACTGAGTGAATCGATCCCCGCAAGACGAAGCAGGGCCGGACTTTGGCTGATCCGGCACGGAGTTTTCTGGGTATTTGGGAGAGGGAGGAAGAACCACATGGCTAAGCAGAGCACGCAGCAGAAGTTGGGCCGGGTGCGCCCGCCTCGAGTCCACATTACTTACGACGTTGAAACCGGCGACGCCATCGAAATGAAGGAACTGCCCTTTGTGGTCGGTGTTCTCGGCGATTTCACCGGTCAACCGGAACAGCCCCTGCCCAAACTCAAGGAACGCCGCTTTGTCGAAGTCAATCCTGACAATTTCGACTCCGTGCTGGAGAGTATGACTCCCCACCTGGCGTACGCCGTCGAAAACAAGCTCAGCGAAGATCCCAACTCCGGCCAGCTAAAGGTCGACCTGCACTTCAAGAGCCTGGAAGACTTTGAGCCGGAACAAGTTGCCCGGCAAGTGAAACCCTTGCGCGAACTGCTGGACCTCCGAACCCGCCTGGCCGATTTGAAAGGCACCTTGCAGACCAACGAGAAGCTGGATGAGGCTTTGCTGGAAGCGGTGAGCAAGACGGATAAGTTGAATAAGTTGAAGTCCGAGATCGGTGGGAAGGAGGAATCCAATGGCTGAGGTACAGAAATCGGGTGGCGCGCCGGCGGTTGCGGAACAGACTTCGGAAGCCAGTCTTCTCGACCAGATCATTCAGCAGGGAAGGTTCAGCGACAATAGCGCGCGGGAGCGGGGAAAGAACCTGGTCAAGGAATTCGTTGCTCAGGTGCTCGAAGGGTCGATGACGGTGGGACGCGACGCGGACCAGATGATTTCCGCCCGCATCGCCCAGATCGACCATCTGGTTTCTCTTCAGCTGAACGAGGTTCTGCACAACCCTCAGTTCCAAAAGCTGGAAGGGACCTGGCGTGGTCTCAGGTACCTGCTGGACCAATCGGAGACTGGAACTCAACTTAAGATTCGCATTCTGAACGCTTCCAAGAAGGAATTGCTGCGCGACTTGCAACGCGCCCCGGAATTCGACCAAAGTGCGCTGTTCAAGAAAGTGTACGAGGATGAGTTCGGCATCTTTGGCGGCGAGCCCTTTGCCACCATCGTTGGCGATTATGAGTTCAGCAAACATCCCGAGGACATGGAGTTGTTGGAGAAGGTCGCTCAAGTCGCGGCTGGGGCGCACGCGCCGTTCATCTCCGCGGCATCTCCGGAACTGCTGAACATGCCGACCTTCACCGGACTCGACCAGCCTCGCGACATTGCCAAGATCTTTGACAGCACCGAGTACGCCAAGTGGAAGTCCTTCCGGGAAAGCGAGGACTCGAAGTACGTGAGCCTCACCTGCCCCCGAATTCTCATGCGCCTGCCCTACGGCAAGGATACCAAGCCCGTGGATGGGTTTAATTTTGAAGAGGGAGTGGACGGCACCGATCACTCCAAGTATCTCTGGGGGAACGCAGCCTACGCGCTGGCCGCCAGAATGACGAACGCCTTCTCCCAATACGGGTGGTGCGTAGCCATCCGCGGCGTGGAAGGCGGCGGTTTGGTCGAAGGGCTGCCCTCTCACACCTTCCACACTGACCAGGGTGATGTGGCTCTCAAATGCCCAACCGAGATCGCCATCACCGACCGGCGAGAAAAGGAACTGGCGGACCAGGGCTTGGTGCCGCTGGTCCACTGCAAAGGAACCGACAAGGCGGCGTTTTTCAGCATTCAGTCCTGCAACAAGCCCAAGGTCTACGATCTCGATTCCGCCACCGCCAATGCCCGTATTTCGGCGCAATTGCCTTACATGATGGCCACCTGCCGGTTTGCTCATTATCTCAAGGCGATGATGCGCGACAAGATCGGCAGCTTCATGTCCCGCGAGGATTGCTGGCGCTACCTGAACCGCTGGATCAGCCAGTATGTAACGGAAGACGACAAGGCCAGCCAGCAGGTGAAAGCCAAGTTCCCCCTGCGCGAAGCTCGCGTCGATGTGGAGGAGGTTAAGGGGAAGCCGGGAGTTTATCGGGCCATATCTTATCTTCGGCCACACTTCCAACTCGACGAGCTGAGCGTTTCTCTTCGTCTGGTAGCCGAGTTGCCAGCGTCGGCGAGGAGTTAGCCGCAGTGGCAGTGGCGGTCGCGGGAAGACTCGAAACAAAGGGCCTCTGAGGAGCCCTTAATCTGACTACGTTGAGGAGGAAGCGCAATGGCAAGTGATTATTATCTTCAAATAGATTCAATAACCGGGGAGTCAGCGGCGGAAGGCATGACAGGCCAGATCGATGTCGATTCCTGGAGCTTTGGCGCTTCGAATCCCTCGAGCATCGGTGGACAGGGACTGGCCGCGGGAAAACCCTCGTGCTCGGACTTCAGTTTCGGCGGCTCTCTTGAGAAATCCAGCTTCGCGATGTTCAGCAACCTGTTCAAGGGCGCACACCTGAAGTCAGCCAAGTTTACTGGCCGCAAGACGGGCGGCGGTGGAACACCTTACGTCTACGTTGTCACCACCATGACCAATGTCCTGATCACCAGTTACCAACTCAGCGGTGCGGCCCAAGCCGACGGCGCCAACGTTTCGGGTTCCCTGGCGTTCGAGAAGATTGAGTACCAGTACTACACTCAAGACACAGCCACTGGTGGAACCAAACTGGCTGGCGCGGCGAGTTACGACCTCAAGCTGCTTAAGGTTGCTTAACCGGCGTTCGAAGGCCTAAGCATAGTTTGCGCGAGGAGGCATCTTCACAGACTGCAGTCCGGGTTGAGTGAAGATGCTTCCAAGCTATGCGACCTTGGCTTGGACTCGTCGGTTGTGTTTGCCGGCACGGAAGAGGCCAGACTTCCTTCGTGCTCGGAACCTCGTTCAACTCGTGATCGCGAATGAATGCACAAGAGCTATTTCGGGCGGGTCGACTGACGGAAGCTCTCAAGACCCTGAGCGCGGAGGTTCGAGACAACCCCACCGATACCCGGCGCCGCATCTTCTTATTTGAGCTTTTGTGCTTCGCCGGAGAATACGACCGGGCGGACAAACAACTCGAGGTGCTTGGCCAGGCGGGGCCGAACAGCGAAATGGGGGTAGTCCTATACCGCAGCGCGCTGTACGCCGAGCGCCAACGGCAGGACCTGTTTTCGCGAGGCGAGTATCCGAATCAGACTGACGCGCCCGAGCCCGACCGTACCGGCTCGCTCAATGGCAAACCGTTTACTTTTTTTTCTGATGCAGATCCTCGAATTGGAGGCCGGCTCGAACTGTTTGCGGCGGGCAATTACCTGTTGCTTCCTTTAGCCCACATCGCCTCGATTCAAATCGCGCCTCCCAAGCGGTTGCGCGACCTGCTGTGGACCCCGGCTGCGGTGCGAACCACCCCGGCGTTTAAAGGAACTGAACTTGGGGAGGTCCTGATTCCTGTTCTCTCTCCCTTCTCCTGGAAACATCCCGATGACGCGGTGCGGCTGGGCCGAGCCACCGTGTGGGAGCAACCCGAGAACTACGACGATCAGGTCCCCATAGGCCAGAAAATGTGGCTGGTGGATGAAGAGGAAATCCCGCTTCTCGAACTGCGTGCCCTGGAGTTTAATGCGGCCACCGTGGCCGTGTGACCCGCCATGACCCTACCTGACGATCTGTTGAAACCCATAGAAGGGCCAAACCCTAGTGGCGTGAGCCTGCGCTACGATCCTGTCTACGACAAGATCAAGGAAGCCCGCCGAGAAGAAGATCAGCCTCCGCCAGGTATGACGGAACAGGATCGCAAGGTCGCCGACAATACCATGGTGATCAAGCTCACGACCGAAGCCCTTGCCACCAAGACCAAAGATCTGCAGCTCGCGGCTTGGCTGACCGAGGCCTTGCTCAAGCAGCGAGGTTTTGCCGGTTTGAAGGAAGGTCTCCTGGTATGCTGCGGCTTGCTTGAGACATTCTGGGACTCCATCTATCCCGAGCCCGAAGACGGAGACCTCCAAGCCCGATCGGCCCCTCTGGGATTTGTTGGAACCAAGCTGGACATCCCTCTGAAGCTTGTTCCCGTGGTGGTGAAGCTCAACTACGGAACCTTTGATTACCAGCAATCACGCGAGATCGGCTACGAGGACCAGGCCAAGACCGACGAGGCCAAGGCCAAGCGGGCGCAACTCATCAAGGAAGGCAAGCTGGCTCCTGAGGTTTTTGACAAGGCCTTTGAAGAAACCCCGAAGAAATTCTACGCGCAAGCCGAGAAGGATCTCGACAACTGTTTGCAGACCCTGGCCCGGCTGGACAAATTCTGCGATGAAAAGTTGGGCAGCGAAGGACCGTCGTTTGGCCCGTTGAAATCGGGTCTGGAAGCAAGCCGTCATATCATTCACGGATTTCTGCAGAAGAAGCGGGAGAAGGAACCCGACCCGGTAGAAGCGGTCGAGACCGCTCCCGGAGACAATGCTGGCGCCGCCGGCGGCACAGCGGGTGATGCCGGGCCGGTGCGCACCGGCGTACTGATCTCGGTGGAGACCTCCTCCGAACCTCCCGACCGGCTGGAGGCAATCCGCAAAATCGCCGAGGCAGCTGCCTTCTTGCGGCGGCGAGAGCCCAAGAGTCCCGCATCTTACTTGATGTTGCGGGGGTTGCGCTGGGGCGAACTACGCGCGGCCATCGACCACTCCGATCCCACGCTGTTCGAAGCCCCGCCTACCGAACTGCGCAGGCATTTGAAAAAGCTGGCGCTCGATAAGAAGTGGGACGAGTTGCTCGAAGCTGGGGAAAGTGCGATGGCACTTCCTTGCAGCCGCGCCTGGCTGGATCTGCAGCGCTTCGAAATTGAAGCCTGTGATGCCCTGGGCAGCGACTACGAGGCAATCGCCCGTGCCATCCGTTCGGAATTGAAGGCCTTGGTTACCGACATTCCGCAACTCCTGGACGCCACGCTCATGGACGACACTCCTGCGGCGAACGCCGAGACGCGTGCCTGGCTGAAGACACTCAGCCAGGGCTCCGCGCCTCAAGCTCCCTCGCCTGAAGCCTCAGCCGCTGCTGCGGAAAATGCCAACGGGTTTACCTCCCGCTGGCCGGGACAGCCCACGGACGTCTACCTCACCGCTTTGCAGTTTTTGCGCGATGGACAGGAGCGAAGGGCCTTCGAGATTCTGCAACAGGATATCGCCCGGCAGCGCTCCGGGCGGGAACGTTTCCGCCGCAAGATGCAACTGGTGGAGATGTGCGCCTCCACCAACAAGCAGAACATTGCTCAGCCCATTCTCGACGATCTCGCGGCAACCATTGAGACTCATAAGCTTGACGACTGGGAGGATCCGGGATTGGTTGCCGGCGCGCTGTCCACCATCATGAAGCTGAGCCAGAAGATTCAGGCAGACGGGAACGAGCAACAGAGGCTCTTTGAGCGTATCTGCCGGCTCGACCCGGCACAGGCTCTTGGGGACGGAAGATAAGCTATGGCTAAACGCGAAGCCAGCGGCCCCGTTACGCTCTCCGTGCTGGACCGGCTGATCGATAATGATCCGAAGAACAACAACGAGGTACCGCTGACCCGCGCGCAATCCTTGCGCGAGCTCAAAGCCGCCTTCAAGCGCGACCTGGAGTGGCTGCTCAATACCCGGCGTACTATCGATCCCGCTCCCGACTCGGCACGCGAGACAGTTCGCTCCGTTTACCATTATGGGTTCGCGGACATTTCCAGCAAGTCAGTGCTCTCCAGCAGAGACCATACCGATTTGATACGGGAGATGGAGTCGGTCATCGCTGTATTTGAACCCCGGCTGAAGCGCGCCAAAATCCGAATGGAGCCAGTAGAGAACAGTTTTCGGACCGTGCAATTTGTGATTGAGGGATTGCTTTGTATGGACCCAGCACCGGAGCCAGTCCGTTTCGATACCGTGCTCGAACTCGGCAAATGCGAGTACGAGGTAAAGGGAGGAGACGGTGCGCGATGAGCTGAGAAACTACTACGAAAGCGAACTCAGCTTTTTGCGCCAGATGGGCGCTGAGTTTGCCGAGAAGCACCCCAAGATCGCCTCCCGGCTGCAGCTGGAAGCGGACCGTTGCGAAGATCCCCACGTCGAGCGCATGCTCGAGTCCTTCGCCTTGCTGGCGGCGCGCGTGCACCTGCGCATCGACGACGATTTCCCTCAGATCACCGAGTCCTTGCTCAACATCCTTTACCCTCACTATCTGCGGCCCTTGCCCTCCATGTCGGTCGCCGAGTTTCACACCGATCCGGAGCGCGGCAAGCTGACCAGCAATTTGCGCATTCCAAAAGGAACGGTGCTGTATTCCAAGCCGGTCGAAGGAATCCCGTGCAAGTTCCGGACATCTTACGATGCCAACCTGTGGCCGCTGAAGATCTCCCAGGCGCGCTGGCTTACCCCGGACCGGCTTAGCCCGGCGCTGCGCTCCTCCGAAGCCGCTGTCTTGCGGGTGGAACTCGAATGTTTTCCCGATGTCACTTTCGAGAAGCTCGACCTGGAAACTCTTGCCTTCTACCTGAACGGCGAAAGCGCCGTGGTCCATGCGCTTTATGAGTTGCTCTGCAGAAACCGTACTCGCATCGTGGTGCGCGACCCGCTGAATCCCAAAACTCCGGTTCGGGAACTACCCGTACGAAATCTGCGTCCCATGGGGTTCGCTGAAGACGAGGATGTTCTCCCCTATCCCCGGAGGTCATTTGTGGGATACCGCCTGCTTCAGGAGTACTTCTCCTTTCCGGAAAAGTTCTTCTTCCTTGCCCTGAGCGGACTCTCCGAATTGCGGAAAGCCGGTCTCAAATCCAAGGCCGAGCTCTTATTCCTGATCTCACCCTTCGAGCACGATGGCCGCCATCATCGTCTGGAAGTAGCAGTGGATGCCAAGACTCTGCGCCTGGGATGCACCCCCATCATCAATCTGTTTGCCCAGACGGCCGAGCCCATCATGGTCGACCAGACCCGCTATCAATACCCTATCGTGCCGGACGCGCGGCGCCGCCAGACGATGGAGGTTTACTCCGTGGATGAGGTGGTCAGCACCGATCCGGACACTCACGAGACGGTTACCTATCAGCCGCTGTATTCCCAGCGGCACGCGGTGCAGGAGTCGAGCCCCGCTTTCTGGTATACGACACGGGCGCCTTCCACCCGCAAGGGGGATGAGGGGACGGATGTGTTTCTGTCCCTGGTCGACATCTCGGCGCGCCCCATGCAACTTGAGTACGATACGATCACGGTGCGCTGTACCTGCACCAATCGTGATCTGGTCACGCGCCTGCCTTTTGGCAGCGAAAACGGTGATTTTGAAATGGCCGGCTCCGCCGCCATCAAGCGAATTGTGGCGCTGCACAAACCCAGTCGCACCCTGCGGCCTCCGTTGGGTGGCAAGACCTTGTGGAGCCTCATCTCGCACTTGTCCCTCAATTATCTGTCTCTGATTGACGAAGGCAAGGACGCCCTGCAGAAAATTCTCGAGCTCTATGATTTCTCCGAATCGCCGGACGTGAAAAAGCAAATCAGCGGGATCAGCACGGTCGACAGCCGGCGCCATTTCTCCCGGGTGGTTTCTGAAAATGGCATCAGCTTTGCGCGCGGCACCCGCGTGGATATCGAATTCGATGAGGAACAGTTCAGCGGCATCGGAGTTTACCTGTTTGCCAGCGTGCTGGAGAGATTCTTTGGCCTTTATGTTTCCATGAACAGTTTCAGTCAGCTGGTGGCGCGAAGCCGCCAGCGAAAGGAGCCTCTGGGAGAGTGGGCACCGAGAGCCGGACAATCAATCCTGATCTAGCCGCCTCCGCTGTGGCAGAGAAGCTTCGCCGGGAGCCGTTCCGCTTCGAGTTCTTCCAGGCGGTGCGGCTGCTCGAAAAGCTTCGGCCTGCGCGCACGCCGGTCGGCAAGTTTGAGCAACCCGCCGAAGAGGTGGCGCACTTTGGCGTCCACCCTTCACTGGCGTTCCCTGCCAGCCAGATCCAGTCGATAGACTGGCCCGAAAATGCGCCGGCGCGAATGACCGTGAATTTCATGGGACTCACCGGCGCCGAAGGCACTCTCCCAGACCCTTACACATCGCTCGTCATCGAAAGGTTGCGCTCTTCCGACACATCCTTGCGGGATTTTCTCGACATTTTTAACCACCGCATGATTTCCCTTTTCTACCGGGCCTGGAGAAAGTTTCGCTTTGATGTGGCCTACGAGCGGGGCGAGCGCACGCGTTTCTCCGTTCAGCTTCTCGGTTTGGTGGGGTTGGGCACGGACGGCTTGCAGGAACGCCAGGCCATCCCGGATGACGCACTTATTCATTATTCCGGCCTGCTGGCGCAGCGCCCGCGCTCTGCCCAGGCATTGCGCCAGATTCTCGCCGATTACTTCGAAGTCCCGGTCGAGGTCGAGCAGTTTTCCGGGGCCTGGTATCCCCTGCAGCCCGACACCCAGTGCAGTCTTTCCGAGAGCGCAAGCGAGAGCGAGGAACTGGGTTTTGGCGCCGTGGTCGGCGACGCCGTCTGGAACCAGCAATCCCGGGTACGCATCGTCCTGGGGCCGCTGGGTCTGGAACGGTATTCGGACTTCCTTCCCGATGGCTCGTGCTGGGAACCCTTGCGGGCCTGGGTGCGTTTTTTTTCCAACGACGAATGGGATTTTGAAGTGAAGCTGGTTCTCGAGCGTGAGCAGGTCCCGGCTTGCGAACTGGGAGCGGATGAGGGGTCGATGCCACAACTGGGTTGGGTTTCATGGCTGAAGTCCGTACCCTTGGGACGCGATCCGGACGATACGGTACTCGCCCTGGAAGTGGCGGAAGGAGTACGAACATGAACCTGAAGGCTTTGATCGGCAAACTCAACGACTCGACTCGGGGTGCGCTGGAAGCCGCAGCCGGACTATGCCTGTCGCGCACCCATTACGACATCGAGGTCGAACACTACCTGACCAAACTGCTTGATTCCTCCGACAACGACCTGGCGGCGATTTTCAAACATTTCGGAGTCGACGTCTCCAGATTTTCGGGCGAGCTTGCCCGCGCTCTTGATCGCTTGAAATCCGGCAACGCCCGCACTCCCGCGCTCAGTCCGACGCTCATCAAAATGCTGACCGAAGCCTGGACCCTGGGCTCTATCGATTACGGAGCGGGCCAGGTCCGCACCGGCTTCACCGTCCTTGCTCTGGTAACCAATGACGAACTGGTGCGGCTCATGCGCGACATCAGCCGCGAGTTTCAAAAAGTTCAGGCCGAGGCGCTGCACAAGGACTTCGCCACGATTGTGGCCAACTCCAGCGAGGAAGCTCAGGCCGCTGTCAGCGCGGACGCTGCTGCCGGGACGCCCGCGGGCGGTACGCGAGCGGGCGGCAAGACTCCCAACCTCGACCAGTTCACCGTCAACCTCACCGAAAAGGCGAAGACAGGGAAAGTCGATCCCGTGCTGGGCCGTGACCTCGAAATTCGCCAGGTCATCGACATCCTGATGCGGCGCCGGCAGAACAACCCCATCCTCACCGGTGAAGCCGGCGTGGGAAAGACCGCGGTAGTGGAAGGTTTCGCCTTGCGTGTAGCTCAGGGGGATGTGCCTCCACCGCTCCGCAACGTGATGATACGCACCCTGGACCTGGCCCTGCTGCAAGCCGGGGCGGGGATCAAGGGTGAATTCGAAAACCGCTTGAAAGGTCTGATCGAAGAAGTCAAAGCTTCGCCCATCCCCATCATCCTCTTCATCGACGAAGCGCACACCATGATCGGTGCCGGCGGCCAGGCAGGCCAGGGCGACGCAGCTAATCTTCTGAAGCCGGCTTTGGCGCGCGGAGAATTGCGGACCATCGCCGCAACTACCTGGTCGGAGTACAAGAAATATTTCGAAAAGGATCCCGCGCTGGCACGACGCTTCCAGGTGGTAAAAGTGGAAGAGCCCATCGAGACTCAGTGCCTGATTATGCTGCGTGGCATTATTCCCTCGCTCGAGAAACACCACAAAGTACGAATTCTCGATGACGGGCTGAACGCAGCCGTCTATCTGTCGCACCGTTATCTCGCGGGACGCCAGCTTCCCGACAAGGCGGTCAGCGTACTGGATACGGCCTGTGCACGCCTGGCTTTGGGACAGAGCGCCACTCCTCCCGCCATTGAAGATTGCGTCCGGCAAATCGACGACCTGGCCGTGCAGCAGCGCATCCTGGAGCGCGAGGCCGCCGTCGGCACCGACCATCGCGAAAGGCTCGCAGAGATTGCTACGAAGAAGGCGGAGATCGAAGATCGCTTGGCCGGTTTACGTACGCGTTTTGAGAAGGAGCGAGACCTGGTCACGCGGATTCGCGACCTGCGGACACAGATCGAGGGCGCCGTGAATCCGCAGAGCGTATCCGATACTTCGAGCGGCAACGGCTCAGGCGGCGCAGTGGCGACAGCAAATGCCGGTGGCGATGGCCAGAGTGCCACAACTCCCTCCGCGGTGGCCGTGGCGGAAGCTGCCAAACCGGTTGATGTCGCTGCGGCCCGCGTCGAACTGGCCAAAGCGGAAGCCGAACTCGCAACCCTGCAGGGCGAAACGCCCATGATCCGCGTCGCCGTCGACGCTCAAATTATCGGAGAGGTCATCTCCGGTTGGACTGGAATTCCCGCCGGAAAAATGATGAAGGATGAGATTTCGACGGTTCTTTCTTTGCCCTCATTCCTCGGCCAGAGAGTCATCGGGCAAATCCACGGTCTGGAAATGATCAGCCAGCGCATCTCCACGGCACGCGCCCGTCTCGATGATCCCAACAAGCCGATCGGCGTCTTTATGCTGGTGGGTCCCAGCGGCGTTGGCAAGACTGAAACCGCGCTCGCGCTCTCTGACCTTCTCTACGGCGGCGAACGCAACCTGATCACTATTAACATGTCAGAATTCCAGGAAGCCCACACCGTCTCCACTCTGAAGGGGTCGCCTCCCGGCTATGTCGGCTTTGGTGAGGGCGGCGTGCTGACTGAAGCGGTGCGGCGCCGTCCCTATTCCGTGGTGTTGCTCGATGAGGTCGAAAAAGCGCACCCCGATGTTCTGGAACTCTTCTTCCAGGTATTCGACAAGGGACAAATGGAGGACGGCGAGGGCCGCGAGATCGATTTCAAGAACACCATCATCATCCTCACCACCAACGCCGGCACCGATACCATCGCGAAACTTTGCGCCGATCCCGAAACCACACCCAGTCCCGAAGGTCTCGTGAAGGCGCTCAAGCCGGAGTTGAATAAGATCTTCAAGCCGGCGTTCCTCGGACGCATGGTCATCATCGCCTACATGCCCATCCGCGACGAGAACATGAAGAAGATCATCAACCTGAAGCTGGCCAAGATTCAGCGGCGCATTCACGAGAATCACAAGATAAATCTGACCTACGACAACGCAGTCGTCGACGAAGTCGCGAAGCGCTGTACCGAGGTGGAAAGCGGCGCCCGCAACGTGGACAACATCCTGACCAACACCCTGCTGCCCGAGATTTCCCGGCAGTTGCTGGGCCGAATGGCGGAAGGTCAAGCGCTGGAGCGCATCGAAGTCGGCATCGGCGACGACGGATCGTTTGTTTATCGGTGAGAGGTGACGGAGGAAGGACCGGTTCGTGCCAGACACATCGGACAATCCCGAAGTATCGTACACCCAGGACAACCGGCTGCTGTCGATCGACACGCCGCTCGGCAAGGATGTGCTTCTCTTGCAGGATCTGTCCGGCAGGGAGGGGATTTCACGCCTGTTCAGCTATGAGCTGAACCTCCTGGCTTACAACGACGATTCCATCTCGTTTGAGGATATCGTCGGACAGAATGTCACCGTCACAATCCAGCTTCCCGACGCTACACCTCGCTATATCAATGGCTTTGTGAGCGGGTTTACCCAGGGCGCCACGGACGACCGCCTCTTCACTCACTATCACGCCCAAGTTGTGCCCTGGCTCTGGTTCCTGACCCGGCAGGCCGATTGCCGCATCTTTCAGAACATGAAGCCGCTTGACATCATCAGCCAGGTGCTCAATCTGTCGCCCCTCAATGACTATCGCTCCAGCCTGCAGGGAAGCTATCCCACTCTCGAGTATTGCGTGCAGTATCGGGAAACTTCGTTTAATTTCGTCTCCCGCTTGATGGAGGAATACGGCATCTTCTATTACTTCGACCATTCGACAGAAGGCGCGCACACCATGGTGCTGATGGACCAGTCCAACGCGCTTCCGGATTGCCCGGGCTCTCCGATCAGCTACGAAACCAAAGTCGGCGGCCTGAACGATCCAGAGGTGGTCTCTGCCTGGCATGTGCAACAGGAACTGCGCACCGGGAAATACACGGTGACGGACTACAACTTCACCACTCCGTCGACGAGTCTCCTGGCGAACGAGCAAACCGTCGTGGATCTCGCGCCCAGCAAGGGCCTCGAGCTCTTCGACTACCCGGGAATCCATACCACCAAGGATGAGGGTGACGCGGTAGCCAAGCTTCGCATGCAGGAGGAAGAAGCAGGCCATCTGGTGACGACCGGGTCGAGCACCTGTCGCGGGTTCATGTCGGGCTACTCGTTCGAACTGCAGAATCACTACCGCGATGACCAGAACGACACTTACGTCCTCACCGATGTGCAGCACTTCGCCTCCTCCGGCAGCACCTACACCAGCGATACTGAAGAAGGGGAGACCTACTCGAATCAATTCACCTGCATCCCGGCATCGGTTGCTTATAGGCCTGCCCGCATTACTCCGAAGCCCTTTGTCCAGGGACCGCAGACCGCCCAGGTGGTCGGCAAGGATGGGGAAGAAATCTGGGTCGACAAGTACGGACGGGTCAAGGTGCAATTCTACTGGGACCGCCAGGGGCAAAAGGACGAGAACAGTTCCTGCTGGATTCGCACCTCACAACCCTGGGCGGGCGGCAACTGGGGGGCTATGTGGATCCCGCGCATCGGACAGGAGGTGGTCGTAAGCTTCCTCGAAGGCGACCCCGACCGGCCCCTCATCACCGGGAGGGTCTACAACGCGGAGCAAATGCCTGCCTACACCCTGCCCGACGAGCAGACCAAAAGCTACTTCAAATCGTATTCCTCAAAAGGTGGCGGAGGGTTCAACGAGCTTCGCTTCGAAGATAAGAAAGGCGAAGAGCAAGTGTTCATACATGCCGAGAAGAACCTCGACATACGTGTCAAGAACAACGAGTATGAAACGGTTGTCAAGGATCTTCATCTGATCGTCGAGCAAGACCGGTTCGAGCACATCAAGAACGACCATAATGAGACTATCGATCGGGACCAGGTGCAGTCCATTGGTCGCGATCACCATCTGAAGGTATCAGGCAAACAGGCGTTAGAGGTGGATGGCAGTCAATCGCTCAAGGTCACCGGCGATGTCGCCGAACAGTTCGGCTCCAATCACTCCGAACAGGTTAGTCAGGCGCTCTATCTGAAAGCAGGAATGACGATTGTTCTGGAAGCTCCGATGGGGATCACGCTGAAGTGTGGTGGCAACAGCGTCGTTCTCGACCCATCGGGAGTGACTCTGGCCTCGAGCGCGCTCATTACAATTCAGGGATCGTTGGTGAACATCAACTCGGGCCCAGGGTCGCCCCCGGCAACTGGCACTCCATGCTCGCTCGTACCTCCAATGGGCCCGAAGGACGCCAACGAGGCGGATGATGCCGACCCCGGTAAGATGGCCCAGATCAAGAAGGAGCAAACGGAGACGCAGACCGGAAAATACGGCACTCCCCCGACCGCTCCGTTCAAGCCGGATCCGGAGAAGCCTCATTGGATCGAAATTGAGATGGTTGACGAGGAAGGAAACCCGGTGCCTGGTGAGCAATACAACATCACGCTCCCCGACGGAAGCCAGGCTAGCGGCTCTCTGGATGACAAAGGAAAGGCTCGCGTTGACGGAATCGATCCGGGGTCATGCAAAGTGACGTTCCCGAACCTCGATCAGTCGGTTTGGAAGCCAAAATAACTATGGGAGCGGAGGCTCTGATTCGTGCCGACCATTGTGCAGGCGAATGATGGTGACACATTATGCGGGCTTGCGATCGACGCTGGATTCGTGAATTGCCAGCCGCTCCGCGACGAGCCCCAAAACCAGGGTAAGGATTTCCTCAAGCGCGCTACCCTGAAAACCGGAGATTCGGTCGTCGTCCCCGACAAGAAGCTCAAGGATGAAAGCAAGGGATCAGATACGAAGAACAAGTTTGTCAAGAAGACGGCCCCTCCGGTCTCGATTCGATTAGTTCATGGCTCGCCAGACAAGAAGTATCGCGACGACGATACCCTCACCTATCTGAACATCAGCGAGTACCAGACCGATAAAGGGGGCAAGAACGGCACCCTTCCGTTCCCCGACCAATTTGAATTCCAGCAAGCCGGGCACGATGACTTGGATACTTTTAAAGTGGAAATTGTCGATCCCGCAGCCGGAGGATCGGTCAATGCAACCCTGCAAGCACTTATGCCGGTTTACGAGGCTGACGGGGTGACGGTCGATCATCACGAAGAGTTCCCTGGCGCGGAGCTCGCCAAGCGAAAACTGCAGGTGGAGTGTAAGAAGGTCGCGTCCGGTGTGGCGTACCGCAGTAAGTATTTGCGCCTGGTGAGCGATGAGGCGGATCACGACGGGACGGTTGGGCCGGTAGCCGCCAATGGGTTTCCTCCGCCGGCGGGAACTCCCAAACCGCAACAAACTCTGCTGGTAACCGACATGACCGATCAAAATAAACCCGAGGTCGAAATACTGGACCAGCAGGTTCGCGCGATTTACGAAATCGCCAGATGTCCCGGGTCTCCCAAGTGTGCGACTAGTGTTACGGTGCCCGTAGGCAGCACTGCTGATCCCAGAAAACCGAGTCAGCGGCTCAAAGTGGCGGTGCAGATCTTAAGGACCGCTGTGGGGGGAGCAAGCGTAGTGGCCATCCCGGACGTCGAGCGCCGTGTGCATAAATGGTTGCGTCGTGTACTGGCGCAGGTGGGCCTCAGCCCTAAATTGGTGCAACCGGTGAGCATCGTGGACCCGGTCGAAAACATGGTAGTCATCGGCGATCCCAACGGGGCTTCCGCCACGGGGGATGGTCAATTAGGATTTCGCATCAATGCTCCCGGCAAGCCGTCACAGGTCATCGGCCCTATGACTCCGGTCGCCTTACTGGATACGGCTGCCATAGCGGCTTCGCTGGCCAATCTGGTTTCCGCTCCCTATCAGGCAAAAGTCTCGATCAATCCGGCACGCTTCATTGACCCCGTTGGTTCTTTTGCGACCGACATTATTATCACCGAGCAATCCAACGCGCATGTCAGTATCGATCAGGTGGTTTCAACCGATTCCGGCGCGACCCTTACGGTAGCCCGCCCCAACATCTCCAACTTGCAGTCCTGGGACGGTAACAACTTCCTGGTTGGCAGTCTCGACCAGAGGGCTGTTTGCAAAAATTACGATACCGGTTCGGACCGTATCGACCTGTTCATAGTGGTCCAGGTTACCCTCGGGGACCGAGGAGAAGCCATGATGACGGGGACCGCAATTGATCCCTTGCGCACCGCGGTGGACTCCGTAAAGTCCTCGGTGTTCATGATCAAGAGCGCTATTGATGGCACCGACAACGATCCGCTACCGTTGATACACGAATTAGGACATGTCACCGCAGAGGTTGGGCATGCCACCAGCGACAAGAATGAGCTGATGTGCGACCAGGTTTCCGGCAACAATGCTCCGGGAAGCTCCAAGCGCATTCGAGACGGCTTGATCCGGTACGATATGTTAGCGGCGAAGCCCAGATTCGTAAACTTCAACATGGCGGCTCGCTGGCGTAGCGAGGGTGGGGCGCTTTTGGATCCGTGGTGATGCCAGTGCAACGTGCCACTGTCATTTGGCTGCTGGGGTTGCTTTGCATACCCGGATGGTTGCTGTGGAAAGGGGAAAACTCGATGGCGGCGACTACGCCTCATACTCCTCCGCCAGCCGTAGCTGAGCTGGAGAAATTTGTCTTCCATTCCGACAAATACACTTCCAACCGCGTACCTCGCAAACTGCGGGCGGAAGAAGTTGCCCAGTTCATCGGGACGCGTGTGGATCAGAAGGCGAGTACGGATGTCCTGCAACAGACCGAGAAAGTAATTACCTTTTATGACGTGCAGGAAGTTACGGAGCAGCTGAAGCGCTTGCTGGCGGACCCCGAGCTGTCGAGCGATTTAGCCAAAGGGATCCCCCTCGACCGGGCTCTTGCCAACGTGGGGCAACCGGCGGATAAGGAAGTGGCTGGACGATATTACGAGCAACTGGTTCCTCGCGCATCCACCTACGAAGACTTTGTCGAACTGATCTCCGTTTACTCGGCCCTGGGCAGTGCCGCAAGCGCCGATTCTCTCCGCCATCAAATTGCCGCCCGCCGCAGCGCCCTGCTGGCGAAGGGCCCTTCCGATTACGAGGCGAAGACCGGGGCCGCCAAACTGGAAGACTTCAATAATGTGCAAGTGCCGCGTGCTTACAAGGCAAATCTGGCTAAGGATGCAATTCTCAAGAATCGCGACCGGCCGGCGCGAATTCGTCAGGAGATCGAGATTTACCTGCAGATCAGCAATAGTTACAGTGAAATTCTTCAGCCTTGGGCGGCGGCCCGGCTTCGGCGCGAAACCTGGGCGCCCCAACCCGAGCAGCAGGTGGTTCGCCGCGATGACCCCAACGGTCGAGCGGAGCTGGTGAGCGCATTCAAGAGCTACGAAGCCGGTTTGCCTCAGGTACGGAGCATTCCTGAGCAGAGCTTACCCTCTGTGCAAGTGAGAATCCTGCGCGCGATCGAGTTTTTCGGAGGGTTGCTTTCCCCTGAAGAACGGATGTTTATCGATAAGAACGCAGGCATGCAAATCGACGTGCTCTCCAACGAATGAACGCACCCGGAAAGGAAACCTGAACCATGCCTCCAGCAGCCCGCATCACCGATCCGACGACTCACGGCGCTCCGCTTTCGCCCGGACCTGGCAGCCCGGACGTGCTGATAGGGAATCTGCCTGCGTGGCGCGCCCTCATCGATCAGCATGCTTGCCCGGCCGTCAGCATTTCCGGGGCTGATGGCGTGGGCATGGTCATGATGGGGAGCACGACCGTACTCATCGACTTCATGCCAGCTTGCCGCCTGGGAGACATTGTGGTCGAGGTTCCAGGCCTCGCGATGGGGCCAGCCAACCCGATCATTATGGGAGAGCCCACCGTAATGATTGGGGGGTAGTCCCCGGGGACCCAAGCGATCTTCACAACCAGTCGGCAAAGCCTTTGCAGCCTTACACTCCCGGCTGGGTCTGGGCGAAGCGCAGAACCTCGTTTATCTGCTCGTCTTTATACTGCCCGCCGGGGTTGGCAGCGAAGCTGAAGCGCACTTTGCTGATGCGCAGCACCTCGTCGGTGGCCAGATCGCACTCGCGGCGGATGACATCATTGATGTGAGTGCTGAGAACTACCGCGACGTCCTTCCTTTGTAGCACCGGTACCAGCTGCGGAATAACCCAGGGCTCGTTCAAATACTTGACGAATTCCATCAACTCGGCCGTGCGCTTACCGCGCGCGTCGCGCAGCAACTGGCCGAACATGGTACGTGCATCGCGGTCTCCCAGCTTGGCGGCGCCGGTGATGATTCCGTCCCTCACCGTCTGGCGATGATCCATGGCTAAACGAGCCTTGAGTTCCTGCAGCCGGTCCTGCGCCCCCATAAGCCCGAGCACCAGCGGTATCTGCTGGCGAAGGTAGCTGTCGCCAGACCGGCTGGCATCCCAGGCCGCCATGAGTGCAGCCTCGTGACCGAAAGGCAGATTCCTATGAAGAGCGTTCACCGCGTTGTTCCGCACCTGTTCGTCGGAGTCGCTCAAGGCGTGGACGAGCGAGACAGCCGCCTGCGGACCACCGGCCGCGTCGAGGCAGTCCACGGCGAGAAGGCGAACAACCTCATCCTTGTCTTTCAGATGGGGCTCGATGTAGGGGACAATGGCGGGACCAGATTGCTGCGCGACCTCGACGGCAGTCCAGTCCTTGCGGTCAAACAGACTGTCGAAATCAGTCTTATTCATGAGCTTTGCCTTTGCGGGTGAAGCAGCTTGCCCGAGTCCCAGGGGTGCAGTGATTGCGGCACCCAGCGCCAGGAGCAACCAACAAGCCAGACGGAATCGCGTACCCGAGGTGGAGTCACATTTCACGTGTATAGATTCGCGGCATTGAGCCGATTGCGAGCGGCCATGACCTCACCATCGGTTTGATGTTTTGGATGATCCTTCAGAGTCAGCAAGCAGCCCCGGTGCCCACCGCCGCCCCCCCCGACTCCGTAACCAATGTCGTTGAACCTCGGCACCGAGGTCGCGGTTAAGGGTGTTACTGCGCTGGGCAGGAGGTTCATAGGGTGCATGAGCTGCCGTCTACTGTAAGTATTACCCTCGCCATTGCCGTTCACCAGATTGACGTGGGATAAGGTGAGAAAGTGGCCAATCTCATGCGCCACGTCGTTGCCCAACTCGTGAACCAGATCATTCCCGGCAGACGAGCGATTCATTACTCCGATAAGGATGCCGGAATGGAAGAGGCCGTTCGACGCCTGCGTTTCTTGCCTTATGCCCAGACCCAGGACCACAAATCCGGGACTGCCACCTCCCATAGTGTGGAGAAAATACATATTGCATGTGTGGGCAAGCGGATGCTGACTGAGAACCAGGTCCCGCTCGCCAGGCGCTGCGACATTGTCCTGCGCAAAGTTGGTTAAGACCTCCTGCCGGACCGCACCGACGTTGAAGCGTACCCCAGCGGGGCGCCAGATTGCGCTCGCGACCTTGAAGATACTGGTAATATTAGCCGCGTTAATGGCGGCGCCGTCCATGGTGGGAACTACGCCCGTGCCGGCCGCGGCGTTGGCAGCATGGTGAATGGTGCAGATATGAGGCGTAACAATCAGGGTCTTGGGACTGAAGACGTGGGCATCGCATTCACAGATGATCGGGCCAGTAACCAAACCCAACCGGACCTGAATGGTTGTGGCGGAACCGGTTGCGGCGACAGCTTTAACCTTGAAGATGCCGCTGGCCGGCAGTGGTCCGTGGCTGCCCGGGTCAATCTCCACCTGCCCGCCAGTGGCTGTGACGAAGAGCGGGACACCGGCATCGATATCCTCCCGCGTGACCCTGAGCCGAACGGTATCGCCCACCGTCATACCGACTAGGGCTCCGCGAACCTTTGCATTTGTGTTGAGACCAGCGGCGGCGTTGCGCACCCATCCGCGGTCATCCGGGTCGGGCGCATCCGGCAGCGGAGGACTGGGGGAAACGGCGCGTTCGATACGAACTGGAACGATGATCTGCAAATCGTTCTGCACTCGCACTCGAATCGCCATGATCAGACACCCGCCGCCGACTTCAGTTTAGGCTGAGTGGTCGCGTCCGCCAGACTGTTCATAGGGATCGTACCATCGTCCGCTTGGAATTCCAGAAGCGCGCGGTCGATGTGGGCCGTGGGAACGGCCACACCGTCGACTCCGTTCCCATCCGGACCCGTATGATCGACGTGGTAGCCGAGCATTCGCAGGCGATGCTGCTGGCCGGCAGCCGTAGTCTCCGCTTCGATAGCGTCGTCGCGAATGCTGACCGTGTACTCGGCGAAACTCGCGCCCGCCTTCAGGCGCAGCGTCGAAACTCCTCCCTCGATGCGCATCTGAATTTTGCCGTCGGGCCCGGTCGTACCGGTTTGAATGACTTTCCCGTTCTTCACCACCTCAAACCCAAGCTTGTCGATGCCGCGAACGTCTCCACTCGGCTTGCGCGGCGACCTCTGAAAAAACAGGGTGACCGTACGCGTGTTCAACGCGTTGAAAAATGCCGACAGATCTACCTGTCGGGCAAAACTCATGCTCATTGTCCGAATATCTCCTTCAGCTTGGCCCGCAGCGCGTTATCGACATTGCCCGTCGGGTCAAGTTTTTCTTTGGTTTGAAAGGCTTTGACGGCGGCCTGAAAATCGTCGTCTACATCGTATCCGAGCGCATCCAGCCTCCCGCGAACCCCACTGTCGGTGTCGATCGGGTCAAGAGTTCCGAAATCGATCTCAAAGACGTCCTGAGCATTTCCGTCGCCCACCAGCAGCACTCCACTCTGGGCATCAGGAGGTATGTCCGCCTGGAGATAGCCGCCGCCGTCGGTAGTACCCTTGATGCTCTGGCCCGCTACTTGAAGTTCGTATTTCACCCCAGCACGCGGCTGGTCGTCGAGCAGGAGCCGTAGCTTGATGTGGGTGAGATCAGCGGACTTAACAAATTTGTGAGAGGCATCGGTTGCGCAGGACACCTGGCGGAGCACGTTGTCAGGGATGGTAATGATATCGTCGGGGTACAAGACGTTGGGGTCTTTACGCTTCTGCCTGAGCTCCGCGTTGTCGGGGTGATTCCAAATGGTCTTCCATGGGATCCCCGCTTGCGCGGCGATACTGGAAAGACATTCGCCTTGTGCAACCGTGTGCTGGGTTGGCATTCGACGTTGGTTGCCTGGCGGACAGCCCTCGTTGGGGCGTCATTTCGTCCCCGTCCGCCTGCGTGTGAGGGAGTATAGCAAACCCGAAACGAACGGTGCACGAGCACCTTTGCGGACCTCGTTTTACCGTCTGATTGTGGGAGATTATGGATTACGACGATGCGCCAATCGTTGCAAATCTTGCCCTTTGCTTCTCGGCCTCAGACTTGCTATCGTGGCAATCGTCGAACTCGCTATGAAGCAACTGCAACCTGTCATCTGGACCAAGGGAACCTTCCTCACCCCTCAGCATCTGCAGGTGCAGGACCGGTTTATTGAGGACACACTCAATTTCCGGCTGCAGGCGCTCAAGTTCTGCGCCTGGGGATTCAGTGAGCTGACCATCAATCAGGAGTTGTTGACCGAGGGCCAGTTCGCGGTGTCTCGTGCCGCCGGAATCTTTCCCGACGGGTTGCTGTTCGACATTCCTGATGCCGACCCGCCGCCTCCGTCGAAAGCCCTAGCGGAATTCTTTGAGCCCAATGCCAAGAGCCTGGATGTTTACCTTGCGATCCCGGACTACCGCCAGCGCGGATTGAATGTTTCTTCCGCGCAAGGTAGTGGCACGCGTTTTCTATCGGAAGTAAGTTCGTTCCGCGACGAAAACACGGGCGCCAGCGAGAAGCCCATCCAAATTGCGCGCAAGAATCTCAAGCTTCTGGCCGAAGCGGAGAGTCGCGAAGGCTGTTCGGTGCTGCGCATTGCCAATGTGGAGCGGACCGACGCCGATACGTTCCATTTGAACCCGCGTTATGTTCCGCCGCTGATCGAAAGCGGCGCCAGTGAATACCTGCTGGGGATTCTGCGCGGATTGATCGAGATTCTGTCGGCGCGCAGCACACAACTGTCCGGCGGCCGCCGGCAGAAGAATCAAAGCCTGGCGGATTTTACGGCGGCGGATATCGCCAATTTCTGGCTGCTTTATACGGTCAATTCCTACTTCCCGGTTTTCAGTCACCTGTTCGAAAGCAAGCAGGTTCATCCGGAGGAACTGTACTCGGCGATGACTTCGCTGGCGGGGTCACTGACTACCTTTTCCCCCAAGCTGCGACCGCGCGATCTGCCTTTGTACGTGCACGAAAGCCTGGGCCCGATCTTCACCGAATTGGATGAAAAGCTCCGCGCCCTGCTGGAAACCGTCGTTCCCACCAACCTGATCTCTCTGCCCTTGAAGCAGGTACAGAACTCGATTTACGCCACCGCCATCGAACAAGACAAGTATCTGGCCAACACCCGCTTCTATCTCGCCGTGAGCGCGGAAACCAGCGAAGAAAACATCATCAAGCGCGTTCCACAGTTAGTGAAGGTCTGCTCCGCAACCCACATCGAACATCTGGTGAAGCAGGCTTTGGCGGGAGTTCAACTCAAGCATCTGCCGAACCCGCCCAGTGTGATTCCGGTGAAATTGAAGTACCAATATTTCAGTCTCAACCAGACGGGAGCGGCCTGGGAGGCGGTAACCCGCGCCCGCAATTTTGCGGCCTACGTGCCGGGAGACCTTCCCAATCCCACGCTGGAGTTGCTGATCCTCCTGCCGCAGGAATCCTGATCCAGTCCCACACATGAATGTCCCCGCACGAGCTTTTCCACCAGCTCGTCAGTGCTTAAGCGCAAAATAAAGCACCAGCAGGACGGCGAAAAAAAACAGCACGGTCAGAATCAGGATTAACGGCAGATAGGATACGGGCGGCTTGGGCGCCTCCGGCGCTTTCGGCATCGCAGGCGCGGCAAAACCGGGCATCTGGGGCGCGGCGGGTCGACTTGGCATGTGCGGCGCCGCTGGCATTCCCGGTGCCGGCACGGGCGGAAACATCGGTGCGTGGGGCATAGCGAATCCAGCAGAGGACGCTCCCGGGGGATTTGTTCCCCCGGCAATTGGCGGTTCATCGGGAGGGGCGGATGACCGCATTCCGCCCGAGACGATCATGGTGTACTCACTGGGACCGCCGGCCGGCAACGGAGGAATCCCCACCGGCATTGACTCAAACGGGCTCCTCGGGGGCACGGGCATCTGCGGTGGAGCAGGAATTTGCGGCTCCCACGTCGGCTTGTCGAAAACAAAAGGGTTCTCCGTACTTACCGGTTTTTCTTCCTTGGGGAAGGTCGGCGGTTCGTAGGTGGGTGAACTCTGGGCGGAAACCGGCGACGCAAATAACTGGGTAAAACCTCCCGGCTCGTTCAGCCCTGCGTTTTGCAAAGAAGGTTCAGCGGGTGCTTCCTCGGGATCCCCCCGGCCCCCGCCAAAGATTTGAGTGAACTCTCCTGCATGGCTGTCCGGCTCAGGCGAACGTGGCGTCAAGTTTGGTGTGTCGGCCGACGCCTGCCCGGTAAACGGTCCCCGGAAGAAGCTGGTGAACTCCCCCGCCTTGCCTTCGTTGCCGCGCACGCTGGCGCTCCCGGGTTCCACCGGGATTCCTGCCGACTGAAACACGCCGGTGAAACTCTCCCTGGGCCGGGTGGGGATTCGATCCGGAACCGCAACGGGCGCTGGAACGCTCTGCGTGTCTCTCGGCCTTGGAGAACCTGAGCCCGTATCAGTCGCTTTCGAAGGGGGGAAGAATGCCGCCGTGCCTAAACCGGACTCCGGGGAAACAGGATGCGTTACTGACCCCGAAACCGGGCTCGAGGTCGCGCTAACGCTGGGCGTCATTTGGATTTCCGGCGCGTTTTGACTAAAGGATTCGTAGGCGGCAATCCATTTCTGTAGTTCCTCTGCCTCAGGAACCTTTGTGACCAGGTAGGCGAAGGCGGTGCCGGTGTATCGGCCGACGTCGATCACCTCACCCGGCGGAACGGGTGCCATTCCGGCAAAAGCTTCGAGAGCCCACTGGCTCGTGGGCGGATCGGACGGTGGCGGTCCGCCCTCAAAGATGTAGACTAGTACGCGCTCACCACTGGCTAAGTCTCGCGCCACGAATGTTTCCACCTTGCCGGTGGTCACGGGATCGAAAAGCTCGTATTTGTTCGCCAGCTTCATGGATTGCTTCGGGGCCGCTTCGCCGGCCTACTGGCACGGTTAACAGTGGCCGAATCTCCAACTTACACTCCATTATCTTGACAGTAAAGAGGCAAACACCTAGCATCGCTGGCCAGGGGTTCTGCATCGGGTTCCACGCTAAAATCCCTGTTTTCAACTTGTACAGTTTGCGGTCAGAAGCTCGTCTGTTCCCGGCGGGTTGATGCGGCATGAAGCTACTCTCCAAGATCGTGTGGTCGGAAGGCATGTACCTGGGGCCTCATCATTTCCAGGCACAGAACCGCTATTTCGAAGAGTCCATCCACTTTGCCACCGGCCGTTTGTGGAAGCACGCTTCCGGCCTGGCGGCCTGCGAACTCGACGCCGACGCACTCCGCAACGGCACGGTAAGCCTGTTGCACGCACACGGGATCTTCGAAGACGGTCTGGCGTTCGACATTCCGGAATGCGACCCGGCGCCTGATCCTCTGAACATTGCCGACCAATTTCACCCCACCGCCGATCATTTAACCATTGCGCTGGCGGTGCCACCCTGGTTCCCTGATCGGCAAAACTGCAAGCTGGAGCCCATTCCCAATGGCGACTCCAGATACACCCGCACGGTCGAAATGCTGCACGACGAAAATACCGGCCGCGACGAAAAACCGGTACAGGTGGGCCGCAAGAATTTTCGCCTGGTCCTCGATACCGATTCAAGTCCGGATTTGTTGACCCTGCCTTTGGCGCGAGTGATGCGGGATGGAGCCGGTCATTTTATTTTCGACCCCAGCTTCGTGCCTTCTCTGCTGCGCATCAGCGCCAGCGAGCGGCTCACCAGCATGTTGCAGCGGCTGGTCGAAATTCTTGAGGAAAAGAGTACCGTGGTTTCGCAGGAGCAGCGGCAGCCGGCCGGAAAATTTCAGACCGGGATGTCGGCCCGCCAGGTTTCCCAGTTCTGGTTCCTGCATGCCATCAATTCCAGCCTCACCCCGTTGAAGCATCTTCTCATGACCAAACATGGTCACCCCGAGGAGCTGTTTCGCGAGATGTCGCGTTTTGCCGGAGCTTTGTGTACTTTCGGTCTGGACACGCATCCCCGTTCGCTGCCTGCGTACAATCATCGCGATCCCGGGCCGGCTTTCGATGCGCTCGAAGACCACATTCGCCGCCACCTGGAAATCGTCGTTCCGTCGCAGGCGGTGATCGTACCGCTGATGCAGGGGGAGCGCTACTTTTACGCGGGCGAGGTCAAAGACCAGCGCTGCATGGGACCGTCGCGCTGGATCCTGGCCATTCACTCTCCCTTGGGCGAAGCCGACTTGATCGCCAAGACGTTGCAGTTTGTCAAAGTCTGTTCGGTCAAGTTTGTTCCTGAACTGGTGAAACGCGCGCTTCCCGGACTGACTCTGACCCACATGCAAGTGCCGCCGTCAGCAGTTGCCGTGAAAGTAGACCATCAGTACTTCACCATCAACCGAACCGGGCCGTGCTGGGAACACATCATGCAAACCCGTGCTGTCGGGGCCTACGTTCCCGGAGAGCTGCCGTCTCCGGAGATGGAGATCGTGATTCTTCTCGAGGGTTGAATCCATGTCATCGCCACCGGTTACGCCCACTGGCAGTTATCGCGGATCAAGTCCCGCCCTGGACCGGCGAGTCTGGAACCTGGCGCTCGCCTTCCAGGAGATCTTTACCGCCATCGTACGTTTGCGCTACAACCGTCAGGCCGTCCCCAACTCGGAATCCTTCCGGGCGCAGATGAAACAGGCCTTGCGGGTTGCGGAACAGGAATCGCGCAGCCGAGGGGTGAGCGCGGACGACGCGAAACAGGCGATCTTCGCGGTAGTGGCGTTCCTCGATGAATCAGTGTTGAGCTCCAGCAATCCGGCCTTTGCCAACTGGCCTCGACTGCCTTTGCAGGCCGAACTCTATGGCCACCAACTGGCAGGAGAAGTCTTCTTCCAGGAATTGCAAAAGGCGCTGAGCCGGAACGACTCGGTCGAGACCGCCGATCTGCTCGAGGTGTACTACCTTTGCCTGCTGCTCGGGTTCAAGGGACGTTACGCGGCGGGCGGCGATCTGCACTCCATCAAGGCGGCCGCTCAGGAGAAGATTCGGCGGGTGCGCGGTCCTGCCGGCCCGCTCTCGCCCCGTGGAGCGATTCCGGCCGACGCGGTTCGTCTGGCGCACTCCGACCCATGGGTCCGCAGACTAGGTTGGGGGGCACTGGGCGCATTTTCGCTGGCGTTGATACTCTTCCTGGTCTTCAAGTTTGTGCTGGTTTCGGGTGCGTCTGATGTAGTGACGATAGCGGCGCAGTTCATGGTTTAGGGGGCTACATGCTCGTTTACCTGGTGACTGGCATCATCTTGCTGGTCTACCTAGTACTGGTATGGTTCGTGGGTACTTGGCTGCACCTGCTGGGCAGCAGCTTGTGGTTCTTGCGCGGTGCCCTGGCGGTGATCGGCCTGATTGCCGCGGGCGTCTTCCTGTGGTTTCACCACAAATCCAAGAAGGAACAGGAAGCCAGCGGAGCAGGGCAGGCAGACGCCCAAACCGGAGAGATCGACGCCATCGTACACACGGCGACTCGCCGTCTGAAAGCCTCGACCCTCGGCCGGGGCGCCAGTCTGAGCAACCTGCCTTTGGTGTTTCTCCTGGGAGACTCCGGTTCCACCAAGACAAGCACAATCATTCATTCCGCGCTCGACCCCGAACTTCTGGCCGGCCAGGTTTATCAGGACAACCAGGTTCTCCCCACGCAGGCCGCCAACATCTGGTACACGCGCCAGGCAATTTTTGTGGATCCCGCCGGCAGCCTCATGGCCCAGCCCCCGCGCTGGAAGAAATTGCTGAAACTCCTGCAGCCCGGCAGCTTTTCCAGCGTGTTCGGCAAGGCACAACAAGCACCGCGCGCGGCGATCGTGTGTTACGACAGCGAGAATTTCGTAAAGCCCGGCGCGAGCGAGAGCGGGTTGTCGGCGGCCCGCAAGCTTGGGGTCCGGCTGCAGGAGATCTCACAGGGATTGGGCATCAGTTTCCCGGTCTACGTCCTGTTCACCAGGGTTGACCGGATTACGTTCTTCCCCGAGTTTGTTCGCGGCCTGAGCAAAGAAGAGGCTTCCGAGGTGCTGGGCGCCACTCTGCCCGTGCGTTCGCTCTCCACCGGAGTCTACGCCGACGAAGAAAGCCGCCGCCTCACCAAGGCTTTCGATGAACTGTCCTACGCCCTGGCTGAGCGGCGCATCGATCTGCTGGTGCGCGAGCATGAAGCCGACAAGCTGCCGAGTATCTACGAATTCCCGCGCGAACTGCGCAAATTGCGCACCCTGCTGGTGCAGTTTCTGGTGGAGTTGGCGCGTCCCAGCCAGTTAGGCGTGAATCCTTTTCTCCGTGGCTTCTATTTCTGCGGAGTTCGGCCGGTGATTGTGGAAGATGTTGTCGGCGCCATGGCTCCCGAGGTACAGGCTCCTGAGCCGGCGATGGATGCGGGGGCAACTCGCATCTTCAGCGCCGGGGGCGGACCGCTCGCGCCCGCGCCCGTGCCGTTCCGAGCCGCCGGGTCCCGCAAGGTGCCACAGTGGTCGTTTCTGACTCAGCTGTTCAACGACATCATCGTAAAGGATCGCGTCGCCCTGGCTGCCAGCGGTTTCAGTTCGCGCGTCAATCTGCTGCGGCGGGTGTTGTTGGCTGTGGTTGGGTTGATCAGTATCGTCTGCATCGTCGGATTCCTGGTCTCTTTTCTGGGTAATCACGCGTTGGAAAACGACGTTCGCGCCGCCACCGCAGACCTGCGCAGCGTCCATGCTACCCATGAACCCAGCTTGACCGACTTGCAGAAGCTGGACCATCTCCGCCAAGACCTCACCACCATCGCGACCTACAAGAAGGATGGCGTTCCTCTCAGTCTCCGGTGGGGGCTTTACTCCGGGGACGAGATTTATCCCGAGGCCAGGAAGGTCTACTTCGAACGCTTCCGCCAGCTTCTGTTCACCGATACGCAAGGGAAACTGCTCAGTGATCTGCGGGGCCTTCCCGACAAGCCCGGTCCTAACGACGCCTACGAAACCGCCTACAACGAATTGAAGGCTTATCTCATCACCACCAGCAACAATGACAAGAGCACCAAGGATTTTCTTTCTCCTGTCCTCTTAAGTGAGTGGCAATCGGGAAAGCAGATTGATACTGACCGCTCCCTGCTGGCCAACCTGCAATTCGATTTCTACAGCATGGAGTTAGCCACCGCGAATCCCTTCTCGTCGAACAACGACACCCTTGCCATAGCCCGGGCGCGCAGCTATCTGTCACACTTCGCCGGGATCGAGCGTTTTTATCTGCCGCTGTTGAGCAAGGCTTCCGCGAAAAATCCAGACGTCAGTTTCAGCGAACAGTTCCGTGACGCTGCCAGCGTCGTAGTCAGCCCGCACAAAGTTCGTGGCGCATTTACCCGCGGCGGTTTCCAGTTCATGCAGGAGGCGATGCAAAACCCATCCCTCTACATGGCAGGAGAAGAGTGGGTGCTGGGAAAGGCGACGGCGTCAGAACTGGACCCGGCAACTTTGCAGCAGAAGATGCGCGACCGCTATTACCAGGATTTCACCAGCGAGTGGCGCACCGTCCTGCAGACTTCGGCAGTCGTCCACTACACCGATTTTGGTGACGCTGGGCACAAACTGGAAACGCTGACCGGTCCCACTTCCCCGTTGCTGGAACTGTTCTGGTTCATCTCCCACAACACCGACGTGGGCGTGCCTGAGATCACCGAGCCGTTCTTGCCGGTGCAAGCCCTGGAGCCTCCCGGGCCTCCCGGCAAGTTGCCCGACCAGTACATCCTGCCATCGAACAAGGAGTACATCGTCGCCCTGAATAAACTGCAGTCCGACCTGGCGCCGATGGTGGCGGGGCCGTCCGACGCTCTCACTACCCAGGTGTCTGCCTCCGCCGGAGCCGCCAAGGTGAGCGTCACCCAGGTGATGGGGACGCGAGTCGACCAGAGGTTCCACAACGAGAGCCTGGTTCGTACGCTGCTCGAAGAGCCCATTGTCAACGTAGAGGATCTGCTGGGGCGCGCTCCCAAGGACGCCCTCAACGGAGCGGGGAAAGACTTTTGCAGCAAGTTCGCGCAGCTTACCGGAAAGTATCCCTTCAACCCCAATGCGACCGACGAAGTCTCTGTCGATCAGTTGAACTCGATCCTGGCGCCCAACGGCGGCGCTCTCTGGACCTTCTATAACGGAAAACTAGCGCAATTGCTCCCCAAGGACGGTTCCCGCTACAGCGCCAACCCGGCCGCCAGCGTCAAGCTCAATCCTGCCTTCGTGGACTTCTTCAACCGCATCGCCGGACTGAGTGAAGCGCTCTATCCCCCCGGTTCTGCCACGCCACACTTCTCCTATTCTCTGACGCCATTGCCGAGCAATGTCGATGGGCTGATTTTGCGGATCGGAGCAGATACGATTTCGGGTACGGGACAGCAGAAGACGTTCACCTGGACCGGCGCTCCGACCGACGTTGAAGTGACCACTAAAGGGCACGATACGATGAACTCTTTCAGCGGGGTTTGGTCGGTGTTCCGTTTCGTGGCCGACGCTCATTCCCAGGTCACCGGGCCGAGCACCAACCTGGAATGGATCATGCAGTCCAACGGCCACACCATCATGCTTCCCGGCAACAAGCCGAAATCCTATGACTATCAGTTGCAGGTCAGCGGCTTCAACCCGTTCCGGGCGTCCGAACTGAGCGGCTTGCGCTGTGTATCCCAGGTGGCGAGGTAGGAAGCGGGCCTACATGGAGGATGGGCCGTCCTCCCGCTGCGTTTTCGCAATCCTCAGGCGCTCTTTCAAGTTGATCTTTGCTGCCCGTCGCCCCGCTTCGCCGGGTTGAGGCGGTCCGCCATGCGCTCGCGCCAGGACTGTTCTACCGCGCGCACCAAGATGCAGGTAATGTTATCGTCGCTGCCGCCATCCTTCGCCGCCTGAATCAAATCTTCGCAAACCTGCTCCAGGCTGGCCGCACGGCCTATGTGTTCGAGCATCGCCGTTTCTTGCACGAAACGGGACATGCCGTCACAGCACAGCAGCAAAGTATCCCCTGCGACAAACTCATGATCGGCCAAATCCGGTTCAACACTATCCTCGGAACCCAGCGCGCGCACAATCAGGTTCTGCATCTTGGAAGCTTCCGCCTCTTTGATTGTGATCAACCCGCGCCGCACCTGCTCCATCACCAGCGAGTGGTCGCTGGTCAACTGCTGAATACTTCCGCCACGAATCAGGTAGACGCGGCTATCGCCCACATGGGCGACGGAAAAAAGATTGCCTTCCACGCACACCGCTGCAATCGTCGACCCCATTCCGGAGTGCTGCGTGCTCGCCGACGCGGATTCATGGATGGTCAGATTGGCCAACTGGATGGCGATGGCCAGCGCAGAGGCCCGTTCCGACACACCTTCAAAGGCTCTGCCCAGCACCGGGCTCCTGGCGCCCGGTTTGGAGTGGCGGAAGTACTCCAACACGGTGTCCACCGCGATCTTGCTGGCCACTTCCCCAGCCGCTTGCCCACCCATTCCGTCGCAAACCACAAAGATTCCGTGGTGAATATCGTAGCCAAAGTTGTCTTCATTATTTGTGCGCACCAGACCAACGTCGGTTTTCGCGGCGGCTTGGACCATCAAGGTCATGGCAGAGGATGGCAGGGGCTAAATCGTATCGCAGTTCTCCGGTCCCGTAAACACTACCCTTCGGAGGCCGGCTTCCCCAGCCAGAACTCGTTTCCGCAAGCATTTTGGTTGCCGAATATCAGGCGCGTCCTGCTGAAAAAGCAGCAGTCCCCGAGGCTGTTTTGGAGTAAAATCTGTGCCGCACTAGACTCATCGCCTAGCGGGGTGGGTCGGGAGAATCGATATGCCAGAAGAAACCGGTAAGCGCATCGGCGATTACGAAATCCTCGGAGTCCTGGGCGCTGGCGGCATGGGACAGGTGTTCAAAGTCCGCAATGTGATCTCCGATCGGGTTGAGGCCATGAAGATTCTCCTGCCCGATCTGGCCGGACGGCAAGACCTGGCCGACCGCTTCCTGCGAGAGATCAAAGTCCTGGCGGCGCTGGATCATCCCAATATCGCCGCCCTGCGCACCGCGCTTACTTTGGGCAATCAGCTGGTAATGGTGATGGAATTCGTCGAAGGCACCAGTCTGGCAACCCGCTTGGAGCGTGGTCCCGTGGCTCCGGCCGAGGCCCTGAATTACATCGACCAGGTGCTCTCCGCCTTGAGCTACGCCCATGCCCGCCAGGTTATTCATCGTGACATCAAACCCGCCAACATGATGCTGACGCCTGACGGTGTAGTTAAACTGATGGACTTCGGCATCGCCCGCACCGGAACTGATCGTACCCTTACGGCGACCGGTACCACGATGGGTTCGATGTACTACATGTCCCCGGAACAAGTGAAGGGTGGAACCACCGACGCGCGTTCCGACCTGTACTCTCTCGGCGTAACACTTTATGAGATCGTCACCGGGCAGCGGCCCTTCAAAGCCGATAGCGACTACTCCCTCATGGCCGCTCAGGTCCAGCAGCAACCGCGCCCGCCCATCGAACTTCGTGCGGACATGCCCGCGGCGCTGAACGAAATCATTCTGCTGGCGATGGCCAAAGAACCGGCGCAGCGCTTTCAATCGGCGGATGCGTTTCGTAAGGCTCTGGGAACTGTTCGGGCACAGCTGGAGAAATCAGGGGCAGTGGTGGCGGCGACGCAGACTGCGACGAGTACTCCCGTTACAACCGCTCTGTTCCAGGGTCAGACTGCGCCCGCCAACCCCATACATGATTTGCCCACCGCCTCCGCGCCCGTCCCGATGCAACCCGAATTGGCGCCGCAACCGGTTCCCGGTGTGCTCGAGCTTTCGGCGCAACGGCCAACCCATCGTGGACTGTACATGACTCTGGGTGCTCTGGTCGTTCTGGCGGTGCTGGTCGTCGCTGGTATTTACGTCCCGCGGCGAAGCAAGACCCGCGCCGACGAAGCGGCACAGCAAGCGGCGAATCAATCTGCGGCATCGACCAGTGCCCCCAGTTCCTCCACGAATGGTGCGAACGGGGCCCAGACGGCGGACTCGACCGCTCCGCAGAACTCGACCGCAGCTCCATCCGCTTCTGCCCAAGATTCGACCTCCGGTCCCAACTCGAATCCGCCGGCGGATGCAGCAGCCAGCGCCAGCCCGGGCGATTCCAGCGCAAATGCCGTCGCCACCCAGCCTCCCAATCCACCTGCCGATGAAACAGCCAAGGCGGGCGGCAAGCAACCCCGGAAACCCACCTCTAAGAACGGAGGCGGCAGTATGTCACCCGCAGGTTCGGCTTCGCAAGACAATGCGTCGGCAGCTGCGAACGCAGCCGCGCAGAGCAATCAGGCAGCCCAGGAGCAAATGGAGCAGGTGGAAAAGGAAGTGGACCAGCTCTCCAGCCGGACGGGCGCGGTCAACGACAGTCTGGATAACATGCGGCGCGAGCAAAGCGCGCAAGGGTTCGGACTGCGCGGCGACATAGCTTCCACCCAGGAATCGTTGAAGATCCATATGTCGAAAGCGCAGCAAGCGCTGCAGAATCAGGATGTGAAGAGCGCAAAAAGGTATCTCGATCTGGCCGAACCCGAGATCGAAAAACTGGAAAAGTTTCTCGGGCGCTGAGCGCCGCTCCATCTTGGCCATGGTGGCACGACTGAACAGGCCGCGGAAATACTCGCAGACCTTCCTTGTTGTCATCCTTCACGTAGCGAGGGATATGCAGTTTCCCGGGTCGGCGAGAAACTGCAGATCCCTCGTCGCTTTCGCTCCTCGGGACGACAACAAGACAAGAGTCACTTCCACCAGCCGCCCTTGTTAGGGCTTCGCCACTCGTTCTGTTTTTTCGTAGCATGCCGGACCATCCGATCTCGTAATAAACAGGATTGTAGTAAAGTAATTTGCAGGCACGAACGATTATTCCGATTCTTCCATCGGACTGCGGAGTTCTTCTTATTTGCGTTCGCGTTGAGGCTTACATATGGTGAAATTCAAGGTCAATGGAATCGAGCGATCTTTCGAGGGCGACCCCGACATGCCGCTGCTGTGGTATCTGCGCGATGAATTAGGGCTGACGGGAACCAAGTACGGCTGTGGAATCGCACTCTGCGGTTCCTGCACGGTTCATAAGGACGGCAAAGCCACCAGGTCTTGCATCACACCGATGAGCACCCTTGCCGGCTCCCAGGTCGTCACCATCGAGGGGATCGGAGAGCACGGTCTGCACGCGGTCCAAAAGGCCTGGATTGCCACCAACGTGCCGCAGTGCGGCTACTGTCAGTCCGGCCAGATCATGCAGGCAATTTCGTTCCTCGAAGGCAACCGTAACCCTTCCGACAAAGACATTGAAACCGCGATGGCGGGGAATATTTGCCGCTGCGGAACCTATCAGCGTATCCGGGCGGCGATCAAGTCCGCTGCGGGAGGTGCCGCATGACGCTTTTCAACGTCAGCCGTCGCGGGTTCCTGAAGGGGGTAGCGTCGAGTGGAGCTTTGGTCCTGGCGGTACGTCTGGTTCCCCAGGCGCTTTGGGCGGACCCACCTGGCTCGGCCACCAATGCGGAAAGTTCCGTTCTCCATCCCAGCGCTTTCCTGGGCATCGATACCGATGGAACGGTTTACATTGTGGCTCATCGCTCCGAGATGGGCACCGGAATCCGCACTTCCCTGCCGCTCGTTGTCGCCGATGAACTGGATGCGGACTGGACGCGGGTCAAGATAGAACAAGCGACCGGCGACCCGCGATACGGCAACCAGGATACGGATGGGTCATGGTCGATCCGCGGCTTCTACGATGTGATGCGCGAAGCCGGCGCCACCGGGCGCATGATGCTGATGCAAGCGGCAGCTCAACAGTGGAAAGTGCCAGTATCGGAGTGCGAAACGGAGTTGCACAACGTTGTGCATCGTGCCAGCGGCCGCAAAGCCGGATACGGCGAATTGGCCAGCGCCGCCGCCAAGCTGCCCGTTCCCAAGAAAGAAGATCTGAGACTCAAGTCCAAGGAATCGTTCCGCTACATTGGAAAGGGCATGCCGAGTTTTGACCTCACCAACATGTGCACCGGCCGTGCGACTTATGGCGCGGATATTCGGGTGGATGGCATGCTGTATGCATCGATTGAGCGCCCTCCAGTCCTCGGCGGAAAGATCAAGACCCTCGAAGACAAACAAGCCTTGCAGGTAAAAGGCGTTCGTCAAACGGTCCCCATCGATCCTTTCACTCCTCCGCACGGATTTCAGGCTCTGGGCGGCGTGGCCGTGATCGCGGACAACACCTGGTCCGCAATGCAAGGCCGCAAGAAGTTGAAAATCGAATGGGATAACGGAAGCAACGCTGCCTATAATTCCACGTCATTCAAAAAAGAGTTGGAAGAAACTGCGAGCAAACCGGGCAAAGCCGCGCGCACCGTCGGCGATGTCGACGCCGAGTTCGCCAAGGGTGGCAAGGTTATGGAAGCGAGTTACTACGTTCCTCTTCTGGCCCACGCTTCCATGGAACCGCCAGTCGCCGTTGCAGACTCTCGCAACGGAAAGGTTACGGTCTGGTGTTCCACGCAAGATCCGCAGGGACTTCAGGAGTCGGTAGGCAAGGCACTCGGCATTCCAAAAGAAAGCGTGCTCTGCCACGTGCCGTTGCTGGGCGGGGGATTCGGGCGCAAGTCCATGCATGACGTAGCGGTAGAAGCGGCGATCCTCTCGAAGAAAGTCGGCAGCCCGGTCAAGGTGGCCTGGAGCCGGGAGGATGACATCAAGTTTGATTACTACCACGCGGTCTCGGCCATGTATATGAAGGCCGCACTTGATAGCCGGGGCAGGCCCACGGCGTGGCTGCAGCGAAGCGTGTTCACTCCTATCGGTTCCACCTTTGACGTCCATGCGCAGTATGGCGGTAATTTCGAATTGTGCATGGGCTGGACCGACATGCCGTTCGATATTCCCAATCTACGAGTGGAAAATGGCCCGGCCACGGCGCATGTGCGCATTGGGTGGCTGCGTTCCGTGGCCAACATCTATCACGCCTTCGCGGTTCAGTCCTTCGCCAATGAACTGGCGTACGCCGCGAACCGTGAACCGCTGGAGTATTTGCTCGAGTTGATCGGCCCCGCACGCTCTGTGGATCTGAAGGGCGTTGACTATCCCAACTACAACGCCTCCCTGGATACCTATCCGGTGGACACAGGCCGGTTGCGGCGCGTGACGGAGATGGCGGCAGAAAAAGCCGTGTGGGGGAAGAGAAAGATGAGCAAGGGAACAGGCATGGGCATCGCCGCCCACCGCAGCTTCCTTACCTACGTCGCCACCGTGGTGGAAGTGGAAGTCAGCGATCAGGGCGACATTCGCATCCCCCGAGTGGAAACCGTAGTGGACCTCGGAACCGTGGTGAACCCCGAAATCACCCGCGCCCAGTTTGAAAGCGCCGCGGTGTTCGGAACCAGCCTCGCGCTCATGGGCGAGATTACCGCCAAAAACGGCGCCATCGAACAATCCAACTTCAATGACTACCCGGTGGCCCGGATGTACGAAGCTCCTTACCAGACTAACGTGTCCATCGTGGAAAGCAGTGCTCCCCCCGCAGGCGTCGGGGAGCCGGGCGTTCCGCCTTTCGCCCCCGCGCTTTGCAATGCTATCTTCGCCGCGACCGGGAAGCGAATCCGGGATCTGCCCATCGCGAAAACAAGTCTCGCAACCTGATTCGCCAACGCGTCTGGCTCAGTAGATGAAAGTCAGGAGACGATATTGCCCATGCCCCTCGTGAAATTCTCGAAGACGATTGCTGCGATCGCTCTGGCTCTGGCGATCTGCGGGGTCTATCCGACCAACTCAGTTCGGGCGGCAGCCAAGGACGACAACGCCGCTGTCAAAACCTTGTTTGGATCGAACTGCAAGAGCTGTCATGGTGTCGATGGCAGCGGCACACCCATAGGACAAAGCCTGAACGCCCCCGACCTGCGTTCGGAAACGGTTCAGAAGCAAACCGACGATCAGCTGGCGGAGGCGGTTTCCAGCGGCAAGGGCAACATGCCACCCTTCAAGAACGCTCTTTCACCCGACCAGATCCACAGTTTGGTCCAATATGTTCGCCAGCTCGGCGGGGCGAAATCTTCTCCGCAAAAATAGAGGCTCGTTGAAAGAGATAAATGATTGATGACTCCCGAGATCGCGAACTTGGAATGGATCGCAGGATCACCCGTCGTGATTTCCTGAACGGAGTCAGCCTGGCGGTGGGCGGCTCGATCCTGGCCGCAAGTTCGGGACCAATGTTCGCCCTGCCGGGGCAAGAATCCGCTTATCAGCCGGAGAAAGACCCCAAGTACTATCCTCCCGCGCTGATGGGGATGCGCGGCAACCACGAGGGAACTTACACCTACGCCCACAAACTGCGCGACGGTGATTTCTGGGATGATGCCGGCAAAGCCGAAGATACCGGCGAGAGATATGACCTGGTCGTTGTCGGCGGCGGCATTAGCGGGTTAGCTGCGGCGTACTTCTTTCGCCAGCAGGTCGGCCCGAAATCGAAGATCCTCATTCTTGACAATCACGACGACTTTGGCGGCCACGCGAAACGCAACGAATTCCGGGTTGGCGGCCGCCTTCTTCTCAGCAACGGCGGAACGCAGTCGATCGAGAATCCTTCGGACTACAGCGATATCTCGAAACGGCTGCTCAAGGAACTGGGAATCGAAACCCAGCGCTTCTACAAAGACTACGATCAGAAGCTCTACGCAAGACTGAAGACTGCATGCTTTTTCGACCGCGAGACTTTTGGCCAGGATCGGCTGGTGACGGGAATGGGTTCGACCCCGTGGCCCGAGTTCGTCAAGCAGGCGCCGCTTTCCGACGTTGCCCGTCGCGACATTGCCCGACTGTACACCGCAAAAACCGACTACATGGCGGGCATGTCGCGGGAGGAGAAGCGAGCCCGGCTGGCCACGATCAGCTATGCCGATTTTCTGACCAAGATCTGCGGCGCTCATCCCGACGTGCTCCCGTTCTTTCAGACCTACACAAATGATTTGTGGGCCGTGGGCATCGACGCCGTTTCGGCACTGGCATGCTACGAAAACCCGGATGACTACCATTCCATGAGTTACGCCGGGTTCGACGGTTTAGATCTTGGCGAGGTGGAAGGGGAAGAACCGTACATTTTTCATTTCCCCGATGGCAACGCGTCGGTTGCGCGCCTACTGGTCCGTTCGTTGGTGCCCGGATCGATTCCCGGCCACAGCATGGAGGATGTAGTTACTGCCCCATGTGATTACGCCCGGCTGGATGATGTTGGCGCGGCCGTGCGCATCCGCCTCAACACCACTGCAGTGCGGGCACGTCACGTCGGCCCCAGCGAATCGGCCAAGGAAGTAGAAGTGGCTTACATGCGCGGCGACAAACTGCTCACGGTAAAAGGGACGACCTGCGTTCTTGCCTGCTACAACATGATGATTCCCTATCTCTGTCCCGAACTGCCGGGGCCGCAAAAGGAGGCTCTGCATCTAGGGGTGAAGGAACCGCTCATCTATACCCATGTTGCCGCGCAAAACTGGATGCCGTTCCACAAGCTGGGAATTCAACAGATCGTCTCTCCCGGCGGCTATCACAGTCTTACCAAGCTGGACTTCCCAGTCTCCATCGGTGAGTACCATTTTCCCAGCAAACCGGAAGAGCCCATGGTGCTGTTCATGCTCCGCACTCCGTGCAAGCCGGGACTTCCCCGCCGCGATCAGTACCGCATGGGACGCTACGAGCTGATGACAACGCCGTTCCCCACCTTCGAGCGCAACATTCGCGATCAGCTGCAAAGAATGCTGGGCTCCGCGGGATTTGATTCTGCACGCGACATCGCCGGCATTACAGTGAACCGCTGGGCGCACGGCTACGCCTACGAGTACAACTCTCTTTCGGATCCGGGATTACCGCTGGAGCAACGCCCCTATGTTATCGGCCGAAAGCAGTTCGGCCGCATCTCCATCGCCAACTCTGATGCCGCCGCCAGTGCCTACACCAATGCCGCAATCGATCAGGCTTACCGCACTATTCAGGAACAGATCAAGAACGCTTGATGTCTGAACCTTGACAGGAAAAGAAATGGCTAACCAGCAAAATCGTAACTCTGACCGCGATCGCCAACTGGGCATGGACCGCCCCATAACCCGTCGGGATTTTCTGAACGGGGTCGCAATCGGCGTCGGCGGGACAGTGGCCGGCGCCTGGCTGCCAGGTCTGGCGTTCGGCGATCAAATGGCACAGCCGGCGGCGCAAGAGGTGCCGGGGTATGATCCGCCGGCCCTGACCGGAATGCGGGGCAGCCATCCCGGCTCCTTTGAGGTAGCGCACTCTTTGCGCGACGGGACTTTCTGGGACACCGCCGGCAAGCCGGTTGACACTGGCGAGAGCTACGATCTGGTCATCGTGGGCGCTGGACTGAGCGGATTGGCCGCCGCTTACTTTTATCGCAAACACGCCGGCGCTTCCGCCCGCATTCTCATTCTCGACAATCACGACGACTTCGGCGGCCATGCCAAACGCAACGAATTCCGCCCCGGTGGCCGGCTCCTGCTCACTAACGGTGGCACCTGGTCGATCGATTCACCGACTCGCTACAGCAAAGAGGCAAGTGAACTGATTAGCGAGCTGGGCATTGATCCGCCCGCTCTCGAGAACAAGTGCGCCGATCGCGAAGTCTACAAGGGATTAGACGCGGCCTGCTTCTTCGATAAGGAAACCTTCGGACTCGACCGTCTGGTGACCGGCGTACCGGGCGGTTTCGAGGGGACCGGAACAACCACCGCCAAGTCATGGCAGGACTTCCTGGCCAAGACTCCGCTTTCGCCGGAGACTCAGCGTGACATCGCCCGCACTCAGGAAGACAATGTCGACTACATGCCGGGTCTGACTCAGGAGGCGAAAAAGGCCAGGCTTGCCCAGATAAGCTACCAGGACTTCCTGCTGAACTACGTCAAGGCGCATCCTTCCGTCCTTCCCTTTTATCAAACCCGCACCCATAGCCTGTACGGAATCGGAATCGACGGCGTACCCGCGCTGGATTGCTGGGCGCTTCATTTCCCTGGCTTTCAAGGAATGAACCTTGATCGCGTGCCTTCGAAGGGCCTGACATTTACCGCGCTCGGCCAAGTTACCCCGCGCCCGCAGTACTTCTTCCACTTTCCCGACGGCAATGCCTCGATTGCCCGCATGCTGGTGCGGTCGCTGATTCCCTCCTCAGCCCCGGGAAACACGCCCGAAGACATGGTCACGGCCAAAGTCGATTACAGCCAGCTCGATAAGAGTGGTTCTGCCGTGCGCATCCGACTGAGCAGCACCGCCGTGCAAGTGCGCAATCTCGGAAGCCCGGCGTCGGCCAAGGAAGTTGAACTGATCTACGGACGGGACAAAAAGGCCTATACGGTCCGCGCCAAAGGAGCCGTGCTGGCCTGTTGGAACATGGCCATCCCTTTCATGACTCCCGAGCTTCCAGACAAGCAGAAGGAGGCCCTGCGTTATGGAGTCAAGGTGCCGCTGGTCTACACTGCGGTTGCGTTGAAAAACTCGACCTCATTCCACAAACTTGGGATACGCGGCGCGTTCTGCCCTGGCATGTACCATTCGTCCCTGGAACTCGATCAGGCCGTTAGTATCGGCGACTACAAATTCCCCCAGTCTCCGCAAGATACTATCGTCGTGCAAATGCTGCGCACGCCCTGTCAGCCCGGCTTGCCTGCCCGCGACCAGCAACGCGTCGGTCATTACGACTTGTTGTCCACATCTTTCGAAACCTTTGAACGCAATATCCGCGATCAGTTGGCGCGCGTACTAGGCGAAGGAGGCTTCGACCCCGCCCGCGATATCGATGCCATCACCGTAAACCGCTGGCCTCACGGCTACGCCTACGAGTACAACCCTCTGTGGGATCCAGACTGGCCCGAAGGTCAACGTCCCTGCGACATTGCCCGCAAACCCTACGGACGGATCACCATCGCCAACTCCGATGCCGCCGCCGCGGCTTACACTGATCAGGCAATCGACCAGGCGTACCGTGCGGTCCAGGAACTTATATCCGCCTGACGAGAAACGGAGGACGGGCGTCCTTGCCCATCCCTCGCTTCAGCCGCGACGCCGTCTGAAATATCGTGCACCATTCCGCCGCCTTGAAGTAACACTGCAGCTTTCGCGATCGGACACAGATTCACTGCACCTGACCCTCGCTCGCACCTTGCGGTCTCGCTGTGCCGGTGATTTCCCGGCGGCGGTTGAGTGCATTGTCCGGAATAACGACGGCTACCCACGGTGTCTCCGGAGAGACGATATGAGCGTGCCAGATTGCCTCCGCAACATTTTGTGAACTCGGCTCCACCGTCTTCGGTTCTTTGTCTCTCATCTCAAGATTGTCGGCCCGAATCGAAAATACATGCCGGCCGGCGCCACGGGCTGTGACTCGCAAAACAATGTCGCCCGACTTCTCAGTCTCAGCCGTAACTTTGAAATCCAAAGCTTTTTCGCGCCGCAGCTCGATGTCGTAGCTTCCACCCGAAAGTGCTGTGAGCGTCGTTTGCGTTACACCTTGTCGCACAGCGTAGCTGCCCTGCGGCAAAAGAACGCGAAACGCGCCCTCACCAGGATCAGGCCTCACCGTCTTTAGGAAACCCGTTCGCTGATTACGAAACTCGACCAGCTCACGGTTGTCTTTATCCGCAATCCCACGCACCACCGCCGAACCGTTCAGATCCTGCATCAACCATATCCACTCGCCTACGGGCTGCGTCCATACTTCTTTGTAGGTCCAGCAAATTTGCATCGGCCAATACGGCGCGTCGTTGTCGCTTTTAGTTTCGATGCCTACAGGCAGAGCGCCCACCATCTGCCCGGAGCGAACGCTGTAGAGCGGCGTCCAATCGTATCCTTCACCGTACATGAGGCTCGCGGAAAATGGGTTGCGTCCCACGAACCACTGCGCTTGCTTTTGTGCCAGGTCATCTGCGCCAAGATCGCCCCGCACTTGCGCCGCCACCGACAGCGCCTTCGCCTCGGAAAGCAACACACTGGAATTACCGCGAAAATTAAACCAGACGGGAAATCTGCGGAGGTAATAGTCTCCGCCCAGAGGCACGCCGCGTCGCACCTGTTCAAGATACGAGTTGCGGTCCGCCGCGCGGAGCGGTCTCCATTTCTCGGTTTCGGGAATCAGGCGTACTTCGCTTTCGCGATAGACCGCCGCCGGGAGCACATCGTAGGGAGCGTCAAGAGGCGCCACCGCCTGCTGATAATACTTGGAGTGCAAAACGATCGCCGAATACCACTTGATCCAATCCTGGTTATCGGGGAACGCTTCACACAAGTGCGCAAGAGCGACGATGGGCTGTTCTTCCTGTCCGATGTGGAATCGATGAAAGAGATTTTCGCGTTTGGGGCTGGTGTAGAAATAGCCGGTCAGAGGCGCAGTCCAGGATTGCAACTTGCGCTCCTGCGACTGCAGGATGAGATTGCCGAGCATCACCGCCTCATCGGCGTATTGCTGGTCGCCCGTAGCGCGGAATAAATCGGCAGAAGCGGTGGCTCCAAAAGAGATGCGTTCCAGCTCATCTTGCGCTCCGTAGACTTCCGCGAGAGGGGGCGCATTCTTCAAGCCCTCGACGGCGAACTTCCAATCCTCTTTGGCCGTCGCCAGGCTGCGATTGGCCAGCTCGGGATCGCTGTCCTTCAATGCGCGGGCAGCAAGAGCCTCGACCGCCGCGACCCGAAAATTCCATTCTGGATTGTTCACGGCCTGCCCGGAGCGGTCATCCGCATCCCCCATGATTCCGTCGGTCCAGTAACTGATCAACTGGCCAGTGCTCCGGTATCCTTCGCCGAAGCTGGTTTTGAGAATCCAGGCCAGCCCCCACTTTGCCTCTTCAAGCAGCCTGACTCGAAGCTCGGGATCTTCTTTCTGTTGTTGCAGGCGCTCTGCATAGGAAAACAAGGCATACGCCATCCCGGTAACGTTTCCGGTCGCGGTCAAATCTCCCGCGTCGTGATATCCACCATTGATCACAATCCGCTTGTCGCCGTGGACGGTGTAATCGTCCTGGTGGCAGACTCCGTGAATGCCAGGAATTACAGTTCCGCAGCGCTCGCTGTACATGAAATTGAGAGCCTTCCAGACGCTGTCGTTCCAGGCATCATCGCCGATGACGAACGGACGCGTGAGTTCGTTTCCGGCTCGGATCTGATAGCGCCCGGGTTTCTGCAAGTCCGAAAAGTCCAGCACCTGATAACCGCCCAGGCTGGTTTTCCTTTTTTCGACCGGCCTGGTTAGGACTACCCTGCCTGTGCTTTGCTCAATCACGGAAAATGTGGGCGCCGTGAGATCGCTGGCAATCGCGGATTTGGAAGAGCCAGCGGTGTATCCGCCATGACTGAAGGCGATTTTGCCTGCAGCTACGTCCCAGCCTTCCACATGATCCGGAACCACGGTTTGCAATTCGAGTTGATCGATGTACAGGACGGTGTGGTCGCCGGGATCGGGGAACATCTTCGGCAGGCTGTAGGCAAAATCAAGCGCCGTAACCTTATCGCGGTCGAGCGGAGCGATCTCCCATACCAGATGGGTCCAGGCGTGATTGTTTAGCAGAAGGGACTCGTCACGGCCTTCGTTGTACGGGTCGGGCAGAAGATGTTCGCCCTCATTATGAAGCGTGAGCGATGCGGCAAGCGCCGGAGCGCCAGCGACGTCCGCATACACCCACAGAGAGATACGGTTGTATTTCCTCCAGTCTTCGGAAGGGAAGGTGCGCGTCGCGATCAGATCTTCCCACTCTCCGGCGCCGTCTACGTGGGCCAGACTGAAGGTGGACTGAATTCTCAGGGAGTGCTGGCCGTCTCTCTTGTACGCGTCAGAAAGTGTCATGTCTCCCTCGCCCTTGAACGACCAGCTCGAGAGGCTCTCCATGCTGTCGAGCACACGCGAATCGAGCACTTTCTTCTTGAGCCAGCGATACTCTGCTCCGTCTTCGAGCTTCGCCTGCAAAGGCTTTCTTGGGTAGTCCTGCTGCGCCAGAAGCGGCTGGCCCAGACCAGAAAGGAGCAAGCTTAAAACCAACGAACCGGGCAGACACGCCTTGCACAATTCGAATGTCTTTAGCAGCAAGTCTCGAATCACTGTTTCTCCTATCTTCTAATCCTTAAATCATATGTCAAAGGCGGCAACCTGCCGACTACGGCGGCGCACTTGAACCTCATCCAGCATCCAGCCCTTGTTTGCCTATTCAGCCGATAGTCGTAGCCGCAAAGGTGCGCGTTGCCGATATGCCGAAACGGCCAGGCCCTAAACACGCAGAGATTGCCTCAGGGCAGCGCTCAGGCTGGCTACCGACCACTGCGTAATGAGGCGTGTGTCGCTCCTTCGACATGTACCACGTGCACCGTGACTTCCCAGGATCGGCATTTGATGCGAGAGACGTTCCTTGGGTCTCATGACTGACGAGGTCCAAAGCTGCCCAGGAGAAAATCTCTCGTGCTTCCGAGCACTTTCTCTCGAGTCCTGGGATCCGGCAGCATGCGAGCAATTTCAACTGCCCCAATCATCGTCGAAAAAATCGCAAAGAAAGCACGCTCTTTATCCGCGGTTCGCCGGCCAGGCATGAACGGCAGCATGCGGCTCTTGTAGTTCACCAGCTCCGCCACAATCTGAGGCTTCATCCTCTTGTCTACCCGCGCCAATTCGGGCGCAAGCGTCGCCAGGGGGCACCCGTACTCGGGATGCTCGCACATTTCCGGGCGCAGATAAGCTTTCACGATTGCCTTCCACGCCTCTCCAGGAGACGACTGTTCAGCGGCACGAACCAGTGTGTCGATGATGTCTCGGAAACTCTCTTTCAGGGACTCAATCAGCAACTCGTCCTTGCTCCCGAAATGCTTGTAAAAGCCTCCGTGGGTCAGGCCGGCGTCCTGCATAACCGCCGCAACCGCTGCACCCGTCAAGCCTTTGGCGCGAACGCGCCGCGAGGCGTCTTTGACAATTTTTTGATGGATCTCGACTTTATGCTCGGGTAGGTAGCGCATGGCTCATTATAGGATGCTGGCCATCATCTCACGGTGCAACCCGCCCACACCTGGCCCCAAAGAAAATGTGAATCTATAGGATGATGCGTATAATCCTATGCGGAAAGGGAGATGATCATGGTCAAGCCAAGGATTATGGTGACCGGCGCGACCGGGAAAACGGGCAGCGTCGTCGTTATCGAACTGCTGAAGGCCGGCTATCCCGTCCGCGCCATGGTGCACCGGGAAGATGGCCGCAGCGCACAACTGAAGGCGCAGGGGGCTGAGATCTCGGTCGCCGACCTAAGCGATGTCGAGCGAGTGGCCGACGCACTGAGGGATGTCCAGCGCGCCTATTTTTGTCCGCCTTACGATCCATACATGATTCAGGGCGCGGTTGCATTCGCGACCGCTGCCAGGGAAGCGCGCCTCGAACACATCGTCGGCCTGACCCAATGGCTGGCAAGCCCCTCCCATCCTTCCCTTTTGACCCGCCAGAGCTGGCTGGTCAACCGGCTGTTCTCGATGACGGCCGGAGTGGCGCATACCATCGTTAACCCCGGCTTCTTCGCTGATTCCTACCTGGTGACGATTGGGTTGGCGGCGCATTTCGGCGTCTTTCCCTGGATGTTCGGTGAAAGCCGCAACGCGCCACCTTCGAACGAGGATATCGCGCGAGTCGCCGCCGCGGTCCTGATGGATCCGACGCGGCACGCCGGGAAGAGCTACCGTCCGACTGGACCAGAGCTTCTCGGCGCCGAGGACATGGCCGGGGCGATCGGCCGGGCCCTCGGGCGATCGGTCAGGGTTGTGCCGACACCGGCCTGGCTATTCATGAAGACCGCCCGGATGGGCGGCATGCCGATCGACCTGATGAGCAACGTACGCTACTGCATCGACGATCACAAGCGCGGCGCATTTGAGCTGGGTGCACCGACCACCGATGTGCTCGACGTGACGGGGCGCCCCCCAGAAGACTTCGAGACGATCGCTCGTCGTTATGCTTCTCAGCCTCGCAACCAGCGGACCCTCGGCAACTGGCTTCGTCAGCTCGCGCAGCTCATGATGGCCCCGCTCAGTCCTGGCTTTGATTTCGATCGCTACGACCGCGAACTGCGCCGTCCGTTACCGTCGGAGCCGCAGTTAGCGCCTCAATCCAATGTCTGGAGACGCGAACACGGTATCGGCGACCCTGCCGAGCCTGCCGCGTCAGTCATTCAGAAGGCCACTTCTGCCAGCAGCCAAGGTCAATAGCTGGAATCCCAATAAGGAGGCACTGATGTCACCGCAACTCTGTTTTTTCGTTAGCATCGCATTCAGTTTGATCGCATGGGGAATCGTCACCGCCCGGTACATCTGGCCGGAACTCCGCGTTCGGCCACGAGCGGAAGCGTTGCAGCCTCTGCTCATTCTGCACACCTTCCGCTTCATTGGGTTAGCATTTCTCGTGTCCGGCGTCGTGTCCCCCGATCTGCCGTCTCCCTTCGCTCATTCTGCCGCCTATGGGGACATTATTGCGGCCACCCTCGCGTTGTTTTCGCTGGTATTGCTGCCACGTAAATCTGGCGTGGCCCTCTCATGGATCTTCAATCTCTGGGGCTCGGCTGATCTCCTTAACGCTTTCTACCAGGCCAATCACGCCGGACTCTTGGCGGGGCAGTTGGGAGCCACCTACTTCATTCCGACTCTCATTGTGCCGCTACTGCTCATCACGCACGGACTCGCCTTCCGCATTCTTCTGCAACATGGAAATGAATCTGTTGTGCGGGAAAGGCATCCCGCATAGCGGGCCACACGAACTCTGCTGGCGCAGCGCATTCCCTGCCTGGGACTTTTTCCCAGAAACCAACGCCGGCAGAGTTGCTCCAGTCCACCGCGTGCAGAACAAGCACTTGCGTAAAGGAGTCCATCAGTATGCCGGTCTTGAGGATGGAAGGGTGCACACCTCTCTTTAAGTGTTACTCCGCGAACTCAAAGTGATGCTGAACCTAAGTTTTCTCGCGTGCGTTGTAAGCCACCGTCGCGCCGGCAGATCCACAATTCTTGCTGTTTCTTTGGCCGACAACTCTTGCCCGTGCGCAGATGCAGGACCTCAAGGTGTAACCTGCTTGTTCCACCCGTGGAAACGCGAGAGGTCACCCGCATTCCACGCTTCGCGGAGTCCAGGAGTACTCAGATCCCAATCCGGGCGGATTTCACTCGTCACGACGCGCAGGTCGTGCCAAAGATCGATGACCGATGGACGGCCCCAGAACCAGTAGCCGTTATAGATGCTGTAGATCACGAGCCCCGGCTTGAGCACGAGCGTATGCGGGATCATCGGATTATGCTCGGGGTCGGTGTACTCCTGGATGTCGAGATCCTTCTGAACCGTTCGGCCGGGGTCCGAAAGGAATGTCCACACGGCTCCGACTGACGCGCGGAATTCCTGCAGAGTATGGTGATCGTCGGTGGCGATGGTGGCGATCTGAGTGTACGCCACCGCAATCTTCGGGTAGAACGCGGCAAGTTCCAAATGCTGCTGATGCTCCTTTGGGCAATAGTGGCCGCGCGCCAGCGTGAGGATCAGCGGATCCTCGCCCTGTAGCTCGCTGAGCTTGCGCAGTTTGCCCGCGTGATCGGGCAGTTCGTAGTCGGGGAAAATGCCTCCGGGCACAATATCAGAACGCATGATTCGACTCCTCTCGTTTCTCTCAGAGATCTTCCCTTAAAGATCTAGAATGACCCCCGCGTTTGGCCGGGAACAGCATACGAGAACGTTCCCGGGAGCGGGCATCTCCAGCGGCTCAGGATTATACGTAATCGATCCGCCAATCAAACCAGTCATGCAGGTATGACAGACTCCAGTCCGGCACGACCATCTGACTGGAACGTCGCACGCTTCCGCCAGTTCAAGCAAACTGGCAAACTTACGATCCCATGCGACGGTAATCCCGCTACGCGCGAATGAGACTGGGGGGCCAGATCCGGGCGGCCCTTGTGGCAGGTGAGGAGTGTGAACCACCTGCGCCATGCCAGGGGTAATGGCCTCGAGAGAACCAAAGATTTCCGTGTGCACATTCCCGGCGAGCACACCCCAGTTTCGCAGCCCATCGCGCATATTCTGCAAGAATGAAGGTGGGCCACAAAGATAGAAGTCACTACCCTGTGACACACCGATTCTCTCCAGCAGAGCTGCGTCAATGTGCCCGGGAGCATCGAAGTCTGTCCCGACTTGGTCGGTTGCAGCGGGCCTGCTGTACACGATGTATCCTCGTCCGCGAGAGAGCTGTTTCAGTAATGCACGCGATTCTTCTGCAAATGGATGGTCGACGCCATTGCGCGCCCCATAGATCCACCAGATCTCTCGTTGCGATCTTTCAGCGGCGAGTGCGTGCAGCATCGACATCACGGGGGTTGCGCCCACTCCAGCGCTCAACAGAACCACAGGATCCTGGCTGGGACGCAGAGTAAAGCTTCCGCGCGGGGCACTCACATCCAATAGATCGCCTTCTCGCGCACGGTTACACAGAAATGAACTTCCAATCCCATTCAATTCGCTCTTGACGCTGATGCGGAGATGGTCGGCTGCCGGTAGATCAGACAACGAATAGCTGCGAAGAACCGGCGGTTTACCTGGATCGACGAGCAGCCGCAAGACGACAAATTGACCCGCCTGGCAGAGCGGAAGGGGCTGCCCATCACTCGGTGCCAGAACGAAGGAAGTTACGCTATCGCTTTCCTTATGAATATTCGCGACTCGCATTTGTCGAAAGCCGGGCCATGCTGGCGCCTGTTCCTCATAGGCGAGTCCCGGATTCCCCGCCGCAGTTTTGGAGCTCTCATGTTGGAGCATCGCTTGGAACGAACTCTGCCAACCCTTGCTAAGCGCAGGAATCCGCAGCGCTCGTTGCAGTTGCTCGTCGGAAGGTCCTGGCAAATACAGGAGGGCGTCAACCTCGGCCACACTGATTCGCTCTGGGCCGTCAGTAATTTTTACAATGTCATCGCCTGCACCAACTTCTCCCTCCTGCAACACGCGAAAGTAGAATCCTGGTCTGTGATGAGCCACGAGCAGCGCCGCCATCCGAGGTTCATTCATACGAATACCGACGCGGTAGCACGTCACGCGTGGCTGCGTTACTTCAAATACCGCACCACCGATGCGGTATCGGTCACCAATGCAGACTTCGTTATCAGGAAGTCCCTCGACGGTGAAATTTTCTCCGAACTGGCCGAAAGTAAAATCACTGCGGCCCAGAAAGCTCTCCCAGTAATGGTACGAATCCATCTGGTAGACGAATACGGCGCGGTGCTCCCCGCCGTGACCGGCGAGATCGGCTTGCGCATCACCATCGATATCGAGCCTGCGCACCATTCGCCGCCCATCAACTGGAGATTTCCAGACTGACGTTCGGACAGTTTTGCCATTCCATGTCACGTCGCGCGGAAGGCCGACATTTACTGAAAGCAATCGGGGCATGCGTACCTCATCGAAGTCCAGCGTCTAGTTAGAGTCCTTTTATTTCGGTGTATTGAGAGGCTTAAAACTCTGATAATGACGATCAAGCTCTGTCTAGCTACAAGCTGCTAACTTGCCTTCCGAAGGACCGCCCGCACTACGATATCATCGTCCGGAAATACGGGGACAAACGGGTGCACTCCACCCGTCTGTCCCCGAATTTCCCATTTCGAATCGGAACTTAGGTATAATCCGCCGATGCAACGACTACCCTGGAGCACAATTGCGCTCGGCTGGCTGTTGCTCATCTCGGCCGGCTCAACAGGAGGACAGGAAGTGAAATCTCCGCAATCTGAAAAGTCGAAGCCGCCTGTCCAAGTGGAGCAGCGTGGGCGGATCCTTGGAATCGGCGGTGTCTTCTTCAAATCCGCTAATCGTGATCAGATACGCGAATGGTATGCGAAGCATCTTGGACTGGCTGACACAGGCCAAGGCGTGATGCTTCCGTGGCGCGAACACGACGACCCGCAAAAGGAACACGTTACCGTTTGGACTGTTTTTCCCGCCTCCACTAAGTATTTCGATCCCAGCCCTGCACCGTTCATGATCAACTACATCGTGGACGATATGGATGCTTTGCTCGACCGCTTAAAACAAGAGGGAGTAAAGATCGACGCCAAACGAATGGATGAATCCTACGGTCGCTTTGCCTGGATCTATGACTCGGATGGAAATAAGATTGAGCTCTGGCAGCCGCTGCCCGCAAAGCCCTAGCAGGCTGCGGAAAAACTCTCGCGGCCTGCTAAGGGCCTTCCACTGCGCTTACTCAATCGGTTTTCTGTAGCCACGGATCGATCACCTCAGTAACTGGCCGGCGAGCCAGTAATCGACACTGAACTTTCCCGGACCAGAGCAGATCAGCCAGATAAAGAAGAGCACGTACAGGACTTCCGGAAGGTAGAGGAAATCGTCGAGCCAGTTAAGAGGCGAAAGCCCTTTAGGCATGGTGGAAACCGCACTGGTCAGGGTCGCGACAATCATATCGATCATTAAAGCCACGCAGGCCGGGCTCGAAAGAAACCCCACGGCCACCAAGGATCCGCCAACGAACTCGACACCCGCGACGAAATAAGCGGTCTGCCGGGGAAACGGGACTTTGGCCTTAACGAGCGTTTCGTAAACAGGCTTCGTGCCACCGGCGACAAACAATTTGTTTGCCCCGGAGATGGCGAAGAACAGCCCGATCGAAATGCGTACCAGCACGATGGCATATTGTTCCAAATCACCGCTACCCAGCAGCGCAAACTGGACCAACCGTTTCCAATCCATCTCTTGTCCCTCCATTCTCGCGCCTGAGACTATGCGTCCATCCGTTCGACCCATTGAGCGCGCCATGCGGGAGCGACGAATGGATCCGCAAAGTACTGTGTTTCCCGCGCGACCTTGTCGCCCCTGAACTCCATGATGCTCACGGTGTAGGACGGCCTGCCGTCATAGGTCAGGATGAATTCGGTGACCCAAAGATCACCCCCGCCAATGATTCGTCGGACAGTAAACCGCTTTTTGCTCGGCTGACTGGCGCGTTGGTTCTGTATGTTGCTTCGACCGCGGGTTCGCTCGCCGGACTGCGGGTAGTCCAGCACCGCGTCCTCATGATAGATGAGGTGCTCCGTTTCAAAATCGTTGGCATCGGACGCCGCCCAATGCTGATCCAGTGCCGCACGGATCTCCTGATCTCGCACTCCAGACTCTTGCTCCGTCTTTTGTTGATCGTTCATCTCGAGCCCTCAATTTGACAAGAAGCAAAACACTTTAGCGCAATCGGAGTGCACGACTCGTCAAGTCGCGCCGTTTCTTCGATCACTCCAGAGTCTAGACCGCGTCGAAGCGTCTGCCTGTCGGACGCCCGCCTAGCGCGTGATTTGGCCCACGTAGTATCCCAGCCGATTTTCCACATCCCCTGGCTTGTGGAAGCCGCGCGCCATCAGTTGTTTGATCCCCAAACCCGGCAAAGCTTAACCCAAGTCACGGCGATGGGACCGCTCGGACTTGAATACATCAGTGCGAACGACGATCCGAGAAACCACAACTCTTAGGGGGGATCTGCGCGATTTCCTCGACGGAGGATAGGCAGAGACCCGACTATGGCAAACACAATCCTACCAGCCTTCGTGTTACTGTTTCGGTTGCTGGCACCGCAATGTCAACCGGCCATTCACCCAATCGGCGTGGACGTATGAAAGCCGCCAAAGCGGGTTAGCATGCTACGGTTGGTCTGTTGTTTTGCGTCCCGAGACAATAGATGTATGTTTGCAAAGGAGAACCCCAGCTATGTGTTTCTCAGCCACCGCGAACTTCGTAGGCAGCGGAGTCCTGGGTGCCGTCGGCGTCGTCACCTTGACCAAGGTGAAGCACCGGCGCGAACTGCTTTTCGCAGCGCTCCCCGCGCTATTCGCGGTTCATCAGTTTATCGAAGGATTCGTCTGGCTGGGATTGGATGGGATTCTTTCGCCTGCCGTGGCCCACGACATGGGCGCGGCGTTCATGCTTTATGCGCAAGGGCTCCTCCCCTTTTTGCTGCCGCTCAGCGTGCTTCTGTTCGAGCCCAATGCGAAGAGCCGCAGCAGGATGCTGCCGTTCCTCGTACTGGGCGGAGCAACTACGCTCTATATTTTGTGGGCGCTGACGGCATTCCCATTACAGCTGTATGTCAGGGGAAACAGTATCGTGTACATCAATCAAGCGACCAATAATACAGCGGTTGCGTTGCTCTATGTGATTGCAACCTGTGGCTCGCTGTTTTTTTCGAAGATCAAAATGATGCTAATCTTCGGCGCGGCAAACCTGGCGATACTGCTGGCTGTAATGGAGGTCAAGCGATATGCGTTCACCTCGTTATGGTGTGCATACGCGGCGGTTGCAAGTGTGATCATCCTCGCCTATTTCTGGAGAAGCCACGGAAAGCGGCCGTTCCTGTATGCCTAGAAAGGTTATCAAAGAGTGAAATGGGCGATTTGTCTCCGACGGTGCAGCCTCCTAGATGTGGCGGCATCGGAGTTGGAGGTTGACGCAAACGCAAATACGACATGAAGTTGCCAGACATTGCGGAGGTTTGGCGTCGAAGTCGCGTGATCGCCTTGTGGCTGGTCGATTTGACAGCGGGCGCTCTCCTTCGAGACCCTGATCTTTCGAAGTTTGCTGGCCGGGTCTCCGACTCGGGTGAAGGGCGCTGGACGATAAAAGCTGCAATCGACGAGACAGTGCCAGCCCCAGTACTCACCACCGCGCTTTGCCAGCGATTCAGTTCTCGCGGTGAGGCCGACTTCGCTAATAGACTCTTGTCCGCGATGCGGTATCAGTTTGGTGGACAACCGGAGAAATCGGACGGCGAAACCAAAGCAGCTTGACGAATGCAGGCACGACACCCAATGGAGACCGATCCGATGAACACCCCCGAAGCGGCAGGTAGATTGCCTGTCCTCGCGCAAGCAGTAGCCGCGCCGCTTGCGCGCGCCGCGATCTTCCTGGTGGCGACGCTCAATCCGGGCCTTGAAAATTGCGCCACCCTGCGCTCGTTCTGCGGAGACCTCGCCGCGCTGGTGCGCGCTGTGGAGTTTCGTGATCTCCAGGGAGGACTTTCCTGCGTCATCGGGTTTGGGTCCGAAGCATGGGACCGCCTCTTCGGGCAGCCGCAGCCGGCAGAGCTGCATCCCTTCCGGGAAATTCGCGCCGGAGCGCGCCATGCGGTCTCCACACCAGGCGACCTGCTATTCCACATCCGCGCCAAGCGCATGGATTTATGCTTCGAGCTGGCCACTCAGCTCATGGCGCGTCTGGGAGACGCCGTTTCGCCGGTAGATGAAGTGCAGGGTTTCCGCTACTTCGATGATCGCGATCTGCTCGGCTTCGTCGACGGGACGGAGAATCCCCGGGGCGAGGCGGCGGCAGACGCCGTAGTAGTCGGTGACGAGGACGCTGACTTTGCCGGCGGCAGCTACGTTATCGTTCAGAAATATCTCCACGATCTTGGCGCCTGGAATGCGCTCACCACCGAAGCGCAGGAACGCATCATCGGCCGCACCAAGCTTTCCGATATCGAATTGGACGATTCGGTCAAGCCAACCTCAGCGCACAACGCGCTCACGACCATCGTCGAGAATGGGAAAGAGGTCAAGATCCTGCGCGACAATATGCCTTTCGGCCGGCCTGCGCATGGTGAGTTTGGTACCTATTTCATCGGCTACAGCCGTTCACCTCGCACCATTGAGCAGATGCTCGACAACATGTTCGTCGGTCGGCCACCCGGCAACTACGACCGGCTGCTCGACTTCAGCCGCGCTGTCACTGGAAATCTATTTTTCGTGCCATCGGCGACATTCCTGGGGAATCTCACTGAAGGACCCGCTATTGACGGTCAACCTGGGGCAGCGGAATTCCCTGCAGCACCGGGAGTGGCCGAACCCTCTTCATCCATCCCACCGGTGCGCGACGGTTCGCTCGGCATCGGTTCTCTCAAAGGAGACAAAAGACATGAATAATCTCCATCGCGAGCTCGCTCCGATTTCCGATTCGGCATGGGTTCAGATCGAAGAGGAAACATCGCGCACGCTCAAACGCTATCTTGCCGGACGACGTGTCGTCGACGTAAAAGGTCCAGCCGGACCCGCCCTCTCAGCCGTCGGCACCGGTCACCTGCGCACCATCGCCGCCCCGGCAAAAGGCATTGTCGCGAGCCAGCGCGAGGTGAAGGCGTTGGTCGAACTGCGTGTTCCCTTCGAACTGGATCGCAAAAGTATCGACGATGTTGATCGTGGCGCGAACGACTCCGACTGGCAACCCGCAAAGGACGCCGCTCGACAGATCGCGTTTGCCGAGGACGCTGCGATATTTGAAGGCTATGCCGCCGCCGGCATTGGGGGCATCCGCCAAGGGACTAGCAACCCAGTCATGACGCTCCCCGCCGACGTGCGTGAGTACCCGGAGGCCATTGCCCAAGGCTTAAGTCGGTTGCGTCTCGTCGGTGTCAACGGTCCCTATTCCGTGTTGCTCGGCGCCGACGCCTACACAGCACTCGCCGAAACCAGTGACCACGGATACCCGGTGCTGGAGCACGTCAAGCGCTTGGTCAAGGATCAAATCATCTGGGCCCCTGCTATTACCGGCGCTTTCGTGCTGACCACTCGTGGCGGCGATTTCGACCTGCGCATCGGCCAGGACGTCTCCATCGGTTACCTCAACCACAGCGATGCCACGGTCCGCCTGTACCTGCAGGAGACATTTACCTTCCTCCTGCTTACCACCGAGGCCGCCGTCGCCCTGGTTCCTCCCGCGAAGGCGAAGAAGACTTGACGCGCGATAAAGTCAAAGAAAGCTAGGGTCCAGCGGGTACGCTGCAGCTAATAATACAAACGCTCTACCGCCACATCTCTGGTGGCACGAGTGGAGAATTGCACGCATCAACCTGTTTTCCAATGACACTAAGTGTTCCACAAACACATGTCTGGGCAAGGTCGCCCGGATGATTTTGCAGCGGCTGGGAGTTTCTGCTCCCTTGTTGCTCCCCACCGCAAACGTAAGTTAGAGAAGAACTAAGGTAATGGCGGAGAGAGTGGGATTCTCACCTGGCGTTTTTATACGTCTCTTGTCTTCAGCAACATATCGCTATAACACTGATAAATCAAGGGCCCTGCGTTTCACCATTGGTCGAAATTTTAACCATTGGAACCTGTATAGAACAAATTTCCGACGTTTATCGACACCAACCGACACCAAGGAATTTCAAGCGTTGCTGCTCCTAATAACCTCAGCAATAGGTGAAAGACGGTGACAGCTTCTCTGTTTCTTAGATCTTCAGGGTTTGGCGTTTGGACTGAGGTCTGTGACAGGCGAGCGTTCTAACCAACTGAACTACGTCCCCAACTTGTTTTCACCGGGTTAGCTGGAAACCCTTGATTTTCCTGTCTTTTCTTACTGTCCATAGAGTCGCCTGTTTCAACCGTTTCCACCCCATATAACCGAATTCCGGGGTTTTATCGACAGGAAACTGTAAGGAAGTACGCCCCATCCAGTTCCCAATGCGAGCCCTACGACCCGGAGCATCTGTCCATGCCCCGTGACTGAATTGTAGCAGACGGAATTTGGATCAGTACAGACTGGCAGAAAGCAAGAGGTTGAGTTGAGAGCAAACTCAACTCTGTCATCATTATCAGTTGACTGCTACCATTCGAAGCTCGGTTACCTGACGCGTCCGTCTTGCCAGCCTTTCATCGTCGGGCGCCATGGCCATGATGGGGGAGGGTCTTTGATCGGCTCCATCGCTTTATAATTGTGGAAAAGATGCACGGTGAAGGAGTTCACCGCAAACCGCTGTTCCGTTCTTGATCGGGACAGATGATGACTCCTGACAGGGAAACCTGTTGCAGAGTCATGTCTGTCACGGATTCCCTGTTGAAAGTTTGACGTCTTCGAGCCCTGCAAACCGAGGCACGGCCTCGTGTGATGGTCGAAACCGCGGAGGAGTCTGAAACCATGGACTTGAAAACATACGAGCAGATCAAATTCGAACTGGCCGAACTGGTCCGTTCCGGGCAGCTTATCGCCTCCGATCGGGAGCAAGATTCAAACAGGCGCTACGACGCGGAACGACCCTGGCGCGCGCTGCTGACCCGCTTGGCGGAAGACCGATTCACCGTCGTCGTTGCCGGGCGCTTTAGTCGGGGAAAATCTTCGTTGATGAATGCGGTTCTCGGTATGGATCGCCTTCCGACGGGTATCGTCCCTCTCACATCCGTTATCACTTATGTGCGTTACGGCACGAGCGAAAGAGTCCTGCTGAATTATGAGGGCACCCGGTTGCGGGGAGAAGCCACGCTTCAAGAACTGCCGGAGTATGTCACGGAAAAGGGGAATCCGGGGAACGTGAAGCGGATTCACTCGGCTGAGATCCAGTTGCCGGCAGAAATTCTTCGGCGAGGGTTCTTTTTCGTCGACACCCCAGGCCTCGGCTCAGCAATCTTCGAAAACACGAAGACGACGGAAAGATTTATTCCAGAAATCGACGTGCTTATCCTTGTCACTAGCTACGAGAGCCCACTCTCGGAAGACGAAATGCGATTTCTGAATTATGCACTGGCCTCAGTGCGTGCCGTGTTTATCGTCATCAACAAGCAGGACACTGTGCCCGCGGATTCTCGGGCAGAAATAATTCAATACGTCCAGAGGACTGCTCACAGTGTGCTGGGGGACAAGGCAGTCGCACCGTTTTCGGTCTCAGCCAGAGACGGATTGTCCGCAAAACAGGCCGGTGATGCAGGCAGACTGCGCGATAGCGGCCTGCTGGATTTTGAGAACGCGCTAGTCGATTTCTTGGCTAACAACCGGGCACAGATGTTCTTGTCTTCGATGTGCGATCGCACGTCAGTCGAAATGCAAGCCTTGGGTCAGGAAGCCGATAGCCTAATTTCCAAACTTCGTGCCTTGCAGCCACAAATCGACCCAGATGTCTCCGGAGCGATGAACGAAGCCTCGTTTGAGTCACGCGCTGGTGCTGTGCTCGGGCTCGAAAACGTTAGCTCTTGCGAGGTGTGCAAAGCCGCCATGGCGAAGACGATGAGGTTTCTGGCGAAATACCAATACGATCTCAGTACGAGGCCCCGAACTCAGGAACAGCACGCTCAAGATGGAGGGTTTTGCCCGTTACACACGTGGCATTACGAACAGGTCGCGTCCCCTCGTGGTGTTTGCACGGCATACCCAGTGCTCCTGAACCAGATGGCCGAGAGGCTACGTTACTTGGCGACAAATGGTACTCAAGGGCCTAATGACTTCTCGTCTCCCCTTCTTGAATCGCACTGTCCTGCCTGCCAGGTTCGCTGGGCCACAGAAGATCAAGCGGTAGCCTCAATTATCAGCAGAACTAGCGAGAGCCCCAATCCAGAAAAGCTCTCACTATCGGCTCTGTGTCTTCCCCACTTGCAGTTAGTGCTACATCGCACGAAAAGCGAATCAGTTCGCAAGCTTCTCTTATACCGTGAGGCGGCACTCATGGAACGAATTGCGGAGGACATGCAGCGCTACGCCATTAAACACGACGCCTTGCGGCGGGATCTGGCGAGCTCAGAGGAACATAATTCCTATCTTCAGGCGCTTCAGTTGCTCGTCGGTCACCGCAGTGTGAACGCGGTCTTCACCGTCAGAGACATTATGTAGCCTTGACAATAGCCAACATCTGCTCAAGACTGAAGGAGTCGTTACTGGTGAAGGAGTTCCACCGCTAACCGCCATCCTTGGAATCGCATGGGTGGCTGATGACTCCTGACGAGGCTTCTGTGTCAGGAGTTCCCCAAAACACAAAGACCGCCACCGCGCTCCAGCGATTGCCTGCAGGTGAACGCGCGAGCCCGAGACAATTCCTGCCAGCGTGTGCGGAAACCGGCGATAGTAGCGACTTCGTTTTCGGGCGCGACAAAGAGATCGCGGAGCTAAAAGAGCGCATTTGGGCTCGCGAATCTTTCGTGCTACACGGATTTAGCGGCTCCGGGAAAACGTTCTTGCTTCAACGCGTAATGCAGGCATTCCCCGGAGCGCTATATTGTTCCAACGCAACCTCTCCCCAGGCGGTCTTTCAAAGTCTTGTTTTAGCTCTCTTCGCGTCCAGAGATCGATTTGTCCGAAGTTGTTTCCGCAATCCACGTGTGGTTAATACCAAGTCTGCAATTTCGCTGCGCGGGATTGTGCTTGACGCGGTGCGACGCGGGACGTACCTCGTGGTGCTCGACCATCTGCGCGGCCCGGCGGCGGCGCTCTCCGCGGATGCCCGCGACCTCATGTTCTATGGAGGTACCCCAGTGGTGGCAGTCTCGCGCTCAGTCCATATGGAGGACTTGGGGTTTCTGACTCCCATATTTGCGCTGCGCTCCGAACGTATGAGACTGGGAAATTTTACCTGCTCACAAGCCACGCAGTTTGCCGAGGAGGTCGCTCGACGCACCCAGCTTCAGGCAACGAACTTGCCTGAATTTATCGAACGCGTAGTGGATCTGGGGCAAGGTTCGCCCGGCGCAATCGTGAGAATGCTGCAAATGGCACTTCGGCCAAAGTATCGTCTCGGCGGATATGTCAAAACTTCACCACTGTATATCGATTTTCGGCTTGCTTGGCACGCAGAGAATGCGCTCTAGAAAGGAGATTAGCGAAGCAATGGGATTTCACAGCATTCTATTTAACGATCTAGAGAGCGGCAGGGATGCCCACAGCGAGGGAGCGCCTGAATTCTTCAACGATCTCAATCTCGACCAGGTCGTCCAAGCAATTACAGAAGGCTACAAGGACTATAATCTCGCACCTTTTTTCTATGTCCGACTGCATGAGCTAGATGCGATCTCCTATCGTCAAGAGGTGATGCAGGATTTCGATGACGTCCGTCTGATGGAGGCAGTCAGATCGTTCTCGGCGCAAATGCGCGCGATGCGCGAGCGTTTGAAGCAAGCGAAGGATCTTTACTTCAAGTACGCAATCGAGCGCGGCTTCCTCGGGGCAGTCGAGATCTACTGCCAAGCCGTGGAGCGATTCCTACAGCACCTGGGCGAACTCCACTTGAGGTCGCGCGGCTTCTGTGCCTTCCGCGAATACCTGAAAGAGTACGTAGCGTCCTCCTCATTCGGGAATCTCGCTACAGAAACTGAAAAGCTGCGCTTGGATTTGTCTCGCGTCAGGTACTGCCTCCTCTTGAAGGATGATTCCATCACAGTCCGTCACTATGACGGAGAAAGCGACTACAGCGCGACCGTAGAAGAAACCTTCAGCAAATTCAGCCGGGAAACGGCGACGGATTACCAGCTGAAGGCCCCGATCCGCGATGGCATGAATCACATCCAGGCCGAGATTCTGGATGGTGTAGCGCTGTTGTATCCAGACGTATTTCGCGCACTCGATGAATTCAGCACTGCGCATGCAGATTATCTGGACGAAACGATTTCCCGCTTTGACCGTGAGATCCAGTTCTACGTTGCCTACCTTACATATGTCGACAAGTTCCGGGCAGCTGGTCTGACGTTTTGTTTGCCAGAGCTCTCACAAACTTCAAAGGAAATACGGGGCCGCGAGAGTTTCGATATCGCGCTGGCCGGAAAGCTGATTCGGGAAAATGCTTCGGTGGTCCGGAATAATTTTTTTCTAGATGGCCGGGAGCGCATCTTCGTCGTCTCCGGTCCGAACCAGGGCGGAAAAACAACCTTCGCCCGCATGTTCGGGCAACTGCATTATCTGGCCTGTCTCGGCTGCCCGGTTCCAGGCAAAGAGGCTCGGCTATTTCTCTACGACCGCCTCTTCGCGCATTTCGAACGCGAAGAGGACATCACGAATCTCCGCGGGAAATTGCACGACGACCTCGTTCGGATTCGCCAGATCCTCGACCATGCGACCGCCAACAGTATTGTCATCATGAACGAGATCTTCTCCTCGACGACGCTGCAAGACGCTGTGTATCTGAGCAAGAAAGTCATGGCCCTGATTACTGATCTGGACCTATTGGGCGTCTGGGTGACCTTTCTTGATGAATTGGCATCGTTCAACGAAAAAACGATCAGCGTCGTTAGCACTGTCGACCCGGAGAACCCGGCAGTTCGTACCTACACATTAGAACGACGTCCGGCCGACGGGCTCGCCTACGCGCACGCGATCGCGGAGAAGTATCGGGTCACATACAACTGGCTCAAGGAGCGGATCGAAGTATGAAAGTTCTGCTAATGCACCGGGACAAGGATTTCGAGCTGTACCGGCGTGCCTCAGAGAACAGGTATGCCCGGCGACAGGATGTGGATCGGGACACCCTTTTGCGAGCCCTGTTGTGGAACGCGCCTGCTTTGATGCAGGACTTGGAACTGAATACTTTGCTGCGCGCCATGGCAGGCGCCGACGAATTCGTGTTTGAGGTAGCGCAGCAAGCGCTTCTTCTCGGGCTGCGAAACGACGTGGACACCATCCTTTACAGGCAAGCGATCTTGAGAGACTGCTTGAAGAACCCTGTTGTGGTTAGGAAACTCTACGATCTCATGACAGCCGTGGCGGAGGAAACAAGGAGACAGTGGTGGACCCTGTCCGGAAGCTACCCCAGTTCAATGCTATACGGCTCTGTGGATTTGATGGAAGCCTTTCTGCATGTGCTCCGGAAACTCAGGAGCGCCGCCGAAGAAAACGAAAGCAATTTTGAGTCCGAGGGTTTCAGGTCACTTTTTGCAATGCTCAAGAAAGAATTGAGCGAGCAATACCTGGGAACGATAAAGAATGACTTAAAGGAATTGAAATTCCGTAAGGGCGCTCTCTTAAGCGCCGAACTTGGCAACAGCAACGAAGGTGCTCACTACGTGCTGCGCAAGGCGCACGGTAAGGAGCAGACCTGGCTCGACCGCCTTCTGGGCAAAGGACCGGTTTCCTACAGTTTCCGTCTCGACCCCCGTGACGAGGCTGGTGCGCGGATCTTATCGGATATGCGGAACCGAGGAATCTCCCGTGTTGCGCTTGCGTTGACTCAATCCTCCGATCATGTGCTCAGCTTTTTCAAAACGCTGCGTATAGAGTTGGCGTTTTATGTCGGATGCCTCAACCTCCATAGCGAATTGGTATCGCACGGAATGCCGATTGCGTTTCCAACCCCGATGCCGGCAGGACAACCCTGCTATGAGGTCAATGGGTTGTACGATGCCAGCCTCTGCCTCACCGTCAATCGCGGCGTCGTCGGAAATGCCCTTCATGCGGAGCACAAAAGGCTGGTAGTTATCACCGGCGCGAACCAAGGTGGAAAAACGACTTTCCTGCGGAGCATCGGCCTTGCCCAGTTGATGATGCAATGCGGCTTATTCGTTGGAGCCGACGACTTCAAGGCTGAGATCTGCTCTGCCTTGTTTACTCACTACAAGCGGGAAGAGGATACGACCATGAAGAGCGGGAAATTTGATGAGGAACTCGCCCGGATGAGTGAAATCGCCGAGCACATTTTCCCGAATTCGATGTTGCTCTTCAATGAATCTTTCGCAGCGACGAACGAGCGCGAAGGTTCAGAAATTGCCGCCCAGATTGTTCGCGCTCTACTGGAAAAGGGGATGAAAGTCTTCTACGTAACTCACTTATACGAATTTGCGCTGGGCTTCTTCAACGACAAGGACAAAGGTGTTTTCCTGCGTGCCGAACGAGAACCGGATGGAAGGCGAACTTTCAAGCTGGTCGAAGGTGAGCCCCTCCAGACCAGTTACGGCCAAGACTTGTACAACAAGGTCTTCGCCGTTGAGGATCAGACGATCGGTGTGGAATCAACGATGAGCAGTTGATATGGAATCGCGAGTTCATACTCCCACACCCTTAATGGCTTGAACTTGATCTAACGGGTAGCGACCGTCAAGACTAAATTGATGCGAGTCGCACCGCTATGCCAATGAGGAGGATTCCTCCTAGTGCGGCTGCCGAAACCCCAAACCCAGGCGAACGGCGATGAGCGTCTGGCAACAAGTCCCCGGTGGCCGTAAAGAGGAAGAAGCCGGATGTCACTCCGAGAATCAGCGCGAGCTGATGGGAAGGTAGGCCAGCGAGAACGACAACGGTGCCACCCAGTACGGGTGCAGCCGCGTCCGCAACAAGAAATGCCAGGTCTTTCTTGCTGGCTGAATCCCCGCGCGTCACCAGCAGAATCGTGTTTAGTCCATCGGTAATGTCATGGACGATGATGCCAACCGCAACGATGAGTCCCATCCGCCAGGAAATCATGGTGGAGGCAGCAATGGAGGCCCCGTCCATCGTGCTGTGTGCGATTAGTCCGGGCGCACTCATGCGGCCAACGTGGCGATCGGGTCCGCAGTCGCCATCCGGACAATGTTGCAACGAGAGAAACCGCTGTCCGAGATAGAAGATTAAGAATCCCACGACGGTTAGGCCGAGAATTTCGCGGCTCGTCCATCCCCCTTGGCCCGCAGCGTCAATTGCTTCGGGCAGTAGGTCGAAGAACGTGGCTCCCAGCAGGACGCCGGCACCGAAACCGAGCAGCAGGTGGATGTGCTTGCGGGCGCGAAGAGCGAGCCATCCGCCGAATAATGTTGAAAGAGCTGCAAACGCGGTGAGCAGTATTGCTCTCATGTTGTTTTGTTTTTCTCGAATCAGCTAGTGCTGTAACCAGTTGTCCTGTCAAATGCCGACACTTCAATCGAGCAAGTGTTCGTGGGTCTCGAACCACTCCACCAGTTCGTGCCGATACCTCAGCAGAAGCACAAGAATAGTGATTCCGATAACGATGAGCAACGCGAGTCGCCTCCGGCGCTTCAATCGGATGGTACTTCTGATTAAATTGGTGATGTTGTCCCGTCCGTTTCATTCTGTCGTTTAGCTCCTGGTAAGAGCCGGGCAGAATTCAAAATGAAGGTAAGCTCCGAAGCCACATGGATAAAGGCGGCTAACAGCGGATTCAACATGCCGAAGGCGGCGAGGGCCACGCCGACACTGTCCACTGCCAGAGTTCCCCCAAAGTTCTGCATGATGATGCGACGGCAGCGCCGGGAAATCTTGATAGTGTCCACCAAGCGCAGCAGATCATTGCCAATCAACATAATGTTCGCGCTTTCGCGTGCGACCTCAGTACCTGATCCCATCGCGATACCAACCGTTGCCTGCATCAGTGCTGGCGCGTCATTGATTCCATCGCCGACCATTGCAACTTTGTTCCCATCGGCGACCAACTGCTTGATTATGGCGTTCTTCTCATCCGGCAGAACGCCAGCATGCACCACGTCGATGCCAACTTCTTGGGCAATAGCTTCGGCAACCGCTTTGGCGTCACCCGTCAACAAGGCAGTTCGCAATCCCATAGCGTGGAGGGCACGAACTGCGTCGCAAGCTTCCGGTCGCAGCGTATCCGCGATCCGGATGGTTCCGACATACTCGCCGTTAGAGGCAACCAGAATTTCTGATGAGTGTTCGGCTCCCGTACCCTGTCCGGCGAGGTGGATCTGTTTCTGCTGCAGGAAGGCTCTGCTTCCCACGAGTATCTCCCGGTGGTCGAGGGAGCAAGAAATACCTGCTCCGGGAATGTACTCAAAGCGTTTCGGTGGGTTTACCGTCAGGCCGGCTTCAGCTGCTTTGCCGACAATGGCCTTGCCCAAGGGATGTTCGGACCTCTGCTCCGCAATCGCGGCAAGCTGCAAAACGTCGTGATCGGTCCGCCCTGGCGCGGCAACAATGGATGTGACCACGGGATTCCCAACAGTGAGCGTGCCGGTTTTGTCGAAGACAACGGTGTCTACCGAACTTAGCAGTTCCAAATACAATCCACCCTTGACGATCGCGCCTTCGCGGGCTGCCCGCCCAATTCCTCCCAGAATAGCGAGCGGAGTTCCAGCCGCAATCCCGCAGGCACCAGCAACAATGATCACTGAGATGGTCGATATGAGATTACGAGTGATGAGAAAAGTCAGAACCGCGAAGCCAAGGGCAAACCAGACCAAATAACCAGCGAGCCGATCTGCCGTTTTCTGGATAGGTGCACGGGAGCGTTCCGCTTCCTCAACCGCATTCAAAATGCGGCCGAAGGCCGTATCGCGCCCAATTCTCGTGATTCGAATTTCCAGTGCCCCAGACTGGTTGACCGTACCTGCAAAAACGGAGGTGCCGGGTATTTTCTCGACGGGAAGAGATTCCCCGGTGATAGCCGACTGATCGACAAAGGAATTGCCGCCCACCACGTCCCCATCGACGGGTATACGGCCACCTGGATTGACCTCGATCAACTCTCCTATATTGATGTTGGCCGTGCTGCGCCGCTCGGTCTTGCCATTTCGTCGAACCATCACTTCACTGGGCAGCAGATTGAGAAGATCGCGAATAGCGGTGCGGCCGCGTCGGACAGTAAGACCTTCCAAAACCTCGGCTATTAGCACAAACAGCACAATCACCAGCGCTGTGAAGAACTGCCCGATTACCAATGCCGCGAGGATGGCGATGGTCATCGACAACTCCATCGTCATCCGGCGCTCCATCACATTCTCGGCTGCTTCTTTGAGAATGGGATAAATTCCAATCAGAGTGCCTACGATACCAATGACACTGACGTGCGCAAAGGGCTCCCATACCTTCGCCCAGACCAGCGCGGCAGCAACCGCCACTAAGGCTATTCGGATTCCATCCTGCAACTCGAATCCATGGTCGTGGCCTTCGTGTTCGGGATCATGACCTTCAGCGCGATGAGCGTTGGAGGGAGGCGCGCCTATTTCTGCGCCGAAGGACGGCAAACCTTCTTGTACGTCCGGCATGGTTTCCTCTACTTCAAATAAGATTTGGTAACGCTGATCACTTCTTCAACGGCATTGCCCTTGTGCGGCTTGTGGTTCTCCCGTCGTTCGACCAGATGGAAACGGATATGCCCCTCCAGGACTTCAGACATCAAAGCGTTAATTGAGCCTCTGCACGCTGCAATCTGCTGAAGAATTTCGGAACATTCGTTTTCGTTCTCGAGCAGGCGCTCTACTGCTTCCACTTGGCCGCGGACTCGGCGAACGCGATTCAATAGCTTCTTCTTGTCTCTGATCGTGTGAGCCATGTCTCTAATGTATACTGGGGGGTAGTATACACGCAACGCCTCGCAATGATCTTGCGCGAGCAGATTGGATTGGCAGTGCTGACCACCAAACGGAAGGTAATCGCGCAGGTGTTCGTCTGTCAGGGCTGTTGTTGTGGTCAGGTCGAACGTGGAAGACCCGAAGTCCCTGCAGAATGGCTAAAAGAAGAGTGGAGAAGGCGGGGTTTACTCAAGCGCATTCAGCTGACGATTAGCGGATGTCTCGGCCCCTGCGATGTACCGAACGTTGTTGCGATCGTTGCCCAGCGGAAAACAGTGTGGCTGGGAAATATCTCTCGGCGAGATCAATATCAGTCGCTGCTGGATTGGGCTTCGCGGAGCAAAGAGTTGGGCCGTTCGGCCGAACTTCCAACGGAATTGCTACCCCACTTACTGGAAGATCCAATCTCAGTATGAGCTTCGCCGACCATCTGTACGGAATTCGTGCGGGGCTTTTTCAACAGGAAGCACGAAGGTGTCATTTTCGTGCGTGGCAAACGAGAAGCGGATAGAAGGCGAACTTTCGAGCTGGCAGACGGTGAGCACTTCCAGATCAGTCGCGGCCAACAACGAGGTCTTCGTCGTGAGTACAGGACGATCGGTGCGAGATCAACGATGAGCAGCTAATACTGAACGGTGGGTTCACGCCCGTACGGCACTTAGCTGTGTCGATTCGCGGAGGGCAGTTACTTCCCGTTCCAAGCCATCCAATCGACTCAATTCCTCTAGAACCGCGGGCTCGCCATCTTCCTTTAATTTTCGGGCGCGGACCAGGGCCTGTTCCGCAATCCTACTCACCTCATGAAGCAGTCTGCGAATCTCAGCCTCTAACTTCCCTCGACTCTCCTGAATCCGGTTGAGAACATCGCTCTGCACACGAGTGCTGTTGGTTTCAAGCAACTTGGTGAGAAAGCTTCGGGCCTCGTTCCTAATCCTCCACCGGGCGCCCACCAGGCCAAGAACCAGGTCGGCCAGCCAGCGCACCGGCGAGGCAGGGTTCGCGACATCCCTGTATTCGTAAAAAGTGAATTCAGAGCGTACGCGAAATCCGCGTTCCGGATCGAGCGCGTGGGGCATCCGCGCCAATTCGGGAATACCGGCATTCGCCAGCTTCTTTAGAAACTCGTTGGCCATGTCTACAAACCGCAGCGCTACACGGCGGTATTCGTTCTCTGCTTTTTCTTGTTCCGGCTTCAACCATGGCATCACATGACGGCGGGCCAATTCTTGCGCCTCGTGGAAAGTGCGCCTGCGATACGATGGACCTAGCCAGCCAGATATCGATTGCAGTGAAGTGTCGAACTCCTTGTGCGCCTGCGGCAACACGCGTGCGAGAAATGTCTTATGACGATCGACGAACATGTCTGAAATATGCTGCTGTTCGGCCATGAACAGATACCCGAGCTCCATCATCGAACGTTCTGCATCGCCAATTGTCTGTTTCATTGTGGCGATCCGGGTCTCCGACTCTTCGATCGGCCGTTGAAGGGCCTCGCGCTCTTCCGAGATGATCACAAGAAGCTGCTCGCTGATCCGCTCAAGTCCACGTTCGCAGGCTGCCTGGATCAAACGACGACCTGATCCTTCGATCAAATGGTTCAGAGAAGCGACCAGCTTCTCCCAGTCTCGCCCGGTTCCGCGATGTTCGAGTTGTTCGGCGGCGCTGACCTCAAACAAAGGTCCGACAGAATGTTGGGGAAGTCGCTTTTGGAGTTGGCGTCGCGCGAAGGCCACCGCTTCGGCTCGTTCTGCGTCCGTGGTCCGATCCGCCTTGTTTACTGTGATAATGAGATCCTGAACGTGCTGCGCGACTGCCTCAACTAGTACGAGTTCTTCTCCCGCTAACGGAGGATCCGCCCCAATCACGACCAGTGCTGCATCAATATGAGGAATGAAAGCCTGTGTCGCTGCCGTATTTCCGGTGAACACTGATCCCAACCCTGGTGTGTCGACGAAACACATGCCGGTGGCAAGCAGTGGACTCGGCACAAAGATTTCCAATGCCGCGACATGCTTCGCGTTCTCGGGGTTCTTCTCTTCGGAGACATACTCATCGACACTCTTCACCGGAATATCTGTCCAGCCGCCAGCGGCTTCAAAGCGCACGCGAGCAGCCGCGTGGCTTCCGTAGCGCACGATTGTGGGCACGGTGGTAACCGGCACAACTCCAGTCGGCAGTACGCTGTCACCCACCAGCGCATTCAGGACAGAGGATTTGCCGCGCTTGAACTGACCGATACAAGCAACGTAGAAGCGCCCCTCCGATACCCGTTCTGCAACGGAGCGCGCATCGGTAGCGACTTGCTCGGCGTCAAACTGGTCAGCCAACTCCGCCAGCCGCACGAGTGCTGATTCTCCGTGAGAATTCTCAAGGGAGGCATGCCGATCCTCGGGCGCGCCGGCTACCAATCGCGGGGAAGCGGGCTTCTCAAGCACCGAGTATTTTTGGGAATCTGTCCTCATAAATTGTGCGTAACTGGTCTCTTTCCATTCTTTCCTTGGCTATGAAGCTGGGGAGCGCACTCCTTCCTGATGCACGTAGCGGATCACTTCCACTTCAGACATCGCAATCAGTCCTTCATCTACCATTTCGTCGAGGGCAGGAATAAGTGTCCTGATTTTGTCCTCCGTATCTATCACCGAGACCATGATTGGGCGATCGGACGAGCGCAGCAAATGCTTCTTATGAATAAGCGTACTTGCTCCGTAACCCTCGATCCCGCGAAACACCGTGGCGCCGGCAATATCGAGTTCTCGGCACTTGGCTACGATGGCCTCGTATAGTGGTTTACCGTGCCACTTGTCATCCTCGCCAAAATGGATGCGCAACATTTTGGCCTTTCCTTCGAGTTTCATACTCGTGTCTCCTGCCGCCGCTCGGCCTTCTCATAGTTGTGCGTGTACTTGATGACGTCCGCGTCGGATAGCACGACCAAACCCTGCTTCACCATTTGGTCAAGAATCGGCATAAAGGCTTTCAGTTTCTCTTCCGTGTCAACCACGGACAACAGGATAGGCCGATCATGGGAAAGGCTCAGCGCGGCGTCCTTGTGAATTCTCCGATTGGCACCATAACCGAGAATCCCGCGATAAACCGTGACGCCGGCAATGTCGTTGGATCGCAGACCATTGACGATGGCTTCATACAACGGCTTGCCGTTCCACTTGTCATTCTCGCCGATGTAGATCCGCATCATCTTGGCTTTGCCCTCACTCTTCAGGGCAGGCTTTTCAGCCGTAGGATGTTTTTCTTTCTTCTCGGCAGGTTTGACGATTGTGGTGTCGTGCATCTCAATCAGTCCGGTACCTACCATGGCTTGCAGTTTGGGTAGTAGCTCTTCGACCTTCTGCGCAGTTTCGATGAACTCGATCTTGACAGGCAGATGTACCGCGAGGTCGACGAGACTGGTCGTCTGCATGTGATGATCTGCCCCAAATCCGGCAATGCCACGCGTCACGGTTGCGCCCGATACGCCATGGAAAAAAAGAAAATCCAGAACAGCTGCATAGGAGGCACTCCCGTGGTACTGCTGGTCCTCTGCTACGTAAATGCCGACTTTCTTACCCGGCCCTGGTGTGAGCACATTTTCCTCCTGTCGTTAGAGTCCTCTTTGACCCACCAAAAACTCGGCGGCACGACCTAAGAGTCCTCCGCCCTCATGAATTCCGTGTTTCAGCTGTTCCAGAAAGCTTTCGAGTTCCTGCTGCAACTCTGCTCGATTTCGTTCAACAATTTCATCAACCAGCGTTCGCAAACGCAATGGGACAAATTCCTTCAGTTTCCGGCTGTGCTCCAGACAAACAGTGCCCTGACTCTTCATCCACTGCGCGAACATGGTCCCTTGAAGCTTCTGCGCTAGCTCACGCAAGCGAGTGACTTCCTCTTCCACGGCACGATGACACAAGGTACATTCCGAGCTGTTCACCTTCCCCACCAGAGGCGGCTTCAACATCTCTAAGAAAACATTCGTGACACTTTCCCCCGGCGTGGAGCGCGAAATCTTTGCTCTGGATCGAGCGAGCGCCCACCCGTGAAAATTGCATACCCTCAGATCGGATTGGGGCCGAGTTGTTTCCACCAAGGTCCACTGGAAATCCTTCAGGATTCCGCAGATGGGACAGACTCCCTTGGTGAGTGCCTGGCTTACGTTCGCTCCCGGTGTTAATGCTTCAGCTTTCATGGGATCGCCCTCCCTGCCATAACGCCACCCCAAACCGCAACAAACCCAACGATCACGCTCAGTGCCACATACAGAAAGCCCAGGCCGATCTGGCCATCCTGGATCGTGCGCAATGTCTCATATTCGAAACTGGAGAACGTTGTGTAGCCTCCGATGAAGCCAATTGGGATCAGATATCGCCAGTTGGGACTCCAATGAGTTCTGGCTGTCAATAAGGCAAAGACCAGGCCGATCAGGAACGAACCCGTAATGTTAATCACGAGTGTCCCGTAGGGAAACCGCGTTCCCATCCTGCTGCCGATATAGCTGCCCACCCAGAAGCGCAACATCGAACCTAGACAACCTCCCACACCCACCATCACGTATTTCAGCAAGTCGCCTCGTTCCTTTCCTTTTTAATGCACTCCAAAGACTGACCGGCTACTCAAGAAGCCACGGTCGGCTCAGATCGGACACCTTCCAAGCCTTCCAGATCACGACGAATCGTGCTTTCTTGTTCAGCCGGTGACACGTGATCGCCCACCAACCTCTCAACCTGAGCACGGTAGCCGTTAGCATAAGCGTCAAATCGGCGTTGAATCTGAGCCAGCGTCCGCTCCGACCAGTCATACAGCAAAGCGTGGTAAGCGGATAAGGATTTCGCAAGTTGCCCCCCCATCGTACCTGCCAGGCGCTTGGTCACGATCGATCTCGAAAGGTTTCCTCCGAGTAAGCTGAACAGAAAAGGCCGGGTTAAGTGGATATTGAGCTCACCTGGGTCAAAGGCTGGCATTTCTCGCACCACGCCGGCAAACTCTTGTTCTCCAGGCACGTCCTCAACCTCAAGCACCTTGGCAGTCGCGCGGAGAGTTTCATGGAGTTTGTGGGCCATCGCCTCCAGTCGCCGGCGAAGAGATTCGGTTTGTTCCTGAACCGTCCATGTCACTGCGTTGCGCACAATCCCGGGCACTGCTTCATCTCCGGCACCTTGCTTGGACCATGACTCCACCACGGTGGCGGCTGCAAAGCGCAACGTCCGAGCACTGGAATATTCCAGGTCGTTCGCCACACCTCGCGCTATCTTCTTCATCTCCTCAAGACGGCCGCTGGCCTGGCGCAATTCCGCTTCGACCACACGCAGTTGTTCTACCTTCTTCGGGGAGATCTGATCCTTGCGGCGCAAGCGAGTGCGCAAAGCCGTCTCCACCGATTGGCGAAGCGCCCCCAGTTTGCGCCGAATGGAGCGCAGCTTCAGTTCCTGACGCTGACTGTACAAAGGAGCGATGTCTTCTTCGAACCACTGAGCCACGAGATCTCTGCTCCCGGCCATGACGCTCACGGCGCGCACCGCCAGATCCAGGTTCAACTCCTCCTTAATGTGATCCTTCACATATCCAATCACCCGCGAGCGATCTTCGAGTGTCAACAGGTCCGCCTTGCTGAGCAAGACCATGGCCGGAATTGCCGCGTCATAGAGAATCTGAATGGTTTGAAGATCGTCAGGAGTCAGTGTCGATCCGGCATCGATGAGAACGACTCCCAGATCACAACGCGGCAAGTAAGCGAGTGTTTCGGCGGCTCCACGAGTCGCCAAAGATCCCAAGCCAGGAGTATCGACGAATGCGATGCCCTCGCGAAGGCGAGGCGACGGGAGCTGAACCACGATTCTGGTCACGTGCTTCTCGTTCCCACGATTCAGCTGTTCCGCCACAAATTCCGGCAGATGCGCAATGTCAAACTCTTCGGGCGTCCGATTCGCGAACCAGACATGGACCACGGGAGTTTCGCCGTACAACAAGCGTGTCGGAACCGCCGTAATCGGCGTGACGCCCACAGGAAGTACATCGATCCCGAGCATTGCATTCAGCAGGGACGACTTGCCCGAACTAACGCGTCCGAAAATGGCGATTTCGAAACTGTGGTCTTCCAAGCGGTCCAGAATCATCGACAACGTGGACCGGAATTCGACCAGCCCGTGCTCGCTGATGACCGATTCCAGCTTCTTGAGAACCGGAATCTCGTCTCCCGTTTGTTCTAGCCTTTCCAACCGCTCTTGCAGGTTTTCCCTGGAGCCGCGCATTAGATATTGATCGAGCTGTCGAACCAAACCCTGGAGTTCTCCGGCGATGCCATTCAGTTCAACCGCAGCTGCGGGAGGAACTTCCCCGTAGCCGCGCATGTATTCGGGCTTGAGTTCCTCGGTGGCGATATCCACGAACGTGAGATAGGAATGTAGCGAACGTGAAACAGGGATATCCGCTGTCGGTCGTTCCATTCCTTGTCCATCAAGCACGCGAATTAGCTGAGCTCGAATGCGGCCGATGTAGTCTTCGATCACACGCCGCTGGGCCGGACTCAGATCTGGAGCGTATTGCGGAAAGGCTAACTTGGATGTTGAGACATTGAGGGCGATTTCCATCTCCGCCAGCAGCTTGTCAATGTGGCGACAGGTCACGCTGAGGCGCCGCTCATGATTCGAATTGAGCGAATTGGACCCGTTCGTCACCTGGCAACGCCCCCGTTCATGCGAAAGTCGATGTACAGCGGCGAGATCTTGATGTGTTCTTCAGAGCGGTACTTTGGACAAGTCGCCATATCGATCAATGCAGTGATCGCTCCTGGATTCCCCCCGCTGAATTCCAGAACTTTGTCGACGAATTCGTTGATGTTCGTGCCCGACAGGCCTAAGCGCTTGATCCGCTCACGAGCAAATTGCTCGGCAGTTGGGTCGTCGAAATTGTGGATTTCACACTTCTGCGAACGATCGCCGTAAAGCGGCTGGAGAAAGCCCGTGTCTTCCATGTGGCTGGAACGCGCCACCGCGCTGACCGGGGTCGAGCCCCATCCCATGAGTTCGCGAACGGCCGATGCGAACGAGTACGAGGGTCGCTTAAGATGGTCGAGCACGATCGAGTATTCGCCCTCGCGCAACGCATCCATCACAATTCCTTTCAATGACACCGCGGACTTCGCGGTGATCCCGGCCTCGTCGCGAAACACTTTGGAGGCGCGCGGGCTCTGCACTCGCAGCAGACTGCGCGCGAGACTGCGAAATACTACGTTTATCGTCGCCGAGTCCTCGCAATAAAGAACCGAACGAAACGGGGGCAGCACATTACGGAGCAGAAGTGTTTTGCCAACCCCCGATGGTCCGAAGATGAGAAACGGGCGCCTCTTCGCCAGGAACTGGTCGATTCTTTGGCGTTCCTCCTCTCGATCGAAAATGACATCCGGCATCATGGGTTCCGTTCGCGGTCGGGCTCGCGTTGCCCTTTTCGCCTTACGGCAAGCAGCAATCGTAAAACATCATCTTTCATCTGAATCGACGCGGGCGCGGCCTCCCGCCGCTCGATCTCTCCGTTGATCGAAGGCAAGGCGACATCCAGATGTTTTTCCAGCCATCCTTGGATCTCCCCTTGCAATAGCCAATCTGATGCGGGCAAGACCTTAATCATCCGCTCAACCGCAAGCTCCTTGTTTCCTCGATCCGCAACAGCAAGAGCGATCGCGCCTGCCCTTGCCGCAATCTCGGAGTCGCTGTCATGGAGCAAGGCTGCGACCTGGCACCAGTCCTGATTGCACAACTGCAGGCATTCGAGAAGGCGCAAAGCGCATCTGCGCCGACGCTGACTTTGCGGCCGCTCGTGGGAGCCGGACGGATCAGGAGTTCTAGCTGCATCCACTAAGGAAGAATGGGCTAGCTCGCCGGCCTTCCGAAGCGCGTCTTCCGCAACGCTGCGGCAGAAATCATCCTCCAACGCTTCAATCAACTCCGGCACAGCCTCTGGACGCCGGAACTCACCCAGCGTTTCGATCGCTCCCACCAAATGTTTCCGCTGCAAAACATGCCGCAGAGCTTCGAAAACGTCCTCGGTGCGCCAGGCACCAAGGGCTCGTGCCGCCGTATTTTTAACTGCTTCCTCCCCGTGTGCCGCGACTGGATCAACAATGTGCTCCTCCGACGTCAGATAGTCGAGCAACACGTCCTTAGCTCCCAGTTCGGCAAGAGCACGCACCGCCCGTTGCCGTGGCAGAAAGATGCCACTGCGTTTGCCCTGCAGAAGGAAACGCTGCAGCGGCGTGATGGCTTTTCTGCCGCAGGCTACGAGCATGTCAACTCCCAATTCACCTTCGTGAAGGGAGTTCAGGCTCTGGACGAGCTCTTCGATCTCGTCGTCGGAAAGATCGCGAAATGCTTTGCTGCTTCTCTCCACCAGAGCCCGACTCCTATCACCATCACTTGCCCCATCGGGCGTAGACGGAACGTCCCGCGTACTTCGCATTGCGTCCCAACTCTTTTTCGATTTCCAACAAACGGTTGTACTTGGCGATGCGCTCACCGCGGCAGACAGAACCTGTCTTCAACTGCCCCACACCGGTTGCGACGGTGAAATCAGCAATCGTCGTGTCGTCGGTCTCGCCCGAACGATGCGAGACGACGCAGGTGTAATTGTTCTTCTTTGCCATCTCGATGCAGCGCAGCGTCTCGGTTACGGTGCCAATCTGATTGAGTTTGATCAGAATCGAATTGCCAACACCTTCTTTGATCCCTTTAGCAAAAATGTCAGGATTGGTCACGAAGATGTCGTCGGCCACCAGTTGGGCCTTCTTTCCCAATTCCGATGTGAGTTTCTTCCATCCCGCCCAGTCATCCTCCGCAAGCCCGTCTTCGAGGGAAAAGATCGGATACTTTTTCAGCCAGTCCGCCCAGATTGCGATCATTTCGTCGGAACTCTTTCGCGTCTTGTCGGACTTGTGAAAAACGTACTGGCCGTTCTCATAGAACTCGCTAGCCGCCGGGTCCAGGTTGACGCCAATGTCCTTCCCCGGTTCGTATCCTGCTTTTTGGATCGCGGACAAAATCAGTTCCATTGGTTCTTCATTGGACCGCAACCGAGGAGCAAAGCCGCCTTCATCTCCGACACTGGTTTCGTAGCCCTTCTCGTGCAGAACCTGTTTGAGCGTGTGAAACGTCTCTGCGGCAGCGCGCAATGCCTCACTGAAGCTGGGTGCGCCGACGGGGACAATCATGAATTCCTGGAAGTCCACATTGTTGTCCGCGTGCCTCCCGCCGTTGAGCACGTTTAGTTGGGGCACGGGCAAAACGTACTCATCGCGCGGTGCGAACTGCCGGTAGAGGGGGATTTTCTTTTCCGTGGCTGCGGCTTTTGCGGCTGCAATCGAGACGCCGAGAATTGCGTTAGCCCCCAGACGGGACTTGTTGGGTGTTCCGTCGAGCGCGATCAGTTCTTCATCCAGGGTTTTCTGATGGCTGGGGTCCATTCCCTTGACTGTCCCCTGAATGAGTTTGGTCACGTTGTGAACTGCCTTCAATACGCCTTTGCCGTTATAGCGCGCTTTATCTCCGTCCCGGAGTTCAACCGCCTCGTGTTTTCCGGTTGAAGCTCCCGAAGGGATCTTTGCAACGCCGATGGCGCCGCTCTCTAACACCACGCTGACTTGGATTGTTGGATTTCCTCGTGAATCGAGAATTTCCATCGCATCAACACTTTTTATTTTTGACATGAGTTCTCCTAGCTATGAGTTCGTTACACCGATCCAGTTTGAAGTACAGCAATCAAGTCCTTTTCCACTTGTTGCGGGAAGCCTAAAGCTCGAAGCCGCCCGATGGTCTCATCCACTGCGTAGGGAAACGACTTCAGTGAAAATGAGCCATCCTCCCACATTGCGTAACAGGCATCCGACCTTCCTGTTTTTGGTTGCCCTAGACTTCCAGGATTTACCACGACGCGATCCCCGATCTGGCGGACAAAGGGAGTGTGGGTATGGCCGACAAGCAGCACATCGGCCTTCACTTGACCCAATTCCTTTGCCCACTCTTCGGACTCTTCCGGGCAGTAACCATATAAAGGATCTGATGGCTTGGCATGACACAGATAGAAGCTGGTGTCTCGCCGTTTCAATTCGAGCTTGAGCGGCAACTGGCGCAGAAATTCCTTTTGGTCCTTGTTCAATACAGAAGCGCTGTACCTGCGCGTGACATCGGCCATCTTCTGGTAGCGAGCTCCGCAGCGCGGGTCCACATCGTATCCAAGAGAGTGATCGTGATTGCCGCGAACGACAAATGAGCTGTTTGCTTTGACAAAATCAATGACTGCGCCGGGGTCTGGACCGTAAGTCACAAGGTCACCCAATACCCAAAGTTCGTCGTAGTTCTCGCGCAGCGACTGGAGCGCTTCGTAGTTTCCGTGCAGGTCAGAGATGATGGCGATCTTCATGACGTTTCTTTTCCAGTTCGAGAACCACAGGGATTTGGACCAACCAAGAACTGCATGGCTCGCAGCACGGAATCCTGTTCGCGCCCCGGAAGTTCGTTGCGATATTGGTAATCACGCTTGCGAATGAACTCTCCCAAGTCAGCCGCCAAATCCCTAAGTTGCGCCTCAAGTTGGGAAAACAACTCATTCCGCTTCCGAGAGTCCTTCCATGTCTGGAGCGACAGTTTGCCGTGCCGTATGCAAAGCCCATGTTCAGCCAAAGGCTTGTGAAACTCCTCCTCGTCGACAAGTTCTTCGAGAACCTGCGCCAAGAATTGCTCCTTGTCTCGATTGTCTTGGCAGAACATGCAGTCGTGTCCCGGCACGAATGGAGGCTTCTGCCGGCGTCGGAGTAGTGAGGATCGCGGGTTTGGCTCGCTTTCATTTGCATTGGCCAGCCCCGAACCAGCCAATGATGCGAGATCACTACAAAGGATTGCGATTCCGAAGCCGCCAGTTTGCCAGGCGTATTCTTCGATGGCCTTAGCCATCCAGAAGTGGTGGAGACAGAATCCTCCTCCATCTAGAAACTTTTTCCGCACCGAAGGAAACATCATGCCTTCATGCAGGAAGGAGTGGATTCCCTTGCGCTCAGCAGCATGCACTGCGCTGCAGATCGCGCAACCACCCAGCGCAAACGCTTTGGCGAAAGTGCTACGCGTGAACCACAAGCCCTGTCCTGGGCCAGGCTGCTTTTCGAGCTCTTTGCTCCGCTTCAAGAGGCGTACCCGCGTTGAGATCGCGATTGGGATCAGGCCCCTCCAGATCGAGGCCGTAACTCCAAAAGATCGTCTATTTTGAGGAACCGTTGCCGGGACATGACTCCGCGACAAGGATTCACCCGCTTGTCAGGAGTCATCAGCTGCGCCCGGCTAAATGGTGGGAACAGCGGTTTCGGTGAACTCCTTCACCGTTGATAACAACTTAAGTACAGCAAAGACTAGGGGAGAAGTCAACGGGTTTTAGTTTCTGTTCTTCCTTATCAAATCCGAAATGAACAGCCTGCCCGGTCAGAAAAAATGACGGGTTTCAAAACGCGGCACTTGCCGCATTCGATTGATCTGTGTTTGAATAATCGCGGCAAAGGAGTTTGCCGCTCCGGTGTTGCCGGGTAAACTGCCGCCGCTGCTGGCGGCTGATGACTCCTCTCAAATCCTGAACCGAAGTTTGGATCGAAGTTCGGTTTGTAAGGAACCTACGATGGGAGGAGTTTCTCACCAAGTCCGAGGGATTCAAGTATTCACTCGAAACCAGTCTCTGCCCAATCGGGTGGTCACGGGAATTCTTCTTGAGCGGATATTCGTTTCAGCCTCTGAAGATCGCCGGGGTCCACGATCATGATCGAGACCATCGGCTATAACTTATTGCAAGTCCTCTTCGTACTGGCCTTCGCGCCTTTGTATGCGGGCGTCCTTGCCCGCCTGAAGGAAATGGTACAAAGCAAGCGCGGCCCTTCTGTCGTGCAACCCTACCGGGATATTTGGAAGCTCTTTCACAAGGACCAAATCGTATCGGATCAGACGACGTGGATCTTTCGCGTCACTCCCTATCTCGTGTTTGTGATGCCGATCTTCGTCACCATTTTGATTCCGGTGCTTACCGACTACCCGCTGGTGTTCGCATTTATGGGAGACATGCTAGCCGGAGGTTTTTTCCTGGGGCTCGCCGGATTTTTCGCCGCGCTTGCCGCAGTGGACACAGGGAATCCTTACGGGCCGATGGGAGCCAGCCGGACGCGCATGGTCGGTTTCCTCGCCGAGCCGGTATTCATGATTGTGTTCTTCACGGTTTCATTCGTCTCGCAATCGACGATTCCTTACATCGTGCAACAAAAATGGGTGGCGAACGCTGCCGCTTTCTTCTCACCCGCGCACGTCCTGTTGCTGATCGCCTTTCTTATGCTGATTCTGGCCGAGGCGGGACGAATCCCGGTGGACAATCCTTCGGGGCATTTCGAACTGGCGATGATCGATGAATCGAAAGGTTTAGAGTTTTCGGGTCGGGGCGCGGCACTGATGAAATGGGGCGGCGAGATGAAGTTCCTCGTCCTGACGTGCATCTTCCTGAATGTATTGGTTGCTCCGTGGGGGCTGGCTCACGGCCACGCCCTTGCGAATGTTCTTACCGCGATTCCACAGATTCTTTTCAAAATCTTTTTATTCTCGCTGGTGTTGATCGTGATTGAAACATCTCTGGCCAAGCTGCGGCTGTTCCGGATCAGCGAATTTCTGGGAGCGGCATTCATCATTTCGGTCGCAGCCATGGTGACGAGTATTTTTCCGGGAGGCTAACCGATGTCGACATCCATACCGGAAGCCCTGAACACGCTAAGCGCGGGGTTGATCCTCATTTCTGCGTTTGCCATGGTGGCGACCCGGCAGGTTCAGGGTGTTCTGCGGTTCTTTGTGGCGCAATCCGTGCTCCTCGCGGGTTCCTCCTTCTTGCTGGCGTACAGTCGCGCGTCGGTTCATCTTTGGGCACTCGGAGCAATCACCATCGTCGCCAAGGTGCTGGCGATCCCCTGGGTCCTGCGGCGCCTTCTGCCCGCCGAATTTTACGAGAGGCGGGAAATCTCCCAGGCCGTCAACATCCCAACCTCGTTGCTGCTGGCACTCCTGCTCACCATAGTTGCTGAGGTTCTGATGGGCCCGATTGTAGCCGTGACGCATGATCCAGTGATCCGCGTGAACCTGCCGATCGGCCTGGCGGGCATTCTGATTGGCGCGTATTCGCTGGTAGCGCGCCGGGAAGCGATTCCGCAACTCATCGGAATCCTGGCCATGGAAAATGGAGCCTTTTTCGCGGGCGTCGCCATCGCCCCGGAACTTCCGCTGATCGCCGAGCTTGCGGTTGCCGTCGACGTCGTTCTTATCGCAGTGGTGGTCGGATTACTCACCCGCAACATTCGAGAAACGGTCGGGACTACCGAGGCTGCGGCGTTGGACGAACTCAAAGAGGAAGCGACTGCATGACGCTGATCGCAATCCTCGCGCTTCCTCTACTGGCGGCGCTCCTGAGTTCGATACGGCCTCTCCGCCTCTATGCTTCGGCTATCACGATTGTGTCTACGTCGGCCTGCTTTGCGCTAGCAGTGTATGTTTCCTCTCAAGTGATCGAGCACGGGCGGGTTGTTGCCCTTCCGGGCTGGTTTGAAGCCGATGGCCTCAGTGCTCTCATGCTGGTACTGGTGAGCTTCGTCGTTGCGCTGGCATCAATTTTTGCCCATGGTTACATGCAGCATGGCCACGACGAGGGGCGTTTATGGTGGTTTTACGGAAACTATAACTTGCTGGCCTTCGCGTTGCTGGCTGTTCCATCGCTGGCAGAACCGAATCTTGTCTGGGTCGCAGTTGAACTCATTACACTTTTCAGCGTCCTGTTGGTCGGCTTCGATAACACCGCGAATGCGCTGGAAGCGGCTTGGAAGTTCGCGGTGCTTACGATTATGGGCGCGCCCATCGCATTGCTGGGATTTTTTCTACTGTTTTGGACGTACCGTTCCACCAGTGGCGGAGCCTGGGAAACTTGGGAAGGACTTCGCCTCGCAGCGGCTTCCATGGACCCAAGTCTTCTGAAACTGTCCTTTTTGCTCGTCTTCGTTGGTTTTGGGACCAAGACGGGCCTTGCGCCGATGCACACTTGGTTGCCGGACGCCCACAGCCAAGCTCCCACTCCGGTGTGCGCCGTTCTCTCCGGGGTAAAGACCACGGTCCCGCTCTATGTAATCCTGCGCTTCCTGTCGATTGTTCTGGCCTCTCCAGCGGCACGGGTTGGTAACTGGATGATCGCACTGGGTCTAGTCTCCGTCGGAATCGCCGCCTTTCTTTTGATCCAGGTCCGCGATTACAAGCGCATGTTCGCCTTCTCGACCGTCGAACATATGGGCATCATCCTGACTGCCGCGGGCATGGCAACCCAAGCGGCGGATTTTGGAGCGGTCTCGCAAATCCTCAATCATGCCATTACCAAGTCGCTTTGCTTCTATGTCGCCGGGGCCATGCTGCTGATCCTGAGCACGCGCGAGATTGCGTCGGTGCGCGGACTCTTTCGGGTTTCGCCTTTTGCTGGCGGGGCGCTCTTGCTCTCTTCCCTGGCTATCGCCGGCGCTCCTCCATTCCCGATTTTCTTGAGCGAACTTTCCATCCTCTCCGCCGGAGTTCAGGCTGGGCACAAACTTGTAGTTGCCGTGCTCGGTGTCTTGATTGTCATCGCCTTCGTGGCCATTCTGTCGCATGTCAACCGTATGGTGATGGGCGAACCGGCAGCACAAGTTTCGACCGGAGTACTGCCCGCAAGCTGCCGCTTCACCGTGTGGGTTGCTGCTGTGCCTGTGGTCTTGCTGGGGGTGTACGTTCCTGCCCCGGTTCACCATCTGCTGCAACTCGCGGCACAACAATTAGGGGGCCGCTGATGGGTGAACGCAGAATGACACTCACTGACTCCTCGATCGCGAACACGCAGAAAATCAACCCGCAAAGGTATGACGCGCAGAGTCTAGCCGCTGCAATCGAGCAACGTTTCGCATCGGCGGTTTCACCGTCGGCAAATGAAGAGAGCCGATTTGACCGTACGTTGATTGTGACTCAGCCCGAAGCTCTGCCTTCGCTGGCTCAATTTCTGTTTTGGGACGCCGGTTGCTCTTTTGGAGGACTGATTGTCGAGGAGCGCCAGGAATGGATTCTGCGCTACGTTTTCCGGATTCCCGGCGACGGCTGGATTCATTTCATTCTGCGTCTACCGCTGGCGACTCGAACGGTGCCGAGCATCAGCGCGCAGATTCACGCCGCCGACTGGTATGAGCGTGAAGCTGAGGATTTGTTCGGGCTTGAGTTTGAAGAGCATCCCCGGCTGGGAGACTTCATCCTCCATGACCAAGTCTGGCAAGAAGGGCTGGCTCCCATGCGCAAGGCATTCGATGCCGGGCAGACTCATCTCAAGAAGCGGCCGAAAGAAGACTGGCATCCGGTGCTGGTGGTTCAAGATCCCGGTGCGTTCGCCATGCCAGTCGGCCCTGTCTATGAGGGAGGCATCGGCGAGTCCGTCCATTTCCTGCTAGAGACAGTTGGCGAAGACGTGATCCGGGCTGTGCCACGGCTGTTTTACAACTATCGGGCGGTCGAGAAGATCGCGGAGGGAAAATCGGTTCTCGATGCCTTGTTGCTAGCCGAACGATTCTCGGCCAAATCCGCGTTCGCGCATTCGCTTGCCTACTGCCAAGCAGTGGAGAAGATCTTCGAGCAGCAAGTTCCTCTCCGCGCCCGTAGCCTGCGTGTGGCACTAGCTGAGTTAGAGCGACTCCGGCACCACGCCGGAGCAATCGCTGCCATTTGCCAGTCCACAGCGCTCACCGTCTCTGAGGCTCATGCGGCCATCGTCGAGGAACAGCTCCTGCGTGCCTCGTGCGCATTTGCCGGGCATCGGTATCTGTTCGGATTAAACACCCCTGGAGGACTGCGGCGCGATTTCGATGCGCAGAACTGCCGGAACCTGTTAGGAACTGTCGACACCACTTCGCGCCAACTGCACAGACTGGAGGAGCGCCTTCGATACAGCAGCAGTTTCCTCGACCGCCTCGAAGATGTCGGCATTATTAGTCAAGAGAGCGCTCGCGACCTGGATCTTGTTGGCCCATTGGGGCGCGCATCCGGTCTCGCTCACGACTTGCGCCGCGCTTGTCCCTATGGCGGTTACGAACGCTACCGTTTCGAGGTGCCTTGCGAGAAAGAAGGAGATGGATTTGCCCGACTGCGCGTGCTTTTCTCCGAGGCGCAACAATCCGCGAAGCTCATTCACCAGGCAGTCGAGTCGTTGGAACCCGGAGAAATTTGCGCTCCGGTCACGCAACCTAGTGCCGGTGCAGCATCAGGATGGGTTGAGGCCCCCATCGGCGCGGCGATGCATTGGATAAGACTGGATCGCGAACAGAAGGTGGAACGTTACCGGATCTTATCTCCGTCTTTCCGCAATTGGCTGGGCCTTCATGTGGCGGTGGAGGACTTTGCATTTCAGGATTTTCCCATCATTTTGGCAACCTTTGGTTTGTCTGCATCAGAGTGCGATCGTTAGATCGTTACATTGTTAGGAGCGGCAACCGATGAGCTCGTGGTTTTGGCACGGAGTACGAAGAGGCATTCAGACGACGCGCTATCCTGGCGCGCCGGAAACAGCCGCGGGCGTTTCACCGGGACGGCCCTTACCAACAACCTTTGCTTCCCCAGAGCAAGCATTCCAAGCTGCGTCAAACTGTCCCGTAGGTGCGATCTCTGCCAGCAAGAACATCGCGTCCGTTGATCTCAGGACTTGTGTATGGTGCCAGCGCTGCCACTTTGGCAGTTCGAATCTGCTCAACTGGGATGAAGGTTACGAATGGGCGCAAACGCCTGCCACAAAAAAGGATTATTCCGCCTTGCACAGCGCTTTTGGCCAGTCGCTCCACGTCATGGTGGTGGACGCCGGAGATTGCGGAGCTTGTCTGCACGAGGTCAAGCAATTGAACAATCCGTTGTACAACATGCACCGTCTGGGCATCTTTCTGACCGCTACTCCACGCACTGCTGATGTCCTGCTCGTAGTCGGGCCGGTCAGTGAGAACATGCGGGGGCCGCTGCTGAAGACCTATGAAGCGATGCCGGACCCGAAGCGTGTTCTGGCTGTCGGAACTTGCGCCATCACAGGCGGTGTCTTCGGGAAGAGCTTCATGTCTGCCGGTGGCGTGGGTATGGTCCTTCCCGTCGATGTGGAAGTACTCGGCGATCCACCTCCGCCGCTTGCAATCTTGCACGGTCTGCTCGTCGTGGCAGGCAGAAAAAAGCCAACAACTGCTCCCACGCAGTCACGAGAGGAGGCCTGAGATGGCTGCGTATGCTGGCGCCGCTCTTTTGCTCTTTTTTGCTCTGTGCGCAACCGGGCTGATCCTGTCGTCGCTATTTCGCGGCAAGTATGCCTCGCTGGCCATCGCCTGGTTCGGGACACTCTGCTCCATTGTCCTCATGGCCGCCGCAGGTCTGCGTCTCGCGGCCGGAGCGGATTTCCAACTCAATCTTTGGACGCTCAACGGTTTCGGAACTCTGTCTCTTCACCTCGACGCACTGTCGGCGATTTTTCTCTTCGTAGCTGGCTTGGTGTATCTCTCCTGCTGTTTGTTTGCTCCGGACTACCTCTCCCGAGATGGGCACCCCGCCGGCCGCTACGGCTTGCTTCACTTCGCTTTGATGGCTTCCGTGGTTTTGATCCTCACTGCGGGCGACGTTCTCACCTTCCTGATCAGTTGGGAGTGCATGTCGATCTTGTGCTACCTGCTCGTCAACTACGAGCAAGGACCTGAAGGCGATTCGACCGCCGGCTACATCATGCTCGCCATGAGCGAGGCGGGATTCCTGGCGGTGGTCATCGCGTTTCTTATCGCTGGAAATGCAGCTGGGGGATATTCGTTTGGCGTCCTGCGGATGGGGGCTGCTCATTTGTCGGGTACGGCGACGTGGGGAGTGTTTCTTCTGGGCTTCCTCGGCTTTGGCGTCAAGGCGGGCCTGGTGCCGCTGAATTTCTGGTTGCCGAGATCGTACACGGCGGCTCCGCCCGTTTTCATCCCCGTGTTCGCGGGCGTGACTTTGAATCTGGGTTTCTATGGAATCCTGCGTCTGAACGCGGACCTGGTTCCCGGCCACGGCATTGGGCCGGGCCTGGTCGCTCTCGTCATCGGAGCCGTCACCGCGTTAGTGGGCATTCTGTATGCCACGACTGAGAACGACCTGAAGACCATGCTGGCCCATAGTTCCATCGAGAATGCCGGGATCATCGCGGCTGGGATCGGAGCCTTTCTGGTGTTCCGCAATTCCGGGAACGCAGTCCCGGCTGCCCTTGCGCTGATTGCCGCGCTTTATCACATGCTGAATCATTCGACATACAAGGCGCTGCTCTATCAGGGCGCTGGCCACATTGAAGCCGCGACCGGCACAAGAGACATGGATCGACTGGGCGGCCTGATCCGCTCTTTGCCGGCCCTGTCGATCGTATTCCTGGCTGGATGCCTCGCCATCGCGGCAGTTCCACCCTTTAATGGTTTTGTCAGTGAATGGTTAACCTTGCAGACCTTCCTGCGCAGCGCGCTGCTTCCATCGGCCGCAGTCAAAATCATCTTCGCCCTTTCCGGTGCCATCCTGGCGCTGACGGCCGCGTTGGCCGTCACTTGCTTCGTGAAGACCTACGCTATGAGCTTTCTGGGAACACCGCGCAGCAATTGGGAATCAAACGCCGAATTCGCGCGCAGGCCACGTTTTTCCCTGATACTTCTCGCGGTGGCTTGTGTTCTTCTCGGAGTGCTGCCGACTTATGTCATACCGGCTTTGAACCGCGCTGTGGAACCTCTGGCGGGGGCAAATGCGACCGCTTCGCTCGTTCCACCGTTCTTTACAGCTACGCAGGCGAACCAGCAGCTTCCGCCAGCCTTCCTCGCCGACTTTCATAACCTGGGAGCACAAACCGGAGCCCGATGGGTGCCCGGTCGCGGCCTCGTAATCCTGCTGCGAGGCGGAGAGCAAAATCCGGTGGTCTTCGCCATGTCTCCTTCCTACAGCGTCGTGGCGTTGACGATTCTGCTGCTGCTCGCGTGGTTTGTCACCAGCCGCCTCACTCGCCGTCGCTCGCTCGTCAAGAATGAAGTCTGGGCCGGTGGCATTCCAACTCTGCTGCCGGAAATGACCTATACGGCAACGGGATTTTCCAACCCCGTGCGCGTCGTATTCCAGGCGATTTTCCGCCCGAATATCGTCGAGGACACTCGCGAAACGGTGGCCGTGCATTTCCGGACGGCAATCCGGCGACGCCGCGACGAGACGCACCTGGTGGATCGCCTCTTCTTTCATCCCGTCGGAACGATCGTGAATTCTGTCGCGAGACTGCTGGCAGGAATGCACCATGGACGCCTGAATGCATACGTCGCGTACGTCTTAGGTTTTCTGATCTTGATTCTCGTTCTCTATCGCGTTGGTTGAGAAGCGACCCGGCTTTGGCCTCTCTATGTCGGTCGGACCGGTGCTTTGCCATGCTGCATACGGTTGGCAAGTTCCCGGCGCAGATGAGGCAACACCTTCGAGGGTACGGAGCTGGACTGGCTCAGGATCTTCAGGTCGGTGGTGGTAATGCTGGGCAGAAAAGCGAGGAGTCGTGGCAACGGCGTCTGTGAATTGCGCAAGAGCGCGAGTCGCACGCTGTAGATGTGCGACCACTTCGCATGATCGGCGATGGCAGTGACGATCCGTACTGGCAGCGCTACTCTAGCGAGGGCCTTGAGGACGTGCCCTTCGTTCAGCAACGGACTGTCGAGCACAGCGGGAAGGCTTTCGGGACTGCCATCGGTCAGCAAAGCTCCCATGATTCGGGGCGTACCCCGGCGGGCCAATGTCATTTTCTGCGCGGGCGGCAGTTGCGGCAGTTTTGCCAGCACCAGTTCCTCGGCCAAATGCCGCAGTGCGGGATTTCCCGAAGGAGAAAGGCTGAGGGCCACAAGATCATGGGTATAGAGTTCGCGCACCAGTCCCAAACCGAGGGTCTGGGGGATATTGTGATGAAATGCAAGCGCACGCTTTACGCGGTAACTGGTCGTCAGCTGCTTGTGGCTGGCGATTTCTTGCAGCAGGAGAGTCGGCAGATCCGCTCGTCCGAGGAGCAGGCAAAGATGCAGTTCTTCGAAATGCGGGTTCTCCAGCAAACCACGAAGGACTTCTTCGCGATGCTCGTGAATCAATGTGGGAAGCTGTTCCACCGGCGCATTGCGCGCTTGCTCCGGGGTGATTCCGGATTCCTGGTTCATGTCGCGAGGCTCCAAGTAGCTACACTCCTGTCTAGCCAATCAAGGAGAACTTTACAATCATGACATCTGCAATCCTAGATTTGGAACCGAAAGAAGTATGGAAGCACTTTGAAGCGCTGACGAAAATACCGCGCACTTGGCGGAGGAAAGACAACGATGTCGCATCCGTGGCATGACATCACAGCGGGAGGGAACCTGCCGAAGGAATTCAACTCGGTGGTGGAGATTCCGCTTGGTTCCAGTGTCAAATACGAGTTGGACAAGAAAACCGGTTTGATACGAATGGATCGCCTTCTCTACTCAGCTGTTTACTACCCAGCTAATTATGGATTCATCCCCCAAACATTGGCCGAAGATGACGACCCGTTGGATGTTCTCGTATTAGCGCAAGAAGCGGTTGCACCGCTGACAATCATACCCGCGCGGCCGATCGGATTGATGACCATGATGGACATGGGAAAGAAGGATCACAAGATCATCGCCGTGGCCACGAGCGATCCGGAATTCAACGCTTACCACGAAGCCAGCCAACTCCCACCACATCGTCTGCGGGTACTTCGTCGATTCTTCCAGGACTATAAGCAGCTTGAAAAGAAGCTCGTCGAAGTTGAGGAAATTGCTTCCGTCGAAATGGCCTATCCCGTAATCGAAGATGCGCTACACCGATACAGCAATCAGAGGCAACGGGGATTCTGGGGATAGACGGCGCTCCCAGAATTGTCGCTCGGCATCTCTCGCGTTCTTGGAAAGGCGTCGCGGCACAGATGTGTCTTGCACTTAAGGTTCTCACGGCGCCTTGCAAATCAGCGCAGTTCTCGCGATTGGGTGCGATATTAGGAGCCCTCACATAAGAAAGGGGACCAAACGGGGCCCGGTTAGAATGCGACTTTACCGCACTTTTTGTAAGTCGTTGAAAATATGGTGGATATCTAAGGGGTACAATGGAAGGGCAGCGTTCTAACCAACTGAACTACGTCCCCACTTTGTTTTCACCAGCTTAGCTGGAAACCCTTGATCTTACTGTCTTTTCTTACTGTCAACCGCGTCGCCTGTGTCAACCGCTTCCACCCGATATAACCGAATTCCGGGGGTTTTATCGACAGGAAACCGTAAGGAAGTACATCCCGACGAATCCTGACGCAAGCCCTACGATCCGGAGCATCTGTCCATGCCCCGCGTGTAGATTGTAACAGACGATGGATTGATGCGTCAGGGCCTGAGCCCAAGACGGATCTCCAAATCGTGGATCTGTCCGCGACTGCGTTCTCTGCGCTGCCAGGATCTGCATACCAGGATTCGCAGTCTATACTCGCCTCGTGCACCAAGCATCACAACTCCGATACGCTGACATTCTGCAGAATCTCCGAGGCTTTGATGATTGGCTTCGACGACTTGGTGTACCGGTGCGACAAGCGGACCGCGCGCATCGCGCAATTCGTGTGCTGGAAAAAGCGGAGCGAGCCTTCCTGAACTGCACGAACCAAGCAGATGGCATCTCCAAATCGGATTACCTATTCGGTTTGACGGAGGCTCTGGAATTGCACGATGTGTATCTGGCATTCCGTGACTACCGGCCCCGACAGCTTTGCGAGCGATTGACAAGAGCGTTGAGTGGGCCCGCTCTGCCTGAATCCGAGACAGCTACCAGCCGCGACGGCCGAAACGTGATGTTCGAGCTGGCGCTCGGGGCCGAGTGGGCGCTCTGCGGGGCCGAAGTGGAACTCCTCGAGCCGGATCTGCTTCTTAAGGTGCCTGACAGGGGCTATCTGATAGCCTGCAAGCGGCCCGAACATGAGCACAGCATTAGAGCCGCAGTCAGGAGTGCAGCGAGCCAACTTCGATCAGCACTGCCGTCCGCTCCAAACAACTACTTCGGGATCATTGCTGTCTGCATCAGTCGAGTTCTAAATCGGGGCAATGCGTACTTCTCGGGCAGCTACGAACAGCTCAGCGGTCTTGTCAACATGTTGATGGGCAGACACCGAACGGACTGGCGCACAACTGAGTTTCACCCACGCAACATCGCCGTCCTCTTCTACGCCCATACTCCGGCCGACTGGGGGACCGGCTTGTTCCGGTTGAGCGCGGTACGAATCGGGCCAACTCTTCTGAAGGAGTCGGTCCATCAGAATCTCAGGGACGACATGACAAACTTGTATTCCAACTGCGGTCGTTGAAAACGCTGACGATTGAAGTTCCGACCGTCGGTTTATGTGCGATTTTCGAGCGTGAGAGACGCGATGCCCAAGAGAACGATGCCGTTAAACCCAGAGTTGGCAGCAGAAGCCAAGTGCATTGTCGCATTGGCGTTCCGCAATGGCCCGATCGAAGGTGTTCACGCGGGGAAAGAGTGCCCCGCTTGCACGGGAAAATCGGAATACTCGCACATAACGCAGGCCGAGATGAAGAACATCATGAAGAATGCGGTGGACACGGTCTATAAACTGCTTTGGATGAAAAAGAATGATCCAGAGCGGTACGCGGTGTCGATTGAACTCGGGAGTCGGTACACTCGGTCTTGGGATGACCCGAAACCCGTGTGAAGTACACGTCGTACGGGTTGTGATACTCTCTGAGCGGATCGAGCCCTGGGTTTGTTGCAAATGGAACGCGTCCCTTCTAACCGGGAATCAGGAGTGATCCGTATGTCGCGCCGCTGCTCGTTGCTTCTCGCCCTTGCACTTTTCTCACCTTTGTTCGCGTTCGCAGCCGATGGTTGTCCCGAAGTCGCTCCCTCGATGCAGAATAGCGCTTCCGGCGCTAGAACGCTGACCGTCGAGCTTTACCCTTTCGTGCCCAACTTCGGCGGTTTCAAGGACGAAGTGACAAGAAGATTCGCGCAGGCACACCCGGACATCCGTCTTGTCATCGTTGACTTGTCGGACAACTATTACGGGTCATTCTCAGATGCGTATGTGGGATGCGCGCAGGCCAATGTCTACGAACTGGACTCGGTATTCCTGCACGATTTCGCGATCAACAAGAAGATCCAGCCGCTGCCGCCCGCCGCCATGCTGCCGGACGACGGATTCCTGAAGAACGCGGTGGCGGGTGCTGTCGTAGGAGGCGTGCGCTATGGCTCGCCGCATTGGGTCTGCGGGAACTTTCTTTTCTTCGCGAAGTCCGATCAAAAGATGCAAGGATTGAAGACGATTCAAGATCTGAAGAAGGCGATCGGTGCACATCCCGCCTCGGGAGGCGGCCTCGCCGTAGACCTGATGGGAAAATCGACCCTGGGTGAGTTCTACCTGAACGCGGCCGTCGACCGTTATCCGGATTGGAACGATGTCGCCGCGCATGTCGGCGCGTTCGACAAGGGTCTGGAAAGTGATCTCGTTGCAATTCGCGACATCTGCGAACAAAAAACCTGCCGCGACTCGAATCAACACCAGACCGCGTTTTTTGCGGAACAGTTCGGCGCCAAGCGCGCTCGCGCCCTGATCGGTTATTCGGAAAGCCTAAACGGGGCGCTCAAACTGGCCACCGATAAAGGGAAATGCCCGACGGCCGCGGCGTGCCTAGTGGATTCCGACATCGACGTGGAGGAACTCCCCCTCGATTCGCATGCGCCCAAGGTGATGTCGTGGGTGGACTCCTTTGTTGTCGACAAGAAGTGCACAGACCAATGCCTTGCGGACGCGGCTGAATTCATCAGGTTCATGGACGATGACGATCTGTACATGTCGATCCTATTGCCACAGGATGGCGTGCCGGCGTACTTATTGCCAGCCAAGGCCAGCCTGTATTCTAGGCAGGACTTACTGAACCGTGCGCATTTGTATCCAAAGCTGAGATCGATTATTGAGGGCTCTGAAGTGCCGTCCGACCTGGGACTCAACGAAGAATTGCGCAACATCGGCCGTCGCATCGACAGCGACCTGTCGAAGCCCTAGCGAATCGGGGACTGCACAATCGAATCAGCACTTTCATGGAAGATGCGACCAAAATCCAGTTGCTCAGAGATGAGTACCTACTCCTGCAGAATTTCTACGAGGGCTTCGACACCAGAATAATAACGATCAAGGGATGGAGCGCCACGGTGGGGATGGCCGCTATCGGCGGCGGTTTTTACCAAACGCACTATCTGTGGCTGTTCGCTGCGGCAGCGTCGCTCATCTTCTGGTTGGTAGAGGCTCTCTGGAAGTCTTTTCAGTACATGTACAGCCCGCGAATTCAGCAACTCGAAAAGGCATTCGCTTCCGGCGAATTTGCCGGCATCGCTCCCTTCCAGGTCTACACATCGTGGTTTGCCGCACTTCAGGAGCAAGGCTTCGGCATCTTTGAAAACTTTCGTCTCCCAATCGTGGCTTTCCCGCATTTCGTCACGCTTGCCGCGGGCATCATTTTGTTCGTGCTACATGCGTTGGGTTTGGTCGCTCTCCCTCCTAAGGGCTAACGCAATCCTGTTTGATCGACTTCGTGATTTCGGAGGAAGCGCCGTTCTTCGCTAACCAGTTTCAGATCGGTTTCGGAAATCACTTCAATGTCGGTTCGTCCTGTTTCCCCAATAGCGCCAGTAGCCCATCTTTTCGAGCAACAACCTGCGCGAAAGAAATTGAGCATTCGCGACGTCGTAGACCGAAAGAACCCGAACGAGACGTTTGTCTGCCTTGTGAGCTGACACTTTGCTCCTTACGAAACTTACGTAATTTATTGCGTCGATGATCTCCATCTTGCCGTCACGGACAGGGTACCTAGCCCATTCTGCCTTCTGAACGATCTCTGGCACGCGCTTCTTCTCGATCAGAGTCCGGGCGCCCCTCAGTGTCCAATGAAACGCTTCCGTTAGCTTGACGTGCCCCTTCCGCAATCGGGCTTCGAGATCTTCCTTGACCAGCGGGTTCCATTTCCCCCCAATCTTGGCCGGCCGGTCCGAACTTGCGTTGACTGCAAAACCCAATTCCTCAATGCAGGAATACGCCATGACGATTGCGAAGGCCAATCGGACGTGGTCTTCCGGCAACGGAGACTTGGGCACATTGGTACTGTGTTGGGGGTCAAGCTCGATTGTTGGAAGCGAATATGTCTCGAAACTTAACCGAAGCTTGGCCATAGCGTAGACGTATTGAAGTCTCCTCGAAGCACGCGCAGCAATGAGACAAGCCAACGGGATATGGGGAGTGACGACCGGGGTGTTTGGAGGAAAGACCGGCTCGTGCACTCCATTTTCCTCTTCTCCGACTGCTTGGATGGGGGCATGCTCACCAGGATAGATATGCGACAGCAGATTGGAGCCGTCAATCAACAGTCGAGCTGAGTGGATGAGGTCCGCCGCCCTTTGCGCACTCACCTCATTCCTTGCCCATATCACGACCTCCTTTGCAGGATAAATCTTGTCACCCACAACTTCGGATGCAATTGGCAGTTCGGAGCTGGGCTGAACGAGTTCTAGACGCCACCCGCTTCCCTTATAGGGGGCCGAATGAAAACGGTGATAGTCCGTCGCCAGTAGTCCGGTATGGAACGGATAGAGTCGATTCGTCATAATCGGCATGCATCGAGAATGACCAATGGAAGCCCCGCCACCGCATAGCTAGGGCCGTCGGCCAACCTCCGAATTGCAATTCCATCGTTCATTTCACCTGGTACGTTCAGCTCGACTGGCGGAACAATAGCCTAAGCTCGGGCACTCCTGCACACGGATATTGCCCAGCAGATCTGCAATCCAATGTCGCACGCGTGGTGGAACTCTCATTCGGGCGTCGCGTAGAGCTCGATAAATCACATCTGACATCTTTTCTCTTCCAAGCTTGTTGAGCAGATCCGGAGCCGCGAGCAAATCTATCGAGTTCAAAACCTGTATCTCGGGAATGTGAGTGCTGGCAATTCTGGTAGCTTTGCGTTCATCGACAACTGCAACATGTTGTCCACACGCAGCATGCGCAAGAGTTGCTGCCTCTCCGTCGTCTAAGTCGTCTGGTGGCTGTGCGGCGGTGAATCCGAGGAAGCGATCATACGTGTCGTCGTCCATCCGGATCACTTCCAGCAAGCCCTGGCTTCGCAACGTAGCTAGGATGTCTTCGGATGAACGCCGGGTTGACGGATCAATGTCAACTTCTCGCAGAGCAATCTCGTCAATTGAAAAAACTCGACACAGGCATTTAAGAACGTCAGCGGGACAACCAGTGCCGAGAATATTTATTAGCACACTCGCGTCGATGACGAGCCTCGTGTGAGCTCTACTCAACTTGGAAGGAGTCAAGTCCATCGCCCTCCTCTGCGCCGAGTGCATCAAACATCGCTCTAACCTCTATGCGATCAACCCTCAGCATTCGGGCGATCTGGCCCTCTGACAATAGCCCGCGACGATAGGCCTCGGCCGCCAAGAACCACTGGCGCGGCGGCACGGTACTCACCTCGGGTGCTGCGCTGTCACCGAGAACTCTCCGTACAAGTTCACCCGAAAACCCACGATCACGGAGTGACTCCCAGGTCCCGGACGGCAGAAGGCTTAATTCCTCCAGCCGGCGGCATAATGCTTCTTCAGAAACTGACAGCTGATGCGCAAGGAGGATGAGATGTCGGGGAGAGAAGGCACCAGCTTCACGCTGAAGGTCACTGAATCTCCTTCGAACGAATGCCGCCGGCATTAAGAGAGCGTACGAAAACGCTGCGGCGAATTTTTCTTCCCGGGTTTGTGGCACAGCCCGTAATTCGACTACGTCTGGCTGGGTCCTCGTTGCGATGAGATGGCCGAGTTCATGAGCCGCAGTGATGGCCCTGCGTTCTCTTGGGTGATTCTTGTTCAGCAGAATGCAAGCCCCGATCTTTTCATCAAAGGCAAACAGTCCGGAAATCTTGCTGGAAGTAAGTGCGCGTATGAACACTCGAACCCCGAATTCCAATTCAAGCAGGCTGACTAAGTCGGGAATAGCACCAAGCCCAATTCCGAGTCTCTGCCGGATTTCCATCGCCACATCTTCCGCTTGTTGCCGAATATCACCAGGTCCGATGGGCCGTTCAGAAGGGTAGTTAGGGCGAAACGGAATACCCAAGATTGATTCAAGTTCATACTGAGCCGCCGCTAAGTCATTAAGCAACAATGCCGCGTCGCCAGCTTCTACTTCATCCGGGGCAATCGCTCGAAAGCGGGGCACTAAGTTGGTGAGCACTGAAGTGGGCCGCAGCAGAGCATTTACTGAAATTCCATAAACATCTGATATGCTCTTCAATTCGTCAGCACGGACACGCCGATGCCCTTTCTCGAGAGCAATTAACGTCGTACGGGCCAACTTAAGCTTCTCCGCAGCTTCCTGCTGCGTCAGATCCGCCCTTGCCCTTGCAAGTCGCAGACGCTCACCAAGCTGAACTGGATCGGTGGTATCTAGTAAGTTCGTCATTGCAGTGTGTCCAGCCATCGGTTGATGAAAGATCGTGATGCTAGTGTTGAACGGAATTGTGTCCATTCAGAGGCATGCGTACTGATCAGGCGCTTCAGTTTCGCTTCAACGAAGTCGGATCGCTCATTCACAAAAGGCGAGAGGTCGTCGGCTGCAGTCCGAAGGTGTTCCGCTTGGGCGTTCATCTCGGCAAATTGCTGGATTTCGAGAACTGCGCACAGAGCTTGCCGCTCGTCGTTGCGAGCGGTTCGCCGACCAGAGACAGCTCGACTTAGAGTTGCTGCGCTCAGATCATTCCACAGGTAGTTCTCAGCATTGCTGGTTAAGCCTGCGGCATGCAGCGATTGTCGACGCAATAGACAGCCTGCGCAGACTCCACACTGAATCCGTCGGTTGTCCAGGGACACGTGTCGTTGATCTCGTGCACACGAAGAGGTGAGCCACCATCCGTCAGCAAGATGGAGCCGAGTCAGATCCTGCAAGGTTTCGCCTTTCGTCTTCCATAGTTGAGGATGAACATGAGCTAGGGCAGTGCCGAGCACGAGGTTCAACAATGATGCCAAACGGCTAGTGAACGAGGGATGCATTCGCACATCAGGGGCTTCGTTTCCGACCGGAGCCAACCAGGGCCCGAAAGCGCCCTGTCCACTCTCTGCTACGAAAATTTGCGTTGCATTGAGCAAATGGGCAGCAATACCGGCCATCACACCAAAGACAAAAGCCCGGGAACGGTAGCTTGGCTCGCGGTGACGGACTAGCCCTCCTCGGGACGAGAGCCTGAACGGAATCGCAACCCGATACATGGAGCGACTCAAATCCGAGTTACTCTCATCTAAAGCGTGATTCTTCCGATTACCAGTCGTCACCAAAATTAGTGGGACATTACAATGTCTGGCAGCGACGAGCCTAGCGACCGCAAACGAATCTAATCCGTCACTGTATGGCATGACTAGAGACGTGCCACCGCCGAGGGGCAAACGGGCTTGGGGCTGGATGTTGGTTCTGTGCCTGCGCTGTGTGAACGTAAGCGTCCAGTTGTCGCCCGTAAGGTAATCAAGTGTGCCGGTCAATCTCCGATATAGTTCCGGCTCGCGCCAGCGATCCGGATCGTGCACCGGAATGCTGACACTTAGATTTCGCCTCCAGGCTATCGACGGTTTCCTTGCCACTACTCGATCAGTAAAAGCCACGGAGCCCGAAACAAGCACGAGATCGTCAACGACCGAGTCCAAGTCTCTCACACAGTAGCGGCTAAGCAGATCTGGGTCTATCGTTAGATCGCGTCCAATCTTGCATTGAAAATCGGCGCGGCGAGGCCTTGACCCAGGCTCGAAAACAGCGATGGTCGCCGAGGGGACTGAAGCATCTTGTCGTAGCTCAATGTTCATTTAGCGAACCTGCGAAAGATCCTCATCGAGATCGATGTCGCGATTCAGGCGCGGCGCCTTCGGGCGTTGCCCTTGTACTAGCGAATCTGCAATGGCGGAAGAATCTGCTGCACAGACTGCATCGCGTGCCGCGTCGATTACAGGCTTGGATTTCGCACCCGCATTGGCCAGGCAGTGTTGCTCAATTTGACGGACTCTGCGCTGTTTTAGATTCTCGATGCTCTCGTTTAATGCCTTGTCGACGATCACTCTTCCTCGAACCCCTCGCGCCTCCATCCTTTTCGCACTTGCGAGCACATCGTTCTCGAAGGGAGAGTTAGTTCCGCCCAAATCGCGGCACGTGGCGTCGCGATCAATTCCGTCGAACCCGGGCAGGAGCGACTCAGTTCGCCTTGCCCGTGAAAGTAGGCCCTGAAGGAATTCCGCCGACAATTCCACGCCGATTTCAGCGACGATCGCCCTAACGGCCTTCGAGCGCGAGGTATCGCCGCGCTCCTTTTCCCTCTCACAGGATTTGAGGAGAGATTTCCAGCCGCGGCCAAGTGGCAAATTCTTGTAGATACCGTCGCGCACGATTCTCGCCTTAAACAACGCCATCATGGCCTAGGAGAATGACAATGTCAAGCATAAAAGGCATATTTATCATGACAATGTCAGATAATCAAAGATGTTAGGTCTAACCTATTGATCCAATTGGTGGTATGGACGGCAAACACCTCAGCGGTATCAGGACATACGACGAGGCCAAACTGATGGCCAACTATGAAAAGGACCCGATGTTCCTTCGATTCTGTGTCATTGATTCAGCAATGCGGTTTCTCTTCTACGCCTATCACCTGACATCTAGACCAAAGAAGGCCTCAAGTCGCCGCGGGACTTCTCAATGATCGGAGATACTAGTTGTCATGGATGCTCAACATCCACGGTACACAATTGCGCAGAAGCGAAGCGATTCGGGAGTTAACCGTTCGATTTCGCGTCACAACTTTTTACTTCTTCGGGTAGATCATCGTTCCGGAAGCCGAAAGCGAATTTGCCAGACTTTGCATAACGTTACCGGCGATGTTTGGGTAAATCGGCAGGAAAGCCGCGAGGCCGACGTCTTTGACGAAGGTATTGTCGAGCGCCCCCCAGGGGACCCGCAGATCCCCGAAGTAATGTTGACCTGCCATGTATCAAATATCGATAATCACCATTGAAGGTAGCGCAGTTGTAGCCGTGGCTTTAGGCTGACAGGGCTGGCAGGAGGGGCTTCGATGCCTCTTGCGGTGTTCGGTCTCACGCTCTCTCTCGGATTAGCCGTTGTGAAGTACAAACGCTTGTCGCTGTCGATGAGTGGCAATGGAAACGTTAAGGAGGTGGGGCCTATGCACAACACCAGCAAACTCGGGTGGTCTGCTTTGCTTGAGACAATCTGGAGCGTTGGGACGGGTGCCGTAGCGGGTGCCCTGTCAGCCTAAGGCCATCTCGCTGTACGACAAATAGCGCCCATTACGCTGGTTTCGCTCAATCCCTGGAGGGGCCGCGATTTCCTCTAGTCGCTTGAACTCCCTTTCGATTCCATCGCGAGTCAAGGCGCTCGCTGATTTCAGCCGAGCCGCAATTGAAATTGTATGAGGTAAGCACCGTTTGGCTGACCCTCTCAGTTTCCTGGGCAGTGGATATCCTGACCAGCCTATGACTGGCAACAGATGTCGACGTCAGGAAAAGGGAGTCGTACGCGACTGATCGAAGCCCTGCATGAAGATCAGGTCGGTCATGCAATCGCCGCAGCAGCGGAGTCGAGCTCGATCATCTGAGCACCGGCCTTCATTCCCAACTCTGCCAGACGTCTATGGTGCGTAAAGAAGAGCACCTGTGTACGCTTCGCCAACTCGCTTATCACCTGCAGAGCCGCCGACGCTCGTGAATCGTCACTGTTAATCAGGATGTCATCAAATATCACGGGGCAAGGCGCCACCGTTTCGACATGGTGCTCGATGGCGGCCAATCGCAAAGCAAGGTACAGCTGATCGCGAGTGCCGTCGCTCAGCCCGTCAACGGTTACCTGTTCCCTGTTCTTCCGGATTGCGACCATGACGGGCTTGTCATCATCAGAGAAGCCGGTGGTCAGGCCGCAATGATCTCCCAGGGTGAGAATCGCAAACAGCTCACTCGCGCGCTTCAGAACCGGTCCCTGATGTTTGTCGCGATACGATTCGATGGCACGCTGCAGCACTCCCGATGCGAGTCGCAGCCGCAGGTACTGCCCAACCGCAGGACGAACCCGAGCCAGGGCATCTTCGACCTTCTGAGCCTGAAATGTCGACTCGTCACTGGCCTGCAGGCGCTCGAATTCGGTCGTTAACTCTCGATGCCGGCTACCCGCGTTGAAAAATTCATCCTGTAAAGTCTTCAGGCGCTCCTCGCTCGCCACAATCTCTGAGTTAAGCAAATCCAACTCATACCCAGAGGCCTCCTCCTCGATCTGCTTTACTTCGGGAACGGCATTGCGCTGAATAAGCCCAAGAGCAATGCGATCATATTCCTCCTGCTTCCCCGATCTCGCTTCGGCGGACGTGATTGCGGCCTCAATCTGCTGATCGTCTTCGCAATTCGCGAGCTCCCTCAATCTACTTAGAACACTCGAAGCAGTTTGTAACCTACTCCTACAGTTTGCAATGGACGTTTCGTCTCTTGCATTCTGCGCTTCTAGCGTGGCGCGTTCCGTATCGGCTTTGCCGATCTCCACCAGCCGAGAATGCAGTTCCTTTACCGCCATTCCTGGCGGTATCGCGCTCAGGGAAGCGTCAATGGCGGAGACAACTTGGGAAACCCGCTTCTCAAATAGCTCGATATCTTCACCGATTCTCCTAACGCGATATTGTTTGTCGTTTGCAATCTGGAGGTTGCCATACACCTTCTCGAGCAGGGCGACTGCCTCCGCCACCTGATCGGGTGTGCTCGCTTCGGGCAACAACAGGGCAGTCACAAGCGGCGACCACTTCCGCGACCACTCCAGCAACCGTGCTCTGCACTCGTCAAGTCTTTGCTGGCACTTCTCCAGTGACAACGACTGCAGGCGACGGTGAATGTCCTTCACGGCGCGCCTCTGTTCGGCGATCTCTTTGGCAAATCCGTCCGCCACTCTGAGGAGGACTGACAGCGACTCATTCTCCGGCTTGGTTTCCGATCCACACTCTGTCAATCGTACGCTGATCTGAGCGGCAGCATTGGACGCGCGCTCCTGCAACAGATGATGGTCGTTTTCCTTTTCACGGGCCTGTTGGAGGCGGTCGAGAATGGCCTTTCGTGCTTGCATCCACTCCTTCATCTCGGAGGGAGAGAGAGGCGCTGAGCCGAGCGCATGCCATTCGCCCGCCCATCGCTGCCGCAGTCCATTGTCCTCGCTTTCCATTCGCTCGAGTTCTATTTCGATCCGCTGCTGTTCGAGGCGAGCTGAATCAATTTCCTTAACGAGCTGATCGTGAATTGCGACTTCTTTGGCATTCGCGAACCTGAGGTCGGCAGTCTGATCGGCGCGGCGAAGATGCTCCGTGAAAGCCCCTGGCAGCTGCTCAGATGAGCCTGACTGTTTCTGAGCGTCTTCCGGGGATAAGGAGTTTTCGAAAGCTGACGCACGGATGAGTTGCCAAAGTCGATCGCGACGGGCACGAATCTCAGTTAGCTCATTCTCACCGGCTTTCCCCACTTGTGCGGCCAGGCGATGAAGATCACGGTGTTTCGCGCTAATCATCTCCGCAACACTCGAAAGGTGCGCTTTCAGATCTCTCCGCGAGCTGGCAGCCGCGTCCCAGTCGCGCGCATACTGGTCGATTGTCGTCAACAGCGGGGTTTTTAGAGCTTCAAGTTCTTGCAGGGTTCCCGACCAGCAGCGCAGTGCCCGCTGGTCCCGAGTCGCGTCAGCTGTAAGGCGCTCAACGTCAGACTTGAGTTTGGCCATTGCGTGGCCTGTGTCGCCGAGTGACTTCGCCTGTTCGATCGTGGCGATCAGGTTCGACGGATCAGGTCGAACGGGGTGTCCTGCAAGTTCTTCCTGAAGACGCTCCCGCTCTTCGGTTGCGTTGCGCAGTTGCTCTTCCGCCGCGGCAGCCGCAGTGCTAAGCCGTGCGTGCTCCGTAATCATGGCAAGGACTTCCGCTTTCCGCGAGTAAACCGCTCTTAAGGTTTCGGCGTCGGAGATCGAACGATGGGGCCATATTCCCTTCCAATCAGCTTCGGCGCGTTGGGTTGCCTCGTTTTGCTCGTCAGTGCGCTTCACTCGGTCGGCCACGCTGTGGGTATACGCACTCGTCTCGGTATTTAGCTCTTCAATTTCTTTCTCGTGCGTTTTGAAAGAGCTGCTGGCAGGAAGGTTCTTGATCCGCTCCTTTCGCTGGACTATGTCAGCGGTAAGTGTTTCGATCTGGCTAGTCGCGGCGGCCAATGCAGCAGCCGATTCATCGCGCTGCTTACGGGAATCGGCAGGCAACGCAGGAACCAGTTCGAGAGCCGAGAGCTGCGTCCGCAGCTCCTCCAGTCGGGCAAGATCCGGCTTGTTGCTCGCGATTCGGCGCAACCGTACCAGTTCTTGCTGCCGAGATTGGGATTCGGCTTTCAACTTGTCCACATTCTCCTTGGCTGTCTCCAATTCCGCCTGCTTGTCTTTCACGGCTTTTCCAGAAATGGCGAGCCTGACGACCTCAGATTTTGCTTGCTTGTACTCTTGCAGACCGCAATTGATGGTCTTTGTGCTATTCGCGCGCGACGTGGCGGAGAATAGCTCACCGGCTTCAGCATTCAACTCATCGAGTAGATTTCTCAGGTCCAAAAGTCCAGCCGCCTGGAACAGCGCGCTGCCAATGTCGCCCTTGCCACGCAGAAGTTCTTCGCCTCCTTCACGCAGACGTTCATGATTTAGCCCGAAGAACTGCTCAAATCGTTCTCGGTCCAGTTCTCGTAGAAACGGACTGAGAGCGGCTTCTTGGATCTGCCCTTCATTGACATTCAAAAGAGTTCCGCTTGTTCCTTTACGGCGGCGAAATGAAAAGTTCCTCTCGCCGTCCGAAATAGTGGCACCGAGTCGTAACTCGGAGGCTTTGCAACTATGCACGTCCGGGGTTCTGCTCGGCACGCCGAAGAAAAGGGCAGAAATAGCTCTAAGGAGCGTTGATTTCCCGACTTCGTTGTCACCGTAGATCAAGTAGTAGTCTGGCTTTTTCGCTGGGAGATCGATCCCATTGTTGACGAAATGTCCGAATCGAATGAGATCAATGCGATCGATTCTCACAAAGCCTCCGATGCTGACAATCGTGCAAGCAGCAGCCCTTCAGCTTCTTCAACCGCTGTGCTCAGCGTGGCAACATCTAGTTTGAGCGGATCCGCCCCCTCCCCGATTTCGCTCGGCAGTTTCTTCTGTAATTCCGCGATAGTGTCCCAAGCGGTGACACTTGTTGGATCATGGCGGAGTGCTGCCACGATTCTGGCGACCTCGCCAATCGGATCGTCTCGCTTTAGCAACGCTTCGCGATCTATGCTCGGCAAAGTGGCAACCTGCACTCGCTCCACCCACAGCAGACCATTTCCACATTCATTCGCGATGCTGATCGCCTCGTTGCGGACCTGCTCAGGATCGCGGTTCAGTTCCGTGTGCGCATCCGTAGTGCCCAGAATCCTTAGACGCAGGGCTGTCACACGCTCTTTATCCTTCGAGAGCAGCCCTCCAAGAGTGGTGCGAATCCTTTCATAAACGTCGTCCGCAGTCTGGCACCCAGATGCATCGATCTCTGCCTCAACCCATGGCACGACCGAGGTGGAGATCGTCTTGACGGATACCGTTCCCGCATCGGCAACTGTCACCAGTTCACAACTCTTCTCTCCCTGTTCCTTTCCGTGGCGGCCTTGAATGTTGCCCGGATACACGATGTAAGGATCAGTGCAGAGAATCTGCCGCTTGTGCACATGGCCAAGAGCCCAGTATTGGTATCCTTTGTTCTTCAATGTTTCGAGCGAGCAGGGCGCGTAGTTCGCGTGTTCAGAGACCCCTGTAAGGTTCGTGTGCAGCACTCCGATGTTAAAAAAACCGGAAATAGGTGGCGGGTATTTGGCGGCAAGATCCTCGACGATTTCAGGAGTGGCAAAGCTCTGACCATGTATCGCCACACGCAACTCGTCATTTGAAAAGGTTTGCGGCTCGCTAGAACGAAAAATGTGAACGTTCCCCGGAGGGCGGAGTTGCTTGATCAGTTTGCTAGCGGCATCATGATTTCCGTAAACAAGGTAAACATCGATTCCGGCATCTTTTAGGCGGGCCATCTGCTTGTTGAAAAAGAGCGCAGATTCAAAGCTTTTGAGTCCGGTGTCGTAGAGATCTCCTGCAACAACAAGGAAATCCGCCCTCTCAGAAATGGCGGCATCCAACACTCTCTCGAAGGCTCGTCGCGTAGCGTTTCGAATCTCAGTTACCGGGGCTCCAGGGTATTGGGCCAAACCCTGAAGTGGTGTATCCAGATGAATATCTGCGCAATGGATAAACTTCATTTACCCGGCTTCCGTCGACCGCGACTGCGCTGGCAAATTCGGGACCATAGCTGACTGCCCAGCAGCTTAGTCAACAAGGAGCGTCGTTTGGTCTTAAGCCGCTTGAGATTCAATAGAATACAGCGTAATCTTAACACTCCCCCACCGACAGGTTATGGATATTCCTGGAGGTTCCGGTATCCCTTTTGGATCGGGCCCCGCTGACTCTACAACGGATCTAGACATTTTGTGATTCCGTTAAGTCGGATTGTAAGATCCGTCGAGGTGTGGATTCGTGCAGCAACTGCTCAATGAAACAGCCGCCCTAGTCGAGTGGTACGAGAAGCATGCCCGCAGCGCAATCGAGGAGTTTGCAACTGACCGCGTGGCCGGTTTTGATACTCAAACAGTACGCCTCCAACGAATCGCTCAACTCGCTGATGCCGAAGTGGCTGCCTGTTTTCTAGGACAGTCCGGAGTTGGGAAGAGCACACTGATCAACGCTCTCGTAGGTGGCTCAGAAGTCATTTTGCCGGCGGGCGGAGTCGGCCCTCTTACGGCTCAAGCGCTGGAAGTTAGGTTCTCCGAAAAGCCGATGTTCACGGTGCAGTACCACCGGATGCAGCAGTTCTGGCAACTGGTGTTTGCCCTCGAACAGAAACTGCTTAGGCAGAACGAAAAGGCCGACGACAGCGAGCTTAAACAGGAACTTATCGGTGAAGATGACGAGATTGGTTTCGACGATGGCCAAGTCGTAGACCATTTGGAACGCCAGGGTCGGCTGATCATCACTGGCAATCAGAATGCGAGTCTAGATCTTGGATACTTGGTCGACTGTCTTCGAATCGCTGGCGGGAAAGCACCCAAGTGGAGCACGGTACCGAAATCCGAAGACGCAGAGCGGATCGAGCGCATTAGGCGAGTTCTGCATCTCGCCTCACGAGATATCCCTCATACTGTTGACGCAGCGCTGGGGAATGGCGACTTCTTAAAGGAACTCCGGATTCACGCCGCGGGTTTCTTAGCACCATTCATTCGCCAAATTGAACTCGGGTGGCCATCAACAATATTGAGCACGGGCTTGAGGCTCGTGGATCTTCCCGGCGTCGGGATCAGTAGTGATGCGTACCGAGCTGTCACAGAGAAGTGGGTTCGTGAGAAGGCGCAGGCAATATGTTTGGTTGTCCACAAATCCGGCATTGATGCTGCTTCGGCAGACCTGCTGCGATCCAGCGGATTCCTCAACCGTTTGTTGCACAGCACCGACGATCCTGAAGCCGATCCAGTTGAACTAATCGTTGCCGTTACCATGCTCGACAATGTGGCGACGGCCGAATACCGCGAAGAGCGGCAATCCAATCCGCAGAAATGCCGGACCAAACGCGAGCACCTTGCCGTTATCCGAGAGAAGATGCCGGCTGTTATAGCGACCCAACTCGAGACAGAGTTGAAACGCATAATCACCGATCTTGAAGGATCCGCCAAGGAGGCCAGCGATGCGGCAATCCGCCGAATCCTCAGTAAGTTGAAGGTTTATCCACTCTCGGCGCATGAGTTTGTCCGGGTCACGCTCCAGGATGATGAAGAACGGCCGTTCATCACTCAACCGGAGGAAAGCGGTGTACCGGCAATGCAGGTTGCCTTAGCCGACGTTGTACAGGCTCGAAGATCTGATATGTTGTGCCGCCTACGCGAAGTGTCAAACCTCTTCCGCGAACAGGTGACCACTACGTTGCGAACGATCGAGGCGCAGTGGCAAGATCCTCAGTCTGGAACCATCGAGAGCGAGCGCATTCGGAGGGAGCTTCAAGAGTTCATTCCAACCCACCGTGAGGAGTTCAGCGCGCGCAAAGGAGCCTTTCGGGAGTTTCTTAAGAAAACTGTTCCGGAAAGGATAGAGACACTTATCGAACAGGCAAGTGCAAGTGCGCTCGAAGAAATGCGCCGAAACTCGCGGAAATTCCATGACATGCACTGGGCAACCTTGCGAGCCTCTGTGCGAAAGGGAGGAACCTTCAACGGTGCTCATCATATCGACCTGCCTCGGGACTACTCCTTGATGTACGACGGTCAGATCGCGCCCATCTGGGGTCAACAGGTCATCAAGATCGTGCGCCAACGCACAAAAGAGCTGGGCGAGGATTATGTCGCATTGATCGAAGAAATTGTCGCGTGGGCAGAGCAAAAAGGGGCTCGAAGCCAAAAGCGTATTCTCGAGGCTCTGCGGGACCAGATCAAGGCAGATGCCAGGGCGCTGGCAAGCGTGGGCAAGGAGGCGACTGATGAACTTCGACAACGCGTACGCGATCAGCTCTTGCGCACCATCTCAACACCGATCCAAAAACGGTGTCAGAAATTCGTCGACGAAGGGCAGGACGTCGGCCGTGGCGTAAAACATAGGATTCTCGACCTCTTTGATGATCTCTTACCCACGGTGGTGGCAGTGGCAAAACCACCGGCATACAAGGTTCTCAATGAAAACTACGAAGACGTCCAAATTGAGATTCGAGAGCAATTGAAGAAAAACTCAGACCCTCTCAAAACAGCGGAGGACGCAATTCTCACAGGCCATCAGGAGGCAGAGCGCCGGAGCATGGCCCAACGTCGTAAGCAAGTACTTGAACGATTAGAGTCGATCCTGGCTGCTTCGACGTCACAACTCGCCCAGACCGGCGACACATAGAGAGTAATGTCTCCTCAGGTAGGAAATGACAACTGAACTCGAAATAGCCTTGGCCAGAGAGTCTACGCCAGCGCAATTACCAATCGGATTGCCACTGGCGCACTTGACGGCCCGTCGATGGCTCCAGGCAATCCTGAATGTAGGCCAATTGGAGCCACGGCCCTGCAAAGTCCTGTCGAAAACAGTCCTATACTTCTCATATGGCGGCGTTTTCTATCGCACATCGACGCTGCAAACGGAACGTACTAGTGAGCTTCCTGTTGCGCTGGTGTTTTCGCCGAATATGATGAGTGTAATTTCCCAATTATTTCCCTTCGACTCGGGTGCCGTTGCAGGCGACCGATTCGGACCCGATTGGTCTCGGAGGCTAGCTCCCTTTGCTTCTCGGTTCAGCGTAACTACTACAGACGCACTTCGCGACGCAAGGCGGCTCGTCTACCATCTGTTTGAGACAAACCCGCGATATCTCGACGGCCGAGCGGCCAGAAGTGGGAGCCTTAAGCAGCCCCCATTCCCTCTCCTCCACGAGTTCCTCACAACCGACCTGTCCTCCCTCAATGTGGACCATCGACAGCGAACCATTGAGGCGATTTCGGAGGTCGCGATAGAGCTCGGACGGCATCTACTATGGATCGGAATACCTCAATTTAAGACTTCCGCAGTGCTGAAGGAATTGCATCGCTGGACCACGCCAAATATTCTTCCGTTTTACACGTATGACTTTACCAAGAACTTCAATCCTGCGGAGATGGCCGCGCGCCTCGAAGAGAATGCTCAGGAATGCGTTATTAAGCGCTATGCCAGTTTTCCTGTATGAGCGATGAACATGCCAAATTCGTTTTGGTTGGTCACGACTGTCCTTTGGGGGAGTACCCGTCCATCGTGGTTCCAGTCGGAAAGCTCGAGGAACACCTGGTTGTGTTGTATTCGTCGCCGAATGGCCCACAACTTGTGCATGTTTCAGACGAGTCCGCCTATGTTCACCATTCTTCAGACACGAACCGGAAGCTAGCGGAATTCGATCACAAGCTGCATGGGCTATTCGCTTTCGGTGAACAGTCTCTCACGACTTACGTGGTCGGTCGGGAGGGAGAGTTCTTCGCTCGTCTACTGAGATCCAGCGAATCGGCAGATTTGGATCTGTTCTATCGATTCTCCCTCGCAAAAGAGTCCGGCGAGGTGGACCTGATAAAGCAAGCCTTCGATGAGTGTGTTCGGAAGTTAAGGTCGGACAGTCCAGAATTCGCTGAACAATGGATCAAAGCTAACCGTGTCAGCAGTTTTGGCGAGATTAGGCCGCAGTCGAGTAACCGCTCGATACTAACCCGCAATCGCCAGAACATTAATATGCCCACTCTCTTTCTTCAGCGCGGTCAACCATACCTCTATGCTTTCCTGAGGCAGCAAGAAGACTTCGGATTTGTCGAGTATGACATTGTCGCCCCGCCTCGTAGGTTTTTCTCGGGAATTGACCCCACCCCGTCTGCTGTGGAGATCGGCGTCGATGGTAGACGATTGCAGGCCGTTGCCAGTCCCGCTGAATTGTTGGGGGGGACGCTTTCGGAGGGCGATAACTTGCCGGCGCACAGCCGACGCACCGTTTCAAAGCTCTGGGCGTGGTTCCTGGTGTGTGAAGATCCGCAGCGAAGATTGGAATCACGTGAGGTTGAGACCCTCGCCCATCAAGCGAGCCTTGTCCGTCATGTACTCGACTCACCTAATCTGAACCGAGTGCTCATTGCCGATGAAGTCGGATTGGGCAAGACAGTCGAGGCAGGGTTAATCGTTTCAGAGCTTCTCGAAAAGCAGCCCGGTTTGCGGGTCCTTTACTTTGCGCCGGCCAGGCTTGTCCGCAATGTGCACACCGAGTTCGCACGTCTCGGCCTGCGTTTTAGAAAATGGACCTCGGGCGACGACGCCGACGCAAATCTGCAAGACGAGCGGATCATAGCTAGCATCCACAAAGCGGCTTACGAGACGAACGCGCAACGTGTCATCGAGGCCCCGAGTTGGGACCTACTGATCGTGGACGAATGCCATCATTTGTCAAGCTACGGGTCGGATGCGAGCAAACCTGTCCGGCAGTATTCCTTGGTACAGAAGCTCATTGAAAAACGTCCTGACGGTCGCGTGCTTTTGATGAGCGGCACACCGCACCAGGGAAACCCGGACCGCTTCAAGAACCTCCTTCGACTGCTAAGGGGACCTGGCGAACCAGATTCTGCACTTTCGGGCCGAGTGATATACCGAACCAAGGAAGACGTGCTCGGATGGCACAACGAACCACTCTTCCCACTGCGGGAGGTCAACGCGCCCAAGATCATTCCGCTCATTTCCGAGTATGAGAACTGGTTAGAACAGATCTACCATTTTTACGTTCCGGAAGATGACGTCTCGGTTGCCGGTTCTAGAAGCGCTAGACGACGGGCAGCAGGTTGGCGATGTGCCCAGGCACTTCAGTGGGCAGCTTCGAGTGTCCCATCTGGATTGGGATACCTAGTTCGGCAAGCCGTCAGGCTTGGCTGGGATTTGAGCCACCAAGAGCTACAGCCTGCAATTGCTGCCATCCGTCCCTATCGACTAGGTCCTGCAGATGAACCACTATCCACGTTATTTGCGCGCATCTCTAAAGAGGTAGCGCGTCAGACCCAGGCTGAGGATGTAGATGATATAGAAGACTCTGATGAAGACACTCAATGGTCCGCAGACCCAGAACAATTGTCTGCGCTGTTGAAACAGGGAGTTGAATTGCTTGCACGGGTCGGGGATTCGAAGTGGGACTTTATCTGGGATGAAATACTTTCGCGAGTCGGTAAAGATCAGGTGGTGCTATTCGCTCAACCGATTGAAACTGTGACCGCGTTGTCAAACTACTTGTCACGCAGGACCGGCAAAAAGCCAGCGCTGATCATAGGCGGCCAGACCGACGCTGCCCGCGAAGAGGAAATAAGGATGTTTCGTGACGCCGAAACCCAGTTTCTTGTTTCCTCGCGTGCTGGGTCAGAAGGCATCAATTTGCAGTGTGCCCATCGCCTTGTCCACGTTGATGTTCCTTGGAATCCCATGGAGATGGAGCAACGGGTCGGGCGCGTTCACCGTTTTGGTTCACGTATGACGATCACCGTTGATACGGTTGTTCTCGAACGCACGCGCGAGGAACGTGCCTACGCGGTCGCGTATGAGAAGTTGCGAAATATTGCGCGGTCATTAACGAAGGCCCGCGAACGCTTCGAAGAGCTCTTTTCTCGCGTAATGAGCCTGATACCCCCAACTGAGCTGCAGGAGATCATGGCGCAAGGAGCGGTTGGGCTTAGTGCCGAGGATTGTGATCGGATCGCGGCTCTGGTTGAAACTGGATACGAGAACTGGCGGAATTTCCACGATCAGTTCCATGCGGAGAAGGCATTGCACGTCCCAGAGCCGGGCCAAGCCAGTTGGGCTGACCTGGAGAAGTTCGTAATGCAATACGTCAAAGCAAGGCGCGTGCCTGGGTTTTCTGCTCTCCGATTTGAACGTCGGGACAAAAAGCAGGTCGAATCTGTGTCCGAGGAAATCCCTGTTTTGGAATTACCTGACGGAACTTACGTTTGTTGTGCCGATGTTGGTGGGAGGCCGATTGTCGGCCCAAAGGGGATTACGGTCAAGCCTGCTGGATTGAACATTCCCCTCATCGCAGACGCGTTACGGGTTGCAGCATTTCCTCTTGAGCCTACAGGAATGGCACATCTTCGGTGGTCTGAACCGAGAGAACAATCCGTCACGTTACCGAGGGAAACCGTGGGGCTCATTGGAATCGCCCGGGTTGCGGTTCGTCGTGAAGCAAGTTCGGGATGGGTTGACCACAAGAATGAGCTTCATCTCTGGTTTGTGTCGAAAACAGGAGACCTCACCGAAGTAGTCGGTGAGACTCTGGGCGGCGTTGTGCGCAGCGTCATCGCTGCAAGCGTGCGAACCAAGGCTGAGGCGGATCCGGAACTGGTGGATCGCATGAGTGCGGCGGAGGCTGCTCTGATCGATCAGTATCGCCGAAGAGAGGAAGCAGATGTCGACTCCGGGGTACGCTATGCAGTGTTTCCCCTATGCTCAATCATTGTGACCAATTAAGGCTGCCTCTGCGGGGGGTGGTCAATAATATACGCACGGGCATGACGCTCTAATATGGATAACCACTTCTTCGAGCACCCGATTCTCAACTCACCGTACGAGTACCCCGGTCGACATTGGGAGCTTGACGGGCAAGGTCAGCCGACGCAGCAAATTGTTGAGAGTCGGCGTCGTGCAGAATTCATCACGCCAATTCCCAAGCCGAAAAAGCAGAAGCAAAAGGTAAATCAAGAGGCGCTAGTCTTTGACGAGGGCAAGGGGCTTTCGACCGAAAAGCAGCAGTATGATCAAACTTCGATCATCAATGAACTTCGCTACCAAGTGGATCAGTGGCGGAAGTTGCCGAGTCCGAATGACTGGCTGGTCACGCCCGAAACAGCTCGCCTTCTCCAGCATTGGCGCTGTCATAGGTTCAACGATGTACGGCCGTTCTTCTGTCAGGTTGAGGCTGTCGAGACAGCTATTTGGCTAACAGAGGTTGCACCGAACAAGGGAAAAACCGGTAAGGGATTTCTCGAACACATCGCCAATGCCAATCGGGACGCGAATCCGGAACTTCTACGCCTCGCTTTGAAATTGGCGACCGGCGCGGGCAAGACGACTGTTATGGCGATGATCATCGCTTGGCAGACCGTCAATGCCGTCCGGAGACCGGGGAGTACGCACTTCACTCGTGGGTTTTTGGTGGTCTCGCCTGGTCTGACGATTCGCGATAGGTTGCGCGTCCTGCGGCCGAATGATCCCGACAGCTACTATGCGAGTCGAGAACTGGTCCCGGGCGACATGCTTGGCGATCTCGAACGCGCAAAGATCGTAATCACGAACTACCACGCCTTCCGACTCCGGGATCGCATGGAGCTGTCCAAGGGAGGTCGCTCTCTCCTTCAAGGCAGAGGCGAGGAGCTGGACACACTGGAGACCGAAGGGCAGATGATTCAGCGGGTCATGCCAGATCTGATGGGTCTGAAGAACATCCTTATTCTCAACGATGAGGCGCATCATTGCTATCGGGAAAAGCCCGGAGATGCTGCTGAAACGGATTTGGCTGGTGAGGACAAGCAGGAGGCTGAGAAGAACAACGAGGCCGCCAGAGTTTGGATTTCCGGCCTTGAGGCGGTTAAACGCAAGCTGGGGATTGAGCGCGTCATCGACCTGTCGGCAACTCCATTCTTCCTTCGGGGTTCCGGCTATGCCGAGGGCACCCTCTTCCCGTGGACGATGAGTGACTTCTCATTGATGGACGCCATCGAGTGTGGCATCGTCAAACTTCCGCGTGTCCCGGTGGCTGACAATATTCCTGGTGAGGAAGTGCCGCTATTCCGGAACCTGTGGGAGCACATTCGCACCAGAATGCCCAAGAAAGGCAGGGGCAAATCAGGGGCGCTTGATCCGCTCAGCCTTCCCGTTGAATTACAGACCGCGTTGGAAGCGCTGTACGGTCACTATGCAAAGACCTTTGCTCTGTGGGAAGAACGAAAGATCAAAGTTCCGCCTTGCTTCATCGTCGTCTGCAATAACACTTCCACATCGAAGCTTGTTTACGATTTCATTTCAGGCTTTCACCGCGAGAATGAAGACGGTTCAACTACGCTCGAAAACGGTCGGCTGGCGCTCTTCCGGAACTTTGACGAGTTCGGGAATCCGATTCCCCGTCCGCGGACGTTGCTGATCGACAGCGAACAACTTGAATCCGGAGAAGCATTGGACGACAAGTTCCGGTCGATGGCCACCGACGAGATTGATCGGTTCAGACGGGAGATTGTCGAGCGCACAGGAGATCGCCAGCAGGCGGAGAACATCACTGACCAGGATTTGCTTCGAGAAGTGATGAATACTGTCGGCAAGCCGGACCGTCTTGGCGGATCAATCCGTTGCGTCGTCTCAGTTTCGATGCTCACCGAGGGTTGGGATGCCAACACGGTGACGCACGTTTTGGGTGTTCGAGCGTTCGGAACTCAGCTCCTCTGCGAACAGGTCATCGGAAGAGCGTTGCGGCGCCAATCCTATGATCTCAATGAGGAGGGACCCGACAAAGGTCTCTTTAATGTTGAGTATGCTGACGTGCTCGGCATTCCTTTTGACTTCGCAGCCAAGCCGGTCATTGCCCCGCCACAACCGCCTCGCGAAACGATCCAGGTGAGGGCCGTTCGTCCCGATCGCGACGCGCTTGAGATTACTTTTCCACGTGTTGCTGGATACAGAGTTGAACTACCCGAAGAGCGTCTGACTGCACAATTCAACGATGACTCGGTGCTGGAATTGACTCCCGATCTTGTTGGCCCCTCGATCACGAGGAACGCCGGAATCATCGGTGAGGGTGTCGAGCTCAGTCTTGAGCACCTCGGTGACATGAGGCGGTCAACATTGCTCTTTCACGTCGCCAAGCGATTGCTTTACACGAAGTGGCGTGATCCTGGGGAAGAACCCAAGCTGCACCTCTTTGGACAACTTAAACGGATCACGAAGGAATGGCTCGACACCTGCCTTATCTGCAAGGGCGGTACTTTCCCGGCGCAGCTCATGTATCAAGAACTTGCGGACATGGCTTGCGAACGCATCACGGCGGCGATCGTTCGTGACACGATCGGGAAATCGCCGATCAAGACGATCCCAGACCCTTACAATCCGACAGGTTCTACAAGCCACGTAAAGTTCACCACGTCTAGGACGGATCGTTGGGAGACAGACGCACGTCGCTGCCACATCAACTGGGTGATTCTCGATAGCGATTGGGAGGCTGAGTTCTGCCGGGTCGCTGAGTCACACCCTCGGGTGAAGGCCTACGTCAAGAACCACAATTTGGGCCTGGAAGTGCCGTACCGCTTTGGTTCCGAAAACCGTAAGTACCGGCCTGACTTCATCGTCCTGGTAAACGACGGGCACGGTGAGGATGACCTGCTGCACTTGATTGTCGAGATCAAAGGCTACCGGCGTGAGGATGCAAAAGAGAAAAAAGCAACGATGGAAACGTACTGGGTGCCGGGTGTGAACAACAGCGCCAAATCTGGACGTTGGGCGTTCGCAGAATTCACTGAGGTGTACCAGATCGAGTCCGACTTTGCGGCCAAAGTTGAAACTGAATTCAACAAGATGATCGAGTCTGTAGCTGTCTCGCAGACGGCGTAAAGAAATCTTATGGCGAAGAACGGTTCAAAGCAGAAAGAAAAGAAGAAAGTTGAAGCGCTCACGCACGATAAGGCAAAGCGAAGGAACATTCCGACCGCTGAATTCCAGTCGGTAATGCGGGTCGATGAGCAAAGCCCGATTCGTGTGGCCTGTCAGCGCCGTAATCGCGATCTGGACCCGCAACTGGTTTGGCGAGGTAAGGATGAGCAAGACTGGTCGGATCTCGTCGTCCATGCCCCGCCCCTATATATACAGGAGAAGGTCCAGCCCAAGGTGCTGATCGACGATTTGCGGCGTCGCACCGAGTCGGATGTGCAAAGTGCCGACAATCAGTTCGATTTGTTCGCTGATTTCAACGGCCTCCCGAGCGAGGCAGCCAAGACCGAGTTCTATCAGCACGATGCTCACTGGAGCAATCGGATGATTTTGGGCGACAGTCTACAGGTCATGGCATCGCTCGCCGAGAGGGAGGGTCTTCGGGGGCAAGTTCAGTGCATTTATCTCGATCCGCCCTATGGGATCAAATTTAACTCCAATTTCCAATGGTCCACTACCAGCCGAGATGTTAAGGACGGCAACGTTGATCACATAACTCGTGAACCAGAACAAGTGAAAGCGTTTCGCGATACCTGGCGGGATGGGATTCACTCGTACTTAACTTATCTTCGTGACCGCCTGACTGTTGCGCGCGATCTTCTTACGGATTCGGGTTCGATGTTTGTTCAGATCGGCGACGAGAACGTGCATCGTGTGCGCGCACTAATGGATGAAGTCTTTGGAGATGACAATCTCGTGGCTCAGATCTCGTTTAAAACCACAGATCCGTTGGGTCAAACGGGAATAGCAAAGGTATACGACTACTTGGTCTGGTATGCAAAAGATTTGACGAGGTTGAAGGTGCGCCCTGTTTTCAGAGAACGAGATATTGTGGACGACAAGGAGTATCGATTCATCGACACGATTTATTCAGAATCCGTTCCGACCGACAGGAATAGCGCGGAATTTCGACGCTCTGTTTACCGGCGTAGAAACGCTACTTCTTCGGGTTATACGAAAACCTGCATTTTCGATCTGCTTATATTCGGGAAGGAATTTCCGCCTTCCGGAAAGAAGAGCTGGTCAAGTAATCGCGAAGGAATGAATCGTGTCTCACGAGCTGACCGGCTGTTCATACTGGGAAAAGACCCCTACTACAAGCAGTATCATCGCGACTTCCCATATTCACAGATCGAGAACTGCTGGACCGACAAGCCAGCCGCGCAGGCCAAACGGTACGTGGTGGAAACGGCAGAGAAGTTTGTTCAGCGCTGCGTTATGATGTCCACCGACCCCGGCGACCTTGTGCTCGATCCGACCTGCGGGTCCGGTACGACGGCGACGGTCGCGGAGCAATGGGGGCGTCGCTGGATCACAATAGACACTTCTCGTGTTGCCCTTGCGCTCGCGCGTGCGCGCATCATGGGCGCACGGTATCCATATTACTTTCTCGCCGACAGCCGGGGCGGCCAACTTAAAGAAGCTGAAATCGCGCAAACCACGCCGTCCGAAACCCCCACCCACGAAAATGTCCGACAAGGATTCGTCTACGAACGAGTACCACACGTCACTCTAAAGTCCATCGCGAACAACATCGAAATCGACGTGATCTGGGATGAGTATCAACTATTGCTTGAACCACTACGCGAGAAACTCAATCGGGCACTCGCAGTAAGTTGGCAAGAGTGGGACATTCCTAGGGAGGCTGATGAGAAGTGGAGCACGGAAGCTAAAGACCTGCATAAGGAATGGTGGAAGCAGCGAACGGCACGTCAGAAGGCGATAGATGCTTCCATTGCCGCGAAGGCTGAGTTCGAATATCTCTACGACAAGCCATACGAGGACAATAAAAAGGTTCGGGTGGCCGGCCCGTTTACCGTGGAGAGTATCTCACCGCACCGTGTGATCTCGATAGACGAGGATGGTGAATGGATTGATGGCCAGGCTAGATCCAAGAAAGGCCCCCGAGATGAAGCTGGTTTTATCGAAATGATTCTGGAGAACCTTAGGACAGCAGGAGTTCAACAGGCACACAAGGAAGACAAGATTTCGTTCTCGTCGATTGCGCCGTGGCCGGGGTACTTCGTGTGTGCTGAGGGAAAGTATTTCGAAGGCGCCGCCAAATCAGAGAAGCGGGCCGCGATTTTCATTGGTCCCGAGTTTGGAACGGTTTCACGACCCGACTTGGTTGCTGCGGCCCGCGAGGCGGGCGACGCAGCTTTTGACGTGCTGATCACGTGCGCCTTTAACTACGACGCGCACTCTGCGGAATTCAGCAAGCTTGGCCGAATTCCAGTCCTCAAAGCTCGTATGAACGCCGATCTGCACATGGCGGATGACTTGAAGAACACCGGTAAAGGCAACCTCTTCGTCATTTTTGGAGAACCGGACATCGAGATCGTTAAAGTGAAGGACGGCCAAGTCCAGGTCAAGGTCAACGGCGTGGACGTATTCCATCCTAATACGGGCGAAGTTCGCAGCGACGGTGCGGATGGGATCGCGTGCTGGTTCATCGACACGGACTACAACGAAGAAAGCTTCTTCGTCCGTCACGCATATTTTCTTGGCGCGAATGATCCGTACAAGGCTCTCAAAACAACGCTAAAGGCCGAGATCAATGAAGAAGCCTGGGCCACGCTCCATAGCGACATCTCACGGCCGTTCGACAAGCCCGAGTCCGGCCGAATCGCGGTGAAAGTCATCAACCATCTGGGCGACGAAGTGATGAAGGTCTTCAAGGTATGACCCGACTCTGCGTTGAGACTCGCGGCATTTGCGATTGGCGCGAGCGGCTCGCGAAGCCTGGCAGCCAATGGAAGCGTGGCTATTCGGCACTGGAAACAGCCGTGTCCTGGGAGAGTGCGGGGCGCCAGTCCGCTGGACTGCCCAAACCAATAGCTGACTTATTCCGGGGAAGCATCTTTGGCGAAGCGGCACTCTTGCTTGCCATCGCAGAACACAAAGTTCCGCTCGTTGGAGGACTCGCAGATTCCCAATGTGACGTGTGGGCCCTCTTAAGCACAACATCCGGTGGCGTTTCCCTTTCGATTGAAGCAAAGGCAAATGAAACCTTTGGCCAAGGAAACGAATCGCTAAAAGACTGGCTAATTGCGGGTGAAACAGAGCGGTCACGTCGGAATAGAGAGAGCCGCTGGGAGCACGTCTCTGCACACCTACCCAGCGCAGCACAAGACGCATATTCGCTTGTGCCCTACCAACTGCTGCATCGTTGTGCGGCTGCTGTGATTGAAGCCAAGCGATTCCAGTTGCCGAATGCAGCTTTAGTCGTTCAAGCATTTGGGGCACCAGACAAGAGCTTTGAGGTGTTCGATCAGTTGTGCCACGCTATGAATGTCGGTGTTAAGCGCGGGCAAATGCAAGTGACGAACGTGGATGCAATTCGCCTCGGTGTAGGTTGGGCGGATTGCCCATTTGCGACTGATGCAGAAGTGGCTGGGGTGGCCTGAACCGAAATGGAATTCCGCATTGCAGACACGTTCACTGACAGCCTTGCCCGACTGTCGGGCGACGATCAGAAGGCCGTAAAGACGACGGCGTTTGATCTCCAGCTGAATCCAAGTCATCCGAGTCTGCAATTCCACAAACTTGCGAAAGCGAAAGACCCCAATTTCTGGTCCATCCGCGTGAGTCGGGACGTTCGTCTGATCGTTCACAAGACCGGAACTAGCTTATTGCTGTGCTACGTCGATCATCACGACGAGGCGTATCAGTGGGCAGAACGCCGCAAAGTCGAGACTCACCCGAAGACAGGCGCAGCGCAGCTGGTCGAAATTCGGGAGAGAGTCCAAGAAATTGCCATCCCCAAGTACGTCGAAGTGGAGTCCAAGCCTGAAGCAAAGCCACCTCTGTTTTCGGCTCTATCGGACGAGCAATTGCTTGCCTTCGGGGTACCGCGTGAATGGCTGGGCGACGCACGGAGCGCCAACGAAGACTCGGTCTTGGATTTGGCTGAGCATCTGCCTGCTGAAGCTGCCGAAGCTCTACTCAATTTGGCAATTGTCGGCGCTCCGCGGACGACCCCTGACGTCGAGCCATCCGTTCATGCCTATGCCCCAAGTGCACGCTTAGACGCCGCGAAGGTGTCAGAGCCCACTCTGGATGCATTCAATCATCCCGATGCACAGCGCAGATTCCGAGCGATCAGTAGTCAGGAAGAGCTTGAGCGGGCGTTTGAATATCCATGGGAAAAATGGACAATCTTTCTCCATCCCGCGCAGCGCCAATTGGTTGAGCGTGATTACAGTGGGCCGGCCCGCATTTCCGGTTCGGCAGGTACCGGGAAGACAATTGTCGCTCTGCATCGCGCCGTTCATCTGGCTCGCGCGAATCCGGAGACTCGGTTACTGCTGACAACGTTCTCGGAGACGCTGGCGAACGCTCTTCGGTCAAAGCTGAGGCTGCTAATCAGCAACGAGCCGCGCCTAGGCGAGCGCATCGAAGTGCACGCCATGAATTCGATCGGCAGGCGATTGCATGAAGTCAATCTGGGCAAGCTTCAGATCGCCAGTGGTGAAACGATTCGCCAGATTATCGAAGATGCCTCCAATGCCGCGCAGGGAAACCGCTTCTCACTCCATTTCCTGCTGACGGAATGGGAGCAGGTCGTCGATGGATGGCAGTTGGACACGTGGGAGGCTTATCGTGACGTGTTGCGCCTAGGGCGGAGGACCCGCCTCAAGGAGCCCCAGCGAGCTTTGCTCTGGTCGATTTTTGAGGATGTGAGGTCCAGACTTCGATCCAAAGAGATCATCACGTATTCCGGGATGTTCAATCGGCTTGCATCCCAATTTGAGGGTAGTGCGCTTTCACCATTCGACTTTGTGGTTGTCGATGAGGCTCAGGACGTAAGTATTGCGCAGCTCAGATTCCTGGCTGCCCTGGGTGCCGGCCGCCCGAACAAACTTTTTTTCGCTGGAGACCTTGGGCAGCGGATATTCCAGCAGCCGTTCTCGTGGAAGGCTCTGAGGGTCGATGTTCGCGGCCGCTCAACAACGTTGAGAATCAACTATCGGACATCACACCAGATAAGGATACAAGCCGACCGACTGCTGGGCCCGGAAGTGTCGGACGTCGACGGCAACGTCGAGGACCGTAGGGCAACAGTTTCTCTGTTCAATGGCCCGCTCCCGATCATCAAGATTCTGAATAATGTGGCAGAAGAAACCAGAGTCGTCGGCGAATGGCTGAAGGCACGAACGAGTGAAGGTGTTCAGCCGCATGAAGTAGCAGTGTTTGTTCGATCCTCGGCCGAACTGGAAAGGGCTAAGGCCGCTGCAGAATACGCAGGACTTCCGTTGAAGGTGCTTGACGAAAATGTCGAGACAGCCAGCGGCAAGATTTCGATCGGCACGATGCACCTGGCCAAGGGCCTAGAATTCCGCGCTGTCGCAGTGATGGCTTGCGAGGACGAGGTAATTCCGTTGCAGGAGCGAATTGAAACGGTCGCGGATGATGCGGATCTAGAAGATGTGTACAACACTGAACGACAATTGCTTTACGTCGCCTGTACGCGACCGCGAGATCACCTATTGGTGACCAGCGTTGCTCCAGCATCGGAGTTCCTGGATGACCTGCTAAAGTGAGGTTGGGAGTGTCGAGGATATGGTCATACTTGAGGATCTCGCCCTGATGACGCGTGAATTCAACTGACTCTGAATCATTAAACGGCAGCTCCCTCGCTGCGAAAGATACCTGTGTTGACGGCTCCGATTCGTCGCTCCGTGCCATTTCACGATCAATGATCGACCAGAACCACCGCGCGTCAAGACAGTAGAACTACACGCGGCTCCGTAAACTCAGGACCATTCTCCCGTGCCGGCTACGAGGGACTAGAGTTTCGACTTAGTGATTCCCTGATCTTCTGAGCCAATTCCTCCGGATCAAATGGCTTTTGAATCAACGTCATATTTCTCTCGGACAACAACCGGTTTTCCACTAACGCGTCTTCGGAATAGCCCGACATCAAGATCACGCAGATGCTGGGATAAATCTCGGTGAGCCGTTTCGCCAACTCGATCCCTCGGAGTTGCGGCATGATCACGTCGGTGACCAGCACGTCAATCGATCCCGTGTAGTGCTTCGCGATCTCAAGCGCCTCGTTACCGTTCTGAGCCTCCAATACCTTGTAACCTTGGGATTCCAGGAACTCGCGCAATACGGTCCTAATGGAAGACTGATCCTCCGCGAAGAGCACCGTTTCCGAGCCAGTCGTTACCGGACTCGAGACCTTGGGGACTTTTCGTGGGCCTACCGGTTGCTCCACGATGGGAAGGCAGACTCTGAAAGTCGTGCCCTCACCGGGCAGACTGTCCACTTCGATCGTGCCACCGCTCTGTTTCACAATGCCATATACGGTAGACAACCCGAGGCCTGTGCCCTTGCCAATTGGCTTGGTGGTGAAGAAGGGCTCGAAGAGATGAGCCTTGGTTTCGGCATCCATGCCACAACCGGTGTCAGCCATCTCCAACATCGCATACGGGGCTGAATGGTTCGTTGCCGACGCTTCCGAGGGCGGCCGGGATACTTGCGCCGTCCTTATTTTCAGCACTCCTCCTGAGGGCATCGCGTCACAGGCGTTCACAGCCAAATTCATGATCACCTGCTCGATCTTTCCAGGGTCCACCTTGACAGGAAGTGGCCGTGAGCTCGGCGTCATCACCAACTGGATCTGTTCTGTGGGAAGGGTGGACAGCATTTCCCTGAGTTCTCCAAGAATCTCATTCAAATCCAACACCTGAAGCACCAGCACTTGCCTGCGGCCAAAAGCGAGCAATTGCTTCGTAAGCGAGGCAGCTTTTGCGGCGGCGATTCGAACTGTCTCGGCATGCTCCAGGACTTGCGGTTGGCTGGACAGGCTGCGCACTTTCGCGATCTGCGTGAGAATCACCATCAGCAGATTATTGAAGTCGTGGGCGATCCCGCCCACCAACCGACCAACTACCTCCATTTTCCGGGTCTGGCGCACCTCTTCTTCGAGACGTTTTCGCTCCCGGATATCGCGAAAGATGCCCTGAACGATCTTTTTTCCTTCAAACTCCGTCAGGCTCGCGTTGACCTCGACTGCTAGCGTGCGTCCATCGGAATGATTCAGGCGCATCTCCTTCCCGGCAACAGCGGCACCCTCTAGCGTCGTTTTCAACATTTCGCGGTACGCTTCGCGATCGCTCTCCAGAACAATCGACTCCGCTCGCGCGCCCACAATCTCTCGTGTTGGCCGCCCCAGGAATGCACTGCTCCTCGCATTCGCCTCCAGTACGATCCCTGTCTCCGCGTCGATCACGAGAATCGCATCGTTCGCGGTGTCGATGAGATGCTTGTACCGTTGCTCGGTCTGGTGCATGTGTCGCAATATGAAGGCAGTGAAGAGTAATCCTCCAATCAAGGAAATCGCAGTCGCGCCAAACGTGACCAACAAAAACAAACGTTCTGCCTGGCGTGCTCCTGTTCCCAGTGCATAGGAAAACCTGTCTTCGAGCGGAGTAAGCTGATCTCCGATGACGTCCACTTGCCGAGCCATCTCCGCGATCCTAAGAGCATTGGGTCTCTCCGAGGAGATCTCGCGGTGCAGGTCGTCGCCAAGCCGTTGCAGTTGTTCGATGAGCGCGTCAGCCTGCGACCAGATGTCGATTGCCTCCGACATGTGGTTCAATTGCCGAAAATGCCGGAACATCTCCGCCATTCCTTTGACATCCTCCGGATTATTCCGGCCTTGGATCAAACCTCTGCGGACAACGCTCATGTCCGGAGCAGGCTTTTCCAGCTCCAGGCGCGCCTGCCTGTCTCCCAGGGGCACTAGAAGGGCCTTTTGATAGGCTTGGAAGTCTTTTCCCGAATGCGAGATTGAGTAGCGCAGCAGGTCGTGGACGGCTTGCTTCTGTGCCTTGGACCAGAGACCTTCCCCGCCCACGTACGCCCTTGCGGCGGAAAGGTTTTCAATTGTCATGTAGCTCAGGCCCAAGAGGCCGACGACGACCACAAGAAACAGCCATAGGATTACGACCAGCTTCTTTGGAGCTGGCAAATCGAGGAACAGCTTGTGCGCAACAGACACGACGATCTGCTCCGATCACTAAATCTTGCCCGGGAGCCTCGCTTCTAGAATCGCAACAGCAACTTCAACCTTCATGAAGAAAATCTCTGCTGAGATGGGATCCGTATCCATTGGAATCGTCGCTCGATACGCCTTCAGTTTTGTCCAACTCTCGATTAGGCGCCCCCTCGGCACCGGCACGGTCGCGATGTATACGTCAAGTTGATCTGTTAAGTCTTCGATGGCAAGTGCCACAACCTGTTCGTAAATCCGCCGATGACACAGGAGCATCGCCCGATCAGCAACCTCGCCCGAGAACCTGCGAGCGACCTCTGGGTGGTAGTAGTGGCCAGAGTTGTTGTCCCGTAAAGTCGCCAGAAATATCAGGCGAGAGAGGTCATTCGGCAAAGATATGTTGAGTGCCCTAGAAATGTCTTCCGCTACGACGCTCTGGTCGGACGCTTCGATGGGCGCCTTCTCGACAGCGTTAGGATAAACGTCGCCTCCATAGCTCCGATTGTCAGATATCGGTTTACTCGCGACTTCCGTATCAATCAACAGATTCCCAACATTCTTCAGAATGTTGGCCGATACGGAGAGTTGCAGACGCCGCGGAATCCCGGGTCTCAGGGCTCGCAGGACACCGAGGCTCAGGCGCCCAAATGTGCAGGCAACCAGCAAGAAGGCATTCTTCGCCTTCGATGTGGAAGACTGAAAGAGCCGGGAAAGCGAGCCACTGAACGGCCGGCTTCTCCTCTCAGTTAGCTGCTGGACAAGCATCTTGCTTGCAACCTGCAGCGAGAAACTAGCGAGTCGTTGCTGATGACCTTCGAACGAACTGACAACTTCCGAAGGTGCGTTTGCGGCCACGAACATAAGAGTGTTGAGATTGAGAACGCTACGACAAACCTCGCGGAACGCGAGCCCGGGGTTACCACCCTGCCCGTTAGAACTGCGATAGTGATTAGGCATGTTTGGCTGCGCCCCATTTCTCTATGTCTACTGGTCCAACGAGCTCCTAAGACGCGGAGCCCGGCATCCCTACTCTCGACGCGATTCCATCAACGGCTTCGAGACTCATAGAGGGCGTCTCGTGATCCTGGGACTGCCAGATTCTCCGGTACGCCTCGCATCTTAGAATCAACTGGTCATGCTTCCCGGAATCGACGATCGCCCCCTCGTCTACTACCAGAATTCTGTCCGCCCACAGGATTGTCGCTGGGCGGTGCGAAATCACCAGTAGTGTCCGAGCCTGACGAAAGAGTTCCAGTCCCTGAAGCAATCCGGCGGCAGCAGGTCCATCGAGGGCACTGGTGATCTCGTCGACAATCAGAATCCTTGGCTGTTGCAAGAGAGTACGCGCCAGCGCCAATCTCTTCTTCTCTCCGCCCGAAAGCCGGCCGCCGAGTGGGCCCAATGGTTCGTCGAGGCCCTTCGGTAGCGTTTGGAGGACGCGGTCCAACTGCGTGAGAGCAGCGACTGTCTCCAAGTCTTTGCCGGTCGCTCTCGGATTCCCATACAGAAGGTTCTCTCTGATCGTTTCGTCAAAAAGAACTGGATCCTGTGGAACCAAGGTCAGGAGGGCGCGAAGGCTTCGGCGGCCGACCTGTCGAATGTCCTGTCCTCCCACCAAAATCGAACCCGCATCCGGTTCGTACAATCGAGTCGCCAGAAGGCCAATCGTGCTCTTCCCAGAGCCATTCAGACCCACAACGGCCACGGTTTCGCCTGCGTCAATATGAAAGCTCATATCGCGCAACACCGGCCTGTCTTCGTTATAGCGAAACCACACCGACCGGAATTCCAATTCAGGCTTGATATCACACCGCAGTGGCGTCATGCACCCGCGTCCTGCAATTTGTGGATCGCCGTCAGTAATTTCGAGAATGCGACGGATGCTGGCGCCAACCCGCTGCAGCCGTGACTGGAGGTCAATGGCAATGCTCACGGGCGCGAACAGGCGAAAGACGTAGCCATAGAAAGCCACGAGTCCACCCACTGTCAAAGTGCCCCGAGTTACTTCATACCCCCCATAGCCGAGGATCAGCCCCATGCCCACAACGATTACCGAAACAGAGACTCCGCCAAAAGACATTTCGGTCGCCCGCTGCCTAATCTGGAATTTTGCTCCTTCGGCCACGAGGCGAGCAAACTTTCTGCCTTGTGTGCCGGTACGATTCAGCAGTTGCAACTGCAACATGCCTGCCAAATGTTCTTGCAAGAACGCGCCGATCTTTCCGGACTGACTCTGAACGCTGTCTGCCGCCTCTTTTAGCCTGGTCGCGTACCTGCGTTGCAATACGTAGAAGATCGGAAGCAGTGGAACGATTACCAGGGTCAAATGCCAATTCAGAATTCCCATCGTTACCAGGACCATCACGCCCATAATCACCATCTGAATGGTTAAGGGAAGGATGTCTCCGCTTAATTCCGCCACCCGGTCAACGTCCTGTTCGATCCGATAGAGTGTTTCCCCAATCTGAGAGTTCCCGTGATATCGCGCTGGCAGAATTTGGATTCGCCGCAGCAGAGACACGCGGATTCGAAAGACCATCTTTTGAGTGACGACGCAACTGATGAACGAGGATAGATAGCTCACGATCACGCTTGTCAAATAGACGGCGCAAAAGACTAGGGTGCCGAGCAGGACGAGGCGGAGATCCCGTTTCGGAAGAGCAACATCGATCAACCACCTTACGACCAACGGATCGAGGAGAGAAAGTCCACTGCCTAGAACCATGCAGATCAGATTTACGGTAAGCAGCGACAGCACAGGGCGTGTTTGGCGGGCAAGCCACCTCACCTCAGAAGACATAGATTTCCCTCTTGCTCCGCATGGCTCACTAGGTAGCGCTATTTGGAACAAACTGAACAAATCTTTTTTCGGTGCTCCAATTTCGACAATTTAGTCGGCGCACGTGCCCTCTGTTCCGGCGCCTTCGCGTGCCCGTAACCTGTTGCAGTTCAGCGACTAAGGAGTAGGGCCCTCCGTGTCCAGATATAGAAATGACGCGGGCTCGCCTGGCCGCTGCCGCGGTTGTCCTGCACGAATTCCTGCACGAATTTCGAGAGCCTGCCATCAGCTTGGCGCCGGGCGTGAAGCGGAAGGACCCAATCTCTCAAATACACGGTTGGAACTCTGGTGTAACGAAGCTCAATCGGCCCAAGAGCTTAGAGTCGCTGATCGAAGCTTCTTGTTCCTTGAATACGCCAACTTCGCTATGAGATCCCGTCTGCACGAGTTCCTGCAGCAAAAATGTTTCTTTGCAGATAACTCAAGGAAGAGGCATATTCTCTCCGATGTTTGGCCTGGGCAACATCAAGAGTCCGCTAACCGGGGGCGATATGGAAGATCCGATTACCACCCAAGACATGGTGATCGCACCGAGTGTCCGGGAGACTGCTTCGGAGGACGGAGCCGTCCTATTGGACATTGAGCAGGGGATTTGTTTCAGTCTCAATCCGGTCGGATTGAGGATTTGGGAACTATTGAAGAAGCGTCATTCCGTTGATCAGATCGCGGACGCGCTGGCTCAGGACTTCCCGGTTTCCCGATCCCAGCTTCTTTCCGATGTTGTTGAATTCCTTCAGTCGCTCGAAGCTAAGCGCTTGATTCATCGGGCGGACCACCCCGTGGCCAAGCAATCGTGGCTCACCAGAGTTTTCCCGTGGGCAAAGGAACGCGCACAACTCCACTAGAACACACTTTTTGGCGATTCCGTCATGCGGGACTCTTGGGGAGGATCATCGGGGGCCACACGTGGATAATTCGACCGATAATGGTCGCCGCGCGCGGCATCTTGAAAATCATCACCGACCGTCGCGAAGTCGGATAAGGCACAATGAACAGGGTGTCGCGTACGACGTTGCACCAGGAGCAACTATAGCCGTCTTCGTGCCATACAAAATAAATTGGCCGTTCTTGAATAGTTTTCCAGTCACGTATCTCGACCGTGTTATGCGATTTATCGATCACAACCACGGAGCCGCCGGGAACGAGATCGTCCATGGTGTCGTCATTCAAGCCGATGACACCCAGTCGAAACTGACCTGCATCCAGGCGCTGGCGCACAATTGCCGGCACTCCCAGTTCTTCCGCGCTTTCGGTCACCAGTCGGGTCTTATCGAAGCTGATCTTGCTCTGAAATGTGAGGGAAAACGGCCGATCGGTGTCAGCGAAGGACCAGTGTTTTGTAGCCTCGTCGGACTGTGTCGAGTCCTGCGGCAGGTTCTCGGAGTCTTCCAGTCTCACACCGAAGGCCTGCAAGATGGCGGGATAGGTTACTTTGTAGCATTGGCTAAGGCTCTTGGCCTCGAAAATGTCCGGCGCGGCCTTGCCATCTTCCATGTCGGCGAGTCGCCCACGTCGAATCCGATAGCGCTCATCGTTGGCAGTGCGCGCGATCTCGCTGGTGAGGCGCTCGACCGCCACCCGTGTGAGGTGAAGCTCTTCCCGAAGTCCTCGAAGCCATTCCCCCGGACTCGTCATGACTACTACTCCAGCCGCAGCGCAGACTCGGTGTTGGAAGTCTGCACTTGCTAAGCGATAAAACTGCGTTCCTCGGGAAGTGTCGCAGAAGGCCCCCTCGTGATGCCGCTTGGCATCAGCCCATCTGTGCGTGCTATCAGATTACGTCCAATTCCACTACCGACTTGCTTTGACCGCAATGTCCTTTCGTCTACTTTACTCGTACAACACGACAGCTAGCAGAAAGTTTTTCTTCGTTTTGTTCCACTATGAACACAATACTGCGAACCGATACCGCCGGCAGGTATAAAGAACCCCATTTTCGCCTGAGTATAAAGGCAAGACGGCCTACGTCAACAACAATCTTGGTTTTGTTCGGAAAGCAGAACAACGCGGGAGAGTAATAATGGCAACTCGACCAATGCACTTGGGAACCCAAGTGGTGTTGAACGCCCCCTTGTTTCGAGTAACTGATCAAGTGTTGTGACTTGAGCGCAGGCTTGGCTCCCGACGGCACGAAGCTGCGCTCCTGCACGATTTCGTGCAGGCGATGCCCAGACTCAACGCGTCGCTGCGGACTCTCAATCGCAGATCCATAACTGCCAACCAGCATTAAGCCTCGCCTACTAGTGTTTCAACTTCTTTCCGCTCATCACGTTCTGAACTCATGCCACAGAACAGGTACGTCGAACCGAGATCGTATGATCGGAGGGCAAGCTGCACGATTTCGTGCATGAAAAAAAAGTTTTCAAAACGGGTTGGCTGTGGATGTACGGTGCACTCATCGCTTAACTCTACATCTGGGGATAGATCCCAAGTTCCCAAACTGCCACCTCAGTCGAGCAGCACGTTCTGGAAGGTAGCATATGCCTCCTGCAGTAGCCGCACCCCCGCCAACTCCGGTGGAACCCGTTACAGAAACTCTGCACGGCGTGGAGGTCACGGATCCCTATCGCTGGTTGGAAGATCAGAACTCGCCGCGAACGCGGACATGGATCGAAGAGCAAACAGCGTATACGCGTGCATACCTGGATGCGATTCCGGGGCGAGAGCAAATTAAAGCACGGGTTAGAGGACTCATGTCGTTCAAGGAGGCTGTCTCCGAACCGTGGAACGTCGGCGACCGCTACTTTTTCCTCAAGCGTCAGGAACAGAGAGAGCAGCCTGTCATCGTCATGCGAAATGGGTTATTTGGAGAGGAGACAGTCCTGGTCGACCCAGCATTGCGCGCAACCGGGACTTCGACTGCCGTTTCCATTGTCGCGATTTCTCATGACGCTCGGTTCCTAGCCTATTCTGTGCGACAAGGCGGCACCGATCACTCGGCTTTAGAGATCTTGGACATCGACCGGAACACCGTACTCCCGGACTGCCTTCCAGAGGGCTTCTGCACAGGGTTTGTTTTTGTGCCCGATGGCACAGGGTTCTACTACTCTCATCGCCACCTGCGCGATCCACGGCCCAACTATAAGGCGGCTTTTTGGCATCGCTTCGGCAGCGACCGAGAGCAAGACGTTGAAGTGTTTTTCGCGGGTGAAGGACCGACTCTCTTTCTTGGAATTCTCGATTCGCTCGAAGCCAATCTCCTGGCGTACACGGTGTTTTCTGCCGGCAAGAACCCGACCACCGCGCTCTACTTGCACAGCCGGGAGCCGGGAGCGGCTCCCGTTGTCTTGCTGCGCGACATTGAAGGCTGCTTTGCGCCGTTCTTCGTGCATGGCCAACTCTTCGCCTACACCGACTTCGGCGCTCCGAACTTTCGAATCGTCACTATCGCCCTCGACGATTCCGATCCCACACATTGGCGAGATATTGTCCCCCAATCCGATCGCCGCATCCAGCAGTTCGCGGTTGCCGGCGACCGAATCTTCGTGACTCGCGTTGATCGTTTCTCAACTCAAATCGAAGTATTCGGCATCAAGGATGGCGAGAGAAAGGATGTTCCGTTTTCTCCGCACGGGACTATCGACCTCCTGAACCCCACGAATCGAGCCGATAGTTTGTTCTACAGCTACACCTCAATCGCTCAACCACCGGCCGTTTATTGCTATAGCACGCGAGAAGAAAAGTCTTACTTGTGGCGGGAGGCAAGCGTCCCATTTGATCCTTCTGTCATCGCTGTTGAAGAGATTAGATATCCGTCGAAGGACGGTACTTCGATTCCGCTCTTTCTAGTCGCTAGAAGAGAGCTTCTACATTCGGGACCACTGCCAACCTTTCTCACTGGTTACGGTGGATTTGGGAGTTGTGTCACGCCGCGCTTCACTGCCTTTGCAGCCTTTCTGATCGAGCAGGGACTGCTGTTTGCGGTTCCTGCTCTCCGCGGAGGCTCAGAGCTCGGTGAACAATGGCACCGAGCGGGCAAGCGCGAGAACCGGCAAAACTCGTTTGATGACTTTATTGCCGCCGCGGAGTGGCTTATATGGGAAGGGCGCTCTGCACGCAGCCGTATCGCCATCGGCGGCGGCTCTAATGCCGGCCTCTTGGTCGGCGCCACCATCACCCAACGCCCCGACCTGTTCCGCGCTGCTATCTGCCTCGGGCCCTTGCTCGACATGACGAGGTATCACCTCTTCGATTTCGCAGCGGGATGGACAGAGGAATATGGTTCACCCGAAGATGAGCGGGACCTCCACTCCCTGCTCGCCTACTCGCCCTATCATCGTGTGCAAGACGGCGCGGACTATCCCGCTGTCCTGCTCATCTCGGGTGACGCGGACACGCGTTGCAACCCCATGCATGCCCGGAAGATGGCGGCACGCCTTCAGGCAGCAAATCGCTCAGAACATCCGATCCTGCTCGATTACAAACCAGACTGGGGCCACACGCCGGTTCAGCCTCTGTCGGCCAAGATCGAGGCTTTGACCGACAGACTAGCATTCATCTGCCACGAACTAGGGGTCCAAATCGAGCGAAGGAGGTCGGCCTGATGCTCTTCTGCAGGGCTATCTTCGCGTTGCTTGCCTACGATGTTCTGAGCACCATTTGCCGCTTCAATACCCTCTACTTGATAGTCAAACGGTGGAAGGTCGCTCTTAGAGCGGTTGATTCAGTCACCATCGAAAGGGTCTGCTCAGCGGTTAACTACGCCTGCATCTGGTACCCCAAACAGGCTCTTTGCCTGCAGCGCTCATTTGTCACTACGTATTTGCTCAGAAGGCACGGCGTGGCCGCCCACATGGTTTTGGGCGCACAGAAACTTCCGTTCAAGGCCCACGCATGGGTTGAAGTTAACGGTCAGGCAATCAACGAGAGATCGAATGTTCAGGCGACCTACGCTGTTTGGGATCGCTGCTAACCAAGGAGATCGGCATGAGTGTGCAAGCGGGCATCTGGAATCTCGACGGACGACCAGTCGATCGGAAGCTCCTGGAGAACCTCAGCGACTCCTTGAGGCAGCAAGGTCCGGACGGGGAGTCGTATTATGTGGACAACTCAATTGCTCTGCTCTATCGTCCTTTCCACACGACTGCCGAATCGCGCCGAGAGAAACAGCCTTATGTGTCGAGACGAGGCTTCGTCCTTACTTGGGATGGTCGCCTCGACAACCGCGAAGTGCTTGTCGCTGAACTGCGCAGCGAACTCGAATCCAGCCCAACCGATGTTGCCATCTTCGCCGCCGCCTTCGACCGCTGGGACACCGATTGTTTCCGCCGCATCGTCGGCGATTGGGCGGTCTCGATCTGGAGACCGGAACAGCGTGAACTTCTGTTCGCCGCCGACTACATGGGCATCCGGCACGTCTTTTACTTCCTCAAGAATGACCGAATCTGGTGGTCGACGGATCTCAGCCCGCTGGTGCTGCTTTCTGGCGATAAGTTCCACATCGACGACGACTACATCGCCGGATACTTCGCTCATGATCCTGGCGCGCATCTGACGCCGTATCGCGAGATTCGCGAAGCCCCGCCAGGACAATTCGTGCGCGTTCGAAACGGTAGCGTTTCGGTCGAACGCTTTTGGCGATTCAGCCCCAAGTGGCGAATTCGCTACAAAACAGACGCCGAATACGAAGATCACTTCCGCCACCTGTTCCGGCAATCAGTGCAGCGCAGGTTGCGTTCAGACTCACCGATCCTCGCCGAACTCAGCGGCGGGCTCGACTCCTCTTCAATCGTCTGTATGGCGGACGACGTCCTTGCTAACGAAGGAGAGAACGTCCCTCGTCTTGACACGATCTCTTACTACGACGACACCGAGCCGCATGGAGATGACTCGATTTACTTCCAGAAAATCGAGCAGAAGCGTGGAAGAGTTGGCATCCACGTTGACGGTAGCAAGGTGGGGAGTTCTGCGGCTTCGCTTGAATGCTCCGAGTTCTGCCCTCTGCCCGGAGCGCTTGGCGTTGGCCAAAAGCTCGGAGAAGAGCGAGCTGATGTTATACGTCGCGGCGGCTACCGAGCGATCCTGTCGGGCATTGGCGGAGATGAGTTCATGGGAGGAGTCCCTGATCCTCGCGCGCACTTGGCCGATCTCATCGTGCAGTTTAAGCTCGTCAGCCTGGCCAAACAGCTCACGGCCTGGAGCTTGGTCAAACGGAGACCTTGGATTCAACTGCTCTGGCAGTCCGCAGTCGACGTGCTGCCTTGTTCCCTAGGCCAATATCTGGTCAAGGAAGCTAAAGTCGAACCCTGGATCCGAAAAGACTTTGCCAAGCGCACCAGACTGGCCATCCGACGGCTGGGTGTTGACGAGCACTTCGGGCTCTGGTTACCCACCCGCCGCTCCTGTATCGGCGGTGTCTTGCTGATGGCCAGTAAATTAGCCAAGTATACGCCGCCGGTATCTGCGATCGAGGAGGCTCGCTATCCCTACCTCGATCAGAATCTAATTGAGTTCATTCTCTCCATACCAGCCAATGAGCTATTGCGGCCCGGTGAGAGACGTTCGCTCATGCGGCGGTCGCTGGCCGGTATCGTGCCTGAGGAGATCCTGTCGCGTCGCACCAAGCAGGTCGGAGCGCGCACCCCTGCTCTGGTTCTGGAAAAGCACTGGGATGAGTTGCAGAATATTTACGAGACATCCCTGAGTTCGCGCCTCGGGTACATACATGAGGACCGATTCCTGAAGGTGATTTCTGACGCCCGCGCGGGGAAAAGTGTTTCGCTGGTGCGGGTTCTCTTGACGATATCGCTGGAATATTGGCTACGTAACCTGGCTGGACGTGGACTGCTCGATACTCCCGCGGCCTCCTCGTCATTGGCAAGACGACGTGAGCTGCAGGTGACTGCGTAGTCACAGCCAGCAACGATCTTCCGTACCTAGCAGGATCGGGCACGGAATATTCCAACAAAGGAGCAACACAATGAACTACACGAAGCCAGAAGTAGCAGTACTCGGACAGGCAGTCTGTGTGATCGAAATGACTCGTCTCAAGATAAATGGCACGCAATACGATGGCGTGACGAAGGGCGTCCCCAACCCCCTCTTCAACCCGGCCTATGACCTGGACGAGTAAACCCTGTTAGGCGCCAATCCCATCAGCAAATTGGCGCTTGCCTTCCCGGCTGCCGCAAGTAGCCGGGAAGTTTATTCTATACCCCACTTGGTGCATGCTGTGAGAATCGCGGCGGGGCAGCATGCTGCCGGGAGGCCAGAAAAAGACAACCGGTCGCAAGCACCTATTTCAGAAAAGGAGACGACCATGAACTACCACGAAGCCGGAAGTGGCAGTACTCGGAGAGGCAGCGCACGTGATCGAATTCTTTCACTTGAAGCTCTCGGAGGGTATCTTCGATAGGCGTTGATTGCTTTTTCGGCTCAATCCTGCGTATGACCTTGACGAGTAGGCGGGCCGATATGGCTGGGAAGCCGTGCCCCTTCCCAAAGCTATTTATGAAACGAGTTCTAGTAGGAGCAAAGAAACAGCACAAGGTGATCGAGTACCGCAAGCCCGTTATGGTCGATCTGGGCAGCGTGACGGAAATTATCCGGGGCACGCTGATCAAGGGCCATAGAGGGATCATCGAAGCCATTCATTGGCGAATCCTTCCCGCCTATGACCTGGATGAGTGACCTGCCGCGGCCCGAAATTGTGTGAATCATTGAGCCTTGATGCTCGCGCCGCCCTTGGCGGCCAAAGCGCGGAGATTGTGCCAGCGCTTGTATTGTTCGGCCTTTGCCGGATCAGGATCCTCCTCGCCCTTGAGCCAGAAGCAGAACCAGTCCACATTGCCCTGTTGCGAAATCATGCGATCCCATGGCTTTTCCAATATGTGCGTTCCATCCGGAATGTAAATCATTTCTACCGGTTTACCAAGAGTGGTTAGTCCGGAAAACCAATGCCAATCCCCCAACAACGAGCCTGGCCCCAGGGTCTGAATACGAAGCGGGGTTTCGATCTTATCCATAAGAAACGCAGGCGACACCTTTAGCCATTTGAGCAAGCCCTTGCCAAACGGAGGAGCGCCGTTCAGTGAATCAAAGACAGCAGCCAACCTTTGGTCAGCGTTCGCGGCTAGCATGTACTGGAAATAGCTATAGTCAACGCCATCCGCGATGTCTGCCGCGGCAAAGTGATGTTTGGAGTGAGTAAGCGCATAGGTAACGTACAAATAGGTTCGGCTGAAACCGGTGATGCCAATGCAATCTCGATCAATCAGCCCTCTGCGATCCATAAAATCAATGGCGCCGTCGTATACGGCCATGGCTGCCGGAACTTCCTTGGGCGTGTCTACTAGATGCCAGTCAGTATCGGAGACCTGCAAAACGAAGAATCCTTTGCCTGCCAGTGCCTGGGCAGCGAAGGCAGTTGTCCAGGGACCATCGACCCAAAATCTGTCCGGACTCCATGCGTGGGTTTGTATGACGAGCGGATATCTTTTGCCGGTGACGTAGTCCACGGGCCAATACAGCCCGGCCTTGACTTCATTGTGGTGAGAAGTTTTCCACGCAACTTCCTCGACTCTCGCCAGAACCAGGTCCCCGAACTGGGGGTTCAAGTCCATCAGTAACGACTTCTGGCCGGTGCCAGGACCAATGGCGAAGATTCTCGGAGGTTGGTTCATGTTTTCATCAAGAACGATATCCGGCAGGGAGGGCGCTGCCTTTTTCTGTTCTTGCGGGATGCTGGATCGAGACCAAGCGGCATTGTCATTGTTCTTCCTGAAGTAGGTTTTTTGGGTAGTTTTTCCGTTGAAGCTATCCAGCCTTCCGACATCGCACACCACATCGTTGGTCTTAGCATCCCAGTCAAGAAGCCGCAAGTCCTCGTCGCTTATCTTGACGAACTGGCGGCTGGAAATCCTAAATTCCATCAGGAAGGTATGCGTCTTTCTCTGAGCGCGTTCCGCCTCGTCATCAATATTCAGCGGCAAATACATGTCCGACACAACGACTGACTGGCTGTCGGGCGACCAGGCTACCTCCGACCCACGATTGGGTGGAATTGGGGCATCGAGCAAAAGATGACCCGCACCCGTACGTATATCAACCAGTTCGTACTGAAAAATCGATGTTGTCCCTCCCGGCGCGGAAGCAGGGCGCCTGAATAGCTTCAAGAATTGGTCGTCATATTCGGTCCAGGGGCCGGGAACGTGAGTGGCTTCCGTCTGGAGTACTAGGTGCAGCCCATCCGGCGAAAGCGACATATCGGTGTACGGCCCGACGCGGCCCTCGGTGGTTATCCTGGTTTCAGCGTCACTTCCCGCTTGTTTCACGAACAAATCGTCGTATTCCCCTTCTTCATGTTTCCCTGCAATCAGCTCGTCCAAGGACTCGCTGGTAATGTTGATGCCTTTGCGCGCAGTGTTCTCGTTTACGAAAGACACTTCAGGGTTTTCGGCAGCGAAGACAAGTTCGCCACCCCTCGCCGCTGCAGCGAAGGAACTTAGATTCGTCGCGTGATTGGTAAGTTTCTTCAACTCCTTCGAGCTGCATTTGATCGAATAGAGTTGCGTGGTCTCGCCTGGATGTTCACCGAGAAACAGGATGGTGTCGTTATCGTCCAGCCATAGCACACTTTGAATTGCGGGCCGGTTCGAAGAGGACGACATGGAAAGCAGCACGCGAGGACTGGGCGAGCGAAAAACCTCGTCCGTTTCGAACTGAATCAAAGAATACTCGTTTGTATTCGTCTCAAGATTCCCCTTTCTTAAGACCACGACGAACTGCTTTCCGTCCGGTGAGAACTTGGCCACCAGACCTTTGGAGGGGGCGCCGTCGTTATACTGCGGATCGCCAAGGCGCGTCATTTGAATGAAATCCGGCACGGTGACAGGGCGTTTCACCAGGGTGCTCTCTGACTCCGCTTGGCTCGTGCGCGCCGAAGCTCCCGGGTTTTCAGCGTGGTTGAGCCCATAAGTCGAGCAAACCATCAGGAGCAAGATGCTGACCCGCGAAAGACCGGGCGACCTGCGAAGCCTCGCGCCTTGGTTGGGCTCCTCCGGGCGCAGCCCAAGTATCTGATTGGCGGATGACATCGCAAGCTCCTTTTCGGTGTTCAGAAGAATAACTTCAGCGCGAACTGTATCGATCGAGGTCCACCGAGCTGATAGAGAGGATCGAACGCACCGTTCCCGAGATTACCTGTTCCGGCGAGGCTCTGTCCTAGCATCTGGAGGGACTGGCCAAATTGTGGGTTTGGCGCCCCGGGGCCTCCCAGGTTCCCGGACGGTGGTCCGAAGTTGGGGTGGTTCAAGAGATTGAACATCTCGGCACGGAATTGTAGTTTCACCGATTCATGGATGGGAAAGTCACGGTGGACAGCAAAATCCCATTGAGTCATGCCGAATCCCCGCAGCGCATTCCGCGGTAGATTTCCCTGGCTAACGGGCAAGCCGGTCGTCGGGTCAAGCGCAGGAGGCGTGAATGCGGCGGGGTTGAATGCTTTGCCTCCTGGATATTGCGATCTATACAAATAGAAAGGCTGGCCTGGGACGACGTCCGGTCTTGAATTAGTAAAAAATCCGTTCGAGAGTGCGTAAAAATTTCCGTAGTACACATCAACAGGAGGAGCTGATCGGGCCTGGACAACACTCTCCAGGGACCAGCCCCGCAGTATTGCATTCGCAAGGGTATTGTCGCTATGAACGGGCACCTCGTACGTCGATCCCATTGAAAAGGCGTTTCGAATGTCGAAATCGGAGGCTCCTCGGTTCACATTCGAATTGAGCTCCGACACCAAATTGGATCCATTGCCGTAGGAACCCGCCGAAGCGGTGTCGATCGAGTGCGACCACGTATATGACGCAAGCGCCTGGAGGCCATGGGACAGTTGGCGAACGAACTGGAGTTGGAGTGCGTTGTAATCAGAACTACCGGTGTTGGTTACGAGAGCCGTGAAATCAAGATTAGGATTCGGGAGCAGTATCTGGGCCGTTTGCAGGAGCCGCCTTCCGGACGCGCCGATATACGATGCCGTCAAGGTTTGATGCTTCCCCAAAGACTGTTCGATCGCCGTATTCCACTGCAGCGTATACGGTGACCGCAGATTCGGATCAAAACCGTAGAGTCCATCGCCATTGCTAGCGTCAGGTGGTGCGATTGGCACTGGCGACGCTTCTGCAGAACTCAACGGAAAGGGGATGCCATACAGATAGTTCGTCGACCCAAATGGATACAGTGACGATACCGCAGTGTTTCCAGCTTCAGAGGTTGCCAGATCATAGAAGACGCCGAATCCTCCCCGAACCACCATCTGCCACTGTGGGTTCTGCGACAGTTGATAGGCCAATCCGATGCGAGGCGCAACATTACCGTAGGTCGTCTTATACGGCGGTGTACCCGCCGGCGCCAGAGCAAGATTGGTCAGATTGCTGAGATTGAAGCCCACCACCGCAGGGAAACCAGGGCCGCTGAGCGATGCAGGAACGAAATCGGTGTCCCACCTCAGCCCGTAGGTTAAGGTCAGCCGGGGGACAACGCGCCATGTATCTTGGGCAAAAACGCCGAGATTGCGAAACAAGAAAGTCGTAGATAGGCTGTAAGACACATCAGTATATTCTGTTGTTCCGATTTCGGCGGACGGTACGTCTGAAAAGTAGGCCGACTGCCCGTAGCTGGCAGGATGAAGCGAAGGCGACAGGCGGCGAAAATCAATACCGAACTTTATGCCGTGTGCGCCTTTTTGCAGGGACACGCTGTCCACGAAATTGAGTTGCCGCTGCCGATTCTGCGCAAGCGCCCCTGCGTCAAAGCCAGGGTTGTTCCCAAGTGAGAAGACGTCGAACACAAAGTCCCCATTTTGACTTGTAAAGGGACTCGGGAACGGCAGTGCTCCGAGTGGCGCTGCGCCCCCGAAATTGTCCAAATAAGACGAACTGGAAGCATCTGTGGTGCTGTAATTGAACCGGAAGTCGTTCGCCGCGAGGTTCGATATAGCCCAGATTACTCCTACTGTGCCAGTTTGGGTGGTGATTCGGGTCGGCGAGACATCGCTTAACGCCGTCCCCGAACCACGCGGAGTTATTTCCGAAGGAGAATAATTATACCGCCCAAAAACACTGAGCTTATCGCTCAGTTTGTGATCAATCCGAAGACTGTAAGCGTCGAGCGTGGCAGGATTGGAGAAACTGGCGTTCAACTGCGCTACACCTTGGTGGTTGCCGTTGACGTCGAGGACCTCCGGACCGTTCGGCAGCGGATACGCGTTGATATACGGCAAGAGGGCGGGCTGCGCAAATTGCCGTGAAAAAGGATCTTGCGGATTCGTGTCTGGCACCAAGGTAAGCGCAGTCTGGGGCAGCCGCAGTCGAAGTCCCTCGTAAGAAAAAAAGAAAAAAGTCCTGCCCTTAAGAATCGGGCCACCCAGTGTTCCACCAAAATCATTCTGCCGTTCCTTGGCTTTCGGGATGGCTGGCGTAACAAACGTATTGAACCAGTTGTTTGCGTCGAAGATATCATTTCTCAGGTAGTCAAACGCCGTGCCATGGAATTGATTGGTCCCGGAGCGAGTGACGATCGAAATTTGAGCCCCTGGTGTCCGGCCAAACTCGGGCGCAAAGGTAGAAGTCTGAATACGAAACTCTTGCATGGCATCCACCGAAACCAGGCTGTTCGTACCTCCCAGGACGCTCGTCGAACCAAGCGCACCTCCCAGCCCGTTGCCCGGAAGTGACGACGCGCCTATGCCAACGTTGGCGCTTACTCCGTCGACCATCCAGTAATTTGAGGTGGCTCGCTGACCGTTGACGCTGAACTGGCCTGTATCAACCCCGTTATTGGCGGTCAGAACCACCCCTGGAGTGAGCTGAATCAAGGTCTGAAAGCTCCTGCCATTCAGCGGTAAGTTCTCGGCAAACTGACGATCCACGACGGTGCTCACTGTCGCATCGGTTGTATTCACGAGCGGAGAACCTGCCGTTACCGTCACGCTCTCCGCCACCGAACCAACCTGAAGATGAAAGTTTTGCTCGATATGGTCCTGTACGTTTACGATCATGCCTGTAACATTAACGACCTTGAAGCCTGTGGCTGTGACTTCGATTCGGTAACGCCCTGGCCGAACGCTTGGAAATGTGTAAAGTCCAGAAGGGTTGGTAGCCGTGCCCGCCGTGATGTCACGGTCGATGTCCACCAGCTTTACCTGGGCACCTGTGATGCTCAGTCCGGATGGGTCCACGACCTGGCCGGAGATCGTCGCGGTTTCGAGTTGAGCCAACGCATAGTTCGCAGCCAGTGAGACAAGTAATAAAGTGAAGCAGGACCTTCCCAAATCCCGGATGAGACGGCGCATCGATTTGCATTCCTCTACAGACGTATGCCGGGCAGCGGCGGTCTTTTGTTCAATAGGAGGCCTTTATGGCAGCAATATCGGAACAAAGGAGGAGGGTTGACAGGGATCGGCTGGCTCAACTACGACAAAAGCTGCTCACGGGTGGTTAGGCTTTTCGCCCAGGAAGGCAAACAATATTCTTCGCCCACCAGGTTCCCGTATCGCCTTCCGTGAGGACTCGACGGTGACGAAGACTGAGTTGATTTGTGCCAATACGTGGGGATCGTCAAACGTGAGCACCCAGCGTCCGTCGCTGGCGTCGTCATTGTGAAAAACTCCAAGGCTTTCGATCGGCTTCTCAGTGCCTAGACGACCGCCCCACACGTAAAACGAGACCCTTGCATCCACCTTATGTGGGTCACCAAGGTCGTACGCATAGAAGATCAGAGACTTCCCTTCCGTGTAGAAAATTCGTCCAAAAGCGCGCTGGCTCTTGCCATCGCCATCCCGGTCGTGCACATCGATGATGTGGAGATTACGCGCTACCACAAGGTCTCGAACGTCGCTTCCGCTTGTTGTTAGCTCTTCCTGCTGCCGAAGTAAGTCGGCCTGCTCATCGACCTTTTTCCGAAGCTCTCGGAGTTCGCTCTCCTGCTGAGTCAATGCGACATCGCTCGTGCCTTTATCAGTGCGCGACTTTTCCAGTTCTGCCTGAAGCTGTGTTGCGCGGGCTTCCCATTCGGGTTTCTCAGACCGGAAACTGGCATTCTGCTGTTCAGCCTCGATGAGCTGGGAATTCAAGGTATCTTTGACTTTGCTTAAGGCCTCAAGCTCATCGCGCTGCGCCCTAATCGTAGAGGCCAGAGAACTCATTTCCTTTCGTGCCGCGGTCAGTTGCTGCTGCAATTCGACATCCTGCACGCGAGAAGTTGGCGACGGGACTGCCGTGGGAGTCACGGAAGCTTGCTGGGCGAGCGGCCGCGCTTGATTCGCAAGAGAAGAGGAAGGATGAATCTTCCGGATTGTCAAAAGGCCCACGATCAGAACGACCGCCGCGACAGCGCCCATTGCCGCGACAAGGACAGTCCGATTCCGCTTCATCACCCTGGCGGCGGGTCCCCGGCTCATCTCTATCCCTTCGGACCGCGCCCGGGCAATGAATCTTTGCGTCATTCCTGACGGAATCTTGCACTGCGATCGTTTTGCAGCAAGCATTGAAAGGCTCTGGGCGCTTAGCTGCGTAAAGTCATCTGCGAAACCGCGACAGCTGGGGCAGGTTTCGAGGTGAGCCTTAAGATCCGCCAGATCGGGCTGCAATGCCTGACCGCTGGCGGCTAAGGCACACAGTTCCTCATAATGTTCGTGGCTGTTCAACGAGCATCCCCTTACCACTTGCCTTCCGCTCAGAAGCGGAGGTCGCTCTAGATTTGCAGTTCTCAAGAACAGCATTCCGCAATTTTGAAAGCCCTCGATACAAGTTGTTCCGGACCGACGACGCAGAGTTGCCGGTCACTTTTGCTACCTCTTCGGCCGTCAGACCCTCGAAGTAAGTAAGTTCGATCACCTTACGCTGACGAGGTTCAAGGAGGGCGAGTACCTGCTCCACCAAGCACGCGACCTCCTGCGGAGGTAAGCATACCAAATGCCCAGCTCCATAGAAGAGTTCGGCCGGCGTCAACTCATCGAGTTCCTCGCGATTGTAGAAGTGGTTCGCCTGGAGATGCTCCCGGCGGTTGATGGTCCGATGATACGCGTACTGAAGCAACCAGGTCTTAAAGCTTCCGCGAGCGGGATTAAACTGATTTACTGCTCGAAACACATCCAAAAAGACACGTTGAACCGTTTCCTCTGCTTCGCCATCATCGCGCAAAATAGCACGCGCTATTCGGAAGACGAGAGCACTGTGTCTTTCAAACAGAACGGCCAGGGCATCATTGCAGCCCCTGCGTAGAGCGTCCATCAGGTCGGTGTCAGTGAACGTCCGAAGTAGAGAGGGCGAACAAACTAGACTTGCTAGGTCGCGATCAAGTTCACCCATCGGCTCTCTCTCCTAAACACCGTGCTTACCGAGCAAAATTCGCCTTAGTGCATTGACTTCTCATGCAAAGGGTCTCCCCGGACGGGGCTCCGCCTGTTTGAGCAACCAAGTTGTGAAGCTGTCGCGGTCGGAATTGAACTCGTCCTTGGCTTGAAAAACATCTCCGAAGACCCGCCGGACAGTTGCCTCCGCCTCACCATCACTGCACAAGCTTCCCCGAGCTATCTGGAAGACCAGAGCACTGTGCCTTTCGAAGAGGGTCACCAGGGCATCGTTGCAACCGCAGCGCAACGCATCCATCAATTCTGCATCGGTGAGTGCTCGAAGCCGACAGGGGGAACACAGAAGGACTTCCAGGTCGCCACTAGATAAGGACATAAGCTCTCCCGAACCAAGTACTCACGGGACGAAAGTCCGCGCAGCCATGACGCTGCACAGAGGTTCATCTTGCCTAAATCTTCTTTGGGTGAGCTCTGGGGGAAGCTCGCCAACAGCAAACAGCCTTGGACGACTGACGCCGATCTTCCGAAACGTCGGATCGCCCAAACAACTACTTACCGCTAACGGCTGACAGAACTGATACGTGACAAACAGGCGCTTCAGGCGCGAAACTTGCCGGTGTTCCGAAAACAGAATACAAACTGCATCGCGTCTCGTCACGGCAAACTGTCTCGAACAAGCTTAAGGGCTGGACAACCTCAAACAGAACAAGGTTGTAATCGACGGAACTTTACCCGTCACCGGCCCGCGAAGGCAAGAGAATTTTCGATTTCCTAACGATCCTGAAAATTGCTCTTGCGATCAGATGATCTGGCTTATGCTAGATAATTTGTTCGTTCTGCCATCCAGTCCTCCCGACTCACTCAGTTGCGACTCAAATCAATGCCACCGTCAAAACTTTATGTCCGGTTGGCGCCCAACCTTGCGCGCGAGCGATCCGGAACACCAAAGCGTCGTCTCACTTCGCGGGCTAGAAATGCGGAATGTATTCCGTAGGAATTCATTCGTCATTGTGGGACGCTGTCTACACTTGTGTTGGCGCGAAAAAAACACGTTCAGCCTCTTTCCGGACCCGAAAAAGCTTTCGGCCAAGCGTTTCGAAAAATGAGGAAGAAAGTGAAGGTGTCCCAGGAGAGAGTTGGGTTGGAGGCCGACTGCGATCGCACAACCGTAAGCCTAATCGAACGCGGCCTTGTCAGCCCCAAGCTGGGCACGATCGTGAAGATGTGCAGGGTTATCAAAGCGAGACCATCCGAAGTAATGCGCAGCATGGAAGAATCGCCCTTCTACAGAGCCTGAAGACCCTTGTTTACCCCTAAAAGATCACTTTGTCAACAGTTATGGCACCTGTAAGGGCGTTTTTACGCGCGCGCCTCCCCGCTATCGTTCAATTCAGGCAATCCCATGAACGAGGCAGAGCTGTTCGGTACCCTTCTTCGAGCAACTCGAAAGGCTCACAAGTTGTCCCTCGGGCAGCTTGCCGAGAAGGCTGGGACGGATGCTAAGCATCTGGGTAGGATTGAGCGCGGAGAGAAGCAACCGTCCTTCAAATTGGTTATTGAACTTGCTAAGGCCATGAATGTTTCGCCATCGGTTTTCTTCCAGTTCGAGGATGCCCAAGCGGACCAGAAAGTGGCAAAACGGCAGGTCCAACAGTTGCTCAACGCAGCTGACACGAGGCAACTGCAGAAGGCATATCGAGTTTTGAGAACGATGCTCGAGCCTTGAGTTGAAATGATTGAATTATTTCCAAATCAGACCATCAGGGCCCCTGTAACAAATGCTCGCCGAACAGCCGATGTATCTCGGCAAACTGTGCCGAAAGAGTGGGGACTTCGTGCCGCGGCACTTGGTGCCGCCTCAGGAATTTGCGCAATGCGCGCTGGGTCAGGCGGTTCCATTGCCTTCCGTCCACGAGTTCAGAGCACGTCCTGCAGGAAGCCCACGACCCTGTTGATGCTGACGCGAAGACAGCTCTTCCGCAACATTCGAAGTTGCTGCATTTGTAGACCTTGAAGATCGAGCGGGAGCAACAAAAATCGCAATGCTCGCCCCCAAGCGGGACGGCCTGAAAAACTAGGGTCATCTACTGCCCACCTGGCGAGACTTTCCGCTTCCAACGGCAAGATCGGGTTGACCTGGCCTGGGGGAGGCTGCGCTCGGTGTGGATCTTGATCCCACTACCACCCCCTCTCGAGCACAGCCTCAGATCAGGAATTCTGCAGCAAGCACCGTACCGGAGTAGCGGTACCGAGGAAAAAGACTGTACCGCAGAATCGGTACGATGGCAAGGCCGACGACCCTCTCGCTACAGATCAGATTCGGTCAGAGAATTAGGCGCCTGCGGGAGTCACGCGGTTGGAGTTTCACTTACCTTGCCATCCACAGCGGCGTGGCAAAGAGCACGCTTTTAGAACTCGAAAAGGGTCGTACCGAAGCGCGGCTGAACACGATTGCCGCCCTGGCCGGTTCCTTTGACAAGTCCATTTCAGAATTGTTCAAAGGCCTTTAAAATTCGGGCCGCACCCGCGCCGGACAGTTCGCATTGTCCGAACTCCCAACCTTCTGAGCGGCGCCAGCAGTTGAATCTGCCGCCCGGAGCTTTAATCGCAAATCAGGCTGCCTCGTGGCCGGGGACCTCACCAGGCCTTGCTTGTGCATAAGCAGTTGCGCACACAGTTGGCACACCTAAATCGGACGAGAGCCGGCAAAGTGGCCTGCTCCTGCCCACCGACAGTCTGTCGCCGAGGCGGAGCGTCCGGCCGACGTGAGGAGTAGACGTCGAGTGTCTCTTAATCAGTAGGTTGTAGGTTCGATCCTTCCGCGCTCACCATTCTTTTCAACAATTGCCCGCTACTGGTCAGCAGGCGTCTTCGAAATGCGAAGCCTAGTACCAAGGACCTTGGGCCAGCGGAGTGCTCACCAGAGACCAGAAGACATCGAACAAGGTGAGAAATTGACGGGCGCGCCTAGAGTTCCGGGCAGTAGTAGGCCACCAAGGCCCGAGTGAGCTGTTCGCCTCGTTTGGCGAGGCGGTCGACATCCTCGGCGTGCATCGCGCCGAAGTCCGTCGGATATTCAAAGACCTCTTCCCGCCTGACAAAATCGGAAGGCGCATAAGGCACCCGGTCATCGATTTGTCCGAGGTAAGAAAGCACAAAACCTCTAAGCTGGTTCGTTGCGGCGAGGAGATGCAAGCGGTTCTGAGTCGCGTTTTGAGCCTTTCTGAAAACCGACTCGAACGCGCGGGCCATTCGCGCACCCCACAAGTATGGGACGAGATGATCCTGAAAGATACCCTGGCCCGCATCGCAGCAGATGATGTACTCCGGCGTGAAGTGGTTGTAGCCGACCTCACCCGCCGATCCCGGCTCCAAACAGGTCACTCCCAAGTTGTCGTAAACCCCGCCGTCCGTCAACAGGACGCGTCGCTCGCGCTTAGCGCCGCTTCGGTCCGTGAAGGCGACGACTTCGTCTAACGCCGGCAGTAAAGCCGGGTACGCCGCTGAGGCGGCGACCGCGTGGGCCACCTCAACCGCGTTGCCGTCGACGACACCGTAGCGCCAGCATCCGGACTCGCGACTGCCGAACCGAAAGGCCGATCCGGAGCGGAGTTCGCAGGCGTTGAGGACGATTTCAAAGTCGTCGCGTCGCGGAGCCGTAATCGGGATCGATCCGAACACTCGATCGCGCAACACTGCCTCGAATGCGACCGTTGTGCTTCCCCACCTGCGAAGAGGCGGCTGGATATTCTTAACAAAGCGAATGAGCTCGCGGCTGATGAGCCCAAATGTGCTTGACGCAGAGTTCAAGGCGAAGCGCGCCAGGTCGGCGGCAGCCGCGGCGGAGCCAGCTAGCGCAATTGTACCGGCTGTCCGGACGGCGACCGCTGGATTGGCGATCTTCCGCGCTATATCCCTTTGGATGCCACGCCTAAGCAGCGCCACCACGGATCTGTCAAAATCGGAAAACGAACCTTGGCTATAGGCATACATTGCGGCGATGACTGATCCTCCTGATACGGCGGAGATCACTCGTAGGCGGTCCAGAACGCCGCGGTCGTAGAGCGCTCTCAGGCATCCCAGATGAAAGGCAATGGCCCGCGAACCACCGCCGGAGAGCGCCAAGCCAACATTGCGGATCGAGCGGACCTCCCGCGAGACGTGGATCGAGCACGAGCGGGTCAACCCGCCTGCCCGGATGCGTTCGAAGTCCTCAGCGCTGAAAACGTAAGCCGCAGTCGGATGCTCCCCGCCGGTTGTGCCGCCGACAATCATCATTAGAGATTTGCCCCGCGGCGCGCGGGTGGCTTGCACCAGCTGCTCTATGCCGCGCAAATCGGTTGCACTGGGCAGGGGCATGCCTCCGGGGTGGGTGTGCCACATGCCAAGAAAATGGACCAGTTCTGAGGTTCTCTTGGCTTTCTCGCTGGCCAATTCGGCTGTGCCTTGCACGCCACACATGAAACCGGAGGCCGAGTGGCTACTGTCCGGGGGCGGACCGCTCACCTCGTCCACCCATACGATTTTCAGCAGATCGTTGCGCTCGCCGAACAACAAGCCGCCCGTTTCGACGCGCGCACCGCGGGCCCGGTCGTTGGTAGCGATCCAGCCGGTCATTTCGCGCCAAGCAGCGGAGGCAAGGCGCACCTCATAGCCCGAGGACGGATCTTCCAGGATATGGTCGGTTGGCCAAGATAATCGTTTGTGCGTCCGCCGGTTAGAAGCAAGCGCCGGGAGCTGGGCCAAGAGGTGTGCGATCGCAGGCGCGCATGATGCATTTAGCTCTTGCGCGGCTAGGTTCAGCATCGCAGCGGCAAGCAGCGCAACATCCGCGCAGGAACCTACAAAAGTCGCATCCGAACACCCGGGCTCCGGCTGAAAGATCTCTGTTCTTGCCTGCCGGGGCCAAAACTCCTCTGTGTACTCGCACAACTCCGGCTGCCGGTAGCATTCCTGGCGGAGTTTTCGGTCGATGTCCAAAGGGCCGCCGGAGTAGCCCGCCGCGGCGATCAACATCATTGCGTTCTTGGCGGTGTGCCCGAGCGCCATGGAAGCGAACGGGCTGCGCCTGCTGTTTCTGCGGCGCACCGCTTCTGCCTTGTTCAGCACGGCGCCCGCCCCCGTCGTTTCAATTACCACATCCGCGCCATCAGTCCAATCACCGGAGGCAAGCGGGCCTGTGAGCAGGTCTCCCGTATGCTCTTCGATCTCGATGCCTGGTCTGATCTCCTTGAGCCTGGCAGACAGGGCCGTGACTTTGGTCTTGCCAATATCTTTATCCGAGAATAGCTGCCTCGCGAGAATCCCGGGGGTGACAATGCTTTTGTCACGCAGTACCAGTTTTCGTACGCCTCCTCGAGTGAGAAACTCTGCGACGTGAGAACCTAGGGCACCACATCCCCATACGGAGACGGCCTTACCTTTGAACCATGACGTAGCAGAATTTAGGTCCCGCGGTATGACGATCTCCGGCCGGTCCTCGCGGACCAAGCACCACTCCACATCCGCAATTTTCAGCCAGTCAAGAACGATCCGCTCAATCTCCTCGCCCAAATGCTGAATGCGCGGGTCCGGGTCGAATTTATGCAGGCTCAACCTCAAGCCGCGCACCATGCCGGGGTCGACGTACCATACCGCAAGGTGAAATTTTCGGTCCACACTTCCGGCGACGCCGCGCATGGGCGTACCGAGCACCACAAACAGCGGATCTGTCTCGCGATTTAGCAGGACGGCAACTCGCAGCGCGGTGACGAGGAGACCAATTGAAACTCCGCGGCGTTCGAGTTCAGAAAACAAATCCCCCATCTTCTTGGGGAACTCGTACGGCATAGGCTCCGATATCAAGAATGCCGGTGCGAACGGAGATTGGTCGCCGATGTCCTGCAGCGCCGTCCACCCGACAATGTCGGCCCTGGTCTCGGAGACATTAGCCAACTGCGAAAAGCCAATCCAGTTTGCGGCGCTCACGGCGGGCGCGTCAGTTCGGGGTATAACAACCCGCAGTGGCCCTGAAGGCAAGTAAGCAACCGGCGGGTGCAGAGCCTCTCCGCTGGGATTAAGCTGGCCAGCCGCAGCGTGGTCCAGCCACACATCGAGGCGGCTGAGGTAGCCGAACATCCCGTCATTGACGTTCCACTCGGTCGCGGGAGCCTGATAGAGGCAAAGATGGCGCTTCCATTGAACGTGCGGCAGGCCCGCAAAGCGAGTGTGCCGCGTCCAGATTGCCGGCAACTGATAGGGGAAATCCGCTGGCGCGCCAATCGTAAACCACTCCCGCCGCTTCAGCCCGACACCGCCCTCGGAATATGCCTTTCCCGAGCAATCCAGGCTGATGTCGATATGCAGCCAACCAGCAGCGTTTAGCTGCTCAGCAATCTGAACCACTTCAAAAGCACCCAAGGCTCTCTCTTGGACTGCGCGAAGCTGTTCGGTTGCCAGTTGCTGCCCTTCAGTCATGTCTGCCAAAGCCCACGCGCTGAGCCGGTGGCGCGGGCGTGCCGCGTGCGGCGGCTACGGCCGCGGCCAGTTTTCCGCCGGTGCCTGACTGGGTATACGTGAGGCCCGCCGGTCCGATCTCAAGCACGATCGCTTGTGGTGCTTCGATGCTGGGGTGCTCCATGGTGACCATAAAATCGCCGTCGCGGTCGGCCATGACTCCCTTGTAGTAGTTGGCTGCCTGGCGGTGCGGGGGCTGATCGGTATCCTTGCTCGGAATTGGATCGCTCGTAGAGACGATGTAGCACCCTTCCTGGCTTTGCTCCTCAAACAGCCACTTTACTTCAGCGACGGGTGTGGTCTTGTCTTTGCCCTTCTCCGGGCCGAGCGAAAGATAGCTGCAGTGATGGGAAAGTTTAAAAATGCTCCAGCGAAGCCTGTCCTCCCTCTTGTGATACTTCGTGACCTTCACGATGCTGGTCCAGACCTCCTGGGTCGTATCTGCGCTCAAAATGAGATCGGCCTGCGTATTACCGTCAGCAAAGCGGACCTGAAAGACGAGCGACGCGTCATTACGATCGATGACCGTGTTGTCGTCGCAGCGCTCAGCAAACGGAGAGTGCACGAAAAATTCTATGCCGTCGCTGATCAAGTTGAACCCGGGAACAAGCCGGCCGGCATCAATAATGAAGTCGCGGTAATCAACGATGTTCAGGCCCTGCTTCTTCATCCACTCGCCCAGGCGTTCAGGGCGCGAGAAGACCCGAATGCCCTTCTTGTTTTTAAACCTGTAGCGGGCCTCGGCTTGCACGACCCCTGCATCCCCATCGGGTTTGTCTTCAATGATGACCGCTGCCGGTACCCACATCTCACCGATCTTGGCCCGCTCCTTCGATTGGTATTTCACGGCGTGTTCGAAAAAGAAGAATTCCGAAGCGCCGCAGATGTGGTCGTTGTCGAGATGCGTGAATCCCACGACATCGTAGCCGTCGCGTTTCGACGCCTGCAGGTCCTTCTTCAGTTCCGCCGGCAAATCGATTCGCTTGTCCTTCTTGTCAGCCGGGTCGCGCATGTTCGCGTAGTCGAAGAGAAACTTCTTGTCGGCCGAGGTGTCGATGCGGCAACAGTCGGCGTTGCCCAACGGAAAGAACGCTATTTTATGCATTGTATTGGTCCCTCATTTTCTAACCTCGCGGTTGAATTCCACGACACTTCAGCTGGCATGGCGGCTGCGCCGCCGCTAGTCCGCCGATCTGCTGATTAGCGTATCACCACGTATAAAAAAATGCAACGCACTAGAATAAGGTTCCGCCACTTCCCGATGCCGCGAGCGCACCCTTTTGGAGCAGGCGGACCCTGGCAGCGTCCCGAGAAACTTGAAACTGGGTGGCGACTATGTTGATCAGGGATTCTCCTTCTTCCGATCTAACCGCGAATCTCGCGATCGCAGCCTTCCGCTCCTCCATGAAACGTCTGATCGTTTCTCGCAAAGCGCTAGCCGGCATAAGGAACGCACCGCAAGTGAAGCCCGCCTGCCATTCCATCCAATCGGTCTGGCTCGCTTGCAGCATGTTTTCGCGTTTGCACTTGTTCGACAGTTCAGGAGACTCCGCTGGAAACAACGAACCGGTGCTAGGCCCGTCAAACATGAAAGCATGAAACTTCACGTGCCCGAGTTCATGAGTGAGCGTCGTTCGAAAACGGTTGATCAAACTGGGGTCTGAGGATAGACGCTTAGCGATACGGACTTTAGGACGCCGGCCGCGGAAAAAGTCCGTGACACCCTCCACTTCGCCTTCTTCCTGGGACAGATCGGCGTAAAGGTCAAGATCATCCGCCAAGGTTTCCAGCAGCACCGTTAGATCGTCGGTCGAAATTGGATATCGCACACTTCGATGTCTTGAGCGGAGGAAGTCACAGACAAGATTTTCGCACTCCGCATCCAGTTCCTCTGGAAGGTAGTGAGGGCGTTGACTAAAGCGGCCAGTACGATCTTTGACCCATTGCATAAGCGCCCATTTACTTAATCTGCTTTCGGAAAGCCTGGAACGCCTTTTCCACCTCTGCTGGATCCGAATCGCTAAGCCTTTCCTTGAGCTCGGTTGACACAGTTCCGGCAGCAAGAAGCAGGTAGTCTTTCGACAGCTTGAGCTCCTTCGCGAACTGATTTATGAGGAATTCTGAGGGAGGATTTCTGCGGTCGCGTTCGATGTCATTCAGGTACTGGGGTGAAATAGGTTCGCCGTCTTCCTTCTTAATTCGTTCGGCCAATTCTTTTTGACTGAGTCCAAGTTTTTTTCGAGCTTCAGCGATGATCTGTCCGAATGTCATATGCTCCGATTATCCGCTGATTAGCGTACCATCTGTGTATCAGATGTCAATCCAACAGGGGAAATACGCATCTGAAATGCCACTGATTTAGCCGCCTGCAAAAGCGGGCCAGCTCAGTCAGGCGGTCGCTACAGCCACAGAGTCAAGCTCGATTATGTGAGCACCGGCCTTCATTCCCAGCTCCGCCAGCCGACACATGTCGCCCAGCGGTAGCGAGCAAAATCCAACCACTGCGTGAGAGCCTTGCTCTGTTTCTCTTGAGTCACAGCGAATGGATCGGTTGGTTGGTCTTTCCGATCTATGAATTTCGTTGAATTTCGCGGCACGTCTGCTTCAGAAGGCCAGGCGTCGTAAGTGGCGTCTTCCTCGCAACAGGCTTGCTCGACGAAGTCTGAATAGTTCAGAATCACTGTATCTGTCGCTGCGGGGGCGTACTTGCCTTACTCATCATGATAATGGCAAATCTACGGTCGCCGCTTCAACAGATCCCAGTCGAAGGTGCCGGGAGCGAACGACGCGATATCTGCAAATAACCTGTGAAAGCCATCGGTACTTTGTTTCAACACATCCGTGCAGAATTCCAATGTACTAGCGATGTAGCCCTTCTCGACATCATTCTCTTCGCCGCGGCCGCGATTGTGTTCCGCCATTCGATAAAAGGCAAGCGGGAACGAGTGCGCGTGGGAAGAAAGAAAGCGATAGAACCCACGTGTTTTTGGGTCGAATTGTCCCACTCTTTGCAGGATTTCATCTTGGGTGAGAATGCTGGTGCGCTCTCCTTTTAGAAGCGTTTTTCTGAGCGCTTCAGGTAATTGCGAAAAGTAGGCATTGTTCTGAAGCAGCCCCTTCAACTCCTTTGCTTGCCCTTCGAAGCTGGTTAGCTGTGGATCGTTTGCATCGAAGGCGCGAAACATCCGGGAGCGCTCCATGCAGTCATGCAATTGCATGACCTTAAGCCGGGCGAACCACTCGTCGTCGTTCACTGGCTCAATGGCAAGATAAAAGAGTTGTAGCGCGCATTCAAATAAGTTTCTTGCCAGAGAAGCGATCGATCCGAAGTCCCAGTGTTTGCCACCAACGTTTACCTTGCTGCGAGGGCAGAGCCATAGAATGCTGATCGAAGTGGTGCACAGCCGCGTAAAAAGGACCGACCCCCAAAAGCGGCGCTGACCGGCATCGAGGCCCGTTGCGGCATGTGAGCTGACGATGGCCTGCGCTAGGTTATCGGTAAAATGGCCGAGCGCGGAAAAATAGTATTCATCCGCCTTGGCGGCGTCAACGCCCGGCGCGCCAGTGCCCGATCCTGCGGGTTCCGATTGCATAATGTCTAAGTGTAACCTTCCTGCCGAAGGCTTAAGACGATGCGCATTAGCCGATTCAAGCGTCGGCCGTTTACGAAAGGGGTGCCTAGCGGCCCTTTCAAGGCATCACGTTGCTGCTGAACTCAGTGCTGCAAATCGGCTCCTGTTACCGTGTAGACCTTACCATCCGTAACCACTTCAAATTGGGTCGTGACGGTGGGGACAAGCATCGGGAGATTTTCCCGGCGCTGATCCATGGCACCGCGATGTACAAATGCGCTGCAGCGTAGGTGCTCGACGCGAGCACGTCCAGGCTATGACGGCACCTTTGCCCGGAGACATGCACACTTCTGACACACTCCCTGCCAAACAAGTGAGTTTTAGTTTGTTTGGGAACGAAGCCGACTGATCGCCCGTCAGTCATCATGCATTCTGGTCGATCCTTTTTCCGAGTTGCACCACCAGTGAACTGCCCGGATATTGTCTGGGTGATCATCTCTCCACGCCCCTCCCATACCCTTTGGATCTTCGTGGTCTGGCACAACGTCGTTGTAGTCCGTGAACTCATGGTGGCAGATTGCGCATATCCTGTTCTGTTCGGAGACCTTCCGCTTCAGAAGTTTCCGCATTTCTGCTGGTGACCTGAGTTCCCGATACCCCCTCGGATGATGCGGATCATCAATGCGTCGAACACCAGGCAGTAATCTGCGCGCACAATGCGTGGGTTCGCGACCGCAGCAGCGGCGTGATCTATGGATGGGACAGTATTCATTGCGACGGAGTTTCATGGCATTCCTCCGGGGGTGAGACCTTGACCTGCTTCAGGCTGATCTCCAGGGGTTAGTTGTGCGGCGAGCAAGGCCTTTGTTGGCATACAGGCACCCGCCGTTTGCAGAAAATGCAAGAAGGGGGGCACCATTAAGTTAGCTTTTCTCAGAGAAGGGCTGGGACGACAAACCCGAACCGGGAACTTGAAAAGAGCGAGGTGCGAAGCCGATGGACGAGGCCGAGGTCAGATCCAAAATTGACAAGATTCTTGACTTTCATAGGAAGGGTCTGCGCGACATTGATGAGTCCGTGACGAATTTGAGCAACCTCCGTACGGCTCTCGACCCTGCGTTGCAGGATAAGGTCTTCGACTACCTCTTCTCGGTGCTCATGCGGTATCTGTCCCAGGGGCCTCTTCCTGAGACAGACGAACGCGTCAGAAATCCGAGCATCATTCGCGTCATAATGAGAGCCATCTCTCAATTTGGCCCGGCGCCACGAATGTTCATTCAACTTTTCGGCTATCTTGATTCCAACAATGCGACAATGACTAAGAATTGGGGAGATGACGTTTTCCCTGAACTGGTGATTGCGATTTACGCACAACCAGATCGGTTGCCCCACAGTGCTTTGAATGAGATTAAGGCGAATACCGTATTGCACTCCGCTCAACTTCGAAGAAACCTGATCAGTGGTGGGCCAATCCCAAGCTATGTATCCGGCGCCGCAAACCTCGAACGCGCCATCGAGGATCTCGAATTCAAGCGTTTTGAGAAGGCCCTTAGTCACGAAGCGTCTGCAGCAACTGCGAGCTGGCGGCAGCTAAGCCAGCCCTCTGATGCGAGGGAGCAACTGGAAACTTATCTGGCGGAGCTAAACCTTGACCCCTCTATAGGCAAAGCGATGATGGAAGCCAGGAACTACCTGAGCACCCAAGGGGCGTTCGACCCGAAAAAAGCTGCGGACCTGATTCGAAGCTCCATGGATCAAATGCATTGTGGCATTGTTGCTGCGCTCACAAAGTTGACCAGCCAAGCGTTCACTGGGAAGGAGTCTGACGGAACCCGCAGGCAGTATATGAGAAAGGTGGGATTCATTACCCCGGCGGAAGAGACGTTCTTCAGTGCTGTATATAGCCTGATTTCACAGGAGGGGACCCACAAGCTCGATGCCCCCAAAGAGACCGTCCTTGTGCTCGAACGGACGATATCGGACTACCTGCTTCTTCTTGCCCGTAGACTATCGGACCGTAGGAGGCCCGCCTCCGAACCCGTCTGTTAGTGGGTCACGGAAAGAGACACGACAACGAAGACGACTGAACGACGCGGCGACGAGGCAGGGAACACCGGTCAAGTGGAGAACAGCGACGGTTCCCCACAGCGACGTGCGGCGGTGCATCTGCCGACCCTGAAGTTGTTCGTCCACTTTCATCGATGGTCCATATTGTACGTTGGAACCCGTCGGCCAGATGAGGATAGACGGCGGTCAGCCGGCCATGCTTGACGCGCGGAGCGGGCAGGGGCTCTTGTCGGTTGATGGCGCTAATGACGGCCAGAATTCGGCATACCCGTGAGGCCTTTTTTCCTCACGGGTGATGGTGTAGTGTGTTGATAATCCAGAACGGGCTGTCGTGAACTGGGCGGCGGATCGATCGATCGCTGAGAAGCGGCTACCGCCCACAGGACAGGTGTAAGAATGCGGTCTTATTACGAGTTTTTCGCGGGCGGGGGCATGGCGCGGGCTGGTCTGGGACAGGAATGGACTTGCCTGTTCGCCAACGACATTGACGCCAAGAAGGGCGCCAGTTATGCCGCGAATTGGGGCGACGAGCATTTGAAGGTCGCCGACGTTGCCGCGCTGAAGACGAAAGACCTGCCCGGCGCCGCCGATCTCGCCTGGGCGTCGTTTCCTTGTCAGGATTTGTCGTTGGCGGGTGCCGGGGCGGGTTTGAGCGGTGAACGTTCGGGAACCTTCTGGCCTTTCTGGCGCCTCATACAGAAGCTCGGCAAAGAAGGCCGCGCGCCTTCGCTCGTCGTCCTCGAAAATGTCTGCGGCGCTCTCTCCTCGCATGATGGAAAGGATTTCGCGACGATCGGCGCCGCGATCGCCGGTGGAAAATACCGTTTTGGCGCCCTTGTCATAGACGCGGTGCGCTTCGTGCCGCAATCGCGGCCGCGCCTCTTCATCGTCTGCGTTCGGGAAGGACTGAGCATTCCCGAAGGTCTTGCCGCTGATAGGCCCGATCCCGCGTGGCATCCTCTTCATTTGACCAACGCCTACGAAAAACTGTCGCTGCGATCGAAGGCGGCGTGGACCTGGTGGCGCCTTTCCATTCCTGCGCGGCGAACGGCGACGTTCTCCGATTTGATCGAGGATGAACCGCAAGGCGTTGCCTGGCATACGGTTGAGGAAACTCGATATCTGTTGTCGCTGATGAGCCTGATCAACCGCAAGAAAGTTCAGCAGGCCAAAAAGACGGGCCTGCGCATGGTCGGCGGAATCTACAAGCGCACGCGCAAAGATGAAAAGGGAAAGCGGGTGCAGCGGGCGGAAGTGCGGTTCGACGATATTTCGGGCTGCCTCCGCACGCCGGTCGGCGGCTCAAGTCGGCAGTCGATCATCATTGTCGAAGGCAAGAGCGTGCGTTCCCGCCTGTTGTCGCCGCGCGAAGCGACTCGGTTGATGGGATTGCCGGATAGTTACAAACTTTCGCAAAACTACAACGAGGCTTATCATCTGGCCGGCGACGGCGTCGTCGTTCCCGTCGTGCGTTTTTTGGCCGCCAATATTCTTGAACCGCTGCTTGCGGCTGCAGAAACCGACGCAAAGGAAGCGGCATAAACATGGCGGCCGCCGCGCTCCAAAAAGAACTGGCCGCGTTTACGGCGGAAAACGGCTTTCGCGGGAAGGGGCCGATTTCTGTCGCCTTGGTTGTCACCCAACACGCCCGAAACATGGGGCTGCCGCTTGACGACGAAAAACTCATCACCGAAGGCGGGGGCCAAGTCCTCGGCCTGGGAAAAGGCGCCGTCCAGACGGTTCTCAAGCGACATGGCATCGATCGGGTGCTGGCTTCCGAAGGCGGACGGACTTCGCGCGGCAGCCTGCACAACATGCGGCAGTACGTCGCCTTCCTAAATCGGCTCACGAGCCAGGGCGAAGTTGATTTGGACGTCGTCGAGACGTTCTGGATCGACCGCGTTCACGAATTCTTCGCGGGAAAGCCATTCAAAATTAAGCTCGACGCCTCGAAAAGTCTTCGCACGGTCGTGCGCGATGTCATCGCGCAAGCCGAAGAGCGGCAGAAAACGACGCCCGGCCTGTATTACGGCGGAGCGGTCTTGCAGCACTTGGTCGGCGCGAAGCTCGATTGCGCTCTGGGCGCGGGAAAGTTCGAGCACAACAGTTTTTCGACGGCGGATTCTCCTGGGTTGCGGGCGGGAGATTTCTTCTTAGGCGACGTGGCAATTCATGTCACAACCTCACCCGGCGAAGCGGTGATCGCACGTTGCGGGGAAAACCTGAACGACGGCGTTCGACCGATTTTGGTGACGCTGCAGCGTGGGCTGGACGTGGCGGAAGGATTGGCGACTAACGTCGGGCTTGGCGATCGCATCGACATCTTTGAAATCGAGCAGTTCGTCGCCCTCAATCTCTATGAGATCGGAAAATTCGCCGCCGACGGCCGCAAAACCGCCGTAGACGACATGGTGAAGCGGTACAACGAAATCGTCGAGGAATTCGAGACCGATCCAAGCCTAAGAATCGAACTACGGAGATGAAGGAAACCCCGGAAGCGCGCAGCCGCATCATGCGCGCCGTGAAGGACCGGGACACGGCGCCTGAGCTGATCGTGCGGCGCTTGGCTCACCGGATGGGTTATCGTTTTCGCCTCTGCCGCAAGGATCTGCCAGGGCGTCCCGATGTTGTGTTCCCGCGATTGCGGAAGGTCATTTTCGTCCACGGATGTTTCTGGCACGGCCACGATTGCACGCGCGGGGCGCGCGTTCCCAAACAAAATCGGGCTTACTGGCTGAAAAAGGTCGCTAGCAATCGTGTGCGCGATCGGGAAAACCTCGCAAAGCTGGCGACGGTGGGCTGGAAGTCTCTCGTCATATGGGAATGCGCGACGCGCAATGAGCGCGATTTGAATGAGCAAGTTAGCAGGTTTTTGGCAAAGTAAGAGATGTTGTAAGAGTAGGATTATGTAATGACGACCGGGTTTTATGCGCGACTCCGCGAAATTCGGGAAGACGACGAGGCTTTGGCGGCATGCATTGACCGCGTTGTAAAGCAGCTAGAAGACACGTCTACCAGCGGCGACCGGCCCGGCATGCTGCTCGGGAAAATACAGTCCGGAAAGACACGGGCGTTCGTAGGCGTCATCGCGCGAGCTTTTGACCGTGGGTTCGATATCGCCGTGGTTTTCACCAAGGGCACCAAGACCCTCTCGGCTCAGACTGTGGCTCGCCTCGCTCATGATCTTCGGGAATTCATCGACGAAGATGAAGTCCTGGTCTTCGACATCATGCAGCCGCCTGGTAAGCTTACGAAAAGCGAACAGCGGCGCAAGCTGGTGATCGTCGCCAAGAAACAAGCCAAGAATCTGGAACGGATCATTCATTTTTTTGACGCAGACTACCCCGATCTCAAAGGTCGCAAGGTTCTTATCGTCGATGACGAAGCCGATCTCGCCAGCATTCGGTTCGTCCGCAAGAAAGACCAGCCGGACATCGAACAAGGCAAGATCGCCGAGCAAATGGACGCGTTGCGCCGGCTTGTCGGCAAGGTGGCCTATCTCCAGGTAACTGCGACGCCGTATTCCCTTTATCTTCAGCCCAACAACTACGAAGTGCCTCCTGATGAGGGCTATGTCTTCAAGCCTAAGAAGCCGGCTTTCACCGAGCTTTTGCCGATTCATAGCGGTTATGTGGGCGGGGACGATTATTTTCTCGCGCCGGCGGAAGACGATCCTCGGTCATTCCTGATTGTGGAAGTGCCGCGCGATGAGCAAGATGCTTTGCGAAAGGAAGATCAGCGGCGCATCCGAGGGGAACGCGTCCTCGACTCGCCTAACACGACAGGCCTAGTGCGGGCGATCATGACGTTTGTACTTGCGGCGTGCCTACGCCGGTGGCAACAAGGGGAGGCTGGCGAGAAGAAGCGAAAGTACGCCATGGTCATCCACAACGATACGCAAAAAGCAGCGCATGCCTGGCAGGATCAGGTTATCGAATGGGTGTTCGACGCAGCGACGGCTGCGGCGACCAATAGTCCGCAAAAGTTGCGGCCTATTTTCGATCCAGCGTTTGCTGACCTGAGCGCATCGATCGAGGCCGACAAGGGTCGCACGCCCAAGTCGGAACAAGCCTTCGACATGTTTATTGAGGCGCTGCAGGGCGGCGATGTGGTGCGGGAAACGGTGAACTCCGACCATGCGGTTATGGCCTTGTTGGACGAAAGAGCTGAATTGAAGCTACGGACTCCGTTCAATATCTTCGTCGGCGGAAGCATTCTCGATCGTGGCATTACGATTCCGAACCTGATCGCGTTTTACTACGGCCGCAATCCGAGGACGATGCAAGCTGACACGGTGCTGCAGCACTCGCGCATGTATGGGAATCGGGATCGGCGCGACCTGGCGGTCACGCGTTTCTATACGTCGCGCGACGTTTACGATCGGCTTTATACGATCAATGAATTTGAAAACACCTTGCGCAGCGCTTTCGAGAGCGGCGCGCACGAACAAGGCGTGGTTTTCATTCAAGCCGACGCAGCCAATCGCGTGCGCCCTTGCGCGCCGAACAAAGTGCTTCTGAGCAACGTCGTGGCGGTCAGACCCACCGGCATGTACCTTCCCACCGGCTTTAAGACGCGCACCGGGCGGGAGCTGGCGGCCGCGGAGCGCGAGCTGAACCCACTCATCCCGATCGGCGCCCGCGACAAGCAAAAGTTTGTGGAAGTCGACCGCGGCACGGCGTTGCACATCATCGCCATTATCGAAAAGACTATGGAATTCTCCGACGGCGAATTCGAGTGGGATGCGATGCGGGGCCTGCTGGACTACTATTCGGATGTCAGGGACGGCGGGGAGGGCAGGGTTTTGATGCTTGCAGAAACCGGCAGAAAATTGTCGCGAGAGAAGTCGGGCGATAAGTCCGGCCTTTCGATCCTTGGCGGCGGGGTAACTATCCGCAGCCTGGTGCTTGACCCGCTTCGGTCTAAAGCCGCTCTAATCCTTCTTCAGCAAGAAGGGACAACGGGGCAAGGCTGGTCAGGACATCGATTCTGGTGGCCGATCTTGGCAGCGCCTGGAACGGTCGAGCCGTGCGTTTTTGCGACGAAGGTCGCGGCGGATTGAGTCTTCGAAGGTGGCGTATAGACCAGGCGGAGGCCGCGTATGTTGAAATGCGGACGACAACGCAAAGGAACTCACTGCTTTGTGAACTCGGTGCGCTTCCTGTGCTCTCGAATCTGGGAGAAACTGACAGCCAGTTCCGACCCGAGTCTGATCTGGTCGCCATAATCGTGCAGTGGCTCGTTGTCGAGCGTGCCGAAAACAAGCTGTTTTTGCTCGTCGCAGTGGCTGACACGTACCCACATCCACTCCCCGATCCCCGTTGCTTCATCAGGGAATTCCACTTTCACGTAGTCACCGCGTTCGTAGGTGGGCGTAGCCGCTCCCGAATCTTGCGATATAGGCTGACATGGTCCTTGGTGACCACGTGGCAACCAGCAGTTCGGTTCTTTACGGCATTCTTGCTTGAGAGATTTGTTCTGCTCGTGCCACCAAAAACGGTTTGCACGCATTGCGGCATCATCTGGGTTGACGCCTTTGCAGTATTCCGCTCTGAAATCAAACGGCCGGATGCTTTGCCACTCTTCCATAGGCATATTGATTGAGTCCAAGGCTTCCCGCACTCGATCGAGCCAACGTTCGTAGGGGTCTGCGGCCATGTTTCCTCCATTGTATCCTTGCCGTCCCTTCGGCCAAAAAAACAACCTTACCCTCGCGGGAGCGATACGGGCTTATCAAACTATCAAACACCGAAGGAGTTCGCGACACAGGCAGCAGGCCCCGGGCTTCTATAACTGTTTCGGAAGTGCATGCGAGGAAACGCCGAGGCCAATTCGACAAGAAACGATCGGGAAGTAATGCCGATAGCAATTCTTCTTGAGGGTGCGACTCACTTCGGATTCAGAAAAACCAACGGCAACGTCGCGTCGGCCTGTTCCGCGGGAAGCTGCGCTCGAACTGGCGAAAACGCAAGTATCCTTGCTGCGTTTGCGACTGCGGCTGCATCGTCTTTATCCAAGTAAATACGATAAACATCAGACGGGAGAAGTGGGCGAGCTAGCCTAGCTTCCCCGTACTGCCCCCAAAGCTGCGGCAGAACTGGAGTTTTCTGCGACCTGTTATTGGAGAATTCCTTTAGCTTGCGCGGGATCGATGCGACTGGTATTTCAGTTCCGACCGCCTGCAAGTTGCGGCGACCATATTGGTCCGCCATGGATTGAATGTCACCTGCGAATGCGACCAAGTGTGTGACGGTATCCGAGTTCAGTTCGAGAATTACGGAAGAGCTACTGTCATTGTCGTCTTCTTCCGACTGGTCCTCTTTATCGAGAGGGCTGCTGTATGCCTGCAGAAGCAACGCGTGCTGTCCCGAAGACGGAACGCCCTCCACTCGACACATTGTAGAAGCAAAGGTCGGAGGAGCGATTTCGCCAATTGCACCGTAGAGATCGGCGACCAGCTGCTCGTAAGCGGGCTGATCCGTAGAGCAAAAAGCTGACGGAGATTCAATCAGCAGGGGGAGCTTTTTGGAATTGCAAATGACTGTCAGCATGACTTGCGTCCCTCTCGGTGCTCGGAACTCATTCAGCCGTTTCAATCGGTCGCCGTGCGAATCCAAAGTCGCCTCTGTCCGTCTAACACGAGAAAAAGCACGCTATGCTACCTCGGCGATCAGAGAGGCCGGATCGAATCTGGTAGACATGTCCTTAAGAATGCGACTTCCATCATCCCCCTGATCAAAAACGTAGCCGATGAGCGACTGGCCTTGAGTACTGGGGTGAAGTTGGCGTTTTAGGAATTGATACACGGACTGGTCGTGGAGGCCAACTACAATCTGCCATCCGAGAATGTCTTTGAGAAACTTGAGCACATTTCCGAATTCCTCGATATGCAGCTCGTCCATATTTTGAACTGGATCATCCAAAAGCAAGAAATGTAGACCCTCAGGGTGAGATGTTGCGAGTGCAAGGAAGAAGGCAATGGCACAGCAGTTCAGCTCACCTTGACTGAAAACCGCCTCCCCCGGGAACTCCCGCTCACCATATACAGCACACCAGTCGACCTCGGGCTTATGTCGCCTAACCTTTGCGCCTGAGACGGTGACTTGAAAGAACGGATTCTTTGCCAACCGTCGGAACAAATCCTCAAAGGCATCTTTTGTTCTGCCCATCACGAACTCTTGGATGACATCGTTTATACCGGAACTGAGCCTCCGGCGAACCTCCTCTGCAGTTTCAACGAAAGCGTCTAATCGTTTGTGCGCCGCGCGGGCCCGTTCCAGTTTAGCGCTGACTTTAGAGAGCCGATCTTGCGCGCTGCTGATCTGCTTTCGTAGCTCAGCCGAGCGAATTCTGCTGGCGGAAATAGACGAACGAATTCGCCCTATCTCGGTAGTCACTAGTGTGAGCTCCTCGATTTGGCCGATTGCTAGCTGCTCACGGTTTTTCGTAAACTGCTCTATCGACTCCAAAGATGTTTCATGTTCTGGACCGGTCCTAAATTGAGCCAGCAGTTCAGACATTTCCTCGTCGAACGCCGAAGCGTCAGCTTTCAGGTTTCGAATATTTCGATCGAGTTCGTCGATATTTCGTGTCATTGCTCGTCTTTCGATAGATTGAGCTTCCAGATCTGCCTGCAGCTTCCGGACAGACTGCTCCGTCAGCGATTGCTCCGCACGCTGAGTAGAGATCTTGTCGAATATATGATCACGCAGATTTGCGAACGGTCGATCGCAGACTGGGCACATGTCAAGGTTTGGAATCGACTGGATTCGTTCTAGAGCTCCGATTAGAGCGAGGCGTGTTTCGGTTATTCCAGCGCCAAACTCCGGCTTTCTTAATTGCTGGTGCAAATCGACGATGCGAGTGTCGATCTGAGAGAGCTTTTGCTCGGCTTCGTTCTTCTGGGCCCCAAGACTCTGCATTAGACGCCCGGAGTTGTCGATCTCCTTCTTGCGGGCGACTGACGCCGCACAGCGCCGCAGCAGATCTTCGGCACTCCTTCTGTCCTCGATAGCTAACCTGAGTCGTTCTTGAACTTTAAGGTCAATCTTTTCAATAGCGCCTTGTATGGTGCCCGCATTGTCAGTATCGACAACGATGCTGAGTTTGGCCGCGATCTGTTGCAACGAGCTCTTCCACACATCCTGCTGTGGGTCTGTGGATTCGATATTGGCTATGGTTGAGCGTGTCGCAGCAACTTGCTGTTGAAGTACCGCTGACTCTTGAACTAGTCCGTCGAGCTTGCGGGTAACGGCGGCATAGTTGCGGGCTGATCGGGTTATGCCCGCTTCCGCTAAAGCATCCTCGAGCTTGAACACGGAGTCGTCTAAGGCCAGCGCTCGGATGACGTCTCCAAGGCCCGCTGAGTCACTGGTCACCAAGCGGCGAATATCGGCCTGTTGTAAATACGCCGCGTGTAGAAATAGCTCTGATTCCACTCTTGGCAGAGCTCCATTCACTATCGGTGCTTTCGAGTTCTCTATTATGGCTTCCGCGACTTGAGAACGGCGTCCTGACAATAATTCAAGGGCAAGCTTTGCAGGAACCTCAGGAGTCCTTGCGTTAATGAGAACTTCGGGTAGATCACTGACATGGTGAAGACGACGAATCGAGCCCGTCAGGAGCAGCTCTATTGCATCGAAGATACTGGTCTTCCCAGAGGCATTGCGACCATGAAGCAGAACAATGTTGTGATCGAGATCAATCGACTGTTCTACGTTCGCGAATCCACGGAAGTTTCTTAGGTTAAGCTTCGTCAATCGCACGATCGACCTCCGCAACAAGGGTTTGCAAAGCATCCAAGAGCTTTGTCGTTAGCTCTTCGGCTGAACTCGAACCCTTAGTTAGTCCTTCGAGTGCTTCAGCATCGCAGCCTAGGAGCATTGTCTCAAGGTCGCCTGTGATTGCGCCCTGTGCACTGCTCTGAGCGAGGTGCGGATTGGCCAACAACGACAAACGTTTTTCTACTTCGTCGATCGGCATGGTTTCCGCGATCACAAACACTCGCGCCGTGCCACTGAGCTCCTTCTCGACAGAGTGCAGAAGTTCCGGGGAGAGTTTATCCGGGACGAGTACGACCAAGTTTAGCAGGGCTAGTTTGTTGTTCGTGTATGCTGACCAAATGAAGCTCTGGGCCTTTCGGATACTCTGTCGCAGGCTTCTCTCCGATGCGACTGTCTTGCGTTCGACAGCTATAACAGTGAGTGGATCGGAGCCAATCAATATGGCGTCAAACTCGACTTTGAAGAGCTGTCGATCGAGTTTGAGATCACGCAACGCGCACCGGCTTCGAAGAAAACCGACAATTTCAGAAACTGATCGTCTCTGACCTTCCATTCAGACCCCCAACTCTGCCCGCAACTTCGACATGAGATCGCCGAAATCCACAGAATCAAAGAGTACGTCAGGATTCACAAAGGTTCGTTTTGCTGCAGGGACACCCGGAAGGGGCTTAGACAACACAGGATCCGGGGCAAAATCGGGGAAACTGCCAATCTTGTATTGAGAGCAGGGGACTATAAGGACCTCGAAGGTTGGAAGAGTGCCTACGGTGGCCTCGACATCGCTGAGATAGGCATTCACCATTGGAACCACGGCAGGAGCGTACGTACCGTAAACGAAACAAATTGTCCGGACCACTCCGGTGCTCTCGGTCATCGTCACGCCCGCAACGTCGCCGTTCATCGACAAGGAGAATCCTGAAGTAGTTCCTAAGTCGACTAGTGCAGCCAAAACGGTGAGAAGGACGACATCTTTAATGGGGTCAAATCGAAAAGGCTGATACAACTTTGGATGCTGCACACGTCCCTCCAGAAACATTTCTCTCAGTTCTGAGAGCCGAACCGGAATACCAGCGACGAAATCGTCATAACCACGCGAGCCAGGGACTCCAATGATTGAGTCCAGCATAGTTGGAAGTTCAACATCCATTAACGTTCTGAGTCTTCCGAGCGCATCGTTCCAAGCCGTATCGTTCCACTTCGGGAATGCTCTTTCCGGTTGTGTCTGTTGTTCTGCAGTCTCAATTGCTTGCTTGAACCGCTTTCGCAAAAACGCAAAATATAGCGATGAGAACATGTCATTCGCATACATTCGCAAATGCCGATTTGGTTGATCGCCATTGAGCTGCCGTGCACCAGCAGAGAGGTCCCTGTCTTCGGCGACGAAATATTGAGCAGCGGGTAGTGCGTGCGATTGCCGTAGCTCTTCTATCACTTTTGCCGGAACCATCAAAGTGTAATCTGAACCTGAATACCCGCAAAACAATACGCGTCCGCTCAGAAAATCGCGGACGGCATCCTGACGCCAGCCTCCGGCTGCAGCGGCCTGCAGATCCCCTGTTGTGATGACGATGTGTTCGCAGCTAAGCGGAAATTGAGTCGCACAACCATGGACTTTAGCTAAGATCACTTGGGGGCCGTTAAGGCGATCCAACCATGAGGGCTGGTCCAGCGCAACGCTCAGCGTTTGCTCCGCCGGTTTTGATGTACTGATGGCCAATGCCTTTTCAATCAGCATGTCCCAATTCGTTGTCAAGACTCTCGAAATTCTGCCCTCGATCAGTAAAAACGCTATGAAAAAATGCGAGACGTCCGGGTCAGCATTCTTGAAGCGTCCGAAATCGACGGCTCCGAGCATGCCCTGCTTTGACCCATAGACAACCTGTAATTCTCGAAAGACGTCTCCATACGTCTGCACAAGGGCTTGGCAGAGCTCAGTCTGGACTTGTTCATCAAGACCGCAAAACTCGTCGAGTGTGCATGGATTGCTGACTAACATCCCTTTTTCTTGCAGCCGTAAGTGGAAGACGTGCTGTTGGCTGAAACCTTCAAACACTGCACGGGCAGCCGCAGTAGCGGGGAGGTGGCAAAAGGCGGCTGCTATCAATTCTGCCAATAGTGGGAGCTTCCGTCGCGAGATGCCCGACCCTAAGCATAGGGCAAGGTGGCCTGCACCCTCTAATACTTGATCTGCCGCATCGAGTTGGTCAGCGAAAGTGGATGGCACTTCTATGTCCCTGATTTTCTCCGAAAGGCGGATAACAGACGCTTTTCAACGATACAGCTATCCACGTGCGTTTCTCGTATTGTGCCATTTAGGCGATCCGAAGTTTCTTCTGGCGCTGGGCCGTTCGGAATCGGGAAAGGGCAGGCACGTCCCGGATCCGATGCTCGAACATTAGCATACGCTGACTTGCAGGATCCCTCGCCAGAGATGGGCACACCTTCAGCACACTGCGAATCGACAGCGAGTTGGAGTGGCAAACAGTTCGAGTAGAAGAAGACTGATCGGCCGTCAGGCGGCAATTCTGGTTGATCCTTTTTCAGAGTTGCACCCCCAGGTCGACCGCCCAGAGGTTGTCCGGGTGGGCTGTTGGGCGCGTATCGCTATTTCCGGGCTCATCGGCAGGTCAGTGCCAGTACCCACATGAGTGACCCACGGCGCAACGTTTTCAAGGTCGGGCGGAATGACGCGTGCCCGTGCGGCTCCGGGAAGAAATACAACAAGCGGTGCTGCGGTAGCAGGACCAACATTGACCTCCCGTTGATTTCGCTGACCGGAAACGCCCCGACCCGAAGTGCAATAATTGGAGCCTACGAGGGTGCATTTATGAAGAGCAGGTGTGGATACAAAGGCTACGTCATCGAGGCGAGGTCACACGAACTGCGGAACGGTGGATTCTCGGCGGAGTTCTCCATCGAAGAGCATGACGGCACTGGCGTAACCGAAACACAGTTTTACCTGCCCGGTACGTTTCCGTCGCAGGAATTGGCGATTGCCGCCGCAACTCAGGCTGGGCGGCAGAAGATTGATGTGGGGTTTGAGCGGGGACGCGCCGTCGTGAACGCCTGAGACCAGCTGTGCAAGCAGGGGAATGATGCGATCTCATAGGCAAGAGCGGCCCTTCCAAAGAGTGCCTCGTCAGCCCGAGCCAGGCGCTCAGGAAAAGGAGCCCATCGATTAGAATCCCTGCTGAGGGGGAATTCATGGCAAATCCAAACGGACTGGCGGCCATAGTGTCGGCGTTGCGAGTTGAGAGAACGAATCTGGCAAGTCAGCTTAAACGTGTTGATGCGGCTCTTTTAGTTCTTGGCAAGTCGCACGATCGAAACTCCTACACGAAGCCGAGGCGTACCTTGTCAGCCTCGGCTCGTAAGCGGATCAGCCTCGCGCAGAAAGCACGATGGGCAAAGAGAGCCGCGAATGACCAAGCGGGTAAGATGAAACCCAAGCGCATTATGTCACCATCAGCCCGCAGGAAGATCGCAGCCGCACAGCGGGCACGATGGGCGAAGGTGAAGGCGCAGCAAAAGAAGGCTGCTTAGCACCAGTAGGACGGGCGGGGGCCACTATCCTCTTTTCTTAGCCCTCGCTTGTTCAGCCAGCTTCGCTCAAAGACGTGACCCATGCCCGACGTCTACGTATACGAGTGCGCCGCGTGCGATGCGCGTTTCAGCATGATCGAGCCTGATCCGCCATCGCAGACCGAGTCTTGCATACATTGCTTTGCAAAGGGAGCTCGGCTCGTCTGTAAGGCGGGCGAGCAACAAGGCGACCTGCACCGCTTCCCGAGTCAGACGAAGTTGTTAGACAGCACGACTTCCAAGCGCACCCGAAGGACAGGGCGAAGAAGGCTCAAATGATTCGGAGACTGTTGCGGCCGATGAAAGGAAGCCAGGCTTGCCATTGAGCGGCGGGGACCGGGCAGTTGAGATGAGTTGCGTTCAGCACGCCAAGAGGTAGTGTTAACCGATGAGCGACCACCCGGACGATGACCTGATCCTCGGACTATACGCGCGCTTCGGATTGGCGTACTACCAAAGTGAGTGTCTGCACCGGGAGCTCTGTTTTACTTATGCCTGCTCAGGGTTGCCGTCTCCGGATATGATCACCCGGCCTCGAGTTGAGGAACAATTGGCCCATGCCTTTACTCTGACTCTAGGCGACGTCGCCGTCAGACTGAAGGGAGTGCTTCCAGCCGAAATGACCCACCAGATTCAAGAGGCTGTGGATGTCCGGAATTTCCTCGCGCATCACTTCTGGTTCGAGCGCGCGCACCAAATGTTTGCCGTCGGCGACGTTCGACGACTGATCGCCGAGCTTAATGAGTACGCGGCCATGTTTGACCAGATTGACAGTCGGGTTTCCGAGTGGTCGGAGCCAAAGCGACGAGAGCTTGGACTCACCGAGGAAGTGCTTCAGTTTAGCTTGAGACGGATTGTCGCGGGTGAGTCCGATGAGCCGCTTCCTGACAAGCAAACCGTGAGAGAGTTGGGAAAGAAGCTCGGCAGTCGACAACGCTTGATCCGGGTCTGGGAGTTTACGTTGGAAGATGGTCTAAAGCCGCTTATCTTCGAGTTCGTGGATGGATCTCTCTGGCAACTGTCCGATGTCGGGCTGGGCTGGACCAGGTTCAAGGAAGTAGATCCGACTTGGACGGAGCACCCAGCCGTCAAGCCGCATCTCCCAGTCGATATACTGCCGCGTCCGAAGCCCTCCGCACCGTGGAATTACGAATTAACGCTCGCCAATGGTGCGGTGTTGTGGGTAAAGCCCGGCCGGCAAAAGCAGACTTTCAGATGGGGCGTTCGGACGTCCAAGGCGCTCCAGACTTAGCACGGACGCGCGTCATACCTGGCTGCGGGAGGCCATGCACCGGGCCGCTCAACCGGACGTATTGCTGCGTCCTTTTGATCCCTGCTGATCGAGTACAACCGAGGTCGTCACCGAACCCGCCAACTCTCGGATCGCCCAATCGTCCGCCACACCGGAAACTATTTCACCGCCTGGCTGCCTCCTCCTCTACGCTTTTACCGCCGCTGCAGTAACGCTAGCAGGGATAGAAACGGGGGTCGACTGAAGCACGCCGCTTCAGAAGTGGGGTCTCGGAATCTGCGACTCCTGTAAAGGCCGGTGCCCCGCCATGTTCGTCGCTGGACCTCTCAGGGATTCCTTCGTATCCGCTGTAGCGCGACCCTAGCAAAACAATATCCCGGGCGATAATCTCTGTCCGGCATTTCCTTTCCCCGCTCTGCTTGTCTTCCTAAGTCGATGTCTGCAGATTGCCCTCGATGTAGAGCTTCGAGCCCTTGCGGACGTACTCGCCCACGATCTCCGCCAACCGCTGCTAAGCCACAACGCTGTGCCATTTTGTCCTGTCTTGCCATGTGTCGTTTTTGTCTTTGAATCGCTCGTTGGTGGCGAGGTTGAGTTTGGCCACAGGAACCCCACTGGCCGCGGACCTGACCTCAGGAGTCCTGTCCAACGTTCTCCACCAGGATTACCTTGTTCACACTCTTTGCCATGTCGTACTCCAGTTCGTTGATTTTATGAGCAACCGCTTGTGCTGCCACAAGTCATACACCGATAGCAGGAACCGTTCCTCACCATCAATGAGCCGCAGAATTGGCACGGAGGCGCGTCTCCCAACTCCACGACCTGCCCCAAGCTCTCGACTACGCTGGTCACCTCACGCTGCGGTTGGGCCAGCTTGGGCAATTCAAACAAAAGTCCCTGCTCACCTTTCAGGAAGCGCAGTTCGAGCCAGCGGAATAAATAGTCCTGGAGCGACTTGGCGTAGCCAATCTTTGGATTGCCGGACCACCCGCTTGGCTCAAACCGTGTGTGGCTGAACTTGTCGCACAGGATCCGCAACGGGACACCATACTGCAGCGCCAGGGACACGGCTGTTGCGAAAGAATCCATGAGCCCGGAAACCGTCGAGCCTTCCTTCGCCATCCTGATGAACAGTTCGCCTGGCAGACCATCTTCGTATAAACCAACTGTGACGTAGCCTTCCTGTCCGCCGACAGAGAAGTGATGGGTCAAGCTGTGGCGCTCGTCCGGCAGACGTCGCCTTACTGCTGGAGGGCCGTCCGTTCCCGCGGCACGCGTACCGTTTGCCTGTCCTGACCCGTTGCTCCCCGCTTCCTTGCTTGCGTTCAGGGAAAGCTCTTTGCTGTGTTCGACGATAACGATTTCCTTTGCTGCTGACATCACGAACCCTAACCTTCCTGCCCGCCGTCTTCTTCGGAGCCGCAAGCCGCTTGAGACTCCGTGTTCGCGTCTGTCTCAGCGCCTGAATCATGCCTTTTGTATGTTCCTCTCACCGACAGTAGCTCTGCGTGGCTTGGAGGGAACACATAGTTCTGGACGAACCAAAGTGCCTCATAAGTAAGCCGGCGGCTCGCGACGGCACGCCCATGTTCCGTGACGAACTGGCAGAAGTCGTCGGCATGGATGATCTTAGCTTTCGTTCCGGCAGTGGTGAGCGCGCGCGACTTGAGCCAACCCAGGTCGATCCATTTTTGTACTTCGTCGGGGCGGGTGTGCAATGCCCGAGAGAGTGAGAACTTGGTGAACCATTCCCGTCCTGTTTTGCCGCCGATACCGAGCCGGTGCAACATCGAGCGCACGGACCCCGCGGGACGCCGCAGGATTTTCGCGGCCTCTTCTACGGGCATCGCGGTGATCAGATCCAGGAGGCGTTGCTGCTCAGGCTTTGTCCATTCTCGATACGCTCGTTTTTGATTTATGCCAAGCTCGCGCAGGAAACGGAGACAGGCGTCTCGTGGGTTCCCAGAAGTCGCAGCAAGCTTTGTGACCAGCACTCGCCGGCCGGTCTCAGTGTGCTCCTGGCTTCTGCTGGTTCGTTCCTTGTATTCTCTGACCAGTTCTCTTGCTTCTTTCGGCCAGCGGAACATACGGCGCTTATGGACACCGTCGGCTTCGCCCATACTGCTGCCTTCCGGGGGCTGGATCCTGATGGCAGTTAATGTCCCAGGTCCGTCTACACACACTTGTCTCTGCGCCTCCGGAATACCTCCTCTCCTGCTGCAAAAGCGCATGCGCCGATTTGCTTCGGAACATGCTGCGCGACGAAGGTGGCGGGTGGAGCTTAGCCCCACATGAGCCAAGTGGTAGCGGGCAGCCTACATCTATAGTTAAGCCGTTTTTCAAAAACTTTTTTGCTGCAGGAATTCGTGCAGGTGGCCACTTCCGGTGCAGAAAATCGGCCTGCGTGGCCGAGCCTTGACCGAAGGGCGAAACGTGCTGAGTACCAATCACTTGACCCAACTGTCGACCCAATTCCTGGGCGATGTGGGCCGAATCCAGCTATGGACAAGGAGGCTCGGGCTGCGTAGAAAAGAGGTTTCTTTGCACAAAAAGTGACATTTTCCGCAACTAAGGCGCTCGCTGCCGGGTTTAACCCTGTAAGAGCAAGTACCAGTCCTGGGCGCTGCAGGCCCGCGGACTGAGGACTGCTAGCCCCCGGGCGGTCGTTATGCCAGCCATCCCCGAACCGCGCCCCCAACGAGAGAAAGCTGTATCCCTGTGTGGCGACTATTGCTCTCGTCTGAGTAGCCCACCTTCGTCTGAACTGTTTGGTCGTCCCACATATTTGACGCTGTGCGATGAAATTTCGTGGCTCGTAGTTCACCAACCGGAGTTTGGAGAAACCTGGTCGCAAGCTTTCTCAAGAGAGTCGAACCCATGTTTGGCACGCATCACAGAGGATTTGCTTGGAAGGAAATCGCCAAGGTGCTCCATATAACCCGAGCAGTGGCCCGGGCGACCTTCTGGCGGGAAATCAAACGCTCGAGGTCGAAAAGTGTCAAAGCCCAGCCTCCCGCGATTGTCATCCAGGATGAGAGTGATCCGGATGCCCGGCAGCTTGGCAAGCCAACTGGATCGCGCTAAACGCTGCCTTCAGGATCTTGATGGCAGGATTTGATGCCTCTAGTTCTGCCATGCGTCTGGGTACAGTCGCGACAAGGTTCGTGCTGATAAGACTTCGCATCGCGGTTGTGTGATAGGGCACCCAGATGGGGCAGCGGCGCTCCCAATAGAGACAGAACGAGACTGTGGAAGGTCCCGTCTGCGGGGTTCAACATGCATCGATGTAGAACAACAATTCCCCGTGTTTTCCGATGGAACTTCGCCACTGTTTCGACAAGCTCCGCATATTGTCGATCAGGGTCGTCAATCCATTCTGGTTCACAGCTATCCCTTGTTCTTCCATACTGTCTTTGAAACTGGCCGCACTGAAGCGCTCGTCTGCTTCCATATAGTCCAGAACCTTTCTGCCATTTTCAAGCCAGACAGCCTGCTTATCCCCGTATTCGTGCTCGTCGCTCGCCGTCCCTACTCTGGCGGCAAGGTCGTGCAGCAGCACGATCAACTTCTCCGGTTCAATGAAGCAGGACGAGTGTGCATTCCATATTTCTTTCACTGCCCGAAAGCTTTGGCTCATTGCCTGACCACCTTCCTTCTCTTGCGTCTGGGTAATTCGGAATCTGCCGGCTGCGTCCTCATCCGCTGCCATAGGACTGGATCGACAGCGAGCGAGGTGGTGCGGCCGGTTCGCAGGTTCACGAACCCGCCGTGGTACGAAAGCCGCCCATATCGGAATAGCCGCGCAAGCATTGCCAGCGCCTGGTATGCGAGTGTCTGGTTCACGAACGGCTCCTGCCGCTCCAACGCTTCTAACGCGCTGCACGGCGGAAGTTTGTCCTTCTTGTCAAGCTTCGCGTTGATGAGTTCAGGGAAGAGTTCCGGAGCCGTCGGCAAGCGCAAGTCTCGCGCTTTGTTTCTCTGGTTTTCGGGCTGGCCCAGCACGAACTGGCCGCTATCGGCGTTGTTGCCCAGATCCAGCCAATAGTGGCAGTTCCAGTAGGTTTGAGTGCGGTTCATTGCGTTGCGGGCGGCACGAGAATCCACGCAGCCAATCAGAATGTCGGTTTCGTGCCCCCAGCTTTCATCGACGAAGTGTGGCACTCCTTTCCACCCAAGGCCCCAAAACAGATTGATCCGGGTGGCGAGCACCGTCGCCTTGTGCAGTCCGATCTCACTCTCACTGAAGGGTTGGCGGACGCAGTTGGTGCGGGAAATCCGGTCGCCGTCGACCAAGGTGACACTCATCCCATGCGGATGCCCCAAGGCAACCATGGCCTGGTGCAGATAAGGCAATCCGGCCGCAATGGCACTTCCCGTGCCACCGCAGCCGACTACCGTGACCTGAACCTTCTTCTGCAGCAGTGCACTAGGAATCTGGTGTTCAGTCTTCGTGGCGATTGTCGTTGCGATAGCTGTGGTCATCGTTCCTCACGAATTCCGCAAGCGTCTGCGGCAGCCTCACCAGGTACTTCTCTGGAAGCGCTTTTTGTCCCGCCAGGGATTGCCACATCGCCAGAAACCCGCCGGGAAACCGAGTGTGTTTGCGAACGCCCGAGGCGTGCGTGAATTCACTTTGGAAGAACGCCTCCTCCCACAAGTCAATGGCAGCGACCGACTTCTCCTGTGGAATCTTCATACTGCCGGTGCAACACACGCCGTTGTCGTAGCAGTTCCAGTAGGGCGCCATGCGCAGATTGGTTTCTGCCGTCGGCCGCTCATCTTTAGCAAGAGCGCGAACCCACAAGTGAGTCCCGCATGCTTTGAACAGCAACGCCGGGTGGGGATAGAGCTTACCATTCATGTTTTTCAAGACACGATCGTTGCCGTGGTCGCTGAAAAACATCGTTCGTTCGCAGGCTGGACTCCACCAGACGATCATTTCTGCCGTGCGCACTAGCACCCGCGCCGGCAAGATCTCGGCTGGAACCGATCTTCCCAAACCGGCCATCAGGTCGAGCAGCATCTGCGGCGTCATCAACTGGCCTTCCGCCAGTCGTGCAGCGTCGCCGTCATGGATCACGTCATGGAGGGTTACAAAAGGGTGGCGATACGGGTAGCCGTCATAGCTACTCTTCCCGTACACCAGCAGCGCCCGGCTCAACCGGAAGTCCTGACTCGATCCGATGTTCACGGAGATATTCATCGTAGAGGTCCCTAATGAGTTCGACGATCTTGGCACCGGAGGCCAACGACCGAAGCATCGCGCTGGCGTGATCGAAGACGCGTCGCACTTCTTCATCTAGCTCTTTCGCCGGCTTGTTGAGGTGAATGGGAAGCGCGACGTTCGGCTGGCAAGGGCCGTTTTCGCCCATGTGCTGAGCCTCTTCGTCAAAACAGGCGTTGATCGCATCATCCTCGTACCAGGTGATCAGACATCCAGGCCGGGAATACTCAGCATCCGAGAGCCAAGTTTCAATGCCTGGTACGTCCTTCTCAGTGATCTGGCCGGGCCACGCATGCTCGTGCCCTTGGCCATGAGCATCCATCTCAAGCAGGTGGCGGATCAGTTCGCGAGCCACGCTCGTGTGGGGCTGGATTTCCCGCAGCAAGTTCCGCGCTCTGCTGTATTTGAGCGTCTTAGAGTGCCTCTTGATACAGGCCGGGATTTCCATATCCACTTTGCGATAGGTCGATGCTTCCAGTTCCTCGTCGCTCAGATCCTCCATCCACATCTCGGCGTGCTCCTGGGCGTCGATGTAGTCATACACGCGCATCCATTTGTACAGGTTGGTGGTGAAGACCTCGTAGAAAGCGACCGGGAGAAGATTATGCGCGGCTTGGAGGCGTGCGAGCGTCGCGCCAATTGGAATGGAAGCAGCGGCTTCGTAGTCGCCGACCAGATACAAATGATCGGTCATCCCTTCTCTTTCAGCTTCGACCTGATTTCGCTCTTGCTCAGTCAGCTCGAAAAGACTATCCGTAATTCGCAGGTCGCCCACCCAGACTCTCTTCGCGTAAACGGCGCGATTCTGAGAGCGAAACCTCCTGAAACCGCGTTCAACAAAGTCCACGGCGCTACCCGACCAGTCATTGGGTCTGCAAATTCCCAATCGCAGCAGGCTCATCCCCAGAACCGCAGCCGGGCCCTCATCCCATCTCGTGCAGTATCGCCATCGAATTCCTTTCAGCCTCGGGAACGTGACGTCTAGCGGCAGCCCAATTACACGAGCGGCGGAATGATCGTGCCCGCGGGTGGCAGGTATCGGTCTCCGAGTTCGCCTCCGTCCTGAACGTACTTGAGCGAGTCGAACGCCTTGCCGAGAATTTCCCCGACTTTGAATGCTTCTGGACATTGTTTCAATTGCTCCATGATGGGATCGTTCGTACTGGCGCGGCCATGCGCGGCTTCTTCCAACGCTCGCAGGACTCGCTTCGCGTCTTCATCGATAGTTCGGCAGGTTGCGGCGGCTAGCTTCCTGCGCTTCATGAAAGTTCCCCCTTATCACTTCTGGCTGACCGTGGATTATGGCTGCTGGTGCAGTGCGGTTGCGACTTGATGCACATCTCTGGGCAGCCGCCCACCTCGTCCAGGGTTAGTGATACCATTCGACGATTCTCCCAATACCCGTGTGAGGAGCCCAAAAGATATGTTCAAGAAAGTCCCGTTGTTTCTATGCGTAGTTTTCTACGTTGGACAGTTAGCGTCATGTGCGGCGGGCCAGTCAGTCGAACTCGCGAAGGACTACTACCAGCACAGTCTAAACGACAGAGCTAAGGACATCCTCATAACTGCCGTGCATGGCTCGAATACTACCCCGGCGAATAAGGCAAAGGCGCTCTACCTGCTGGGGCAGATTTCATTTGATGAGGGCCACATTAAGGTCGCGCTTCTGGATTGGCAGTCCCTGGTGAACGAATATCCCCAGACAATCGAAGCCAAAGAGATCGGCGCTCGGTTGGCCCAGTTGAACGAGATCGTCACCAAGGTCTCTGATGCAAACATCACGTCGGCTGTGGCTCGATCGTACATCTCCAACGGAGATTTCTGGTCCAGAGGCGATCGTAAGTTCCTGATCGATTCTTCTTGGCTTCCAGAAGTGGGCCTAGCGGTGGAATGGTACGACCGGGTCATAAAGGAGTTCCCTGGCTCCGATGCCGCCGAGCTAGCGTACGAACGAAAGCTTTTCGCTTTGCTCGGGTGGAAAGAATTGGGTGATGGCGGGACCTATGGCCTGCAGAACGATTACAAGAAGTACCTACCTCAGGTGCTCGAGACTTTCGCGAGTTTGGAGAGTGCGTTTCCCAAGGGTTCGTCCCTGCAAGCTTTTCGCTATCAGATCGCGCAAGCATATTGGGCGCATCGCGACTGGGCTAACGCGAGGCTTTGGTTGCAGAAAATAATCGACAAGGGGAACGGAGAAAATACGTTCTACACGGAGACAGCGAAAGCTAGGCTACAAAAGGTCGAATACTGAATTGGGTAATCGCAGATGGTTGCCCCACGCAACTCCTCGGCTACTCAGTACCTCAATCCATTCAATCAACACTTCGAGGCGGCGCAGGCGGCGCCGTTGGGCAGGGCGTTCTTGCCAGGCGAGGGACGGGCGTCACCCTTTTGCCCCGATCGCGCGAACAAACTTGTAAACCAGTTTTCCGGCAACCGTTTCAGGCCCCTCAATCGCAGCCGTAGCTATTTCTGGATACAGGTGCGTGTATGTGTCTCTGACCTGTTCAGGGGTCATTGTTGGGGTGGCGTCAGGCAGCTTGACGCCGTTGTAGAGAAATTCTCGTTCGAGGCGATGGACTTCCATAGATGTTCCTTTCGATGATGTGGGTGATGTCGGCGCTGGCCCGAACGGGGAGGCTCCCAACAACAATGAGATTGCACTTCTCCGACAACCCGGTTACTCGGCCAGATGGTCGCCTGATCCGGCAGCAGACGGCATCGGGCAAGAGATCCTTGGATGGAACGTGAACCATGAGTACTACAATGGTAGGCAGAAGGGCCAAAATGAGCAGAAGCACAATTAGCACCTTCCAGGTTTTCGAGCTTTTTCCGGATCAAGGTGCGGCCCGGAAGTACCTGGAGCGTCGCCTGTGGCCCAGCGGTGCCACGTGCCCAGAGTGCGGAAAGAGCGAACGAATCACGAGCCGCAAGGGAGACTTCTACCGCTGCAACGCCTGCAAGCTCGATTTCACAGTCCGTACAGGAACAATTTTCGAGCGGTCGCATGTCCCCTTGCACAAGTGGCTTTATGCCATGTACCTGCTTGTCACGGGGCGCAAGGGAATCTCTTCTATCCAGCTGGCGAAAGAGATCGGTATTACCCAGAAATCGGCGTGGTTCGTCCTCCACCGGCTCCGCGAGGCTTGTGGAGGCAACGGTTCTGGGGAGGGCGAGCGCGCCCCGGTGGTCCCAGACAACACGGGGAGCTTCCACGCCGTCCTGAGGCGCGGGGTGTATGGCGTCTACCATTGTCCGAGCGCGAAGCATATGCCCCGTTACGTGAATGAGTTTACCTTCCGGTTGAATGACGGCGACGTGAAACGTCACACGCTGGACCAACTTGACAGTTTCGTGGACGCAGTAGTTGGGAAGCGGATCACCTACAGGGATTTGACGAGCGCTAGATAGCCTCATCCCTTCTTGCCCTTTAGGGTGGTCTGGTTGTCAGTGATCGTTCTCTGTTTCGACGTCGAACAGGCTCCCGGTACTCGCGCCAAGGCATCCACCCCCAGCGCCTGCAGTCGTTGCCTGGGTTGGCGCCGGACTCAACTGTGAATCATCTGAGCTTTCTTTCGCGCCGGCCTCTGTCTGCACTCGCGTCGAGCTTGGAGCCGGACTCCTGTTGGACCCGCTGTGCGACTTCGAGCTCGTCGGTTTGCTGGCTGCTTCCTTTGCTGCTTTGGCGGCAGCCTCTATCTGTTCTTTCGCACTCTTCAAGGTTGAGGACAGTCCCAGGTGAGCCTCCACAAACTCCACCAATTGTCGTGGTAGTTGTTCGTCAAGCTCTTTGGGAGTGCCAGTGACGCTCAGCGGTGTGGTAAGCGCAGCGTCATCATCCTGCTGATCCGATTTCAGTGGCTTTGGGATGACGTTGACAGAAATCTTTTCGTCGCTCACACGCGAAAAAGTGAGAAGCAATATTCGTTGCACGAGCAACGGCATCAATTCTTGAAACATAGCTTTACTCCTTAAAAGTAGGAAGCGGGGAGACGGTTGGGTTATGCGGGCAGTTGAGAAACGGACGTCCCAATTGAAGGATGGGGATCCCCCACGTGCTTATAATCGGCTACTCTCTCCACTGGAAGCCTCTGCTAAGCTCAATCTCAACACCAAGGTGAAATAACTATGAAGAAGACACTGCTCACAATCGTTTTGACGCTGGTCAGCATGATGGCGTTCGCTCAAACCACAACCCCAACACTCGCGGGACTGTATTCTCAAACCGCGTCGGGCTACGCCCGCATGGAACTAGCCACAAGCTCTGGGTTCAAAACGCATGGGGCGTTAAAGGCAGGTTTCAGCTACGGGATAGCCAAAGTCAAAGGTGACTGGCTTTACAGAGGCACCCGCGCCGAAGCACAACTTAGCAGCCGCCCCACATTTATTTTGGTTTCCCAGATAGATGTGTCAACGCAAGCAATTGCCTTGATTCGTTTTGACACCAAGAAAGACCACCGCGAGGCTCAATACTGCGAGGCGGGTGTTTGGTCTGGCGTGACGGAGGAGAACAAAAACACCGTCCCTTTGACCGTGACCCGGCTTCCCAACAGCAACACCCTGACAATCACGCCCGCGTCCGATCTTCCCGCTGGTGAATACCTGCTAATAGCAGATCAAGCCAAGGGATACGACGGCTACGACTTTGCTGTGAAGTAAAGTTAGCATCACGTCGAGAGGTAGGAGACAACGACCATGAAGAGAACGCTACTCGCAATCGCACTGATGCTGATCCTGATCGAGTCCGCGTTCGCCCAGAATACCGCATGGGACTACAGCACCAAGACCGACATAGCAGGAAAGGTGACAGAGACCGCCATATCGGGGAGCCTAGTCGTCCGCTGCTCTAAAGCGTGCGAAGTGTATTTCATCCCAGATCGGTATACCCTCGTTGAGGATCAAAACTCAGTGCTGGTGAGGTTCAACGACAAGCCAGTGAAACGATATGGAGTATCCCGCTCAGAAGACTATACGGCGTTGTTCTTTAGCGACCCGATGGGCGTTCTCAAAGCCATTCGGGACAATGGCGGTTACATGACCGTAGAGTACAAGCCGTATCAGAAAACCCCCGACACGGTGAAGTATGAAGTATGGAATCTCCCGCCAACCATTCTCAAGCGTATCGAAAAGTGGGAGAAAGAATCGCCAGTCGCCGAACAGCGGCGAAAGCGGGAAGCCGCACTATCCGCCTGTAAATCAGGCTATGCCGAGGACGTGTGCTCTCAACTAAGAGATGAGGCACGTTCTTATCACACAAGAGAAGCATGCCAGTCACATGGATTTTTCTGGGTTGAACAAGAAACGGAGACACAGCAAAAAGGATGCTGGGTTAAGCAGTGAGACTTCAGCGGGTGGGAGCTTCGCTTTCAAGCCGCACATTCGGCAATCTCGTAAAACCACATTAGATGGCACCATCAGCCGGGTTGGAGAAATACAATGCCGTATCGTGTCCGCAAACCGTAACCGAGCCGATTCATGCAACTCGTCAATACTCTTCTGGCAACAGCAGCGTGGTTGTAGACCGGTCTGCTTCGGTGATTATCCATAGTTTCTCTCCGGCATCCGTTTGGTAGCTGCTCAGCAATCGAAACCCGTGGATCAGGCTGTACTTGTTCTCTGCGACATCGGTTGGCTCCAGTTCGCCCCAGTCCCCAATTGCATGACGGGCCAAGAAACAGGTAGGCGGCTGTTTTGCTCTCTCGAGTGCTGCTAGCGCACCAGGCGTGGCCACAATTTGCCCAAGCGGAAACAATGCAGACATGACGGTGACTCCTCTCTTCAGCCCATGCGGGCGATCCTCGCCCGCATGGGTCGTCTAAAGCAAAATGGAATTGCTTGTTGGAAGGCCGCCGCGCAGGTTAGAACGATTGTGAGAACCGGGCTTCCAGGAATTCACCCAGCTTGGCTGTAGCCTTGAATTGTGGGACGGGATCGAGCTCTTTGAATGCGGACGTGAACGCATTGGAGAGACTCCAGATCGTGCGCGGCTGGAATTCCTCGTACTTTGGCTCGAAGTACAGATCATGCACGGTGCGGGCGAGGTGTTTGGGAGCTTCCAGTCTGCCTTCGACGAAAGCTTCGTAGATGACCACTTTCGCCGTGACGTCCGTCAATTCGCTCCTCTGCCATGCCTCTACCTGCTTTCGCATGGGCTCAAAGTTTCGCTGCATTCGGTCAACGCCCACCGAGATGCAGTCGATGAGCGAGAACGACTTGGAATGTTTCGCAAGGACGGGCGTAAAATCCCCGGCGAACGCCATGTTCGAGCACACGAACACGCGATAGCCACAGGTCATCGCCAAACGCATGCTCTTGTCGTGGGAGTTTCGCAAACCGATCGAGAAACGGCACCCTGCCATCTCGGTTTCGAGGTCGAGAACCCCAAAGGCTTTCATGCCGTCTGGCGAGACCGCGTACTCGTCGTGGACCACGCCGATGTGGCGAAACCCGAGCGTTTCGATCAACGCTTGCACGATCTCGTGATGCGGGACCGGGCGGTGTGTTTCCGTTGCGGCTGGTGTCGGCACCAGTGCTAGTTCTTCGCGGCCAATCGTTCGGCCGCCATAGCCAATGAGCGTACTAGTTTCTGACATACTTGTTTCCTCCTTGTTGGTGTTAAATTGGATTTGTGAAGGTGAGAAAAATGGGAGGCATCGGGAATCCCAAGAGATGCGCTTCGCCGGGATGTATCGTGCGGTGACGAACCGTTAAAGCAAGCATGAGTTCGGCACCCAATAAATCGCAGACCCGGCGTGGTACTCGAATTCCTTGCGAGATTCCGATTACTCTCACCAGTCTGGATCCGATTCACCCGTTCTCGGAGCCGTGTCTCGCAATCCTCGTGAACCCGCAAGGATGTGCAGTACGGTTCCGTCGTCCGCTAGAGATAGGAGCCGCAGTTCGGTTGGAGGGTCTTCCCGCGAGGACTAACGTCACCGCGCGGGTAGTGAACTCTATCTCGCTTGGAGAGTATGAGAAGGTTTCGCTGCTGGGATTGGCACTGGATGAGCCGGGCAATGTGTGGGGCATCAAAACCCCACCTGAAGACTGGGCGCGATAAAGGTGTCGACGAGACCAACGGCCGTTTCTTTAATGGCGTCAACTTAGACTGAACAACGACGCCTGTTCCGGGACAACTGGCCTCCCGCGCCGCCTCTTACCGGACAACGATTGCGGTCGCTGTCCGAAGACGACGATAGACCCCGCGTCCATAGCGCTTTCAACAAGACCCGCGGGCTCAGGCTGAGTGTCCAGCAGAATACCCGACATCTCGGTGGAGGAGGCATCGTCGTCGCTATGAGATCTCCCTGGAAACAGCTTTTGATGTTCTGCGGTGAGGGCTCTCCAAACCGAGTCGGCAGTATCGCCGATGCCGTTTCTCTCCACCAATTCCCGTGCCATCGCCGACAGCATGTCATCGTCTTCATCGATGCTCTGCAGTCCCTCGCCGGCAAACTTGCCTTCCATAGTGAGAGCCACGAGGAGCTTCTTCCCCATGAGGCGCAAACACGATGTCTGCATGGTCCCTTCCGAGCATAGAAATTTTACGTGCACCGGTCGGCGTTGCCCGATCCTCCACGACCGGCGGCTGGCCTGCCGCAAGGTGTGTAGCGAATATCCAGACTCGTAGAAGATGATGGTCGGAAAGTCCAGCAGATCGAGACCGGTCTCCACCAACTTGGGATGGCAGATCACCACCTGGACTCCCTCTTTGACTTGCCTGGCGTACCAGGCCTCACGCTTCGAGGTATCCACGCTGGCGCGCAAGACTGCGGTGCTGAGGCCTTCGTTGCCCAGGATTCGTTGCAGCCGGGCTGTAACGTCGTGCTTCTGGGTATACACGGCAAAGACTTGACACCGCCGTCCCTCCGCCAGCTCTTTCCTGATCTCTTCGATTAGCCTGCGTTCCTTGGAATAGATACGGTCCTCAGGAAGGTCGCGGGGTTCTGCAATGACGAATCGGACTTTGCGCTTGAGTTCAGGATCGAACTCGGTCCCATACAGCGTCCCAATCCCGTACGGGTGATCGGGATACAGCAACAGAGTGTTGAGCATCGTGCTCAGAACCGACCGATTGCCCCTGTGAGCTTTCAACGCCTTCCGCATGTCCTCTTCGAGTTCGCGGTACGCTTCCTGCATGGGAGCGTCCATCGGTACGCTCAGATAAGTTTCCTCGTAGGGCGGGAGTTCTCCCGAGATGTCCTCCAGGAACACAAAGGCGCACAACTGCATCAAGAACTCGCCAAACAACAGCGGTGATGCTCCCGGCTTGCGCCGGACCGTGCTCGTGGCTTTAGCCTTGGAGCAGGCGTTGTTGGCAGGTTCTACCTTGGTGATGGTCTCCAGGACGCCATAATCCTGGATGAAGGAACTGCGCCCCGTCGTGCCCCATTCGTAGCCATGCTCTTTCATCCGTCTCGCTTCGAGACGGAAGAGCGTGTTAAACAGATCGTCCGCATAGCCACCGAGGAGTGTGCCGGTTAGCCCGACGATCCGGTCCGTGCATGAGGCCAGAGTGCCCAGGGCATTTCCTTGCGCGGTATCGCCCGCCAGTTGGTGAATCTCGTCGCAAATGGCGTAGTCAAACCATTCCGGCATGTAGCGCCCGATGAATTCAATCGGAGCCATGCGGCGGATCTTGTCCGAGTCAGCCTGCCAGAGTGGGCTGTGCAGTGGGCGACACGACTTTTCTCCCCTGGTCTCGATGGTCTCGGCAATTTTGACCTTCTCGAACTCACCCGCCGTCAAGCGGCTGTCGTCCACGATCACCGGCTTGCCCGTGTCCGAATTCACGATGCAGCCAACGTATGGGCCAGAACGCGGTACGCGGTAAGCATGGCGCCAGAAGTAACCCAGCTTGGCTCGCTCACGTCCGACGATAAACAGCGAAGGTCTCCCGCACAGCGACAGCCAGCGTGTCCGGGAACTGGACGAATCCTTGCGCAGCCGCAACTCGCTCAACGTTGTATGCAAGCCTTCACGCACGATGCGGCCCTGCCTCAACCGCACCTCGTTCACTCCGTGGGCTTTGTTCTCATCGCCGCCATTTCGCAAGTCATCGATCAGGAACACGCGTAGTCCCGGCAATGTCAGAAACGCTTCCCGCGCCCACTTTTCGACCAAGTGTGGTGGAACCATCGCTAAGGCGGTGAACGGACTCCTATGGCCGTGGACATGGATTGCTCCCAGAGAAATCAGTGTCTTGCCGGTACCGCATTCCGCAACCACCATGGCGGTTCGCGCCTGCTGCCAACGTTTGGCCACTCCCATGATGGCGATGGTTTGCGCCGGAAAAGGCTTTCGTATCAGCCCTTCAACCCGAGGTGAAACTACATCGTCGAATTGGTGGAGCGCCGGATACTCCTGCAGAATGCGGTCTCCCAAGAGCGCCGCGTGACGTCTCATGTAGTCGTAAATTGTGGACAGTTCAGGCATGGAAGTCCTCTGGTACGGGGAGGGATTTGCGGAAGAGAACGTGACAATAAAGGAGAGAGAGAGAAAAGAGAGAAGATGGGTGGTGCGGTAGGCTAGTTGGCCGGCAGGAAGAGGTCTTGCAGACTCAAACCCGGCCAGCGGATCGAACCAGTTTCAGCCGGAAGACTGATGGCTCCACTCTCAACGCCCCAACTGAGCCAGGAAAGAAACTGTTCCTTCTCGCCTTTGACGAGCACCGGAGCACATCCGATACCGAGAGCACGGATGATTGCCTGATGCGTTTCCAGTTCGCGAGCGAACCAGTCAGCCCATTCCGGTATTCCGGGGATCCCATGAATATGGGCGAGAGCGGCCCAGATGAATCGGTTTTCCGAACTTGCCAGCAGGGTTCGCCCCGAACTCGCCGACACGTTGCTCGAAGCGAACTCTTCCGACAACGCGATAAGGTGACGTAGGGGCTTTTTGCGCCCCGCGAGCTGTACCGAACCTTTGAAACACTGCGCGTTTCGTTCGAGACACACTCGAATCGGCTGTACACCTGCCCCTTCCACCATGAACCTGTCTCCTAGGGAGATCGCCGCGCTCACCGCCGCAACCTGCGTGTCACCACCGATCACAGAAATGAAATGGGCCTTGGCCTGCCGGGGCGGATCGGGCAATACCTCCCCGATAAAGCGGTCGAGGCGCAGCTTGATGCTGGTGGTCGTCTTCTCCGTGCTCTTCACGTAGGTCAGCCAGCCGAATCGAAGGTGGGCATTTTTCATTCAGACTCCTTCTTTTCGTGAGTGAGAACCTGGGTCTTTCCGTTGGCAAAAACCAGCGTCAGCTCATGCGAGAACCGTTCCCGGTCGTGCAGGATTTTGGTTCCGTCTTCTTCCTCTTCTTCCCAATGGTCGGTGAATTTCACAGACCGCCAATGGGCAATATGCCGGGACTCGCCATCTCCAAACACGCCGTTGAGCATTCCGGCAGTGCAAAGCAATCCGACATGTCCACCATGCAGCGGCGTGAGCGGCCGGCCTCTGACGTCATTCAGCTTGGGCAGAAGCACACGGCCCGCTTGACGATACGCGGCTGATTCCAGCAACAAGTCCTCCGCTTCGTCCAATGGAATACCCATGTTGGTGAGTACCGCCGGCTCCGAGACAGGAACTTCGTAACGGACCTCAGCAGTGTCACCCAGAGGCTCAAGCTCAGCCTTCGTTGCCAACGCTTCGAGGTATCGCACTCCATCCAGCAAGACATCATCCGTAACCCTGGAGTGTCGTTTGCGGCGCGTTGCCAGCACTACGATCTGCTTGTACTGCAGGCAAGCCGGCTCGGTGAGCCTGAACACTCGCAAATCCGTGAAATGTTCGCTTAGCAACCGCGCGCATTTCGCCAATCGCAGCTGCGGAATTACGAAAAGCAGCACGCCACCCGCTTTGAGCCAGCGATAACTGTGTTCTAGAAACACCGCTTCCAATCTCTGGTTGTTGCTCTCCCCGGATTCCCAATCGTACGGAGGGTTCAGATAAAGCAGGGACACCGCTTCGGGCTGGCACCGGACATCCATCGCGTTGGCCTGCAAAGTCTCGATTCCCAAGGCTCTCGCTTGTTCGGCTCGATTAGCGTCGATCTCGATGCCATAGCGATGAGCGGTTACGCTGTGAAGCAAGTGAGTGAATGCCACTCCATCGCCGACACAGGGGTCGAGTGCAGAGAATCGCTCCGGGAAGGTCAGCCAATTCATTAATCGCTTGGCCTCGGCTACCGGAAGGGGGAAAAAGCCTAGCTTGGTTTTTCCATGTGGTCTCATCTCGCCATCCCATTGAGCGCTTGTGCCACGAGGTCTCCGGCTCCGTCTGAATCGGGTATCTCGCTCACGGCGATGAACGAGCAGAGGCCGTTCACAGGGATCGGCCGCTCATCTTCAATTCGGTAGCCGCGCTCGATATGTTGTTGTTTTCGTTCTTCAAACAAGTCGGCTTTCGTGGTCACACGAATTCTCATTGCCATCCTCACGTCTTTTTCATTGGCGATCAGGTGGAAATCCGCGTTAGGCGGGTCATTGAACGCGTGTACTAATCTTGGTGTGTGCGCAAGCCCGTTTGGGAACCCTGAGGGGCTGCCCCTAGCCCGTTTTCTTTAATTGGAGCGAGCCTCTCCCAACGGATCGAAAATCTGCGGCAGGGCTGTCCCCCATCATAGAGCTCAAAAATGAGTTCATCGGAGACATAGAGCGCGATTGGCAGGGGAATCACTGGAGGGCGGGCGCTATCGGCGGGAACTGGAGGGTTGTGCTCGACCATGGGCCTGATCCTCCTTTGCTAGCGTTTTGTGCCGAAAGCCCGTCGCTTGCACGGGTGGCAATTACAAACGCTGTGCCTCAAGCGATCGATCTCTTGCGGCGAGAGGCATGGCAGAATCCGCGGGCGATCCACGCCAATTCGGAAATGGGTTCCGGCTCGACCTACGAAATTCGCCGATCAACTTCCGAATCGCCCCACGACGATGGTGCAGCGCCTCCACCAACCGATTCAGACCGTCTCGATCTCCTTCGTACCACTCTTCCGGAATCTCGGCCGCACATCGCCAGATTGCATCTGAATCCATCTCTTCCGCTCGGGTCAGTGCTGGTTCGAATGCCTCCCATCCCGCAACATCCTCGTATACACAATTGTTCGCGTATACACCTCGGAGCGGACAATCCGGGAAACTCCACTCGCTGGCATTGAAACAGTAGCCTTGGTCGATAAAGGTAGCGTGGTGGCGCTGGCTTCGCAGGGTGTTCCGACTGAAGATCGCCTGCCTTCCATCGCTGTTGCACGTCCACTTGTCCAGCACCAAGACCCTAGCGAAGTCCGTGACATTAAGGACTCCCTGAAGCGACTCGCGAGGTAAGTAGTCGAAGGTCATACCGGGACTCTCAAGGCCGATGTAGAGAGATCCCAGTTGCTTCCCGCTCTGGCACGGAATCTTGGAACCAGCAAGCTGGATTCGAAGGTCTTCTGTATGTTCGATGAGCCAATCGCAGACTTCAATCACTTCCACCCGAGGCATGGGCAGCCCGAGCGCCAGTCCCAAGTTGGTGGCTAGCATCTCGTTCGCCAGCACTCGGATATGTTGGGGGTTGTTCTGGAACTTGGTGACGTAGGAAGCGCCGTCCGAGGCCCTGAGCAGATGGGCTTGTGCGCCCCCTCGAAGTGGACGCAAGTGTTGGACTGCGGAGATGCAAGGGTTCACAAGCACCTCCGTTTCTCTTATCTGGGGGAACCAACAAGAAGCGACTAAGACACCAAAAGGAGTTGTTTCGTGTGAAGGCAACACAGGGTTGGGCCAGGCGGTGGCGGACTAAGTCTTAGAGGCGATGTCCTCGAAGCGTTGACCATACATCCAACGCTGGGGGCTGATTTGTGACAGCCAGTCTTGGGCGGTAGGTATCCGTCCCAAGTCTTCCTTTACGTGCTGCTCTCCGACGTAACGCACTGGGACCCGCTCTCCGTCGCTGTTGACGATGGTGACACCAAAGATGCGTTCCGCTAAGAAAATGCCTTCAGCGTGATGGCGAAGTGCGCGGTGGCGGAAGTCTGTGAAAAAGGACTTTGATTCGTCGAACCAGTTGTGGATTGCAAGATAGTCCTCGGCCTTGCCGCCAAATTTTCTGGAGCTGCTTTCTGCGTGCTTGAATGGGTGGGCCATGGCTAGACCTCGTAGGTCGAGGTCGTGTAGTCTTCGAAGCGATCGCTGCGTTCGACCGTGATCTTGCGGGTTTTCACGTTCAGGATCACGTCGCCGAAGCCTCCACAATTATTCTCGTAGCCGTAGGGAACCAGAGCATCAAGATGTTCCTGCAGGTACGAGAAGTTGGTGGCTTGGGCTTCGCTTTCTTCGTAAGCGTAATCCTCAGTGGCGTAGCACTTGATGTCTTCGTTCACGCCTTCATCGCCTGAGCCGTCGAAATGCACGGCTACAAACGTGATTCCCGCTTCGGCTAATCGGTCACATTCCCCGAGGATAGCTGCCTTGGCTGCGGCCTGCTCGGATGGAAGTTCCTGTTCTGCACTTGACGGTTTGTTTTCCATGGGTTTTCCTTTCAACATCGGAAACTACGCTGCGACCCAGCACCGTCTTGGTACACGGATGGAAACGGTGAACGACGTGGGGCTACTGTTTCACTACTTTTCCTTGCGCGGCTGTTTCAAGCGCAAGCACTATCTCACGCAAGGTTTGAAGGTTGTCTACCAGATCGATTGACTGCAACTTCAGAGAGCGGAGTATCTGTGTCAGCGCTTCTGGCTCGACACGTTCTAGCGCCGCATCCAGTCGGCGGAAGCCCCGTTCCGCGGCTTGCATGTGTCCCAGCACCTTCTGTTGGATCGCTGGGTCCTGAATATCCTTCGGATTCCACACTCTCGCTAGGGTCTTCAACAACCCGCGATACATGCGTTTCCCCAGCCCTTGTTCCATCTGCTCGATCTCGCGAACGAGGCTGGCGCCGTGGTCGCTCGAACCGTTGCCGTTGCGTTGGCCATCGCCATGGCCGTCGGTTCCACCAGTTGTTCGCTCGGCCGGCTTCGAATCCCCTTCTGCGTAGGGACGAAGACCCCGGCGCCATCCTTCAGGCGTTGCCCAGTCCGCCAGTTTCGGAATAGTTTTGGGCCGCTTGCGCTCGTCCAGATCGACCCACGTCCCAGTGAAGTAATACAGATACCGCCCGAGGCCAAAACAGGAACAGGCCCTTTTGAAAGATTGCGCTTCCGCAGCCGTGGCGGCATTATCGTCGTCGGCCCACTCTTCTCCGGTTGCGGAATGCGAGCCCAAACCGAAGATGGTCAGCTCACAAGTGACCAGCACTTTCGCGACGATCTTCTGATCTTTACTCCGCTCAAAATTCGCGCTGGTATGAATTGTGTACCGGCGTGTCCAGCCCGCCGGAGTAACCAGCGTATTCAGACGGTCTGTGTAAGCTCTCTGGTCGGCGTAGGGCATAACCTGGCCACGCGGCGATCCGCCCTTGCTCGTGTTGGTGACCCGCCATTCGATCACCGAAGGATGGAAAGGTACTTCCAGATTAGCGATCAGTTCTTTAATTCTTGCGGCGGGCGGTGTCAGCGCACTGGGGATGTTTGTGTCGCTTGCTGATGGAGCAAACTGCTGCACTGCCGTGCTCGGGATATTTGCCGAGTCATTGGCGTGTCCGTTGGCTGGGCTCATGACAGCTCTCCCTTCGTAAAGATGTGCAGGAATCTGACAAGCGTTTCAGAATGGAATGTCCTGGTCCACAATTTCGCCGGAGCCAGCGCGGGAAGGCTGGTCTTCATTCTCGTTGTGGGTTGGACCTTGATGGTCGCCGCCGCCGTTTCCCCGCGGGCCGAGCAGCAGCAGGTCGCGGGCGACGATTTCAGTGCGGTATTTCCTCTCCCCGCTCTGCCGGTCCTCCCAGCTTGTGGTCTGGAGCTTGCCTTCGACGTACACCTTGGAGCCTTTGGCGACGTACTCCCCAACGATCTCCGCCAGACGCTGCCAGGCCACGATGTTGTGCCACTCCGTCCGGTCCTGCCATGCGTCGTTTCGGTCTTTGAACCTTTCGTTGGTAGCGAGGCTGAAGTTGGCGACCGGAGTGCCGCTCTGTGAATACCTGACCTCAGGGTCCTTGCCAACGTTTCCAACGAGGATGACTTTGTTTACGCTCTTTGGCATTTCTCTACCTCCGATCTACGGACATATGCAAAATGAGAGAAGCTCGTCCTTCACCGCAGATTGTCCCACGAGTGATTGCGCTGATCGACCTTTGTCGGGCCGGGATTTCGCATCTCCAGCAACTTCCAGCGTCAATCACTCGCGCGGCAATCTGACGGCGAGAGTGTCGGGGATCCAGTCGAAGGAAAACAGTTGGAAGATGAAGATGAACGCCGCGACCGTGTTTAGGAATCGGTCGTTGGACTTTCGAAAGTCAGTTGCGCCTCAATATGTTCACGGCTTCGCTGGTCTCCGAAATAGCAAAGGCCGACCAGTTCCTCGCCGGCCTCGGCGACTAGCCGGACGAGCTGCTCGCTGTTGACGGAATGGACCGGATAGGATGGCCCGGCGCGGAGCGCAAAGCGCGCGGCGGAATCGCAGGGATCGCTAGGAAATTCGATCTCAATGTGCTGTCTTCGGCGTCCCAGTTCGAGAAGGAAGCAGGGCACCACAACATTTGAGACCTGCACGATTTCCTCCACACGCGCATCTTCGGCTGGAATCCTTCTTAGGCCGGCAAAGAGTTCAGCGATCAGGCGAGCCCTGGTCCGCTCGCCCCATGAATCCGGCTGCACCGCGAGCTCGAGAATTTGGTCGTGCAGCGGGGCCAGGAATCGGGCGAAACCTGCCTGCCGCAGGTTCTCAACGAAGACAGGAGAACGGTCCAGCAGGCGTTCACATTGTGCAAAGACTCGCGCGGCCTCTTCCGGTCCGATGCGGGGGATTTTCTGTCTATTCCGTCCGCGATTTCCGGTTTCGGTATCAGGCATATTGGTCCCTCTTTCCCGGCGACCTGGGTGGTTCCGGGTTGTGCGGCCACGAGAGCTGCCCGAGTTGTGGCCGGCACATTATAAAGGACAACAGATTTGTGGATTTTGCGGACTGAGCTACGATCCCGACAATGCAACCGTGCGCAGAGGCAGAATAAATCGCGAAGCCGCGACCGGCGACTCGGAAAGACTGGCAGAATGAGCGAAACAGATGTAGTCAACTCCCAGACAGAATTTTGTCGCACCTTTCTTCCAGCAGTCGTGCCAGGATCTCCGAATCGTGGGCGGCGTCTACGGGGTCGCGACACAAGGCGGAACGCAGCGCCGTTTTAAGCCAAAAAGAAGCGGCAGGGTCGACAAGAACCTCATCAATGCTAGGCAGGTCGCCTTGAGTAGGGCCGCTGCTCATCCAAGATTCCTCACGCCGCTCCGCCCGCAACTGCATCAACGCTCGCGCCCCGCTCGTCGGCTACATGAGCGTGCGGATTCTCCGTCCGGTCCGGGGCAATCGGACTAGGTCCGAGCAAATGACAATGACGGCAGCCGAGACAGCACACGGCAGACGTGGTGCGAGTGGCAGCATCTTGGAAGTCGTTTGGCAACACCACACGTTCCCCCGCCCGAGTGTAGAAAACGGGACAGACGGTGCCGCGGAACGCGGCGTCCTTTCCCCACAGCTCCATCTCCAGGCCGCCCCTTCGGCCATAAAAGAGGACCGAGCTTTCGAGCCGCGGCCTCTGCTTATCCCCCGATTTTGCCAGTTGGTGCCGGGTAATGAGCAGATCGTAGGTCCGCTCTATCCGAAGCATTTGCACCCGGATCAGTACTGGGGCGACCACGATCGCGTGCACACCGTTTACGCCAATGCTGTCCACGCGCTGCAGCCAGGGCAATGCGTTGCCTTGTTCATCTACGAAGCTCGCATACGCGCCAACCTCCGCGACCGCCCCGCCTGATTCGACTCCTCGAAGCACGTACTTCTTTGCCAGGTGCTGATGCTCGATTGATATCGAAGGCTGGCAGTAGATGCCGGCAGTCTGCAGACACTTCAACGTGATCGCAGGGAGCCGCAGTCCCTGCCGTGCCAGGATTTCGGTCTCCACTCGCCTATTGTGGGTCGTGAGCTGAGATTCCATATTCAACCTGCCTCCTGACTCGGATCGGGTGTCCTACAGCCGCGCGGATCATTTCCTTGGTGCACCCGGCCCAGCACTTGTACTTGCGCGGATCCGAAATCGAAACGGCTAAATTGTCGCCGCCGCGATCTCGTCCATGTTCCGCGCATGATGGACAGCGTGCCCAGTAATTTCCGCCACGCTTCAACGTCGGCCGAACGTGATCGAGAATGCGGAACTGTGGGCGCGTGGGGTCGTATGGAGGCAGCTCTACTTTTGGCTTGGGACGAAATTCTTCCGGCATTTCGAGTCCACGAATGAACCCGTCCATTTCGCTCTGCGTGATCTTTCGCAAGCGCTCTAGATACTCCAGTTGGGCATCGAGCCGGTAATCTGCGCCATAAAACCAATAGCGCCTTTCCGTAGCACGATGGACTCCGAGCGGCCCCCGAATTGCATTTCCGAATTCGTTGGGGCCGAGTTGATCCTGGCGCGGAAATACCTCGATTCCCTCCGCTAGGCCGGAGCCGCCTTTCACCGGCACTTTCAAGCGGCGGGCCAGGTTGTAGATGTAGATCCGGCAGTGCCGTGCAAGCAACGGCTTGTCCGCGAAGATCCAGAGGTGAGCACCGCGACGGGACTTTTCGAGCCCCGCCTCTATTCCGTCCTGACCCAGTTCCCATTGCAACTTCAAGAGATCCTCCAGCGCATTGTCGTAGTCGGCGTCGATTGCCACCCACTTGGAGCGCTGCGTATTCGGATTCAGCGCGTACAGGCCAGCGGTCAGCTGCCCGTTCAGATGTTCGCGAATGGTCTGGAGCGACAAGCGCCGATCCTGCTTCGGACGATAGTAGTAGTGCTTCCCGTTCGCACCTGGTTTGTGGGATTGCAGGGTGTAGGCCAGGCGATTTACGAACAATGCAAAATATCTCTGTGCCATCTCCGGGCTCGCTTGGCCTGCTCCTTTCATAAAGTCCCCTCTCTAAGCTCGCCGTCACGCCATCCCAGGTTTTCCAATGGCCTTCCGCAGAAGTGCCGGATGTGCCGTCCATGAGACAAGGTTGTACTCTGTGACAAGGTCGTCGAACTCTGCCGCGGTCAGGCTGTCGTCACGTCCTTCGTCGAAGACCACAAAGTAGAAGACTTGCAGCTCGCGGTCGTACAGGTAAATCGCACCGGACGCGGGATTGTCGGGCACGGTCTGCAGCAACAGAACGCCTTTCGGCATTTCAATCCAGCGAGAAGCCACCCCCTCGCCGAGCGTGATAAAGACTTTCATCACGTGTTCGACGTTGGCCTCCTTGCGCAGGCCAATGTCCTCTGCGGTAAACAGCGGTTCAAAACTTACTGCTCCTCTGCTTTGAGACATCATGTGCTTCTCCTTCTTAGTTGATCTGACTTGCCCTGCTGTCCACGAACAGGCACGCCAGAAAGTGACAGACCCGAAGTGCACTCTTTGCGTCGAGTTCCGCATTTGAAACGCCGGACAAAGAACTGTGGTTATCGGCGAGTGACGTCCCGCTGTGGACAGCATGTGGACCGCGACAACCACACTTGCCGCGGGCTTAGGCGACAACAAGGAAGCCGCCAACTCGCGGGAATCGAGTTCAGTGTTGCCGCGCAGATTTGCGCAGCGATGTGCGGTTCGATGCGCCAATTGTCTGTCGGGATGAAGCTGAAATCGTCGGACCGAATGGCGTATTTGTATCCATTCGCGTGGCGATTCGCTTGCCAATGGTGAGCACTTAGCCGAGCAGTATTCCGTGGAAGGGTTTGTGCAAGTTCTGGTCTCAACCGAGGCGCAGGGTCGATGATTCGTCTCCGGGCAGCGCGACTGAGCGCGGAACCAGAGGGCTAACGTGACTTCAGGGCTGGCGATGAGCTTCAAGTCATGTGTACAGGGATGTTCCAGCAGGCTGAAATACAGGGGGGAGTCAGAACCCAAGTCATTGATCGGAAGCATGTTACTCACCCCCCAAAAAGGTCAATTTCGCGGCGAGTGCGCGGCGCGAACAAGGCGTGGACAAGGCGACGGTGAGGCAAAGGCGACGCGGCACTGTGTTACCCGGTTCTCGATTCATTGCAGCAGGTCCCTAAACCTGGCGCTCGCCGCATCCCGACCGGTCATGACTGGTGTGTCGAGCAGCTCTTTCGCGAAGTCTCTGGCATTGGCAAACGCCAAGAATCTGTTGACGGGCTGCAGTTCATGGACGAGATGGAGCAGAACCTCGACGCCCGAAGTCAGGTACAAGATGCATCCGACTTGACGCTCAGTCTGAAGCGCCATCCGAATGCGGTCGTACTCCCGAAAGCTTTTCAGAGTGCGTTCATACTCCAGGGCAAAGCGCGCGGTCTTGTCGCCAACCCACACGTCGACAATGGCGTCATAGTCCTTCCGATAGGGCGTCCGCGAAATGGTGTTGAAGGATGCGATTTCGACCTCCGACTGCCATCCCGCCAGCAGGTTCGCCTGGGCCAATGCCAGTTGAATTCGATTCAGTTCCAGCGAATGGAACGCCTGCGAAACATGCGGGAGATGTTCGGAATTGGAGTGCAAGACACTGGTGAACTGGCCGTGGTGTTCGAGCAGGGCAATCCCACCCCGAGCGATCCGGTAGACGGCCGAGCCCGCCCCATAAACGTCGCGGCAGAGATCCAATTGACCGTACTTGACGAGCCGCTTTACGCGCCAGTTGAAGCTGTTCCGGGAACGGTCAACCCCGCCGAACTTCATGAACTCAAACAGCTGATCATGGCTCACGAAGCGGGAATTGCGCACTTGGCGCAACAGAGGAATGTCACGTTCCTCGCTGATGACCAAGCTGCCTTCGGCGTATCGCATGATCCATTCCCTTCAGTTCAGCACCGCGTCTTCGAGCAGTTCCAGCGAAGCGCCATGGAGCAGATTTGGCGCAACCCTGAGTTGCCAGATGCCAAGTGTGCTTCTGACCCAATCGTCGGCTTTCATGAGCAACATTGCTTCCTGTCTTTCGCCGATATGGCTCACGGCGATAGGCGTCAGAGACTCTGATTTCCAGTCGGAAGCTTCGAAGCTAACCGCGCCGAACCTGCCGCTCGATACAGCCAAAAGGAAGTAATCGGGCCGGCACGATTGTGCGACTTTCCGTCGAAACAACACCCGATTGCCGCCGCACGCAAAGACAAGATCGGTGCATTCAAACACCTCCCCGACAGCGCGGTTCGGGAACTGTGGGTTAAAGTCCCCGACGCCGTTGAACCGGATCAAGCCAGGAACGATCCAGTAGCGCCTCATCTTGCTTCCGCAGAGCACACCCGTGGAATTGAAGTAGGCGGCATGTCTCGTGTACCGGTAACGGTCGTGCGGATCACGGCCGAACCGCGCCCACCAGTTACTGCCGAATTCCAGGATCTTGACCAACATCATTGAGGTACTCCATCAGTTCGCGATTGATGTCTTTCATGGCGCGAATGCGATCCGGCACTGGAAGCTTGGAAACATTTCCAACCCTCTCGACAATGGACGCCGGAATGTCCATCCTTTGCTGGGAGAAGTACTGGCAGAGATCGGCAAAGTGCGTGCTTTCTTGTGCGAGTTCCTTTTGCCCCAGAGGCAGCGAATGCAGCCGCTGTTCGTACTCGTTACGGTCGTCAAGCGGGCCCGACTCGCCGCCCGGCTCGAACTTGTCGAGTGCGCCGGATTCGGGCTTCGACCGGTTCTCCTTTTCGTCTTTCGACATCTCTTTGTGAACTCCTTCTTCATTTCTGTGTGACGAGCTACACCCCTTTCAGACTGCGGTTCCTCTGTTGTTCCTCTTGGAGCCGCCGGTCTGACTCGTTCAGCTGACGGCGCAAGAGTTTGGCCTCATCCTGGGACCGGCCCAGCCGTTGCTCCAGCGAATTGACCTTCATGATCAGCTCTACGTCGGGTTTGAAGAGTCCGATTTGGTTTGCGGGCTGGTTTGCGGGCAGTGTTGCGGTAGCAGCGCTCGCAGAGCGGTCGGCTGCTGATGTGGCACTGCCATTCTTTGGTGTCGCTACCTGGCTGGCCGGTATGCTGGATGTCCGGCTGCTAACGGTCTGTAGTGCCGGACGGTCCTGCGCCTCTGCAGGTGGCACTCGGGAACGGAGCGCAGATTCTCGCAGCGCGGTTAACGCCTCCATCAAGCCGCGATTCCTGCTGGTGGCCTCCTCTACCTGGGCGTTCGCTCGCGAGAGACTGTGCTCATACTGTGCGAGCATCTCCGCCGCGGTCCACTCCCGGCAGGTTTGCACTCTGTGCTGATACACAATGATCACGAACAGGCACGCCAGCAGCCCTAATGCAACCAAGTTCGACCAGAAGTAACCGTTCCTCATGGTCTCTTCGATCAGCAGTTTGCGGCCCTCATCAAGACACTGCCCGTAGTCTTTGTCGGCGGGATTGATGCTCTTCAGGGCGAAATCGACGAAGCCATCTTTTTGTTTTGGAGGCTGCTCTTGAGCGGCGGGATCGTAGCCCGAAGGGCGCGCCTGGGCAAAGCAAAGCGATGGCAGCATAGCCAAGAAGAGGCCGGCGACCACAATGCGGTATGGACGGCTCACATCCATGTCAAGCGCCCAGTGCGCGTGGCCAATCGGCCACTGCGACGAACAACTTCGGGGTCCTTGAAGCGCAGGTTCGCGCCTTCAGTGTGAGAAACTGCGTGGAGCCTCGGATAGATTCTCGGCTCAAGTCCCGGGAACCGGTATTGGCGCGGCACTCGGACATGCAGATGGGAATGGAGTGTCCCGAGCCGGTTCTCGGTCATCAGGATCTCCATCTGGCCGACGGGCAGGTTCTTGATGTGCTCGTCCTGCGCCCGGGTGTCCTTGATGTCGGTTTCACTGCCGAATCCAACGGGCTCGTACTTGTCTTCAAACACCCCGGTGCGCTGGACGGTCAAGGTGCGCCGCTTCTGCGGAACGCGAGCCGATGCTTTCAGGAAATACTGCGCCGTCTCCTCATCCTTGGTGCGCAATAGCATGTTCGTATTCGGCGCCGAGGACACGTCATCTCTGAAGCCCCTACCCACGGTGAGCAACTGCGGCAGCGCCTGCAAGGCGAACAGGAACGCGGTGTTGGTGCCGCGCGCCGTCTGCAGTATCTGGGCAAAGTTGGAATAAGCAAACGGCGCAAACTCGTCCAGGATGACGCTGACCATCGGCCGGTTCGCGCGGCGGCGCTCCCGCTCGTTCTCGTAGCGCTTGCCAATCATCAATTGCATGTTCTGCAGCAGCATCCGGCCAAGGGCCGTGACGGCTTTCGAGTTCTTGTTGGTATTTAACGAAACGAACAGAATCAGTTCCTGGTCAATGACTTCGTCGAGCGACAGCATCTCATCGTAGGCGCCAGTGATGATGGAGAGTTCGTCCTGGAGAAAAGTCATCAGCTGGTTTAATAGGCCCTGGATCTTGGTGATTCGCTCGCGGTCTTGCAGGGACTGCAGTAACATCTTCGCCGACATCTCGAAGTTCAGGCGGCGCTGATTACTGACGCCCTCAAGCGTCTGAATTCTGGCGCGGGCAATCGCAATCTGCTCCCGCTGGACCACAGGGTCAAGCGCCATCACCATCACGTCGTAGAAGTTGTAACGCTTGCCGGTGTATGCCAGAACGCGCGAGATGTCGGTAAGATAGTTGCCCTGATGGCCGCGGAAGAAATCTTCCTCCTGATCGAACGATTCGAACACGAGATTTGAATGCTCTTCGTACAGTCCAGCGTCACTGAAGAAGGGGTTATAGCGCACTGAGATTTCTGGCCGCGAGGGGCTGAGCACTCTCAATTGGTGCATCCGTCCCGAGGCTTCGATGGCCGGTAGAAGATCGGAGAGAAACTCCTGGTCTCCCTTGCCATCAAAGATCAACATGGGAATGCGGTGCTGGTCTTCGGGAGGTCCGAGCACTCGGAACAGGTCCTGGGTAATGATGTTCTTGAGAAGCGTGGTCTTGCCGGAACCAGTTGCGCCGAGCACCACCGACTGCATCACCCGCGTTGCGTCCGGCCAGAACCAGGGTTTGCCATGGACGTCGTAGCCCAGCACGATAGCGTTCTGTGCGTACGCGGCCTCGACGGCCTCGCGGTCTTTTGCTTGGCTTATATATAAAGGAGGGTGAGGCCAAGTTGTCTCCCTCCGTCTGCGCAGCGTTAGCAGGTACCAGGCAAGGGAGATGCCAGCAACTAAGGCGAAGAACGCATAGAGGGAACCTTCCACCAGTTGCAGCGAGCGCAGGTGAAAACGGCTTACCAGGATGTAGGAGCCGCCGGCGAGCAGGAAGACTGCAACAATGGCGATGGCAACGGCAACGCTCTCATCTTGGTTCTGATGGAAGGCGCGCCGCCCGAGCCGATATTCGTTTTCTGCGGTCATGACTGAACCATGCTGAAAACCAGGAATATCCCGAAGACAAGCGCAAACACGATTGCCAGAAGCAGTAGAATCGGATTCACGCGGAGACGGCCGTGCTCATCTCGCGGCTTCAGGGGATCCTCCACCCACATCAGCAGCACATCGCCAATGCGCTCCTTCGGGTTACGCAAATGGAAGTCAATCAGCCGATCATGCATCTCGCCGAGTTTTGTATTCGCTTTCATCTCAGAGCACGATCGTCGCTTTTACCCCATCGCCAAACACCAACTGCACGACTGCCGGTGATTTCAAACCCTGCCGAATGGAAACCACTCCCTGTGTGGTCTCTCCCGGGTGAAGATCGTCGGCCTCAGCTTCGGCAAGAGCGACAGGCAGGGCGAGTTCCTGCATACCGCCTAGCTCTTCGAGCATGGCTCGGTCAAGCTGGGTGTGGGCTAGGCTCGCCAACGAAATGGGCGCGTCGTCTATCTTTAGTTCGTACGCGCCTGGAGTATTGACGCGATAGAAAAGATTGCTATTGTTCTCAATCGTGTAATGGATGTAGACAGCGCTCGGCGTGCGAAACACTTGCTCCACGCGCACGCTCACCTGGTTTTTCGCAGCACGTGCGCGAGTGTGTTTGATCTCCTCGGCCCCCAGGAGCGCGCGGGTTAGCACCACGTCAGCAGACTGATTTGTCTCGGGTTCCACAGCGGGCTTTGGAGGCGGCGCGGAAGCCGGTGGGGCGCTATCAATGGCAAAATTCATGTTCTTCACTTCTTGGGTGATTTCAAGCTCATAAGCAAAGCGCCGGGAAGCCGTCCAAACGAACAGATCTGTCGCTGCCCCTGATTTCACGGGCTTGACGAAGACCTTGTTCGACTCTCGCTCGATCTGAAAGTCCGAACTGCCAGCCGCCGCCATCGTGACCGGCTCGTGAAATTCCAGAACCGTCAGGTGGTTCAGGGCGGTCGCAACGTGCACGACGGCGTTTGGGCTGGCAGGGCTTGACTGTTGAGACAATGCAGCGATAGCACAGAGGCTATATATAAGGATGAGCGAAACAGATCTTTTCATAATTCCTTCTTAGGCCCTGAGCGGAATCCGAAAGGATTCCGCTCAAAGCGGTTGCTGCCTCACATGACCCAGGGCACATCACTCGCATCCTCATCGCTGAAAGTGCTGGGAAGAAACTCCACAGCTTCATCGACAGTTGCAGCCGGCATTGCGCGTTCGGCTGCGATGTCTGTTTCAGCGCAAGATTCGCATGAAGGTTGTGCTTGGGTCTGCTCGGGTTTGTCGTCGTCGAGGAGGACCTTCCCATCCCTGTACTTGAACAAGAATGTGTGTTTCTGTCCTCCTCCCTTGAGTGGATCAACCAGGAAAGTTCGGCCGGAAGAGTCGGTACGAACGAGTCCCTCGTAAAGCCTGGGGACGTGCACGCGGACCGGCTTTCCTCCCGTGCGCTCCGCAAGCTTCAGGATCAGTTCCTGAGGAAAGGCAAGAAAGAGAATCGAGCCGCTTGAGCGCTCACCGTTGCACACCACGCGGTTCAGCGCCTGCAGCCAGCCCATGCGGTTCTCTGCCTTGTGCTGCGCCCAGATGCGAATGTAGGCCAAGACGGCCTTCATCTCATATTTGCCACGTTCCTCGTCACAACGGCATGTGCCGCGTGCCTGGTTCATGGCGAACAGTTTCTGTCGCCGCAGTTCCTTGTCGGAACTCTGCCGTACCGTGTCCCACTCGGCCTTTGTCTTCTCCAGTTGTTGTTTGAGTTGTTCTCGCCTCTCGGCGATCTTGCCGACCATCGCGGCATAGACCCGATTGATGAAACGGCAGTCTTCCAGCATCTCGCGGGTGACCTGTTCGCCCACCACGAGCGCCTTGAATGCCTCAATCGGGGCCTTGTTGATCAGCAAATCCTCGATCTGCTTGCGAACATGGTTATAGAGGTGGCCGACGCGGTCGGTCTTCTCCACCTCTAGATGGAGTGGTAAATCAGAGCACCGGCGTTCGTTCTTGTAACGAAGCCAAGGCGCCTGACGTATCTGCTGGCGTATTTCGGCGACCAGCTTGAGATCGGGCTGGACTTGCCACTTGAGGCTGTCGAGCGCGTTCTGAAGTTCCTTGGCCAATTGCGCAGCCAGTTCGTCCTGACCCACTGCGCGGCAAGAGGTCATCAAGTCGGTGATCGAGCCGATGTGATTTCCCCTGGCCTTCATGGCCACGTGCTCCAGATTGAACCAGGGGTCGCGGGCCTTGTTGGCTTTATTTTTCCCCTGTTGCTGTCCGAGGCCTCTGGAAAACCGGTCCTTTACAAACCGCGGGAACCGGTCCTCTTCGACCACGCAAATCCAGTCGAAATCAAAGTCACCGCCGTTCTTCTTTGCCGTCTCGGAATGGAGAACATACGTGCCCTCCAATCGCACTTGCTGCGTAACCAAGTCACGAAGCTCTGTCTCGATCAGAGCGCACTCCTGGCGGCAAAGATCCTTGTCGAGCTGCGCGATGATCTCCTCGTCGGAGAGGTTTACGAAGGGGAGAAGATCGTCCACCATGCGTATGGGGTAGCGGACACACAAGCCCCGTTTGGAGGCCAGTGTGACGATGGCCTTGTGCTCGGCAATCCAATCGGATCCGCAGAACACTTCGCCGTCCTTAAGGAAGAGATAACCATCGTCCATCAAAGCAAATGCGGGAAGACGGAAACCTCCGCCGGTCGCTGCCTTGAACGCCCAGCGCGCAAGCAGTTTGTTGAGTTGATTGTTGACGTAAGGATGACGGACGATTTCGCCGCTGGCATCGGCCAAGAGCAGTCCCTCAACGACCCGGAATTCTTCGCTGGTGTTCTGCTCAAGTCCATCCGGCAAAGACCTATCCGGATGGTGCCCGAGGACTTCGAGAAGATCCTCGTAGCGGCCCTCGCCTACCGCCTCACTCAGCTTGGCCACCTGCTTCATCGCCTGTGGTAAAATCTCTAGCTGAATTGAGTCCTCAGGTGCATGTTCTACGAGCGTGTAACTGGACTCGAACTCGAGCTGGCGGGAGACTTCGCGAATGCCTACGACGACATCTCCGCGGAATCTTCTGCCCGGCCCGAAGATCGAATACACTACCGCCGGTATCTTCAGCCCTGGTTTGACCGCGCTCTCCGGCAGAACAAAATCCGCCTCCAGCGCGTCGGCAACATCATCCTCCATGATTTTGAATGCGCCTTTCGCCTGGGTATCAGCGAAGGCCATGCGGAATTGATAGAAGCGCCCTTCCGCAAGACGTTTCCTGGCAATTTCCCGCTTCGCATCTTCCAGAAGAGCTGATTGTTGGTGCTCGTCTAGGTTCTCAGCTCGCACGTCACCGTGGCGTTCGCGCCGAAGCCGTTCTACCTGGATCGAGAGGATTTCGCGGTCGTGCTTTTCTTTGAGACGCTGGAACACCGATCGCCTGATCCAGCCACGGCAGTCGTTGGTTCCCAGCTTCCGATCGGGGACGACGAGCACACGTGCCTCGGGTTCCTCCATCATCACCTTGCAGGGCGAGACGAGGATCCCGAAATAGACAATCGCCGCCTGCGGCCAGTGCTGAAACCGCTCGGCGATGGCCCGGCTGTGCTGTTGGTCGACAAAGTAGAACTTGCCCTTCTTTGCCGAGCCGCTTGCCCCGACCAATTTGTAGTGAACCCCGTTCCAAACGAGCCGGGCCAGGGCGTTCTCGACCTGTGATTCTTCGTAATCGTCGAGAGGCTCAGCCGGCACGTTCACACTCGCTACCTTGATTCCGGGATAGAGCACGCTCAGCAGCGTGTTCTGGAGTGGATCAAGATCGTGCAACCGCGGTGTGACTCGTCCGTTGCGGTCGATCTCAAGATTCTGGAGCTGATCGGCCGGGATTCTGTAGTTCTTCGTCTTGGTATTTTTCGTCATTTTTATTCTCCTTAACTGTTTGTTCCGGGAGGCCGGAAAGAGTTAAGGAGTTTGCGTGACCGCAAGCTTTCTCCGCTCTTGCCTGACCCCCATTTCGGGTTTGCTCGGCCAGGCCTTTAAGTGAAAATGCCTCGGTCAGCACATTTCCCCACATAAAGCCGCGGGGCGCTCAAAGGACCAACGTCAACGTTTGGTCATCTGAGAACTCTTTGTGCTGATCTTTTTCGAACTAACTTTGAGCCGGTTTCTGAACGACAGCCTGTTTCACGATCACAGGACTGCCGCCGCCATTTACCTCCGGAACGGCTTTCCATGCCGTCACTGTGTAGAACGGCTGGCCGTTCTTGAACGCTTCGATTAAGGCTTCCCCCTCGCTGGCCATTTCCTGGCCCAACTCCGGCTTGGCCGGAGAGGACCCTGATTTGGGGAGAAAATAACGAAGATTCGGGTCACTGCCATTACGGTGTCTACGGCGTGCGTTTGTGCCACCGACGCTTCTGCTCGCCGGCTCCGCAGAATTGTTTGGTACGTTGGTTTCCATGTTTCCAACTCCTTCCGTCCGCGTCATTGCGTACTGTTGAGGCCGGCTTGCTGCAGCACCCAGTCGCGCTTTTCGCCTTCGATCGCGCGCTCCCAATACTCTCCAACCAGCAAACCGCCGGGATTCTGCTCCGACCGCTTTTCCACCAGCAGCCTTACGCGGAATTCGCTGACCACCTTGTCGATGGTTTCGTTGTGTTCGTGAATGTGGTGGACTTCTTTGACCCCGAACGCCGTATAAGTGAGCGGATCCTCCTTGGAGGCCTCAAGCGAGCGCATCTGAAATTCCGAGGTCGTCTGATCGTCTTCGATCTTTCCAATGAAGTCATCCTTCTGCATGCCGGCGTACGCCGTGCGGCGCAGATTGGCAGTCATCATGTTCAGGCTGTCGGCCCAGTTGCGGCTAACATTCGTCGGCGAGAAATTCAGGTAGCGTTCGAGGAATAGGTGCACGAAAGCCCGCTTCTCAAACTCGGTCGGCTCCGATCCCGGGCCTTGCGTCACCGAAATACCAGGTTTCGTGACACCCACAACCGTGGCTTGGCCGTTCTCATCGACACGAATGACTGTGGGAGGCTGTAGGCGGACATAGACAGCGAAGGCTAGCGCCAACATCGTCGTCGGAACGCACAAGAACGCCAGCACCATCGCCCGGTTGGCGTAGGCCCGTAAGATCCCGTCATGCTCGTAATAGCGGCTGTGGCGGAGCTTCTCCGGTGCATCGGCTTCTTTAGACGGGTTTTTCTTTTTCAACCACATATTCGCGTACCTTCTTCGTGTTCAACGACAATCAATGACGCTGGCCAAACAAACGGCCGAAAAACCTTCCGATATAAAAGAAGATCAGGGTCGTCATGCTGTAAGGCCGGAACTTCGTCCCTTGCGGCTCCCAGATCGGTGGCTGCCTCCACATAGAAACCTCCTCCGCGAGATCTAATTGTTCTCGGCATTGTTCCTTCCCGCGGCTCTTCCGAGCGCTTTCCCCACGTTAAAACTGACGACTTGGGTTACCGAATGGGGCCGATAACTGGACCCATGCCGGTCACTGCGGCCCGACATGGCAGCGGCAAGATCTCGCTTATCAGAACTTTCGTTGCTGCTTGCACTAGATGCAGGCACGGCTGGGCTGCTGTTGCTGTTCATTGCGCTCGCAACTCCCGAGCGAATGAAATCGGGCATCGAGGGAGTAGGGGGCGCTGTGGACGACGCCAGGACAGTAGACGTGGACGAAGTGCTCATACCACCCGACGCTGTAGCGCCCGCGAAAGCGGGACTCGCTCCCGCCGCAAAGCCGCTGACACCAGCCAAAGCGGCGCCGGCCGCAACCCCGCCTGCTCTCACCAGCGCAAACGCGGTCGACCCGACATCGCCGGAGATGATCCTTTTCGCGATGAAGGGAATCAGCGCGATGGCTAGGGCGTAAAAGATGCTGACCAGCCCTAGGATGATCGAGTCCCCCGCCCCCTTCAGAAAGCCAAGGAACCCGTTGCCCAGGATGTTGTTCACTTGGTTGACCTGAATGGCGGTAATAAGTGCGCCGAACACGGCGTAGAGAATTCCCCAGGCATTCCAGATCATCACGTTGACGGCATACGACTTCCCCAACTGGCCGACCCCCGGGATGGGAATGAGCGCGAGCACCAACGGGCCGACCACGTAGAGGATTGCGCCAAACAAGGTGTAGAAAAAGCAGAACACGATCATCGCGAGGGCATATAGAAGGTAAGCAATTACGAGCAGAACCACCGTGATGGTGCTGGCTGCATCGCCCGTGATGATGTCCGTGAGCGTCAAGGAAGGATTGTTTGCGAACTGCTGTTGGAGCTGTCCCATCCAGCTCTGGAACATGTCGCCTGCACCCGAACTGCTGCCGATGGAATTTGCGATCGTGTTAAAGGAGCCATTGACGCCGCGAAACACCGTTGCCCAGTTGGAAACGATCACGGCAACGACCAGATACTTGATCGCCGTTCCCGCCAGCGCCTGCAGATCGCCTCCACGAAACGCCGCTTGATAGAGGCCGATAAGGAAGCCAATCAGCAGGATCGCGAATGCGATGTTCGTGACCGTCGAGATGATCGCGGTGCCGTCGATCCCGGCTAGCGCCGTGTTCAGAAGTTGCTGAAAATAAAACACGGCTACTGGACCCCCGGCTGCAAGACCTGGTTGCCCGTAGTGTGAAGCGTTGAAGCGTGAGAAGCGCTGAACTTGAGCTGACCGCTCGAGTTGGCCAACTCGATCGAGCGCACTCGTACCAGTTCCGCCATCGCGGATTGCGTGTATGCGTTGGCCCGCACGAGCCAGGCCGCGGTCTCGGCTTCCAAGATCGTGGAACTGCCGGGCGCGGCGCTCTGCAATTGCTGATTGATCTGTTCGGCTGCCTGAAGCTCAAGGTCGGCCAGGGCATCGATCTCGACCGCCTTTTTCATGGCAGCTTGTGCTTCCGCATCGGTCATATCGACCATGTTCCGAACCAACTGCGGTGCGTTAGCCGGTGGCATCACGGTGCCGTACAAAGCGGAGTAGTTGCTTGTGATTTGCGGCATTGCTCCCGGATTGCCTGAGAGCAGGCTTTGTTCGAGCAGTTGCGGTGTGCGCAGGGTCGCGCTCGATATCGGCAACTGAAATAGTTGGCGCATCTGGACGAACTGTCCCTGGAACTGAACAGCCATGTTCCTGGCTTGAGTAATCGCGGCTAGAGGAAACACCACCTGTTGCTCGAAGTTTGCCGAGTCTTGTTGGTTCTGCTGAATGGAGCCCAGCGGCTTCGCTACGACACCCTTCAGCAGGCCCGAGATCGTGTTAAGCCCGACGGACATCATGGCGCAGCAAGGATCAAGTCCAAGCTGGCTGCGAGCCTTGCTGGGGAGCAGCGCAACTACAATGGCCAGACTGCATATTGCGACCACTGCGTTCCGGAGGACTTTCCAAATACGTGAGAGCATGAGCAATTTCATTTTGCGAACTCCTTATGGATGAGCTAGGACTTGCTGGATCTGGTTGAAGAGATTTCGGGTCGTTGTGGCGCTGTGCTTGAGCGTCGCATTCTGGTGCGCCAGTTTCGTTGCTTCCTGGCGCAGTTGAGCGGCAAGCATTTTCGCGAGCTGCGCCTGAGTCACAAGATCGGCGACGCGGGCCTGGGCCGTGACCATGGACGCCGACCCAGGAGCCGCAGTCGCCGCCTGCTGTTCGAGGGAATCGGCGAGCGTTAGCATCCCCTGAGTCGTTTGGTCGGAGACGATGGCAGTCTTCAGCGAATCCATGGCCATCGCATCGTCAATGTCCATGAGGTTGCGCTGTCCCGGCTGCGCAATTCCAGCCAGCGCAACCGGCTGGTAGATCTGCGTGTATATCGAGGGAATCTGGCCGATGGACCCCGACTGGGCGCCTCGGAACATCGACTCCAGCTGCATGGGAAGAGCAAGAGTCGCGCTGTTGTTCTTGAGGCCTTCAATCTGGGACATCAGGCCGGTGTAGTGCGCCCGCGTTGCACTGACAAATGATCTCGTCTGGTTGATCAGAGCCAAAGGCCAGATGATCTTCTGGCGGAAATTGTTGATTTCGGCACTCACCTTCCACATTTCGCTTAATGCGTCACCAATCGGGCCCTGGAGCGTGCTTGTGATGGTATGAAGCAGCAACAGCAAGTCTCCGATTCCTTGAGCCCGCGTGCTTGAGGGAACCAGACACAAGGCGATTACTGTCACGAACAGCCATCGCCTGCTGCGGCTGAGTCTGTGTTGAAGGTTGCGAAGGAGTTCCAAAGCTTTCATCTTCATATGTGTGTACCTCTTGCGACTTCTCCTGAGATTTCTTCCGGAAGTGGATCGATATCGGCCAGCCCTGCCGGGAACCTTTCGGCCAGCTCGCGATAGGCTTCGATCAAAGGCACCGACTTCCGCTGCTCTAACCACCACGACCGATAAACACGTTCGCGCGCATAGGTCGTCATGATCCAGTAGTCGACCGTGGTCGGCGACATGCGGATCGTGTGCGTGGTGTCGGCCTTCTCCCCGATCACGATGAGCGCGTCGGCGCTCTTGCCCTTGATGGGAGCGCTGAAATGCTTGATCTGGTTCAAAGCGGTATCGTTCAGGTGCAGGTGGTCCCGCAGGGCGGTCATATCTCCCGGCTGCTGACCGATGATCTTGGTGGTCGAGTTCTTTACGATGCCCGCCCCGTGCGGCCTGGGCTTCGATTCGGTCCCCACAAAATCTTCCGCCGTTTGGCTCATTCCCCAGACGCTGGCATTACGTTTGCGCGCCGTGCGAAACAGTTGGACCACTTCGGGCGCGAGCACCGGAGAATCAAGCAGGAACCAGCACTCATCCAGAACCGTGATGCTCCGTCTGCCAGCCTTGCCTGCTGCCCGCTGCGCGGTGGCGTGAGCAATAAGAAGACTCATTGCCGTTTCGAGGCGCCGGTCATCGCTCAATTGCTCCACGTTAAAGAACAACCACGGATTGTCGAGTGAGATCGTTGTGGGCCGGTCGAACAACTTCGAATACACTCCTTTTTCGCCGGTCCAGCTGCGAAGCTTGATCGCTGCCAGGTGGGCCTCGTCCATCACGCGCTGATTTTTTTCCTCGTCACGCCATTGGGACAGTTCGTCGCGAAGGTCGGAAAAGGTTGGAATGGGAGTCGAGGGCCGGATTGCCGCCCTCTTGTAAGTTCGAAGAATGGCCTCGGTGATGAGGTTGTCAAGAAGTTGCGTGTCTTCGGCCCCGCCCTCACCGAGCATGTGGCGCGTCAGATTTTTCAGAAACGCGACTTGATCCTTGCTCGGCTCTTTGTCGCCTTCGGGCAGGTCCCAGGGATTGATCGTTTGGTCGCTATCGAGCGACATGGTGATCATGCGTCCGCCCATCAACTCAACCAGTGGACGGTACGAATCGCCACGCTCAAGAATCGAAATCAGCGGGTTGCTCCTGGCGGCCATCAGAAGAAACTGCTGCACCATGACGGTCTTTCCACCGCCAGTTTTTGCCATCACCAGCATGTTCGCGTCGCTCAAGCCGGGATCGAAGGGCGAGAAAGGAATAAGTTGCCGGTACGGAGTTTCAAGCAGAAACAATGGTGACCGCGGTGTTCCGCGCCAGGGTGTCTCGACCGGCACCAGATCTGCCGCATTTGAAGTGAGCAAGTCCTGGTCTCGCTTGTCGGGCTCCGCCATCGCCGGAAGTGAACCAAAAAACAGGCGTTTCTTGGCTAACGACTCGGCTACCGCCTTGGCCCCGTTCATGCGAGAAATCGCGTGCAGAAGTTGTTGGCGCTGGTTGTCGATGATTCGTTCTGATTGCTCCAATTCCGCGGTAGTTATGGCTGGGCGGGAAGTGCGCGTTCCGATAACCAGGCTCAGCTTGGCCGTTTTAACCGAACTCGAGATGATGTCCTGTTGCACCCTGACCAGTTGGGACTCGGCAACCTGCGCTTCCACGTTTGTCCGAAATCCGCCGTTCGAGTCCCGTTGCACAGCCTGCATCTTGCGCAAGCGGCTCTTATAGCCTTTGAGCACTTTCGCCTGGTCAGGAATGGTGATCTGCGCAGTGACAATGAGTGGGAAATCGAGACCGACCAGCTCTCTCAGGATTCCGGGGAAAGTCGCGTCCGGGAGTTCTTTCAGACTTACAAAGGAATAGAGGATTCCACCGACATTCAGATAGGAGTCCGTCTCATCCGCGATGCTTGTGTCGACGATCTGCTCGCGCGCACTTCTGTATTCCAGTTGCTCCTCACCGCGCCTGTAAGGCCGACGATCCGGAGCCAGGGGATTGAGAGCTCGTTTTGCCTCAAGAAACAGATCCTCGTCGGTCAGCCGGCGCGCGCCGAGCTCTGCGGCTTCGAGCGTCGTTTCGAGGCCACGCAGTAGACTCTCGAATTCCGCCAGCAGCTGCTGATGCTCCTGCTGACGGCGCTCAATGCACTTCCGCGCCGATAAGCTGAAGATATTGCCCGTCGGCTTGAGCGGTTTACCGGCAATACGGCGATGAACGACCGGGTCCCAGATGAAGTAAACGTGTAAGAGAGGCCGCATGTAGTGGCCGTTCGCCTCTTTCATTCGCCATCGATCGACGCGCAGCTCATCGAGTGCAATTACCTCCGCCCGTTCCGATTGCTGGGCTTCGGTGTAGCGCTCAAGCAGGTCTCCTAGGTCCTCCACTACTTCGTAACGGAACTGCACTCTCATGCTCTGTTCCGGCAGCGAACGCAGGAGCGCCTCCAGCATCAACTTCCCCCGGTCCCGGCCTTCGTCGCTCGCGAAATACGAAGCCAATCCCTTCAACTCGTAGCCCGCGACAAAGGCGCCATTGGTGCGGACGACAACGTTGTCCAGGTAGTCGCGGACGGGCAGTTGCTCACACAACGCCGGATCTTGGAGTTTTCGCTCGTGTTGTTCAAGCGTTAGCGGCACTGCTAGTCCTCCCTCAGATACGCCGACCGGATTTCGCGGTCGCGTGCCAGCGCGCAGTAGGCATGCGGTTTCGCATACCAGAAAGCGAGATCACGAACGTAGCCTCGCGGTTTGCCATACTTGAAGGCCATCAGCACCGGCACCATCAGCAGTGGCACTCCGTATTGGAGGACAATGCTCATTGGCATGCCCGCGACCTCACCTCCTACGAAGTGACCGACCACGTTCATGATGGCTGCCGCGCCAAGCACGATGAACAGGTCCTCCAATTCCAGAAGCATGAATGTCACACGCGTCTGTAGATTGCGATTCACCGGTGTCACCTGTAATGGCATCTTGTAACCCTCCCTAGCGCACTCCTGCCGTTCCGTGTTGAATCCAGAATTCGCCTAAGCGCAACAGCCCCGACAGTCCGAAACAGCACATCGCTGCGACCAGATTGCGTACCCATGCTTCGCCAATCGTCATCCGTTCCAGCAACCCTGCGAAGTGCACGACCGCAAGCACTACCTGGCCAGCCCCGTACAGTGGCAGGAGAACGTTCCCGACCCAGTTCACAAGTGTCAGGAGGGAGATCCAGTAGCGGTCTGGATTGTTCCAGGATGCTTGGTTGCTGAAGGATTCCATGACGCGCAACAACCCAGAGCACATCAGAGAAGCCAGTGCCGCGTAACCGAGGTGTTGGTACGGGTGCGCCTTGCTGAAGCGGTAAATCGCGGCGGCGGCGAACAAACCTGCCATGGTCGGCATGATGACGTTGCCCAGCCAGTTCGTCAGGTTGAGCAAACCGTTTGAAAGATTCACAGGATCACCTCCAATCCCCATCAGCCGGCCATGGCCTGGACCAGCTTCCAAATGGCCGAAACACTCAAGAAAGCAAGACCCGATCCAACCAGCGGCATGAATGGCCGATGGCGCGCGTAATTAAGAATCGCTCCCACAATCGCCAATCCTGCTGCTTCCGGCAGGATCGTCCCAGCGAGAAAGTTCCAGGCTGCGGTCAGCATGTCCGTGGTTGCGAACTGTGACCCGCTGTTCCAACTCTGGAAAAGCTGGACTGTGCCGGACGCAGACAGCAGAAAAATGGCGGAGACGATGGACCCCAGCGGGCTGTACCCCTCCGCCGCATCGAGCGCCGCTTTCAGCACGCAAAAAGCGGCGAGCACGGGGGTCAACCGGGCAACCACGACGTTCGAAACAAAACCGCTGAAGCTCGTTTGCAAGCTCGCGACCCACGAACTGCTGATGCCCCCGCCATGCGCAGGCATGGCGATACCCTGCGCCGCAAACCAGGAGAGCAACTGCGGAAGCGTCAACAGAATCACCGACCAGAGTACCCATCGCTGGAACCTGCCGCCCGCCTGGAAGTTCACGCCGCCTTCCTGCCGCAATGCGATTCCAGCTAGCACCATGGTGCAGATGGCGGCCGGAACTGCCATGTTGAATAGCAGCGTCAACAGATCGACGATGATTTGGGGCAGCGTCATTGCCTGAGCACTCCGTAGTGAGCGTTCCTACTGCACGCCCGCCGTACCGTTCTGAATCCAGAACTCGATCAGGCGAGTGAGGCCTGAGATCACCAGCAATCCGGCCGCTGTTACCGCCCATCGCGCGACACCGCGTCCTTGGGAATAAGAGATGACTGCCATGACCACCGCCAGCGCCGCTCCGACAGGAGAGATCACGTTGCCGACCCAGTTCACGAGATTGAGAACCGTTCCTTCGGGTTGGGCCGCAGTTTGACCCTGAACAGCCTGCCCTGTGGCAGGCTGCGTTCCCAGGTTCTGAGCATGAGACACCAGGGGATACAACTGGAATGAACAAATCGCCAGGACATAGACGAGGGCAAGGCGAAGGCGGGTGTTTCTCCAATCTGACAATCTCATATGCTCCTCTTCTGCGGTCGCGTTGGAATCGCGCGTGAGTTTGATTTCCGCGTTGCAGGCGAGAACATAAGGGCATTTCAGATTTCGGGCAAATCAGGCCGGGCGCTTGGAACTGCCTTCAGAACTGTGCCGCGAGCCTGCAGTTTGCCGAATAGCGGTTCGAATCTTCGAGAGCATTGGGACGCCTATTGATTTCAAAGGCTGGGGTTCGCAGTGGAGTTAATTGCGCGCGCGGGAGCAAACAATTGTGAGATGAACAAATGTTTGAGTTTGGTGCATCTCACAAGCACCGTTGGACCCAATCAAACAATCCGGGTGAGTTAACTTCCTGCTCCTAAGACACCAAGACTTAACCCCGATTCAGCGGGCACCAAATCGTTCTCCGGTCGTCCGACACTCAGTGCGGCAGCACTGTGTTATGGATTGAAGCTCAACTTCTGGGTCGATGACCAGGACGACTCAACCAGAATCCCACTTACGCTTCCCACAATTCCGTTTCTCGATAGCTGCCGGGTAGCCGAAGACTCGGGAGTCGGCCGTTTGGAAAACACAAGCAAATACTTTGGACTCATTACACGTTGAGAGCGAATCCTGAGAAGGACTCACTTACATCTAGCATGCTGGGGAAGAAAGACCATGATTCGCGACGTCGGTCCGCACCTTGCCTCACTGTCCCCCAGTGAAGGTGCTGGGATACGTCATTTGCTTTCTCATTCTTGAATACCTGCCGCAGTGGCGGATTTTTGCAGTGACTTTAGCCTGATTTTCGTATCGCGGCCAGCAGCGGACTGTCCTTCGTCGGAACCCAACAGGACCGCCGCTGGCGATGGTGCATGCGGGTGCAAGGCCAGAGTGACGCAGTCAGAGCTTTCCACCATCGCAGAACCGAAGGCGAATCGGAATGCCTTGACGCTCAGAAATCGACCTAAGCTCCGGCGGCGATATCTACGCTCACGCGAGTTACGCGATATTGAGTAACGGTTCCGCAAAGTGCGAGTGCAGGATCGAAAAGAGCCAAGTTTATTCCATCGCTAACTGAACTTCGATAAATGACGCCTTGATACCCGCAGTTCTTTATGAACTCGCAAAGATATTGGCTTGGGGTGTAATCAATAGCGGCGGACTGCGGAACAACTGGCCGAGTCAGTTCATCACCCAACCGCTCCAGAAAGGGCAGGTCGTTTCGCATCCTTCCAATGTCGCTGGCATCTTCCAGCAGGAACGGAGACACCATTTTTCGAGGATTTCGTAAGTCAATGAGTTTCAGGTCGGGTGGTGTTGTGAAATCTGCGACACATGCCCGCTCACCAGTATGTGGACGAATTTCAGATATGGCCGCTACCGAGCTTGACCCGAGATACAGATACGGAATACCCGCCGGGTTAGCCCGCCCGTGCGACGCGATCCGTTTGGGAGGAGCGCCCATTTCGCCTACCGTAAAAGGCATATCACTCGTCTGAATTCGTGCTCGATACCACTGAGTCGGAACTTCATCGCCATCAAGGGTGAGGGGCGAGAGGAGCGATTCCAGGCGGTCCAGGTCAATCGTGGCTTCGGGAAAATAGCGATTGTGATACATCAACTCATCGCGCAGTTTTTCCCATTCACTCAGACGGTCGATCGTGGGATCGCTTGCAGGCACGAATTGCTGCCGGACGATCTCTCCGTCATTCAGGATCTCGGCAAGGAGATCCTTGGCCCGAGGATCATCCATCCTCGGGTGCTGGAACATCGCCCAGTCCTCGCGGAACCATTGAACAAGGAGCTTGCCCGTGGGGTCTTGACGATATGCGCTTACCAGCAGCTCAAAATACTCGGCAAGGTCTCTTGGTGCTATAAGAGCGACATTATCGGTTTCGCAGTAAGAACACTGTCCTGTCGCAGTTGAACGAATGGGGATAATATTCCGGCCTAAGCCGCGATCACCAAAGCATTCGGCGCAGCAATTCATCGTGAATTAGGCCGTCTTCTGGAAATAGTCAGCCAAGGTCTCGATGTGGTGATTCATCGATAGCTTCTTCACGTGACCCAGGCCGGGGAAGTGACCTTGCCTGTGAAGCGCCCTGAATTCCTTGACTGCGCTGGTCTCAAGAACCTTCGAGTTTGGTCTATTCAGGACTCTCATCATCTTCGCAAGCGCTTCGGCGAATTTGCCCGCCGGGTCTTTGGGCGTGTCCTGCCGCTCGGATACGAAGTGATAGATCCACATCGAATTGTCCTTGTCGGGATCAATAAACGTCAAATGGATTGCAATGGCATACGCTGGTCCACCAGTCTCGCTGTAGTCATCACCGACGATCAGGAAATCTCCGAACCCATCCATACCTTCGTCCTGGAAAGTGGCGTGAAGATCGGAGAACGGCTCAAGCAGTTCGTAATCTCGATTGCGCTTGCGCTCAAAACCATCTCTAAGCAGAATTCTGCGCCCGCTCGTGAAGTGCTTCTGATAGAGCTTTCCGCAATATCGGTCGACAAAAACGTGGCACTGGTCTTTGGTTTGCTTGCCCAATCCTTCGGCCAGTATCTTTGCTTCTCCGAACCCCGCATGGATCAGAACGGGCGAATGAGATGCGTGATCTCGATAACACCTCAGCGCCCCAGCGGTAGTCGTATCGTGCTTCAGAAGTATCCCAGCTGAAATGCCGGGTAGATCCAGGTATTTTTCCTTAAGCAAATCGCTCAGTGGGGCTCCAGAATCAGACAGATCGCCGAGGTGTGGATTAACGATGACGATGGCGCGGCCATCGACTTCCACCATAGCATCAAGTGCTCGATTCAGGCCGCCGAGGACGTCTCTGACGGGCTCGATGATCGGGCGAAAACCGGCCTCCTTGAAAATCGGAGCCATTTCCCGAACGCACAGGAGCTCGAATTGCTTTCCGCGAAAGTAAGGATGATACATTCTTTCAGGCCCACCCCATGGCATCCATCAAAGGTGTATTCACCGCGGCAACTAGGCGCTGATGATCCACTTTGCGCAATGGAACCGACAGAGCTGCAGTTTGAAGGGAAGGGGGGAGCTGATCAACTAGAGCTGAAAGCGGTAGCAGATTGCGCGTGCGTTTCAAAACGCGAACCATTCCTTCATGCGCTTGGATCGGGTCGAGCTTCACAAACGCCTCGCGTAAGACTGCGTGCAGCTCGGTATTTGGCACACGAGGGACTGATACGCCGAAGGACGAAAGGATCATGCGTGCCTCTTCCGTCCGAATCGAATCGAAGATCGCGCCAGGCGATGTACGCTCAGGCTGGTCGACGGCGTCCCGCAAGGTCGAAATCTGATGACGGCTGTTGAGACAAAGTATCCCTACAGAATCCGGCACGGTGTTAGCCACGGCGCGGAGGTGGCTTTCCGCTGCTATGACATAGACTTTTGCAAACACGGTGGCATACGCTGCGATCTGGCGCTCTAGTCTGGTGAGGGAGTCGCGTTCCGACTTCACCTCGTACACAGTCGCGGTTCCATTCAGAATTGCAACGTCGGCTTTGCAATCGCCCACCCGAAATTCGTGGATCATCGATGCGGTCTGGAGTGAATGCTTCCCGAGCAGGATCTTGTGGGTGAGGGCGGCCTTGTAGATGTACTCGTGTCTGTAACCCTCGCGCTTCAATAATGAAAATGCAGCCTCGAAGACCGTGTAGACGCGCTCGGATAACGCCATCGAGCGGAGCACTTGCGATTGGGTTACCAGCCGCGCAAACAGAGGAGATTTGCCTTTCCGGGCCATTTCGTGAACGACGCTCGACGAAAAAAGCCTTGAGATTGCGGCTAGTTGATCTGTCGCAAGATTGACCATTTTCTGTGCACGAACTGTGTTTCTCATCGCGGCCGGCCTTTCTTTTGATTTTAGACCAGTTCCCCCTGGTTTCGAGCTGAAATGTTTCAGGTAGATCCTTTAGTTTCAACCAGATATTCCACACCTCGCCGGATTACTACCCGAAAATGGGCGTGTCGGAAGCTCTGCTAGCGATTGCGGGTCGATCACGGATGACTGGGAAGTTATCTTGCGGGGAGCACGCCTGGGCGAATGCAGCCGACGCATGCTCCCGCCGAACCTTCCTAGCCGAGAACCACTCGTCTACTGCGCTGGTTGGTTGCTCGTGGACGGTTGGTTCAGCTCTTGCTGCAACTGCAACAGTTGGCGCAGTTGCTCAACATTGGCGGAGTTGGATGTTGGAACGCTCCGCCCACTTGGTTGCGGGAAACCCTGATTGGTCTTAGGGGTCTGCTCGAGGACCACGTAGATCGGAGTATCCGCCGAAATCGTTACCACGATGTGCTGGGTGATCGCTAATCGGGAAACCTCCTCATCTCCAGCCTCGCCGACATTGTTGCTGACGCGCTCCCGCATTAGGTCCGACTCGCTCAGCGGCTGGTTCAGACTGCCTTGTCCCACCAACATCGAGCCAGCTTGGCCGATTCCTGACAGCGATCTGACCAGGACGTTCTTTCCCGTGTTCTTACCCTCAACTTTTCCTTTGAGTGGCCGCAAGTCCAAACCCGTGGCGGCGGCCTCGATGGGAACGACTGCACCATCCGGCATCAGCAGAGAATCGAACTGGACGTCAACGTAACCTGAACGATCTCCGTTCCGGATGTGGCCAACCGCTTTTGCTCCCGCAGGGACAATAATTTCTCCGTCTCGCTCATAGTTGTACTCGATCACCGCCAGGACCGGAGTTCGCACTGCGGTGCTGGCCGCTGATTCCAGGCGTGCACGCAATCGCGTTCCCGTGGCCAGACCCAATCCCAGTTCTGGTGCTGGATCATGCAGGATTTCGCGGGCCTGAGCACTACCCGAGTTGGCAGAGACGTTTCGCACGTAGATTAGCGAAGACTTCTCCATGGCCTCGCGCTCTGCTTTGCCCAAGTCTGGAGTCTCGGTGCCGGCGCCGGCACCCGAGCCTGGCTGATACGGCGGCGCTTGCCATGGCTGCTGGTCTCCGAAAGGCGGTATCGATCCCAAGGTTCCCGATCCGCTCGCTACCGTCCTTCCCGCTGCCGGCTTGGTCGCAGTTCGTTGTAGATCTCGTTCGTTCAGGAAGCCTTCGTGAGATTCTTTTGTGACGGGCCGGCCAGAATCGGTGATCGGAAATAGGCTCTTGTCGTTGCTCGCGGTGCCGCTCTCCAACGCCAAGTCTTCAGAAGCAGTGGCACCACGACTCTTCACTTTCTGTGGCGTGCTCCGATGGGGCATAGACGTAGCAACGAAGATCAGCAGCGCGATGACGATCGCTCCCGCTCCGATGATGACAAACCGGTTCTGTTGGATCTGCTGCCGGGCTCTCTGTTTTGCTCTAGTTGCGAGCCCAGGCAATGGGGCGGTTGCGTCCGGAGGGAGTGGCAGGTCGTTGTTGCGAGCTTCATTTTCCACTGCTTCCTGAATGACTGCAGCGTTGCCGTTGTCGCTGTGTCCGTTTGGATGAATCACTTTGCACCTCCCGCGACCGGAGCCACAAACGCAATCGGCGCCAAGACCGGACGGTCAACCTCTTCCGCTTGGGCAACCGCGAGCAAGAGCCGTTCCCGGGATTCCTTGAAGGTAGGCCGCTCGAACACAACGATGCCGTCGGCTCTGGCACCGGGCGCGAGTCTACGCGAGGTGATCCAGTAGTCTTTGATCGCGACCGGCTCGGCCTTAATCGCTTTTCGATGCTTGTCTTTCGATGTCCCCGCAAGCTGTATTTGCGGGGGCAGTACTTCAATGGTCCGTGCAGAAGAATTCAGAACGGCGAACGGCACGGCCATCTGTTGCTCTTTCTCTATCGCCTGTCCTACCGCAACCTGCAGTTGCTTGCCTTCCCAATGTGGATTCTCAACCCGTTCCGCCCTGAGCAAATCCTGCTCCTGTCTGCCAGGCTTCTCTGGGGCAGTGCTCGTTGGCTGATTTTCTGTAGCAACGTTTTTTGTTTCGCCAACCACAAACACGGGATGAGTCGACGCAATCAGAAAGCTGTGCGGACGCTCACAGTTGAGGACATAGTCGACCGGCTCACTGCGGTCTGACTTGCCTTGGCTCACCAGGCTCAGCGAGATCTCATGGCCTCCTCTGGTGGTAATCAGGGCGTTGGTTTGCGCAGGTTTTACGCTGGTTGCTTTGAAAAACACCAACTGCGGTTCAGCTTCGGAGTGGTCGGCCTTAAAGGCTCCCGGATCCCCCAGTACGACCGAACTCACCTCCTCCAGGACCCGCACCGAACTGACGTATCCTGGCCGCAAGTGCAAGACCACAACTTGCTCTGGGTCAACATTCAGACTCACGATTCGCGCCTGTGGAAGATCGGACTGCGCTGAAGCTATAAGCAGCAGCAGGAGACTGACCGTTGTCAGATGCACCAAACTCAAACAAATTTTCATCTCACATCTCTTTCTGGACTGGTGTTCGTAGTTCTTGGTTTATTTCCGGCTTGGCAGAGGTAAGTTGTTCTAATTCTTGCCACGTAGGCAATTACGTCGGGATTTCGATAGCCGAGGTCTCGTCTGCCGATTACGCCTTCGCCAGCGTAGTAAGCGGCAGCCACAAGCCTGAGATCGTTATGAAACTGTTGCATTAGCCATGCGAGGTATCGCACGCCCCCGGAAACGTTCTGATCGATATCGCAGCGGTTTCCTACTCCCAGTCGTCTGGCCGTCGCCGGCATCAACTGCATGAGTCCTGCAGCGCCTTTGGGAGAGACCGCGCATGCTCGCCAGTGCGACTCGCGTTCGACAATGGCGCGTACCAGCGCGACGGGCACCCGATAATGTTGGGCGTAGGCTACGACGTAGTATTCGGCTTCGAGCCGTGCCTGTGGTTTGGGCGATTGCGCCCAGCAGATCGAGATTGCACAGAGCGCTTGGGCCAAAATGAGTACCAGCTTCATGCCGCTTTACCTCGCAGAGCCTCGGCGCTGTACTGCTGCGCGTCAAAGATCAAGCTGGCAAACCCATCCCGCAAGAGCAACTTGCGTCGATCGGCCTCGGTTTTGGCCAGCAACGGCAGGAGAATGTCTCTCATCTCCGCCGTAATTTGCTCAGTGCCGAGAACTTTGAGTGCCTGCGCGAGATCGAGAATCTCTGAGACAGAGGGTGGTTTCTCCATGCTCCAGCCACGCAAAGCCTTGGCGAGTCCCGCCATACCGGCATGGAATTCGTGGCTTGAATCCGGCGTCCTCAGCGCCACAATCTCTGCTTCTCGCTCCGCGGTGGGGTGTTCAACACGGAGATAGAAGCTGCGCCGACGCAGGGGATCGCCGATGCGCCTCTCTTCATTCGATGTCAACACAACGAAGGGAATGCTCCTAGCTTTGATGGTGCCCAGCTTCGGAATGCTCAACTGCCACACGCTCAGCAATTCCAGTAACAAGGCCTCAAATGCGTGGTCCACCTTGTCCAGTTCGTCGATCAGCAGGACACAAGGCCTTTCGCACTGCAACGCGCGCAGAAGCGGCCCAGCACCGAAAAACTGCTGGCTGTGCAACTCCGTACGCAGGGATTCCCAATCAACATTGGCGGACTTGGCTTTGAGTTCAACGCAAAGCCTTTGCAGGGGTTCATCGAACTTGCCGATGGCCTTCTCCTCGTTGATGCCTTCGTAGCACTGCAGGCGTTCGACGGTGGTGTCCGCTGCGTCCGCAACTGCATATGCCAACTGAGTCTTACCGCTGCCGGCGGGGCCTTCCAGCAGCAACGGCTTCTGCAGTCTCGCCGCCAGGTAAACCGTTGTAGTGGCTACCGAATCCGCAATGTAGCCGCTCGCACGAAGGCCTCCTTCGAGTTCTTGAAGAGACAAAAACACTCGCTCCTCCTCCGCCTAGGACCATGCCAATTCCGGTCCTGACCGTGAAGAAGCTAAGCCGAAATGAAATTTCGGTCAAATCCGCGGCAAGAGTGAAGACTAGTGGCGGCATTTGTCCGACTCGCATTACGCCTTTTGACCGAAAAACAGGGTTGTTCTAAAAGAACGAAAGCAGGCACTCGGTTTTGTTCACGAGTAAGGATAAGAAATGTACGAATCAGACCGGGTTGCGAGAATGTTCAGACGGGCCACCGGTGGCCGCGTGGGATAAAAAGACATGCAAATCATAGAAACGCTAGAGAATCGCAAAGACGCTGTTAAGGTTTCCGAACTCGCAAGGCTCTTGAGCGTGACCCCGAAGCACATCTACAAGACACGGGCTGCGGGGCGGATTCCGGGTGCATTTCGGGTAAATCGCGCACTTAGATTCGACCCACAAATCCTGGCAGAGTGGTTGAAAAGAGAGCTCATGCCTGACGTGGCCGCAAGCCGCGGAAAACAGAAGAGAACCAGGTAGGAAAGGACCTCTCGTCGCCCTAATTGGCGCTGTAGTCCGAGATGCAAGGTTAAGTGGGTGAATAGATGGCGGCCTGGCAAAGGCATTGGAACGGGCGGCAAGCAGCATCGGGAGCTGCTTTCGGAATTGCGGAAGTCCGAGGCCGAATCCCGAATAGAAGCACCATAAAACGCGTTGTCGCTGATTTCCCAATTGTAAGCCTTTTATATACAGTTGTTTACAGAGTTAAATAAACTATATTTGCTCGCTAAACAAGGTGCGTTTATTGTGCTATTCTAGTTTAGCGATGAGGGAATCCAGCGACACGCTCTTAGTCAATTATCTCAGCACAATCGGCGGAGACTTGCCGTGGATTGAGCCGCTCCCGGAGCTCGCTTCGAAACTTCCTCCATTCCTAAAACAGCGATATCGGATTTCTCGCGCCGATCTGTTTGGGCGAAAATACCTACTCGCGATTGAAGAGCCACGAGAAGGTGACCCGTCCCCGACGGAGTACGCCCGCGATGCTCGCACGATCAAAGAACGGCTTACCGCAGACGTCATCCTCGTCTTATCGAATATTCCTGCCTATGTCAGAAACCGCTTGATACATCAAAAGGTGCCATTCATCGTACCCGGCACGCAGATGTTTTTGCCGATGCTGATGATCGACCTGCGAGAGCATTTCCCAAAATCAAAAACCAAGTCCCAAGACGTTTTGTCCGCCGTTTCGCAGCTCGTAATTCTCTATCACCTCTCGCGGGAATCGCTCAGCGAGACGCCTTTAGGACAGATCGCCTCGCGTCTTCGATATTCGCCAATGGCGATCAGCAAGGCTCAAGACGAACTGCAGAATGCTGACCTGTGCGAAGTTCATCGCTCGGGCCGGACGCTTTCCTTGCACTTCGATTTGAAGGGAAAAGATCTTTGGCAAAAAGCCGCACCCCTATTGTCGACTCCTGTGAAGCGGACACTGTGGTTCCGCTGGGGAAAACAAAATGTGCCTGCCGTGACTGCGGGAATGACAGCTCTGAGCAAATATTCAATGCTGCAAGACGATCCCCTCCCCACGTACGCAATGCGGGACAAGGATTTCGTCGCTGCGTTACAAAAAGGCGAGGTTTATGGCTGTGGTGGCCGCGAAGACGCGGAGGCACGGATGGAAACCTGGAAATATGATCCTTCGATCCTTGCCCGTTCCGGAATCGCTGATCCCTTGTCTCTTTACCTCAGTCTCCGGCATTCAGCCGATGAACGGGTGCAAAAGGAAATCGAGAAACTCATCCGCCAGGCGCTGCCATGATAAAAGGTTTAGACAAATTCAAAGCACACTTTGCCCAGCACACAAAATCGTTCGTCTTGATCGGCGGCGTTGCTTGTCATGAGTGGCTTGCGACTCAGGGTCTGGAATTCCGCGCTACCAGGGATATCGACATAGTGCTGATTGTCGAAGCTCTCGACCAGGAATTTATCGCCCGATTTTGGGAATTCGTCGACGCGGGGCAGTACGAAATCAGAGAGCGGGCTACAGGGAAGGGAGAACTTTATCGCTTCTCGAAGCCCAAGGATGACACGTATCCCACCATGCTTGAGCTATTCAGCCGACAACCGGGAAAAATCGACCTTTCCCAGGGACAACGCGTAATACCAGTCGAGATCGACGAAAACTCCGCCAGCCTTTCCGCCATTCTTCTAGACGACGACTACTATGCTTTGATTCTCGAACACCGTCGTGAAGATGACGGCTTGCCGTTTGTCACGCCCGAGGCTTTGATTCCGCTCAAGGCTCGCGCCTGGATCGATATGACAGAACGCCAAAGAAAAGGTGAAAAGATCGACTCCAAGGACATTCAAAAACATCGAACCGACGTCTTCCGACTGGGTGCGACACTATCCGGAGAATCCGGCGGTTATCTGGCGCAAAGAATCGAGCAGGACCTTAAGACGTTTCTGGCGGCATTTCCTGAAGAAAGTTCCGAGTGGCCTTCGATTCTGGGTTCGTTGAAAACGACCTTTGGAAATAGCAAGTTGAAGAGCGCGGACCTAATCGGGGCCATTCGGCAGTACTTCAGAATTGCCTGATGCCCATTTCCAGCAAAATGATTTTCTAGACGGTATCCGTCCGTGATGTGAAGCGCGATAAGGATTTTGGGTGACGACCGAATTTCGGTCTTCATGGAATGCGCCGGAATGGGACAATTCCACGGTTTGCGAAAGTCAGCTGATACCTCTCTCTCAGCTGGCCTTTCTTTTGCGCCATGTGCGTGGCAAAATGGCAAAACAATTCAAGCACGGCTCGGCCGATCGATTTCCTGCGAACTCTGTTTCAGCGCTTGCGGAATTGCGAAACTGGCGAGTTCGCTATTGTCGAGTCGCTCTTGAACGTCTTTGCCACGAACGTATTTCAAATACACCATGGTGGACGCGAGGTCCTTGTGGCCGAGCCATTCCTGCAGTTTACGAATACTACAGACATTGCCTTCCAGGTTGACGGTCGCAAATGTGTGCCGAAACTTGTGCAAGAACCAGTTGCTGCAATAAGGCCCCTCGGAGCAGCGGTTGCCGTGCCGCGATGCACAGGTTCCGCAGTTTAGGCCGGCCCGCTTGGCGATGTTTTTCAGCTTGCTTTCGAAATTCTTGTCCGGGCGCCCTGCCTCGGTGGGAAACACCAGATTGTAAGGGTTCGGTCCCTGCTGGCGGTTCTTGTAGTCTTTCAACGCTTCCAGCAATGCAGATGGCACTGGGATCTCTCTCTCCTCCTTGTTCTTTGGCTTGAACCCTAGCTGCGGCTTGGCCGTGACACGAACCGTGCCCCGCCGGAAATCGATGTCTCTCCAGGCTGTGAAGCGAACTTCTTTGTCGCGTTCACCGGTCAACAAGAAAAACAGGTAACGGACTCTTTCATGCTCAAGGCAGGCCGCAAACAAAGTCTTGAGTTCGTCCGCCTCGTATATTTTTCGAATGGCATCGACATATTCCGGCCAGTCACGCTTGTGCAAAAGGCCTTTGACCCCATTGAGCTTCAGGAACTGAACCACGATGTTGGCACGATTGTAGGCAGTACGGGCACAGCAGCCCGATTCGTATTGGCCACGGATAAACTGGAGCAGGTCCGCGCGCACGATGTGCTCGATGGATGACTTCGCGCAACCTTTTCGAAAAGCATTCAGGGCATACTTGTAGGCCGTATACGTTTTGGGCTCACGTTGCGGCGGCTCGATGTCGTCCAGATAGTGCTGAATAGCCACGTCGAGGGGAATTCCCTGAGTTACCTTTTCGTCGCGATTTAGGGCATCTGATCCAACCTCGAGTCCTGCTCTTGCAGCCGCCAGTGCAAGAGCCTTTCTGTTGGCAAGATCCGGAACGCGCGCGCGATCGGGGATGGCTTCACGTTTGCGCTTGGGTCCCTCCCACCACTCTATGTAATAGGTGCCCTCGGAATGGATTTCGATAGAGCCGCCAATTCTGACCTTGTCTTTCAATCTGCCGTTCGGCTCTAGAACGGCGGGCATGAGCTTCCAGGCTCCATCGACCTTGATTTTTTTGAGAATGTTGACGCGAGGGGTTTGAGTGTTCGAGGCGTGCCGTGTCATGGATGCTGTTGTCTCCTGAGATCGCCTTTCGGTCAAATCCCACGGATTACAGACACCAGAACAGACACCAAAGCACTTAAGCTATTCAAAACAAAAAGTCTGGCGGAGAGAGTGGGATTCGAACCCACGTTACCCTTTCGAGTAAACACGCTTTCCAAGCGTGCGCCTTCAGCCACTCGGCCATCTCTCCCGCGGCAGGGGATTCAGAATACGGATTGTGAGAAGTTCACCCGGAGAAGTGTTCAACGGCCACAGACCGCAATTTCCCTTACGGTTCGATTCTAGGGCCCGCGCCGGAGAAACCGCAAGCGAAGTGCAGCGCACCCTCAGGCCCCCAGCTTTTACCGGCTAGCTGCTTTTCTCCTCATGCATCTGCTGGGCCAGGTAATTCTCAATGCCCATTTCGCTGATGTTCGTCAGTTGCGCCTCCAGCCAGTCGATGTGTTCTTCCTCATCGCGCAGGATTCCTTCCAGGATCTCGCGCGACCCGTTGTCACTCGCCTTTACACAGGTCTCGATGCCTTCGTTCAGGCGCTTGACTGCGTCGTACTCCACCTGCAGATCGTTTTGAATCTGCGCCTTTACGTTAGAGCCGATATTGATCTTGAAATAGTCGGCCATGTTGGGCGTGCCATCGAGATAAAGGATGTGCTCGATAAGCTTTTCAGCGTGCTGCATTTCTTCGATGGATTCCGAGCGAGTGTGCTTGGCCAGCTTGTAGTATCCCCAGTTCTCACACATCTCGGCGTGCAGAAAATACTGATTGATGGCGGTAAGTTCCGCCTTCAATACCTGGTTGAGCACAGCTATGACTTTAGCGTCACCTTTCACGATAAACCTCGGGTACTCGCAAAAACTATAGCATCAATGAGGACGGAACCGATAGCTGTGGAGTGTAGGGGAAGTGTCGCAATGGTGATGCTCGAATCGATTGTTGGCAGACCTATGCAAGCCGGAATGCGACAGCCCGCGGGTTATGAGGGCAGTTCCGGAGTTTCGGCGCTCTCTGCGGGAAGTTCCGCCGCGCCGTTTCCCGAGGAAGCGGCAGCCTGGGCAGGTGCGGGTGGCTTCGCCGCATTCTCCACAACCCGGTTGTTCAAACAGAACAGAGCCAATTCCAGCCGGTCGGCAACACCCAGCTTGTCGTAGACTTTGCGCAGATAGTTCTTCACTACCTGCTCGGTGGTGCCAACCCGGATGGCGATCTCCTTGTTCTTCATTCCCTGGGTCACGCAGGAAACGATCGCCGATTCCTTGGGTGTAAGCTGCACTTTGGGACGAGCCGATCCCGCGCGTGCGCTCTGGTTGCGATACGCCTCCAGCACCCACTGAATTCCGCGGCTATCGAGCCAGGGTTCGCCCTTTGAAACCCTACGCAGACAATCGACCAGCAACTCCGGCTCTACCTCCCGTGACACGATGCCATACACGCCGCGGCGAAACAGTTCCAGAGTGAGTTCTTCGTCGGGCTCCGCGGTGACCACGACCAGGCGAAGTCCGGTGTTCTGGCGGAGAAGATCGGATACCGCATCCACGGGGTTGGGCGCCAGAGCCGCCTCGAACAGCATTACGTCGGCGGAAAATTTCTTGGCGGCGGAGAAAGTCTGCGACAGCGTCTCGGCCTGCCCCACCACTCGCACATCGTCTTCCAGTGCAAAGATCTTGCGCAGTCCGGCGCGGAAGATGGCTTGGGTATCGGCGACGATGACGCGGATAAACTGGACGTTGTCATCCCCTGGATGCATCGTCCCACCGTTTTCCGGCGCTTGAACTGGACTGCTAGCCATGAATCCTCTCGCCACTCAGTGGCGATCAAAACGATATTCGTCGATTACCACGCCGACTCCGTGCCTGCCGGCCTCTTCAAAATTGCGCACCACTCGCCCTTTACAGTCGAGCCGGACATCCGCGTCCGCCCCAACGATGTCCGCCGGCAGCGAAATTGTGAAATCCACCGTCGAGCCCACTGGCATGTCCGCATCGACAACCTGAAACAACACTCCGTTAGCGGAAATATTCGCCGTCTCCGTGTGGCTCTCTCCCGAACCGGATTTCACCGCGACCGGCAACTTGATGGGAAAGCGGGGCGCACTCTGCATTTCCGTGTAACGGCTGCGGGCCAGCTTCTTCTCTGCCGCCGTGGGCGCGGGTTCCGCGGCCACAACAGAGGCTTCGTCCTTCCGGGGAAACGGACCCTGGTTCCCCTTCTCCTCAGATGAGCCAGTATTGGACATCACGCCGCAGCTTACACCCCGGGAATCAGCCTATGAAAGTTACCGAAGTCATGGACCTATGGGGGTTAAACTCTTGGAGGACATGAACTTGCGGGCCGCTGAGCGGGCCGGGCGAAAGCCGGGATTTTGCCGCAATCTCGAGTAGCGAGTCAGTTCGAAGATGGCCCAGGGAAACTATAAACCCCCAAAAACAGGGACTTGCACAGAGGCTCTCGGTTCAGGGTCTTCCTTGAGTGTGATGCCCCGTGAACCTCATCCCTTCCCGAGCAATTAATTGAAGTTATACCCGATTTCCCAAAGGAACTGATGATTCCCAGTGGTCACGCCCCCGTTCCCGATCTGATAAGCGCGTACAGCGTGATTTGCCGGTTGAGCTTGATGATGGCCCCAGGGTTCACATACCCGTCAGCATGCTTCCCCGTGTACCACTCGGCCGCCAGCGTCAAGTGATTATTGACCGGCTGCTCGAACGTGAACTGTCCCCCCGCGCGATTGCCGTTCGCCACCACGTTGCGGGTAAAGTCGTATCCGCCCAACCCAATGCGGGTGCCGTGTTTCCACACCTTGGCGAAGGATGCGTAAGCGTAATTTCCCGCATCATAGGTCCGCTGGGAGACGGGGAAAAACAGGTCATCCCCGGCATAAAAAGACCATCCCGAGCTCGGGCTTTTCCACAGCTGCCACTTCACCGTGGGAGAAATATCGAGTGAATCCAGCGTGGGCACACTCAAGCCGTTAAAGTTCACGCCAACTTCGACGCCGTGCCCGATGCCTACCACGACGCGCGGCGTGAATGTGGCTGCGGGATCCACCGGGCGTACCGTGCCGTCCAGCTCACCGTAGACCTTTCCCTTGTCCAGTACGTCCGCACTGGGAACGTCGAATACGGTTTCCTGGCCGTAGGCGCCGCAGACTGGCAAGGCGACCAGCAGAAGCACCAGAAACTTGAACAAATAGATTTCTCGCGGCGGGGACAAGGTGATTCAGAATACATTAGATGTCCGCTGTCTTGTGAAACAAGTGCACGGAGTACTCGGTCGATGAGTGGAATGACGATTCCTCGACAGTCACCCGCGTTTTGCACGTTTTAGCCACGCCCCTTCCATCGTCGCATCAAGTACAGAGCATGGATGTGCATTGCCGCTTTTGTTTCGTCCGCGCTGCGATTTCGAGCACGCACCGGCTCAACCTTCGATGCCGTACAGAGACAAAGTTGAACGTTTCTTGGATTAGCATTCAACTACAATTGCACAATAGCCCTCTTTATAGCAGGTCTAACACCCAGCCTACGTCGGAGGGTGAACCGGCGGTCTTCAAGATGAAGCAAAGAATGTCGCGAAGAAAATTTTTTGGATGCTCCTTGGGCGGAGCCGCATTAATGGCGCGCGCTCTGCGCCCAGCAAGGGCGGTTGCTGCGAGCCATCTCAGGCCCCTGAATGGAACCCCAAAAAGTGAGTATGCCGAAGTGCGTCCCTGGGTAAAGGAACCGATTGTTCCCCAGAAGGTCGCCGGTCTTTGCCAGCCCATTGCTTATTCCGGACAACGGATTGATCCGAACTCGCTGTTGGGGCGCCGCCTTGAGATCAACTTGAACCGAGGCCTGCTTGACGCCGTAGACCTGGACTCTTATCTTCGTCCCTATCGTGAAGGCACCCGCCCTCTCTGGCCTTCCGGAGAATATCTGGGTAAGTTCATGCAGGCTTACTCCCGTATGTACCAATACACCGGGGATATCGCCATTCTGAACCGCATGAACCTGATCACCCAAACCTGGATTGAGGCTCAGAAGGAAGACGGCTGGGTGGGCACGGGCGACCGCTGGGGAGCGTGGGACGTCTGGGAACACAAATACACTCTTCTCGGCCTGTTGGAGCAGTACGCTCTTACTGGCAACCCGACCTCACTCATCGCCGCAAAGAAGATCGGCGATTTGATCTACAACAACTTTGGACCTGGCAGAAGGGACCTGATGCGGACTGGCGGTTGGGCTATGGGTTCGGGGAGCATCCTTGAACCTATGACCTACCTCTACCGGTTCAGCGGCGATGAGAGGTACCTGCAAGTCTGCAACGACATCCTCAGGGCTTATGAGGGCGAAACCGGCCCCAAAATCATTACTACGCTCACCCGTGGCTCCAAGCGTGTATATGACATCGTCGACACCGTGAGCCAATGGCACAACGGTCGCAAAGGCTACGAGATGCTCTCCTGCATCATCGGCATTGTGCGAATGTACGAACTGACCGGCAAACCGGAATACCTAGCCACGGCCACCAACGCCTGGCAGGATATTTTGGGGAACCGGCTCTACATCACCGGAACCTGTACCACCCACGAGACCTTCCGGGAGGATCACGTGCTGCCCGGCGAAGCGGCAGACGAGGTTGGTGAGGGATGTGTGACGGCCCATTGGATTTTCCTTAACCGTCTCCTTTTCTATGTCAGCGGCGATCCGAAATATATAGATGCAATCGAGAAGTCTCTCTATAACCAACTGTTGGCCAGTCAGTGTCCCAGCAATGCCCACCAGGCTTATTTCGCGCCCCTCAACGGGACTCGTCCTTACGAACTCCAGAACGTCTGGGGTGGTCAGCCACCCTGTTGTCTTTCCAGCGTGATGCGCAGCGTCAGTCGTATTCCGGAGGTCATGTGGACCAAGTTTGTCGATGATGGCCTGGCCATCCTTCTTTACAACCAGGGTAAAATCACAGACCAAATAAAGACGGCTCGAGGGCTGCTGCCTCTCTCGCTCGAGCTACACAGCGGATTCCCCCGAACCGGAAGCGCGTCAGTTCTCGTCAGACCCGACAAGCCGGCCGAGTTCCGGCTGGCCTTGCGGGTTCCCGCCTGGACAACTCAATTCGAAGCACGGGTTGATGGCCGCACTTACTCCGGCACTCGCGGCAACTTCCTGAACATTAGCCGTACTTGGCAACCGGGCGAGACGATCCAGATCACCATGGACATGAACGACCACTTGATCGAAGGTGGTCCCAGTTATGCCGGGTATTATGCCTTTCAGCATGGGCCGCAAGTACTCGCTCTCGACGGGAGGATCAGTCTGGCGGCGATGGGGGAGGTGCGCATCAAACCTTCTGAAGGGATCAATCTCATTTCGCGAATAGAGACTCTACCGAAGGGCTGGATTGGCGATCAAGCCTACACGACTTCGGCTCTAGTTGCCTCAGAGCGCGCCGTGCTCGTACCCTTCGCGGACGCCGGGCAACAAGGCCAAACTCACGCCTATCGTGCCTGGATCAAGGCGCAGTGAGAGAACTGTCCCAGGTTGCGTTGGGAGCGACAATCTGCCAACGAAGATACGCCTTCAGAAGCAATAACGGCCCGGTTGCCGTGACAACGGCCAGCTGTGGGAATGGTGGGAACGTGCCGAAATCAGGCCATTCCACCGAGTGAGAATTGCTAGTGTACTGCCATCTCCCCCCTTTCGTTGACTTGCTCCCCTCCCCCACGTAAGATTTTCCCCGAGTGCTCGGCCAGACCATCTCGCACTATCGTATCGTCGAAAAGCTCGGCGGAGGCGGGATGGGCGTGGTCTATAAAGCCGAAGACACGCGCCTGCACCGCTTTGTCGCCCTCAAGTTTCTGCCCGATGAAGTGGCCCGCGATCCGCAGGCTCTCGCCCGTTTTCAGCGGGAAGCTCAAGCCGCGTCCGCGTTAAACCATCCCAACATCTGCACCATTTACGACATTGGAGAACATGATGGCCAAGCCTTCATCGCCATGGAATTTCTGGATGGATTGACCCTCAAGCATCGCATCGCGGGAAGACCGGTCGAAACCGATGTTCTACTCGGTCTGGCGATTGAGATCGCCGACGCCCTCGATGCCGCGCATTCCCAAGGGATTGTGCACCGCGACATTAAGCCCGCAAATATTTTCATCACCAAGCGCGGACATGCCAAGATTCTGGATTTCGGTTTGGCCAAGATGAGCGGCGGGATGAAATCGGCGGCTGAATTAACCCAGACCGCGGTTCTGGACGAGCATCTGACGAGCCCAGGCACAGCGCTGGGCACGGTGGCCTACATGTCCCCCGAGCAGGCGCGCGGCAAGGAACTCGATCCGCGCACCGACTTGTTTTCCTTCGGTGCCGTGCTTTATGAGATGGCCAGCGGGGCCTTGCCCTTTCGCGGTGACACCTCCGCGCTGATCTTCCAGGCGATTCTCGATCGCGCTCCCACTCCTCCCACCCGGCTGAATCCCGACACGCCAGCGGAGCTGGAGCGAATCATCAACAAGGCGTTAGAGAAGGATCGCGATCTGCGCTACCAGGTTGCAGCCGAGATGCGTGCTGACTTACAACGACTGAAGCGCGACACGGACTCCAGCCGTCATGTCCCTGTGGCCAGCGCGGAAATCGCCTCTTCCTCGACAGTGGTCCAGCCCGCTAACCAAGCCAGCAGCCCGGCTTTCACCGCCGCGAAGCAGCCCCGGCGGGCAATCGGGAAAGTTGCCATCGCAGTCTCCGTTGTCCTCATTGCGGCCGGCATAGGCGTTTATGCCTTCCTTCACCGATCCGCTCCCATCCCCTTCCAAAACTTCGCCATCACTCAGGTGACAAATTCCGGCAAATCGGTGGTCACCGCCATCTCGCCCGATGGGAAATATGTCCTGACCGTGATGGAAAATGGAGGGCTGAACAGTCTCTGGCTGCGTAACATCGCGACCGGCAGCGACACCCAGGTGGTCGCGCCTTCAGCCCGCGTTCCCAACGTCGCCTTCTCGCCCGACGGAAACTACATCTATTTCCGCAAGGCCGAGAATGCCATCGCCAGCGATTTCAGTCTTTACCGCGCCCCGGTATTAGGCGGCACGCCCAAAGCGGTGGTCCGCGACGTGGATAGTGCCTTCAGTTTCTCTCCTGACGGCGGCCGCGTAGCCTACCTTCGCGCCAACAATCCGGAAACCGGCAAGTACCGCTTGCTCAGCGCCAGCCTTGACGGCAGCGATGAAAAGGTACTGCACATTGCGCCTATGAAGGGGCTGGCGCGTTGGCTGACCTGGTCTCCTGACGGCAAGAAGATCGCCTACCCTGAGTCCCAACCTGGCGACGCTCTGGGTGGAATCAATCTGTTCGAAGTGGATTCGGGGAAACTTCAGACGCTCGCCTTCGCGGACAAAGCCATTTGGGAAATGACGTGGTCGTCCCGTGGGGACGGCCTGTTTGTCATCTATCAACAAAAAGGTCCGAACTTCAACCGCCGTCAGATCGGGTTCGTGTCCATGCCTGACGGCCAGCTGCGTCCCATTTCCCGCGACACAAATAGCTACGCGACGTTGTCGCTCTCCGCCGACGGTAAGACTCTGGCCACCGTGCAACAGAAAGTGGTGGGGGGCTTTTACCTCTTGCCCGGCGAGGGCAGCACGTCGGCTGACGCGACTCCGTTCGACGCCGGCGGAGAACACATCCTATTTTTCAATTGGGCGGCCGACGGTACGTTGCTCACATCCGACCTCGCCCAACTCGTGCACAGAGATGCTAACGGGCAAAATCCCAACCAACTGGTTAGCGACCCTACAGCCGACATTCTGAGCATGTCCACGTGCGGCACCAGGTACCTCGTCTTTCCCTGGTCGTTTCATGACAACAGCAACTCTGTCAGCATCTGGCGCGTCAATACAGACGGCTCCCATCCGCTAAAGCTGGCGGACGAACAATTTGACACGTTTCCGGTGTGCTCGGCCGATCAGAACTGGGTTTACTACTGGCCCAGCGTAAAGCAGCTTTGGCGTGTACCGTTGGATGGCTCTGGCAAAGCCGAGCCGATTCCCGGTAGCGCGATTGCTGGCGCCTTTCTGGCGGGACGTGGAATTGGCATCTCCCCCGATGGAAAAACTCTGGCGTACGTGGTGGAATTCGTAAATCTAGCCGACCAGACCGGCACGGAAAAGATTGCCTTGCTGGACACCACAACTCTCAATTCGCCACGTGTTCTCAATGCGAATCCAAGAATTTCCAAGGGGGTGCAGTTCACCGCGGATGGAAAGGCAGTAGCCTATCCTGTCGCCGAGAATGGCGTGGATAACGTGTGGATTCAGCCCATCGACGGCAGTCCGGGGCGCCAGATTACGCATTTCACTTCCGAGCAGATCGGTTCATTTCACTGGTCGCCAGATGGCAAGAGGCTAGGCATCCTGCGCGGCCACACCGACTCCGACGTTGTGCTCCTGCAAGAGTCCAAACCGTAAATCCCGCACTCAGCCTCGCCCGCCATCATCCTCGTTCATTCCGAGGAGCGAAGCGACGAGGAATCTGCTGCCTAAGGCTGGTCATAGCGTTTCCAACCGTTAGGCAACTCGGAAGCGCGGCAAATGAACAGAGGAATTCCTTCTTTCCGGCAGACGGACTCGACAGCTTCGAGTAGCATTTTTTCGGAGTCAGCATAAGCGTCGGGGTTCGTCACAACGATCCACACCCCATTCCCTTGAACCCGCGCATCTTGCTTCCGAACAAACGCCAGAAATTCCTTTCTTGTCTGGAGAACCGGCTGTTGGCGCTCCGGCTTCAGGTAATCGGCATAGTCCACGCTCAGGCCCCATTTTTGTCCACCCAGATCAGCGACGCGTTTGGGAAGCATGTGCACAGAGATGCCTTGCGCGCGTTCGGGAGCAGCCAGCGCCGGTTGTGCAAATGCCGTGAGACACAGGATGAAGACAAATAGCTTGCGCGTTTGATTCACGATTAAGCTCCCGTTAGCAGAGTCGGCAGCCCAAAATACAGCGGTCACCCAAAAGCTAAAGGCTAGCGGCCAACGGCTAATAGCTGTTTCTCAAAACTTCGTCACCTCAGTAAAATTAAACTCCCGCACTTTCATCGCCGGCACCACCATGTCGAACGACTCCTCCCCGCTGGCTCGGACCGGGGTTCCCATGGCTTCGACGTTGGAGAGCATATGAATCAGGCTCTCGTTGAAGCGGAAGTTGCGCACGCCCTGACGGATTTTGCCACCCTCGACAAGAAACGTCCCGTCGCGCGTCATGCCCGTCAGGATTTTTTCGTAAGGATCGACCTCACGGATGTACCACAGCCGGGTGACCAGAACACCACGCTCGGTGGAAGCAATCATTTGCTCCACCGTCTGTCGATTCTGCGCCGGCTCAAAGACAATGTTCATCGGCGCTTCGCCCATTTCGTTGGGCAGCGGGAAACCGTGGCCTGTGGCAGCGATGGGGCCGACTTTATCTTTGTGCTCGGAATGCTTCATCTTCTCCGCGCTGGCGCGGGCATAGACGACCCGCTGCACAACTCCGTTTTCCACCAGGCGCACCCGCTCTCGTGCCACGCCTTCTCCATCAAACGGAGCACCCGACTGCAGGGGGTGACCTACGTCATCCCAGAAGCTGACGTTCTCGCCGAAAAGTTTGGTGCCGATGCGGTTGTTGAGAAACGACCGCTGATCGAGCACCGCCAGTCCGCCGAAATCAAAGAACATGAAACCCACCATGTCGAGCACCGCCGCCGGCTCCAGAATGACGGTGTACTTCCCTGCTGGAATCTCCCTCGGCCCCGCCGATTCGCGCGCCTTGCGCGCTGCCGTCTCCGCCAGCCCCTCTGCGTCCAGGTTCGCCACATTGGGCGAATTCGATTTCTGCCAGCCGGAAGAATCCCCCGCCAGCATGGTGACCGAGATCTCGGACGAAGTTTGGGTGTGCCATCGGGAAAGCCCCCGCGAGTTGAACAGACCCTCCACAGACTCAGAACTGGAAACAATCCCCGCCGTGACCAGTTTCTCTCCCTCCGCCACGGCAACAATCCTTTTCACCGTCTCCGCGCGTGCCTCTGGCGTAACTGCGGCAGTCTCCTCGAAATAACGCGTGGGAACGGCCTGTGTGGCGCGGGCGCCCTCGCCCGCGTCCGGCATCGGCAACAAATCCGGATCGGGATGCTGCACCTTGGCCAGGCTCTCCGACGCCTGCACAACTTTCTTCAGACTCTCGTCGTCCAGCTTATTGGTGTTGGCCCGGGCAGTCCGCCCGCCAAACACCGTCCGCACCGAAGCTACAACGTTCTCCTCAGCAACATTTTGATGAATGACGTTGTTGGCGAATCGAGTGAGCGCGCTCTTCCCGCCATAGAAAAGCACCTCGACCTCGTCCGCGGAGGAATATTTCCGGACTCGTTCAAAGATGTCGGCGGCTTGGTCTTTAGTCAGCATTTAGCAATTGGCACCTGGCATTTGGCAAAGCGATCGCTGTCTACCTTTTGAAGTAACGACGTAAGCATCCTTCTCAAGGTGGACAGTTCTCCTTCCATACGAACATAGTCCGCGTCGGGCAAGAACAGGAGATCACGCGCGAGCAAGAAGTGATAATCCAGTTCACTCGCAGAGCCGGAAGCGATCTGCAGAAAACGCTGGAATTCATTGTTCCCGCGTTTCCCGCATCCCTCGGCAATGTTAGCTGCAATGGAGGCGCTGCACCGCCGCATCTGACTGGTCAATCCGTATAGCTCCTCGCGGGGAAAACGACTGGTTGTCTTGTAAACATCCAAAGTTAAACCGTGCGCCCTCTCCCAGACCTTCAAGTCCCTGAAGTCTTTCACTTGACACCTCCGTTCAGAGACCGAATGCTAAATGCCAAGTGCTAATTGCGGTTGTGACGCTTGTCACGTGCCCCGATACGCGCTCCCCACCTTAATCCCTGTAAATCGCGCCGGACTCGCCCCGTGCCCCGTGCCCATCACCTGCTGCGGCTGCCCCTTCCCGCAATGCGGAATCCCCCACAGCACCCACTCGTCGCGCGAACAAATCGCATCCATCGCATTCCAGAACTCCGTTGTAATTCCCGAGTACGAAGGGTTCTTCAGCATGCGGACGCGCTTGCCGCCCTTGATCTCCCAGCCGATTTCGCAACCGAACTGGAAGTTGTAACGCTTGTCGTCAATCGACCAGGAGCGGTTGGTCTCCATGTAGATGCCATCGTCGGTCGAGGATATGAGTTGCTCGCGGGTCAGAGGATCTTTGCCCGGAAGAATGCTGATGTTGGTCATGCGAATGATGGGCAACCGGTTCCAGCCTTCGGCCCGCAAAGTTCCCCCCGAGCGATTCGCCCCGATCGTGTGCGCCGTCTCCCGCGAGCTGAGATAGCCGGTGAACAGACCGTGGGTAATGATTGGAATACACTGCGCCGGGACGCCTTCTTCGTCGAACGCAAACGTACCCAGGCCGGGACCGTGCTCTTGTCGCGCGTCGGCGACGATGTTTACTAGATCACTGCCATAGCGCAGAGTCCGCAGCTTATCGAGGGTGAGGAACGACGTTCCTGCAAAGTTGGCTTCCATGCCCAGCACGCGGTCCAGCTCAATGGGATGGCCAACCGACTCATGAATCTGCAAGCCCAATTGCGCGCCGTCCAGAATGATGTTGAACGTCCCCTCGGGACATTGATCGGCCTGCAGCAGCGCCACCGCTTCCTCGCCCACCCTGCGGGCATTCTCTACCAGCTTCAATTCATCAACCAGCTCGTAGCCTTTGTTCTGCCACTGCCCGCCGTAAGAAGTGGGATAGGAACGCTTCTGAATTTCGTTGCCGGCGAAGGCATGGGCAGCGTAGCCGGTTCCGGTGGTGTATTTGGTCTGATGAATGTTGGCGCCCTCGGAGGACACAAACCACTGCTCCTCGCGGCGGAAATTCATATTGGTTTCGGCCAGCGTGACCCCTTTGACGGAACGCAGTTCGGAGTCGACCTTGAGCAGCAGGTCGAGATTTTGTTCCACCGACGTGGTAAAGGGGTCAACTTGAAATGGCGAGGTCCATTCGGCGGTATGTGGCTTCTCCGCCGCCATCTGAACGTCGTGTTGCTTCACGTGCGCGGAGGCCTTGGCTATTTCGACTGCCTTCGCCGCCGTGGCCTCGACCGCCGACCGACTCAGGTCGTCCGATGCCGCGAAGCCCCAGGCACCATCGGCGATGACACGTACCCCAATGCCAAATGACTCGGAATCCGCCGCCCCTCCCACTTTGCCATTCTTGGTGGAAAGCGCCCGATGGCGGTCGTCGGCGATGCGTGCGTCAGAGTAAGAAGCCCCGCGTAGCGCAGCAATATTCAGAGCCCAGGAAGCGATGTCTTGCATGGTTGAAGTTCAAATCTACCACACGTGGCGGAAAGCATAGATCCTTCATAGGAAAGCTTTGCGGTTGCGAAGCTTCCGCTTCTTCAGGACGACAATTCCCACCTCACCCTTCCCTGTGACCCTTCGCACAGACCCCCGCCCGGCCGCCGGTCTTCAATAGACAGTTGGGCAAGAGTGTGCGACGAAACACCCAAGGAGACCATTCATGAGCACTTTCGTACTGGATAAAAAAGCCGATCTAGCCGGGCCCGGCATCGGCGATTACAAGGAGTTGGAAAAGATTCTGCCAAAAGATTACCGTTCTCTACTCACCCCCAAGGAAACGCAGCAGGCTATTTTTCACGTGAAACGCTACATCGAAGACAACCTCTGCAAAGAACTCAACTTGATGATGGTCGAAGTGCCTCTCATCGTCGACGTGGAGAGCGGTGTCAACGACATGCTCGACCGTGACGGCTCGCGCACGCCAATCCAGTTTCACATCTCCAACGACCGTGGTCTGCATCCCATCGACGCCCAGGTCGTGCAGGCCGCTACCAAGTGGAAACGGGTCGCACTCAAGCAGTTCGATTGCCGAGTCGGTGAGGGCATCTGCACCGACATGCGCGCCGTGCGCAAGGATTACTTCCTCGACCACGACCATTCCGCTTATGTCGATCAATGGGATTGGGAGCGCGTCATCACCGCCGAGCAGCGCAACCTGGACTTCCTGAAGGCCATCATCGGCAAGATCTGGAAGGTGTTGGTGGGCGCGGAAAAGTATGCCCAGGAACTGTTCCCGCAGCTGCACGACCACCGTTATCCCGACCTCCCCCAGAACTTGGAGTTCTTCCACGCCGAGGAGATCCTAGACATGTTTCCCGACTTGCCGCGCAAGCGGCGTGAGACGGAGATTCTGCAGAAGCATCCGGCGATTTTCATTATCGGCATCGGCTGGCCGCTGAAAGACGGCTATCCCCACGAGATGCGCGCGGCTGATTACGACGACTGGATCACGAATACTCACGATGAAACTGGCAAGGACACGCACGGACTGAATGGCGACATCCTGGTCTGGAACCATGTCACCAAGCGCCGCCACGAATTGACCTCAATGGGCGTCCGCGTCACCTCGGAAACCCTCAAGAAGCAATTGCAGATGGCCAGGCAGCTCGACTTCATGACCCTGCCCTATCACGAAGCGATCCTGAACCATGAGATCCCGCTCTCCATTGGCGGCGGCATCGGACAGTCGCGCACCCTGATGCTGCTCCTCCGCAAAGCTCATCTGGGCGAAGTCAGCGTCACCGTGTGGCCGAAAGTTCTGAAAGAGATGTGCGCGAAGAAGAATATCTTCGTGCTGGAATAGCCAGAAATCAGAAAGAAGCCGCTGCTGCCCCACACCCTTTTTGCGCGTTCTTTGCGCGAAGGGTCGGGTTTTTCTGCAGGGGCGTTCCTCGCTCGTGCCCTACTTTCCGCATAAAACAAACGGGGCGGCTTGCGCCGCCCCGTAGATTGAAAGCCGCGGGCGAGGGCGCCCGCTCCACTCGAGCTATGTGCTTTCACTCCGCCCCGACAGGTATTCTTCCTGCTCCGGCACGAGACGGTCGATCTTAATGCCCATGTTGGTCGCAACGGTTTAGGCTGAGTTCCGCGTTTTCCATTAGCATTGACACTCCGCCTCCCGGCCCCTACCCTAGACGCATGGAAGTGCGGTTGAATCCCGACCTGCAGGCCAAGCTTGCACAGCTCGCCTCCCAACAGGGCCGCGACACCGAGACGCTGGTGGTTGAAGCTGTGGAGCGTTTGGTGAACTACGACGAGTGGTTCATCCGCGAAGTTGAGAAGGGCCTGGCCGCGGCTGATCGTAGCGAATTTGTCGAACACGAAGAAGTCATCAGGCGCATACAACAGCGGTATCCTGGCTAATGCGGCTTCGCTGGACGGAACCCGCAGCCCGCGACCTCATTCAAATCGGCGATTATCTTGAAAAGCATGGCAGCAGCGCCGTCGCCCGCCGCGTAGCACTTTCCATCATCGAGCGCTTGGCTGCGCTGCTGCAATTTCCAGAGCAAGGGCGAACCGGCCGTAAGTCAGGGACCCGCGAACTTGTTCTGAGCGGTCTTCCTTAATATTGCAGTCTATCGTGTAGAAAGAAATGCGATCGCGATTCTGCGTATTCTGCACGGCGCGCAGATGTGGCCGTAACCCATAGTTCCCAAGCGGAGCTTGGGCGGGTGCCTTGAGAGTTCGAATGAAGTAAGTCAGGCCCAAACACCAATACCACGAAAAGCAAAACCCGGACCACGCGGGTCCGGAGTGTAACCTGTCCAGCTACAAACACAATTATCGGCAACGGACTGTCCCCGGTCAAGGTTACTGAGGAGCCTGCCTGTCCTCAGCCGCCCCACCTGTTCCCTCCACAGAAGGAACACTGTGGACCCGGCGGGACTCGAATCCGCACCTTGTAGCTGGACAGGCTGATGTGCTTCCGTTACACCATGGGCCCTACGCTAGGGTACGATGCCCATCCCAGCGCCCCAAGGTCAACCATCACATCACCGCGATTTGTGGTTCCGAATCGGGAGGAGCTGGCCAGATCTTGCGTCATTTGTCAAGCCATGCGCTAAACCAAACGGGGCAGCTTGCGCCGCCCCGCGAACGACCAAAGACGAACGACTAACGACCGCTTCTACGTTCCTTCACTCCAACCCGCCAGATACTCCTCCTGCTCCGGCGACAGGCGGTCGATCTTGATGCCCATGGATTCCAGCTTCAGCTTGGCCACCCGCTTATCCAGGTCATCGGGGACTTTGTAGACTTTCTTTTCCAGGGTCTTGGCGTTCTTCACCATGAAGTCGGCGGACAGAGCCTGGTCGGCGAAGCTCATATCCATCACTGACGGGGGATGGCCTTCGGCGGCGGCCAGGTTGATCAGGCGGCCTTCGCCCAGCAGGTTGATCTTGCGTCCGTCTTTCAGCGAGTATTCCTGGACAAAATTGCGCGTGGTGCGCTTCGAAGAAGACAGTTTTTCGAGCGCGGGAATATCGATCTCCACGTTGAAGTGCCCCGAGTTCGAGATGATGGCGCCATCTTTCATCAGCTCGAAGTGTTCCCGGGCGAGCACGGTCTTGTTTCCGGTTACGGTGCAGAAAACATCGCCCAGCTTCGCCGCTTCCGTCATCGACATCACGCGGAAACCGTCCATCACGGCTTCGAGAGCCTTAGTCGGGTCCACTTCGGTGACAATCACTTCGGCGCCGGCACCGCGCGCGCGGCTGGCCAGCCCGCGACCGCACCAGCCGTAGCCGGCCACTACAAACTTCGATCCCGCCAGCAGAAAATTGGTGGCGCGGATGATGCCGTCGATGGTCGATTGTCCGGTGCCGTAGCGGTTGTCGAAAAGGTGCTTGGTGTCCGCATCGTTCACCGCCACGATAGGGAACTTCAGCACGCCTTCCTTGGCCATGGCGCGCAGACGGATCACGCCGGTGGTGGTCTCTTCGGTGCCGCCGATTACGCCCGGCAGAGCATCCTGACGCTTGGTATGAAGCACGGTCACCAGGTCGGCGCCATCGTCCATGGTGATATGCGGCTTGTGGTCGATGGCGGCCAGAATGTGGCTGTAATATGTGTCGTTATCCTCACCCTTGATGGCAAAGACTGAAATCCCGTGGTCGCGGACCAGGCTGGCGGCTACATCGTCCTGCGTTGAGAGAGGATTCGAGGCGCACAAAACCACATCGGCGCCGCCGTCTCGCAAGGTGATGGCGAGGTTCGCGGTCTCCGCGGTGACGTGCAGGCAGGCCGAGATACGTATGCCCCGCAGCGGCTGGTTCTTGATGAATTCCTTGCGAATGATTTGCAAAACTTTCATTGACTGGTTCGCCCAGTCAATGCGCTTCTTGCCCAGATCAGCGAACTCCATGCTCTTTACGTCCGATTGCACTTGCGTCGGTGTGGTTGCCATACGTCTCCTGTGGCGCTGATTGCGATAAAGCTTATTCTAAAAGACTGTTCAAAAGACCGATCTTGGAAGACTCTAAGGAAACTAAAGTCTCATCATCATAGAAAGCCCAAAGCTTGTCATTCCGAGGAGTGACAGCGACGGGAATCTAAAGTTTCTTCTCGGCCTGGAAAACTGCCGATCCCTCACGTTGCTAGGGATGACAGCAAGAGAGCTACTTGCGAACCGCCGCCGGTTCCCGCAGACCGGCGTCACTCGCCAGTTGCGCCGCCCTAGCCGTCGACTCCCACGTGAAGTCAGGATCGTTACGGCCAAAGTGTCCGTAGGCCGCAGTCTTGCAGTAAATGGGCCGGCGCAGATTCAACGACTCGATAATCGCTCGCGGAGTCAGCTTGAAATTCGCGCGCACCAGTTCAGGGATGACCGCCTTGTCCACCTTTTCAGTGCCGAACGTTTCCACCAGAACACTGACTGGATCAGCCACGCCGATGGCATAGGCCAGTTGCACTTCGCAACGGTCGGCCAAACCAGCAGCCACAATGTTCTTGGCGATATGCCGCGCCATGTAAGCCGCCGAGCGGTCCACCTTGGTCGGATCCTTGCCGCTGAAAGCGCCGCCGCCGTGCCGTCCCATGCCGCCGTAGGTATCGACGATAATCTTGCGCCCGGTGAGGCCGGTATCACCCATCGGTCCGCCAATCACAAAACGTCCGGTGGGGTTGATGTGGTACTTGGTGTCTTCGTCGAGCAGTTGCGGTGGAATGGTGGCTTGAATCACGTGCTTCAGGATGTCGGCCCGCAATTCATCATTGGTCACCGTCTCGGAGTGCTGGGTCGACACCACCACCGCATCCACGCGGCGCGGTTTGTGATTCTCATCGTATTCCACTGTGACTTGGGATTTGCCGTCCGGGCGAAGGTAGGGGAGTTTGCCGTGCTTGCGAACTTCCGAGAGCCGCATGCAAAGCTTGTGTGCCAGCGAAATCGGCATGGGCATCAGTTCCTGCGTCTCATTACACGCATAGCCAAACATCATTCCCTGGTCGCCGGCGCCGCCGGTGTCGACGCCCATGGCGATGTCACCGGACTGCTTGTTGATGCTGGAGATAACGGCGCAAGTATTGGCGTCGAAGCCGTAGAGAGCATTATCGTAGCCAATCGACGAAACTACGCCCCGCACCACACTCTGGAAGTCGACATACGCTTTGGTGGTAATCTCGCCCGCTACCACTACGAGTCCGGTCGCGGTCAGGGTTTCACAGGCGACCCGGCTTACCGGGTCCTCGGCCAAACAGGCGTCGAGGATGGAGTCTGAGATCTGGTCGGCGATCTTGTCGGGATGGCCTTCGGTCACGGATTCGGAGGTAAATAAATAGCGATTCTTCTGTGACAAGCTACTTCTCCTTCAGCGGGGTTACGTCCAGGGGGAAATCAGACGCTCACAGCCACACTACAAATGGGGTAGTTATACTCTAAAAAGCTACCAGAGACAGGCCTCAGAAGCAATTTCTTTAGGGCGAATGGCAGCCGGCAACACCAGAGCGGAACAAAGCGCTGTTAAGTGGTTCAAAATACGCGTGCCGCGTTAGAACTGGTTCCCGGATTCGGACGCCGGGGCCTTGGGCACAGTATGCCAGCCGTTGGCATCGAAGCTGAGGGTCATCACTTCGCCCTCACTCCCCTGCGGGGGGAGCTTCTTTCCGTTCCACTCGAAGTCGAGGGCTCCGATGTTCCCGGCTTTCACGGTGATCTCTTTTGCCGCCTGGACCGACTTGTCCGTTGACGCGCTCAGCGTTTCTGACAGGATATGTTTTCCATCAGCGGTAACAGAAACCCAGGAGTCTTCCCGGACGCTGATGCGCAGCCGGATGGCGCCGGCTGCCGGTGTGGCCGCCGAACTTCCGCCAATGACTCTCGCCGCCGTAGCGCCGGTAGCGTCGGTCGAGACCGGGGTGACGGCGGGACGCGCCGGTCCCAGGCTGGCGGTCGCCGCTGGCTGCCTGGAGTCGCTCGTAGCAGGCGTAGTCAACGACGGTACTGAAGCAGGGTCAGGCGGCCTGGCAGAGGGCGTCTTGCCATCGCTTACCGTCTGCCTGGAATAGAATCCCCATACCGCGAAGCCGAGGGCAACAATCAGCAGAATAACGGCAAACAGTCCCCAGGGGAGAGTTGCCTCGTCGTTGACGTCAGCTTCAGCGTGGATTTCTCCAGCCGAGGCGGCAGCACTGCCGTCGGGCTTCCCATCCACTGGCAGCACTCCGCTGGCCTCGAGGTATTCGGCGATGAGCTGATCTTCGTCCAAGCCGATATGCTGGGCGTAAGCGCGGATAAATCCTTTGTTGAAGATGCCACCCGGGAGCAACTCGAAATGGTCGTCTTCCAGAGCGTGCAACAAACGGGTCGAGATCTTGGTGGACGCGGAAATTTCGTCGAGCGTGATCTTGCGCCGCTCTCGCTCTTCCTTCAATCGTGTGCCGAAGGATGCCACTCGCAGGCTTCTCCTCTGGAGGAATCCAGATGCTGGCTGCTCATCCTTTACTATACCGAACTTTTGCCCAGTATCTGCGCACCGGAGTATCGGCACGGCGGGGTGGGCGAGGCAACCTGCCCGCCAGACCGTGTGGAAAGGACATTTGGTCGCTGCCTTTGAACCATGATGCCCTCCCCTATCCGGCCGTTTCCGTGGATAATCAAGATGTGGCTCAGCTGGAGAACTTTCGCCTGAAGGTGTTTCGCACGGTGGCGGAGCAGCTGAATTTTCGCAAGGCGGCGGAGCACCTATTTCTCACCCAGCCCGCCGTCACGCTGCAGATCAAAGCGCTGGAAGACGATCTCGGCATTCGTCTTTTCGATCGTGCCGCCAATCGTGTCACCCTTACGCCGCACGGATCACTCCTGCTCGGCTACGCCAAGAAAATCGCGGCACTCGTTTCCGAGGCGGAACAGGAGCTCGGCGCAGAGGATGGGAAAGTCTCCGGAGATTTCTCCCTCGGAGCTTCGACGACGATCGCGCAGTACGTTCTCCCCCGCTTGCTTGGCGCCTTCCTCGACGAGCATCCCCGCGTCCGGTTCTCGCTGCACAGCGGCAACACCAGCGAGATCGTGGACCTTCTCCTGGACAGCAAGCTATCCATCGGCCTCATCGAAGGTCCGGCACGCGAACGCGGCATCCGAACTGAGGATTTCATGGAAGACGAGTTGGTCGTGATCACGCCGCCGGGGTTCGCCTTCGATCACTTGTCCCGCGATCAACTGGTGGGCTCAAGTCTGCTGATGCGTGAACAGGGTTCAGGCTCCCGCCGAGTGGTTGAGACCGCGCTGGAAAAGGCAGGCTTCCGGCTCAAATCTTTCCAGCATGTGATGAATCTCGATTCCACGGAGGCGATCAAGTCCGCGGTGGAAGCGGGATTGGGCATCGGCTTTGTGTCCCGCTGGGCCATCTCCAAGGAACTGGAACTGGGAATGCTTAAGATTGCCGAGGTGACAGGCCTCCGTGTGGCGCGCCATTTTTCCCTGATTTCGCGCACCGGCCCGGGACCACAAGGCCCGGCGGGCGCGTTCCGAAAGTTCGCCCTGGAGCGCGCCCGGCTGCTCGCCACTCCGCGAAAGCCGCCGCGTTCTGGCGCTTCGAGGCGATAAGGCCCACTAATCGCCAATCAGAACTACTGCTTGGACGCCCTCCTTTGCTCAGGTCAGACTGTATCCGTGAGCAAGAACGTATTCTTCCTGGCGCTGATCCTGACCGCGAGCGGCCTGGTTTCGCCGCCCTTCGCCCTTCTGGGCGGCCTGGTCTACGGGTTTACCGTAGCGCACCCGTTTCACGTCGAGAGTAAGCGCCTGGCAAAGTTTCTGCTGCAAGCGTCCGTGGTTGCCCTTGGCTTTGGCATGAACCTTCACCAGGTTCTTCGCGCCGGACGTTCTGGCTTCCTCTACACGGCCGGCAGCATCACGACGGCAATGCTGTTGGGTCTCGGCCTCGGTTATCTCATTCAGGTTGGAAAGACATCGGCGTTCTTAATCAGCGCGGGCACGGCCATTTGCGGAGGAAGCGCTATCGCGGCGGTCGGACCGATCGCAGACGCCAGCGAAGAAGAGATGGCAGTGTCGCTAGGCGCGGTTTTCATCCTCAATTCTGTCGCGCTCTTTCTCTTTCCTTTGATCGGATACCTGTTTCATATGACGCAGGCGCAATTTGGTCTTTGGGCGGCGCTGGCTATTCACGATACCAGCTCCGTCGTGGGTGCGACCGCCAAGTACGGCTCCCAGGCGCTGGCCATCGGCACCACGATCAAGCTGGCGCGTGCGCTCTGGATCGTTCCTCTCTCCGTGGTAACGGCCATTGCACTGAAGAGCAAGGCGCGCATCCAGTGGCCGTGGTTCATTCTGCTTTTCTGCCTTGCTGCTTTGCTGAACACGTTGGCACCGGCATTTAATCCCGTATTTGGCGTTCTGAATCACCTGGGCAAGATTGGCCTTACGGTGACCCTGTTCCTGATCGGCACAGGATTAAACCGGGAAACGCTTAAACAGGTTGGACTTCGCCCGCTTCTTCAGGGACTTACTCTTTGGATCATCGTCGGCAGCAGCACCCTGGCACTCATCCTTTTTAAGTGGATCAGTGTGTAGGCAGTTTTCCTCGGGTCTGGGAGTCGAATCATAATACTGAGCTAACCCGCAGTTTTGCTGTACTTTAGCGAAGTGTCTGGATGGGTTCTGGTTACCAAGGTTTCTTCCCTGACCTTTCCCCCGCCGCATATAATTTCAAGACTCCTGCTCCACGCTCGAGTTGAGGTTCCATGACCAAAGCCATTGAGGCCGAACGTAACCGGCTGACCCAGGAATTGGCCATTTTTCACGATGTGGCCAAGGCTCTGACCTCGTCGCTGGACCTCGACTCCATTCTGCAGACCATCATGGAAAAAATGGCGGAATACTTCCGTCCCGACACCTGGTCGTTGCTGATGGTGGACGAGGAGCGGAACGATCTCTATTTCGCGATCGCTGTGGGGACTGCCTCCGAGGCCTTGAAAAGCGTGCGCCTGAAGGTGGGAGAAGGCATCGCCGGATACGTCGCCAAACACGGGGAACGGCTGATTGTGCCTGATGTTTACACCGACGTGCGCTTCTCCAAGCGCATCGACGAAATGACCCGCCTGGAAACGCGTTCCATCATCTGCTTCCCGTTGCGTTCACGCTTGCGCATTTTGGGTGTGATTCAGCTGGTGAACGTCGACATGAAGCACTTTGGCGATCCAGAGATGTTTTTCCTGCAATCGCTTTGCGACTATGCGGCCATCGCCATCGAGAACGCGCGCTCGGTGGAGAAGATTCAGGAACTGACCATCACCGATGATTGCACCGGACTGTTCAATGCCCGCCATCTTTATAAGACGCTGGAGACCGAAGTTTACCGCTCGTCACGTTTTGGCTACGAATTTACCGTGCTCTTTATCGATCTCGATCATTTCAAGCAGGTCAATGACACCCATGGCCACCTGATCGGAAGCAAGCTGCTGGCCGAGATTGGTTACCTCATCAAGGCTCAGCTCCGTTTGATCGACTATGCCTTTCGCTACGGCGGCGACGAATTCGTCGTACTGTTGCCACAGACCGGAAAAGATTCTGCCCTGGTCGTTGCCAAGAGGTTGCGCGACAGTCTGCGCACCAGCATGTTCTGCCGCGATGAAGGATTGAACCTGAACATCCGCGCCTCCATGGGCGTGGCCACTTATCCGCACGACGCCAAGACTCCGCACGACATCATCCGCCAAGCCGACGAAATGATGTATCTGGTCAAGAACACCAGCCGGGACAATATTGGGATTGCGCAGCGCGGGGTGATGAAGTAAGAGCTGGCTCTTGGCTCTTGGCCTTTAGCTTTTGGCTTTTGGCTTTTGGCTTTTGGCGGGTGCCCCATCCTTGCAGGTTTTTGCGCAGGATTGGGGGTTTTGGGATGCGCCGTCTCCCACCCTTCCGCAAAGTACGTGGAAAGACCCAAGCTTCTTTTGCTTGGGGTGGGGATTTTCGGAACCAAGACTTCAGCCGTACCTTCGGACGTGGAGCCCGAGGTATTGCCTCCAACCCTTCCGCAATGGACATGGGGCACCCCCGGTCGGGGCGATGCACACCGAGAAGTGCCTAATTTACTGTTGCGGCTTGCCGGAGTCGCCGGGGGGATCCGCCTTAGTTGGCGACGATGCTGTAGGCAGCTGGGAGGTCATGGCGCTCTCTGGGTTTAGCAGGTGCTCGTGGTCTGGGCCGAGGCCCATTTTGATGAGAGCGCGCGCGTCCGGCGTGGTTTTCGATTGCCAGCCGTTGTCGGCCTGATATTTCTGCATGGCAGCTTGTGTGCTGCTGTCCCAAGTGCCCGAAGGCTTCCCATTGAGGTAGTGCTCGCGAATCAGAGCTTCCTGGATTTGCCGGGTGCGTTGCGGGTCAATCTTCTGCTGGCCGCGCTTGTGTGAGCTGGCGGCTTTGCGGGACTTCCTGCTCTTACGGCTTCTGCTGCTGGGGTGAGAACTGGGTTGCGCGGCGGTCTGCGGAGATGTCGACTGGCTGGATTGGGCGTGGGAGGGCACCGCCGCTGCGGCCAAAACGCAAGCCAGCGCCGCACACCGTTGCATGCCCGAACCCGGCAAATTCGCCTCCTAAGAAAAACAACCGGCACTGAGTATCATGCGCGATTGCCGCGACTCAGTGCCAGTCTTTAAAGCATGTGGTTACGTTACGGAAGTGTACCGGCCAGGAATATGGTGCCATCCTGACGACCGGGGCCACGCTGGCGGACCAGGAACACCACGTCCTGCCCGCTCTTCAGAGTGGATGAGACGTGAGTGAAATCGTCCTCGGAGTTCACCGGCTGCTTGTTGATCTCCAGGATGATGTCCCCGCGGGTAAGACCCACATCGTCGGCAAAGCTGTTCGGCTTTACATCCTGCACAATGACGCCCTTGCCGGCGGCAATGTCCAGACGATCGGCGATCTCGTTGGTGACCGCATGCACCGAAAGTCCCAGCTTGCTTTCCTTGGGTGCGGTCTCTTCGTTACCTTCATCATCCTCGCCCAGGCGCGCGGCAAAGAGCTTGGCGCGGTCGCCGACGGTAACGGCAGCATCCTGTTTCTTGCCGTTGCGAACGAAACCGAGTTCAACTTTGGTCCCCGGTTTGCGGCTGGCGATATCGGCCACCAGTTCCTCGCCATTTTTTACCGGCTTGCCGTCCACCGAAATGATGGTGTCGCCAACTTTCAGTCCCGCAGTTTCCGCCGGAGTTCCAGCAACCACGTTGGAAACGGTTACTCCATTGTTGACGCCGTAGACACGCCCGATTGCCGGGTTTTCCTGCGCCGCGAACTCGATGCCGATGGAGCCCCGCGATACGCGGTGATCGGGACCGATGAGCTGGTTGTAAACCGTGACCACGGTGTTTGAGGGAAGAGCGAACCCAACTCCAGCATAAGCGTTGGTATCGGTGAGAATGGCGGTGTTGATGCCGATGACTTCTCCCACCATGTTGACCAGTGGCCCGCCGGAGTTGCCCGGATTGATCGCTGCGTCGGTCTGAATGAAAGACTGGAATTGCCGCAGCGGAACGATGTTGCGGCCCTTGGCAGAAACGATGCCCGCGGTCACGGTACCCACCTGCCCAAACGGGCTGCCAATGGCGAGCACCCAGTCTCCCACCTGCATGCCGTCAGAGTTGCCCAGCTTGGCGACAATGAGAGGCTTCTCGACCTCAATCTTGATCACCGCCAGATCAGTTTCCTGATCACTGCCGATCAGTTTGGCATCATGCTGAACCAGGGGCGGATCATCGGCCAACCGGACGCGAATACGGTCGGCTTTTTCCACCACATGCCGGTTGGTGACAATGTAGCCCTTGGCATCGACCACTACTCCCGAACCCAACGAATGTTCACGAACCGGACCTTGATTCTGTTGTCCTCCGAAAAAGCGGTCGAAAAAGTCATCGAACGGGTTTTGATCGTCCGGGCTACCTCCTCCACCCTGGTCCGGCGTTCCGCGGCGGCGATGCGGATTCTTGATGATGGACTCGGTGTTGATGTTGACCACCGCCGGTTCAAGCTGCTTGGCGATCTGCGAGAACTGGTTGGAGAGCTGCTGTGGCGAAGGAATGGTCAAAGGAGTCGGCGCGTCAGCGTTCTTCTTGCTTTCCTGGCCCCCAACTCCGTTGGAGATTACCGTCCCGATCAGAATGCCGACCGTCAGCGTCGCCAGAATCGTGACCGTATAAACCGGTCGATTACCCTTCAAACGCTCCAGAAAGCCGCTTGCGCGCGGGTCCATAGCTTTCACTTCCTCCAATACTTTCAATGCTTTGACATTATACCGTTTCACAGACAATTGCGATGAAAAGGGATCGTCAGCATCCTGATTGGATGCAGATCAGCCGTCACGGGCGCGCACAAAAGAGTCCGAAGATTAGCTTGGGTTTGAGTCAGGCTGACAAGACCGCGACGGCGCTACACCGTGACGGGTCTTTCCAGCAGGATTTTTGGCTCCATCCGCATCTCGCTGGACAGGGAACGGGCAATCAGGCAGCTCTTTTCTGATTTCTCCAGCACGCGCAGGGCGCGTTCCCGGTCTTCCTCGCCAGAGATGATGAACACTGGTTCCAGAGTAAGCCTGGTGAATCGCAGACCTCCGCTGTCTTTCTCAATCACACCTTGCACAGAGATTTCGATTCCCTGGAAGTCCAGCCTGGAGGCACGCGCCACGCCCCGGACGGTGGCCACAAAACAGGAGGCCACCGCCGCCAGGAGGAAGTGCTCTGGGGTCCACAGGCCTGCCTCTCCTCCAAACTCGGGCGGCGCCGAGAAAGGAATAATGCGCGGCGCAGCATGCTCGAGTTCCACAAAGGTGCGATCATGTTGGTGGAATTGGGCCTTTGCCGAATACGTGTATCTCGCTTCCATATTGACCTCCACCTTGCAGGCTAGCCGGTCTCTGCGGCCGCTGGATGTGAGAGACGTCACCCGGCGCAGTGACTTTGGCGCCGAGATCCCTGGGGAAGGCGGTTGTGGCCGGCCCAGGGTCACGTGATCGACGTCACAGACGGCGGTGAGAGCAGTCACCGCCGCGCCGTACCCGGAAGCTGAGAATAGGGCAATTACCGGGTGAGTGTCCGATCAACCTGGACCCGGGGGAGGCACCATATGTCTGACGACAAGCGCGACATCCTGGAGGTTCTGAAGTTCGAACTCAACTTCCTTGAGCAGGGCGGCTATGGACGCTCGGTCAGGACCCCGTGGAAACCGACGTCGATTTTTCTGGATTCCCCCTCTTGCCTCAACTTTAACGACCCAGCGCGGCCGAATCCGTGCAGCGAATGCCTGTTCACCGATCTCGTCCCGGCACAATGCCAGGAGGAGGAAATTCCCTGCCACCATATTCCCTTGAACAGCCAAGGGGAGACGGTCTACACCATGGAGCGACAGAAGGAACAGAATGAACTGGAGGAAACGGTGAAGTCATGGCTGCGGTCGACCATCCAGCGCATTGAAACGGAACGAGCAGCCAAAGCCAAGGACACCACGCCGGCGGGACAACCGGCGATGCGTTAAGCCGGCAGGGAGCAGAGATGGTGTTGGAGAGACCTCACCTCGTTTAGCCCAGGAGCTTTGCCGTGCTCTCCAAATGCGCGAACCCGATTTGCTTTGCCCGCTTTCTTACTCTCCGGCGGGGCCGGCTCTTCAAGATCGAGAAGACAGTTTCATCCAGTTCCGTGCAACCGGTCACCCGCATCGAATACTTCTGGCTTTGTGAGGACTGTGCGCGGGTAATGAAAGTAGTGTGGCGCCACGGCGTGGTGACTACGCGTCCCCTGTATCCGGAGCTCACCGTCAGCGCGAAAGCGTGAAACAGCGGTGCGATCAGTTTCCGGGGGCAGGAGTGGTACTCAGGTCCCGGGGGAAGGATTTAAACGTTACCTCGCGAGAGTTGGCCGTAGCTTTCTTATCAGCCCCTTCGCGATATTCGGTAAGTGTCCCTTTGACCAGATGGTAAGCCTCATCGGCGGGGGTTTTTCCGCTTCCACGCTCGAACGCTCCATTGAATTCGTACCGGACCGAGTGCACGGTTTCGGTGGTGAAGTTTAACCTGGTGCCATCCAGTTTCCCCTGCTTGAAAAAGTGGTCCAGGAAAGCCCCACGATCGCTCTCGCCATCCCCGTAGCGCGACACGAAGCCGGTAACCCGGCCGGCCTCTTCGACGGTGATCTGCACGAACTCTCCCTCTTTCAAGAAGGTATACATCCCCGAATAGTTCTCGGCGGCAACGGTTGGCTCTGAGGCGGTCTGTGCATGGAGCACTGTAGCGCTGCCGAGGAGGAATACCCAGGCAAATCTTCCCATCCGTTTCATATCGGTATTAGAGCATGGAAATGGCGGCTCTGGCGCTACAGGCCGCGACAGTTGCCGGATATAATTGAGCCACAGTGGGGCTGGTCATGACGCAGGCATGAAACAGGGGTTGAGGCTTATCGAATCCGCGTTGAAACCCAGGCCGGTTCCAGCACCCGTCTTATTGATCACGCTGGATCCCTGGCACAAGGTCTTCATTCGCAATCTGCTCGACCTTTTCCGGTCACGGCGTCAACCCTCGCTCAGCTTGTCTTCGCCGGCGGCGCCTTTCTGGACGGACGTCTTCGTAACCTCCCACCTGCCCTGGGGTAAGTTCGGGCAGTCCATCATCCTGCATACTGCATTGATCGCCATATTGTGGACTGGCACCCGCCTGTGGCCGCAAGCATCACAGGTCATCGCGCAGCCTGCCTTCCAAAAACCGGAAGTTATTTATTACGAAGCGTCGGAATACCTGCCGCCGCTCGATACCGGCAGCAAGAAAGAATCTTTGCCGCAAAAAGGCGACCCGGAACATTCTCCGCAAGCCATCATTTCGGTTCCCCCCGAGCCAGACAATCGCAAGCAAACCATCGTTGCTCCGCCCGAGCTTAAACTCGATCGCGACGTCCCGATGCCGAACGTGGTTGCCTGGGATCACGCTCAGCCCACAATACCCATGGCTGCGATCGCGTCTCGCCCGTCCGACTTGAAGATTCCAGAACTCCAAGCCCAGATTATCGCGCCGCCGCCCGAGGTCAGCCGGAGCAGGATGGACCCGGCACCGTCGCTGAACGCGGCCGTGGTCGGGCCTGCGCCAGACGTGAATGCACCGATTTCCAGGCGCGACGTACATACCCTCCAGGCGGCCGTGATCGAACCGCCGCCCAGCGTAGAAACAGCATCGACGCGGAGGCTCGGCGATATCAACATTGGCCGCGCGCAAGTGGTGTCTCCCGCGCCGCAGTTGCCGGTGGGAGAGCAGCATTCGAGGGCGAACCGGACAGCTCCCTCGCTGGCAAGTGCGGCGGTGGTGCCGCCACCCCCCTCGATCCAGGGCACGGGAGTGACGAGCAAGGGCGGACGTCTGATCGCGCTGAATATTCATCCGGCGCAGGTTGCTCCAGTAGAAGCGCCCAACGGAAACCGGCGCGGCAGCTTTGCCGCGACACCCGATGGCAAAGTGGGCGCTGCCGGCACACCAAAGATTGCTGGTAGCACTCGGGCGGCGAGTTCGACTGGCGGGCCCGGGTCGCAGGGGAGCAAGAATGGCATTCCCTCAGGACTTCTAGTCGGACCCGGGCCGAAGTCATCGGCACCTTCGACGGTAAGCGGCACATCGGACGGCCATGCTGCGCTGGACGATCCGCCTCTGTTGGCCAGTGCCAGCCCACCTCGAACCAGCGCCACCGGACGAAGACTGGCGTCGGAGCTGTCCGCGGATGCGGAAACGGAAGACGAGCGCAAAGTATTTGCCGGGCGCAGATCTTACGGCATGACCCTGAGTATCCCCAATCTGAATTCATCCGGCGGAAGCTGGGTGATGCACTTCAGCGAACTGAGCGAAGCCAAACCCAAGGGCGACCTGATCGCCCCGGTCGCCACGCACGCCGTGGATCCGGGCTATCCGTTGGAGTTGATGCGGCGGAACGTGCAGGGCACCGTAACGCTTTCCGCGGTCATTAACAGCGAGGGGCGAGTGGCGGATGTGAAAGTTGTGAACGGAATCGACGATCAACTGGATGCCTATGCCCGCGCCGCCTTGCTGCATTGGCAGTTCCTGCCTGCCTTGAGAAATGGCAATCCGGTGCCACTGCAAGCGGTAGTGATGATTCCCTTCCGGCCGATGCGCAAGGGATTCTAAGGATGGCGTGCGTAGGCCTGGGAACTCCCGCCTGGCGGGCGTGACGTCAGCCCCAGGTTGCTTACTCAGCCACCCCAGCCAGCCCCAGCACCGCCAACAGGATTCTCGTGAGCCCCAGCTCGCGGCCACTGCCGTCGAACCACTCTTGCAGAGTGTGCGCGCCGCCGCCGGTTCCGCCGCCTCCAATGGCGATGGCTTCGCGGCCCATCGACAAAGGAATGTTCGCGTCAGTGGAAGCGCGTTGAATTTGAGCGGCGTTGCCCAGGTGTACGTCCACGGCGCGGATTACCTTCAGCATGCGGGCATTCGGGTCCAGCTCGCCGGCGGGACGGCTGCCGATGACGACCACTTCACGGCTGAGGCCGGAGGTGCGCCGTTGTGCCGGGTTGCGCTGCTCGCTGGCGCGTGCTTCTTCCACCATGGCCAGTTCCAGTTCGCGCCGCAATGAAGCTTCCAAGTGCTCCATCTCAGCCATCGAGGTAGAGCGGATATCGACCCGCATGCTGGCCGACTCCGGAATAGAGTTTACCGACGTGCCACCACGGATCACGCCAATATTGAACGTGGTCTTGGGGGACGCGGGCACCCGTGTCTGGCTGAAGCCTTGGATGGTCCGCGCCAGCACCAAAATCGGATTCGGGGCCCCAAAATCGCTCCAGGAATGGCCTCCAGGGCCGCGCACGATGACCTCGAAACGGCGGCTGCCCAGGGCCTCGGCCACAATCGTGTCACAACCTGCGCCATCAAGGACCAGGCTGTACAGGATCGAGTTCTTCCAGCGCGGATTCGAAAAGATGTACCGCATACCCCGCAGGTCGCCTTCACCTTCCTCCCCCACGTTGCCAATGAAAAGCACCGGCACGGCGAGCGAAAGCGCAGCCCCTTGAAGTGCCGCTGCGACTGCGAGCAAAGCTGTAACTCCGGCCCCGTTATCCGAGACTCCCGGGCCGTACAAGCGACTGCCCTGCTGGCGGATATTGAGCGGGGTGCCGGCGGGAAAGACGGTATCAAGGTGGGCGCTGAGAGCGACGCACTTTTCGGCCGAACCGCCGCACAGGCCAAAGACGTTGCCCACCCCATCGGTGTGGACTCCCTCGAGCCCCAGCTCGCGGAAGCGCGTGGCCAGCCAGTCCGCCCGGGTATTCTCTCCGAACGGAGGAGCGGAAATCCGCGCCATCTCGAGCTGCCACTGGACGAGCCGGAATTCCTGGGAGCGAAACTGCTGCGCGGCCCGGCGAACCTCGGGCAATTCCGCCAGCCGGGCGATCTCGTGCTGGACGGAGGAATCGGCTCCAGAGGCGTCGGCTCGGCGGACGACGGGCATGGGCCATCTTACAACGTGACCGGTAAAGCCTCCAGTTGTGGTTGTGAAGATCTATATCCGACGAAACTTCGGGTTGCCGAAACGAGGTCACCACCTGGGAAAATGCTCCGGCAACCGGACGGGGAGGTCCTCAATCTAAACAAATAGACTGATTACCAGGTTTTGCGCCGCAAAGGTTGTGCGCGGGACCAGCTTTTCGAATCCATTTTGGTTACACTAATGTTATGAAGCGCATTGGTTTGGCATCCTTAGTCGGGATTCTCACGTTCTGCTGCCTGTTGCCCGGCGCTTTCGCGGATGAGGGTCCGCTAGACAATTCGCAACCTAAGGGCATTACGCCGGAAGAGATCATTCAACGCTTCGCGGCCAAAGAGAAAGAATTCAAAGAGGCGTACGATCAGTACGGCTATCGCGAGTCGGCCAAAATGCAAACCCTTGACGGCAACACCGTCGATGGCGAGTTTCAGGAAGTTTTCGATGTGAGCTTCGATGACCAGGGCCGCCGGGTGAAGAACGTGGTGTTTGCCCCGCTGCCCACGCTGGTGCGGCTGGGCATGACCCGGGAGGATTTCGATGACCTGGAGAACGGGTTTCCCATGGTCCTCACCAGCGACGAGATCAGCCTGTACAACATCCTCTACGTCGGGCAGCAGCAGGAAGACGAGCTGCACTGCTACGTCTTTGATATTGCGCCCAAACAGATCGAGAAGAACAAGCGCTACTTTCAGGGACGTATCTGGGTGGACGACCACGATTTGCAGATCGTAAAGACCTATGGCCAGATGGTGCCTGAGACCCGGGCCAACAAGAAGGGCAGAGGAAACGAGAACCTGTTCCCCAAATTCACCACCTGGCGTGAGCAAATCGATAACAAGTATTGGTTTCCGACCTACACCCGCGCCGAGGACACTCTGCATTTCTCTACTGAAGATGTAAAAATCCGCGAAATCGTGAAATACGAGAACTACAAGCGGTTCGGATCAAACGTGAAGATCACTTACGACGGAAAAGAAGTGCAAAAGGGCACGGAAGCGAAGACCACGGACCCGAACGCCAAACCACAACCGCCCCAAAAATAGCGGTGAGCGCTCCTCAGCTTGGCTGCAGTAGACGAGACCAAACGTCAGACGAACGACGTACTTACTAGCGACATTTGCAAACCCGCCGACGGTGCCCAGAATCACCGGTTCCGCAGCGATGACTTCACCGGGGGCTGTCGCAGGAAGAAAGGTCATCATGAAACGGCATCCTGGATTCCTTCTAGTTGTCCTCTTTTCGTTCATGTTCGTAGCGCAATCTTCTGCTGGCGTGTTGAAGATCCTGACCAATCATCTCGGATACGAAACCAGCGGGCCGAAGCACGCCGTGATCCTCGGCCAGGCAAGTGACAGCGTCTCCGCGTGTGTCCTAAAGGATGATGCTACCGATCAGGTAATTCTGGCGATCACACCCAAGGCAACCGGTCCGGTTCAGAAATGGAGAGATTGGTACTTCTGGACAGTCGATTTCGACTCGTTTGCCATCGAGGGCAAGTATTACCTGGAATGCACGACGAATGTAGCGAACGTCCGGTCGTTCCCGTTTCTGGTGCAAAACGACCTGCTGGAGCGCAACACAGTTTCCGATGTTATCTACTACTTCAAAGACGAGCGCAGTTCGGGCGAGATGGACAAAGCCGATAGCCACTTGCGCTTTGAGGATACGAAGAGGGGCACGATCGACGCGCACGGTGGGTGGTGGGATGCCACCGGCGACTACGGCAAACACTTTTCCCACCTGTCCTTCTCAACTTACTTCAATCCTCAGCAGATTCCGCTGGTGGTCTACAGCCTGCTCAAGAGCTATGAGCAGGCGAATCGCCGCGGCCTGCAAGGGTTTGCCCGATACAAGGCGCACCTGCTGGATGAAGCCATGTTCGGGGCGGACTATCTGGTGCGGATGAAAGTTCCAGAGGAATCCTTTTATCGATCGGTATCGACGGGCAGCGTGAAGCAGATTCCGGAGGAACGCAAAATCGCTGGCGAGATGAAGCGCTTTGGGATCGAAGGCGCTCCAGGCCAGGGCGCTGCCGGAATGGTGGAGAGCGCTAACAATGACCTGGAGTATGAAGTCAGCTATCGCTCCGGCGGAGGAATCGCGATTGCCGCGCTGGCGATGGCGAGTGCATACCCGGTGTCTGGCCAGTTTCACAGCTCGGATTACCTGAAGGCCGCTGCGGACGCCTTTGATTACCTGGAAAAGAACAATCTCAAACTCATCAACGATGGCAAGGAAAACATCGTTGACGATTATTGCGCGCTAGCGGCCGCGACCGAACTTTACCGAACGACGCACAGCCAAAAGTACAAGCAGGCCGCCGACCGCCGCGCTAAGAGCCTGGTGGCTCGCCAGATCAGTGCAGGAGGCTACCAAAACTACTGGCGGGCAGATGATGGTCAACGCCCGTTCTTTCATGCTTCCGACGGCGGGTTTCCAGTGGTGAGCCTGCTCTATTACTCCGAGATCGCCGATTCCGCGACAAAAGAGCAGGTGTTGGACACAGTGAGGAAGTCTCTGGCGTTTGAGTTGGCGATCACTTCCGAGGTCAATAACCCGTTCGGTTACAGCCGCGAATACGTGCAGGACAAAACGGGGGCTCGCCACACCAGCTTCTTTTTCCCCCACAACAGCGACGCGGCTCCGTGGTGGCAGGGTGAGAACGCGCGTCTGGCCTCGGTCGCGACGGCGGCGCGGCTGGCGGAACTCGCCTTCCCGCAGGATGCAGCCTTTCGCAAGCAACTGGAGACCTTTGCCACCAGCCAACTGAACTGGATTCTGGGCTTGAACCCGTTCGACTCGACCATGTTGAATGGCGTCGGCCGCAACAATCCTCCTTATATGTATTTTGACTCGTGGGAATTCACTAACGCGCCGGGCGGAATCTCGAACGGGATCACCAGCGGGTTCCGCGACGAGAGCGACATCGACTACCTGCTGCCCTACCGGCGAACAGGCGCAGACAACGACTGGCGGTGGGGAGAGCAATGGCTTCCGCACGCGGCCTGGTATCTTCTGGCGGCTTCAACGGGAGGGATTGCAACCGGAATTCCAAAACCATAACTTCTGCCAGTAACTTGCCCTGTTACCTTTCGTTACCTTTGCGCTCATTGCCCGGGCACGACTTTTCAGGTTTTGCTGGGGTTCTAAGGGTTAGGTAAACAGAATGACGGTGCTACCACCGGTGAGAGCGCGCGGACGGGAGGATAAGTGAATGACAACACTTAAGGGGTTAGCGGTTTGGGCCGTACTGGCGGTGGCAATGCTCGCGCCGGAACTGGCGCCGACGGCTTCCGCTCAGGATCGGTCTGAACTCACGAGCCGTGGTGGGCAGTCCACGACAACGGCTCCGCCCGCACCACGACCCGTTCAGACGGTCCCGCCGCCGGCATCCCAGACCAAGGCGCAGCGCCCGAGGCATCGTGACATTCCTGCGTACTCATGTGTGGAAGCAGCTTCGAACCAGACTTCCATCGCTGCACCGCCGCTTTCGCAATCTCCATCTCGCGTGCAGGAAGATCCCGGACAACGCGTCCAGGCAATGCCCAGTGTCCTGCAGCACTCCGATGAACTCGTGCAGGCACTGCCTGGTGTGGGTGAAAACTAGCCGCATCTTGCAAGCCCTTAGAAATGACCTCCCTTGCTGTTGGTCGGCGAGGCGCGCAGTCCCCGGAACTGTGAGCATGTAGTAGGGGATCTGGGCAGTCTGATCTAATCTAGCCAAGGCTGGGTACCAGCTGAAGGGCTGAATACTGAGTGCGACTGCCGCCCGCTCAGTAGAAGAGATACTTCCGCCACTTGTCGTCGGAGCGGCCCATCAGGCGCATGATGTGGCGGCTGGTGTGCAGATTGAAGGCGCGCGGCTCCCGCATCAGCTTCATACCCGCCTCGGTGGGGAATTGGTTCCCCTTTTGGCGATTGCAAGGATGGCAGCAGGCCACCAGGTTCTCCCAGGTGGAAGCGCCACCACGCGAACGGGGCACGACGTGGTCGAGGGTCAGTTCGCCTGAAGGCAACAACTCTCCGCAGTATTGGCAAGTGTTGCGGTCGCGCAGCAGGATGTTCTTGCGGGAGAGAGCGCGAGTCTGGTGGGGAATGCGGCGGTACTCCAGCAGCCGGATTACCGAAGGCAGCCGGATCGCCAGACGCGCGGCGTGCAGGAAGTGGCCGTTCTCCTCCTCGGTCATCGCCACACCTTTGAGAACCAGAACGATGGCGCGGCGCGCGGCACAGACGTTGATGGGCTCGTAGGATGCATTCAGCACCAGGACCGGGGCGTGCAGCACGTGGCCCTCGCTGTCCTGGCGGACTTCCAGAATTCCTGGGGCAGAAGCGTACCCCCGGACCGAGCTTACGATCGAATTATGCCACTTCCCTGACATAGGTTCCTGCTGTGCCGACATCGGTCGTCCGTTACTTCGTGTTTTCGTCTATCCGTGCGCTGCGAGCGCCACTTCGTCGCTGATCTCAGCCGGCGGCGTAGCATGTTCGGCTTCCGCCTTCAACGTTCGGGCAACTGTCGCCACATACACTTTCGATGCCCCCGTGCGCCGCAGTACGCGGGCGCATTCCGAAACCGTGGTGCCGGTGGTGAAAACATCGTCCACCAGCAAAATCTCCCGCCCGGCGATTTCAGACCGTTTCGCCGCGGCGAACGCGCCCCGCATGTTCTCGCGGCGCTGGTGCCGGGATAATCCAATCTGCGATTGCGTTTCGCGGGTCCGTTCCAGTACAGCGGAGCTCAGCAGCAGGCCCGTGCCAGACAGGAGCTTCAAGGCGGAGTGAGCGATCACTTCCGCCTGATTGAAACCGCGCTGGCGAAACTTTCGGGTGTGCAACGGCACGGGCACAACCAGTACCGGACGATCCGCAAAAAGCGGCTGCAGATCCGAAACTGCCTCGGCCAGCATGCGACCCAGGACGGTGGCCGCGGGCCGAACCTGATCGTATTTCAGCAAATGAATCAGCTCACGCAGTCCGCCCTCATAGCTGCCATAGGCCGCGGCTTTGACGAACGGCGGCTCCAGCCGCCGGCACAGGCTGCAAAGAGGGTCGCCATTCTCGGACGACAACTGATATGGACCGTCCAGACGCTCGCCGCAGATCGAGCATAGTCCCGCGGCAATAGGCCGCATGGCGGACAGACATTGGTCACAGACGGGGAGACGAGAAATATTGCGCAGAGGGCTAGCGCAAAGGCGGCAATCAGCGGGGAAAAGGGTGGCGAAGACAGAGCTGGCTACGCCAGTGATTCCAGTGGCTAAAGCAGACAACAAAGAACTCTCCCGCGTGATAGCCGTGGTCCCGGTGGCCCGAGTTGGGGTCACGCTACTGCTGAAGACGATCCTCCCTCGCCCAGTCGCGCTTGCAGGGGCGTCCAGCTGGACGAATCTCTTTCAGTATAGTCATGCCCGATTCAGCGCGCAACGCGGGGCGGTTACCGGAGTGAGACACAGGACTGTCTTTTAGCTTCTGGCTTAGAGCCAAGAGCCGGAAGCTAGAAGCTATAGGAGCCAGAAGCTGACTTTGATGTATCCTTAACCGCGCCGCTAATTTGCGAGGATCTCGTCTATGAGCCCCGAATCCACCGTCGTCGAAGCCCCCAAGAAATTCCGCCCGTATGTGCCGGAGAGCACGGAAATGCGGGAGTTTACCTTCCGAGCTGTCCTTCTCGGTTTGCTGATGACCGGGATTCTCGGCGCTGCCAATGCCTATCTCGGCTTAAAGGCCGGAATGACCATCGCGGCTACGTATCCGGCGGCGGTCATTGGCATGTCCATCCTACGGCTGATGAAGGGCTCGCTGCTGGAAGAGAACATAGCTCGAACCGTCGGCGCAATCGGCGAGTCGGTAGCGGCGGGCGCGGTGTTCACCATCCCGGCATTTGTGCTCGCCGGATTGTGGCCGAGCCTGGGCATGGAGCGCTATTGGGCGTCCGTGGCGCTGATGGTCATCGGCGGGTTGCTGGGCATTTTGTTCGTTACTCTGCTACGACGAGTGATGGTGGAGGACCCCGAGCTTCCCTTCCCAGAGTCAGTCGCCGCATCGGAAATCCATAAGGCCGGACAGCAAGGGTCGAAAGCCGCAAAGATTCTGTTCGCCAACATGGGTTTCGGCGGCTTGATGTACTTCCTTTCACAGATTAACGTCTTTTGGTACACGAAGAACATTCTGGTCGATATTCCCAAGATGGCAACGGGTTTACGTCTGGGGCGCAGCACAACTTCGCCCATGCTGGCGACGGGCGGGATGACTCAATTCACCTCGCCGGCCGTCAGCCCCGCTTATCTGGGCGTGGGATACATCATCGGGCCGAGGTTGGCCTCGCTGAATTTTGCCGGCGGCGTGGTCGCCTGGGGTCTTCTGGTTCCACTGCTCGTCTATTTTCTGGGACCGAATTTGCCGGCGATGCCGGCTGGCTCCAGCCCCGCGATCTATTGGGGAGGTATCGCGTTCAGCGTGTGGTATTCCATCGTGCGCCCGATCGCAGTCGGCGGCATGTTGGTCGGCGCTGGCTTCACGCTTTTTCGCATGCGCAAACAACTCATGGTTGGGATGAAACGCGCGGTTTCTGATCTGAAGAAATCGGCGGAAGCGCATAAGGCCACCAGCCGTATCGATCGCGACCTGAATGCGAAAGTGGTTTTTCTCGGCGTGGGCTTAGTGTTCCTGGCGATGATCGGACTCTACTACTACTTCATCAACGGGGCTCACAACCTTACGGGAGGCAAGGTGCTGGCAGGCGCCGTGGTGGCGGCGGCGGTCATGATCGTGCTCGGATTCTTCTTTGCTGCGGTCTCGGGCAACCTGGTAGGCATGATTGGATCGTCGAACAATCCCGTTTCCGGCCTTACTCTCTGCACTCTGGTGGTCGCGGCACTGCTGATGGTGGCAATGGGAGTGTCGGGTGTTGGTGGAGTAGCGGCCGTGCTGGGAGTCGCGGCCGTGGTCTGCGTTTCTTCCGCGGTTGCGGGCGAGATGTTGCAGGACCTGAAGGCGGGCCACATTCTGGGCGGCACACCGTCGAAAATGCAGATCGGAGACATTTTTGGCACGATTGTGGCATCCCTGGTCTTGTTCTTCCCGCTCATGATTCTCGACAAGGCCTATCACTTCGGCAGCGCTGCGTTGCCCACCCCACAAGCCGGACTCATGGCCATGCTGGCCCAGGGGATTGTCGGCGGAAATATGGCCTGGCCACTGGTCATTGTCGGCATCCTGATGGGCTTTGCCATGATCCTGGTCGAAGTTAAAAGTCCCATGCTCTTCTCGGTCGGCATGTACCTGCCGCTCGAAACCACGTCTGCGATCTTCGTGGGCGGGGTCATCCGCTGGTTCACCGACAAACTCCGTGACCGGCGCGGGTATAACGACGCGCAGAAAGCGCGTGTGGACAACGCAGGCGTGCTGACTGCTTCGGGCCTCATCGCCGGGGAAGCGCTGTGCGGGCTGGTCATCGCCGCGATTGTAGGCAGCAATCACGAGCTCTGGCACATCGATGTAGGAGACTTCTCTTTTTCGGGGTTGATCGGAATGGCTGTGCTGATCTTCGTGATGATGAAGGTGCCCCTGGCCAACGCGGGCAGCCCGGATGAACCGGCGCCACCGACCGCGATCATGTGAGGACGCAAGAAACGCTTTCCACCACAAAGGACACAAAGGTGCACGAAGGACTCCCGATTCGTTCCTGGTTTCCTTCGTGATACCTTGTGTCCTTTGTGGTTTAAGCTTTTCTAGTGTCCATTTCCGACAACATCGCGGAAGTACGGCGGCGGATTGCCGAAGCAGCCCGCCGTGCAGGACGAGATCCGCGCGAAGCGTCTCTGATGGCCGTTACCAAGACTCAACCGCCGGAGCGCATTGGCGAGGCGTACGCGGCGGGGATTCGACTGTTCGGCGAAAACCGAGTGCAGGAGCTTGTGGGGAAGACGGAGGCTTTGCGGGGTCTGCGCGAAGCCGAGTGGCACATGATTGGCCATCTGCAAAGTAACAAAGCGGGAAAAGCGGCAGAGCTGTTCGCAGCGGTAGATTCCGTCGATTCGCTGCGGTTGGCCGAGAAGCTCAATGCGGCGGCAGAAGCATTGGGCAAGAAGCTGCCGGTCCTGATCGAAATCAATGTTGGCGGCGAAGCAGCAAAAAGTGGCGTCGCTCCCGGATCGAAAGATCTGGAAGAGATTCTGCGAGGCGCTGCGGATTTTGGGCATCTTGAATTTCGCGGTCTCATGACCGTCCCGCCCTTTACAAACGACCCCCAGCAGGCGCGGCCCTACTTTCGAAAGCTGCGTGAACTGCGCGATCAGATTGCCGCACGGCATTTTCCAGAAGTTGGCACCCGGGTGCTTTCGATGGGGATGTCACATGATTTCGAAGTGGCGATCGAAGAGGGATCAACTTGCGTGCGAGTCGGAACCGCGATTTTCGGGGAGAGAACCAGGATGTGAGTCACCACAGAGTCACAGAGGAAATGAACCTCGGAAGCTCAATTCGTTTTCTCTGTGACTCAATGTCGAGGGCCCATGATTCCAGTACGCGAAACTGGCGCGGGCGTCACCTTCGCTGTCAAGGTCCAACCGCGGGCGAAGAAGAACGCCATCACCGGCGAACTCGGTGACGCTCTCAGGCTGGCTCTGACGGCGCCGCCGCTCAAGGGCCGGGCCAATCAAGCGTGCATCGAGTTCCTGGCAAATCTTTTGGATGTGCCGCGCTCTTCCGTTACCATAGCGTCCGGCGAGACCAACCGCAGGAAAGTGATTCGCGTGGCGGGATTGTCTGGCGAAGAGTTGCACCGGCGGTTGGGCATCTGATCCACAAGGAAAAGTAACGCTTATGGCGACCAAGCTGACTCGTGCGATTCCCATCCTTCGCATCTTCGACGAGCGCAAGGCGAAGGAGTTCTATCGCGGTTTCCTGGGGTTCACCATCGATTGGGAACACCGGTTCGAGCCCAACACGCCGCTTTATATGCAGGTGTCGAAGGGCGACGTGCTGCTGCACTTGAGCGAACATTATGGCGACGGCGTTCCGGGCACGGCCACGCTTCTGGTGATGACTGGAATCGAGGAATTTTGCCGCGACTTGCAGCGAAAGAAATACAAGTACTACCGCCCCGGAATTCAGTTGCAACCCTGGAATGCAAAAGAGATGGCGGTAATTGATCCTTTTGGGAACCGGATTCGGTTTGCTGAGTTCATTCCCTCGAAGGCGGGAAAGGCTCCGCGCGCCAGAGGGAAACGACGCAGCCGATGACTCTTCGCAAAATGAATCGCCCGATCCGGAGCTACTCTTGACCCTCTCCGAGCGGCTCTACGAAATCCGCACCGGCTTTGAGCTTCCCTTCTGGGTTGCGAACATCAGCGAGATCTTCGAAAGGCTTTCTTACTACGGAGCCTTTGCGTCGCTTGCCCTGTACCTGCAGGAGCGGCTGAACTTTTCTACCGAGCAAACCGGAACCCTGACCGGCATATTTGGCGGGATGGTGTGGTTTCTGGCGATCTTCGGCGGAGCCGTCGCCGACCGTATGGGTTTCCGCCGGGCTCTGGCTACGGCGTACCTCATCTTAGCCGCCGCATACTTTTTGATTGGATCAATCGGTTCATCCTGGCTGGCGCCGGTGCGCAACGCGGTGCCACTGAGTCTGTTCGTGGGCTTCATTCTGATTCTGCCCGCGCTCGGCATTTCGATGGTGAAGCCTTGCGTGGTTGGCACCACGGCGCGGGCTTCCAAAGAAAATGTTCGCACGATCGGCTATTCGATCTATTACACCATGGTGAACATCGGCGGCGCCGCCGGTCCGTTGGTTGCCTCTTGGGCGCATCAACGATTGGGCGTTGAGAATGTCTACCGCGTGGCGGCGCTGAGCGTGTTCGCCATGTTTTTCTTCACCCTGTTCTTCTTTCGTGAGCCGCGTCGGACTGAAGGCACACCTCCGGCTTCGATTGCGACGATAGCGGGAAATTTTTGCACGGTGCTGGGCAATTACCGGCTGGTGTTACCCGTGTTCATGATCGCCGTTCTGCTGCGGGTTGTGCTGTGGATTCGTCCGGGGCTCAACGTACCCTGGTGGATTTGGCTCGGTCTCTTGGCGTTGATACTCGCCGGTATCAGCCGGTTCATGTGGTTTCTGGTGCTGTTCACCGGCTATTGGGTGGTGTTCTGGCAGCAGTACATCAGCCTGCCGGGCTACATCCATCGATATATCAATCCCAACGCTAACGTCGAGAGACTCCTGATTACCGATGGTTTGACCGTGATTTGTCTGACCCTGGCGGTGAATTATGTAATGCGGAAACTCCCGCCCTTTCAGGCTGTCATTCTGGGAACGGTGATCACGTCGGTGGCGTGGCTGATTCTCGCCTTGCGTCCGACGATCTGGGGCGCGGTGCTCTCGCTGTTTGTGCTGGCGCTCGGCGAGATCACCCAGCAGCCCCCTTACTACGATTACATCTCGCGCCTGGCGCCGCCCGGGCAGCAGGGCACGTACATGGGATTTGCATTTCTCCCCATCGGTATTGGTTCGTTGATCGGCGGCTGGTTCGGCGGCAAGCTCATGCACCATTTCGGAGAAGTCACCCATCAGCCCGAGCGCATCTGGTGGGTGGTTACGTCAGTGGGCTTGGCGACGGCGGCGGCACTTTGGATTTATGACATGTACACGAGGATCACTCCCGCAGCAACCTAGCGGGGACAACTCTGGCACCTCGACCGAAATCTTGTGCAACCGAGTACCGAAGCTTAGCCTATTCGCTTAGGGAGCGTCAGGAATGGTACTGGGGCGCTCCCGGGGAGCAACTGTGGACGATTGGCGGATGAACTCATTCAGCATGTTGCATCGCCTCAAGGCGGATCGATCCGCACATCTCGGTGACATTCCTGTCTGGATAAAGATTCGGATTGATCCCACCACGGTCGAACATGCAACTATCCGCCGGTACCTTGAAAACCTGGCGCCTGCCGACGTCGATTTTGGGTTCGAGACACACGAGAGCGGGCCGGAGATCCTGGTCTACTTGGCGGTGACGGCGGCAGGAGTCAGCCTGGCCAAAAGCGTCATCGATTTGATTACGACAATCATCAAGGCAAGATCCGAGACCTGGAGAAAACGCGACTTGCCCCTCAAGCCCGTGGAACTAATCATCCGCCGCGTTGAAGAAGGACCTCGGCGGAGTGATGAGATTGTCCTCCGCCTAGGGCAAAAGGAGGCCTCCGACGAAAACGTCATTGAGCAGAAGTTGCTGGACACGCTGCGCGACATCGCAAAGAGCAAGAAACGAGAAAGGTAGTAGTCTTTTCTTTTTTATCCAGTCTTCCTTTGTCTCGTGAGAGGCGTGCATGCTCAACCCCAAAATCACCCCATCCCTAATCGCCGCTCAGATACGCCGCACCTTAAAAGACGGCTAGTCGGCCGAGCACGCGGCCGGCGTGCAGTGGTTCTTCAAGGAAGAGGTCAAATCGCGCGGTTGGTACACGGGCGCACTGCGCAAAGCGGCGATCCGTTCGCGACGGGAGATTCTAAAAGAGCACGGGATGCCGTTTCTATTGCAGGTTGCGGACAAACTTTTTTCCGGCCAGGTTCTCGACGAGAGAAACTTCGCTGTTTTCTTGCTGGAGAAACTGACCGACGACTTTGGCGATCCCGAGTTCCGTTTGTTTGAAACCTGGCTGCCGCGGATCAGCAGCTGGGCCGATCATGATGGGCTGGTGCACTACCTGATTGCGCCCATGGTGGCCGCGAAACCGGCCCGAGTGAAAGCAGTGTTTCGTTGGGCGAAGTCGCGAAACCGCTGGCACCGGCGGGCGGCCTGCGTTGCCCTGATTCAGGGAACCCGGCGCCGCATGTTTTTCCCGGAGATTTGTCGCCTTTCCGATCTCCTGCTTCCCGACCATGATGACATGGTGCAGAAGGGGCTGGGCTGGCTGCTGCGAGAGACGGCAAAATTTGACGCCAAGCGGACGGTTCCGTATCTCATGAGTATTCGGGAGCGAGCGCCGCAGTTGGTACTCCGAACGGCGTGCGAGACGCTGCCGGTCAAAGCACGGAAGCGAATCCTGGCTTGATTCTGACCTTTATTCTCCCGTTTTGGGACAGTTGTTTAGGAATGTGACCAGTGACCTTGCGTCGAGGGAGGAGCATCCCGAAACTGCATCTGGGCCCGTGGTGTAACGGCAACACAGCTCTCTGTCCAAGTGCAGATGCGGATTCGATTCCCGTCGGGTCCATTCTCCCTTTGTGCGTAGGCCGGATGGAGAATTTCCAATCGGGGAGATAACGCAGAGATAGTCTCCCCGAGTAACTTGACAAGCGGCTTTCCCGTTCCGATACTGGATACGGACAGAGCGCTAAGTTACACTGCGGCATATCGAATGGCTCCGGCAACGGGGCCATTCCTGTTTTGCCACAGATTCTAACGATCGGATGCCTTAGGTGAGATTGCCTCGCCCAAGCAGACGGCGTCTACGCCTATGTGAGTCGTGCTGGCTGTACCTGATTCGCTCAAACCCTGACACTTGTTTAGAATAGTGCTTTGGCCATGAACCTCTCCGCGATCCAGGCTGCTCTGCGTGAGCGAAACATCGATGCCTGGCTGTTTTACGATCATCATCACCGTGATCCCATCGCCTATCGCGTGCTGGATCTTTCGGCGTCTCTGATGGTCACGCGGCGTTGGTATTACGTCATTCCGGCGCAGGGTGAGCCCGTCAAACTGGTTCATAAGATCGAATCGGGTCATCTGGATACTCTGCCCGGCAAGAAGCTTCAGTATGCCGGCTGGCAGGAACTTTTTGAGCAGATCAGAACCATGCTCGCCGGATATCGCGACATCGCCATGCAGTACTCGCCCAACAACCTGGTGTTTACGGTTTCCATGGTCGATGGAGGCACGCTGGAAATGATCCGCGGGCTGGGGAAGAACGTCATCAGCTCGGCTGATCTGGTGGCCCAGTTCGAGGCTACCTGGAGCGAGGAACAGATCAAGACCCACTTCGCTGCGCGCGACGCCGTTGACCGCATCGTGACCGCGGCGTTTCAGGAAATCGGCCAACGCGCGCGTAACGGCGGAACCAATGAATATCGCATTCAGCAGTGGTTCATGGAGGCTTTTCAGCGGGAAAATCTGCTGACCGACGAGCCGCCGATTGTGGGCGTGAACGGTAACAGCGGCAACCCGCACTACGAGCCACAGGCGGAAGGTTCAGCGCCCATCCGCGAGGGGGATTTTGTCCTGCTGGACGTGTGGGCGAAGCAGAACACGCCTGCCGCGGTTTACTATGACATCACCTGGACGGGATTCGTCGGCAAAGTGCCGTCAGAGCGTATGCGCGAGGTCTTCACCGTGGTAAGAGATGCGCGCGACGCCGGAGTCAAGACCGTGCAGGAGGCCGTTAGCGGTGGCCGGGCGATCGCCGGCTGGGAGGTAGACCGCGCCACTCGCGACCACATCAAGAAAGCCGGGTATGGCGACTATTTCGTCCACCGCACCGGGCATTCGATCGGGACCGAAGTTCACTCCAACGGCGCTAATATGGACGATCTGGAGATTCACGACGAGCGCCGCATTCTGCCCAACTCCTGCTTCTCCATCGAACCCGGTATTTATCTGCCGGAATTTGGGGTGCGCAGCGAAGTGAATGTACTGGTACGGGCGCAGAGCGCCGAGGTAACGGGTAAAATCCAAAGAGAGATCGTAATCATCTGAATGGCAAACTCTTCAACCGCTAAGAACGAACCGGCAGCGCCCGCCAAAGACGCAGCCACGCCGCTGACCACCATGGGGGTGCTTGCGCCCGCCGTCGGATGGTTTATCCCCGGCGCCGGACACCTGATTCAGAAACGCTGGGGCCGCGGGCTATTGCTGATGGGTTCGATTGGGATCATGTTCAGCCTCGGCCTGATGATGCAAGGCCATGTCTACCAACCTAACGGAGGGGACATCCTCGACATTCTGGGTTTCGTGGGAGACGTCGGGGCCGGCGCCCTGTACATTGTGGCGCAGGTTATGAACTGGGGGCAGGGAGCGATTTCCCATGCGACCGCGGACTACGGAACCAAGTACTTGATTGTCGCCGGGCTGCTGAACTTCATCAGTGCAGCCGATGCCTACCATATCGCGATCGGGAAAAAGCCGTGACTTTCACCCCTTCTCACTTCACCGCTGCCGTGCTCTTCTCCGTGTTTGCTTCCATCGTTTTCGGAATCACGCAGCGGAATACCTCCAAGGATCAACTTCTCTACGGCTTGTACTGCTTCGCTATGTTCGTGGGTGGAGTGTTTGCCGCAGGATGGGTGATGTGGGTGTTGCGGAGATAGCGTTTGGCTATTAGCTCTTGGCTTGTAGCTTTTAGCTAGGAGCTAAAAGCCTTCTCACCCTTCCCATACAAACGCATCGAACACCCGCTTAGTATCGAATCCCAGGCGAACATAGAGTTCGACGGCGCGGGTGTTGGCCTCGGTCACGGTAAGGGATAACAGGGAAAACTTCCTCTGGCGAAGGTTTTCCGTCGTCGTGCCCATCAAGGCCTCTCCGATCCGATAAGAACGATAATCCGGCAGCACGCAGACCTGGGTCACGTGGCCCACATCGTGACGGACCCGCGAACACAGAATCAGTCCTACCAGAGTTCGCGCCCGCTTGTGCACCGCGACAAAGGACGATTCCGGATCGAAGGTTCCACATCCGGGGAAACGGACGATATTGTTCAGGAAGCGCAGAGATCCGCTCAAGGTGCGGTACTGATCGTTGATCTCGGAATCTACGTGGCTGCGGTAAGCCGTGGTGATGGTGGCGGCGGCCGATTGATAGTCCTGCTCCGACCACCGCCGAATTTCAATATCTGGAGGCAGAGCCACTGCTGCCCGGGCGACCTTTCCCAAGGGCAAAACCATAAAGAGGCGGGCGTGCCGCTGAAAGCCCTGCTCGACGAACGGCCGGGAAACGACGCCGGCTTCATGCACCAGCAGCTGCGCCTCCACGCGATGGATGCCGGGAGATTGCTGCAAAGTCTCGATGACATGCGTGAGCAGCCGGGACTCGACCTCGCTTGGATCCGAAAGCCGGCTGCTGTTGGCGACGAACAAATCCCCGATCACGCCCTTGCTGCCTTCGTAGACGAAGAAGGAATATCCGAACACCCGTCCCCGGTCGACCGCGGCGTAGCCGGGAAGAATCTTGGCATCCACGTAGCGCAGGATCATCTCCGCCGATCCGGTGTAATCCCAGGACAGTAGCCGTGACCAGACCCCGGTCTCGTCCTCGAGTAAGGGACGCAAGTCGAGCGAGGAGAAATGCCTGAGATCGAGAATCTCCACCGGGGCTCCTGGAGGGCGGCGCAGGCGCTACTCGCCCGCAAGCCGCGAAACAGCGAGTGTAGTTGCTGCGGCGGGGAGGAGGCAAACCAAGGGAACACGGAGAATACACAGCCCGGTAATCCCGGCACGATATCAGGTAAAACCGGCACAACTTTGGTAATTAGAGCAGTGCTGCGGAAAATGCTATACAGGGACCACTACTACCGCCAACCGAGGAATCGATGGAATCAGCTCCCGTCGCAGGATTGCTTTGTTTCGATCTGGTTCTGCTCGTAATCCTGCTTTCGCACTCCGAAACCAAGAATCGAACCGAATCGATTCTGGTTGCACTCTTATTCTTTGGCTCGGGATTTCCCGCTCTGATTTACCAGATCGTCTGGCAGCGCGCCTTGTTTGCGATCTACGGCGTCAATGTGCAGTCGGTGGCGGTGGTGGTCAGCGCGTTCATGCTCGGACTGGGGCTGGGAAGTTTGGCCGGAGGAGCGCTTTCGTCTCGTTTTCCGAAACACGGCATCCTGGCTTTCGGTATCTGCGAACTGGGGATCGCAGCTTTTGGATTGGAGTCACTGCACATCTTTCAATGGGCGGCCCGCTATACCGCCGGGACCAGCCTCGGCTATACGATTCTGTTCAGTTTTCTGCTCCTGATCCTGCCCACCATGCTGATGGGAGCTACGCTTCCGCTACTGGTCGAGCAGTTGGTAAGGTCATCGCGGAATGTCGGCTACTCCGTGGCGACCCTGTACTTCGTGAACACTTTGGGATCGGCGGTCGCCTGCTATTTGTGCGCCCGCCTGATACTGCGGGATTTCGGGCAGTCCAGCTCGGTCTCGCTGGCTGCCTGCATCAATCTGGTGGTGGGAACGACGGCGTACTTGTACGGTCGCAGCCGCTCCGGAAAGGCGGCTTCTGGCGAAGCCGGGGCTACGTCCCCTTCCGTTCAATCGCAACCAGGGCTGCCTTTGGGCGTGGCAATGTGGATAGCGGGTGTCGCGGGATTTATTGCATTGGGTTTTGAGATTGAGTGGTTCCGGGTGCTGGCGCTGGGCGCATCGGACCGGGCTCCGGCTTTCGCCCTCCTGCTCTCCACTTACCTGAGCGGAATTGCGGCCGGCTCGTACGTGGCGGAGAAATACACTGAAAAAATCGGTCCCTCCACAGTCGTAAATATCATCGGCCTGCTGTTGCTTGGCTCAGGGGCGGTGTCGGTCTATTTGCCGCCACTGGTGGCCCAATTGTCCTTCAGGAATAGTGCGCTGATGAACAGCGCTCCGGCCTTCTTTCTAACGGCAGGCATGCTCGGCTCGGTGCTGCCGCTGTTGTGCCGGCTGGCTGTCTCCGCCAACCAGGAGTCGGGACGTCATGTCAGTTGGATTTACGTTTCCAACATTCTCGGTTCGACGCTGGGCAGTCTGATCATCGGTTTTGTGTTGATGGATCATTTCGGACTGCAACAGGTCGCAGTCCAGTTGGCGCTGCTTTCGGCCGTCGCCGGAACCTTCGTCCTGTTCTTCGCAACCGGGCGCATGCGCACGCCATCGGCCGGGAAACTGGCGGCCGTTTCGCTTGCCCTGGCGGTGATTTTCGCGTCGTCTGGCTTCTATGCGAACCTGTTCGGCAAGCTGGTGTTCGGGTCCAAGGCAACGGCAGTCGGGGATCTGGCCCACGTAGTGGAAAATCGCAGCGGGGTTATCGCGGTGACCGGTAGCGGAGCCATCATCGGCGGAGGTGTCTATGACGGCTACTTCAATATCGACCCCTTCCTGGACACGAATGCGGTCATCCGCATTTATGTCGCGAGCCTTTTCCACCCCGCTCCGAAGCGACTGCTGATGATTGGTCTGGCCTCGGGCTCATGGGCACAGATTATGGTCAATCATCCGCAAGCGGAGTCGCTCGATATTGTCGAGATCAACCCCGGCTATTTGTCGTTGATCGAGCAGTATCCGATGGTGAGATCGCTGTTGCACAATCCCAAAGCGCGCATCTACATCGATGACGGCCGGCGCTGGCTGTTGGCCCACCCGGATCTGAAGTACGACTTTATCGTCGTCAATACATCGTTCCATTGGCGTGATCACAGTTCGAACCTCTTGTCGACCGACTTCATGCGTTTGGTGCAGTCCCACCTGAGTCCCGGCGGAGTGTATTACTTTAATGAGACGGGATCTCCGGAGGCCGTGGCGACCGGCCTGCATGTGTTTCGCTATGGACTGCGAGTGATGAATTTTCTTGCCGTGAGCGACTCCCCCATCGTTACCGATGCCGATCGATGCCTCCAGGTGTTGCGGGAGTACCGAATCGACGGCAGACTGGTCTTCGATCCCAAAGACTCCCGCACTCCGCGCCTATTGGATCATTATGCGGAGCTGGCCAACAGCGTCCATGCGGCGCCTCAGCCCAACGGAATCGAGGACGGAGAAGTAATGGCCGCCCGAATAGGCCCCCGCCACATCATCACCGACGACAATATGGGTGCGGAGTGGGGAACTGAATTTGAGGCTCCCTGGCGGTGAGACTGCCTTTCGATTGCCGTCGTACGGGAATGAACTCGGCACCCTGAACTGAGCGCGGGTTGCTCAAGTTCCTAGTGACCAGGGAGGACGGCCGCAACCCAGTAATAGTCCAAGCCCTGCGGAGCGAAGCTGCCCAGATAAGAAACGCGGCGCCCACTCACCTGTTTCGTGATTTCGATTCGCAATCCTTCCGGCGCCACCAAGAGGTGTTCGACGGATGGCACCTGCCCCAGTTCATATCGAGCAATCGACTGATTGCGATAGAATGCCAGCCCAAACTCCATCTCGCGGGAAATGCGGAACGCTGCCAGCGGCAGAGTTTTCGTTTCCAGGCGGCCGAGTTCGGAGGCGAGCGGGCGAGCCGAGAGTGTACTGTCCAGCGCCGGACCTCCAAGACGTAGCACGGCCGCAACCGACAGCACTACCGGTACCAGGGTGACGAAACGCAATCCCTTCCAACCCATCTGGATGCGCAAGGTGATGGCGATTCCGATCGCCAGAACCGAAGCCAGCGAAAATGATACTCCGGCAGCCTTGCCCCAGGGCAAGCGATGCTGCAAGACCAGGTATTGGATCATCAACGCCGGAGCCAGCAGGGCCGCCGCTACGGTGGAGTGCAGAATCACCAGTGCGATTCCCGGACGGTCGTTCTCCGTCAGATGTTGGCGAATGTATTCCGCCAGCAGAATCGTTCCAGCCGGCAAGGCCGGGACTATGTAGCCCGGCAGCTTCGACTGAGAAAAGGAAAAAAAAAGAACCGGAACCACCAGCCAGATGAGCAGAAATGCATTCAAGGCGCTCTCTGAGCCGAGCATCTCCCGCCCTTCGGCCCCCCAGGCTCGAACGCTTTGCCCGAGCGCGGCCAGCGCAAACACTGTCCAAGGGACCCATCCCAGCATTACCACCGGAAGGTAATACCAGAACGGTTCTTTGTGGTGATAGAGATTGCTGCCGAAGCGCGCCAAATTGTGTTGCAGAATAAAGACACGGAAGAATTCCGGATTCCTGACCTGCACCGAAATATACCAGGGCAGAGCGATGACGCAGAACAACAGGATGCCAGGGACCCAAAGAGTTCGTCCAATCAGACGGTACTCTCCCTTGGCGGCGGCAACGAGCGCGACGATGACTCCTGCCAGCAGCGGCGCGACCGGTCCTTTGGCGAGCGCGGCCAATGCCAAGAAAACGTAAGCCATCGCCAGAAGCCGTTTCGAGCCGCTTTCGTACCAGGCGTACCAGGCCAGCAGGCTGAGGGTCACCATCGCCGCGAGCGGCATATCGGTGGACGCAGCGCGGGCAAATCCGATCACCCCCGCAGCGGAGGCCGTAATCAGCGCGCCATCCAGATGGTATCCCGGTCGAAATCGCCGGAGAAACGCATACACTGCCACAACCATCAGCGTGGCATCCACAGCGGATGGCAAGCGCGCCGCCCAGTCACTCACTCCGAAGATGCTGTAGGCCAGAATCGCCTGCCAGTAATACAACGGTGGTTTCTCGAGCCACGGCTTACCGCCGAGAGTAGGAGTAACCCAGTCGTGGCGGGAGAGCATCTCGCGGGCAACCTGCGCGTAACGTGGCTCGTCGGCTCCAACCAGTCCGAAATAGGCCAGCCCGAAGAAAAACAGGAACCCGCAGAAACCGGCGAGCACGAGCCCGTCGATGAGCAGGCGAGAGCCTGGTGCCGCGTCGAGTTTTGTTTCTGGATTAATGGTGTTTGCCTGCTGATCGAGCCCGGAGGAAGGTCAATCAACGGCCAAGCTATTGTACTGAAGGTTGAGACCGAAGCTGCGCTACGACGCGACCCACCGCCACCGCCAAGGGACCTTCCAGAGAACAGCCACTGGCGCATTCATGCCCGCCGCCGCCAAATCGCGTGGCTACTTCAGCCACATTAAGCTGTCCCTTGCTGCGCAAGCTCACGCGGAAGGAACCGTTGGGCAACTCACGAAAGAAGGCGGCAACCTCGACGTCCTGAATGGAAAGGGCGTAGTTCACCAGGCCTTCGCAATCCTCTTCCCTGGCTTCGGCGCGCTCCATCTGTTCGCACGTAACCCAAATCCAGGCCAGCGGGCCTTCGCGGTGGAGGTTGGAAAGCGCCGCGCCCAGCAGACGCATTTTGGCGGTGGAGTGTCCAAAGTATACGTTGCGGGCGCAGTGGACGGGATCGGCTCCGGCCAGCACCAGTTCCCGCGCCAGAGCAAAAGTGTGTTCGCTGGTGCCCTGGAACATGAAGGAACCGGTATCGGTGAGGACTGCGGTGTAAAGACACGTCGCGATTTCGGGAGAAATTGCGACCCCGGCTTCGCGGGCCAGGCGGTACACCATTTCGGCGGTGGCGACGGCCTTAGGATCGATCCAGTTGACATGAGCAAATGGGCGGCCGCTCACGTGATGGTCAATACTGATCAGGAAGCGGTCTTCCAGTCCTTGCAGGCGAGTGCGCTGGATGCTGTCGCATTCCAGGATGATGGCGGCTTCATATTTTCCATTCACCCGTTCCGCCGTAATCACGGTGTCGGCGAAGGGTAGAGGCTTGTAGATTCTGGGGACCCCGTCGCGCAGAACCACTTCCGCCTCTTTGCCCATGGAGCGCAGCACCTGGCAGCACGCGAGAGCGGACCCGATGGCGTCGCCGTCGGGGCGTGCGTGCGACGTCAGCAGGAACCGGCTGCGTTGCTCGATGTGTTTGAGGACTTCCTTCAACATAAGCGCTCAATCCTCGGAACCGCCTACTTGCTCCTTTTCCTGGAACGCTGTAACAATTCGTCGATTCGCGCCTGGTACTTGTGCGACCGATCCAACTGAAAAAAAAGTTCCGGCGGCCGGCGCAGATGCAAGCGCTCCGCCAGTTCGTGGCGAAGAAAACCCAGGGCCGCAACCAGGCCCTCCAGGGTGCGCTCCGCCTCGGCATCATCTCCCTCAACCACCACCAGAACCAGCGCCGAGCGTGAGTCATTGGCCAGCTCTACGCTGCTCACGTTGACCAGTCCAATCCGCGGGTCTGCCAGCTCGCCCTCGATGATGGTCTCGAGCTCCTCGCGCAAAGCCTCTCCCAGTCTTCCACGATGGTATTTCAGCCCGCGCCGCTCCACTAGTTTTCCCTCGGAGTAAAACGCATGAGAATATCAGAAAATCAGCCCCGAGTGTGCCAGCCGCCCAGAGGCATACAGTACTTCGGTTTAGATTCCGAAAAAGTGCCGTGGTTGGAAGGAATTACGGCCAGAGCCTCATCACAGGAATTCAACAAACGAATCGGAGATATCGGCGCCGCCATTGTTCGCGATCCGCGTCGCCTGGCGCTCCACGTTCTTCATCAAGCCATCCAGATAGTCACGCGAGTCGGAGATACTGACCACGCCCAGCGTCGCCCGGTTCCACAATCCGCTGGCATCAAGTTCGGCGACGGCAACGTTGAAATGGGCTCGCAGCCTGTCTTTCACACTACGAACCACCTGCCGCTTATCTTTCAGGGACTGCGCCGCTTCGATATGGAGTTCGAGGGTGAGAAAGGCAATCATGCAGGTCGTCAGCCGTCGGCCGTTAGTCGTTGGCTAATCCAGAGGCAAACGACCAACGACGAACGACTAACGACGGTTTCTACGCAATCACTTCGGCAGCGATTTTCTCTGTCACAAAGGCTTCAATGATGTCGCCGACCTTGATGTCGCCGTAGTTGGCGATAGCGATGCCGCACTCCATGCCATTGCGCACTTCGCTGGCGTCATCCTTGAAGCGGCGCAGAGAGCTGACTTTGCCTTTGAAGACCACCACATTGTCGCGCAGCAAGCGGACTTCCGAGTCGCGCTTGATGATGCCGTCGAGCACGCGGGAGCCGGCCACCGTCCCCACTTTGGGGATACGGAAAGTTTCCAGTACTTCGGCGCGACCCTGGTAGGTTTCCTTGATGGTGGGTTCGAGCAAGCCGCTCATGGCGCGCTTGATCTCGTCCTGCAGCTCGTAAATGATCGAGTGCAGGCGGATGTCGACTTTCTCCTGCTCGGCCAGTTCCTGCGCCTTGCGCTCCGGACGCACGTTGAAGCCGATGATGATAGCGTTCGAGGCCGAGGCCAGAAGCACGTCGCTCTCGGTGATGGCGCCGACGCCGGTGCGCAGCACCTTCAGCCGGACCTTGTCGTTAGAAAGCTTGGAGAGCAGGTCGGTAAGCACTTCGACGGAGCCGCCGACGTCACCCTTCAGAATGATGTTGAGCTCCTTGGTGCCCGCCGTTTTCAGTTGCTCCGCCAGACCTTCGAGGGATACGCGAGAACTCTTGGCCAGAGCCGCTTCGCGCGCCTTCTGCTCGCGGTAATCGGAGATGCCGCGGGCCTTATCGCGATCGGCGACCACCACGAACTGATCGCCCGCCTGCGGCAATCCTTCCATGCCGAGGATTTCGACCGGGGTAGAGGGCGGCGCTTCTATCAGCGCATTGCTGCGATCATCGAACATGGCGCGCACCTTGCCGTACACATTGCCTACGACAAAGTTGTCGCTGTTACGCAGGGTGCCGTTCTGCACCAGGACAGTAGCGACCGGTCCACGGCCACGATCAAGCTTAGCTTCGATGACCACGCCCGTCGCCGGCCGGTCGGGGTTGGCTTTGAGTTCCTGGAGATCGGCGACCAGGCAGATCATTTCCATCAACAGGTTCAAATTAGTCTTCTGCTTGGCGGAGACATCCACGAATACGGTGGTCCCGCCCCAGTCTTCCGGCATTAGGCCACGGTCGGCAAGTTGCTTCTTGACGCGATCGGGCAAGGCGTCCGGCTTATCAATTTTGTTGACTGCCACGATGATCGGGACTTCCGCGGCGTGGGCGTGATCGATGGCTTCGAGAGTCTGCGGCATAACGCCATCGTCGGCAGCCACCACCAGTACCACAATGTCGGTGGCTTTGGCACCGCGTGACCGCATGCGGGTAAACGCTTCGTGGCCAGGGGTGTCAAGAAACACAATTTGACGGCCGTAGGCCGGAGACTGCTTGTCCTGAATCGTCACCTTGTAAGCGCCAATGTGCTGGGTGATTCCGCCCGCCTCGCCACCGGCAACGTCGGTGGAACGGATGGAGTCGAGCAGCGTGGTCTTGCCGTGGTCCACGTGGCCCATGATGGTGACTACCGGCGGACGCGGCACAGCTTCCGCACCTGCGCCCTCTTCGCCGGGAGCGGCTTCCGAAACATCCTTGGCAGCCTGCTCTTCAAAGCTGATGACGTTGGTATCCGCCCCGAAGAAGCGCGCCATCTCGCTGGCCAATTCGGCGTCGAGGGTCTGATTGACGGTGGCAAACACGCCGCGGGTGAGCAAGCGGCCGATCAAATCCTTGGCGCGGATACCCAGCTTTTCAGCCAAGTCCTTGACACTGATGCCTTCGGTAATGGTGATGCTGCGCGAGATCGGCTGCGGTTCATTGGAAAGGCTAAGCCGCGGCGGCGGGACGAAGCCCTTCATCGGGCCTTCCTTCACCCCACGCGGAACATAACGCTGCCCTGGCCTGCGCGACGGGCCACCGGGACGGGCTCCGGGACGGGTAGGACCTGGCGGCGGTCCACCAGGACCGACGCCGATAGGGCGCACGCCGCTAGGCGACTGACGAGTCGGATGCATCGGCCGGCGCTCTCCGGGACGCATCGGCGGACGGGTTCCCGGCGGTGCCGTGGCGCCTGGCCGGGGACGCTGAAAGATCGGCTGTCCGGGCACCGGACGTCCAGGTATCGGGCGCCCGGGAATGGGTCTTGCCGGAGCTCCCGCCTGCGCCACAGGCGCAGCGGGTCTGATGGGCGCTTTGTACACGGGGCGGGGCCCTGTCTGAGGCACGATCATCCGCGGCGGCAGAACCGGGGCGCGCATTGGTATTTCTGTCGCAGCCGGTCTGACTCCCACGGGAGCCGCAGGCGGAACGGGGGGTGCAGGCATGGCTGCGGCCGCGCCAGCAGGCGCGATAATCTGGGCAACCGGCGGCGTGACAACCGGGGATGGCGCCGGACGCACGCTGGCGCCAGCAGGAGCCGCGGGAAGCGGTGCGGCCGGGGACACGGCGGGTATGACGCTTGGCGTGGCTGCGACTGGAGCAGCAACAACCACTCGGGGAGCAACCGCGAGCGGTGGCGCGGGTGGTACTGGAGGCTTTACGGGCGTTGGAGCTAAAGCGGTTTTGCTCTCCACGGGCGGCATCGTAGGCCGAGCCGGAGGTGGAATCGGAGCGGGAGGCGCTTGCTGCTTGCGGATGGCATTCAGAACATCGCCCGGCCGGGAAATATTGGAGAGGTCGATCTTAGTCTTGATCTCGTCCGCGCGGCTGGGGCGCGCCGCCTTCGCGGCAGTCTGAGGTTCTCCGGCGGCCTGGCGAAAGTGGGCGCGCACTTTCTCCGCTTCGTGCTCTTCAATAGAACTGGAATGCGTCTTCTTCTCGGTGACCCCGACCAGTTCAAGAACATCGAGAAGAGCTTTGCTTTTGACTTCCAATTCCCTCGCCAGATCGTTGATTCGAATCTTGCTCATCCGCCCCTGTTTCCTCCGGACTATCCCGCTTAGTCTGTCATAGCAACCTCACGGTTTATGTTTTCTGTTCCGCAGTATTTGTATCGGCAATATCGGAGGCCACTGGCTCCTCCGCCGGCTCGATGCCTGGCACTTCACTCTCCGTGGCCGAAGCTACCACTTCACCTTCGGCGGTGGAGTCCGGCGTCGCCTCGCTGGACGCCTCCATCGGTGGCTCTTCAGCGGCTACTGCGCCGGCAACCGCCGCAACTTCAGATTCCGGCGCCAGTTCCTGCTCGGCCGCGGCTGCCTCACCCGTCTCCAGGCTCGCAAAATACTCGCTCACAGCCAGGCTGATCTTCTCCACCGTCTTGGGGCCGATACCATCGATCGCCTCCAACTGCTCGGGGGTCATATCCGCCAGAGCTTCGACCGTGGTCACACCCGCCGCGCCCAGTTTCTCCACCAGGCCTTCGCCCAGGCCGGGGACACTCTCCAAGGGAGTGGACGTCGGAGTCACCAGCTGGGACATCTGCTGTTCCACTTCCTGCCGCTTTTCCTCTTCGCTCTTGATGTCGATCTTCCAGCCCAGGAGTTTGGCAGCGAGACGAACATTTTGTCCCTTCTTGCCAATGGCAAGGGAGAGCTGGCTGTCGTCGACCACAACTTCCAGGTGCCTGTCGGCTGCATCGACGACGGAGACACGGCTCACTTTCGCCGGCTGCAATGCCTTCTCCGCAAAAGTGACGGCGTCTTCGTGGTACTCGATGATATCGATCTTCTCGCCGCGCAGCTCGCGGATGATGGACTGCACCCGCATGCCTTTCATGCCGACGCAGGCGCCGACGGCGTCCACGTCTTTGTCCTTCGACATAACGGCAATTTTGGTGCGCTCTCCTGCCTCACGCGCAATGGCGCGGATCACAACCGTACCATCGTAAATTTCCGGCACTTCCGTCTGGAAGAGGTGTTGCACCAGCTCCGGCGCGGCGCGGGACACAACCACAGCCGGCCCTTTGGAAGCGCGTTCGACGCGCGCAATCACGGCGCGTACCCGCTCTCCGATGGCGAATGACTCCAGGCGGGACTGCTCCTTGCGCGGCATGCGCGCCTCCGCCTTGCCAATATCGAAAATCACGTCCGGACCCTCGATGCGCTTCACCGTGGCATTGACGATCTCACCGACACGCCCGATGTACTCGTTGTAAACGGTGTCGCGCTCGGCTTCCCGCACTTTTTGAAAAATCACCTGCTTGGCGAGCTGGGCCGCGATTCTCCCCAGAATTCCTTCCGTGGGTTTGGGGATCTGGAGTTCGCCCCCAATTTCGACTTTGGGATCGAGTTTCCGGGCATCGTCGAGCGTGACCTGCAGCAGTGGATCCTCAACCTGCTCGGGATTTTCTACCACCGTCCTGACCGCGAAAGCGCGAATCTTGCCGGTATCCTTGTCGAGTTCGGCGCGCAGGTTTTCCTGCGTCTTGTAGTACTTGCGGGTGGCCACAACGATGGCGTCTTCCACCGCGCTGACTACAATCTGCGGATCAATCCCTTTTTCCCTGCTCAGGGCGTCGATCGTGTTGTAAAGCTCACTTGCCATAAATAAATCCGTATTCGCCGACTGCGAATCCTATATCTCCGGTACCAGATTCGCCTTCTCTACATTCCCCAGCTCGATTTGCAGCGTCTGGGGCGCCGCCGCCTGTTCCGGTCGCGACTTCTTCCGTGCCGGGCTTACGTCCAGCGTCAGAAGTCCGTCCTGAAAGTTCTCCAGCCGGCCTTCAAAGTGCCGATTTCCGTTGACCGGGTTGCGCGTGGTGACCTTCACGCGGCTGCCGGTGAAGCGCTGGTAATCCGCCGGCCGGCTCAGCTTGCGGTCAAGCCCCGGAGAGGAAACCTCCAGCACATACGATCCGCCCGGGATAGCATCCTCGACATCGAGAATGGTGCCGGCCTCGCGGCTCAAGTTGGCACAGTCTTCGTGCGTCACGCCGCCGGGCTTGTCGATGAAAATGCGCAGCATGCGGGCTTTTCCGCCCCCGCGCATTTCCACTTCAACCACCTCCAGTCCACTGGAGGCGGCGACACGCTCCACGATCTCGCGTACTCGGTCGACTTCAAATCCCATTCTTCCAATAAGTTACGAGTCTATTGTGCAAATCCGAAAGCGGCTGAAACTAAAAAGTGGGCTTGCGCCCACTGGTGTGCTTCGCCAAAATCTGGTACTTACACAACAGTTTCCAAGCACCAATATACGCCGCTTGCCGGCAAAAAACAAACCGGACGGGCGGTGGGTAGTGGCTCAATTTGAACCGAGAGATTTACTCGGACCTGCGATCACCGCGATAGCGTAAGAACCAAGTGGCACCGCCAAATGGGCTGTGGCTCGCAAAATCCGGAATGGGTGGCAAATAACTACCTTGCATGTCTGAGCTCTCTTGCATCCAAGTTGGATTGTACTGAACGCGCTGCCCCACCATAGACCAACTGCATACAAGATGACCTGTCTCCATTTGCCATGATGATTTCATACAGCTAACCTCTTCGACGTTATGCCGCTGATCACATTGTAGTTTCGCCGGTTAGGAAACGCCATCAAGTTTTCAGTAGCGGCCCTGTTGGCTGAGTTCAACGATAGCCAAAGGCGGCTGTCCCCGCTTGGTCGCTACCGTGCCCTTCCCCGCAGCACGGTAATTGAAGCCGCAGGCAGCGTGTACAGAACGCCTTTGCCTCCCGGCTGCGTGGAGGTCACAGCCGGACCGTCCGGATCGGCGTAGCTGTTCTCTCCCATTGCATGCCAGGCGTAATTGTCGGCTCCCCAACTCACCTGGGTCACGTCCCCGTGAAAATGTTGGTCGCTGTTGATTAGTGAGTCGTGGAAATCGATCTGCACCGACCGCGGGTTCACCCGATCTTTATTCACCAGCAAGAGCGACCACTCTCCCCGCGGCCGCAGCACGGAATAGGCCGTAACCAGCACGTGCCCATCGCCGTCGGTAATGTCGCTGACCGCGGGGTACACCGTATGGGTTTCATCAACCGGCCGGACCCACTCCTGGGTCAGCATCTGGGCAGCAAAAAATTGTGCGGTGTTCTGCTTGACGTTGTAGTTCCAGTCGGTATTGAACATCCCGAAGGTTCCCCATCCCCCGCACCCCCGATACATGGGAATCGGCTCCCACTGGTAATAGAACAGGGCATGCCCGCCGTTGGTCAGAAATGATCCGGCAAAATCGGCAAGCCATAGGGCGCCGAAGGGCCGCATGTACCTGGTCGCGGTGTCGTAGGCCAGGTTGGTTTCGGTGATTTCCATGGGAACACCGCGCGGCAAGCCGTCCTGCCGCCATACCTTCATGATGCCCTTCACCAGTTGTGGCTCGTCGTACAGATCGTTCCAATGAAGATTACAGGGATCGAACGGATAATGCTCGAAGGTCATCACATCCAGGTCGCCGAGATGACCGTGGCTGTCGAGGTATTGCAGAAACCGATTGAACCAGGATACGTTGCCGTGCGCATCCCGCCACGCCTGCACGTCGCTGTTCACGCCCTCAAACACCGGGCCGGCCAGCCGGACGTGCGGACTCAATTTGTGGATGGCGTCGGCCCACTGAATGTAGAGCGCAGCGTCATCCTCCGGAACCACAAACTGGCCATCGGGTTCCTCCCCCAGTTCGACGTAGTTGATGGCGTATCCATGGCGGCGGATATAAGCGATCTCATTGGCGGCGTTTTCAGGATTGTCGTACAGCATGGCCACCGGAATGGTCATGGGCAGGCCGCGAGTCAATCCGCTGTGGAACACCAGATCGAAGCCCGGCTGCTCACCGTCATCGGTGGCGATCCCCGCCGGAGTGTGCCAGGAATCGACGGAGGAGGCGTAAGTGAGAGTCTGACCGTCGTCCGGGCTGTGGTCCATCAGATCGACAAGCCGGCCCTTCGCATCGAGATACCCGAGATAAACCTCATTGATGGCAAATCCCAAACAGTTGCGCACATCCGCAGGGCCATGAGTGTCGCAGGTGCTCGCGGAAGCCGTCATGAGCACGCGCACAAACTCCACTTTGATGGTGCTCGGCGCGAGCGGCAGCAGCACGGTTCCGCCTTGCCCGCCGGTTATCGTTCCATCGGGAAAGGTGATCCAGTTGCCGTTGGCCGGGTCTCCGACGGGGTCGCCGCCGGTCCAGTACTGCACCAGATAGTCGGTCGCATAGGGATTCGCCCAGACAATCTGGATGGCGTTAACTCCGGTTCGCTGGCCCAGGTCGACGATGATCCATCCTGGGTGCAGCGAGTTGTCTTCGCCCGTGAAAGTTTGGTCGAGGTAGGGATTGCTCTTCCAGTATGTGGAAAGGTCCCCATCGTTCAGCATGGAATAGCCGCCGCTGGTACCGTAGTTGCTCGTGGTGCCCCGATGCGGAAGGTTGTAGCCAAAGGATCGCGCGATTTGGCCGGCGCTGTCCGCGTCGCCAACGAAGTAGCCTTGACCGGTCGCATCACTCCAATTGCCCGCCGGATTCCAATGCCAGGCCTGAATGCTCCGCTCAGTGTTCAACCGGTAGCTGATCGGTCCCCAGCCGGCGCTGAGCATGGTGGCCACATGGTCAGGATCGTAGATAGTCTGAACCGAGTCCAGAGGATCGCGATCGATGCCGGCGCCAAGCGTATGCAGCGGGTTAAAGGAATTGGTCGCGTGACCGGGGGTGGCGTCCACCGTGATCTGCTGGCACAGGAGTGGAGATACCAGCAGGAAGAGTGTGGCAGCCACTGTGAATCGTTTTAATAACCGAGAGCCAAAAAAAAACTGCCCAGCCCGCATAGGATTTTCATGGCCACAAAACCTCCGGGGAGGAAGGTGCACCATTCTAACCCAACCGGTCAAATCCCGCGCCCAGCGCCATTCTTACGACATGTCATCTTGAGCGAAGCGAAGGGATTCGCTCGCGAATCCCTTTGTGCAGTCGAAGGACCCCGCGTTTGCGCGAAGTGTCCCCGGCCTGCAGAGGAATTCTCTCCACTTACCTCGTCTGAGAGAACTCCCTCGCAGGCCCTTGCTGGGTACCAGATCAAATGGGGTCCCTCGACTCTGAGAGATGATATTCTGGGGAGAAGTCAGCGCTTCACCTGCCACTCACCACAATCTATCCATCTTGTCATCTTGAGCGCAGCAAAGGGATTCGCTCACGAATCCCTTTGTGCAGTCGAAAGACCCCGCGTTTGCGCGAAGTGTCCCCGGCCTGCAGAGGAATTCTCACCACCTACCTCGTCTGAGAGAACTCCTTTGCAGGCCCTTGCTGGGCACCCGATCGCATGGGGTCCCTCGACTCCGAGTGATGATTCGCGAGCGAATCATCTCTCTCCGCTCAGGATGACATTCTGGGGAGAAGTCAGCGCTTCACTTGCCACTCACCACAATCTATCCATCTTGTCATCTTGAGCTCAGCAAAGGGATTCGCTCACGAATCCCTTTGTGCAGTCGAAAGACCCCGCGTTTGCGCGAAGTGTCCCGGCCTGCAGAGGAATTCTCACCACCAACCTGGTCTGAGAGAACTCCTTTGCAGGCCCTTGCTGGGCACCAGCCTCACGCGCTCCCTCGACTCCGCTCGGGATGACACTTCTGAAAAGGAATTAGCACCCACCAACGGAGTTCCCGGCCACTCACGGCCGTATTTGTCTAAAAGCACCAGCGTCTCTAGAATAGAAACTACCCTTCGCGGCTGAGAAAACTATGATTCATTTCCCCGTTCCTGAGGCACTTACCTTCGACGATGTGTTGCTGTTGCCCGCCCACTCGGATGTTGTACCGGCGCTGGCCAACACCCAGACCCAACTCACGCGCAACATTCGCTTGAATATTCCGGTGCTCAGCGCGGCCATGGATACCGTCACCGAGTCGCACATGGCGATCGGGCTGGCGCAGCAGGGCGGGGTCGGGATTATCCACCGTAATCTCACCATCGAGCAGCAGGCCAATGAAGTGGACAAGGTAAAGCGTTCCGAGAGCGGCATGATCGTGGATCCGGTGACCATGTCGCCCGATGCCAAGGTTTCCGAGGCCCTGGAAGTAATGCGGCAGTACAAGATTTCCGGTGTGCCCATCACGCAGAACGGAAAACTGGTGGGCATTCTCACCAATCGCGACCTGCGTTTTGAAACCCGATTCGACATTCCCATCAGCAAAGTGATGACCAAGGAGAACCTGATCACTGTGCCGGTGGGCACAACCCTCGAGGACGCCGAGAAGATTCTGCACGAGCACCGCGTCGAAAAGCTGCTGGTCGTCGACAAGAGCTACAACCTGAAAGGCCTGATCACGGTCAAGGATATCCAGAAAAAGTTGAAATATCCGAATGCGGCCAAAGACTCACAGGGCAGGCTGCGGGTCGCGGCCGCCATTGGAGCTACCGGCGACTTCCTGGAGAGGGCGCAGGAGTTGGTCAAAACGAAGGTTGATCTGCTGGCCATCGACAGCGCTCACGGCCACTCGACGCGGGTTCTGGAAGCGGTCAAGCTGGTGAAGTCCAAGCTGCCCGAAGTCGATCTGATCGCCGGAAACGTGGGAACGTTCGACGGCGCGTGTGAGCTGACGCGAGCGGGTGTGGATGGCGTGAAGGTAGGCATCGGGCCAGGATCCATTTGCACTACGCGCGTAGTCACCGGCGCCGGAGTTCCGCAAATTACCGCCATCGCTGAAGCCTATCGCGCGACCAAAGACGCCGGGGTCTCGGTCATTGCAGACGGTGGGATCAAGTACTCCGGGGACATCACCAAGGCTCTAGCTGCCGGCGCATCCGCCGTGATGATCGGATCGCTCTTCGCCGGAACAGACGAAAGCCCGGGTGAGCTGATTCTCTACCAAGGCCGGACCTTCAAGTCATACCGCGGCATGGGATCTCTGGGGGCCATGGCGACCGGCACCGCGGGAAGCGAGCGTTATTTCCAGAACATGGATGGCGACGCATCCACCGCCATGCCGGTGGCCGGCGAAGACCCCAACCGACTGGCGAAACTCGTCCCCGAAGGCATCGAAGGCCGTGTTCCCTACCGCGGCTCCGTCTCCATGATCGTTCATCAGATGGTGGGTGGGGTGAAGTCGGGCATGGGTTACTGCGGTTGCGCCAGCATTCCCGAACTGCAGCAGAAGGCACGCTTCGTGCGCATCAGCGTGGCCGGCCTGCGGGAGAGCCATGTGCACGATGTGGTCATTACCCGGGAAGCCCCTAATTACGCCGTCGAATAAGCCTGCAAAGTGAAAGGAACCATGTTGTTGCGACCCGCCGGGGAAGCTCAGGCTTGACCCCAGACCACAAAGAGGAGCTCAAAGTCTGGATTGCCGCCGGGTTGTGGATGGTGGTGATCGCGATCGAATCCACCGACTTTTTGTCCGCCGAGCATACCAACAAGATCCTCTATCCGATCCTGCATTTTCTGTTCAACCTGGACCTGGTACATTTCCGTGTCTGGCACCATTACATACGGAAAACCGGCCATTTTGTGGGCTACTTTATTCTCAGCGCTCTGTTGTTCCGGGCGTGGAAGGCAACGCTTCGCCTGCCGTCGTCGTGGGCGATGCGCTGGGCGGCGATTGCATTTTTCATGACGGCCCTGGTGGCCGGCCTCGATGAATGGCACCAGACTTTCCTGCCTTCGAGGACCGGGGCGTTCCGCGATGTGGTGCTGGACAGCACAGGGGCTTTGACCGCGCAATTGCTGATTTTTCTCTATTGGCGGAAACGTTCCGGGAGACTGCAAGCGGCCGGGGACTAGAAAATAATGCGGCCTCAATACATGGCGTCGTACTTGGTGACTTCCCATCCACCGTCTTTATTTTCCAGCGTGACCGAGAACAACTCCTTGTAGGTTCCCGGGACGTCCACGCTGTTGTGGCGCTTGCCGCGATAGTGCAGGATGCGAAGGGGCGGGTCGTCTTCCCAGTCGACCAGTTTCCAGGAAATCAAGGGATGCTTGGCTTCCGAGTCGCAAATAAAGCGGGCATACTTCTTGCGATAATCCTTTTCCCACACGGCGAGTTGTTCCTGGCAGTGCCCATCTCGCATGGCGTCGAGATACCTGGTAGCCATGCGCTCGGAAGAGCGATCGCGGAAGGGATTCAGCGAGATAGAGTTGGGAGTGCCGGAGAGCGGATCAACGTCTTCGGAGCGCGAGAGGACCGGACCCTGGTTATTCAGCCAGACGAGATAGCCGAAAAAGATCAGCAGCAGCAACACGCCGGCGCCGACGGCAATGGCGATTTGGGTGCGAGAAAACTCCATCCTGCTGAAAGTTTAGCGCGCTGGCAAATCCCCGCCAGATTACCGTGGTGACCTGCCAGGAGATGCCAGAAGGACCGACTGCTTGGTAAAGACCAATAAAAATGCACCCCAAACGAGGGGTGCATCGGTCTGAATCGACGGCGAACGTTACTCGGACTTGCTTTCGCCTTCGGCGCCAGGAGTTGGATGTTCCACGCCGCCTTGCGCTTCCGCTTCGTCCATGGCTTTCTTGGCTTCGGCGGCCCGTTTGGAGCGGGTTTCCGCCCGCTTCTGGCGCTTCTCGTCGAGAACCTTTTCGCTGCCCAGCAGTTCGATGAACGCTTTGTCGGCGCCATCTCCTTTTTGCCAGGCGGTTCGCACGATGCGCAGATAACCTCCGTTGCGGTCACCGAAGCGGGGTCCGATGGTATCGAACAACTTGTCCACAGCGGCGCTGGTCATGAGGTAGGCGTGCGCCTGGCGGCGGGCGGCCAAATCGCCGCGCTTGCCGAGCGTGATCATCTTCTCGACCAGCGGGCGCATGGCTTTCGCTTTAGGGACGGTGGTTTCCACCCGCTCTTCCAGAATGAGCGAAGTCACCAGGTTCCGCAGCAAGGAGCGGCGGTGCGAGGTGTTACGGCCCAGTTTCCATCCGGCTACTTTGTGACGCATTCTTTCGCTCCTTCGGAGCTTCTCCGTTTCGCGTTCCCACCCACGGCTTGCGCCGTGGGCTTTATTCTTGCGCCGCTTCGCGGCTAGTTTACAGATCGCTGTCTCCGTAGGCGGAAGCCGGGAGGATTTGGTTCGAAGTCGGACCGGGTACGGCGTTGCCGTGCTCGTCGATCTTCATCCCCAGGCTGAGGCCCATGGTGGAGAGAATTTCTTTGATCTCGTTCAGCGACTTGCGGCCGAAATTCTTGGTCTTGAGCATTTCGGCTTCGGTTTTCTGCACCAACTCGCCGATGGTTTGAATGTTGGCGTTCTTCAGGCAGTTATAGCTGCGCACCGAGAGCTCCAACTCCTCGACCGAGCGGTTCAGGTTTTCGTTGCGAATCTCCGGCTTGCGCTCTTCGGAGGAAGTCGAGGTCTCGATGTCTTCCTCGAAGTTGATGAAGATGTTCATGTGGTCCTTCAGCAGCTTCGCCGCCAGGCCGATGGAATCAGCCGGGGTGATGGAGCCGTTGGTCCACACTTCGAGCGTCAGCTTGTCGTAATCGGTGATCTGCCCGAGTCGCGCCGCCTCCACCGTGTAGTTGCACTTACGCACGGGGGAGTGTACGGAGTCGATCGGGATGAAGCCGATGCCGAGGTCTTCGTCGAAATTCTTGTCGGCGGATACATAGCCGCGGCCGCGCTTGAGGCGCATTTCCATATCGAGCTTCCCGCCTTCACTGACGGTGGCGACGTAGACGTCCTTGTCGAGCACTTCCACATCGGCGTCGGCTTCGATCATGCCCGAGGTGACAACACCCGGCTGGTCGGCGCGCAGGTAAATAGCTTTCGGCGCGTCGCCGCTGAGCTTGAAGGGAATCTGCTTGAGATTGAGGATGATGTCAGTCGCATCTTCCACTACGCCGGGAATCGACTGGAACTCGTGCAGAACACCATCGATCTTGACTGCGGTTACGGCTGCGCCTTCGATGGAAGAGAGCAGCACGCGCCGCAGGGCGTTGCCGATAGTGGTGCCGAAGCCGCGTTCAAAGGGCTGGGCCCAGAAGATTCCGTACTTATCGGTGAGGGTGGAGGTATCGACGGCGAGACGTTTCGGTTTTTGAAAACCTTTCCAAAGCATTACGTTGTTCTCCTTCGGCCGTTTGGCTCGGCTCCGGCTTCCTGAAGCGGTCCAACTTCAGGTCAAGCGCCGGAGGCCGGCTGATCTGGCTCGAAATGGGGACCAGAATCGTCGTTGGTCGTTCGTCTTTGGCCGTTGGCTCTTGCGAACGACCATCGACAAACGACTAACGACCTTACTTACTATAAAGTTCTACGATCAGCTGTTCGTTTACCGGCAGCTGAATTTCTTCGCGCTTGGGCAGGGACAGAATCTTGCCCTTGAAGTTATCGCGATCAATCTCCAGCCAGGCGGGCGCCGGTTGATGGCTGGCGAACTCCTTGGCTTGCTCCAGGATTGCCAGCTTGCGGCTGCTCTCCCGAATAGTGATCTCTTCGCCTACGCTGACTTCGTAGGACGGAATGTTCACTTTGCGGCCGTCCACGTGTACGTGACCGTGACGCACCAACTGGCGGGCCTGACGGCGCGAGCTGCTGAAACCAAGGCGGTGAACGACGTTGTCGAGACGGCGTTCCAGTTGTTGCAGGAGCACTTCGCCGGTGACTCCCTTGGTCCGCGCCGCTTTCTCGAAGTAATTGCGGAACTGGGTTTCCTGGGTGAAATACATGCGCTTCGCCTTCTGTTTTTCGCGAAGCTGCAGACCGTAGCCGACAATCTTCGCCTTACGGTCCTTGCCATGCTGGCCAGGAGCGAAGTTGCGCTTCTCAATCGGACATTTGTCGCTGAAACACTTGGTGCCTTTGAGGAACAGTTTCATGCCCTCGCGGCGGCAGAGGCGGCAGACAGCATCAGTGTAACGTGCCAAGTTTCTTCTCCTTTAGATGACCGGTTTACAGGTTTGGCTTCACCCTTCGTCCCGGACGAAAATAAGCTTTTAGCTTTTAGCCGATAGCCTTTAGCTAAAAGCCAAGAGCTAAAAGCTGCTTTCTTACACTCTTCTACGCTTCGGCGGACGGCAGCCGTTGTGTGGAATGGGCGTTGCGTCTTTGATGTTGCGAACCTCTATGCCGGCGGCGGCCAGCGCTCGGATGGCCGATTCACGACCTGAGCCGGGGCCACTGACCCGCACTTCCACGCTGCGGACGCCGTGATCGCGGGCCAGGTTGGCGGCGTTCATGGCCGCCTGCTGAGCGGCGAATGGCGTTCCCTTGCGCGATCCGCGAAATCCCAGCGAACCGGAACTCTTCCAGGAAAGCACATTCCCCGACTGGTCGGTGATGGTGACAATGGTGTTGTTGAACGACGCCTGAATGTGCACCACACCGTGGGAGACGTGTTTGCGCTCTTTCTTCTTGAACGTCTTCTTCTTGCCTTTTTTCTCCGGCGCTGCTGCGCCGCCTGCTGCCGCTGCTGCTGGTTTCGCCATATTCGCTTTTAGCTCCTAGCTTCCAGCCTCTAGCCTAGAGCTAGAAGCTAGCAGCTGCTCGACTCTAAGTTTTTGCCGTGGCCTTCTTCTTCTGCGCGATCGTACCTTTACGCGGGCCCTTGCGGGTGCGGGCGTTGGTGTGAGTGCGCTGACCACGAACCGGCAGGTTGCGACGGTGACGATAACCGCGGTAGGAGCCAATCTCGATGAGCCGTTTAATGTTCATCGTGACTTCCTTGCGCAGATCGCCCTCGACCATACCTTCGCCCTCGATCACCTGGCGGATGCGGTTTACCTCGTCCTCGCCCAAGTCCTGCACCTTCTTCATCGGATCCACTTTGGCCTCATCAAGGATGCGGGCCGAGCGCGGATTGCCAATGCCGTAGATGTACGTGAGCGCGATAAACACGCGCTTGTTACGCGGAAGGTCGACGCCTGCAATACGTGCCATATTTCCTTGTCTCCCGGAAAGCTCTTAGCTGTTGGCTCTTGGCCTTTAGCTAGATCCTATCGGCCTCAGCCAAATCCAATGGCTAACGGCTAAAAGCCGACTTATCCCTGACGTTGCTTGTGTTTCGCAATCACGCAGATTACGCGCACCACACCTTTGCGGTGGATGACCTTGCACTTGTCGCAAATTTTCTTTACCGATGCTCGTACTTTCATAAAATCAGTTCCCAGTTCTCGGATCCTAGTTATTTGTAGCGGTACACGATCCGTCCGCGATTCAGGTCGTAGGGCGAAAGCTCGACGGCCACTTTGTCTCCAGGCAGGATGCGAATGAAGTTCTTGCGCATTTTGCCGGATACGTGGGCCAGCACCTGGTGTTTGTTCTCCAGCTCCACCCGAAACATCGCATTGGGCAGCGGTTCCAGCACCGTTGCCATGACCTCAATCGCGTCTTCTTTGCTCATGCACTCCTTAAGAACTTGGCTTTATTGCGTCAAAATCACCGGACCGTCTTTCGTTACCGCCACGCAATGCTCGAAGTGCGCGCTGCAGCTGCCGTCGACGGTGACGGCGGTCCATTTGTCATCCAGCACGCGCGTGCCCGGCTTTCCGTAATTCACCATGGGCTCGATGGCGATAACCACACCTTCGCGCAGGCGGGCACCGTGGCCGCGGGCTCCGAAGTTCGGGACTTGGGGCTCCTCGTGCAGCTTGGTGCCGATGCCGTGCCCGACAAATTCCCGGACCACGCTGAACCCATTGGCTTCCACGTATTCCTGCACCGCGGCGCCCACATCTCCGACCGCATTCCCTACCCTGGCCTGCTCGATGCCCTTGTAGAGGGAAGCTTCGGTCACGTCGAGCAACTTCTGCACTTCCGGCTTGACCGAGTCGCCCACCGGAACCGTAATCGCCGAGTCACCGTAGTAGCCGTCCAGCACCACCCCGCAATCGATCGAGATGATATCGCCCGCCTTCAGCACCCGTTTCTCGGAAGGGATCCCGTGTACGATCTCTTCATTCACCGAGGTGCAGAGTACGCAAGGGTAGTTGTAATATCCCTTGAATGCCGGCTTGGCCCCCAAGTCCTTGATCTTCTGGTCGGCGGCGCGCTCCAGATCCATCGTGGTCGCGCCCGGCACTACCAGCTTGCGCACGTGCTCGAGCACTTCGCGCACGATGCGGCCACTACGCCGCATCCGGTCGATTTCCGCCGTCGATTTACAAACGATCGCCATGCTTCAGCAACCCGAGCCGTGAGCCTCAATTTCACAGAAAATCTGCTCTGACACGGCATCCAGCGGCCGCGCGCCGTTCACGGAAACCAGCCGTGCTTTGCGCTCGTAGTACTCCGCCACCGGCCGGGTCTGCCGCTCATACGCCGACAGGCGTTCCCGGATCACTTCCTCGCGATCATCGTCACGGATGACCAGCTTGGAGCCGTCGAGGTCACAAAGTTCATCGACGCGGGGTGGCTGAAGATGGACGTTGTATATGCGCCCGCAGACAGGGCACGTCCTGCGCCCGGTGAGACGAAGCAATAACTCATTATAGTCCACGTCCAGGCGGATCACAATCAGCCCGCACTTGCCGCGATCAGAGTTTTCAAGGAACTCATGCTCCAAAAAAGCATCCAGCCAGCCTGCCTGGGGCGCGGTGCGCGGAAACCCATCCAGGATAAACCCACGCTTACAGTCAACCTCGCGCAAACGCTCCGCCACCATGTCGTAAAGCAATTCATCCGGAACCAGTTCGCCGCGGGACATATTGTTTCTGGCCAGCATTCCCAGGCTGGTCCCGTTGCGTACGTTCTCCCGCAGCAAGTCTCCGGTGGAGATCTGCGGAATGCCGTAGTGCTCGGCGATACGTTTAGCCTGGGTGCCTTTGCCGGCCCCCGGCGGTCCCAACAGAACAATTGGTCCAATGCTGCGCGAAGTGTCCTCCGCCATCGAGCTGGCCCCGTTTCTCCCCACCCGATTCAACCCGGAACACTCCGCCCCGGGAAGTACAGCAGCGAACTGCCGAACAGCGCTCGGCGGCTCCTTCGACTGCGCTCAGGACAGGCTCGTGAAACGCCCGTCCTGCAGGAGCTTACGACCAGCTGCGGCGGCCGCGGATTCGCCCACTCTTCGGAGTGAACCCGTCGTAGTGCCGCATAATCAATTGCGCCTCGACCTGCGTGACCGTATCCATGGCCACCCCTACTACGATCAGTAAGGAGGTACCGCCAAAATAGAATGTCACCCCTAAACCGTTCGTGACCCAGGTCGGCAAGCGGTCGAAGAATGCCCCGACCGGCCCCCACAGATGGTTCAGGTGAATTCCCGCGATCATCCATTCCGGAATAAACGAAATAATGATCAGATATAGGGCTCCGACCAGAGTAATACGGGTCAGGATTTCGTTGATGTGATCTGCGGTACGCCGTCCGGGTCGAATGCCCGGTATGAACCCGCCGTACTTTCGCATGTTGTCGGCAACTTCGTTGGGGTTGAAGACAATCGACACGTAGAAGTACGCAAAAAAGATGATTCCCACGGCGTACAGGAACGTATACAACGGCTCGCCCCAGCCCAGGGCGCGGATCAGGTCGCCGAAGTAGCGATTGTTCTTCAGGCCCTGGAAGACCATCTGCGGCATGGTAAGAATCGAGGAGGCGAAAATGACCGGCATCACCCCGCCGGCATTGACCCGCAGGGGGAGGTGCGTCGACTGCCCGCCCATCACTTTGCGTCCGACTACCCGCTTGGCATATTGCACGGGGATGCGGCGCTCGCTGCGTTCCACGTAAACGATGAACCCGACGATCAGGATCATCAGGCCAACCAGCAGAATCATCGCCGGTGCGGTGAAAGCTCCCCAGGCGTTGGTCCGGACTTTGTCGACCAGATCAGCCACGCCCCTCGGCAGGCCAACCACGATGCCGGCAAAAATCAGCAGCGACATGCCGTTGCCGACTCCGCGCTCGGTGATCTGCTCGCCCAGCCACATGATGAAGGCGCTGCCCGTGGTGAGGGTCAGCATGGTCATCAGGATAAAACCGATACCGGGATTTACCACGAAATCGCCGGACTTCTCCAGGCTGATGGCGATACCGAGCGACTGCACCGAACTGAGCACTACAGTGAGATAGCGCGTCCATTGCGTGATCTTCTTACGTCCCAGTTCGCCTTCCTTCTGCAGCTTGGCCAGGGGCTCGTAAACCACGGTCAGCAACTGCAAAATGATGGACGCCGTAATGTACGGCATGATGCCCAGGGCGAAGATGGTGAGACGGCGGAGCTGGCCGCCGGAGAACAAATCGACGAAGCCCAGGAACGTGCCCCGGTTCTGGTCGAAGAACTGCTGCAATTTGTCGGCGTTGACCCCGGGAGTCGGGATATGGCCGCCCAGACGATATACGGCCAGCATGCCAAGCGTAAAAAGAATGCGCCGGCGCAGGTCGGGAATCCGGAAGATGTTGAGGAACTTTTCAACCATTACGGCAGCACCTCGAATTTACCTCCGGCTTTGGTGATTTTCTCCTGGGCCGACTTGGAAAATTTGTGAGCATGCACCGTCAGGGCGATGGAGAGTTCGCCATCGCCAAGTATTTTGACCGGAAACTTGGTGCGAATCACGCCCGCCTTGCGCAACACTTCGGGAGTAATGGTGGTTTCTCCCAACCCAGCCAGCCTTTCCAGGCTGACGATACTGTATTCCTTGCGAAAGATGTTGGTAAAGCCGCGCTTCGGCATGCGGCGATGCAGCGGCATCTGGCCGCCTTCAAAGCCACGAATCATGCGCGAGCCGCTGCGCGAGCGCTGGCCTTTGTGTCCGCGGGTGGAAGTCTTGCCCATGCCGGACCCCATACCACGGCCGACGCGTTTGCGTTTTTCCGACGCCTTCTTCGGTGCTCGAATATTCGAAAGATTCATGATCATTAATCCCTGAACTGGTCGTGCTGCAAGCACGGGCGAGGACGCCCGCGCCTACATTAGGCACCTACAATCTCGACCAGGTGAGGCACTTTGGCCACCATCCCGCGAATGGCGGGGGTGTCCGGCCGCTCGATGACCTGGTTGAGACGGGTAAAACCCAATCCCTTGACTACCCTCTTTTGTTTTACCGGGGCACAGATTGCGGAACGAATCCATTTCAACTGGATTTTCCCGGCGTCCGTACTTGATTTCTTTGCCATCATTGCGATCCTCACTCTACACTGCCGGCATCACCTTACAGCTCGGCTACGGTCTTACCGCGCATGGCGGCCACATCCGCTCGGTTCTTCAACTTTTTCAGCGCGTCAAAGGTGGCCTTAATGACGTTGTGGGGATTGGTCGTGCCGATCGACTTGGTCAGCACGTTCTGAATTCCTGCCGAAGTCATCACCGCGCGTACCGCTCCGCCGGCGATCACTCCGGTGCCCTCGGCCGCTGGTTTCAGCAACACCATGCCGGAGCCGAACCTTCCCAGCACGGTGTGCGGGATGCTGGTTTGGGTGAGATTGACCCTCATCAGATTCTTTTTGGCCGACTCGATTCCCTTGCGAATTGCCTGGGGAACTTCCTTGGCTTTTCCGGAACCGTATCCCACGATGGCGGCGCTAGGATCCCCCACGACCACCAGAGCGGCGAACGAAAGGTTCTTTCCGCCTTTGACCACTTTGGTGACCCGGTTAATGGCTACCACCTGGTCCTTGAGTTGAAAGGAATTCGCGTCGAGTTTCTTGATTACTGTTGGCATTCTTTTTTTGCCTTTGGCTTTTTGGCCTTTAGCCTTTGGCCAAGAGCCAAGAGCTAAGAGCTGATTTTCTAAAACTGCAACCCGGCTTCACGCGCGGCATCGGCCAGGGCCTTTACCCGTCCGTGGTAAATGTAGCCGCCACGATCGAATACCACCTTGGTAATTCCCTTGGCTTTGGCGCGCTCGGCGACCGCTTTACCCACGGCCTTGGCGGCGGCGACGTTGCCGCCGATGCGCTTCTCGCCCTTCTTGCCTTCGTCGGAATTGGCAGCGACCAGCGTGGTGCCGTGAAGATCGTCAATTACCTGCACGTAGATGTGGTTCAACGAGCGATACACGTTCATCCGCGGACGCTCGGCCGTGCCGACGACCTTCTTGCGAATACGCACGTGAACAAACCGGCGGTTCGTGTTTTTTGAAGTTTGAGTTAGCATCTGTTTCGTTCCTTGGCCTTTTGTCGTTGGTCTTTAATCGTTGGTCGTTGGCTCGATCCATTTCGCCAACGACTTCCGACCGGCGACAAACGACCGCTACTTCGCCCCCGTCTTGCCTACCTTCTTCTTCAGGCGCTCGCCAGCGTACCGCACTCCCTTGTTCTTGTAGGGATCGGGCGGACGCAAGCTGCGCATTTCCGCGGCGACCTGGCCCACTTTCTGCCGGTCGATCCCGGTAACGGTTAACCGGGTTTGTTTAGGGTCTACCGTCACATCAATGCCGGAGGGCAGAGGATACTCGATGGGATGGGAATAGCCGAGGCTAAACACCACCGTGCCCTTGCCCTTCATCTCCGCGCGGTAACCGATACCCACAATTTCCAGCTCCCGGGTCCAGCCCTTGGTGACGCCCTCGACGGCGTTGTTCACCAGGGCACGGGCCAAGCCATGGACGGCAGACTGCGAATCGTTTTCGCGGATCGCCAGCAAGTGGCCATCCTGGCGCTCGATGCGGATGCCTCGCGGCAGCGCCGTATCCAGTTTGCCTTTCGGTCCCTGCACCGCGACCGTGTTGCCTTCGATTTTGACCGTGACTCCGGTGGGGAGTGGAATCGGTTTTCTTCCAATTCGTGACATAAGTCAGCTCTTCGCTCTTCGCTTTTAGCTCCTGACTCTTTGCAATTGGCTTTCAGCCCTTGGCTAAAAGCTAACGGCTAAGAGCTAAGAGCTTTTTCCCTACCATACCTCGCAGAGTAACTCGCCTCCGAGGCCCTGCTTGCGTGCCTGGCGACCGGTCATCACGCCCCGCGGCGTGGTGAGAATATTGATGCCGAGCCCCCCGAGCACTCGTGGAATCTCGCTGCGCCGGACATAGACGCGGCAGCCGGGCCGGGAAACGCGCTCCACATTCGAGATCGCGGCTTCATTATTGTTGCTGTACTTCAAATAAATGCGCAGCACCTTGTGGCCGTCTTCTTCAGCAGCTTTGAAGTTCGAGATATAGCCCTCTTCCTTGAGGATACGGGCAATCTCCGTCTTCAGCTTGGAAGCGGGAATATCCACCTTCTGGTGCCGCGCGATAATCGCGTTGCGAATACGCGTCAGCATGTCTGCGACCGGATCGGTCAACCTCATCGTTTTGCTTCTCCTCCATCGCCCGTTAGCTTCGGCCCATTCTGCTGCCGAACCGAAGAACCTGCGGCGACTCGTTTCCCCCAACCTCCGGGGCGGAAGCCCCGCTGATCAGGCAACATCACCCTTCCCGAACTACCAGGATGACTTCGAAACCCCGGGAATCTCTCCGCGCAACGCCAAGCCGCGGAAACACAAGCGGCAAAGTCCAAACTTGCGCAGATAGGCGCGCGGGCGGCCGCAGATCTTGCAGCGGTTGTGCCGGCGCGTGGAAAACTTCGGCCTGGGTCCTTTGCCGCGCGCGTCGTCGAACTTCTTCTGAATCTTTGCGTCCTTGACTCGTTTTGCTGTAGTGGCCACTTAGCTCCTAGCTCCTGGCTTCTAGCTTTTCGCCTTCAGCCGTCCGCTCATTTCTTACTTTTTACTTCTTACTTCTGCATTCCCTCACGCCCGGAAGGGCATTCCCAGGTGGCGTAACAGCGAGCGCGCCTGATCATCATTGCGCGCCGTGGTCACGATGGTGACGTTCATACCCTTCATCTTGTCGACCTTGGCGTAATCGATCTCGGGAAAAATCAGCTGATCGTGCAAACCCAGCGTGTAATTGCCCCGGCCATCGAAGGACTTGGTCGAAACCCCGCGGAAATCCCGTACCCGGGGGAGCACCACGTTGACCAGGCGATCGAAGAACTCATACATGCGGTCGCCGCGCAGCGTGACCATGGCGCCAATCGCCTGTCCTTCGCGCACCTTGAACGCGGCAATCGATTTCTTGGCCCGCGTCACCACCGGCTTCTGCCCGGTGATCTGGCCCAGCTCGTTGACCGCCGGATCCAGGATCTTGGCATTCTGCGTGGCCTCGCCCACACCCATGTTGACGACAATCTTGTGCAGGTGGGGCACACCGTTTGGGTTCTTGAACTCAAACTCCTTCATCAGAACCGGAGCCACTTCCTTGCGAAAGCGTTCTTTCAGCCGCGGCGTCTCCCGGGCGCTGTGACGCGCCGCTTCCGGAGCCCGCTGTTCTTCCTGCGGCGCGCCTTTTTTTTCTTTTTTGTCTTTGGCCATTGCTCAACACCCTTAATGAAGCCTTTAGCCTTTGGCTCTTAGCTCTTAGCCAAAAGCCAATCGCTTACTTGTTCAGCGTGGTTCCACACTTCTTGCACACCCGCACTTTGCGGTCGCCGCGAACCTCGCGCCCGATGCGCACCGGACCGCAAGTGGAGCACACCAGCTGCACGTTGGAGATCGCGATACGGCTCTCCTGCTCGGCAATGCCGCCCTTCACGTTGCGCTGCGGATTGGGGCGCACGTGTTTCTTCACCATCATGACGTGCTCGACCAGGACTTTGCCGTCGCCGGGAAACACGCGCAGAACGCGTCCTTCCTTGCCTTTGTCCCGGCCGGTGATGACCTTTACCGTGTCATTGCGCCGGATATCGACTCGTTTGTGTGCGGTTGCTACAGTTGCCATAACTTAAATCCTGATTTCGTAATTTCGTAATCGGGTAATTTGGTAATCGAAAACCCGCTTCCAAAGTTGGCCGTTTTTCCCTAAATTGCAAAATTACCCAATTACAAAATGCCTTACAGAACTTCCGGGGCTAACGAAACAATCTTCAAAAACTTCTTTTCGCGCAGCTCCCGGGCTACCGGGCCGAAGACGCGCGTTCCCACCGGCTCGCCGCCTTCATTGATCAAGACCGCCGCATTCGAATCGAAGCGGATGTAGGTGCCATCCCGGCGGCGGTGTTCCTTGCGGGTGCGCACAATCACCGCTTTGACCACTTTCCCTTTTTGCACCTGGCCATCGGGAGAAGCTTCCTTCACACTGGCGGTAATCACATCTCCCAGTCCCGCGTTCAAACCGGTGGAGCCGCCGAGCGGCAGAATCATCTGCAGCTTGCGGGCGCCGGAGTTGTCGGCGACCTCGAGCATGCTTCTCATCATCACGGCCATAATGCAATCTCCCCTGTTCTTGGCGGCGTCTACTTGCTCAGCGGAGCCGTTTCCTTCGTGGCCGTCTCCGGGGCCAGCGAGGATTTGCGAACCACTTCCTTCAGCCGCCAGCGCTTCAGCTTGGAAAGCGGGCGGGTCTCTTCCAGGCGCACAAAATCACCTACGTTGGCCTGATTCTTGTCGTCATGCGCATAAAACTTCTTGGCCTTGGAGACCACCCGCCCGTAGAAGGCGTGGCTCTTCTGGCGTACCACCTGAACCACGATGGTCTTTTGCATGCGATTGGAAACCACCAGGCCGAGGACTTCCTTGCGACGGCCGGCTACGGCGGCGGTTTGAGCTTGCGTATTAGTCTCTGGCATTACTTGGCCTCCGTTTTGGCCGCGGACAGCTCGCGCTCGCGCGCGATGGTCTTGACCCGGGCAATGTCCCGCCGCAAGCCGCGGATCTTCTTCAGGCTCTCCGTCTGGCCCATGTTGAGCTGAAACTTCAGCTTGAAGAGCTGATCGTTGAGCTCACTCTCCTGGTGGCGAAGTTCCTCGTCGGTTAAGTTGCGAACTTTCTCGGATTTCATAAAATCAGTTTCCAGTTGTCGGTTCCCAGTTCTCAGTGCGCGGCCGATTCGCGTTTCACGAAGGCGGTGCGCAGCGGCAGCTTGTGCGATGCCAGGCGCATGGCTTCGGAAGCGTCGGTTAAACTTACGCCTTCCATCTCGAACAGGATCTTGCCCGGACGAACCACGGCTACCCAGTGATCCGGCGCGCCCTTGCCTTTTCCCATACGGGTTTCGGCCGGCTTCTTGGTCACCGGCTTGTCGGGGAAAAGACGCAGCCAGATCTTGCCGCCGCGCTTGACGAAGCGGGTCATGGCCACGCGGCTGGCTTCGATCTGCCGGTCGGTGATCCAGCCGGGTTCGAGCACCTTCAGCCCGAAGTCTCCGAAAGCCAGTTGGCTTCCGCGCCAGGCTTTGCCGGTCATGCGTCCGCGCTGCTGCTTGCGGTACTTGATTTTCTTGGGCATCAACATAAACTAAAACGCTCCCACCGGCTGTTGCTGCTCCCGCTTCTTGGCGGGAAGAATCTCGCCACGATAGACCCAACACTTCACTCCGATGACTCCATAGGTGGTACGCGCCTCGGAGAAACCATAGTCAATGTCGGCGCGCAGGGTGTGCAGCGGCAAACGGCCCTGCAGATACCATTCCGAGCGGGCGATTTCGTTGCCGTTCAAGCGGCCGCTCACCCGCACCTTGATTCCCTTGCAACCGAAGCGCAGCGCCGAGTCCACGGCCTTGCGCATGGCGCGGCGGAAACCCACGCGTTTCTCCAGCTGCAGCGCGATCGACTCCGACACCAGTTGCGCATCCAGTTCCGGCTTGTGCACTTCCTGGATATCGATGTAAACCTCGCGCGCGGTGCGCTTCTGCACATCCTGCTTCAGCTTGTCGATCTCCGCGCCCTTGCGCCCGATGATGATGCCGGGACGCGCCGTCTTGATGATCACGCGCAGCTTGTTGCCGGGACGCTCAATTTCAATCGAGCTGACGCCTGCCGACTTGAGCTTGTCTTTCAGCTCGTTCTTCAGCTTGACATCCTCGAGCAGCAGCTTGTCGTAATCCCGCTCGACAAACCAGCGCGACTTCCACGGCTTGGTGTAACCGAGGCGAAACCCGTATGGATGAACCTTCTGTCCCATCGCTTCTCCAAACTGTCGTTCGCCGTTGGTCGCTGGCCGTTAGCCAACCCGGCGAACGCAAACTACTTTCTCGCTGCAACCACTTTTTTCTTCTTGCCTACCGATTTCTTCCGGGCGACCGTCTTCTTCGCTGGAACCTTGGCAGTGGCAGAGGCTTCGCCAACTACATTGGCCAATGTCTCGCCGTTCTTGCCCCGCTCCGCCAGCTCAATCTCGATATGCGCGATGCGCCGCACGTAGCGAAAGGCGCGTCCCATGGGCGCCGGACGAATGCGCTTCATACGCGGACCGTCGTTAGCCACCGCCCGCTTCACGTAGAGGCTGTCCACGTCGACGTCGATTCCCTTTTCCGCGCTGAGGTAGTTGGCGTTCTCAACCGCGGAACGCACCAGCTTCAGCACCGTGGCCGCCACCCGTTTCTTGGTGAAAGCCAGCGTATTGAGCGCGTCTTCGACGCGGCGGCCTTTGATCAGATCCAGCACCAGGCGCGCCTTCTGCGGCGAGACTCGCATGAACCGGGCTTGAGCTCGAAATTCCATATCGTTATCTCTTCCGCTCCTGCACTACGACTTCGGCGGAGCCGCCGGCGCTGCCGGAGCCGCTCCTGCCGCCGGGACCACGGCCCCTGGACCGCCGGGCACTCCGGCGGGCCGGGCAGCGACCTCGGTTGCCGCCTTCATCGAGTGTCCCTTGAACTGGCGGGTAAAGCTGAATTCACCCAGCTTATGTCCCACCATGTTCTCGGTGATGTACACCGGGATGAACTTCTTACCGTTGTGCACGGCAATCGTGTGTCCCACAAACTCGGGGATGACGGTCGAGCGCCGTGACCAAGTACGCAACACCTTCTTTTCGTTGCGCGAGTTCATGGCTTCCACCCGGGTTTGCAGGAAGCCGTCAACGAACGGGCCTTTTTTGGTTGAACGTGCCATAAAGTCAGCTTCTAGCTGTTAGCTCCTAGCTCTTAGCTTTTTCCTGCCGCCCTTAGCGTTTTATTCACCAACGACAACCGACTACCACCAACGACTACTTGCTTCTCCTGTTCACGATGAAGGCATCCGTCCGCTTGTTGTTGCGCGTCTTGTAGCCGCGCGTCGGCTGTCCCCACGGAGTCACCGGATGCCGGCCGCCCGAGGTTTTGCCTTCACCACCGCCATGCGGATGGTCCACCGGGTTCATGGAAACACCGCGATTGTGTGGACGCTTACCCAGCCAGCGTGTACGTCCAGCTTTTCCAATAGTGATGTTCTCGTGATCCAGATTGCCAACCTGCCCAATGGTCGCCAGGCAGTCCTGGGAAACTTTGCGGGTTTCGCCCGAAGGCAGCTTCACCAGCGCGTACTCGGCTTCCTTGGCAACCAGCTGGGCGGCGCCACCAGCGGATCGCACCATCTGCGCCCCTTTGCCCGGCTTCAGTTCGACGTTGTGAATAGTGGTACCGGGGGGAATATTGCGCAGCGGCAATGCGTTGCCCACCAGAATGTCGGCGTCCGGACCACTTACGATTTTTTGTCCCACCTTCAAACCATCAGGCTGCAGGATATATCGCTTCTCGCCGTCGGCGTAGTTCAACAAGGCAATGCGGGCCGAGCGGTTAGGATCGTACTCGATCGAAGCAACAGTCGCCGGGATGCCGGTTTTGTCGCGCTTGAAATCAATCAGGCGCAACTTCTTCTTGTGCCCACCGCCGATGAAGCGGCTGGTGGTATCGCCCGAGTTGCGGCGGCCACCGGTGCGCGGCTTGGGTTCGGTCAACGGCTTGTACGGCTTGCTACGCGTGAGATCGTCGTTGACGATGGTCGTCCGGTAGCGCAGCGTCTGGGTTGTCGGTCGGTAAGTCTTGATGGCCATAATCAGCTCTTGGCTGCTAGCTTCTAGCTTTTAGCTTTTTCTTGCCACCGCTTGCGTCCGATGTCGGCCAACGACCAACGACGAACGGCCAGCGACGGGTCTTACAAATTCTGTGCGTACTCCGGCATCTTTTCGCCGGACCGCAGGCGCACATACGCCTTCTTCCAGTCCGGACGGTAGCCGGCAAATTTACCCCGGCGGCGTTCTTTGCCGGGATACATGGCGGTGCGGACCGAATGCACCTTTACTTTGAAAATGCTCTGCACCGCTTCCTTGATCTCGGTCTTGGTGGCCTTGGGAGCTACCTGGAACACCAGGGTGTTCTGGTTCTCCTTAATGGCCAAACCCTTTTCCGTAATCACCGGCCGGCGAAGAATCTGGTATGCCGATTTCATCAGGCCACCTCCGCCGCTTTTTCACGCGTACGGCGACGCGGAGCACGAGTCGCCTTTTTTGGCTCACCCTCGCCTTTCGCGGCCTTGCGCTGGCGTTTCGAAATCGAACTCTTCAGCGAAACCTGCAGCTTTTCGATCGCAGGTTGGGTGAAAATCGCGCGGTCGTAGCGCAGCAGATGATAGGGATGAACGTCATTGCCGCTGACCAGTTCAACTCCCTCCAGATTGCGAGCGCTCAGTTGCAGGTTACGGTTTTCGTGCTTGGGCGCCTCGACCAGCAGAGCGGTGCCATCTACTTTTAACTTGTCCAGCGCCTGCCGAAAAGCCTTGGTCTTCACTTCTTTCAACTCGAATGAGTTCACCACAATCAGCTTGCCGTCGGCGAACTTGGATGCCAGGGCCGAACGCAACGCCCCCAGCAGCTTCTTGCGCGGGAAGGTGTAGTCGTAGGACCGGGGCTGCGGTCCGTGCACCGTGCCACCGTGCCGCCACAGCGGCGAACGGATGGAACCGATACGGGCGCGTCCGGTGCCCTTCTGCTTCCACAGTTTCTTGCCAGAGCCGGAGACGCGCCAGCGATTCTTGGTGGCGTGAGTTCCGGCCCGCTGCGCGGCCCGGTAGTGCTTCACCGCCTCCCACAGCAGATCCTCGTTGACCGCACCGAAGACTTCATCCGCCAGTTCGAGGGTGCCGGCTTTGCCGCCGCTCAGAGTCTGGATTTCGATCGTTGCCATATGTTTTCCCAGCTACTAGCTTCTAGCTACTTCCTACGCCTTCTTGGCCGCGCGCTTGGCCGCCTTCAACGGGTCAACCGTAGCTGAACCGGCAAATCCGCGACGCTCTCTCGGCGGCTTCTTGGCTTTGGTAATCACCAGATATCCCCCGTTGGGGCCGGGCACGCTGCCCTCGACCACCAGCAGGTTTTCATCTTTATCGACGCCCAGCACCCGCAGGTTGCGTACCGTCACCCGCGTATTTCCCATGTGCCCCGACATGCGCATTCCCTTAAACACGCGCGACGGAAACGCCGACGAGCCGATGGAGCCGGTAATCTGGAACATCGAGCCGTGCGACTTGGGGCCGCCACCGAAATGGTGGCGTTTCACTACTCCCTGGAAGCCGCGTCCCTTACTGATACCCACGATGTCGACAAACCTTTCGCCCTCGAACATGTCCACCAGCACGCGATCCCCGGCTTTTAGCGCGCCATTGCCGTCCGCCGGCGCTTTTTCGTCGACTTCCACCGGGACTTCGCGAATCACCTTTACCGGCGGCAAATTGTGTTTGCCCAGATGCCCCTTCATCGGCTTGGTCAGGCGCGACTCCTTGACGAACTCGACCAGGCCGATCTGGGCGGCTACGTAACCATCTTTGGTCTGCGTCTTGTGCTGCGTGACCACGCAAGGACCAGCCTGCAACACGGTCGCGGGATGCACGTCGCCCTTGTCGTCGAAGAGCTGCGTCATGCCGACCTTTTTTCCTAAGATTCCGGTTACCTTTGCCATTTCCTTCTCCGTATGTGGCGCGGGCGCCCTCGCCCGCGAAAAGCTGCGGAGCTTTGCGCCGCCTGGACGGCCGAGGGCGGCCGTCCCCACACAAGCTACTTATGTTCTTTCCCAAACGCTTTGATCTCCACATCCACTCCCGCCGGCAGGTCGAGCTTCATCAGGGCATCGACGGTCTGCGCCGTGGGATCGAGAATGTCCAGTAAGCGCTTGTGGGTGCGAATCTCAAATTGCTCACGCGACTTCTTGTCGACATGCGGAGAACGCAGCACGCAGTACTTGTTCTTCATGGTAGGCAGCGGAATCGGGCCCGCGATCTGGGCTCCGGTGCGCTTGGCCGTTTCCACGATCTCGGTGGTCGACTGATCCAGAATGCGATAGTCGTAGGCTTTTAGCCGGATGCGAATTTTTTCGTTTCCTATCACGTTTTCTCTCTAACCCCTCCCGGCCATCCGGGAAGAAAGAACTTGAGGCGTTTACGCGGCGTCTGAGCCGCGTGCCGAAATCCCGAGCACAGCGAGGGATCTCTAGCCACCCTCCGTTTACTTACTGCCAACCCTGCGGAGCGTTGCTCCGCCGGACAGCCGAGGGCGGCTGTCCCCACGCGTGCTACTGCACGATCTCCGCGATCGTTCCTGCGCCTACCGTGTGGCCGCCTTCGCGGATGGCAAACCGTAACCCCTTTTCCATCGCCACCGGCGTGATCAGTTCGATCACCAGGCTCACGTTGTCCCCCGGCATCACCATCTCCGTTCCCCCCGGCAACTCCGCCACTCCGGTCACGTCCGTCGTCCGCAGGTAAAACTGCGGCCGGTAGCCCTTGAAGAACGGCGTGTGCCGTCCGCCTTCTTCCTTCGTCAAGATGTACACTTCCGCCTTGAACTTGGTGTGCGGCGTGATCGACCCCGGCTTCGCCAGCACCATGCCGCGCTCCACTTCCTCTTTCCCGATGCCGCGCAGCAACAGGCCGGCGTTATCTCCCGCCAAGCCTTCGTCCAGCTGCTTCTTGAACATTTCCACTCCCGTCACCACCGTCTTGCGGGTGTCGCGGAAACCTACTATCTCCACTTCCTCGCCTACCTTCACCTTGCCCCGCTCGATTCGTCCCGTCACCACCGTGCCCCGGCCAGAAATCGAGAAAATATCTTCGATCGGCATCAGGAACGGCTTGTCCAGCTCGCGCGCCGGCTGTGGCACGTACTCATCCACCGCCTTCATCAGCTCGTCGATCTGCGCTTCCCACTTCGCTTCCCCGTTCAACGCGCCCAAGGCCGACAACCGGATCACCGGAACGCTGTCTCCGGGAAACTGATAGCTCTTCAGCAGTTCGCGCACTTCCAGTTCCACCAGATCCAACAACTCCGGATCGTCCACCGCGTCGCACTTGTTCAGCGCTACCACGATGTAGGGCACCCCCACCTGCCGCGCCAAGAGCACGTGCTCGCGGGTTTGCGGCATGGGTCCGTCCGTCGCCGCAACCACCAGAATCGCGCCATCCATCTGCGCCGCGCCGGTGATCATGTTCTTGATGTAGTCGGCGTGGCCCGGGCAATCCACGTGCGCGTAGTGCCGTTTGTCGGTCTCGTACTCCACGTGCGCGGTGGCAATGGTGATGCCGCGCGCTTTCTCTTCCGGCGCATTGTCGATCGAATCGAACGACCGGAACTGAATCTTAGGGTTGTGCTTCTGCAACACCTTGGTGATGGCCGCCGTCAACGT